>NZ_BDBF01000051.1 GCF_001612845.1 Nocardia elegans NBRC 108235 | reverse complement strand
TAGCGGCCGGGCGCCGGGCGGGTTGCCGCCTGCCGGACGCGGTGGTTGACCACCGGGTCCGGATTGCGGGCCGCGCGGGGGCCGACCGCCGTTCGGTCCATCGTCGTAAGGCGAAGTCACAGCCTGGATCTCCATAACTCGATACGGTCCGGATAACTCGGTGCGGGCGTGCGCGGCCGTCGTCGGCCGGTATGGGAACCGCTCCACATATCAGTCGAGTGTGCCCGTCATTCGGCGGCAGTCCGACGAGCGCCGCCACCACGACGGCGCCGCGGTGCCGGGGTGTGCCCCAGCACATACGACTGCACCAGATGATTCCAACTGCAGGTCCGGCACACCTCGACCACGTGCACCGAGAACTCTTCCCGAGTCTCGGCCAGCCGCACCAGTTCCTCGGGGGTTCGGGCCGAACCCGCGATCGGTCCCAATCCGTCGCCGTAGACCCACGAAACGAGCGTGAGCTGCTCTTTTCGGCAGATCGGACAGGTGACCTCGCTCCCCCGCCCGTGGAATTTCGCCGCACGCAGCAGGTACGGATTCGCATCACATACCTCGGCGACGTCCACACGGCCCGCATAGACATCGGCCAGCAGCGACCTGCGCCGGAGCGCATAGTCGACCACCTGCCGCTGAATTCGCACGGGTCCCAGAGTACTTGCGTCGGCGGGGGCACGGCATGCCACCGAGAGAAGCCACACGTTCCTTTCCACTCACTATATCGGTCCGATATAGTTTGTAATCGCATCCATCGGTTAGGTCTGTTCAATACAGTCAGGAGGTGAGGCCCGTGCTCGAACTCGCGATTCTCGGGCTGCTCCTGGAGTCACCCATGCACGGCTACGAGCTGCGCAAACGGTTGACGGGCCTGTTGGGACCGTTCCGGGCCTTCTCCTACGGGTCGCTGTACCCGACGCTGCGGCGCATGCAGACCGACGGTCTGATCGCCGAGGAGAGTCCGGCCGGCGCGGTCACCCGCCGGGCCCGCCGGGTCTACCAACTGACCGAATCGGGTCGAGAGCGGTTCGGTGAACTGCTCGCCGATACCGGCCCGCAGAACTACACCGATGACGGCTTCGGCGTTCATCTCGCCTTCTTCAGCCGCACCCCCGCCGAGGCGCGGATGCGGATCCTCGAGGGCAGACGACGGCAGGTCGAGGAGCGCCGAGAAGGACTGCGGGAGGCGATCAAACGCGCCAGCGGAACACTGGATCGCTACACCCGCCAGCTCCATCAACTCGGTCTCGAATCAAGCGAGCGCGAAGTGCGCTGGCTCAACGAGTTGATTGCAGCGGAGCAATCAATGAAGGCGGCACCACAGAAAGAGGGAAATGTCGGCCATGAGTGATGTCAACCCGGCTGCCAATGAGATTCGCGTGGCCATCGTCGGCGTGGGCAACTGCGCCTCCTCGCTGGTCCAGGGCGTGCAGTACTACAAGGACGCAGACGAGAACTCGACTGTGCCCGGCCTCATGCACGTCAAGTTCGGCCAGTACCACGTGCGCGATGTGAAGTTCGTCGCCGCATTCGACGTCGACGCGAAGAAGGTCGGATTCGACCTGTCCGATGCGATCTTCGCCAGCGAGAACAACACCATCAAGATCTCCGACGTGCCGCCGACCGGCGTCACCGTCCAGCGGGGCCCGACTCTCGACGGCATCGGCAAGTACTACGCGCAGACCATCGAGCTCTCCGAGGCCGAGCCGGTCGACGTCGTGCAGGCGCTGAAGGATGCCGAGGTCGACGTGCTGGTTTCGTACCTGCCTGTCGGTTCGGAAGATGCCGACAAGTTCTACGCGCAGTGTGCCATCGACGCCAACGTCGCATTCGTGAACGCGCTGCCCGTCTTCATCGCCTCCGACCCGGCCTGGGCGCAGAAGTTCGTCGATGCCGGCGTGCCGATCGTCGGTGACGACATCAAGTCTCAGGTCGGCGCGACCATCACCCACCGCGTGATGGCCAAGCTGTTCGAGGACCGCGGCGTGCAGCTGGACCGCACCATGCAGCTCAACGTCGGCGGCAACATGGACTTCAAGAACATGCTCGAGCGCGAGCGCCTGGAGTCGAAGAAGATCTCCAAGACCCAGGCGGTCACCAGCAACCTGAAGAGGGAGCTGGGCGCCAACGACGTGCACATCGGCCCGTCCGACCACGTCGGCTGGCTCGACGACCGCAAGTGGGCCTACGTGCGCCTCGAGGGCCGCGCCTTCGGTGACGTGCCGCTGAACCTGGAGTACAAGCTCGAGGTGTGGGACTCGCCGAACTCGGCCGGCATCATCATCGACGCCGTGCGCGCCGCCAAGATCGCCAAGGACCGCGGCATCGGCGGACCCGTCATCCCGGCGTCGGCCTACCTGATGAAGTCCCCGCCGAAGCAGCTCGCCGACGACGTCGCGCGCACCCAGCTGGAAGCGTTCATCATCGGCGCTGAGTAGTTCGGCCTCGCTTCGCTCGGCGTGTTCGCGGCGCGGTGTCTGATGGCCTCGCTTCGCTCGGCGAGCCGGCCGCGAACGGGGCCTCCTCGAGGTCGGCCCGTGCGGGGTTGGTGTGGGCGCGGATGTCGCCTGTCGCACCGGACTTCGAATCAGGCTGGGCCCCCGCGATTTTCCGCAGGGGCCCAGCCTGATTTCGTTCTCTTCCGTTCGGCGCTCAGTCGAGTGACACGTACACCTCGACCGAGGTGGGGCCGGTGTAGCGTTCGATCTCCGCGGTGTGGGAGCGGGTGATCGTGCCGGCGCTTTCGGCCTTGGCGACCTCGGCCCAGGCGGTGCGGAGCAGGTCGTAGGGCTTGTCGGAGACGACGAATTTGGCGTAGCGACCCGCGGGAATGCGGGTGATCACGTCGCCGGTGTCGAGTTCGTCGAGTCCGCCGAGTTCGTAGCCGAGGACCGCGACGGCGTGGTCGTCCTGGCCGATGTAGGCCGCGACGCGCGGGACGTTCTTCTCCCGCGACAGATAGCGGTCCCAGGTGAAGTTCACCAGATCCAGATCTCGTGCGGTCACCTCGCGCCCGGCCAGCGGGACGGTGAGACCGCCGACGAGGCTCGGTTCCAGGGTGACGATTTCGAAGTCCACGAGTCCCTACCTGTTCTCGCCGGAATCGGCTTGGGCCACACCGTTGTTCAACGCGTCGGTCAGCGGATCGCTCTGCAGGGCGACGAACACCTCGACCGTGCGCGCCTCCGGATAGTGCTCGAAATCGCCGGTGTAGGCCCGCACCAGCGCGCCGGCCGCTTCCAGATCCCAGACCGCGCGCCAGATCGAGACGATGGTGTCGCCCAGGTTGTCGCCGGTGCGCAGGAAGCGCGCGAACTTCGCCGCGGGGACGCGGGCCAGCACATCACCGGGCTGCAGATCGTCGAGGCTCTCGCACCGGTAGCCGACGATATGGGTCAGATAGGAACCGATCTCGGGCGCGTGGTCGACATATGCGGTCGCCGGCGGGCCGGGTAACCGGCGCGCCAGAGTTCGCTTCCACGCCTCTTCCACCTTCTGCCGGCGCGGTCCCTCGACCGCCAGCGCCGGGCTGCGTAGCACCGTGCCCGCCACCAGTGTCTCGTGGCGCTCCACCACTTCGAAATCCACCCGTGTCGCCCCTAATGTCTCGTGTTCAACCCCGTTCCACCCTATCGGCGTGTGCTGGGTGATGGCCGGATTACTCCAATTCGTTTCATCACAGCGTGCCGGATCGGACCGTCATCCCGGAACCGGGACGGTCAGCCCCGGAAAGATCTCCACCTGCCGCGGCGGCGGGGGTGGCGGCGGTGGCGGCGGAGCGGGCGGAATGACGATCACCGGCGGTGGCTGCCGCTCCGACTGCGACGGCGGTTGCAGGACGTCGAACGGCGCGTTCCCGGTGGGCCGCGGCGCCGCGGTCTGGGGCTCCGGCTCCGTGAACGGCCCCGCCGAATTCGGTGGCGGGGGCGCCGCGAACGGCCCGGCCGCGGCGCTCGGATCGGGATTCGCGAACTGCTCGACCGGAGTGCCGGCGAGTGCGCCGTCCATGGTGCGCTTCCAGATGTCGGACGGCAGCCCGGAGCCGTAGATCATGCCGCCGCCCGCCGTGCGGATCGGCTCCGGCTGATCGGTACCCACCCACACCGCGGTGGACAGCGACGGGGTGAAACCGATCATCCAGGCGTCCTTGTTCTCGCCGGTGTCTCCGAGCTGCGTCGTCCCGGTCTTGGCCGCCGACGGACGCCCCGCCAGTGTGTGGCCGTTCGAATACGCGGGAATGGGCTGCATCGCCTTGGTGGCCGTATCGGTGATCCCGCGCGGGAAGCGCTGCTGCGGCGGCGGCAGCTGCCCGCCCCCGGGCACCCCACGATCGAGCAGTACCCGGCCGTCACCGGCCACCACTCGCTGCACGAAGTACGGCTGGTGATAGCTGCCCGACGCCGCGATGGTGGCATAGGCCGAGGCCATATCGATGGGCCGCACCGAGTACACGCCGAGGACGACCGTCGGCGCCGGCTGCCCGTCGGGTTCCGACAGTGAGGTGCCCGGTACGCCCGGGATCTGCTGGGGGATACCGGCCTGGTGGGCGGCATCGGCCACCGCCCGGGGCCCGATGGCTTGGGTGAGCCGGATGAAACTGGTGTTCAGCGAACGCTTGTAGGCCTCGGCGAGACTGCAGGTTCCGCAGGATTCTCCCTCGACGTTGGTCACCCGCACCCCGTTCACCACGACCGGCGAACTGTCCAGCTGGGACGTCAGCGTGAAGCCCTGCTGCAGCGCCGCCAGCACGGCGAAGGTCTTGAAGGAGGACCCGGTCTGCAGGGGAGCCTGGGCGAAGTCGTAGCCGACTCCGTCTTCGCCGCCGTAGTAGGCCCGGATCGCACCCGAACGCGGATCGATCGACACCACCGCACTGCGCAGCTGCGGCGGCTGGCCGTCGAGGGTGCGGTGCACCGCGTCCAGCGCGGCCTGCTGCGCTTTGGCGTCGATGGTCGTCGTGATCTGCAACGCGCCGGTGTTGATCTCCTGATCGCTGATCCCCGCCGCGCGCAACTCCTTCAGCACCTGGGTGCGGATCAGCCCGGCGGGGCCGCGGGCGGCGTCGTCGTCGGGTTTGGGTGCGGGCGCGATCGTCGGGAATCGCACCTTGTCGCGTTCGCCGAGTGGCAGCACGCCCATCCCGACCATGCCGTCGAGCACGTAGTTCCACCGGGCTTTCAGCTGTTCGAGGTGCGTCTCGGGGTCCAGGATCGACGGCGTGCGCACCACTGCGGCCAGGACCGCGCCCTCGGCAAGGGTCAGCTGCGAGACCGGTTTGTCGAAGTACGCGCGCGCGGCCGCCGCGATCCCGTAGGCATCCCGGCCGTAGTAGATGGTGTTGAGATATGCCGCGAGAATGTCGTCCTTACTCCACTGCCGCGCCATCTTCGCCGAGATCACCAGCTCCCGCATCTTGCGCGACAGGGTGCGCTCCGAGCTGAGGAAGGCGTTCTTGACGTACTGCTGGGTGATGGTGGATCCACCGCCCGCGTCGTCGCGGCCGAGCAGATTGTCGCGCGCCGCGCGCAGGAAGGCCGGCGCCGAGAATCCGGGATTGCGGTAGAAGTCGCGATCCTCGGCCGAAAGCATGGCGTCGCGCATGGTCTGCGGCACCTCCGACAGCGGCACCGGCGTGCGATTGCCTTCGGGGGGAATGATTTTCGCCAGGACGGTCGTTCCGTCGGCGGCGGTGACGGTGGCTATCTGATTGGTCTGCACGGCACTCGGATCGGGTATCTCGGCGCTCCAGTACGCGAGCACCAACAGCAACGACGGAATCGCGACGAAGATCAGGAACAGGGCCAGCAGCAGACGCCGAATCCGCTGACCGCGTGTGCGCGGCGGGCGTTCGCGGGCGCCGGCCGGTTTCTCGCGGCGGCGGGGCCTCCCGGTGTTCGGCCGGGACACACCGTCGAGCTGCTTCCACCCGGCAATCGAGGCATAAGGCGCCGTTTCCGGGCGGCCGCGCCGCGGTTTGCGGGTCGAGCTCACGATCATCTCCTCCCGGAGCGTCGGCGAACCAGCGAGAAACAACGATCCCGTCCAGCCTACGGGGCCGGTCGGTCGTCAACCAGAACAGCTAATACCCAGTAAATCGTGATCTCATTCGAAAACCGGTCACGACCGGCCGACGGCGCATCGGTGTGAGCCGAATAACCACGTCGGCAACCGGACTCACCGCCATGAAGCAGAGGCGGAACGCAACGGATATCCGACGCCGTGTCGACCGCCCGGTTGCCCGGACCGAAACGGATGAATTAGACATCCGACATGGATTTTGTGAAGTGAGGCACGAGCGGTCGTTCCGAATGGTAGCTCGACAAACTGCCTGGTAGCTTCCGTTTTGCCCACGTGCAACGTCGCGCATCGCATTCGATCTCTCACTCGCCGAACGTCTTTCTCCCGCCGTCCGTGTGCCTCTGCCCTGGCACGAGGCGGGAATCGTCATATCCGTCCACCGCCGATCGCGCGGGTCGTCGTCGACCCCGAAATCGGTGGCGGCACTGATGGAGCCTTCATGACACGCACCATCGCGATGCCTCCGAATCGCGTACTCGACATACCCGACGACGTCGTCCGGAGCCGTGGCCTGCTGACGGGTTACTTCGCCGGTCTCGGCGTGGTGATGGCCGTCTGGGGAACGCGGATCCCCGCGGTCCAGGAATCCGCCGGACTCGGCACCGCCGGGCTGGCCGGGGTCCTGCTCGCCGCCGCGGTCGGCATGGTCGCCGGCCTCCAGGTCGGCGGTCGCCTCGCCCGGCCTGCTCGATTGCCCCAGCTGTTGACCGTCGGCGGAGTCGGTCTGGCCCTGTGTCTCGCGCTGGTCGGCAGCTGCCGGATGCCGATCGCGCTCGTCGCCGCGGCGCTGTGCTTCGGCGCCGCGCACGGGGTACTCGACGTCGCGGCGAATGCCGCCGCAGTACGCTGCCAGAACGCCTACGGCCGGCCGATCATGTCCGGCCTGCACGCGGCCTACAGCCTCGGCGCGCTGGGCGGAGCGGTGATAGCCGTTGTCGCCGCGCATATTTCGCACACTTACGTCTTCGGTCTCACCGCGGCCGCGGTCGTCCTCGCGACGATCGCCGCGGCGCCCGCCACGCGCTGTGTCGGCTCGCCGGTTGCCTACCCGGGGGCAGTGGTTGGTGAGCGTGCGCCCGGACTGTCGCGGTCCCGGATCTGGTTGCTGGGCGGACTGGCCGCGGCGTGTCTGCTCGGCGAGGGCGCGGCGGCCGATTGGTCGGCGGTCCACCTGACCGGCCTGCACGCCTCGGCCGCGGTCGGCGCCGGCGCATACGCCGCGTACAGCGCCGCGATGGCGGCCGGACGTCTCGTCGGCGATCGGCTCACCGCTCGCTTCGGAGCGCCGAAAGTCGTTCGGGCAGGCGCGATTCTGGCGTCGGCCGGACTTCTCACCGGTGTGTCGGTCAACGATGTGCCCTTCGCGTTGGCCGGCTGGGCCGTCTTCGGCCTCGGCCTAGCCGTCACGATTCCTTCCCTGTTCAGCACGGCCGGCACGGGAGGTCCGCGCGCCGTCGCCGCCGTGGCCGTCGCCGGATATCTCGGACTACTCGCGGGACCGGCCCTCATCGGGGCCGTGGCCACCGTCACGACCCTGCCCGTCGCCCTCGTGCTGCCCGCCTTGCTCGCCGCGGGCGTGGCCGCTCTGTCTCATCGAGCATTGGAGAACCAGTGGTAAGCGCTCTGTCTCACTCATCCACGGACCTCGACGCGGTCATCTTCGACTACAACGGCGTCATCGGCCTGCAGCCGACCACTCCCATGTGGAGCGGTCTCGCCGAACTCGCCGGATGGCGCACCGAGGACCTCACTCACTTCCAGACCGCCTTCTGGAGCGCTCGCGAACCCTACGATTCCGGCGAGTTCGACGACACGGACTTCTGGACCGCGGTGCTCGGCCGCCGGCCCGAACCGGCATTGCTCACCCGCTTACGTGCCGTCGACACCGCGTTGTGGACGCGGACCGATCACCGCGTCGTCAGCCTCCTGCACCAGGCCCGCCAGGCGGATCTGCCGATGGTGTTGCTGTCCAACGCGCCCCACCCGGTCGGCGACGCGCTCGACGCCTCCGACTGGCGCGGCCTGATGACCGATGCCCTCTACTCGGCCCGGCTCGGCATGAACAAACCGCACCTCGACACCTACCGAAATGCCTTGGCCGCCACCGGAGTCGGTGATCCGGGTCGTGTGATGTTCATCGACGACCGACCCGACAACTGCGAAGCGGCGGCACGACTCGGCCTGCGAACCCTCCACTACACCGGCTCACCCGCCGATATCGAAAGGCAGCTCGGGACGAAATCGGCCGCCGCCTGCCCTAGCTCTTGACGCCGCCCGCGGTGAGGCCGGAGATGATGCGGCGCTGGAACAGCAACACCATGATCACCAGCGGCACGGTGACGATGATGCCCGCCGCCATGATCGCCGCATACGGCTGCACCAGCGGATCGTTACCGGAGAACCGCGCGATCGCGACCGTCACGGGTTCTGTCCGGTCGACCGAGAGCAGACTGGCCAGCAGGTACTCGTTCACCGCGGCGATGAACGCGAGGATCGCCGTGGTGAACACCGCGGGCGCGGCCAGCGGCAGCATCACCAGCCGGAACGCCTGGAACCGGCTCGCGCCGTCGATCCGGGCCGCTTCCTCGAGCTCCCAGGGCAGCTCGCCGAAGAACGAGGCCAGGACGTAGACCGTCATCGGCAGCACGAACGAGATGTTCGGGATGATCATCGCCTGGTAGTGCCCGATCCAGCCGATGTTGGTGAACAGCTGGAACAGCGGCGTCACCAGGACGACCACCGGGAACATCGAGGCGCTCAGGATCAAGCCGGCCACGAGGGTCTTACCGCGAAAGGCCATGCGCGCCAAGGCGTAGGCGGCCATCATGCCGATCAGCAGTGCGATCACGGTGGTGGCCGCGCCGATGACGACGCTGTTGGTCAGCGCCCGCCCGAAGTCGTTGCCGCGGCTGGTGTCGAACGCGTTGCGGAAGTTCTCGAAGGTCAGGTGGGTGGGCCACGGGGTGTTGTCGAAGGTGTAGTCCGGATCGCGGAAGGCGGTCACCGCCATCCAGTAGAACGGGGCCAGGCCCCAGATCAGCACGATCAACGCACCGACGTACACCCGCGCGGACCGCCACGGTTTGCGCCCAGAGGTAGCAGTGGTCATCAATGTGCCTTCCGCTGTTCTTCCTGCGTCGCCACCGCATTGGCGCCCAGTATCTTCACCAGCACGAATGCCACCGCGAAAATCATCAGGAAGGTGAGCACCGACAGCGCGGCCGCGCTGTTGGAGCCCTGCCGCACCTGATCGACCACGAGGATCGAAATGGTCCGGGTCGCCGGGTTGCCCTGCATCATGATGGCCGGCAGGTCGTAGAGGCGCAGCGCGTCCATGGTCCGGAACAGCACCGCGACCAGCAGCGCCGGCTTCAGCAGCGGCAGCGTGATGTGGGTGAAGCGCTGCCACGCCGAGGCGCCGTCGACCTTGGCCGCCTCGTACACGTCGTTCGGGATCACCTGCAGTCCGGCGAGAATCAGCAACGCCATGAACGGGGTGGTCTTCCAGACGTCGGCGATGATCACCGCGAATCGCGACCACCACGGATCGGTCTGCCACAGGATGTGCGTGTGCAGCACCCGGTTGACCACGCCGTTGTACTGGAACATGAACTCCCACAACCGGGCGGTCACCGCGGTCGGGATGGCCCAGGGGATCAGCACCGCGGCACGCAGCAGCGCGCGGCCGCGGAAGGTCTTGCCCATCACGGTCGCCATGCCGAGGCCGATGGTCGCCTCCAGCGTCACGGTGATCACCGTGAACAGCAGGGTGATCCCGATGGCCGCCCAGAACTGCGACCCCAGGTTGCCGGTGGGGCACGGCTCGGTTCCGCCGCCGGGCAGGGTGCACTGCTGCAGCAGCCAGTGCGTGTAGTTGCTGAACCCGGCGCTGCCGCCCTCGACGAACATGCCGGTGGCGGGGTCGAGCCCGGCGTCCTTCTGGAACGACATCCACACCGCGCGCACCACCGGATAGCCGATGACGACCGCGAGCGCCACCAGCACCGGTGCGACGAACAACCACGCGCGCCCCGACCCCTGCGGGAGCCGTAAGCCCCGGGAGTTACTGTCGCGCTTCGGTTTCGGGCTCACCGGCAGATCGTCGGGTGGCGCGAGATCGGTCGCACCCGAAGGACTCGACACGTTCAACTCTCCTACGGGGCAGACTGCGGACAGGGTCAGGAGCCGGCGGCTTCGATGCCCTTCTGCATGCCGATGATCGCGTCATCGACTGATTTCTTACCGGTCAACGCAGCATATGCGTTGTCCTGGATGGCCTTCGACACCGCCGGGTAGAAGGGGGTCACCGGGCGCGGCACAGCGCTGGCGATCGAATCCTTCAGCGCGGGCAGATACGGGAACTTCGCGATCAGCGCCGGATCGTCGTACATCGACGACCGGACCGACGGGAACGCGCCCTCGGCGACGATGCGCTGGGCATCCTCGCTGATCAGGAAGCGCAGGAAGTCCAGCGCGGTGGCCTTGTGCTTGGAGTAGGCGCTGATGGCGGCGTTGTAACCACCGAGCGTGGAGGCGCCGATGCCGTCCTTACCGGGCAGCGGGGAGACGCCGAAATTGCCCTTCACCGCGGAGGAGTCGGCCTGGGCCACACCGTAGAAGTTGGGCCAGGTGCGCAGGAACAGCAGCTTGCCCGAGGCGAAGGCGTTCTGGCTCTCCGGCTCCTTGAAGGAGATGGCCTCCTTGGGGATGTCGCCGTTCTTGTAGGCGTCGGTGAGCACCTGCAGGCCGGCGCGCGACTGCGGGGAGTTCACGGTCGCGGTCTTGCCGTCCGGGCCGACGAACGAGCCGCCGTAGGCGTTGATCACCTCGGCCGCGTTCACGGTCAGACCTTCGTAGGGCGCGAACTGCCCTGCGTAGCAGCCGATTCCGTGATCACGCGCGATATTGCAGTCGGCCAGCAGTTCCGGCCAGGTCTTCGGCGGATTCGGTACCAGATCCTTGCGGTAGTACAGCAGGCCGCCGTTGGTGTTGCGCGGCGCGGCGTAGAGGGTGCCCTGGTAGGTCGCGCTGGCGACGGTCGGCGAGAGCAGCGTGGAGGTGTCGAGGGCGAAGGAGTCCTTCAGCGGCTGAATCCAGCCCTTGGCCGCGAACTCGGCGGTCCACGGCACGTCCAGCGCCATCACGTCGTAGTCGGACTGTTTGGCCCGCATGTGCTGGGCCAGGTCGTCGTACTGCTGGGACGCGTCGTTGGACTGCTCTTTGAACGTCACCTGCTCGTTCGGATGGGCGGCGTTCCACCGGTCGATGAGCTGCTTGACCGCACCCGTCTCGGTGGTGTCCTTACCCTCGACATAGGTGATCGGACCGCGCCCGCCCAGGTTCTGGCCAGTCGGGTTGCTGCCGTCGCCGCTCGAACAGGCGCTCGTCAACCCGGCGGTGAGCAGTGCCACCGACGCGGTGGCCAGTGCGGCGCGGGACACGAGGGACGAGCGTCGTGACGCGGCGCGCGCGCGAACCTTACGCGCCTTGTTCGAGGACGCCTTGTTCAAAGCCATCGATACTCCAGGGTCGTAACGAACACAGGTGCCAGGCGTGAGCGCCCGCACACTGCGCCGGTTGCACAAGGCAAGATACATTGTTCGGCTGCTCCGTGGGATTCGGCGTCCGCCCCCGCCCTCCGTGGTTACGCGAGCTGCCGCCTCCGGGCGGGTGCTACCTCCGGGTGGGATTCGGCGTCCGCCCCCGCCCTCCGTGGTTACGCGAGCTGCCGCCTTCCCCCGGCGATCGTATGGGGATGTCGGTGCGTTCTCGTATCCTGGCGCTCGATGTCGACCCAGATGCCCCAGGACAAGTTGCTCACCCGGATCGGTGGGCTGTTGCGTCAGGCCGAGTCGACCGACAACGAGCACGAGGCCGAGGCGTTCATGGCGGCTGCCCAGCGCCTGGCGACCCGTTCGTCGATCGACCTGGCGGTGGCCCGTGCCCATATCGCCGGCCGCGAACGCCGCCCGACACCGATGCAGAAGGTCGTCCCGATCGGCGAGGCGGGGAAGAAAGGGCTGCGCACCTACGTGCAGTTGTTCGTGGCGATCGCCGCGGCCAACGATGTGCGCTGCGATGTGACCCGCACGTCCACGCAGGTGTACGCCTACGGCTTCGACACCGATATCGCGACCTGCGAGGCGCTGTACACGAGCCTGCTGGTGCAGATGGTGCGGGCGTCGGACCACTACATCAAATCCGGCGCCTACAAATCGGCGACCGTGGAGAAGGTCGTGGTGGAGACGCGCTGGGGTCGCAGGGTGCAGCGTCGCATACAGGCCCCTGTCGCAGCGGTGACGGCTCGGCTGAATTTCCAGATGGCCTTCGCCGACCGGATCGGCCGCCGGCTCGCGCAGGTGAAGGCGGATGTGGAGGCCGAGGCGGTGCGCGACGATCCCGGCTCCGCGGAATCGGCCGCGGGCACCGCGCTGGCCCTGCGCAACAAGGACCTCGAGCTCACCGATTTCTACTCCCGCACCTCCGACGCCCGCGGCACCTGGCGCGGCCCGCAGGAATCCACGGGGTACTCGCCGGCCGCGCGACGTGCCGGGGATCGTGCCGGCCGAAGCGCACGGCTGGGTTTATCCCCCGAATTGTCCACCGGGCGAGGGCGTCTCGAAGCGCCCGGAGCATGAGCCGCACGAGAGCGGCGCAGTGCGGCGCCGTCCTGATGTGCCCGTCGCACCGCGAGCCGCAGTTGTGACGAAGCGAGATTCGCAGCGCAGCCGCGTTTACGATGCCGAGGGTCTGGTGCGGCGGATGTTCGAACGAGCCGAGGAATTCGGGGCTCGCACGGTCGACTTGCACGGCTCGCAGCTCACGCTGCCGATCGAGCGGAAGTTCGCCTCGGTCGAGTCGGTCCAGAGCTATGTGGACCGGATACTGGCATTGAATTGGGTACGCGCGCAATGGCTTCGGGCCGATATGCCGCTCGCGGTGCGTGCCCGCGCGGGCACCGCCGCGGCGCACTACGAAACCGGCCGCGCCGTCCTTGCCGTCCCCCTACACACCGGCGGAACCGCGTGGGCGCTGCGCGAACTGGTCATACTCCACGAAATCGCCCACCACTTGGAGCCGCCCGGCGCCGACCTCGCCCCGCACGGCCCGGAATTCTGTACGCGCTACCTCGAGTTGGTCGACGGGATCATCGGCCCGGAAGCCGCCCTTCTTCTGCGCGCCACTCTGCACGACTGTGGCGCCCGAGTGGGATGAACCGATGTCCCGGGCCGTACCGCACGGCCCGGGACACGAGCGCTACTGCCCGGGCGCCTGCGCCCGCACCGTAGGGTCGATGAGGCCGAAGATCTCGCCCTGCGGAGCCTGGACGACGGCGGAGCGGCCGAACGGCGTGTCGTCCGGTCCCATCAGTGCCGTGGCACCGAGTTCGGTTGCGCGGGAGAGTCTTTCGTCCGTCCCGGCGACCTGGAACCAGGTGAGCCAGTAGGGCGGGTTGTCGCCGGGTGCGCTGCCGGCGTCCATGACGCCGCCGGCGACGTCCGCGCCGGGCGGGGAGAAGGTGGAATAGACGAAGTTCTCACCGTCGCCGATTTCGTCGAAGGTCCAGCCGAAGACGCGGCGGTAGAACTCCTGTGCGGTGGCGTAGTCGCCGGTGTGCAGTTCGTTCCAGCAATAGGAGCCGGGTTCGTTGTAAATACCGGCGCCGGTGTGGGCTTTGGCCTGCCAGACGCCGAAGATGCCGCCGGTCGGGTCGGAGGCCACGCACATGCGGCCCACGTCCATGACATCGAAGGGCGGGACGAACACGGTTCCCCCGGCCGCGCCGATGGCCTCGGCGACCGCGTCGACGTCGTCGGCGGCGAGGTAGGTGGTCCACACCGAGGGCATCGGCGCCTCGCCCATCTTGGGGCCGATTCCGGCGGCCGGTTTACCGTTCAGCATCGCCATCAGATATCCCCCGGCCTCGGGCGGGCTGTCCATGATCTCCCACCCCAGCAAACCGGAGTAGAAGTCGCGGGCAGCCTGCGGATTGTCGACCGAACAGTCGATCCAGCAGGGCGTACCCTGCGGCCACGCAGAATCACGAGTGGGCATTGCGGAACTCCTATCGTGTGTTCGAGCACGTGAGAACTGCCGATGGCACACGATCAGCTAATCACAGACGGGCGGATGGGAAAACCCTCGTCCCGCACCCGCCGAGGCGTGAGAGGCCGCGATCAATCCAGGAGCCGCAGCACCCGCTCCAGCCGGCTTCGCCACCACGCCGTGCGCTCCGGATCGGGATGGCGGAAGCGTTCCAGCAGTGCGGGATCCGGGATGGGCGGGGTGCGCGGAACGCTCAGATATCCGTCGACGGGGCGTAGTGACTCCGCGACCACGTCGCCGGTGAACAGGTCGACGGTGCCCAGCCCGCAGGCGTGGTCGAGTTCCGGCAGGGCGCCGGCCAGCGCGAGCTGGGCCGACAGTCCGACGCTCGTCTCCAGTGCCGAGGAGATCACGCACGGCAGTCCCGCCGCCTGCGCCACCCGCAGTGCCCGCCGCACCCCGCCGAGCGGCGTGCATTTCAGTACGGCGATATCGGCCGCTCCCGCCACCGCGACCCGCAGCGGATCCTCGGCACGCCGGATGGATTCGTCCGCGGCGACGGGAATGTCGACCCGCCGCCGCACCGCCGCCAGCTCCTCGATTGTCCGGCACGGTTGCTCGGCGTATTCCAAACCCTGTGCGGCACGGTCGATCTGACGCAAGTTGGTGACCGCGGTATCGACATCCCAGACCGCGTTGGCATCGACCCGGACGGCGCCGTCGCGGCCCAGCGCATCGCGGACGGCCGCCACCCGCTCGATATCCTCGGCGAGCGAGTCGGGATGATCGGCGATCTTGACTTTCGCGGTGTGGCAACCGGATTCGGCGACGATGGAATACGCGCGCTCGGGTCCGACCGCGGGAACGGTGCAATTGACCGGAATGCGATCCCGGACCGGTTCCGGCCAGCCTTCCTCGATCTGCTCGACCGTGGTGGCGAGCCAGTTCGCGGCCTCGCGGTCGTCGTATTCGACGAACGGGCAGAACTCACCCCAGCCGCGCGGTCCTTCGAGCAGCATTCCCTCACGGACGGTGATGCCGCGGAAGCGAGTACGCAGCGGAATCGCGTAAACCAGGGCCGCCGCCGGATCCAGATCGCTCACCCGGGCCAGCCTAACCCTGCGAAACGGCGACGGACCGGCGGCCGACCAGTGGTGCTTGCGAGCACCGGCCGGAGGGAGTTTCCATAAGTAGCCATGGAGTTCTGGCCGGCTCGCCCGCCGCTGCGGCGCGGCGATGCCGTGCTGAGTGCCGCGGTCTATCTGGCCGGTTGCGGTGTGGCGTGGGTGATCTGGCGGTACGGCCTGCCGTACCGGGATATGGCGCGGCAGCGCACTCGGCCGGGGGACAGTCATCTGCCGCTGGCCTACGCCGTGGCGTTCCTGTCCCTGGTCGGTGCGCTGCTGCTGGCCGGGCGGTGGACCCTGCGGGCGTTACGGGAACGCCGCCCGGCCTGGCCTTACGCGCTGCTCACCCTGCCGCTGCTGGCCGAGGCATGGCTGCTCGGTTTCGCGGCGGCGCTGGTCGTGGTGTCGGTCTGAGACTCAGAGCCGCTCGTAGATGGTCGCGTTCGCCAAACCGCCTGCCTCGCACATGGTTTGCAGTCCGAAGCGGGCCCCGCGTTCGTGCAGTGCGTGGACCAGCGTGGTCGCCAGCCGCGCACCGGAGGCGCCGAGCGGATGCCCCAGCGCGATCGCGCCGCCGTTGACGTTCACCCGGGACAGATCCGCGCCGGTATCGGCGGCCCAGGCCAGGACCACCGAGGCGAAGGCCTCGTTGACCTCGAACAGGTCGATATCGGCCAACGACAGGCCCGAGCGCTGCAACACCTTCCGCGTCGCCGGGATCACCGCGGTGAGCATCAGCAGCGGATCGTCGCCCGCGACCGCGAAACTGTGCAGCCGGGCCAGTGGCCGCAGGCCCAGTTGCGCCGCCTTCTCACTGGTCATGATCAGCACCGCCGCGCTGCCGTCGTTGATCTGACTCGCATTGGCGGCGGTCACGTTCCAGCCGATCTCGGGGAATCGGGTGGCGTAGGCCTCGCTGTAGTAGGCCGGCCGTAGCCCGGCCAGGGTTTCCAGGGTGCTGCCGACGCGAATGCCCTCGTCGGTGCTCAACCCGGCCAACGGCGCCAGTTGGGCCTCGAAGGTTCCGTTCTTCGTTGCGGTGGCGGCCTTTTCGTGACTGGCGAGCGAGAATTCGTCCATGGCGGCGCGCGCTATGCCCCAGCGCGCCGCGATCAGTTCCGCGCTGATCCCCTGCGGTACCAGCTCGTCCGGATACCGCTCGGCGAAGGCCACGCCGTTGATATCGGTGGCGCCCGCCACGCTCGACCCCATCGGCACCCGGCTCATCGACTCCAGACCGCCGGCGACGACGATGTCGTAGGCCCCGGCCAGCACGCCCTGCGCGGCGAAGTGGATGGCCTGCTGGCTGCTACCGCACTGCCGGTCGACCGTGGTGGCCGGAACGGATTCCGGATATCCGGCCGCGAGCGCGGCCCGGCGGGTGATGTTGACCGACTGCTCGCCGACCTGGGTGACCACACCGCCGATGACGTCGTCGATCAGCACCGGATCGATCCCGCTTCGCCGCACGACCTCGCGCAGGCTGTGGGCGAACAGGTCGACCGGATGCAGTTCGTGCAGCGCTCCGGTGGCTTTGCCCTTACCGATCGGGGTGCGTACGGCCTCGACGATCACTGCGTCTCTCATGGCGATTCCTCCGGTATCGCGCCGTTGCGACATCTGACTCAGTCGCTCTAAAGCCAGCCTAGGAGCTGGCATTAGTTGTGACAAGTCAGAGTTGGTATGATCGTCGCCATGCCCGTGAAGTTGGAAGGACCCCTGCGTGATCTGAATTCGTGGAAGCCGGACGGCTGTTCCATCGTGAAGGCGCTGGATATCGTCGGCGCACGCTCGACGATGCTGATTCTGCGCGAATCCATCTACGGCACCACCCGCTTCGACGGTTTCGCGGCGCGGGTGGGTATCACCGATGCCGCCGCGGCCGCCGCGCTGCGCAAACTGACCGACGCGGGACTGCTGCGCAAACAGCCGTATCGGGAAGAGGGTAAGCGCACCCGCAACGAGTACGTGCTCACCGAGATGGGCCGGGATCTGCTGCCGGCGATCTTCGCGCTGTGGCAGTGGGGGGACAAATATCTGCAGGGCGGAGTGCCGCCGCTGGAGCGGATCGAGGACACCACCGGTGAACCGGTGCGGGTGGAGTTGCGCGGCGCCGGCGGTGACGAGGTCGCGCTCGAGGACATCCGGGTCCGGGTCAACCAGGACTGGCGCCGGGCGCGCGTCGGAGCCCGCGATGTGACCGCACAGCGATGAGACGATCGGCACGGGTCTTCGGGCGGACCGGTGCGTGGGCTGTGACGATCGTGCCCTCGAGCACCCGGAAGCGCTCGAGGGCAACGATATTCGAATCCTAGGTCAGCCGCGCACCGCTGGCCGGGTCGAAGAAATAGGTGTGCTCCGCATCGCTGGTGAGCGTCAGCTTGTCGCCCTTCTGCGGCGGATTGCGCCAGTCGGCGCGGGCGACGATCGTCTGATCTCCGCCGGCCTCGCCCAGGGTGCGGCCGTAGATGTAGGCGTCCGAACCCAGCTCCTCGACCACATCGATCTCCATGGCGATGCCGTCGGAACCGCCGGCCGGATCGAAATGCTCCGGCCGGATGCCGACCACCACGGTCTCGCCCGCGGCGTCGGCCACCGTGCGCGGGAGCGTGATCGAATGTCCGCCGAGGGTCACCGAACCGTCCGACACCGGCAGGGTGAACAGGTTCATCGCCGGGGAGCCCATGAAGCCCGCGACGAACAGATTCGCCGGATCCCGATACAGATCCCGCGGTGAGGCGCACTGCTGCAGCAGTCCGTCCTTGAGCACCGCCACCCGGTCGCCCATGGTCATCGCCTCCACCTGGTCGTGGGTGACGTAGACCGTGGTGGTGCCGAGCCGGCGCTGCAGCTGGGCGATCTGCGTGCGGGTCTGCACGCGCAGTTTCGCATCCAGATTCGACAGCGGTTCGTCCATCAGGAATACCTGCGGCTGCCGCACGATCGCGCGTCCCATCGCGACCCGCTGACGCTGACCGCCGGACAGCGCCTTGGGCTTGCGGTCCAGGAAGTCCTCGAGGTCGAGCAGTTTCGCCGCCTCCAGCACGCGCTGCGTGCGCTCGGCCTTACCGACCTTGGCCATCTTCAGCGCGAAACCCATGTTCTCCGCGACCGTCATATGCGGGTACAGCGCGTAGTTCTGGAAGACCATCGCGATATCGCGCTGTTTGGGTTCGGCGTCGGTGACATCCTTCTCGCCGATCAGAATGCGGCCGTCGTCGACCTCCTCGAGTCCGGCCAGCATGCGCAGCGAGGTGGATTTGCCGCATCCGGACGGTCCGACCAGTACCAGGAATTCGCCGTCGGCGATCTCGAGATTCAGCTTGTCGACGGCGGGTTTGGTCCCACCCGGGTAGAGCCGGGTGGCGTGGTCGAAGGTGACCGTGGCCATGGTGAATCAATCCCTTCACCGGCAGGAACGTGCCGGACGATCCGAGTAGAGGGGGGCGGTGCGCGCCCCACAGTAACCCAGCGGACCAAACTCGAGTTCTGTGTCCGCCAGACTCGAGAGCCAGCGCGGAAATCGTTCCCGCGCCGTAGGCGTAGCCGGCGCCCTGGATATCCTGGTCCGGAACGACGGCGCCACAGTGTGCAGTGCGAAGGTCACGCTTTCGTTCACATCCGAGGAATGAGGTGCGTTCGTGAAGGGCGTCGCGGACGGCTGAGGAAATCCCGCGGAAGGTCGCCGAGGATGAGGCCTATCGGAACGCGCAGCGCAACAACGATCCTGCCAACGCGCGAATCGAAAGCGATCGCCCGCCTTGCCCGATGTGATGCTCGGCCTGGTCGCCGAACAGACGCAGATGTTCAAGGAGTTCAGCGACAACGAGACGATCTGCTCTGCCTGTTGGGAAGTCGACGACGAACGCGTCGCGCTTGGCCGAGTGCGCTCGGTTCAGTCGCGACAACGTCTATACCGTGAGCACTCCGGAAATGTGCAGCAGTGGTTCGTCGTATCCGGGGCTGAGATTTGTTCGCACAGACTCCCCCTCAGGAACAACAGTTGAACTCGGCCCAATCGAAACCCTACGGGCGCAAACCAGATCGACCCTACGCTGTTGCGTTCCGTACCCGACTGTCGCTATGTTGATGTCGAGATACACAGAAGGGGGCTCGCGTGTCGACTGAGTTTGGCACGCCCGGAACACATTTCGCGATGGTTCCAGGCGTAGTGAGAATGAGCGGTGGCTGAACTCGGTGGGAACAATCTCGCCGCAGTCCTATGAGAGCGCGGCAAAGAACTGCTACGACTTGTCGGAAAAATTCCAGACCGTATACAATTCGTTGCAAAGCGTACTTTTGGAAACCAGCGCGATGGCCGGTGGCTATCAGGCGGTCAAGCCATGGTCCAAAGCTTACGACGACCGCTCCGCCGCAGTGACGCTCGTGGCGACCAACTTCGCGCGGGCACTGCAACACTTCGGGGACGTATTGACGGCGGCCGGCTATAACTGGAAGTGCGCGGAGTATAAAGCGAACCACAATCCCAACAAGGGAGACCCGCCATCGTTGCCCAGCGGTTTCCCTTCGGAACTGCCCTACGGCTCAGGGATAGTTACCGGTGTCGCGTCATCCGGGACCCAAAGCCGTGGACTGGAGACAGACTGGACCGAACTGCAAAACAAGGTGACCGCGCTCGTCTCAGGCGGAGAAGTCCCTGACGGGGACACGGAAAAGCTCGCAAGCGCGGCAACCGCATGGAAGACATTCGCTGAGTCAGACCCTGTATATGGCGGGACGGGACGACTATTAACGGTCGCCGCGGGCCTGCAGCGCGGCTATGGAGCCAACCCCCCAGCCGATATACCCAACCACGTAGACCACCTACACACGCTCGCGCAGAGCCTCCGCGAGATCGAAGCCGCTGCCCGCGACATCGCGACCGCAGTCGATACCCACAAGACGGCTTTGACCACGATGCGTTCGGATATGAACACCCAATTCGCCATGGTGGTGGTCGTCACCTCCATCCAGATCGGGCGTTCGATGGTACGGGTCAAAGCGCCACCAACGAAGCAAAAGAAGCCGAGTGAGAAACCGACACCCAGCGATAGCCAAGAAGAGAACGACTTCCTGGACCAGGCTGCCGGAGCTTTGGCCGGCCCCGCCAATACATTTCTCACAGCGCTCGAGGGTTTCGTCTTTACGGTCGCTGTCCTGACGACGGGCGGATTACCGGCCATTGCCGGACTACCGGTATTGTTGACCGAAATAGACCCCAATAAGAAGGATGGTACTGATCGGGGTCGGCCCGCATTCAACGGAGCAGATGAAGCCCAAAAAGTCCGAGATCGCCTGGGCGCAAGCGGAGAGGCAATCGGGAAGAAGCGCAATGTCGCAGTCGCTCGGGGCGAGGTCGACGGCCAGGAAGTTAGCCTGGACGCGGTCAGTGGCACAAACTCGCCGACGAGCACCGTTCCTACGCCGGATAACCCGATCCTCAAGCCGCAGTCGGAGGACGGGTCTGTCGCCCGGCCTACTGATTCCGAGTTCAAGATCCTCGATAACCTGGCACAACAACTCCGCCCGGGCGCCAAGGGTACTATCAACCTGTATACCGAGCGTCCGCCCTGCGACTCTTGCCTCAATGTTATCGAGCAATTCAAGCAGAAATATCCCGGAGTAGAGGTTGTGGTTACCTATGGTGAGTGATGCTAGCAGGCAAGATATAGAATCGTTCGGTAGAGAGCTGATGGCATCCGGGTTTGCGACCCAGGAATCGATCATCGGATGTAACACTGAAGAGATAGCGCAAGTGTACGCGGTCGCCCCCGTTGGGTTCTCTGTTCCGGGCGAGTATCATGCCTTTCTCGAACATATGGGCAAGAAGGCCGGTACCCTTTTCAGAGGAACTGACTTATTCTTTCCGCAGATGCTTGACTCCAGAGATGCGGCGGTAGACATCTCCGGCGAGGGCCTGTCTTTGGACGATCGCTTCTTCTTCGGCGACCACCAAGGTTATAAAGTCTATTTCTTCAAGCTGGGGTCGGAGGCTGTTTATACCTACCAAGAGGGGGATCCCGAGGAAACGAAGCTTGCAGACGGGTTCATCGCATTCCTGCGGCAGTCCTGGAACGTCCAGCGGAAACTTCGCGAGTCCACGACGGCGATGCGCAATCAGAGCGAGCGACCGTGACCATGGGGGTTACCCGCCGCTCATCCTGAGATTGATGTCCTGCGCTTCCTGGTAGGCGGTGCGGGCGGTTCGGATGGCGGCGTGCATGGTGGTGAGGCCCTCGACGACTTCGGCGGCTCCCAGGGCCCATTCCTGGTAGGCCTGGTGCTGGGCGTCGGCGGCTTTGCCATGCCAGGTTTGCTGGATGGCCGCGATGCGCTGGTCGATGCCGTCGAGGCTATCGGTGAGGAAACCGATGAATCCGTCGGCGCGAGAGGCGAGTTGGTCGAGGTCGTCGAGGTCGAAGCTGAAGTCGCGGGAATAGTCGGTCATCACATATTCAGGATCGGTAGGTCGAGGCTGTGAAAGGTAGACGCGCCTGCGGTGTCCTGGTGGGCGATGATTTTGCTGGTGACCCCGAGCAGGGCAGCCATGGCGGCGAGAGCATCGAGAACATCGGCGGCACCTTCTTTCGTTTCGGTCCACCCGCTATCGAAGGACTCCGCGGCGGTGCCAGTCCAGGTGGTGAGGGCGGCGGCGACTTCGCGATCGAGGGTGTTCAGCCCATTGATGAGTGATTCGGCAACTTGCTGGATGTAGCTGCCGGCATCGGTGACCTCGTCCGGCACCATTGCGAAAACCTGTTCAGGCGAACTCGATTCAACAGACACATAGCCCCCTCTTCTTGGCATACTATCACCCGACGCTAGCTAGCGGGGCTTTTCCAGACAGAGGGTGTAGAGGCGGACGGCGGTGGCGGTGGCGCCGTGGCTGCCTGCGACCTTGCGATGATTCGGTCCTGGACTGTCCGGATAGCAGGTCCTTCAGAGTGAAGCCGGACGTGTTGTAGACGAGTAGCCTCGTCAAGGGCCGCTGACCGGCCGCGAGAGCAGCTCACGAGACGAAGGAGCATCGGATGACTCGACCGGTTCGCATCGGAGTTCAGCTACAGCCGCAACATGCTCCCGACTACGGGTTGATCCGGGATGCCGTGCGCCGGGCCGAGGATGCGGGCGTGGACATCGTCTTCAACTGGGACCACTTCTATCCGCTCTACGGCGATCCCGACGGCGCTCACTTCGAATGCTGGACCATGCTCGGCGCGATCGCCGAGCAGACCGAACGAGTCGAACTCGGCGCCCTGGTGACGGGCGGCGGATATCGCAATCCCGATCTGCTCGCCGATATGGCCCGCACTGTCGACCACATCTCCGGCGGCCGGCTGATCCTCGGCATCGGCGCCGGCTGGTTCCAGAAGGACTACGACGAGTACGGCTACGAATTCGGCACGCCCGGAACACGTCTGGCGTTGCTGAAGGAATATCTCGCCCGCATCGACGCCCGGCTGCCGAAACTGAATCCGCAGCCGACGCGCCACATTCCGATCCTGATCGGCGGCGGTGGTGAGCGAAAGACGTTGCGACTGGTCGCCGAATACGCCGACATCTGGCACAGTTTCGCCGATATCGAAGCGCTGGAACGGAAGTCGAAGATTCTGGCCGAGCACTGCGCCGAGGTCGGCACCGACGCGAACCGGATCGAGCGGTCGGTGTCCTGGCCCGGCGCCGAACAGGCCGAGCGGCTGGTGCAGGCCGGCGCGACCCTGTTCACCGTGGGCGTCGGCGGGCCCGACTACGACCTGAGCGTGGTGGAGCAGGCCGTCGCATGGCGGGACAACTTCAATCCGGAGTCGGTGACCGGTATCGCCTGACCGAACACCGCCTGATCGAACACCGCCTGATCGAATCAGTGGGATTCGATTTCCGCCGGGCGATGTGGCAGGGGCGGCGGCCCGTGGACCCGCGCCGCCGCCCTCAGGGCCCTACCGGCCCGGCTAGGGTTCTCGGCTATGGCCCGTTTGCCCGTCTCGCGCCCGCGTGCGCTGATCGCGCTGATGGCGGCGATGATGCTGCTGTTCGCCGTCGCCTGCAGCTCCGATGGCGGCAGTTCGTCGCAGGCCTCGAACCTGTGCGCACCCCCCGGACCGTCGGCCGCCTCCCCCGCGCCGACGAAACTGGCGAGCGGTGCGACGGCCGGCACCGATCGATACACCACCGCGACCACCGCGCCGCTGAGTTCGATCGACATCACCAAGCTCGGTTTGTCCCAGCCCGGGGTGCTCAGCGTGGGCACGCTCTCGGACGCGCCGCCGAGTATCTGCGTGGATCCGTCGGGGACCTTCACCGGATTCGACAACGAACTGCTGAAGGCGATAGGCGCGAAACTCGGACTCCGGGTGCAGTTCTCCGGCACCGAATTCGCCTCGCTGCTCTCGCTGGTCGCCACCGGCCGGTTCGACGTGGGATCGTCGAGCATCACTACGACCGATGCCCGGCGGCAGCAGGTCGGCTTCACCAACGGCTACGATTTCGGCTATTTCTCGCTCGCGGTGCCCAACGGCAGTGCGATCCAGGGGTTTTCGGATCTGAAACCGGGCGTGCGGATCGGCGTGGTACAGGGCACCGTGCAGGACGAATACGTCACCGGCACCTTGCATCTGGACGCGGTGAAATTCCCCGACTACAACACCGCCTACGCGAATCTGAAGACCGGGCAGATCGACGCCTGGGTCGCGCCCTCGCAGCAGGCCACCGGTGCGATCAAACCGGGTGATCCCGCCTCTATCGTGCAGAACACCTTCAGCCTGGACAATTTCACCGCCTGGGCGGTGCGCAAGAACAACCAGCCGCTGATCGACGCACTGAATTCCGGCCTGGACGCGGTGATCGCCGACGGGACCTACGCCAAGCTCTACTCCGACTGGGTGCCGCGGCCGCTGCCGCCGGGCTGGAAACCGGGCTCCAAATCGGCTCCGATGCCGCAACTTCCGGACTTCGAGAAGATCGCGGCCGAACATCGGCACAGCGATCAGCAGAACGCGCCGAAATCGACCCTCGCACAATTGAAGGACACGTTCTTCGATTGGTCGTTGTACCGCAAGGCATTTCCCGATCTCTTCACAACCGGCCTGCCGAATACGCTGATTCTGGCGCTGGTTTCGGGCGTGCTCGGCACGCTCATCGGCATTCTGCTCGCGGTGGCCGGTATTTCTCGCACCCGCTGGTTGCGCTGGCCTGCCCGGGTCTACACCGACATCTTCCGCGGTTTGCCGGCGGTGGTGATCATCCTGTTGATCGGCCTGGGCATCGGCCCGGTGGTGAAGGGGATCACCGGGAACAATCCGTACTGGCTGGGCGCGGTGGCGCTGGCGCTGCTGGCCTCGGCCTATATCGGCGAGATCTTCCGCTCGGGCATTCAATCGGTGGAGCCGGGACAGTTGGAGGCCGCCCGGGCCATCGGATTCGGCTATCGGCAGTCGATGACGCTGGTGGTGATTCCCCAGGGCGTGCGGCGAGTGCTGCCGGCGCTGATGAACCAGTTCATCGCGCTGATCAAGGATTCCTCGCTGATCTACTTCCTCGGCCTGCTCGCCTCCCAGCGGGAACTGTTCGCCGTCGGCCGCGACCTGAATTCGCAGACCGGAAATCTGTCACCGCTGGTCGCGGCGGGCCTGGTCTATCTGCTGCTCACCATCCCGCTCACCCATCTGGTGAACTACATCGACCGCCGATTGCGCACCGGCCGCGCCGAAGCCGCCGCCGACGAAATCGACCAGGCTGTCATCACGGAAGGACGCGGAGCGTGAGCGACCAGGATGCGAGAGGCGTGAGCGACCAGGATGCCAACGGCGTGCGCACCAGTTCCTCGCTGACCGGCGTCGATCTGCATCTGACCCTGGGCAACAATCAGGTGCTGCGCGGCGTCGACATTCACGTCGAGGCCGGGCACACCACCACGGTCATCGGCCCGTCCGGTTCGGGAAAATCCACCCTGTTGCGGGTGCTGAACCGGCTGCACGAACCCGATTCCGGCGATGTGCTGATCGACGGGGTTTCGGTGCTGGGGGAAAATCCGGATCGGCTGCGCCAGCGCATCGGAATGGTCTTTCAGCATTTCAACCTGTTTCCGCACAAGACGGTGGCGGAGAACGTGGCCCTGGGACCGCGGAAATTGCGCGGCCTGAGCAAGGAAGCGGCCCGGGCGCTGGCCCTGGAACAGCTCGAGGCGGTCGGATTGGCGGCGCGCGCCGATACCCGCCCGGCGAATCTGTCCGGCGGACAGCAGCAGCGTGTCGCCATCGCCCGCGCACTGGCGATGAAGCCGGAATTGATGCTGTTCGACGAGGCGACCTCGGCCCTGGATCCGGAATTGGTCAAGGGTGTGCTCTCGTTGATGGCGGATCTGGCCGCCGGCGGTATGACGATGATCGTGGTGACCCACGAAATGGGTTTCGCCCGTTCGGTTTCCGACAGCGTGGTGTTCATGGACCAGGGCAAGGTGGTGGAGTCGGGGTCTCCGGACCGCCTCTTCGACGATCCGGAAACCCCACGCCTGCAACAGTTTCTGTCCCAGATCCTCTAACTGCCCGAACTGCTGCCGCTGAACGGCATATTGGCGAACTGCGCGAAATTGCCCTGCGCTCCGCTGTAGACGTTGAGGTCGGTATTGCCCGCGATACCCGGCACACTGCCGGAATCGGTGGTCTGCCAGAAGGTCCATGCCGGCCAGCCGCCGGGCACCTCGGGCTGGGCGTTGCCGCGATAGTCGGCGATCCACAGCGGGTACTGGTGGAACTGATCGGAATCGGCCATCGCCGTCTGCCAGAACCGGGGATAGGTGTAGATGATCGGCACCCGGCCGGTCAATGCCTGCACCGTGGTCAGATAGCGATGGGTCCAATCGATCAGCTCCGCCGGGGGTAGCCCGCCGGAATTCTCCATATCGAGGACCGGCGGCAGATCCAGCGGGCCGTTCTGGCCGAGGACGACCGCGGCGTAGAGGGCGGCCTGTGGTTCCGGCGGCAGATCCGGATGGGCGTAGTGATAGGTCCCGCGTGCCACCCCGGCCGCGCGCATCAGCAGGCTGTCGGGGACGAAATAGGGATTGACGTAGTTCAGCCCCTCGGTGGCCTTCACCATGGCGAAGTTGTGCCCGGAGGCCCGGACCGCGAACCAGTCGATCAGACGGCCGTCGATGTGCTGCCAGGACGACACATCCGGCCCGGTGGGTCCGGCGGAGGCGATACCGGTTGCCGAGAATATGCCGGCAACGGCGAGCAGCGGCAGGGCTGCGGTGAAGCGACGGACTTTCGGACGAGCCACGGTGCGTCGATACATGGCTACGAGAGTAGGCAGCCGAGGCGCTTGTGACCAGTGTTTACGCGTGACTCATCCGAGCCAGTCGAGGACCGCGGCGGCCGTCCACGACTGTTGCATGCTCCCCAGCGGATCCCCGGTGAACGGGTCGTAGTACTCCGCGAAGCTGCCGTCGCCCGCTTGCCGCAAACCTTCCGCACGCAGCATGAAGGACCGTTCGGCCCAGCCGCGGCGGGCGAAGACCCAGGAGAACAGCCAGCTCATCACCGGCCACACCGGCCCGCGCCAATATTCGCGCGGGCGGAAATCCTTCGACACCGGCGAGGTCGAGGGCGGCAGCGCGTAGCGCAGATCGGGGTGGCCGCAGAAGCGTGGCCCCTCGAACAGGCGCAGCAGACTGCGTTCGGTGGCGCGCGGCAGGCCGCCGCACAGCAGCGGCGCGAACATGGCCAGCGTTTCGGTGCCGATCCATTCGTCGGTGCGCAGGTCGAAGTCGCGCGCGGCGCCGGAGCGCGGATCGGCGGTGGCGATCACGCCGGCGCGGAAATAGTCGGCCCACTCGTAGAGCTCGCGCACATCGGCGTGCGGCATGCGGTAGTCCTCCCCGATTCCGGCCAGCACCTCACACGCCAGTGCGAAGACGGCGGTGACGAAGACGTCCTCCACGGCGAAGCTCATCGTCGAGGCCAGTTGGAAATCGTCGTAGCCACACCGACGCATTTGCTCCACAAGCCACAGGTAGCGGTCGTATTCGCGATCGGTGGGACGCTGCGCCGGGTCGACCACGTCGATATCGGCGCGCCGATACGGCGGCAGGTCGCCGACCACCACATTGGCGTAGGCGCGATCCCACCGCGGCGAATTGTCCATTCCGGACTCCCAGCCGTGATACAGGGTGATCCGGCCGTGCTGTTTGGGGTCGCGGGCATGCGCCAGCCAGCGATGCCAGCGCATCAGATCGACCCAGCGCCGATCCAGGAATTCCGCGGCGACCGCCCGGGTGGTGCGGCCGTGGCGCCGGGAGTGGTCGAGAATCCGCTGGACCGCGATCGCGTGCACCGGTGGCTGGGTGATGCCCGACGTGTCGACGCCAGCGGGGGCGTTCGCCGCCAGCCGACGGCACTCCCACCGGCTCGGTCCCGGGAAATAGCCGTCCACGCCGTTGGCGAACACGATGTGCGGGATCATCCCGTTGCGCCATTGCGCGGAGAGCAGGGTGTCGAGTTCGACGACAGCGCGCTCCACACTCAGCGGGGCCAGGCCGACCGCGACGAAGGCGGCGTCCCAGCTCCACATATGGGGGTAGAGCTTGGGCGCCGCGCTGGTCATGGTCCCCAGATCGTTGCCGCGGAGCAGATAGGCGGCCCGGGCAGCCAGCTGGGTGGGGGTGAAGCCGGGACCGTTCATTTCCCTATTCTGCGACGTCACCTTCAGATATGCGCGGCGCCCGGGCGTCGCGTGCCGCACAGCGGCCGCCGCGGGGGCATGGTCCGGTCCGGTCACCTGTTCGGCAGTGTCCACCCTCATCGCCTCGTTCTGTGTCATGCGCGGTGTCCGTCCCCCGCCCGCCGCTGTGAACCGGTTGCTCGAGTCTGGATTACACCCATCGGCATCGGCTCGCCACCGATGGACGGCAGATGTCCGGTCGCGGCGGTGCAATTGTCCGGACCCGCCCGTGTGATCGTCCGCCCGGCCCGGGTGCGTAGCGCTGCGGCAGGCGCGCGGGGTTTACGGTGAGCACATGGCCGCACCTTCGGAAAGCACTGCCGCGCAGGATCTACCGACCGCGCTGATCACCGGCGCCAGCCGGGGACTGGGAGCCGCGATCGCGCGGGAGCTCGCGGGGACGCATCGACTGCTGCTGGGCGCGCGTTCGGCGGAATCGCTGGCGAAGATCCGGACGGAACTTCCCGATGCCGAACCGTGGCCGGTTGATCTGACCGATTACGCCGCACTGCCCGCGGCGACGGCGCCGATCGGCCGTCTGGATGTGCTGGTGCACAACGCGGGCGTCGCCGAACTGGGGTCGATCGCCGACTCCTCGGTCGAGCTGTGGCGAAATACGCTGGAAGCCAATCTGATTGCCGTCGCCGAGCTGACCCGGCTGCTGCTGCCCGCCCTGCGCGCCGCCGGCGGCCACGTGGTGCTGATCAATTCGGGTGCCGGGCTGCGCGCCAATCCGGACTGGGGTGTATACGCCGCGAGCAAATTCGGTCTGCGCGCGTTCGGTGACGCGCTGCGGCTCGAGGAACCGCACCTGCGTGTCACCTCCGTCCACCCGGGACGCATCGACACCGAGATGCAGCGCGCGATCGTCGCCTCCGAACAGCGGGATTACAACCCCGACAAGTTCTTGACCGCGGCGACGGTCGCCCGGGCCGTCCGCAACGCCGTCGAGATGCCACGCGACGCGCACCCGACCGAGATCGTGCTGCGCCCGATCGCCCGCTGAGTCGGTGCTGTCGGCCGGGCTGAACGGGCGCTGAGTCGGTGCTGTCGGCCGACGCGCCGGAACGACCGGTCCCCGGCTGGCGAGGGTGCGGTAGCTTAGGGCAGAAATGACCTCCTACCAGGGGCGACACCGGCATGGGTGACGCGCGACCGAATCGGCGGCAGCTGCTCACGCTGCTCGCCGCGGGCACGGCGGTCGCCTTGACCGGCTGTACGACGGCCCACAGTGCGACCGGGGAGAGGGCGAAACCTGTCGCCGCGGCGGTCACCCCACCCCTGCCCCCGGCGCCTCCGTCCCCGCTGTTACCCCCGCCGCCAACCGGGCCGAAGACCGTGGCGCCCTCGGGCACGATGACCGCTCTGCCGGGCGCCGGCGCGAATCTCGCGCTCACCGTGGACGACGGCGCGAGCCCCGAGGTGGTCGGCGCCTATATCCGCTTCGCGCGCGATACCGGCGCTCGCTTCACGTGCTTCGTGACCGCCGCCTACGACTCGTGGACCGTGCACCGGGACGCGCTGCGCCCGCTGGTGGAGTCCGGGCAGATCCAGCTGGGCAACCACACCTGGGATCATCCCGCGCTCACCAAGATCTCCGCCGGCGCCGTCGCCGACCAGCTCCGTCGCACGAAAACGTTCCTGCACAACAACTTCGGCGTGGACGGAACGCCCTATTACCGACCGCCCTACGGGTACCGCAACGCCGCGGTGGACCGGGTCGCCGCCGACCTCGGATATACGGTGCCGACGCTGTGGTTCGGTTCGCTGTCGGACTCCTCGATCGTCACCGAGGACTTTCTGATGCAGATGGCCGCGAAGTACTTCAACCCGCAGGCGATCGTCATCGGTCATGCCAACCATCCGGCCGTCACACATTGCTACGGCCGGTTGGTAGACGTCATCCGCGAGCGCCACCTCTCGATGGTCACCCTCGACGACGTGCTGCTGCCACCGCGCTGAAACGCCCAGCGCGGGAAGGACTTACGCGACCACGTTGACCAGCTTGCCGGGGACCACGATGACCTTGCGCGGGGTCTTGCCGGCCAGGAATTCCAGCAGCTTCTCGTCGGCGAGCGCCGCCGCCTCCACCGCCTTCGCGTCGGCGTCCGCCGGTACGCTGACCCGGCTGCGGACCTTGCCGTTGACCTGGATCGGATATTCGACCGAATCCTCCACCAGCAGTGCCGGATCCGCGATCGGGAAGGGCCCGTGCGCCAGCGCCGTGGTGTGGCCCAGGCGTTCCCACAGTTCCTCGGCGATATGCGGGGCCATCGGGGCCAGCATCAGCACCAGCGGTTCCACCACCGTGCGCGGGGCGCCCTGCGGGTACTGCTTGGTCAGATGGTTGGTCAGCTCGATCAGCTTCGCGCCGGCGGTGTTGTCGCGCAGGGCGGCGTAGTCGGCGTCGACACCGTCGATCGTCTTGTGCAGCAGGCGAAGGGTGGCATCGGCCGGCTCGGCGTCGGTGACCCGCGCGGCCCCCGACTCCTCGTCGACCACCAGGCGCCACACCCGCTGCAGGAAGCGGTGCGCGCCGACGACATCCTTGGTCGCCCAGGGACGCGAGGTGTCCAGCGGGCCCATCGACATCTCGTACAGCCGGAAGGTGTCCGCGCCGTACAGATCGCACATCTCGTCGGGGGAGATGGCGTTCTTCAGCGATTTGCCGATCTTGCCGTACTCCTGGAAGACCTCGATCTCCACGCCGGAGGTGTTCGTCCAGAAGAACTTGCCGTCGCGCTCGACCACCTCGGCGGCTGGTATGTAGGTGCCGCGCTCGTCGGTGTAGGCGAAGGCCTGGATGTAACCCTGGTTGAACAGGCGCCGGTACGGTTCCGGGCCGGACACCTCACCCAGATCGAACAGCACCTTCTGCCAGAACCGCGCGTACAGCAGATGCAGTACCGCGTGTTCCACGCCGCCGACGTACAGATCCACGCCGCCGGGGTCGTTCGCACCGTGTTCGGCCGGGCGTGGGCCCAGCCAGTAGCGCTCGTTCTCCGGCGCGCAGAACGCCTCCGTATTGGTCGGGTCGGTGTAGCGCAGCTGGTACCAGGAGCTTCCGGCCCACTGCGGCATCACGTTGGTGTCGCGGCGATAGGTCTTCACCCCGTCGCCCAGATCCAGTTCGACGGTCACCCAATCGGTGGCCTTGGCCAGCGGCGGCGACGGTTCGGAATCGGCGTCGTCCGGATCGAAGGTGACCGGCGCGAAGTCGCGCACCTCCGGAAGTTCCACCGGCAGCATGGATTCCGGCAGCGGATGCGCCGCGCCCTGCTCGTCGTAGACGATCGGGAACGGCTCGCCCCAGTAACGCTGGCGGGCGAACAGCCAGTCGCGCAGTTTGTACTGGATGGTGCCCTTGCCGTGGCCGTCGCGTTCCAGGCGCTCGACGACGGTGGCCTTGGCGGTCTCGACGTCCAGCCCGTTCAGGTAGTCGGAGTTCACCAGCAGGCCGTCGCCCGAATACGCGGACTCCGAGATGTCGCCTCCGGCAATGACTTCCACGATCGGCAGGCCGAACGCCCGCGCGAACTCCCAGTCGCGCTGGTCGTGGCCGGGTACCGCCATGATCGCGCCGGTGCCGTAGCCCAACAGCACATAGTCGGCGATGAAGATCGGCAGCTGCGCCCCGTTGACCGGGTTGGTGGCGTAGGCGCCCAGGAAGACGCCGGTCTTCTCCTTGTTCTCCTGCCGCTCCAGATCGGACTTTGCGGCGATCGACTTGCGGTAGGCCGCAACGGCTTCGGCCGGCGAGGCGGCGTCGAAGGTCCACCGGGGGTCGACGTCGGCGGGCCACTGCGCGACGGCCAGCCGGTCCACCAGTTCGTGTTCCGGGGCCAGCACCACATAGCTCGCCCCGAACAGCGTGTCGGGCCGGGTGGTGAAGACCTCGATGTTCGCTGTATCGACGGTGGCGCTCCCGGGGCGCTCCGTGGTTACGCCGGCTGCCTCCTCCGCGCCCGTCGCTCGCGCCACGGCGAACGAGACCTCGGCACCACGCGAGCGTCCGATCCAGTTGCGCTGCATGGCCTTCACGTTGTCCGGCCAGTCCAGCAGGTCCAGATCGTCGACCAGGCGGTCGGAGTAGGCGGTGATGCGCATCATCCACTGCCGCAGGCGTTTCCGGAACACCGGGAAGTTGCCGCGCTCACTGCGGCCGTCGGCGGTGACCTCCTCGTTGGCCAGCACGGTGCCCAGTCCGGGGCACCAGTTGACCATCGAATCCGATTGGTACACCAGGCGATACGAGTCCAGCACCTCGCCCTGTTCGGCGGGCGACAACTCGGCCCACGCGCGACCGTCCGGGGTGGGTCGCTCACCCGCGGCGAATTCGGCCACCAGATCCGCGATCGGGCGGGCCTTGTTCGCCGAGGTGTCGTACCAGGCGTTGTAGATGCGCAGGAAGATCCACTGCGTCCACTTGTAGAACTCGGGGTCGGTGGTCGCGAACGAGCGGCGCCGGTCGTGGCCCAGGCCCAGCCGGTCCAGTTGGCGCTGCATGGTCGCGATATTGGATTCCGTGGTCACCCGCGGATGCGCGCCGGTCTGTACCGCGTACTGCTCGGCGGGCAGGCCGAAGGCGTCGTAACCCAGCGCATGCAGCACGTTGCGGCCGTGCATGCGGTGGTAGCGCGCGAACACATCGGTGGCGATGTAGCCCAGCGGATGGCCGACGTGCAGACCCGCACCCGAGGGATACGGGAACATGTCCTGGATGAACAGCTTGTCCGCCGGGGTCTCGCCGGCCAGCGGGCCGACCGGATTCGGCGCCTGGAAGGTGCCGCGCTCCGCCCACACCCGCTGCCATTTGCTCTCCAGGGCTCCGGCCAGTCCCGCGTTGTAGCGGTGCGCGGGCACATCGGTTCCGGGGAGCGTGGGCAGGCTGCTTTCGGGCCCGTCACCCCGGCCGGTCGATGCGCCGGCTGTATCGGTTGCACGAGTGTCCTGCACGGTCCTGCCTTCTTGTCGCCGAGTTCCCCTGGTGAACGTCTGTGGACAACGTCGTCACTCAGGGTAGAGCGTGCGCACGTCAGCACCCAAAAAGGGGTGAGCGGGTCGTTCGCGGCGGCGGCGAGCCCCGCGGGCGCCCGGTTTTGATACCGGAGTACCGTATTCCGGGTGTTCGTGGTCGCGCTCCTCCTGTTTCTGCCGGCGGCCGTGGCCGTTGTCACGGGTGTGCTCGGGCTGACCGGCACCCTGCCACCCAATCGGTTCTTCGGTGTGCACACCGAAGAAGCCCTCCGCACCGAAGAGGCGTATCGCGTGGCCAACCGCGTCGCCGGGCCCACCTCGGTCGGTGCGGGTCTGCTGCTGGCCGCCGCCGGTGCGATCGCGCTGGTGGCGCCGGTATGGGTGGGCTTGGCTGCCGCCGCGGTGGCACTGGTCGTGGCCCTGTTCACGCTGGGCGCTGGGGTCAACGCGGCCAACGACGCGATCGCGGGGCTCGCGCCCGCCGAGGTCGGCGGCTGTGGCAACTCCTGCGGCGCGTGCTCACTGCGCGACGCCTGCCAGCCCGCCAATTGATCCGTCCGGCGTCCGGCCGTCCGGTATGACAGGTCCGCTCACGGTCGGCTTCGACCTCGATATGACCTTGATCGACTCGCGTCCCGGCATCCGCGCCTGCTACCGGGAGCTGTCGAGGCGCACCGGCACCCCCATCGACAGCGATCTGGTCGTCACCCGCCTCGGGCCGCCGCTGGAGCACGAACTGGCCAACTGGTTCCCCGCCGACCGCGTTCCGGCCGTGGCCGATATGTACCGGGAGATGTATCCGGATTTCGCGATCACCGGCACGGTGGAATTGCCGGGCGCCCGCGCGGCGACCGCGGCGGTCCGGGCGCTGGGCGGCCGCGTGATCGTGGTCACCGGCAAATACGAACCCAATGCCAAATTGCACCTCACTCACCTCGACATTCCGAACGACGCCGTGATCGGGGACCTGTGGGCCGAACAGAAGGCCCAGGCCCTGCGCGACCACGAGGCGAGTGTGTACGTCGGTGACCACATCGGCGATATGCGCGGCGCCCGCACGGCGTCGGCGTATGCGGTCGGCGTGACCAGCGGTCCGTGCGACGCGGCGCAGCTGCGGGCCGCCGGCGCCGATGTCGTCCTGCGCGATCTCACCGAATTCCCCGGCCTGCTGCGCGAGCTCGCGAGCTGATACCGGGCAGGCACACGTCCTATCGTCGGTCCGGGTCGCACTCCGGTGCGGGGATCGAGCGGGAGAGCGGACTACCGGCCGGGAGCACGTAGAACACCGTGAGCCGCAAGGGTTTTCGCGTGCGGTTGCGGGCGGCGTGGGCGTGGGCGGCGCCGGCGGGCTCGCGGAATATCCGCCCCGGGCGATAGGCGACCGGGACGCAGTCGGTGCCGGGATGGTCGAGAGTGCTGCCGGTGACCAGGACGAACAGCGTGCCGTCGTGATAGTGCCAACCACTGTCACCGCCCGGTTCGACGATCGTCTGCCGGAGCAGGAACTGCCACCGCGCCACCCGCAGCCGCATCAGCACCCGGCTGCGCGTACCGACGGACGGCGGCGGATTGGGCCGAAACGTTCCGAGAACGGGCATGGCACCGATGATGCCGGAATGAGCATCCGGCCGGCGCGTTCCGGCCGGCCGAGTCCTAGACGATCCCCAGTGCCAGCATCGCGTCGGCGACCTGGGTGAAACCGGCGATGTTCGCACCGGCGACGTAATCGCCCGGGGTCCCGTACTCTTCGGCGGTCTCGAGGCAGCGGTCGTGGATGCCTCGCATGATCGTCTCGAGGCGCTGTTCGGTGTGTTCGAAGCTCCACGAATCGCGGGAAGCGTTCTGTTGCATCTCGAGTGCGCTGGTGGCCACCCCGCCCGCATTGGCGGCCTTGCCCGGTGCGAAGGTCACGCCCGCGTCGACCAGCAACCGGGATGCCTCGGGGGTGCAGGGCATATTGGCGCCTTCGGCCACGATGGCGCAGCCGTTCTCGATCAGCCGGCGGGCATCGCTGCCGTTGAGTTCGTTCTGCGTCGCACAGGGCAGCGCGATATCGCAGGGCACCGCCCAGATCGAGCCGGAATCCACGAAATACGCCGAGCCACGGGCGATGTCGGGATATTCGTGGATGCGCCCGCGCCGGTCGTGCTTGATCTCCTTGAGCAGTTCGAGATCGATACCCTTGTCGTCGACGATGTAGCCCGAGGAGTCCGAACAGGCGACGACGGTGCCGCCCAGTTGGTGCACCTTCTCCACGGCGTAGATGGCGACATTGCCCGAGCCGGAGATCACCACGCGTTTGCCCTCGAAGCTGTCGCCGCGCCGGTCGAGGATCTGCTCGGTGAAGAAGACGGTGCCGTATCCGGTCGCCTCAGGGCGTACCTGCGAGCCACCCCAGCTCAGCCCCTTGCCGGTGAGCACGCCGGATTCGTAGCGGTTGGTGATGCGTTTGTACTGGCCGAACAGATAGCCGATCTCGCGACCGCCCACGCCGATATCACCGGCCGGAACGTCGGTGTGCTCGCCGATATGCCGGTAGAGCTCGGTCATGAAGGACTGGCAGAAGCGCATCACCTCCGCGTCCGACCGCCCCTTCGGGTCGAAATCCGAACCACCCTTAGCGCCGCCGATCGGCATTCCGGTGAGCGCGTTCTTGAAGATCTGCTCGAATCCCAGGAATTTGACGATGCCCAGATAGACCGACGGATGGAACCGCAGACCGCCTTTGTAGGGGCCGAGCGCGGAGTTGAACTCGACCCGGAAACCGCGGTTGATCTGCACCGTGCCGCTGTCGTCGACCCACGGCACGCGGAAGATGATCTGCCGCTCGGGCTCGCACAACCGCCGGATCACCGCCGCGTCGACGTACTGGGGATGTTTGGCGACGACCGGTCCGAGGCTGTCTAGCACTTCGCGCACGGCTTGATGGAATTCCGATTCACCGGGGTTGCGCTGCAGTACCTCGGCATAGATGTCCTGCAGCTTCTCGTCCAGGGCGGCCATGGACGCACTCCTTCCGGTCGTCGACTGCGCCGACGGCCCGGGCCGGATGGCACCGGCCCGGGCCCGATCGGCCTCGTTCCTACGTTCTCACGCGAGGACGGCGGGGTTTCGACCGGTATGTCCGTTAATCACTGGGTGGTAGCTCAGTTGGTCTTGCGGCGGAACAGTGAGCGCGACCAGAGATAGCCGACCACCGCGAAGCCGACGCACCAGGCCACCGCCGCGATGCCGTTGCCTCCGATGGCCGTGCCCATGAGCAGTCCGCGCAGTGTTTCGGTCAGGGGCGTGAAGGGCTGATACTCGGCGAATTGCCGGACACCGGCGGGCATGGTGTCGGTGGGAGCCAGGCCGCTGCCGAGAAAGGGGAGGAAGATCAGCGGAGTCGGGGTATTGCTCGCGCTCTCCGGTGTTTTGGCGGCCAATCCGAAACCCACTCCGAGCCATGCCAATCCGAAGATCACCAGGGCGATGAGGCCGAAGGCGGCGAGCCATTCCACGACGGTGGCGTCGGGACGGAAGCCGATCAGCGCCGCGACTGCGACCATCAGGCCGACACCCAGCACGCCTTGGATCACGGTCCCGGCGACCTGGCCGGTGAGGATCGAGGAATGTGCCATGGGCATGGTCCGGAACCGGTTCACGATGCCCTTGGTCATATCCGAGGCTATGGCCACCGCGACCCCGACCACCAGATAGGCCGGAATGATCAACATCATGCCGGGGACCAGGTAGTCGATGTAACTGCCGCCGGTGGCCTTCTCCAGTGCGCCACCGAAGATGTAATTGAACATCAGCAACATCACCAGCGGCATGATGAACATGCTGATCGTCATGCCGGGATAACGCTTGGCGTGCACCAGGTTCCGGCGCAGCATCGTGCGGGAGTCGGCGAGGGTGTGCGTGGTCATCGTGCGGATTCCTTCTCGGGTGCGGTGCGGCCGGTGAGGGTGAGGAAGACGTCGTCGAGATCGGGGGTGTGCAAAGACAGGCTTTCGGGCTCGATGCGGGCGCGGCCGAGCCGGTCCAGAACGTCGCGCAGCGAGGCGACGCCGCCGTCGCTGGGCACCGCCAGGGTCGAGTCCGTGGTCGTTCCGCCGAGTAGTTCGGCGGCGCTGCGCAGCTGTTCCTCGTCGCCGAAGGTCAGGCGGATATGTCCGCCCGGCACAAGGCGTTTCAGCTGTTCGGGCGTGCCTTCGGCGACGATGTGGCCGTGGTCGAGCACCGCGATCCGATGCGCGAGCTGGTCGGCCTCCTCCAGATACTGGGTGGTGAGGAAGATGGTGACGCCGTCGGCGACCAGTTCGCGGATGATGTCCCACATCCCGCGTCGGCTGCGTGGATCGAGGCCGACCGTGGGTTCGTCGAGGAAGATGATGCGCGGCTCGCCGACCAGGGTCATCGCCAGGTCGAGCCGGCGCGTCATACCGCCGGAGTAGCTCCCGGCCACCTTGTCGGCGGCGTCCAGCAGGTCGAAGCGGGTCAGCAGGTCGTCGGCGATGCGCCGGCCCTCGCCACGGGGCAGATGGTGCAGATCCGCCATCAGCAGCAGGTTCTCGCGGCCGGTGAGCAGTTCGTCGACCGCCGAGAACTGCCCGGTCACGCCGATGGCGGTGCGGACGGCGTCGGGTTCGGTGACCGGGTCATGGCCCCCGACGCGCAGGTTGCCGTCGTCGGGCCGGGTCAGGGTGGCGAGGATGTGGACGGTGGTGGTCTTGCCGGCGCCGTTGGGGCCGAGCAGCGCGAAGATCCTGCCCTCCGGGACAGTGAGGTCGATACCGTCCAGCACCACGTGGTCGGCGAACGATTTCCGCAGACCGGTGACCGATATGGCCGGTGAACTCATGGTCGTCCTTTCATAATAAGATTGCGATGAATGCATGCGTCGACCGAGCCGTGTCCGCAGGATTTCGGCGGACAAGGTGGGTCGATATCGAGTTGTCGTGCGGCCGAGGCTAATTCGGCTCGAAGTGGTCGATCAGATGTCGAGATCCTCGATCTGCGGATGCTCGGTCAGATCGCTGATGCGGTTGTACAGCTTGTCGGGAACCCTGCCTTTCAGGTCGGCCGGTGAGTCGTAGATGTCCATGGTGAATTCGCCCCAGTCCGGATCGGTGACGCCGAGCATCCGCCGCCAATTGGTCAGATCCTTCAGCCAGTTCGTGTCGGTCGGGTAGTCGGTCCATTCCGAACGCTGCCGGTGCAGCACGAATTTGCCCTTGCGCGTGCGGAATACGCGAATGCGCTCGAAACGCTCGTCGCCCATATCGCTCGACTCGGTGAGCAGCACTCCCGAGAATCGCACCTGCCGGGCGCCGTTGTGGCCGACGCGCAGGACGATCTCGTCGAATCCCTGCAGCCGCCCCTCCTCCAGCTCGATGTATCGGCGCAGTGCCGTCACGATCGCACCCGAGAGATTGCCGCCGACCAGCTCCTGCGCGCGCTGGAACAGGGGGAGATCGTCATCGGAGACATATACGGTCTTGTTCGGCATGGCCCAACTATACGTAGATGTATACATACACACAAGAGGGTCTTTTTGCGAAGGCGCGCGAGAACGGTGAACCGGTCGGGTGCGTGCTTCGTATCCCCGCTGAGTGCGTTCGTTCCGGCAGCGCGGCCGGCTTCGGAACCCATACGGGAAGGAGCGGCGATGCCGTCACGACTGGTCGACTACCTGGTGCGGGCCGTATCGGACATGGGAGTGCGACACATCTTCGGCGTCGACGGCGCCAACATCGAAGATCTCTACGACGCGGCCTACGACGCCTCGGACCGGATCACGGCGGTGGTGGCCAAACACGAATTCGCCGCCGCCACCATGGCCGACGGTTATGCCCGTTCCACCGCGGGTCTCGGCGTCGTCTGCGCGACCTCCGGTGGTGGAGCGATGAATCTCGTTGCCGGATTGGCGGAATCGCACGCCTCCCGGGTCCCCGTGCTCGCGTTGGTGGGGCAGGCGCCGACCGGCCTCGAAGGTAAAGGCGCCTTCCAGGATTCCAGCGGCCGAGCCGGAACCTTCGACGCCGCCGAACTTTTCGACACGATCGCGCTGTATTGCGCACGGGTGGAGACGCCCGCCTCGCTTCCGGACCATCTCTCGCGCGCCGTCGCGGCCGCCCGAGCGGGCGGACCGGCGGTTCTGCTGCTGCCCAAGGATGTTCAGCAGGCCGAACTTCGCGCCGGCCCGTTCGTCGCACCGCGTCCGGTACACGGCCGGGACGACGCCGGTATCGAGCGGCTCCTGGAGGGGCTGCGGGCGGCCCGGGCGGTCGGCAAGGTCGTGATCATCGCGGGAGCCCAGGTCGCCCGCGACGATGCTCGTGCCGAACTGCGTGATCTGGCAGCGGTTCTCGACGCCGGGGTCGGCGTCGCGCCGGACGCCAAGGATGTGTACGACTGCACCGAACAAGGATTTCTCGGTGTCGCCGGAAGTATGGGCCATACCGAACTGGCCGACGCCCTGCACGGCAGCGCCCTGTGCCTGCTGGTCGGCACCCGGATGCCGGTCACCGCGCGCGCCGGACTGGAATCGGTGCTGGGCGCGTCGACGGCGTCGGTCGGCAGTGAGCCGCCCTACCTCCCCGCGGTTCACGCCACCAGTACCGATCTGGCCGCCACACTCCGCGAACTCACGTCGGCGCTGAGTGCCGGCGCGGGCCGGGTGCACCGGGTGGATCCCCGGAGCCAGCGGATGCCGGACCCGCTGCCGGTGCCGCCCGCGAACGGACCGGGCCTGCGCTATCGCGACATTGTCGAAACACTCAACGGCACACTGCATTCCGATACCGATGTCTTCGCCGACGCGGGCAATACCGGGGCATCGGTGGTGCATCATCTCCGCCCGCCGCGCGACGGCCGCTTCGTCGTCGCCCTCGGTATGGGCGGTATGGGCTACGCCTTCGGCGCCGCCATCGGGTCCTGTTTCGCCCGCCGGCACCGCGAGGACGGGACCGAGCGGCGCACCGTGGTGGTGGCCGGTGACGGCGCCTTCTACATGCACGGCATGGAGATTCACACCGCGATCCAGTACGGGCTGCCGGTGACCTTCGTCGTACTCGACAATTCCGCGCATGCCATGTGCGTGACCCGGGAGCAACTGTTCTACGGAGATCGCTACAGCTTCAACAGATTCCACAAAGCACATCTGGGAGCCGGCATGGCGGCGATGTTCCCGGATCTGCCCTCCTTCTCGCCGGCGACGCCGGCCGAGCTCGCGACAGTGCTGTCGTACTGCCTGGAAACGCCCGGGCCCTCGTTCGTTTCGATCGATTGCGATCCCGACGAGATACCGCCGTTCATCCCCTTCCTGTCCGCACCGAGGAGGAATCCGTGACCACCAGCACCGCACCCGCTCTCAGCGATATTCCCGATCTTCCGCACCGCGCAATTCCCGGGTTGTTGCGCATCGAGAATTCCGATCGCGAGGAGACCACGCCGATCATCATGGATATGCTGCGCTCGGTCTATCCCCACGACCAGATCTTCGGCCAATTCTGCCCGGTGCAGGACTATATCGCCGCACCCCCGCGCGAACTGTACGAATACCTCTCGCACACACAGAGTTTGGAGGAGTGGACCTACAGTCTGCGCGGATTCACCGAAACCGCCACCCCGGGGTTGTGGGAATCCTACGACCGGCTGGGCAAGGACACCCGGATCTTCACGCGCACCGAGGCCAATCCGGATGCGATGACCGTGGATTACCACTGTGCGTGGGATCAGGGTGAACACCTGTGGATGGTCTATCTGATGCGGGTCGTCGACGCCCAGGTGGTGTTGAACAAGCCCGGATCGGTGGTGCTGTGGACCAATTGCAGGCACCCGTTCTACGACGCGAATCCCTATCCCGACAAGGCCCCGGCGGGCCGCAAGGTCTGGGTCGGCGATTTCTGGGAGATGTTCTCCGCCGGACACCGGCTGGAGCTGGACAACCTGAAAGCGATCGCCGAATACCGTGCCGCGCACGGACTTCCGATCACCCCCGAGTGGATGAAGTGAGGATACGCCGAGATGGATTTCACCGATCCCGCCCTGCGGCTGGCACCGGTCAGTCTGGTCGATGTGGCCTGCTATCTGCCGGGTGAGCCGGTAGGTACCGAATACTTCACGCAATTCTCGCGTTCGGAGCGGATGGCGAAGAACGTCATGTTCCGCGCGCCGCACGGTCGCCATCACAAGGGCCGCGACGAAACCGCCGTGGATATGGTCGAACGCGCGGTCGCGCCGCTGATCGAACGGCACGGCGCCGGCACGCTCGCCGATATCGACGTGCTGCTCACCCATACCCAGCTCCCCGACAATCCGGTCATGGGCGCCGGGCCGGAGGTGGCGCGGCGGCTGGGGATGAATCCGAAATGGGTGTTCGACGTGCACAACGGCGGCTGCGCGGCATTCATCCACATGATGATGCTGGCCCGGATGATTCTGCAGACGACCGACGCCCGCACCGCCCTGATCGCGACGACGCAGAACACCGCGGGTCCGGTCTTCACCCAGACCGAGATTCGCAAGCTCGCGCAGGCGCCGGTGCCGGGGGACGGCTGCGGGGTGGGATTGCTGGTCAAGGACAACAGTGCGCCGATCCTCGATATCGAATGCCGCACCTTCCCGGAATTCGCCGGGGATATGGATTTCTCCACCGGCTCCGAACGCAAGTACTGGGAGCCCGGGGAAGGACAGGGCTGCGTGAGTTTCACCGAATCGAAGGTGACGAAGGTCTTCGCGCGCGGCAACCGGCTGGTCCCGGAACTCGCCCTCGCGGTATGCGACCGCATCGGGGTGAAAGGCCGCGATATCGACACCTTCGTCACCAATCAGCCGAATCGGCTGTTCCTGCGGAACTGGCACGATGCGCTGGAACTGCCCGCGGAACGGCATCCGGATTCCTTCGATCGGTGCGGAAATCTGTTCGCCGCCGGCATTCCGGTGACCCTGGATATCGAGAACCGGGCCGGCCGGTTGCGCAACGGGTCGGTGGTGCTCCTGGCGGCCTTCGCCCATGCCGGGGATTTCGCGGCCGCGGCCGCGGTGCGATGGGGTGCGGCGTGATGGATTCGTCCGCCCGTGAAACCGCGGTGACGCAGCCGATACCGCCGCCGCGGTTCGATCTGACGCTCAGCGAAAACCCCTTTCCGCCACTGCCTTCGGTGCTCGCGGTGGTGAACGAGGCGATTCGCGGCGCCAATCGGTATCCGGAATTTCTGCCCCGGCGGCTGCCGGCCGTGATCGCCGCGCACCTCGGCGTCGACCCCGATCAGGTGGTCGTCGGTGCGGGGGCGACCGGTGTGGTGCTGCAGATCATGCAGGCGGTCTCGGGGCCGGGGCGGCGCATGGTGTTCGCGACTCCGACCTTCGACGGCTATCCGATCATGGCCGCCATGGCGGGTCTGGACGTCGTGGGAGTTCCCCTGGATGCGAGCGGACGGCAGCGGCTGACGGCGATGGCCCGGGCGGTGGACGAGCGCACGGCACTGGTCGCGATCTGCCGCCCCCACAATCCGACCGGGACCGTGGCGCCCGCCGCGGAGCTGAAGGCTTTCCTGTTCGGTGTGCCGCGGCATGTTCCGGTGATACTGGACGAGGCCTACGTGGAATTCCTGGCCGACGCCGAAACGATCGACCCCTGCGAACTCGTCGCGCACTATCCCAACCTCCTTGTGTTGCGCACCTTTTCGAAGGCGTACGGCCTGGCAGGACTGCGTATCGGCTATGCGTTCGGCGCGCCGGAACTGATCGCGCGGGTGCGGCGACTGCAACTTCCGTTCGGCATGCCCGACTACGCCGTCGCCGCCGTGCGCGCCTGCTATGCCGCCTCGGCGGAGCTCGCCGAACGGATCGCCGATATCACCGCCGAGCGCGAACTGCTGCGAACCGCTTTGCGGCACAGGGGTTTCGCCGTGCCGTGCAGCCGCGGCAACTTTCTCTACCTGCCGGGGTCCGCGGCTCACGCGACGCTGGCGGGCGCGGGGATCGCGGCCAAGGGTTACCCCGACGGCAGTGCGCGGATCGCGGTCGGTGATCCGCGTGCCGATGCCGCGGTGCTGCACGCCTTCGACGGTCGTGCCGAGCCGGTGCCTCGGCCGCGCCCGGCGCCCGTGCACGCCGCAGGTGATCGGTGCGCCGAGCTTCCGGTCAGAGCGGGGCGGTAAATTTTCTAGCAGTGCTAGACAAGCTAGTCGAACTCATCTACTGTTGCCATAGAAGCTAGCAACGCTAGATGATGACTAGGAGTCTTCCATGCTGACCACATCCGCGCAGGTGCTCACCGTGCTGGCCGTTCTCACCAACGCCATCGTCTACGGCACCGATGTCGCCGCCACCCTCATCTTCCGACCCGTCTATCGCAAACTCGACGACGCGACGATGACCGTCTCGGCCGGATGGGGGCACTACTACGGCGACCGGCGAATGCCGTTCGCCGGCGCCGGTGGGGTGATCAGCACCGTACTCGCCGTCGTCATCGCGGTCGTGGCGGGAGCCGCCGGTGCCGCGGTCGCGGCCGGGATCGCGCTGCTGGCGCTGCTGAGCTGGCTCGGCCTCTACGCGCGAATCGCCAAGCCGATCAACACCGCCCAGACGCACGCGGCGCAGACCGGCGTCATCCCCGCCGATGCCCGTGCGCTGCAGGACAAATGGGAGAGCATCCTCGGTTACCGGGTCGGCCTGCAGGCGCTCGCCCTCGCCGCCCTGTGCACCACCCTCGTCCTGCTGTGAAGCCGAGCCGCGGCGCGCAACAGCGCGCCGCGGCTCGCGCAATCTCTCGTGAGATCAGCGGTACCCGTACTTGTGCCAGTTCGACAGCACACGCTGCTGGATCTCGGCGGGCCAGCCGTTGTCGAAACTGCCTTTGACCGGCTGCCTGCCACCGGGATATAGATCGGCGAGCAGACAGTTGTAGACAACCTTGCCCGCCTTGAAGCTTTGCGACTCCTCTTCGGACAGATAGACGGCCAGCTGATCGGATACCGCAGGCGGGTAATGGAATTCGCCGCCGCGCGCCGGTGGAAATCCGATATCGCCGGCGAAATCGCGGTGGACGGTGATATCGATTCCCGGCGGATCGGCTGACGGCGGCCGCTCACACCGTTCCGCGCAGGAACACCTGGTTGGTTGTGCTCGAACGTATTTCGACCGATCGGATCTTGTCCGCCGGGGCCGAGGTGATGCCGTCCGCGGTCACCGTCTGGCCGGGATGAGCCGACCACTGCGCCACCATCGACTGCGTGCCGTCGGTGTGCACCACCCACAGCGCGCCGTCCCAGGTGTAATCGGTATCCGACGGCGCGTAGTTGCACGACATGTTCACCCGTGTACCGGAATTCAGCTGTGTGAGAGTGAAGTTCGCGGTGATCGGAGACGGAATCACCTGATCCATCTGCCGCTCCGTGACCACCTGCTCGGCGGTGGGGGGATTGTTGTGCTGGGTGTGCGCGACGGTGATCGGGATGGTGATGGCGACCGCGGCCGCGGCGGCGGCCACCGCACCGGCCAGGGCGAGCCACGGACCGCTGCGGCTACGCTTGCGCTCGCGCGCCGCTGCCAGCGAGGCGGGGGGCTGCTCCGGCTCGGTGCGCCGGGTTTCGGCGGGGGTTTCGCGGGCCGCCGAAGTGCCCGCGTCGGGTTCGGTCGTGCCCGTCTCGGTGGCCGGGCCGGTGCCATGAGCTTCGAAAGGCAGTATCCCGCCGCCGTCGGTGGTGGCTTCGCTCGCGCGCACCCGGTTCAGCAGGGCGTCGAACCCGGCGTCGCCGAAACTGCCGGCGTGGTCCGCGGCGGACCCGTCGTCGATCAGCGAGAGAGCGACGTCACCGGGAATGTGGCTGAGCAGTCCCGGCAAGCCCGACAGGTCCGCGATGGCGAGCCTGCATTCGGCGCATTCGGACAGATGCGCCTCGTATTCGAGCCGCTGGTCGGGAGCGAGGGCGCCGAGCACATACGGTGCATCCCAGGTCGCATAGTCGTCGTGTGACGCGGTGTCGGCCGATGTCATTTCGTCACCCCCATCTCCTGTAGGGCCGAACGCAACGCTCGCATCCCGTAGTGCATCCGGGATTTGACGGTGCCCTCGGGGATCGCCAATTCGTTCGCTATCTGGTGTGTCGACAGTCCGCGATAGTAGGCCCGCACGATCACCTCGCGATGATCGGAGCTGAGCCGAGCCAGCGCGTCGGTGATCACCCAACTGTCCACTGCGCGTTCCGCCTCGTCCGGAGCCGCCTGTTCGGGCGGCGTGTCGGTGCCGTACTCGCGCCGATGCCGCGCACTGCGGAATTCGTCGACCGCGAGATGCCTGGCCACGGTGAACAACCACGCCCGCGCCGAGGCCGTCGACTGGTCGAGGACCTGCGGACGCTGCCAGGCCCGCAACAACGTCTCCTGCACGATGTCCTCGGCCCGTCCGGCATCGCCGACCAGGCTGTAGGTGTACCGCCACAGCGTCGGTGCGTGTTCGTCGTAGAGCACCCGCAGCAAATGCGCCCGGGAGGGCGCCGCGTCGACGGGGGGGATCGCGGGGTCAGACATGGGTGCCGACCGGGCGTATCCGCCGCCTCGGTCGAGGCGAGCGTTGGGGGACCACACTCCGTGAATACGTAATCAATTGCGTTCTAGTTCGATGGGGTGTGTCGCCAGTAGCGACAGCGGCAGCGGCTGCCGGCGCAACACGTGCGCCCACAGATCGGTGCGTCCCGCCAACGGATCCGACGGCAACGCCGACAACACGATCCAGTCCCCGCGTTCCAGTTCGCCCTCCAGCTGACCGAAGGTCCATCCGGCATAGCCGGCGAAGATGCGGATGCCCTCGACCAGCGGTGCGATCGAATCGGGGTCGGAGTCCAGATCGAGCAGCGCCACGCGACCGTCCACGCGGCGCAGCCCGCGGATGCCCTCGATCGAGGCACCGACGCGGACCGTGGTCAGACACAATGCCGAATCGCGCTTCACCGGCCCGCCCACGTACAGCGTGCGGGGCCCGGCCGCGAGATCGGCCCAGCGTGGTAGCACGTCCTGCACCGCGGTTTCGCTCGGGCGGTTCAGGACGACACCGAGACTGCCCGCATCGTTGTGTTCGACGATGTAGATCACGGTGCGCCGGAAAGTGGGCTCGACCAGCTCCGTTGCCGAGACCAGCAAGGTGCCGGGCCGCACCGCCTGTTCCTCGTACCGGGATTCACGTCTCGGGCGGTCGCCGTGTTCCTCTGCGCGTGCCACGCTAGTCATCATCGCACCGTCGCGGGGCGCGCGCTGTGTTTAGTGGTGCGTGATTCGCGGTTGGGCTCCGACGCGGCCATCCCGATGCGCCGCCGGCTACTGCGGCAGGCCGAATCGTTCCCGCGCCCATTGCGGCACCGTCGCCAGATAGCGCGGCCGGGATTCGACGAAGTGATGCACCATCGCGCACAGCGGCAGGATGCCGAAGCCCTGCTCCACGGTCCGGTCGAGCGCACCCTGCACCAGCAGACGGCCGTAGCCCTGGCCCTCGAACTGCGGATAGATCTCGGTGTGCACGAAGGCTCGCTCGGAGGCGGTGTCCTGATAGGCGGCCACCCCGGCGTGCTGTCCGTCGACATACAGTTCGAATCGGTCGAGCCGTGAGTTGTCTCGAATTTCGATGTTCTGCTGCGCACCCTGCGTCATTCGCTGAGCCTAGAGCGTGTCGATCGCCGACTGTGCGCGGCTACGCCGACATCCTTCCCCGTGTCGGGCGTGGTTCGAGTTGTCGCACCCGGCGCGGCTGGCGACAATGCAGGGGCTCGAGCGGTCGGATGCTCGATGCGACGACGGCCGTCGACCGGCCGGACGGGGAGACGGCGCGGATGGGACGACGGGGACTACCTGTGGCGGCGCGATCGGCCACCGTCGCGGTACTGACGGCGGTGCTCGCCGCGCTGGCGCCGGCGACCGCCCATGCCGAGCCGGATTTCGGGACGTGCCCGGCCGGCTCCGTCGGCGACGGGCGGCCGACGCGCTGCGCGTCGATCTCGGTGCCGAGGGACTACGCCGCACCGGACGGTTCGCAAATCGAGGTGACCGTCAGCCGAATTCGCGCGAGCGGGCAGCGCTACGGCACTCTCTTCGCCAATCCGGGCGGGCCCGGTGCGGACGCCCTCGACTACTGGGGCGTCCGGCTGGCCCAACTGCCGAAGGACCTGGTCGAGCACTACGACCTGGTGGCCGTACAGCCGCGCGGACTGCGCTGGTCGACCCCGCTGACCTGCGGGGCCGAGATCGCGCAGGACGGCGACCGCGAGCGCGAGTCACTGCGCAAGGCATGTGACGCCGCCCAGCCCGGCTACCTGCGGACCATCACCACCGAGACCACGGCCCGCGATATGGATGCGGTGCGCGCGGCGCTGGGGCTGGAGCGCATCGACTTCCTCGGCATCTCCTACGGGACCTATCTGGGCGCGGTCTACGCGTCGCTGTTCCCGCAGCATGTCGACCGGATGGTGCTGGACTCGAATGTCGACCCGCAGTGGGTGTGGACCGAACAGTTCGCACAGCAGCAGCTCGCGGGGAAACAGCGGCTCGACGACCTGTTCGGCTGGATCGCCCAGCACGACAACGTCTATCACCTCGGCGATTCGGCGCTGCGGGTGTACGAGACCTGGGTGCGGCTGGTGTCGGCACAGGGCGGCGGCTGGTACGCCAACCTGACCCCGCCCCCGGTGTCGGCGGCCGACCTGCCGCGCGAGCTGCCCGCACCGCTGCCGGCCGTGGCACGCGCGGGCGTGAACGCCGGCGCGGAGGAGATGGGCAAGGCCCAGAATCTGGTGCGCGCGTTGACCTCCGGCGGCATGTCGGCCCAGGTGCCGTTGGTATCGGCGACCACCGTGGCCGCCTACGCCCGCGGCTTCTGGCCGAGTCTGGCGCAGGCGATGGCCGAGGCGAATGCGCAACCCGGCGATCTGCGGCGGATGCGCGCGATCGCGGGCGTGGCGACCACCGACCCGACCGGCCAGGCGGTGTTCTCCGCGATCACCTGCAACGAGAACGCGGTGCCGGCTCGGTGGGACGCCATCGGTTCGGCGGCCGCCATCGTCGCCTCCGGCGGCAACGCCCTCGACGCCCGCGCCGATCTGGTACGCAGCGGATTGGCCTGTGCCGACTGGGATCCCGTGACCACGCCGACGCCGATCGCCGACCACGGCCTGGCCACCGCGCCGCTGGTACTGCAGAGTCGCAACGACGCGGTGACCGCGTATCCCGGCGGGCCCGCGATGGCGACGGCCCTGCACGGACATCTGATCAGCGTCGACGGTGGCGACCACGGCACCTTCGGTCGCGGTAACGCTCCGCTCGACGACGCCGTGGTCCGGTACCTGCGTACCGGCGAGGTGAACATCGATCACGTGGATCAGGCGCCCATGCCGTGACGCCACGGTCACCGGTGTGGCGGCCGGGGCGTCGGCCCCCGGGTGAGCGGCGCAGTACGGTGACCGGAGTTCGATCTCGCCGGAGGAATGGGGTTGCGATGGCGCGGCGGGTAGTGGTGGCGCCGGACAAGTTCAAAGGGTCGCTGGCGGCGCCTGAGGTGGCCGCGGCGCTCGCGGCCGGAATCGCGCGCGTGGCGCCGGACGCCGAGGTTCGGCAGGTGCCGGTGGCCGATGGCGGCGACGGTACCGTCGACGCCTTCGTCGCCGCCGGGTGGGAGCGGGTACCGGTCGACACCGTCGGGCCGACGGGTGCGCCGCATTCGGCGAGCTACGCGGTGCGCGGGAATACGGCCGTGGTCGAATTGGCCGCAGCGGTCGGATTGGTCGAATTGCCCAGCGGCCGAACCGATCCGATGGGTGCGGGCACGTACGGGCTCGGGGTGCTGATCCGCCACGCCCTGGACCACGGCATTCGCGAGGTCGTGCTCGGACTGGGCGGCAGCGCGTCCACCGATGGCGGCGCGGGCATGCTGCAAGCGCTCGGCCTGCACATCCTCGACGAGGACGGCGTCGAAATCGGTTCGGGGGCAGCGGAACTGGCGCGAGCACGACGCCTCGACCACTCCGATCTGCACCCGGCCGTTCGGGATGCGGCCTTCGTACTCGCCGGTGACGTCGACAACCCGCTGCTCGGACCGGACGGCGCCGCAGCGGTTTTCGCGCCGCAGAAGGGTGCCTCCCTCCGGCAGTGCGCCGAACTCGAAGCGATCCTGGCGCATTGGGCGCATCTGGTCGACGCGAGCGGTTATCCCTTCGGGACGGGGGATGGGCATCAGCGCGGCGCCGACCTGGCCGGGCATCCCGGGGCGGGCGCCGCGGGTGGTACCGGATTCGGGGCCATGGCGATGCTCGGGGCGCGGCAGCGGTCCGGGATCGAGGTGATTCTCGAGCTGATCGATTTCGCCGGTCGGGTCCGGGACGCGGAGTTGGTGGTCACCGGCGAGGGGGCGGTGGACGAGCAGACGTTGCGCGGGAAGGCGCCCGCCGGAGTCGCGGCGGCCGCCGTGGGTGTGCCGGTGGTCGCCGTCGCCGGACGCTGCGCGCTGAGTCCGGAGCGACTGCGCGCCGCGGGCTTCGCCCGCTGCTATCCGCTGAGCGACCTCGAATCCGATCCGGTTCGATCGATCGCCGAGGCCGCGCGCCTGCTCGAAGAAGTCGGTGCCCGGATAGCGCGCGACTACCTGGGCTGACCCGCCCTCATGCCGTCGCCGTGTCGAGCAGTCCGTCGCGGCGCCGTTCACCCCACTGCTCGAGCGGGCGCAGGGCCGCGGCCAAGTCGATCCCCGAGGGAGTAAGCGAATATTCCACGCGCGGAGGGATTTCGGGGAACACCTCCCGGCGGACCACGCCGTGGGATTCCAGATGGCGGAGATTCTCGGTGAGCACCTTCTCGCTCACCCCGGGCAGCAGGGCACGAATGCGGCCGAAACGCTGCGGGCCCTCGCCCAGAACCCACATCAGGTGGAGTTTCCACTTGCCGCCGACCACATCGATGGCCACCGACATCCCACATACCGAGTGTTCTGCATCACTGTCGTTCGCCATCTCGGCCTCCTGACCATTTTTCGAACTTCGAGGTAAGCAACCGCACGTCGACGTGCGTTATTGCCCCGGACGCGGATCCCGGTGACGATCGAATCCGGCGCCGATCGGAAGAACTTCGAAACAGCAAGGAGTACACCATGTCCGAACGTTCCTCCGTCACGGTGATCGGGCTGGGCCCGATGGGCCGGGCGATCGTGCGCGTGCTGCTGGCCGCCGGCACCGAGGTGACGGTCTGGAATCGCAGCGCCGACAAAGCCGAGGCCATGGCGGAACTGGGCGCCCGGCGCGCCGAGTCGGTGGCCGACGCGCTCGAGCGCAACGAGGTGATCATCCTGAGCCTCACCGACTACGCCGCCATGTACGACGTCCTGGGCCGGGCTCCGGAACGGTTGCGGGACAGGGTGATCGTGAACCTGTCCTCCGATTCGCCGGAGCGCACCCGCGCGGGCGCCCGATGGGTGCGCTCGCACGGGGCGCGGTTCCTGTCCGGCGGGTTCATGTCGGCCGGCGACAACATCACCCATCCGGCGTCCTACATCTTCTACAGCGGTCCGCGCGAGGTCTTCGACGCCCATGCCGACCTGCTGCGCCCTCTCAGCGCACCGGAGTACCTCGGCGCCGACGACGGGCTGGCGCAGTTGTTCTACCAGGCTCTGCTCACGCTGTTCCACCCCTGGCTGATCGGCTACAACCAGGCCCTGGCCGTCGTCGAACGCGCCGGGCACGACATCGACCGCTTCCTGCCCTTCGCGCAACGCTCCGCCGAGGCGTTCCCCTTCTTCATGGCCGAATACGCCACCGCCGCGAAGTCCGGCGGCTGGGGTGACGACGCCGCCGCCCGGATGATGGTGGCGGGTGCGGCCCACGTCGTCGAGACCAGCGCGGAGGTGGGTGTGGACGCCACGCTGTCGCATACCGTGCGGGAGCTGTGGGAGAAGGTGGTCGCCGCCGGCGCCGGACTGCCGATGTACCGGCTACTGCGCGACGGAGCCTGAGCGGAAGTTCAACGGGTGCAGAGGAATTCGATCGCCGCCGCGTATCCCCGGATCCCCATCCCGGCGATCACCGCGGTGGCGATCGGCGAAATGTAGGAATGGTGCCGGAATTCCTCGCGTGCGTGCACATTCGAGATGTGCACCTCCACGATCGGCACCTCGGGAATCACCAGGGCGTCGCGCAGGGCGACCGAGGTGTGGGTCAGGCCGCCGGGATTGATCACGATCCCGGCTTCCACCCCGCGCGCGGCGTGGATCCGATCGATCAGCGCCCCTTCGGAATTGGACTGATAGGCGGTGATCTCGCGATCGAAGCGGGCGGCGGTCTCCCGGCACAGCTCGACCACGTCGTCGAGGGTGTCCGAGCCGTAGACCTCGGGCTGGCGGGTGCCGAGCATATTCAGATTCGGGCCGTTGAGCACGAGAATCGGTGCCATGACCGGTACCCTAGCCCGGTCACAGGCCGCGCGGCCCCTCGGCTCGCAGGTCGTCCACCTTGCGCATCGCCGACCGCAGTTCCGCCAACCACTCCTCGGCGTGCTTACCGGCCAATTTCACCGTCCAGGCGAGCGCATCGGCGCGGGAGCGGGCGACCCCGGCGTCGACGAGCGTATCGAGCACCTTGCGTTCGGGCTGGCGCAGCCGCGTCATCACCGGCACCGAGAGATGGGTGAACAGGGTGCGTTCCCCGTTGACCGAGACGCCCCACGCCACATTGCGGCCGTAGCGCGCCTGAGCCTCCTGAGCGATCTGCATGCGCGCCGGCCGGGTCGATTCGCGGAAGCGTGCGATCAGGCCGTCCACCGTCGCGGGAGACGGTTCGGATCCGGCTTCCTCGTCCTCGCTCGATTCGGGTGCCGGCAGCGCCAGTTCCCCGATCACCACGATCTCGTCGCGGTCGATCTCGATGGTCGCCGGACCGCTGAACCACTCGCTCGGCAACCTTCCGGCGAACCAGTCCGGAGCGTCGGCGGCGTCCGGAAGATCCGCTTGTTGCCAGCCGCCGGGCCGCCCGAATCCACGTCCGTGTCCGTGTCTCATGATGTTTCCTCACTGCGAAAGTTCTGTGTAACTGTGATTACAAGATTACGCCGCATAAGGGCACGGCGGGTTTCGCTGTCGGAGGAAAGGGGAAGCTTCCGAACACGTCCGCCGATTTCGCCGACCGGCTGCAACGGATGTCGGTGATCGGGCACTATTGTGGTCGCTGAGCATGGAAGATGCGGTCGGTGCCTAGGTGGGACCGCGGGCAACTCCTTCGGGTACCGTTGGTCTTGTTGCTGGAGTGACAAGAGTGAAGAGTGGGCGACATGGATGTGTGGGGATCCCGCCGCTTTCGCGTTCGGGGCGCAGTGGCACTGGCCGCAATTGCTGCCGTAGCGATCGTGATGGGGTCGTGCGATTTTCACAGCACGCCGAGTGGACCCGAAGCGGTCGTCGAGCATTTCACCCAGCTAATGGACGATCGCGATGCCGCCGGCGCCGCCGCACTGACCTCGTACCCCTCCGGTGCCGAGAGCACTCTGAAGTCGATGTTCGACGGACTCCAGCCCGGTAAGCCCGATTACAAGCTGGTTCAGTTCATCAGCCTCGACGGCGATTCGGCGATGTTCAACCTGAAGGCCGCCTGGAACTTCGGGCCGGGTAAGGACTGGAGTTACGACCTGCAGGGCAATATCCGCAAGCTGGCTATCGGCTGGCGGATTTCCTGGGACCCCACCGTCGTCATGCCGCAACTGGATTACAAGCGGTCGGTGAAGCTCGTCCGCACCGAGGCGACGCCGGCGCCGAAGGTCAACGACAACGACGGCCAGCCGTTGCTGACCCAGCAGACCATCAACGTCATCAAGGTGGATCCCACCAAGACGGGTGATCCGGTCGGCACCACCAATGCCCTGGCCGATGCCATCGCGCCGGTCGCGCCGCTGATCACCGGTGCCTCGCTGATGCAGCAGCTGGCGGGCTCGCAGGGCAAGCCGATCACCGCGGTGAGCCTGCGCGAGGACGATTTCGCGATTCTCGAGCCTCGGATGGCCTCGATTCCGGGCGTGGTGATGGAGAAGCAGCCGAGGCTGATCGTCGCCGACCGCCGGGTGTGGTCGCCCATGACCGATGCGCTGCAGAAGGTGTGGCAGGAGAACCGGGATCAGCACGCCGGCTGGGGTGTGCAGCTGTTCGAGCCCGACGGCCGGATGGTCACCCAACTGGCCGGATATCAGGGTCCGCCGGGACCGGACATCGCCTCCACGATGGACCAGAAGTTGCAGCGTGCGGCCGAGGACGCCGTGGTCAGTGTCGGTACGGCGGCATCGATCGTGGCGATACAGCCCTCGACGGGTGCGGTGGTCGCGGCGGCCCAGAACAACTACGCCAGCGCCCAGGGCGCGCCCGCATTCACCGCCACCTATCCGGTCGGTGGTGCGATGGACCTGTTCAAGGCGGTTGCCTCGATCGTGAAGAAGAAGGCGCCGCAGGACGTTTCGGTGCAGGATGCGGCCGAGGCGGCGGCCATGCTGGGCGTGGGCATCGGGTTCAAGGTGCCCGGACTCGACGAGACCACGGGCCGGCTGCCGATCGGCGGTCGCGGCGTCGAGCAGGTCAAACAGGGCACCAACGATCCGATTCTGGCCAGCCCGTTCGGGATGGCGATCGCCGCGGCCACGATCGCGCGGGGATCGGTGGCCCCGCCGATGATCGAGATCGGCCGGCCCGGCACCACCGAGGCCAAGCTGGAACCGCTGCCCGGCGATGTGGTCGACAAGCTGCGCGGCATGCTGCGCGACGCGACCGGAAGTCCGCAGGAGGTGACGGTCGCCCGCTATGCCGGGGTCACCGCCTTCACCGCGAATGCCGGCTCGGACGGATGGCTGCTCGCCAATGCCGGCGACCTGGCCTTCGCCATCCACATCGACGATATCGACAGCGGCGATGCCACCTCCCGGATGGCCGCGCGGATGCTGCAGTCGCTCGCCACGCCGGACGACAACAAGTAGCGGTCGCGGGCGTCAGTTCACGGATGCGCCGGTGACTCGAATGCGCCGGGCGGCGAGCATCCACACCGCACGCCAGCCCAGCAGGAAGAGCGCGAGGACGGTCGCCGCGACGATGACGAAGCTGACCGCGGTGCCCTGACCGCTGATCACTCGCAGCACCATGCCGCCGATCAGCGTCGACAACCACACCACCACGCCGGTCGGCCACACCGCCGATCCGTCGAATCGTGCGAGCGCGGCGGACAGTCGCCCGCGGCCGGCGATCGCCGGAGCAATCACCCAGCCGATCAGCAGACCGGCGCCGAACGGCCAGACCGTGCGCAGCAGACCCGCCGCCACCGCTTCGTCGTGGCTGCGCCGGCCGATCGCGCAGAACACGATCACCAGCACGATATCGATCAGCAGCGGCAGCCATTTCCTCACGGTCGCCAGGGTAGTGACAGCCGTGCGGCAGCCGGATTCCGGGACCGCTCAGGGCTGCGGTTCGCCGTCGGGTTCGGCCGGTCCGGGCGAGTCGCCCTCCCGAAGGGGCCGGTTCGCGCCGCTGTCGGCGCGGCGGGGTTCGGCGAGCAGGGCCGAGCGCTGTTCGAATTCCTGCTCGAACTGCGCATCACCGAGCTGCGGATTGCGGAAGCGGAAGACGAAGACGATCCAGCCGATGATCGCGACGAGAATGAAACTCACCATGCGGTAGACGAAGGCGGCGGCCACCGCCTGCGCCGCCGGCAGTCCCGCGGCGGCGGTGAGGCTGTAGATCAGGGTGGCATCGACGTAGACGATGCCACCGGGTGCGAACGGAATGGTGCCGACCGCTTTGCCCACACTGAAGGCGATCAGCAGGCCCGCCCAGCGCGGATCGGCGCCGACCGCGTAGCAGGCCGCACCCAGGCAGGCCACATCGCCGAGCCGATGCACGACCGCCCAGAACGCCACCCACGCGGCATCCCGCCGGTGCACATCCACCGATTCCAGCTGTCGCAGCACCTCGTCGACGTGCGCCAGTCCGGCATCGGCCGGATGTCGCCGGATCCGGTTGACCAGCCGCACCCCGCGGCGCACCAGCGCCTGCAGCGCACCGGGGTTACCGGAGATGTATTTGCCCGCCCACACCAGCAGCGCCACCGCGCCCAGCGTGAGAACCAGCTTCCACGGACCGATGCGATTGCCGACCAGCAGCGCGCCGCCCACGCCGAGCAGCAGCATGCCGCTCGTCGCGACTACGCCCGACATCAGCAGCTGCCAGGACGCGACGATCGGGCTCGCACCCCAGCGGCGGGTCTGGCGATAGGTGAAGGCCGTGGAGAACACTTGGCCGGCGGGCAGCGACACCGACATCGCGGTGGCTCCGTAGACGACCGATACCGAGGCGCGCTGCGAGACGTCGACCCCGCCCGCGCGTAGCAGGCGTTTCTGGATGCGGCCGAATCCGCTCATCGACAACGCTTGCATCCAGACGCACAGGGCGACCCAGCCCCAGTGGATCTCCGTGAGGTTGCGCCAGGAATCGTGCAGGCGCGGCCACAGGTATACGCCCTCGGCGATCAGCAACGCCGACAGGGCAACGCCGAGGGCCCATTTCAACCAGCGGAACCTGCGCCGCGCGGGCCGCGCCGGTTCGCCGCCGGGTTCAGCGTGGGCCGTCACGACGCCCAGCCTAGTGGGGTCGGGCCCGAAGGCGGCAGTGGCTCATCCGAGAGCCTTCGGCCACGCGAGCCGGGTCTTGCGGCGGCGACCGCGCAATTGCACCTCGTCGCCGGAGATCCACTGCTTCTGTTCGTCGTCGTCGGCGAAGTACAGGGCGCTGCCCGAGGCCAGGACGCGGCCCGGATGTTCCTTCGCCAATTCGGTGAGGCGCGAGGCCTCGTTCACCGGATCGCCGATCACCGTGTACTCGAAGCGATTCGCGGCGCCGATGTTTCCGGCGACGGCTAGGCCGGCCGAGACACCGATGCCGATATCCAGGCCCGGCACCTCGCGCAGCGCCTCGCGCAGATCGCGGGCCGCGGCCAGCGCGGCGGTCGGCGCGTCCGGACGGTCCAGTGGCGCACCGAAGATCGCCAGCGCCGCATCGCCGACGAACTTGTTGATCAGGCCGTTGTGCCGGTCGACCACATCGACCACCACCCGGAAGAATTCGTTGAGCAGACTGACCACCTCGGTGGGCGGCCGCTCGGCGGCGGTGGCGGTGGAGCCGACCATATCCACGAACAACACGGCCACGAACCGAGTTTCACCACCCAGTTCCGTGCCGTACTCGAGCGCGCGGCGGGCCACTTCCTCGCCGACGTGCTGGCCGAACAGTTCCTGCAGTTCGCGGCGCTGCGCGGCCTCTTCCATCATGCGGTTGAAACCGACCTGCAGCAGGCCGATCTCACTGCCGTCGAACACCTCGACCTGGACATCGCGCGCACCTCCCTGCACCCGGTTGATCGCTCGGGAGAGCTGCCGCACCGGGTCGGAGATGCTCGACGCGGTGAGCATCGACAGCGCCAGCGCCTGCATGATCACCACACCGCACAGCAGCAGAATCGAGATGGCCAGCGACTGCGCCGAGAAATGCACCTGCGACGTGATCTGGGTGACGCACAGCAGCACGATAGCGATGGTCGGCGCGAATGTGCCCATGCCCCACGTCATCGCCATGCGCGTGCCGACACCGGGGGTGAGGGTGTGATCGAAGGTGCCGGTGGTCAGCGCGTGCGCGGCCACCGGGCGCAAAATTCGTTCACCCAGCATGTAGGTGAAGCCGAACACGATGGTGGCGGCCATACATTCGGTGACGATCACCGCACCCGCGAGCTCGGGTGTTTCCACGATGATCCGCGCGGCCAGCACCGCACCGCCCACCAGCCACAACAGCAGGTGGAGGATGGACTGCCGCAGCGGCGCGTGCAACGCCGCCATCTGTTCCTGGCGACTGGGCGGCCCGCCGCGCATCTGCCAGCGCATCACCGGGCGCAGCATCAACGCCGAGGCGGTGACGCTCAGGAATCCGCCGATCGCGAAGACCAGCGCCGGAAGCAGCAGGCCGGCGCGCCGCAACCCGTTCGGGGTGCCCTCGGGCGCGGGCAGCCCGTACTGAATGAACGCGTAGACCAAGACCGCACCGAAGGCATTGGCCGCCAGCATCGATGCGAGGTACAGCGGCCAGCGCGTTCGCATGGTCTGTTTGACCGCTTCCAGAGGCGCTGACACGATGACCAATCTAGCGGGGCGCGTCGTAGGTCACCGGATTCGGGCGGAGCGGACACGTGCCGGTTGCGTCCCCGGCCGATAGGCTCGCGGCGTGAGTGGGGACAGCAAGACCTCCGGGAATCCGGCCGAGCCTGCCCCGGCGGGCGTCGCATCGGCGGCTTCGAGCCGAAGCGCACCCGATCGCGGGCGCGAGCGCAGCGCGGCCGACTCGGTGCATCCACTGGTGCGTCAAGGCGCCGAATGGTGCTGGCGATTGTTGATCATCCTGGTGGCGGTGCTGGCGGTCGCCTACCTGGCGCACAAGCTGACCACGGTCGTCATTCCGGTCGCGATCGCCCTGCTCGCGGCGGCGCTGCTCTCGCCGCTGGTGGATCTGCTGCAACGCCTCGGAATGCCGCGCGGCATCGGCGTATTCGTGGCCCTGGTCGGATCGCTGGGCTTGCTGGCGGGAATCTTCACCTTCGTGATCGAGCAGTTCATCACCGGTGTGCCGCAGCTGACCGACGAATTCAAGACCAGCATCCACACCGTGCAGGACTGGCTGATCAACGGTCCGCTGCATCTGAGCAACGACCAGATCCGCAACGGCGGCAATACGATCATCAAAACCCTGGAGGCCAATCAGGATTCGCTGACCAGCGGCGCCCTGACCACCGCCGCGGCGATCGGCGAATTCTTGACCGGCGCCTTCCTGACGCTGTTCATCCTGATCTTCTTCCTCTACGGCGGCGACCAGATCTGGAACTTCGTGACCCGGATCGTGCCCACCCCGCAACGTGAACGCGTGCGCACCGCCGGGCGGCTCGGCTTCGGCACGCTGATCGGATTCGTGCGCGCCACCGTCGTGGTGGCGGCCGTCGACGCCATCGGCATCGGCGCCGGGCTGGCGATTCTCAGTGTGCCGCTCGCCCTTCCGCTGGCATCGCTGGTGTTCATCGGCGCCTTCGTCCCGATCGTCGGCTCCCTGCTCGCGGGTTTCATCGCGGTCTTCCTGGCCTTGATGACGAAGGGTTTCGTCACCGCGCTGATCGTGCTCGGCATCACGGTGGCGGTGATGCAGCTGGAGGGCCATGTGCTGCAACCGTTGTTGCTGGGCCGCGCGGTGCGCATCCATCCGCTGGCGGTGGTGCTGGCGATCACGGCGGGCGTGGTGCTGGCCGGTATCGCGGGTGGTCTGCTGGCGGTGCCGTTCGTCGCGGTGATGAACACCGCGATCCGTTCGTTGCTGGTCGGCAGCCCGGAAGAGCTGTATCAGGAACTCAATACCGGGGAACCGGGGGAGCCGATGTTCCACGCCGATCCCGACCGGCCCGAGCCGGATCGCTACCGCCGGGCCGAATCGCGGTCCGATGCGGACGGCGGTGATGCGGACGAGGGCTGAGTCCGCGGGCGTCACGCCGCCCGCCGGCTCGACCGCGCCGGGACCGACGGCCGCGACGGCGCCGCTGTGGCGGGCGGCGCAGGTGTTTCGCCTGGTCACAATGCTCTACGCGGTGGGCCAGCAGGTCGCCTCGGTGTCGTCGTACGAGCGGCGACCGCTGAGTTGGGTGCTGATCGGGATGCTGGTGCTCTGGTCCGTCGTCTCGGCGCCCGCGCGGACCTGCGTTCCCCGCTGCGGGCCTTGGCCGCGCCGGCGATCTCGGTCTCCGCGCCCGGTGAGCCGGTGACGATCGGGGCATGGACCGCCCGGGAGATCGCCGCCGCCGTCGGTGCCGCGCTGTCCAATACGCGCTGCACGACGGCGACGAGGCGAATTCCGTCGCATCGCCGGGGCGGGGCCGGTAGGAGCGCCGAGCGCCCGGTCCTCACCGACCGCGAAACCGAGGTGTTGCGGCTGGTGGCGAAGGGTTTGTCGGCGAAACAGATCGCGACCAGGCTGAGCGTCAGCCATCGCGCGGTGGAGAACCACGTGCAGGCGACGCTGTGCAAACTGCCGCTCGGCAACCGGGTCGAACTCACCCGGTACGCCATCGAACAGGGCCTCGAGTAGGGGCCGGATCAGGGATTGCCCTGATGTGCTGCGGCCGCGGCGTCGGTAGCCTCGTGAACATGGGTGGTGAGACCGTTTCCGCCCCGGGGTCCGCGGGAACCGGGGGAGCCGTGGGCGACCGTGACCTGCGAGTATCGGATGCCGAACGCGAACATGTCGGGAACCTGCTGCAGCGCGCGGTCGGGCTGGGCATGTTGTCGCTGGGCGAGTTCAGCGAGCGGATGGATACCGCGCTGGCGGCCAAGACGCGCGGCGAACTCAACGCCGTCCTGATCGACCTGCCCGGGATTCGCCTTGCGGGACAACCGAATCCCGCCCGGCCGACCGCCTCGCCCGGACCGGCGCAGACGTGGCGGTGGGGTGCCCCCGCCGGACGCACCGAGACCGAAACCGCGATTCGTCCGCGCCTGTCCGGCGTCACCCGCAAGGGACCGTGGCAGGTGCCGCCCTCGCTGTACGTCAACAGCTATCTGTCCGGCGTCACCCTGGATTTCACCCAGGCCGTGATGTCGACCCAGGTGGTCGAGATCCGGGTCGACGATTTCTGCAGCTCGTTGACCATGATCCTGCCCGGTGAGGCGACCGTCGACCTGAACGGCGTGGAGCTGATCGGTTCCAGCGCCAACAACAAGGTGCGTACCGGGCCGCCGATCGGACCGCTGCACATCATCGTGCACGGGCGCAGCCGGTTCAGCTCGATCACCGCGAAGCATCCGTTCGGCGTGCAATGGAAGAAGCTGATGTCGGGGTTCTGATCGCTATTCGACGACCTCGCCGAGTCCGATCATGTTTCCCTCGCTGTCGCGAAACCACGCACCCCGTTCCGCGCGTCCCTTGCTGGGGTAGTTTCCCTCGATCTCCATGATCCCGCCGACGGTGCCCGGGTACTCCTCGAAGACCACGCCGCGCCGGCCCCCTCGCGTGCCTCGATCCGCGCGGTGTTCAGCATGGGTGCATCGTAGAGCCGCGAGCTGCGGGCGCGGGCCGGTACGAAGCCACCGGCCCGCGCAGTTCGATCAGTCGCGGTTCTGGCGGCGCAGCAGTTCGTTGACGCTCACCGTGCGGCCGCTGGTGCGATGCTTACCCTCGTCGTCGGGATCGGCCGGTTCCGGCTCGGGGCGACGACGGGACGAGCGCAGGTCGGCCATCCACTGTTCGATGTTGTTGCGGTTGTCGTCACCCGGGGCGTCGGGGTGGTCGGCCGGGTTTCCGGACGCATCGGATTCGGTTGCGGCCGTGGAATTCCCGGGCTCGGGCGCCGTCGGACCTCCGGCTTCACCGGTGCCCATCGAGCCCGGACCGTGCGGCGAGCCGAGGTCGCCTCGGAGCCCCGGAGCCGGTGCGTTGTGGCCGCCGGCCGGTGGCCGGTGGCCCGGATTCGCCGGCTCGTGCAGCTCCTGGGTCGCATCGGTGTCCTTCGGCTCCCGGGGCATGGCGGGAGGCACGCTGCCGGGCCCGGATCCCGTTGTGCGCGTAGGCGAATGCCGCATGCCGTCGGGCGGGATGCGCCGCGGCGGCTGCACGGCCGGCGGGCGGCCTTCGGGGGCAACTCGCTGCGAGCGACCGGGCCCCT
>NZ_BDBF01000050.1 GCF_001612845.1 Nocardia elegans NBRC 108235 | reverse complement strand
CGCGTCGCTGCTCGGCGGTGGTCCCGCGACCGCGGTCGCCCCGCCGGCGATCGACGAGGGCGCCCTCGGGCAGGCGCTGGCCGTCAACGCGAAGAACGGTCCGCCGGACCAGACCGAGAAGCGCGCGGTCTGCGCCGAGCCGTATCTGACCGGGGCGATCCCGCGGGATCCGCCACTGCCCCAGCGGATTCTCGATCTGGACCGGGCCTGGAAGTTCAGTCGCGGCGCCGGACAGAAGGTCGCCGTCATCGACACCGGGGTGAACCGCCATCCGCGCCTGCCGGATCTGCAACCCGGCGGCGACTTCGTGACCGCCGGCGACGGCACCGAGGACTGCGACGGCCATGGCACCCTGGTCGCCGGCTTGATCGCCGCGCGCCCGAGTCCCGCCGACGCCTTCTCCGGTGTCGCCCCGGAGGCGCAGATCCTGGCCATCCGGCAGCTGAGCCTGCAGTACGAGGCGAAGAACCGCAACAACGACGAGACCGGCAAGGTCGCCGCCGGCGGATACGGCGACGTGCTGACGATGGCGGCCGCCGTGGTGCGCGCGGTCGACATGGGCGCCACCGTGATCAACATCTCCGAAGTGTCCTGCAGCCCAGCCGGTTCCGAGACCGCCGACGGCGCACTGGGCGCGGCGTTGAAATACGCCGCCGACCGCAATGTCGTGGTGGTCGCCGCGGCGGGCAATCTCGACCAGTCCGCCTGCTCGGCCCAGAACGACACCAGCGGCTGGAACGGAGTGCGCACCGTCATCAGCCCGGCCTGGTTCACCCCGTACGTGCTCTCGGTCGCCTCGACCGATCCGGACGGCGCGACCTCGCCGTTCTCGATCCACGGTCCGTGGGTGGGGGTCGCCGCGCCCGGCCGGTCGATCATCTCCCTCGACAGCAAGCCGGGCGGAACCGGTCTGGTCGACACCGAACACGGTGACGACGGACCGCTCACCATCGACGGCACCAGCTTCTCGGCGGCCTTCGTCTCGGGTCTGGCGGCCTTGGTGCGCAGCAGATTTCCGGAATTGAGCGCGACGCAGGTGATCGACCGGATCGAGCGGACCGCGCACAACCCCGGTGCGGGCCGCGACGATCGGGTCGGATTCGGCCTCATCGACCCGCTGGCGGCGCTCACCGCGCAGCTGCCGCCGCCACCCGGGCAGGCCGCGCAGGTGCCGCGGGCGATCGCGCCGCCCGCTCCGGATCCGGGCCCCGATCCGCTGCCGCGCCGGGTGGCGATCATCGGCTCCGGTGCGTTGCTGGCCCTGCTGGCCGTCGGCTGGGCCGCCGCCCTTCCCTACCGGCGCAGGCGACCCGAACCGGTCGCCGACGATCCGGCCGCCGGATACCTGTCCGCCACCCCGGCTCCCACCGGGACCGACTCGCCTCGAGGAGAGTAGGCATGTCCACCGACGGATTCGTGCGCCGACCGCGGATCGCCCCGCCGCGGGCACCGGGCGGAGAGGTGGCGCTCACCGCCCCGCCGGAGATTCCGCGGCCGGTGCCGCCCGCCCTGCTGATGCGGCTCATGCCCGTGGTCATGGTGGTCGCGGTGGTCGGCATGCTCGCGATGATGGTGATGATGGGGCGCAATCTGCTCGCCAACCCCTTCATGCTGATGTTCCCGATGATGATGCTGATGTCGATGGTCGGGATGATGGCGGGAATGCGCGGCTCGGGCGGCCCCAAGCGCGCCGCCGAACTGAACGAGGAACGCAAGGACTACTTCCGCTACCTCGACCAGGTCCGCCGCGATGTGCGCAAAACCGGTGGCGCTCAGTTGCAATCGCTGATCTGGAGCCATCCGGAACCGGCCGATCTGCGCGCGGTGGCCGGCACCCGCCGGATGTGGGAACGCCGCCCCAACGACCCGGATTTCGGGCATGTGCGCGTCGGTGTCGGCAGTCACCGGCTGGCCACCAAACTGGCCCGCCCGGAGACCGGTCCGCTCGAGGACCTCGAGCCGGTCTCCACGGTGGCGCTGCGCCGCTTCGTGCGCACCCATTCGGTGGTGCACGGCCTGCCCACGGCCCTGTCGTTGCGTGCGTTCCCCGCGATCAACATCGAGGGCCGGCCGGACGAGACGCGCATGCTGGTGCGCGCCATGTTGATGGAATACGTGACCTTCCACGGCCCCGACCACGCCGCGGTCGCGATCATCTGCGCCGACCCGGACGCCGAGGCCTGGTCGTGGGCGAAATGGCTTCCGCACCTGCAACATCCGGTGGACCGCGACGGCATGGGCGCGGCCCGGATGATGTATCGCTCGCTGGCCGAACTCGAGACCTCCATGGCGGCCGAACTGCTCGAGCGCGGCCGGTTCATGCGCAACGCCCAGCCCACCGCCGGGCGCATCCATCTGCTGGTCATCATCGACGACGGCTACGTCAGCGGTACCGAGCGGATCGTCAGCGACGCCGGCCTGGACTCGGTCACGGTGCTCGACCTCACGGCGCCGCAGGGCGGGCTCGCGGTGCGGCGCGGTCTGCAGCTGGTGGTCGCCGACGGTACCGTCGCCGCGAGATCCGCCGCGGGCGTGGAGCAATTCGCCACGTCCGACCCGGTGACGATCGCCGAAGCGCAGACCCTGGCGCGGGCGCTGGCCCGCTATCGGGTGGCCACCGCGGCCCAGATCGTGAGCCTCGGCGACGAATCGCGAGCCGTGCCCGGCCTGATGGAGCTGTTGAAGATTCCCGATGCCGCGCAGATCGATCCGGCGTCGGTGTGGCGCCCGCGCAACGACCGCGAGCGGCTCCGCGTGCCGATCGGCATCACGCCCGACGGCACCCCGGTCGAGATCGACATCAAGGAGTCGGCCGAGAACGGTATGGGCCCGCACGGATTGTGCATCGGCGCAACGGGTTCGGGTAAGTCCGAATTTCTGCGCACCCTGGTGCTGTCCATGGTGACGACCCATTCGCCGGATCAGCTGAACATGGTGCTGGTCGACTTCAAGGGCGGCGCCACCTTCCTCGGACTCGAATCGCTCGCACATGTCGCCGCGGTGATCACCAACCTGGAGGAGGAGATCGCCCTCGTCGACCGCATGAAGGACGCGCTGTCGGGTGAGATGACCCGGCGCCAGGAACTGCTCCGCTCGGCCGGCAACTTCGCCAACGTCACCGAGTACGAGCGAGCCCGCGCGGCCGGCGCGGCGCTGGATCCGCTGCCCGCGCTGTTCATCATCGTCGACGAGTTCTCCGAATTGCTCTCGCAGAAGCCGGATTTCGCGGACCTGTTCGTCATGATCGGCCGTCTGGGCCGGTCCCTGCGCGTCCACCTGCTGCTGGCCTCGCAGCGGCTCGAGGAGAACAAGCTGCGCGGCCTCGACTCGCACCTGTCCTACCGGATCGGCCTGCGCACCTTCTCCGCCAACGAGTCGCGGGCGGTGCTCGGCATCACCGACGCCTACCACCTGCCGAGTGTGCCGGGCTCGGGCTACCTCAAAAGCGATGCCGACGATCCGCTGCGGTTCAACGCCTGCTACGTCTCCGGCGCCTACGAATCACCCGCGGGCAACGCGCCCGGCCGCACCGGCGGTGGGCAGCGCGGCGGCGGACAGGAGCCGGTGGTGTTCACCGCGGCGCCGGTCCCGGTGCGCACCCCGGTCGCCGCCGCTCCGGCGCGCGGACCGCTGGGCCGGCCCGAACTTCCGCCGCCGCCCGGCTCACCGGAAGCGGAGCTGGAGCTGCCGCCCGGCACCCCCGCCGAAACCGTCCCCAAGACACTGCTCAATGTGGTCGTGGATCGATTGCGCGGTCACGGCCGCCCGGCCCACGAGGTGTGGCTGCCTCCGCTGGACGAATCACCGTCGGTGGACATGCTGCTACCCGATCCGGACTGGCGCTCTCCGGTGAACCGGCACGGCCGGTTGTGGTGGCCGATCGGTGTGATCGACAAGCCCTACGAGCAGCGCCGCGACGTGCTGATCATGGATCTGTCGGCGGGACAGGGTAACCTGGCCGTGGTCGGCGGTCCGCAGTCGGGCAAGTCGACCACGCTGCGTTCGATCATCATGGCGGCCGCGGCCACCCACACGCCGGAGCAGGTGCAGTTCTACTGCCTGGACTTCGGTGGTGGCACGCTGGCGGGCCTGTCCGACATCCCGCACGTCGGCTCGGTGGCCGGGCGCATGGATATCGACCGGGTGCGCCGCACCGTCGCCGAGATGGTGACCCTGCTGCACCAGCGCGAGGAGCGGTTCCGGGAGCTGGGCATCGAGTCGATCCACGAATTCCGCCGCCGTAAAGCCGAACTGGCACAGCGGAGTCCGGCCGAACAGGCGGCGGACCCGCTGTCGCAGGATCTGTTCGGCGACGTCTTCCTGGTCGTCGACGGCTGGGCGACCATCCGCGCCGAATTCGACGTACTGGAACCGGCCTTCAACGCACTGGCCGCGCAGGGTCTGTCCTACGGCATCCACCTCATGATCGGCGCCACCCGCTGGGGCGAGATCCGCCCGGCGGTCAAGGATCTCGTCGGCACCCGGCTCGAACTGCGCCTCGGCGACCCCAGCGATTCCGAAATGGACCGTCGCACCGCGGTGCTGGTACCGGTGGGCCGCCCCGGCCGCGGTCTGACACCGGAGAAGCTGCATATGCTGGTCGCCCTGCCGCGCCTGGATTCCAGCTCCGATCCGGCGACTCTCTCCGACGGTATCGCGCTGGCACGCAGCCAGTTCGCCGAGCTCTACGGTGATCGGCGCGCACCCGCGGTCCGCATGCTGCCGCTGCGGGTGCCGCGCGAACAGGTGCTCGCCGAGGCCGCGAAGCACGGGGTCGAATGCAGCGCCACCCGGGTGGTGGTCGGCCTCGGTGAGAACGAATTGGCGCCGCTGGTCATGGATTTCGACGCCCAGCCGCATCTGATGGCCTTCGCCGACGTGGAGTGCGGCAAGACCACGCTGCTGCGCAACATCGTGCTCGGCATCACCGAGAATTCGACGGCCGAGCAGGCGCGCGTCATCCTGATCGACTACCGGCGCACGATGCTCGGCGTCCTGGAGGGCCAGCAGCTGGCCGGTTACTCCACCTCGGGCCAGACGTCGTTCGACATGATCAAGGAGGTCGCCGCCTATCTGCGACAGCGGATTCCGGGTTCGGACATCACCCCGCAGCAGTTGCGCGACCGCAGCTGGTGGACCGGACCGGAGATCTACATCGTGGTCGACGACTACGACATGGTCGCCACCGGTGCGGGCAATCCGCTCGAGCCGCTGCTGGAATTCATCCCGCAGGCCCGCGATATCGGTATGCATCTGATCGTGGCGCGCCGCTCCGGCGGTGCCTCGCGGGCGCTGTACGACAAGGTGCTGGGCATGATGAAGGACCTGTCGGTCGACGCGCTGCTGATGTCGGCGCCCAAGGACGAGGGCAAACTGCTCGGCGACGTGCGGTCGGGCAAGCTGGCACCGGGCCGGGGCACGCTCGTATCCCGTGCCCGGGAGAACGAAATGGTGCAGGTGAGCTATCTGCCGCCGGTCTGAGGTCAGGGCACCGGATCGACCCGGTCGGCGTGCAGGTGCCGCCGCACTATCGGTTCCGGTAAGTCCCAGCTGTCGGTGCGGCGTTCGAACAGCGCGGCCGAGGGTCCGCTGACCGCCGGGTTGGCGATGCGGGCCAGCCGGAATCCCGCCGCGCGGTAGTACCGGTGCAGGTCGGTATTCCGGGTCCAGGCGTCCAACCGCACCCAATTGCGTTGCCGCGCAACGGCCACCGCGGCGGCATGGGCGAGCAGCGCGCGGCCGACACGGCAGCCGGCGAAGCGCAGATCGACGATCATGTAGTGCACGATCACCGCGTCGGCGATCTCCCGCGGTGACCACAAACCGGGGTCGGCGCGATCGTTCACGGTGACGGTTCCCGCGAATTCGCCGTTCACCTCCGCCACCCAGGTCTCCCCGGCCGAAACCGACCGGCCGACCGCGTGGGCAAACCGTTCGATCGGCAGCCCCCGGCCCTGCCGGGTCCACTGGTCCGACCCGCGTGCCGCAAGCCAGGCCGTGCGTTGGAGCCGCAGTCGGCAGATGCTGCCGAGTTCGGCCGAGCGGGCCTGGCGGATGCGGATCGTCATGGTGAGCCGGGAACCAGCGAGTTACCGAAGGAATGGGAGTTGCCCGGAGGAGGCGGCGCTCCCAGGGTCTTGCGGATGAGGGCGGTGCCCTCGTCGTCACCGAGTTCGTAGGCCAGCCGGTTGCGCGCGGCCAGCGACCGCTGGCGCGTGACCCGCATGACGCGGGTGTTGCTCGCGCCGATGCGCAGATGGTCGAGCAGCATGGTGCCGGCTCCGACACCCAGGACGGCGGCCTCGTCGGCACTCGCGGGGCGCGCCACGACCGTATCCCGATGGGCCGTTTCGGGATATCCGCGCGCGGCCAGCCGCCGCGTGGTGCCCTCCGGAATGTCGTGCGGGGAATCGATTCCGGTGAGTTCGGCGAGGTCACGCGGATAGTAGCTGACCTCCCACGACCACGGTTCGTTGTCGAGGTACTGCACCACGGTGCGGGCGACGACCCAGGAGTCCTTCGGCACGCCGAGCCAGTGCGCGACGTCCGTACCGGCCGGTTCCATCCGGGCGCTGAACTGTTTGGCCGGTTCTCGTCCGGCGGCACGGGCGGTCTCGGAGAAGATGTCGTGTGCCGACTTGGGGCGATCGCGCCGAATGTGGCTGGTCACCACGGATTCCAGGACCTCCTGGCTGCGCACGATCGTGCCCCGGGAAGTCGCTGTGAACAGCAGGTTTTCGGCGACGAGCACCTGAATCGCGTTGCGCGCGGTGGTGATCGAGACATGCATCTGATCGGCCAGCTCGTTGTGGCTGGGCAGGCGATCACCAGGTTTGTACGTGCCGTCGCGAATCGCCTCCCGTAGGACGTCGGCGATGCGCTGGTACCTCGGACCGGCGGCCATCTCGCTCCTCGGTTGTACCTTCAACGAAAGAAAGTCTACTCTGCTGGTTGACGGGGCAGTGTGACCCTTGACACACACATTCAGAGGTTTATTGTAATGAACGTCCTGACCATTGGTTGTACGGCGACGACGGCGAGGCAACGTGGCTGGTTTGGAGACGTCCCCGATGGTGGTCGTGGCATTGCCCGACACACCACACACACCGACGGCCGTCGAGTTCCTGACGACCGAAGTTCTGCCGAGTTCGGATCTGTTGTTGCGTGCGTGCCGGGGGCACCGCGTGATCGGCGGCCCGATCCTGTGGTTCGCGCGCGACCTGGCGGTGCTGTTCGAACGCCAGCTCGGCCGCGGCGGTTCCACTCCGGATCCGGACTCCGCCCTGATGATCGAAATCGGCAGACGGCGAATGGAATTGGTGATGGCGATCGACGATTGGATCGTCCGCGCCGTGCCGCAGCAGGGTTCCGGCGCCACCTTGCACACCGAAACGATCGGCGCCGTCATCGACCGGCTGGCCGAAGCGTCGGTCCGCGCGCACCACGCGCTGATGACCCTCGACGCGAACGACGATGTGCTGCACAGTGCCTGGCATCACCTGGCCGAATTGGCCGACGGTTACGACGATCTCGTGCGTGAGGTCCTCGCCGGACGGCGTCGCCTGCCGACCTGGTGAGTCGGCCTAGTAGCTCAACGATCGGCACGAGCCCGCCATCCGCGGTGCGCGGCTGAGGCGTGACCGATCCGCCGGCAGCGGTGCCGGATTCAATCGGGTCACCCGCCGTGGTCGTGACCCACCGGCCAGTTCGGTGAAGCGAATCGTGTTCCAGCCGAACGGCATCAGGTGGACCAGTTCGCCGCGTTCCTCCAGGCGCTCGGTGAGCTCGGACACGACGTCCAGCGCATCCGCCAGGCCGGTGAGTACGTCGTCAGGTGCTCCGCCGCCGGCGCGTCGATCGTTTCGTGCCCACGGCGCCACGCTTTCGACGACGATGTAGCCGGCGTCGTTGTGTAGCGCAATGGTTTTCACGACCTCGACCGCCGCCGGAAGTACCGCGGCATCGCCCGGCTCGACCGCGATCTGCAGGACCAGGCAGTCCACGAACATTTTCCGGGCGCGCACGGCCGCCGGATCCAGCGCGACCGCGCACGGCCCTGCCGCGGTGACCTCGTATTCGAAGAGGTGACACGCACTGCTCACGATGCGCATCGTGCACCTCTGTTCGCCCACACCGTCATACCGGAAACCCTAAGCGGTGGATACGCGCAATATCAGTGTCGTATCCGACGCATTCAGTACTGTTTGCGACATGGATGTCGCGGTTTTCGTCGTGGATGGCGTCGGAGACCTCGGTCTCGCCGCCGTGCTGGAGGTCTTCAACACGGCGAACTCGCTCGTCGACGATCCGGAGCTGGAACCCGAGCCGTGGCGGGTGCACACCGTCGCGCTCGGCGGCAGCGTCCGCTCGGGCCACGGCCATCTGATTCCCACCACACCGTTGGCCGAGGTACCCGCCGACATCGGCCCGATCATCGTGCCCGCCGTGCTGGCCATGGATGCGGACGCGGTGGTCGACCTCATCGCCGCGCCCGCCAACAGGCCGGTACTGGAACGCATTTCGCAGGCACACCTGGCGGGGACCGGGCTGGCCGCCGCGTGCACCGGAACCTTCTTCCTCGCCGAGGCCGGGGTGCTCGACGGCCTGCCCGCGACGACGAGCTGGTGGCTCGGTCCGGCCTTCCGTCGCCGCTATCCGAACGTCGACCTGGACGAGGGGCGCATCCTGTGCCGTTCCGGTCATATCGCGACGGCCGCGGCGGCCCTGGCGCACCTCGACCTCGCATTGGCCACGGTGGCCGGTCGCAGTCCCGCCCAAGCCGAACGCGCGGCCCGGATGCTGTTGGCCGGCAGCGGAGGCGAACAACGCGACTACATCGTCCCGCAGGTGATCGCGCGCGGGAATTCGCTGGTGGCGGCGTTCGAACGCTGGGTGCGCGGCCATATCGCCGAGCAGTTCCGGATCACCGACGTCGCTCGCGAACTCGGCGTCACCGTGCGCAGCCTGCAGCGTGCTACCCAGGCCGAAATCGGGATGTCACCACGGGATTTCGTGAACGAGATCCGCCTCGAGCGCGCCACCCGGCTGCTGCGCACCACCAACGCCACCGTGGAGACGGTGGCCGCGCGGGTCGGCTACCTCAACGCGGGCACCCTGCGAAGCCTGTTCCGCCGCCGCCGCGGACGCAGTATCGCCGAAGTCCGGGCGACCCCGCTCACCTGGCAGGACCGCGGCACTCAGTAACCGCCGAACCGCCGATGGTCGGTGGCGAAATCGTCGGCCACCGTCGCGGCCAGTTCGACCAGCGCCCGCTTGGTGTTCTTGTGCAGCCGGGCCAGATCGATCTCGGCGCCCTCGGCCAGATGCGGGTCGTAGGGGATGACGTGCACGGCGCGGCAGCGGGCCAGAAAGTATTCGCGCAGATGCTGAATCGCCACATTCGGCGACCCCTCGCGCGGCAGATTGATCACCACCACGGCATTGCGCACCAGGTGATCGTGCCCGTGCAGGGAGAGCCAGTCCAGCGTCGCCGCCGCACTACGGGCGCCGTCGATCGCCGACGACGAGATCAGCACCAGCGAATGCGCCAGATCCAGCACACCCGCCATGGCCGAATGCATCAGTCCGGTACCGCAGTCGGTGAGGATGATGTTGTAGAACCGCTGCAGGACGCGCAGCACCTGGCGGTACTCGTCCTCGCTGAACGATTCCGACGCCGCCGGATCACGCTCACTGGCCAGCACCTCCAACCGGCTGGTGGCCTGCGACGTGTGCCGCCGCACGTCGCCGTAACTGCGAATCTGTTGATCCAGCAACAGATCTCGCACCGTGGATCGGGTCTGCAGCGGCACCCGCTGCGAGAGTGTGCCGAAGTCCGGGTTGGCGTCGACGGCGATCACGCGGTCGCCGCGGATGGAGGCGAAGATCGAGCCGATGCCCATGGTGGTGGTCGTCTTGCCGACGCCGCCCTTCAACGACAGGGTGGCGATCCGGTAGTCGCCGCGCACCGGCTGCCGGATGCGAGCCACCAGTTCCTGCAGACGCCGCTCCTCCGCGGACATACCCGGATTGATGGCACCGCCCGACATGTGGTGCACCGCGCGCCGCCACCCCGAACCGGGGGCCTTCTTCGCCCGGCGCATCGGCACATCCTCCAGCGAGGGCGTCACGCCGTTCGGTGGGTACTGCTGCGGCGGCTGACCCTGCTGGTACTGCTGATGCTGCGGCTGCGGCTGGTGGGCCTGCGGGTTGGGGGCCTGCTGATACTGCTCGGGCGAATGGGCCTGCTGCCCCGGCATGTACGGATTCGGCTGCGCGTACTGCTGCGGCTGGGAATATTGATCCGCCTGCCGTGCGGCCCACTGCTGTTCGGGACCGGTCGCCGGGCCCGGCACCTGCGGCGGCGGTTGCGGTGCGCTGTGCCACTGGGCGTCCGGGGCCGGCTGTGGGATCCGAGGCTGCGAAACGCCGTGCGGGCCGACGACCATCGTCGATTCGGAATTCGGCGACTGCGGCATCGGGCCGGAATGCGGTGTGTGTGTTCCGAAGTCCGGAGCGGGTGGCTGCTGGTACTGCGTCGTCTGCGGCGCCGCGCCGTACTGCGGACCGGTGCCTTCCGGCAGCTGCTGATGCGTGCCGGGCCGCGGTGCCGGCGCATCCGGTCCGTTCCACGCGGCACCGGCATCCGGTCCGGGTCGCACGACAGGTTCCTGAGCCGGCACCCGTTCGGAGTCGAGCCGATGTCGCCCGCTCCACTGCTGATCTGCCGAACCGGTGCCGGCGTCCCCGGAGCCGTAGAAGCCGACACCGCCGACGACCGACGACGCGCCCGAATCACTTTCCGGCGCATGGGTTCCCACCGCCGGCGGGTGGAGAGACCGCGGTCCGGAAGGTGCGCCACCGTGCGGAACTGCGGCAGTGCCGAGTGCGAAGGCATCCCACGTGCCGGCGCCACCGTTCCCCGTCACATCCGCTGCGGCGGGGAGGTCCGCCTGAGGCGTATTCGATACGGCGGTCTCGCCGGGCGCACCCGAATCCGAGATCGGCGCGACCGAGGCCTCGGCGGCGTCGCGCGCGGGCGCGGAATCGGCCTGCGCGGCCGACTGTTCCGTCACGCGGCCGAGCCAGGCGGGCGCCTCCTCGGTGATGCGGGAAGCCCCGCCGCCCACGTTCTCGGCCCGTTCGCTCGCGTCCGGACCCGAACCGAACGGACCTGCCGCCGATCCGTGCGTCGGAACGGGAGGAGTGGTTCCGGTCAGCGGCATCTCCGCCGAGGCGGGGCGGGCATCCGCCTCCTGCTGCGGCAGGCCGGGCGCGGTTGCTGTCGGTGCGACGGGAGTGTCGGGCAGTGAAAACTGCTGTGCGCCAGCGCTGTTCGGTCCCGACGGCGCGTCCTCGTAACCTTGCGGCACGCCCAGCCGCGGCGGCGGTCCGGAACGGGCGGGGGGAGTCGGGTCCGGCCACTCGGGCAGCGGCGGCGGAGTCGGGGCCGACTGCTGGGGCGGGGGCGGCAGGTCGGGCCGCCGGGTCACCCGCACGGTCAGCTCCGCATCCGCGCCTTCGGCGGCCGGAAGGGGAGTGTTCGACAGATGTTGCGGTGCGGGCGGAATCGGCGGGCGGGCCGGAGTCTGCGGCGGTGCCGCCGGGAACTCGCCGGACAGCGGCGCGGAGGAAAGCGGGCCGGACGCCTGGTCCGGGCCCGGCGTGGTCGGCCGCGGTTGCTCCGGCGCCGGAGCGGGAATCGGCTGTGCGGTAGCGGGCGGGCGGCCGAAGTCGTGGCCCGAGGACGCTGCGGATGGCGACGAATTCCACGCCTGCGCCTGCTGAGCCGGCGGCTGCGCGAACTGATTCTGTTGCTGCGCACGGAAGTCGGCCGGGATCACACCCTGGGCGCCGTCCGAACCGTAGCCCTCGGACGGCTGTTGCCACGGCATCGGCTCGGAGCCCTGAACACCGTTGCCGCGCAACGATTCCGGCCCCGGCTGCGCATCGCCGTGCGGCCCCGCGGTTCCCGGCGGCCCCCACGAGGGTGACGTCTCACCGGCGGCAGGCTCGGCGTCGGCCTTGTCCTTGCGGCGGGATTTCCGCCACTTCCGGTCGGACTCCTTCTTGTCGGACTCCGCCCGGTCGTCGGATTTGCGGGAGAACAACCGTCGCGGACCGCTGTCCTCCGGGATGTACTCCTCGTGCGGGAGGTTCTCGACGGGCGCTTCGTACCCCGTTTGCGTGACGTCGCTCTCCGACAGCCACGGGGGCAGCATGGGCAGATCGTTGTTGTTGCGACTCACGGCAGTACCTCACCGCGGTTCGTGGTCGGGGCCTCGCCGAGGATCGTGCCGATCGGGTTCGAGGGCGCTGCGTCCGTAATTCGCTCGCTGCGCACGCTCACGGGTGTCCCCCTGGGATCTGCTGGACCGATTTCCTGGACAGCCGGTAGTTTACGCGAGGGCTATCGGCCGTGACGGATGTCCTACCCACAGCCGACAAGCCGGTCGGCCGACGCGTCGCGTGGTTCGGTTGCCCCTTATTTGCGAGGTCGGGAGCGTATCGACATGGCAATCACCGCGGGCGATGATCCCCGCGCGGCCCGGTTGGACGAACTTCCCGTCCGGCCGGTCCATCGCAAACTTGTCGCTCTGGTCGGCCTGGGCCTGTTCTTCGATCTCTACGAACTGTTCCTCGCCGGCACCATCACCGGCGTGCTGAAGCAGCAGCTCGCGCTGTCGACCTATCAGCTGAGCGGCATTCTCGCCTCGGCCTTCGTGGGCCAGTTTCTCGGCGCCCTGCTCATCGGCCGGCTCTCGGACCTCTTCGGCCGTCGCCGGATGTTCATGATCAATATCGGGGTGTACGCGGGATTCACGCTGCTCGGCGCGTTCAGCCCCAACGTCTGGTTCCTGATGGCGACGCGGGTCCTCGCGGGCCTCGGTATCGGTGCGGAGATGACCGTCTCCGACACCTATCTGTCGGAGACGATGCCGCCGCAGGTCCGCGGGCGGATGATCGCCATCGCCTACACCATCGGATTCTGCGCCGTCCCGACCGTCGGATTCCTGGCTCGGTGGCTGGTTCCGCTGGAACCGTTCGGCACGGACGGCTGGCGCTGGCTGTTCGTCTTCGGCGGACTCGGCGCCGCCCTGGTGTTCGTCGCCCGTCGGCACATGCCCGAGTCCCCGCGCTGGCAGGCCCGGCACGACAAGGTCACGAGCGACACCGCGGCTGCGAACGGACGGGCGAAGGTGCCGTTCGCCGATATTCTGCGCGGTGCCAATCGCGGCCGCACCCTGCTGTTCTCCGCGGTGATGATCCTGCAGGTCTTCGGCTACTACGGTTTCGGCACGCTGGCGGTGCTGGTCTTACAGCACAAGGGGTTCACGGTGGTGAACTCGCTGGGCTATCTGACCATTACCTATCTGGGCTATCCGCTGGGTTCGCTGCTGTCGATCCCTCTGATCGAGCGCACCGAGCGCAAATACCTGGTGCTGGCGTCGGCCGCGCTGATGGCGGTGTTCGGGCTGATCTTCGGCTTCGCGACGAGTGTGCCGCTGATTCTGCTGTCGGGCGGCCTGTTCACCCTGGCCAGCAACATCTTCTCCAACGCCCTGCACACGTATCTGCCGGAATCGTTCCCCACGACCGTGCGCGGCACCGCCTCGGGTACGGCCTATTCCCTGTCGAAACTGAGCACCGCCGTGCAGCCGTTCGTGCTGCTCCCGCTGCTGGACAACCACGGGCCCGGTGCGGTGTTCACGGTGATCACGGTCGCGCTGGTGCTGATGCTCGGATTGATCGGGGCGTGGGGCCCGCTGACCGGGCGCGGCCCGCTCGCCGACCACTGACCGACGCGGCGTGCGCGGTGCGAAGGACCGCCGCGAACGGCGCGAGGGGACCGCATTTGGCCGGATCGCGAGCGCACGGGTAAGCTTGGTCGGCGGTGCACCTGCCCGACGTCTGTGCTCATGCGAATGCATGTCCGCATGGACTACGAAAAGTATGGCACCGGGTCGACTGGAGTGCACCGGTAACTGCAGTGACAAGCTAGCCGAAGAGTTGAGACCACACAGGGTTTCAGCGTAAGCGGGATCGCGGAGGATATGGCGAAGAAAGACGGGGCCATCGAGGTCGAGGGTCGAGTTATCGAGCCACTGCCGAATGCGATGTTCCGCATCGAGCTGGAGAACGGTCACAAGGTTCTCGCGCACATCAGCGGCAAGATGCGTCAGCACTACATCCGCATCCTGCCCGAGGACCGCGTGGTCGTGGAGCTTTCTCCTTACGACCTGTCCCGCGGTCGCATCGTCTACCGCTACAAGTGAGTTTCCGGGAAGCGATTCCCGGGAGAGTCCGGACGCCGGACTCGCGAGGTTCAGGGGTGGATTCACCCAGGAATCCGCGCCGAAGATTTCCCCAGTCACACGGCTGGGGAAAAGCTGTGTTCACACCCGGTGTGGACCACAACCAGATTGGACGGACGTGAAGGTTCAGCCGAGCGTCAAGAAGATCTGCGAGAAGTGCAAGGTGATCCGCCGTAACGGCCGGGTCATGGTGATCTGCGACAACCTGCGTCACAAGCAGCGTCAGGGCTGACCTGGACTGTGCCCCGACGCAGGGGTTCACCAGCCAAGCACCGAACGCAGTTCGGATTGGCACAGAAAAGAAGACCTCCCAGCGCCAGTCGCCGTCGGCGAGCTCGCCGCCTCGGAAACGAGCGGAGAGCGGACGGACGACCTACCCCCGGAACGGAGGCCGGGGCCCCATTCGAGGGGACGGACAGGGAGCAGACCTCCGCAACAGTTAAGGAAGCTGCCACATGGCACGTCTGATGGGCGTCGATCTCCCGCGCGAGAAGCGCATGGAGATCGCGCTGACCTACATTTTCGGCATCGGTCGTACCCGCGCCAAGGAGATCCTGGACGCCACCGGCGTCAGCCCCGACCTGCGGTCGAAGGATCTCAGCGACGACGACGTCACCCGGTTGCGCGATTACATCGAGGCGTCGGAGTTCAAGGTCGAAGGTGACCTGCGCCGTGAGGTGCAGGCCGACATCCGCCGCAAGATCGAGATCGGCTGCTACCAGGGCATCCGCCACCGCCGCCACCTGCCGGTGCGCGGACAGCGGACCAAGACCAATGCGCGCACGCGCAAGGGTCCGAAGAAGACCGTCGCCGGCAAGAAGAAGTAGGGATAACCGATGCCTCCGAAGAGTCGGGCCTCCGGCCCCAAGAAGTCCCAGAAGGCGCGTCGCCGGGACAAGAAGAACGTTCCGCACGGCCACGCGCACATCAAGTCCACGTTCAACAACACGATCGTCTCGATCACCGACCCCGAGGGCAACGTGATCTCGTGGGCGTCGTCGGGTCACGTCGGCTTCAAGGGTTCGCGTAAGTCGACCCCGTTCGCCGCGCAGCTCGCCGCCGAGAACGCCGCCCGCAAGGCGCAGGAGAACGGCGTCAAGAAGGTCGACGTGTTCGTCAAGGGTCCGGGTTCGGGCCGTGAGACCGCGATCCGCTCGCTGCAGGCCGCCGGCCTCGAGGTGGGCACGATCTCCGACGTCACCCCGCAGCCGCACAACGGCTGCCGTCCGCCCAAGCGGCGTCGCGTCTAGCGGGAAAGGATTTAGCGAAAAATGGCTCGTTATACAGGCCCCATCACCCGCAAGTCGCGTCGTCTGCGTGTCGACCTCGTCGGAGGCGACCAGGCGTTCGAGCGTCGTCCCTACCCGCCCGGCCAGCACGGCCGCGCGCGGATCAAGGAGAGCGAGTACCTGCTCCAGCTGCAGGAGAAGCAGAAGGCCCGCTTCACCTACGGCGTCATGGAGAAGCAGTTCCGCCGCTACTACGAAGAGGCGAACCGTCGCAAGGGTAAGACCGGCGACAACATGCTGCAGCTGCTCGAGTCGCGTCTGGACAACGTCGTGTACCGCGCCGGTCTGGCCCGGACCCGCCGCCAGGCCCGTCAGCTGGTCTCGCACGGCCACTTCCTGGTGAACAACCGCAAGGTCGACGTCCCCAGCTTCCAGGTCTCCCAGTACGACATCATCGATGTCAAGGAGAAGTCGCTGCCGACGCTTCCGTTCCAGGTCGCCCGTGAGACCCAGGGCGATCGCCCGATCCCGGGCTGGCTGCAGGTCGTTCCGAACCGGCTGCGGATCCTGGTCCACCAGCTCCCGGAACGCGCGCAGATCGATGTGCCGCTGAACGAACAGCTCATCGTCGAGTACTACTCGAAGTAAGCCGTTCGTGCTGCTGGTGGGTGAGCACTTTCCGTGCTCATCCACACCCCAGTTCGTGGGCGTCAAATAGCGGGCGCCCCTGAAGGAGGAGATCCTCATGCTGATTTCACAGCGACCCACACTGGCCGAAGAGGTACTGGCCGAGAACCGCTCGAAGTTCACCATCGAACCCCTCGAGCCGGGCTTCGGTTACACCCTCGGCAATTCGCTGCGCCGTACCCTGCTGTCCTCGATTCCGGGGGCCGCGGTGACCAGCATCCGCATCGACGGCGTGCTGCACGAGTTCACCACCGTCCCGGGTGTGAAGGAAGACGTCACCGACATCATCCTGAACCTCAAGGGCCTGGTCGTGTCGTCCGAAGAGGACGAGCCGGTCACCATGTACGTGCGCAAGCAGGGCCCGGGCACCGTCACCGCCGGTGACATCGTTCCCCCGGCCGGTGTGACCGTGCACAACCCGGATATGCACATCGCCACCCTGAACGACAAGGGCAAGCTGGAGATCGAGCTCGTCGTCGAGCGCGGTCGCGGTTACGTCCCGGCCGTGCAGAACAAGGCCTCGGGTGCGGAAATCGGCCGGATCCCGGTGGATTCGATCTACTCGCCGGTGCTGAAGGTGACCTACAAGGTCGAGGCCACCCGTGTCGAGCAGCGCACCGACTTCGACCGGCTCATCCTGGACGTCGAGACCAAGAACTCGATCTCCCCGCGGGATGCGCTGGCGTCGGCCGGTAAGACCCTGGTCGAGCTGTTCGGCCTGGCGCGCGAGCTGAACGTGGAGGCCGAGGGTATCGAGATCGGGCCCAGCCCGGCCGAGGCGGACCACATCGCCTCGTTCGCGCTGCCGATCGAGGACCTGGACCTCACCGTGCGCTCGTACAACTGCCTCAAGCGCGAGGGTGTGCACACCGTCGGCGAGCTGGTTGCGCGGACCGAATCGGATCTGCTGGACATCCGCAACTTCGGCCAGAAGTCCATCGACGAGGTCAAGGTCAAGCTGCATTCGCTCGGCCTGTCGTTGAAGGACAGCCCGGCCTCCTTCGATCCGTCGAGCGTCGTCGGCTACGACGCCGCCACCGGAACCTGGAGTGACAGCGGCTCCTTCGGCGATGCAGACAACGGCGAGCAGGACTACGCCGAGACCGAACAGCTCTAGGCCTTCCGGGGTGGCAGCCCCGTTCGGCCTTTCCTCCCGGCGTGAACGACGGGCCCGTAGGCGGTAGCGAAGCGTAACCACGAAGGGCCCCGAGAACGCCGGAATAGACACAGGAGAACAACCAATGCCCAAGCCCAAGAAGGGTGCTCGCTTCGGCGGGTCGGCGTCGCACCAGAAGGCGATCTTCGCCAATCTGGCCACGGCGCTCTTCGAGCACGGTCGGATCACGACCACCGAGGCCAAGGCCAAGGCGCTGCGCCCCTACGCCGAGAAGCTGGTCACCAAGGCCAAGGCCGGTTCGCTGGCCGACCGCCGCGAGGTCCTCAAGGTGATCCGCAACAAGGACGTGGTGCACGAACTCTTCGCGAACATCGGACCGTCGTTCGAGGGTCGCGAGGGTGGCTACACCCGGATCATCAAGACCGTGCCCCGCAAGGGTGACAACGCGCCGATGGCGATCATCGAGCTGGTCCGGGAGAAGACCGTGACCAACGAGGCCGATCGCGCTCGCCGGGTCGCCGCCCAGCAGGCCAAGACCGAGGCTGCCGAGGCCGAAGAGGCCACCGAGGCGAAGGCCGACGAGGCTGCGGAGGCGAAGGCCGACGAGGCTGCCGAGGCGGAGTCCACCGAGGCTCCCGCCGAGGACAAGGCGGAATGAGTTGGTCCCCGCCGCGTGCGGGGACCTCTCGATCTGCGTCGGGAATTCACGAGTGAGCCCGCCGTCCCCTCCGGGTCGGCGGGCTTCGCTCATGTTAACCAGGAAATGGCTGTGACCATGCAGGATCCGGCGGCAACCTCGGTTGCGGTTCGAGTACGTCTCGATATCGCCTACGACGGCACCGATTTCACCGGCTGGGCCCGTCAGCCCGGTCTGCGGACCGTGCAGGGTGTGCTGGAGGAGTCGCTGAGCAAGGTCCTGCGCGAACCGATTCAGCTGACGGTGGCCGGCCGCACCGACGCCGGAGTTCATGCCGAGGGGCAGGTCGCACATTTCGACGCGACCACGCCGCCCGATCACGACAAGCTGCTGCACCGGCTGGCGCGGTTCCTGCCGAAGGATGTGCGGGTCACCGGAATCCGCCCGGCGCCACCGGAATTCGACGCCCGCTTCTCCGCGATCCGCCGTCACTACGCGTATCGGCTCACCACGGCTCCCTACGGCGCCCCGCCCCTGCTGGCTCGCAGTGTGGTGGCATGCCGCCCCGGTGTCGATCTCGACGCCATGCGGGAAGCGTCACGAAAGCTGTTGGGACTGCACGATTTCGCCGCATTCTGCCGTCGGCGCGAAGGGGCGACGACCGTCCGGGAATTGCAGCGGTTCGATTGGGCCGTGACGCCGATCGATGGTCTCGGCGGGGCCCTGGAGGGTGCCGGCGGAGCCGCCATGCTCACCGCTTACGTCAGCGCCGACGCCTTCTGCTGGTCGATGGTCCGCAGTTTGGTCGGCGCGGTGCTCGCGGTGGGGGAGGGGCGCCGCACTCCCGAATGGGTGGAAGGTCTTCTCGCGGAACGGGAACGGTCCAGTTCCGTCACCGTGGCCCCCGCGCACGGCCTGAGCTTGATCGCCGTCGACTATCCGGCCGATGCGGACCTGGCCGCCCGCAACGCCGAAACCCGCGAGATGCGGACCATTCCGTCCGCCGAGGGTTGCTGCGGCGACTGAACCGCCTACGGGCGATTCTCCGGTCGTCCGCCGGTTTTCACAGTGCCCGGACACGGCGGCGGCCCCGCGAGATCGCGGGGCCGCACGCAGTCGCTATTCGAGGGTTGCGCGCTCTCACCTCCTTCTCGCCGCGACGATCCTCGGTTCCGCCCGCGCACCCGGCCACCTTGCACCGGTGAATAGTGGTGTGCTGCTTGCACTCTCATCTGTCGCCGATGGGCGCGGGCACATCCCTGCCGCGACCGGTCAGCTGCTCTCGGAGTGGCCGGCCTCGATGGTCTTCGGGCCCTGCCCCATACCGCCGATCTCGATGCGCCGCGGCTTGGCCTTCTCGGCGATCGGCAGGGTCACCGACAGCACGCCGTCGTTGTAGGTGGCGCTGATGTGGTCGGCGTCGATGCCCTCACCGAGCGACAGCTGACGCATGTACGTTCCCGCGAATCGTTCCGACGCGATCCATTGCACATGCTCGTCACCGGGCAGGCTGCGCTGCGCCTTCAGCGTCAGGGTGCCGTTGTCCACGCTCACGTCGACCGAGCCGGGATCGACGCCCGGGAGATCGGCATTGAGGACGTAGTGGTCACCGGCCTTGAACAGATCCATCGGCATGAAACGTGGCGCGCGCGTGGTTCCGGCGGCATCCCCCAGGAGCTGCCGGGCGACGGTGTCGATGTCGTGGAACGGGTCGAACCTCAGCACAGGAATCACCTCCATATCCAGTGGTGACGCCCGCCTCGGCGGCGAGCGCCGTAAGCTGTTCGATACCCAATTTAGCACTCTCATGGTGTGAGTGCCAGATCGCGTGACCGGGATTTTTTCCGGTGCCGGGCGGAATAGTCGCCCGCGCAACGGAGTTCGCAACGAATATGACTGAGGCTGCGCGAACCACCACTATCGGAAAATTCGGCGTCTGGCGATACTACGCCGGCTTCGAACCGGGGCAGGCCCGTGAGCTGGAGGGGCTCGGTTACAGCACGCTGTGGCTGGGCGGCTCGCCCCCGGCGGATCTACCGGCCGTGGAGGCGCTGCTCGAGGAGACCGAGACGCTGACGGTCGGAACCAGCATCGTCAACATCTGGTCGGCGCCCGCCGAACAGGTGGCCGAGTCCTTCCATCGCATCGACCGCCGCTTTCCGGGCCGGTTCATCCTCGGCTTCGGCGCCGGACATCCCGAGCAGGATTCGGATTTCCGCAAGCCCTACGACGCGCTCGTCGACTATGTCGACGTGCTCGACGCCAACGGAGTCCCGAAACAGCAGCTCGCGCTGGCGGCGCTCGGACCGCGGGTACTGAAGCTGGCCGCCGACCGCACCGCGGGAGCGCTGCCCTACCTCGTGACCGCCGAACACACCCGGCAGGCACGCGAAATCCTGGGTCCCGATGCGCTGCTCGTGCCCGAACACAAGATCTCGTTCGACACCGACCCGGTCCAGGCGCGCCTGACCGCCCGCCCGCGCACGGAGTTCTACCTGAACCTGCGCAATTACGTGGCGAATCTGCGTCGGCTCGGCTTCAGCGACGAGGACCTGACCCCGCCCGGCAGCGATCGGCTGATCGACGCGCTCGCGCTGCACGGCTCGGCCGATCAGATCGCCGACGCACTGGTCGAACACCTGAAGGCGGGCGCCGATCAGGTCGCCATCCAGGTCACCGACGAGGACCACATCGGGGTGCTGCGCGCGCTGGCGCCGGCGCTGGCCGCGCGAGTCTGATCGTCGTTCACGCGACCGCCGGCCGCATCCGACAACCGGAGCGGTGCGGCGGTCGTGCGGGGATGTCGTCGCGGCTCAGGAACGGACCAACCGCGCGATCGCGTCGGTGGCCTCCTTGATCTTCGCCTCGGCCTCGGGACCGCCCTGGACCGCGGCATCGACCACGCAGTGACTGATGTGATCCTCCAGCAGGCCCATGGCCACCGCCTGCAGGGCTTTGGTCATGGCCGAAACCTGGGTGAGGATATCGATGCAGTACTTCTCCTCTTCGACCATGCGCTGCAGGCCGCGCGCCTGCCCCTCGATCCGGCGCAGCCGCTTGAGGTAGTCGTCCTTGGCGGTGATGTAGCCGTGGGTGGCGTGGTCGTGCCCGGGCTGCACGGCCGCCTCGGCGGTCCGAACCGTGTTGCTCTGATCCTCGGTCACCGGCTGTTCCTCGCTCCCGCCCTGATGGTCCATACCCCCCTAGGGTACATTATTCGAGGGGCACTGTCAGGGTAGCGGGTGGGGGGTGAGGCGGCGGGGGCCGCCGTCGCGGCGTACGCGAGAATTGCGGGCATGAGTTCGGATCCCCGCCCCGCACTGGCCATCATCGGCGGTAGCGGCTTCTACGATTTCTTCGGCGACGATGCGACCACCCTCGAGGTCGAGACACCCTATGGTGTGCCGAGCGCGCCGATCACCGTCGGAGAGGTCGAGGGCCGCCAGGTCGCCTTCCTGCCGCGGCACGGGCGCAAGCACGAGTATTCCCCGCACACCGTGCCGTATCAGGCCAATATGTGGGCCCTGCGCTCGATCGGCGTGCGGCGGATCTTCGCGCCGTGCGCGGTGGGCAGCCTGCGGGCGGACTGGGGACCGGGCACCGTGGCGGTCCCCGACCAGCTGGTGGACCGGACCTCCGGCCGCGCGCAGACCTACTTCGACAACGGCGGCATCCACGTCTCCTTCGCCGATCCGTACTGCGACGACCTGCGTGCGGTCGCTACCCGCGCGGCGGTGCCCGAGCTGCCGATGCAACCGGCCGCCACCATGGTCGTGGTCCAGGGCCCGCGCTTTTCCACCCGGGCCGAGAGCCGCTGGTTCGCCGGACAGGGATGGGAACTGGTGAACATGACCGGATACCCGGAAGCCGTTCTCGCTCGCGAACTCGAAATGTGTTATGCCGCCATCGCTTTGGTGACCGATCTCGATGCCGGTCTGGAGGCCGGAGACGGTGTCAGTGCGGCCGCCGTCTTCGCCGAATTCGAGCGAAACCTGGTGCCGTTCAAAACCCTGGTACGTCGCGCGGTCGCCGGTGTCGAGGGCATGGATACCTGCGAGCACTGCACCGTGCACGCGGGGGTGGCGCTGCCGTTCGAACTGCCCTGACGCCGCATCGACCGCTACGGAGTGGCGGGTTCACGCAGATCGATCCGGGCCAGCGCGAAATGGGGTACGCCGGTGCCGTCCGGGCCGTGGGGTAGGGGTGAAACCTCCACGTCCACGGTGATCCAGCCTCCGGTCGTATCCGCGAGCCGGAGGTTCGGCAGTGTCCACGACGGCGCGCCGGCCCGGATCGCCGTGCGCGCGGCGATGATTCGCTCCCGGTCGCCGGGATGTGGCAGCGTGCGTTCGTCCGTGCCGCCGGACCAGTCCAGTCCCGGCACCGGCGCGCTGATCCACCGGATCACCCGGACCCGCTCGGTGTCGACCACCGCCAGATACATTCCGGGATTGCGGCTGACCAGCGTCTCGACGGTGGCCGCCTCGAACGACTTCGGCTGCGGCGCAACGCTGTCGGTGACATCGGCCAGAATGCCGCGCCACAGGTAGGGATCGGCGGCAGAGTTGCGTGTCGCCATCATCAACGTGCGCAGCCCGTCCGGCGTGCGCACGCAGATTTCGCCGCACCAGCGCGATCCGGGTGTGGCGCGTGCCACGATCGCGGCCAGATCCAGGGCATCGTCGAAACGTTCTACATGTTCGAAGGATTCGGCTCCGATCCAGACGCTGCGCTTGCGGTCGAACGCCGGGCCCAGACCCGCGGATCGCACTTCCGTGCGCCGGGTGCGCGCGTCGAGCAGGTGGGTCGCGACCGGCGGCGGCGCGGGTGGCTCGCCGGGGCCCACCCACAGCTGTACCGCGTGCACCCGGTCGTCGGGCCCGGTCAGCGCGATCGCGCAGGCGCGATGTCCGGACCAGGCATGTCGGGACTTCGGCAGCTGTCGCTCGACCCTCTCACCGCTCGCGGCGGCGGCGGTGAGGATCGGCATCAGCCGGGTGGGAACGGTGCGCGCCAACGACTTCCATCGCCGCGGTGCGGTGTCGACGGCCAGGACCGACCAGGTGGGGGGAACGTCGAGTGTTTCGATCAGCAACCAATGTCCGAGAATCACGAATTTCGCCCCCTCCTGATCGATCCGCGGCGCCCCGTCAGTCGCGGCCATCGGCCATAGCCGTCCAATATGGTGCTCGAAGATTTTCGCCCGGGGCACAGGGTATCGGTGCCGCCGGCGCGGTCGGCGAGCAGGCCGTCGCTGCGGCGAGTGCGCCGACTAGGCTGACGCCATGGACGATCCGCTGCGGTTGGAGGTCATCGTCGCCAGTGTGCGGCCCGAGCGGTTCGCGCCCGTGGTGGCCGACTGGTTCCTGCGCACGGCCCGCGCCGACGCCGGCCTCGACGTCGGGGTCATCGATCTGGCAGACACCCCCCTGCCCACCGACCTGACGACGACGCCGCAGGTCGAGGCCTTCCGCGAGCGGATCGGCGCCGCGGACGGATTCGTCGCGGTCACCTCCGAGTACAACCACGGATATCCCGCCTCGCTGAAGACGGCGCTCGACAGCGCCAAGCGCGAGTGGCGGGCCAAGCCGATCGGATTCGTCGGTTACGGCGGACTGTCGGGCGGTCTGCGGGCTGTCGAGCAATTGCGCCAGGTAGTCGCGGAGATCCATATGGTCTCGATTCGCGAGACCGTGAGTTTCCACGAGGCCAAACGCAAATTCGACGCGGACGGCAACACCGCCGACGGGGCCGCCGTCGACGCCGCGCAACGGCTCCTGCGGCAATGGGCTTGGTGGGCACGTCATTTGCGCACGGCGCGTAGCACCGACCCGTATCCGGGCTGAGCGGGCCGGGTCGCCGCGCCGACGCGGGTATGCCCCGTGCCGCGGGCCCGAACTCGGCGAAATTACCCGTGCGCCTGCGCGACTCGCTGCCGGGGATCCTGCTGCGGCATCGGGCGGCGGCCCCGCGGGCTGCCGATATAGGTCGTCTCCCGGGGAATCGAGACCAGCGTCAGATCGACCTGAGTGGTTCCGGTCCGCATCACCACGTGGTTGCCGATCGCGCCCGGCTGGTGGATCGACAGATCCGGATTGGTGGCCGGCCAGCCCATCGGATCGCCGGTGACGTAGATCGTGGTGACACCGGCGTGCGGTGCGGGCGCGAGCACACCGTCGACCACGGCCGCGGTGAATCCGGCGTCGCTCTGATGGGTTTCCACCGCGATGGTGAGCCGCTCGGGATTGCCGATGGTGGTGACCAGCTGTTCCCACGCGTGCGGGCGATCGGTGCGGATGAGGATGCGCTCGCCGACGGCCAGTGCGCGGAACACCAGCTGCTGCGCCAGATACAGCTCGCCCGCCACGTAGACGGTCGAAATGCCTTGTCCGACAAGGCGAACCGCGACACCGTTGCCGTCCTCGTCGGAGCCGATCAGCTGACCGCAGCCCGAGGAGGGCAGATGCAGCACGCCCACCACGTCGATCGGGTACTGGCTCATCGGAACGGTGTCGTCCACGCCGGGAATCGCGATCGGCAGGTGGGCCAGCAGGCTCTGGCGATGCCGGCCGCTCAGCGACACCATGCCCTTGCGCTTGGTCTTCTCCGGCAGCTCCCGGGCGGTCAGTCGCCACGCCGCGCCGATATTCACCGTCTCGGGCGAACTACCCGGCCGCAGGCGGACCGCCACGGTGGTTCCCCGCGACGGCGCGACCCACAGCTGTGCCAGCAGATCCGAGCCGAGCTGCTTGGGATCGACCGCCGCGCCGATGTTCACGCTGTTGCCCAGTTCCGCGTAGCGCCAGCGATGGGTGAGCGCCCGCGGGTCGACACCGGCGCTGATCTGCCAGACAGCCTTGCGGATCTCGGGCGCGGTGAGCACGCGCGACGCGCAGTCGGCATCCTCGAGTGCGCGCACGATGCGCTGGGTGGCGATGGTGACCGCCCGGCCCGCGCCCTCCGTGCCGCCGCCGCGCCGGGCCGCGGCCTCCGGACAGGCCAGTGCGTCGAAACTGATGGCGAGCCAGACGGTTCGGTGTGCGGTCGCGGGCAGCGGACCGAGCAGCGATTCGTAGATCGGCCCCGCGGGCGTGCCGGAGCGGCTGCGGTGGCCGTGGCTGATGATGTCGATACCGGACAGCAGGATGTCGTGCTGGCTCAGGCACTGCGCCAGTTCGGGCAGCGGCAGCAGATGCGACGCGTGCACGGTGTTGCGGTCGATCCGGGTCAGGCCGCCCTTGGGCGGCAGCACCTCGACGACGGCGACGACGCGGCTGCCTTCCCAGTACAGACCGAGCGAGCGGCCGTCCGGGCCACGGAAATCGACTGTGTCACCGAGGTCGTAATCCTGGCGGGTGACATAGCGCCACGCCGTCGCGATCCACGAGGCGAGGGTGCGCTTGCCGATCGGGATGAGCAGCACCAGGCCGGCCAGGATCGCGGCACCCAGTGCGTACCAGCCGGGTACCCCCACCGCGAGCACGACGACGCCGACGAGCAGTCCCAGTAACTGTGCGGCCAGCACATTCGGCAGCGAGATCCGTCCGAGGAGCGGGCGGCTGTTGGTGCCGCTGGATTCGGCCATCGTCGTCCCCCAAGTACCCGGTGTCGGCCGATTCCTCGATGGCCGAGCTGAACTTCAGTCCTGCTGAACTGTACTGTGTTGGGCGAACGCGAGCACTGTTCGGGGGAGGACTCATGCCTTCAAAGCCCACTACGCGCTGGCAGGTGAGCGGCTATCGCTTCCTGGTCAGGCGAATGGAGCACGCCCTGGTACGCCGGGACGTGCGAATGCTGCACGATCCGATGCGCTCGCAGTCGCGTGCCTATGCCGCCGGGCTGGTACTGGGTGTAGTCGCGCTGGCCGGTTGTGGCGTGCTCGCGCTGCTGCGGCCGCAGGGGTCGATCGGCGACAACAAGATCCTGCTGGGCAAGGATTCCGGCGCCGTCTACGCCGTCATCGACGGCGTCGTTCACCCGTCGTTGAACCTCGCGTCGGCGCGGCTCGCGGTCGGCGAACCCGCAAAAGCGGTGTCCATCAAGGAATCCGAGCTGTCGAAGAAGCCGCGGGGGGCGCTGATCGGCATTCCGGGCGCGCCGTCGTCGCTGAATTTCGACAGCAACGGCAAGGGGCGCGCATGGTCGATCTGCGACGAGCTGAAGAACGACGGCAGCCGCGAGCTGACCACCACGGTGCTCGCCGGCGATCCGTCGCTGGGTTCCAAGGCCACCAAGCTGGATTCGGGTAAGGCGCTGCTGGTGCAGGGCCGCGACGCCGCCTATCTGATCTACGACAATCAGCGGGCCCGGGTCGATATGAACGATCCGAAAGTGACCGAGGCGCTGAAGATCCGCGGGATGACTCCCCGCCCGATCAGTGCAGGTCTGCTGAACGCGGTGCCCGAGGTCCTGCCCATCACGCCGCCGAAAATCGTCGATCCCGGTGGCACCCCGGGGTATTCACTGAGCAATCACCGCATCGGCGATGTGGTGCATGTCGACACCAAGGATCAGTATTACGTGGTCCTGCACGACGGTTTGCAGCCCATCTCGCCGCTGACCGCCGACATCATCCGCAACTCCAACCCCACGGCTTCGGAAAATCCCGAGATCAGCCAGTACGACAGTACCCAGGCGCCGCCGTCGAACGACCTTCCGGTGCAGCAGTATCCGACGTCTGCGCCGGCCATCGTCGATTCGAAGGATCAGCCGGTGGAATGCATGTCCTGGAAGCCACTGTCCGGTGCGGCCGACAAGGCCGACGGCAGTAAGCGCGCGGAATTGGCTGTGCTGACCGGACATTCGCTGCCGATCCCGGACAGCGCGCAGACCACGCCGCTGGCGCAGGCCGACGGGTCCGGGCCGAATGTCGATGCCTTCTACTCCACACCCGGCTCGGGATTCTTCGTCCAGACCACGGGTATCGAGGCCGACAGCCAGCGCCGCGACAGCATGTTCTTCATCGCCGACACCGGCGTGCGCTACGGCATCAAGGACGCCGCGGCGCAGAAGGCGCTGGGAATGGACGCCGACAAGGCCAAACCCGAACTCGCGCCGTATCAGATCGTCGGCCTGCTCGCCGCCGGTCCGACGCTCGGTCGCCAGGAGGCCATGGTGGCCCACGACGGCGTGGCGCCGGACCCGAATCCGGCCAAGCAGCTGGTGCGTTCCAAGCAGGACCAGTCGGCGCAGCAACCGCAGAACTAGCCGACCCGGCTATTGCCGGGCGGGCGTTTCGGGTAGTGCGCTCTCGTTCGTGCCGAAGCGAATTCCCTTGGCCTCCTTGCCGATCAGAGTCAGGAAGGCCACCGCGATCAGCACCGGCACGATGGTGACGGCCAGGGCGAACGGATATCCGTGGCTTTCGGCCACCCGCTCCTGGATCGGCAGATTGAGCGAGGCGAGCAGATTGCCCAGCTGGTAGGTCACGCCCGGATAGAAGCCGCGGATGGCGTCGGGCGACAGTTCGGTCAGATGTGCCGGGATGACACCCCACGCGCCTTGCACGACCAGCTGCATCAGGAACGATCCCAGGCACAGCATGGCCGCGGTCGTCGAATACGCGAACAGCGGCACGATCGGCAGTCCGAGCAGTGCGCAGAAGATGATGGTGTAGCGGCGACCGTACTTCTGCGACAGGCTGCCGAACACCAGACCACCGATGATGGCGCCGATGTTGTACACCACCGCAATCCATTTGGCGGTCGCCGAGGACAACCCGGCGCCGCCGTTGTCGATCGCGGACAGGAAGGTCGGGTAGACGTCCTGGGTGCCGTGGCTCATCCAGTTGAACGCGGTCATCAGCAGGACGAGATAGGCGAAGCGGCGGATCACGACCGGGTTCATCACCACATCACGCAACGAGGTCTGGGTGAGCCGCATATGTTCGCGACTGCTCTCCCACGCCTCCGATTCACCCACGCGGGTCCGGATCACGAGGATGATCAGGGCCGGAATCACCGAGAGCGCGAACAGCCAGCGCCAGGACAGGCCGAGCCAGTTCATCACCAGCAGTGAGGCCAGCGAGGCGAGCAGGTAGCCGAACGAGTAGCCCTCCTGCAGGAGTCCGGAGAAGAAGCCGCGCCGTTCGGCGGGGATCTTCTCCATCGCCAGCGCCGCGCCGAGGCCCCATTCCCCACCCATGCCGATGCCGTAGAGCAACCGAAGTATCAGCAGCACAGTGAAATTCGGTGCGAAGGCGCACAGGAACCCGATCACCGAGTAGAACGCGACGTCGACCATCAGCGGAATGCGCCGGCCCACCCGGTCGGCCCACAGCCCGAACAGCAGCGCGCCCACCGGACGCATGATCAGCGTCGCCGTGGTGATGAACGCGACGTCGGATTTCGGCATATCGAAGGAAGCGGCGATATCGGCATAGACGAAGACGACCAGGAAGAAGTCGAAGGCGTCCATCGTCCAGCCCAATTGGGCCGCGATGAACGAATTGCGCTGATCGGAAGTGAGACGTTGCCTGCCGGCGACTGTCATGGCTGTTCCTGCCCCTCGTGCGACGAGGTCCGATCGACCTCCGTGCCAGAGATACTGAGTCATGTCGCGGGCGCTCGCATCGATCTTGGACGGATTGCTGTCATGTACCGGCGAAGCGCTGCCGAACCGGGCGGCGGCCGGCGGGCGCACACCGGCGTATGCTCAAAATTTGCCGAAATTCATGGAACCGCAAGTGGTTTCGGGCCGTCCTATCTCATGACGGACCACCGTACGGTGCGAAGGACTGCAGGCGCGGCGCATGTCGAGACCGAGTCCTTCCAGTCGGACCGGCTTCGGATGAAAATTTTCGAGAAGCGGGAACCGATCACCATCCGGATGCGTCCGAAACAACAAGCAGGCAATTTTTCGACTGAGGGGGGAACGGTGCTGAACGCGCATCGAAGAAAGTATCGAGCCACCGGTACTTGATTTCCTGATCCTTGTGGAAACGGCGGTTGCGACGCCATTTGCGTCGGCGCCGTGTTCCGTCGTGCCTGTATGTCGTCCGCGTGATTTTCGCGGATAAAAGAAAATGGAACGGAGTAAAAAATGTCTCGACTGGCCACTTCCTACACGGCCTACACCAGTGACGACGAGATGAACACCGCACCGGTGTTCGGTACCGCCGCCCCGGCGACGACACCGCTGACGCCCGAGCTGGCGGTGGTGCTCGTTCGCGCCACCCTCATCGCGCAGAGCTCCTCGCAGGGTTGCGCCATCGCCCTGGCCGGCGGCACCCCGAACGTCGCGAAGACCATCAAGTCGGTCTGCTGATTCGGCGAGACCCTGATTCGGTGTGGCAGACCTTCCGAAGGTCTGCCACACCGGATGTCCGAGTTCGGGAGACTGGGATGAATTATCTGCTCTATGTAACCGGAGCCGCGTCCGCCGCCCTGACGCCGCTGAATCTTCTGACATTCGATGCGATACGTCCCGGCGAAACGATGACGGTGGTTTTGAGCCGCACAGCGGAAACGTTTGTCACCGTGCGAGCATGCTCCGCGTCGGGCACCCGCACGGTATACCGGGATCGCTGGGATGACGAGTTGGCCCTCCATCTGCATCTGGCGGCTGCGGCCGATCGAATCATCGTTCACCCGGCAACTCTGAATTTTCTCGGGCGCCTGAGCTCCGGCATCACCGATACGCCGATGATGTTGGCACTCCAGTGCACCGACGCCCCGGTGTACCTGTGTCCGGCGATTCCGCCAGGAGCGGAGAATTCTGCGGCCTTCGGTGCCGCGCGGAGCTTCGTGGCAGCTCATCCGCAATACCACCTCGTCGACACCCTTCCGGCCTACAGTGCGGCGCTGCGGACGGAGGCCGGACGAGCGCCGGTCTCCTTCGCTGAGGTCCTCGAGCTGTGCACTGGTTTCGAACGGGCGCCACGGTGATCGAATTGGAGTCCCGGCCCACGCTCACCAGCGTGCGTGCGGTGACGAACGAATACACCGATCGGGGCACCACCGTGCTGACGCATCTGCGGTTCGACACCACGGTCGACGACGCGGCCTTGCGATTCGCCAGAACCGCGTTGCAGCATGCGGCTTGCCGTGTCGCCGATCGCGGTGCCGGCGGGTCGCTCGTGTACGACATTCCCGGTGATGTTGTTGCAGCGCTGGATATCTCGCTCGAGGGCGACGCCGTGAGCTGTTATCGCACCCTGGTCGAGGTGATGACATCGGTGCACCACCTGGTCCCGCCCGGTGCGCCGGTACTGCCGTCCCTGCCTCCATGGCTGGTCCGGCTGGACCACCATCTCCGCGGCAGCGGCGACGGTCCGGTGGCGACGCTCACACCGGAGCCGCTCCGCGAACACCTGACATCCGTTGTGCAGCAATCGATCGAGCGTTCGTCCGGTCTGGTTCACGGCGCCCCCTCCTTGGCCACGACCTACCACACCGGGGGCGGCGGTGTGGTTCTGGTCGGTGAGGATCTGGCATGGGGGAGCCCGGAAACCGATTGGGGATACCTACTCGGAGAACTCGAGGAAATCGCCTACCTGTCAACGAATTACGAGCTTTCCGCTTGGGTCGAGCGGCTCATCCGCGAGCTCGACGACTCGCTGCGAGGAACCGACCTCGACCACCGATACATCTGCGATGTGGCCATTGCGAAGCGCTTCACGCACCTCGCCGACTACGAACAGACCTGTCGCATCTACGGAACCGATCTTCCCGATGCGGACACCGTGCGAAATGTCATCTTCGATTTGAACGACCTCGTCCAGTGAGGAAGCCCGTGAATCGACAACCGATTCTGTCCGACTACCCCGACGCCGTGGAATTGCTCGACGCCCTGGGGATTGTCGTCGACGACACCGACGAACAGCGGTTCGTCGGCCGCAATCCGTGCTGGCGGGGTCGCGACCTCAGCGGCGAATCCGTCTTCGTCAAGCGAGAGGACCGCGGAGGCACCCGGAAGTTCTTCCGAATGCGCACGGTGAATGCGGAACTGCGCAGCGCGGTCACCGTGATCGAACCCTCGGCGACATCGGCCGACGGTCGAATCCAGGTCTATCCCTGGCATCAATCGCCGTCCGGCTCTGAACAGCTCGCAGCCGGCAAGCTCGGCAGGAATGTGGTCATCGCGGTCGCGGCAGACATCGCGCGCTTGCATTCGACAGCGACCTCGGCGACCGTCCCCGCCGCCGAACCACTGCCCGGGACCTATGGCATACCGTCGCTTCCGATCGCCGCGCTGCCCGGCCTGTCCGGTGGCCAACTCGCGGTGTGGACGCTGCTGCACTCCGATACCGAGGTTCTCGACACCGCCAACGCGACGGTCCTGGCCGACCCGCCCGAGCATCTGCGGCGATACATCCATGGTGATCTGCGCACCGATCAGATCCTGCTGGACGAGCATGACGAGGACGCGTTCGCCGCGATCATCGACTGGGAGTCGTTCGGTAGCGGAGACCCGGCCCGTGACACCGGCACTTTCATGGGCAATCTGCTCAATATCGTGGCGACCCGGGAGATCGTCACCGCGAAACGAGCCGAAGCCGAGCCGGATTGGCAGCACGAGATGGCGGGGGCGATGATGCGGTCCCGCGAATTCATGGTGGATTTCCTGACGGCCTATTTCGATGGGCGGCCCGGCATTCCGGCGGAATCGATCCGTGACCACATCCGCCGCGCGATCCGGTTCGCCGGCTGGCATCAGTTCGATCGCCTCCTGGCCTGTTCGGACGCCGCTCCCACGGTGACGCCCTTCGCCAAGGCGTTGGCGGGCGTGGGCCGCACCTTTCTCCTGTTTCCCGACGAGATCGACGAAGAATTGAGCCTGACCGATGCCTGCACCCACACTCGTTAGCCGGACCGATCCGCTTACGGTCGGTGCGTTGATCAGCACCGTACTCGCACACATCACCACGCCGACCCGGACCGGCGACACGTGGTCGTTCGAATATCTGGGACGCACGATCGACGGAACCGTCGCCGAGTCGATCGATCTGCTCTCCGAATGCCTGTATCTCACCAGGCATGCCAAGACGGTCGACGTATTCGACGACGACCAGGCGAAGCGGGCGATCGCGGATCATTCGTCCACCCGTAGCGCACTATCGGCGCGCCTGGACGAATTGTTCGCGGCGCGAACCTTTGCCGTCAGGGTTCCCGGGCGCTGTACGGCCGAAGGCCGGTTCGTGCTGATCCACCGTGGCCTGACTCTGCATTGCGGACCCGAGCGAATTGTCGGCGGCGACGATGACAGCGGCTACGAAATGTTGGTGGAGCACTATTCGGCCGCCGTATCCCCGGGGTTCTTCTACGTCTATGGGCCGGGCACCCTGGATCGGCAGTCGCACTACTCGGAGCGCACCTACATAGCTGTGACCGAGGCGGATGCCGTGGTCGAACTCGCGCCCGTCCTCGTCGCCGCGCTCGACGCCCTGGGCCTCGGCTACAATGTGAAATTCCTGACCGACGAGCGCAGCTACCCGCGCACCGACACGGTCACGGTCTACCACGACTGCGCGGAGCAGGTGAATTCCGCGATCGAATCGGTCCTGGCGACCAGCGCGACCGTCACTGGTCCGGTTTCGGATTATTGCGTGTCCGTGGCCCCGGGAGTGGGCCGTGCGCAAGAACCGGTCGGCCGCTACGCTGGCACTCGCAGCTTCGGCCAGCACCGTTCACGTCTGCTCGCCGAGGCAGCGCTCCGGATACTCACCGACGGTGAGGACCCGGTGGCCACCGGGTCGCGCCTCGCACACGAATACCGCGTGGATTCCACATGCATTGCGCTGAACCGGAGTTGAGTACGCCGTCCCTCTCGCACGGGCGCGTGGCCGCGCGGTTACCGCACCGGACGTCGGTTGTCTCCATTCTGATTCCCGGCGGATACTGCGATGACGACGAGGTCGGAATCGACGGCTTCGCGCACCTACGCGAGCACTGGGCACTGCACGCCGTCTCGGCTGTGGTCGCTCCAGCACGGATCGTGCGCCGATCGGCGCGCACACTTCGCTCGACCACGGAGCTCGACCTCGTCGTCTCCGGTCCCTGCGAGGTCGACGCCGACACGGTGCTCGACGAGCTGCGAGGGTATCCGGAGTTCGATCGTGTCGGCGAGATCGAGAAGATCGCCGACGAGGTGCACCGGGCCAGAGCGCACACTTCGGCGACGGCCGTGGACCTGGAGCTCCCGAGATCGACGGGATGGTCGAGCGGTTGGGGCTACGGGGATCCGGTCCGGCTCGTGCAGGTGAGCACCGACGAGTTCCACCGGCTGGTGGACGATACCTGGTCCGGCATTCGGCCGGTCGTCTCTACCGCCGCTGTTGCCTCGCTCGCCGCCGAGTGGCCCACCGCCGACGAGCTGCCCGCGGCGCTGCCGGCCGATCGTGACCTCGAGGTCGCGCCGTCGCGAGCGGAAGACGACGGGAATGCCGAGTATCACCGCGCCGCGGTCGGCTGGGTAGTTCGTTACCGGTCGCCTGCTGGGACGGCGATCGTCGACGATTGCCTCCGGTTCCTCGGCTCGTTTGCCGTTCCCGCAGTGCGGCAGCGGTTTCCGGATCTCGCGATCAACTTTCGGCTCGGGCAGTTCGGCGAACGGTTCACCTCCGCCGAATCGGACCTGGTCGTCGCCTGGGTACAGCGGGCCGATGGGACCACGCGGGCCGACACGATACGGGCCTATCTCGACGCGCTGTTCGCAACGGCGCGAGGTCTGCTCGAGGATGAGGCGATCCCGCTCGGCGCGTTGCACAACCGCCGTCGGCTCGACGCGGTCTTGCACGGCGCGGATGTCCTCGCGTACGCGCGCTGGCGTAGCCGGGCTGCCCACCTCGGCCTGGGACAGGACCATCCGTATCTGTGTCCCCCGGGCCGAGCGCACTTCGCCGAATTCACTGCGCTCCTACAGTTACTCGACGCCCTAGCGTCGGCCGGATTCGTCCTCGTCGATGGAGGCGGGCGATGAGAGTCGCTACGATCGACTCACAACAACCGTGGGTGGAGGTCCGGTTCGGCGTTCGGTTCTCAGAGCTCGCCACAGCGGAAGCAGCCGCAATGCGGCACCTGGCGGATGCGGAACTCCGCGCGACAGCGCGGCGGGAGGGGAGCTCGAACTGGTTTCTGGACAATGGTTGTCACGTTGCCCACCGCATTTCCAGAATCGAGAGCATACTCGCTGTGAGCTGTGTCGCCGACGGCTGCATCGTCGACCCGCTCGGCCGGCTGGCGTCCATCCATCACCTGCTGTGCGCAGCAGCGCGGTCGTCGGCATGCCTCGATGCGGCGTTGGTGAATTGGCTGCTCGTCGCGGGCCCGGCCGGGCTGATGGCCGACTGCGTGACACACATTCTGGGCTGCCCGCGATGATCTACGCCGAAGCGTCGTTGTCCGCCTCGTTTGCCGGCTGTCCGTGCCGGTCCGGTCACGGCAGGTTGCTCCAGCACGCGTTGGGTACCCATCGGGCGTCCTGGGCCGACCATCTCGACGCGGCTGTGCGCGAGAACAACGGATCGTTGGTTTCGGCATCCATCGACGCGGTCGAGCGCGACGGCTGCGCCGTGCGGGCCGAGTTGCAGGTTGCCGCCGCGTCGCCCGGCGTGATCGGACGCATAATCACCGAATGTGCGGAGCGGACCGCCTCGTTCGATTTCTCCGGCGGGAATCTCGTTGCGCTGCAGGACGCAGCGGTCGCCGAAATCGAACTGACGGTGTCCGACCTGTCGCGGTTTGCCGACTGGACTTTGAGCAGCCTTCTGGAACACGGTTGCGCGCCATCGGTTCGGCACCTGCTGGAAGAGATCCGATCGGTGACCGACGGTGAGTTCCGTCGTATCACCACGTCGGTGTTCAGTGGTGCGAACACGGTATGGCGCTACAGCATTTCGAATCCGCAAGAGGTATTCGACTACATGGGTAGGAGAGAATAATGACCGCGTCCGACGTTGAGCAGGTCCTATCGGACAGCATTCTGTACGGAAACGTGCTGGTAGAACGCGCAGAAGATCGTATCTCGGCGCGGTTGGAGTCCGACAACTCCGTTGTGGTGACGATCGAGCGGAAGGGCCCCCGGACCCGGAAGAACGTACCGATCGGCACTCGAAATCCGGAATACCTCCGCGCATCCGTCAACGACCGGGAGATCAAGGTGCTTCCGGGCGCTGGGCGAGTCCTGAAGCGGACCTACCGAATCCTGGTGGAGATCGACGACCGTTGCGTGAGTTTCCGGCCCAAGACCATCGACACCTGCGCATTCATCAACGGTAAGCCGCACGAGATCGAAAAGGTGTTCGGCGAACTCCAGGCGCTGGCCGACGGTTCGATCGATATCTGCTGGGCTACCGCGACGACGATCAAGGTCCTCAACAAGACGATCGAGCCGCCGGAGCCCACGGTCGAGGATGTGCTGGTCGGTTGTGCGCTGGCCGCTGCATTCGGCACCGGCGCCCTCTCCCTGACCTCGATCATCATGGGCATGGTCGCGGCCGCGATTCCAGGCTGAGGTCGCGATGTCGGGGGGATCCGAGCGGTCGGTGACCGGATTCCGGGCGATGGCGCTGCGACTACCCGTGATCATGACGCGGCTCCTGCGGGACTGCTGGGCGGTCAGCCGCATCGATACGGCGTCGGTAGCCGCATGCTCTCTGATCGTCGAAATGCTCACGGCGGCGGGGGTGTTGGCGACCAACAGTATTCTCACCGAACTGTTGATCGCCGGTCCGACGCCGGATCGGCTGCGTGCCGCCGTACCAGGTCTGGGAGTGCTGGTCGCCACCGTCGCGATTCGTGCCGTGCTCGGTCAGCTCACGGATTGGACACGGGCACGGCTCATCCCACAGGTTCAGCGCGTGGTCCGGATGCGAGTGCTGGAAGTGGCCACCGCGGTGGAATTGGTCGCCTTCGACGACCCGCAGTTCCGCAACATCCTGCATCGTGTGCGAGAGCATTCCGCGGACGGGCTCTCGGGACTGTTGTTCAGTGGGCTGCAGACCGTCTCCGGTGTCGTCGGGCTGATCGCAGTCGGCGGCGCGCTCGCCGTCTTGCATCCGATTCTGGTGGTGCTGATGGTGGTGGCGGTGGTTCCGGCCTGGTGGTCGTCGCTGCGTTCGGCGCGGCTGGTCTACGAAGTGTATTCGGGCACAAGCGAATTGCATCGTCGGGTGGACAGCCTCGCCACCCTGATGTCGGAGCGCGCACCCGCGGCGGAAATACGTGCGTATACCATGCGCGCGCACCTGCTCCGGCGCTTCGACCAGCTGGCACGCCGAGCGCAGGACGTACAGATGCGGTCCGAACGCGACCAGGCCCGTACCCGCGCAGTCGGACGCGGTTTGATGGGCGCCGGCACGGGCGGAGTCTATCTGGCTCTGGGTGTGCTGCTCTGTTATGGCGCCATGCCGCTGGCCGCAGCGGGAACTGCCGCCATCGCCATTCGCACGGCGATGACCGCGCTCGTGGCGATCAGCGCGAATATCAACTTTGCGTATCAAAACGCATTGTTCTATCAGGACTACATCGACTTCCGCGACGATGCGGACGGGTGGCGGGAACGGCAGGGCGGCCGGAGACCACCGGCCGAAATGAATCGTGTCGCGCTGCGCGATGTCACCTTCACCTATCCTTCGGCCGATCGGGCGAGCCTGAGCGACATCACCTTCGACCTGGCCCCGGGCGAGGTTATCGCTTTGGTCGGTGAGAACGGGGCGGGAAAGTCTACGCTCGCCAAGGTGATCGCGGGCCTGTACCAGCCGCAGAGCGGGCTGGTCAGCTACGGCGGCGTGCCGATGGGCGGTCTCGACTTGGATCGGCTGCGTCGCGAGATCGCCGTGGTGGCACAGGATTTCACTCGTTGGCCGTTGTCGTTGCACGACAACATCACGGTGGGTGAGGACCGGCCCGACGGCGCCCGCCGGCTGGCGGAGGCCGCCGCAGCGACCGGAGCGGATCGGGTGATCGAGCGCTTACGCTACGGCTTGGACACGGTCCTGGACCCGACATTCGCCGACGGGACGGATCTGTCGGGCGGCCAGTGGCAGCGAATTGCGTTGGCGCGCGGTCTCTACCGTGACTCGAAACTGCTCATCTTCGACGAGCCGACCGCTGCTCTGGATGCCCGAATGGAGACGTCGCTGTTCGACACCATCCGCGAACATGCGGCCGGGCGCGCGGTGGTGATCGTCACCCATCGGCTCGCCGGAATTCGATTCGCGGACCGCATCTACGTCCTGAATCAGGGAAGAATCGTCGAGCACGGTACCCACGAACAGCTCATGGCCGGTGTGGGAATCTACCGCGATCTCTATTTGCTGCAAGCCTCGCCCTATCGGACCGATGCTCGCGCAAGACAGTGTACGACGTAAAAACCTGTTACGGAGCCAAATAATTGGCACTTTTCGGATATTCTGCGTTCAAGATCCAATCAGGTGGCCGGGTTGATGCGTGAGGAACGAACAACCCGCCGGGGGGCAAAATGAAGATGGATATACCTGCAGTGCAGGCTATTTCGCTCGATCTGCAACGGTCTGCCCAGCAGTTGAACGACAGCGCGCGCCGGTTGTCCGATGTCGTGCGAGGTTTCACCGCCGGCCAAGCCGGCCGCGACTACGGTTCACGCGGGGAGCGGGTCGCGACCGGTCTGGACGGACTGTGTAACCGGATGTTCACGTGGGTCAACTGCATCAACGACACCGGTGTTGCGTTCGGGCAGGTGGCGACAACGAACCGTGAGGTCGATCTGGGATCGGCCACCGCGATCTCATCGGCCGGCAGCGTGACGGTATGAGGCAGAGCGATTCGGCATTGACCGGAATCGACAAGCTGCTCGATTCCGGTAGAGACGGACTGAAATTGTTCGCCACGTTTATTCCCAGGTACAAGTCCTGGACGGGCGGGAATCCACCCGGTGGTGATGTGGACGCGCTGACCTCCCGCTACGACCAGCAGCGGGGGATGGATGTGGAACCGCTGCGCGCGATCGGCACGACCATCAGCGAGGAACTGGCCGGGAGTGTCGGCGACGGCATCAGACTGCAGCAGCTTCGACTGGGCGAACTTCCTGCCCACTGGAGTGATTCGCCCGCGGCGGACAATGCGGCCCAGCTGGTCCAGCGGGTGAACGGCCAGGTCGGCACGGAACGCGACAATCTGTCCGGTATCGCACAGGCGTTGTCGGCGGCCGCCGACCAACTGGAGAACATAGTCCGGACCAAGGCGGACGCCGTCCGCACCGATCTCGCCACCGATACCCTGGCCGGGAAGAACGGTGATCAGATCGACCGGATAATCGCCTGTGCCCGAGGGCAATTCGGGGGTGCGACTTCACCCGACGAACAGCGTACGAAGGTATGGGACCTGCTGCCGGAGATCGGCGACACCGACGATCCGGCCGCCTACGCCGAACGGTGGCTGGACGAGGTGTTCGTACCAACACTGGACGGAAAGATCACGGCATTCACCGCATTGACCGACGCCACCGATACGGCGGTGTCGGGGGTGTACGACTTGTTGGCAGCCGCGCTCGAGGCTGTGGGCACCTCGCCGTACACCTCACCGAACGGGCAGCCGTCCGCCGCCACCGAGCTTGCCGCCCGCCCGCCGACGGTCAGCGCATCGCAGGCTCTGTTCACCGGTATGCCCCTCGGTGGCACATCGGTGGTGGCGACCGCACCGGCCGCCGCGAGCGCCGCGTCGGCGACGATAGGGCTCGATGCGTACGTCCCGGCAGAGTCGTCCGATTCGCCGGTGTCCGCTCTCACCGGTACGACCGGGCAGCTGTCCATGCACGGCGTTCCCATCGCTGCGGCTGCCCCTGCTTCCCAACCCGCGAATCCGGCTGAGGGCGGCCAGAAGAAGGACGACACCGGGCAACCCGGCGCCCCCACGACTACGGGTGGCCTGGATCAGTCCGGTGGGTCCGCAGACCCCTCCGAACCATCCGCCCCGGCCGATCCTGTTTCGACGTCGGCGCCGACATCGGTCACGGATATGGGCAAGGTGGGTGAATGGCGTCCAGGCGATATCGCGAATGTGCTGACCGCAACGAGTCAGATCACGGGCAAGGCACCCGATATCTTGACCCACATCGGTGATCCGCTGAAGGCTGTGGGAGAGACGGCAAAGGATTTCGGGGAGGCCTTCAAGTCCGTGGTCGGTACCGAGGGGATCACCGGTCTGGTCAAGGAGGGCCTGGACGCCGTCGAGCGGATCGACAAGCTCGTCGACCACCACATGCATCCCGGCGAGGTGACCGAGCAGCCGTCGGACCCGGGGTCGTCGACCGACACCACAACTGCTACGCCTGGCAACGGCACGCCGAAACCTGCATCTGCACAGGGTGATCCGCAGGGTGACAGCGTGCCCATCCACGGGGCCGCCCACCCGGCCGGTGTGCCACAGAGCGGCACGCCCGAGAACAATCCTTCTGCCGACAACGAAGGAAAGTCGATTCCGGGCACGCCGGCCGCCCAGGCCGCCGCGACACCGACTGTGTCGGCCGCCGCTGCCACGACCACACCGAACGCATCGTCCGCAATGTCGCCCGCCGGGTTCTTCGGTGGAGCGCACGGTTCCCCGGCGCGCTCGGAAGGCGACGGGGAGCATCGGCCGAAGATCCAGTACGTCGCACCGGTCGTCCAGGACGAACCGGATTTCGTCGACGAGGACCAAGCCGACAGCGCGAACGTGCGAACAGATGGTCCGGGCGAGCCGGATCAGGTCGGAGTGCATCCGGACGGAATGCCCTCGGACACAGAGGATTTGGAAGTAGCGAGTGCCGTTGAGGGGGTGCGGTACCCATGAATTGGGCCGCGAAGATCGAGCGGATCGCCGGTGACCATGCCGACAGTGTCCGCCGCATCCGATACCGCATAGAGGAAGTGGATGACGAGGCGCGACAAACCAATGCCGCGTTCGGCGTGGTGAATTCCGGTGCCAAGGGCGCTGGATCCCGCAGCAAGAACATCCAAAGCGGCGCAGACAGCCGCTCGGATTCCCGGTGATCATCCCGTCGGCCGGCGGGATCCTCGAGTGAAGGGATCGGTGATTGCCGGGTAGGCGTAGCCGTTGGCTTTGCCGTTTACCGGCGGTAGGAGGCGGATCACGGTGTTCCGGGAGTGACAACCCCCGGAACACCATTCCGTGATCAGCCGTTACTGCCGAACTTCCGGCGTAGCGGGAACGAGATCAGAATTCCGAGGACCACCAGGAATCCGGTCACGATGGAGCCGATCAACGCGACGTTGCGGGCCGTGTGGTCCGGTGGCGGCGGGGTCTTCGGCACCGCGAGCTGGCGAGACTCGGCTCGATGCAGGGCCTTCGGCGGCAGCGATGCCGACACTTGATCCGTCAGGGCGGCCACCGGGTCGATGACTCCATAGCCGATATAGGGGTTCCAGCCCTCCGCCGGTGCATGGGCGGTGGCCTCGATGCGCTTGATCACCTCGGGTGCGCTCAGGTCCGGGAATCGGCTGCGCACCAGCGCTGCCAGGCCCGCGACATACGGTGCGGCGAAACTGGTTCCGGAAATCGGCTCGAGTTTCTGCTGCAGGTCGTATTTACCGGTCGCGGTCCCCTTGCTCTGCGCGTCGCCGAAATGGGGATCGAGCGAGATGAGATTCTCGCCCGGGGCCGCAACACCGAGCCACGGCCCGGGAACGGTGAACTTCGACGGTTGACCGTTCGTATCCACCGAGCCGACCGAGAGCACATAATCGTCGTAGCGGGCGGGAGAGACGTCGAAATCGATCTTGCTCCACGGATCCGCAGTCGGATCCAGTGGATCGAATACCGGATTCTTCGCGTCCTTGCAGTCCTTGTCGGTGTTGCCGGCCGCGGCGACCACGACGACGTCGTGGTCGGCGGCGTAGCGAACGGCAGCGCCCAAAGAGCGATCCTCGATATGAGCGGATACCGGCTTACATGCCGTCAATGACATGTTGATGACGGTGGCATGCATATCCACCGCATGCCGGACCGCCCACGCGAGTGTGCCTGTCGTGCCGTAACTGTCGGGCATTTCATCGGGGCCCTTCTCGCGGCTCCTGCCCTTCTTCTGAAAGTATCCGGAGGTCTGGCGGATGGTGAGAATCCGCGCGTCAGGAGCGATACCCGCGAATCCCTGACCGGGGACCTGGCTGGCCGCAATGATTCCCGCGACGAAGGTGCCGTGCGCGTCGCAGTCCTCGGTGCCGTCCGTATGTGCTACATAGTCACCCCCACCGATCAGACCGGGGAGGCGTGGATTGGGAGCTACGCCGGTATCGATAACCGCAACCAATTGCCCTGCGCCCCTGGAAAACTGCCACGCCCTATCGATCCCGAGGGCACGTTGTGCATCGGGCACCGTCGGGCCGTCACCCCCCGTCTGGGTGCTGGCACATGGCGAGTTGGAGGCTTGCTCCGTCTCGTCCGGCGGCCCCATCGGCGGGCCCGGCGGCATGACCCCCGGATCGACGACCGGCGGGCGATCTGCCATCGCTGTGCCGACGCCCACCGATGAAGACAACCCCACCGCTGCCGCCACCGCAATTCGAACGAGTTTCTGCCCGAACATTTTCGGTCTCATCTGCGGCTCAGAGCGATCGAACGAGCGTGTACAGCTCGGCTACCCAGAACACCAGCGGCAGGACGGCGGCGACGAACCCGTACTCCAGCAGCTCCACCGCGCGGCGCATCGGCGGCGTCGCCGACTGGTTCGGCACGATGGTGCCCAGGATCAGCGCGGCGATGAGCATCACCATGGCGGCGCCGAACACCGCGAGCGGCTGTTCCACCACGAAGGCCGCGCCGACCGTCATGATCAGCAGGATGGCCGCACCGCCGGCGAGCAGCACCACCGCCAGCTCGGCGCTGACGTAGGTGCGGCTGCGGAACATCAGCACCACCGCGCAGACCAGCGCCAGCGCGATGCCGGGCCAATAGGGGCTGTCCGCGGACGGATCGGTCGAGGCGAGCGCTCCGATCACGGTCACCAGTGTGGTCGCGCCGACGAGGCCGGCCAGATACATCCGCGCGCGTTCGGATTTCGTGCGCAGCACGTCCATCGTGGGCAGCGCGCGGTGGTCGTCGGGATCGTCCTCGGTGGGATCGATCGGGGTGCCGGGCGAAGGCACCGGCGGCAGCGGCAGTTTCGCCAGCAGCATCGACACTCGCGGTGCCAGCGACAGGGCGCCGAGCGCGAGCGCGGCGGCGACCGCGCCGATGGCCTTGACCGGCTGCGAGGTGAGCAGGCCGACCAGCGCGGCGGGGATGGCGAACACGGAAAGTGTTGTGGCGCCGATGAACAGGGCCAGACCGACTCCGCTGACCCGCCAGGCCAGCAGTGCCGTGGCACCGACGAGTACCGAGCCGAGCAGCAGATTCGCCCATCCGTAATGGTCGGGCACGATCAACATGCCCGCGGCGAACGCGCTCGGCAGCGCACAGCCGCCGAGAACCAGCGCGGAGGCGGTGTCGCCGTACATGCGGCTCATCACCGTGCCGGCCACTACCAGCAGAATCGTCAGCACCGCGGCGATGGACCCGGTGATCCAGCCCGCCATCGCATCCGGCGCGGCCAGCAGGCCGGTGCATCCGGCGAGCATGGTCAGCACCGCGATGATCGATCCGGTGATCCGCGCGACCTGCGGCGACCAGCTGCGGAAATGGTCGGCGTCGGCGATCGCGACGTTGTACATGATGTCGTCGAACAGCGGACTGGGCGCGACGTGATCGGCGCTTTCCAGCATGAGCAGCTCGCCGTCGCGCACCCCCTGCTCGCCCAGGCTGAGCGAATTGGAGAACGGCGGCTGCCCGATTCGCGCCAGCACCCATTCGGCCGGCTGGAACTGTTCGCCGCTGTTGTCGAAATCGTTGGTGCGGCTGTGCTGCGCCACCATGTCGACCACGCTCGGAATGACCAGTGCGACCGGAACGTCGACCGGAATCGCCATATCGACCTGCGTGTGCTTGGCCAGAATTGTCACCCGCGCCAGATCGGGCGCCCGGACGATTCCGCGGCTCGAATCCTCTTCGATATGGTCCAGTCGCGCGTGCGTCACGCTTCCCCCAACTCCGTCTCTACCTGGTGTTTCAGCATGCGCTCCGGTTTGCGGTCGCGCGGCCGATCCGTGCAGAATGCTGGTCGAACTGTACGACATGTCGGCCGCTGCCTCTACACTGAGTCCGCAGTACAGCAGCCGAAGGGGGATCTTCCGTCGATGAGCACTGTCAGGTTCCAGCGTCGTGCGCGCCGGGAGGTTCCGCGGTCACCGGGTGGCGAAGTGACACTGCAACCGCCGCCGGAGATTCCACGCGCGATACCTGGCAGTCTGCTGGGCAAATTGATGCCCGTCGTGATGGTCGTCGGCATGGTCGGAATGATGGCCATCATGTTCACCCGCGGTGGAGGTATCGCCTCCAACCCGATGAGCATGATGTTCCCGATGATGATGGTCTTCTCCATGGTCGGCATGTTCGCCGGTCAGGGTGGTAAGGGACAGAAGGCCGCCGAGGCCAACGAGGACCGCAAGGACTATCTGCGCTACCTGGACCAGGTCCGCAAGGACGTCGACGAAACCGCCTCCCAGCAGCGCGCGGCGGTCGAATGGAGCCATCCGGAACCGGGTTTGGTGTGGATGCTGGCCGGCACCAGCCGCATGTGGGAACGCCGTCCGGGGGACAAGGACTTCTGCCACGCGCGCATCGGCCTGGGCGGGCAGCGCCTGGCCACCCGGCTGGTCTCGCCGGAAACCGGCCCGGTCGAGGAACTCGAGCCGATCGCGGCCGTATCGTTGCGTCGTTTCGTGCGTACGCATTCCACGGTCCCGGACCTGCCCACCGCCATCGCGGTCAAGGGCTTCGCCACCATCCAGCTCAACGGCGACCGCGCCCAGGCGCGCGATATGACCCGCGCGATGTTGTTGCAGCTGTGCATGTTTCAGGCGCCGGACCAGGTGCTGGTCGCGGTGGTCTGCGGTCCCGACACCGCCGCCGAATGGGAGTGGACCAAATGGCTCCCGCACACCCAGCACCCGGATTCCCAGGACGGCGTGGGCACCGAGCGTATGGTCTACGGTTCCATCCGCGAACTCGCCGACGGCTTGAATCCGTTGCTGCACAACCGCGTTCGCTACTCCCGCAACCAGCCGGCCAATCAGAATCTGGTCCACATCGTCATCATCGTCGACGGTGGTCTGCTCGAGGCCGAGGAGGATTCGCTGCGCGAATCCGGCTACGAGGGCGTCACCATCATCGATCTGTGCAGTTACGCTCCGCGCCTGGCGGTTTCGCGCGGCATTCAGATGGTCGTCGAGAACGGTGAATGCGTCGGCCGCGGCGCCACCGGCAATATGGAACGCTTCGCCCTCATCGACCGCATCAGCGCGCGGCAGGCCGAACAGGTCGCGCGGCGCCTCGCCCCCTTCCGGGTGGCGGCCGTCCAGCGCGGTGGCGAAGCCGTGGTCGAGGAGAATGGAGAGGTCATCGATAGCTGGGCCAAACTGGTAGGCCTGGGCGATATCGGGACCTTCAATCCGGAAAACGGATGGAAACCACGTTACGGTCGCGACCGGTTGCGGGTGCCGTTCGGTGTAGGCGCGGACGGCTTGCCGGTTTATCTGGATATCAAAGAGGCGGCCGAGGGTGGAATGGGGCCGCACGGCCTGTGTATCGGTGCGACCGGTTCCGGCAAGTCGGAATTCCTTCGCACCCTGGTGCTCTCGATGCTGGCAACGCATTCGCCGGACCAACTGAACCTGGTTCTGGTCGACTTCAAGGGTGGTGCGACCTTCCTGGGCTTGGAAGGTGTTCCGCACGTAGCGGCCATCATCACCAACCTGGAAGAGGAAGCGGACCTCGTCGACCGCATGAAGGACGCGCTGGCGGGCGAGATGAATCGCCGCCAAGAGGTGCTCCGTGACAAAGGCAACTTCGCGAATGTGCTCGAATACGAGAAGGCTCGCGCTGCCGGAGCCGACCTCGACCCGATGCCGGCGTTGTTCGTCGTGCTCGACGAGTTTTCGGAACTGCTCAGTCAGCACCCCGATTTCGCCGAGCTGTTCGTGATGATCGGCCGTCTCGGCCGATCGCTCCACGTACATCTGCTCCTGGCCTCGCAGCGCTTGGAAGAAGGCAAGCTCAAGGGCCTGGAATCGCATCTGTCCTACCGCATCGGTCTGAAGACGTTCTCGGCCAACGAATCTCGTCAAGTATTGGGTGTTCCCGATGCCTACAACCTGCCGAACAATCCCGGTGGTGGTTATCTGAAGTCCGATTCCGGTGAGATTCAACGGTTTCAGGCTTCCTACGTTTCCGGCCCCTATGTGGGTGGCGGTTCCCAGCGAGAAGTGACTCAGGCGGGAATCGTCGGCGGGGAAATCGATATCAACGCCCGCCCCTTCATTGCCGGGCAGGTGCCCTTCCGCGCCAGCGACCGGCTCCCGTTGCCTCCCGAGCCCAGCATGGTCGAGGAGGTTCAGCAGGACGAAGGCGCCGAGAAGATCTCCAACCTGGGCATGCTGGTGTCGCGCATTCAGGGACACGGTCGCGCGGCCCACGAAATCTGGTTGCCGCCGTTGGATGACGCGCCGACTCTCGATCAGCTCATCCCACGCTCGATTCTGACCGGTGACTACAGTCCGGTCGCGAGTTTGCGCACTGCCATAGGAACAGTGGACCGCCCGTACGATCAGCGGCGCGACCCCATGGTGATCGATTTGTCCGGTGCCCGCGGCAATGTCGCCATTGTCGGTGGCCCCCAGTCCGGTAAATCGACCGCACTCCGTTCCTTGATCATGGGTATGGCGTTGACCCACACCGCAGAACAGGTGCAGTTCTACTGCCTCGATTTCGGTGGTGGCACGCTGGCCGGTCTCGAGGGCCTCCCACACGTCGGTTCGGTGGCGGGGCGCCTGGACGTGGACAAAGTCCGCCGCACCATCTCCGAGATGACCACCATCGTCCGTCAGCGCGAAATGCGTTTCCGCCAACTGGGCATCGAGTCGATGGCCGACTTCCGCAGGCTGCGCGGTACGGATCCGTCGACCAGTCCGGGTGCGGTGGGCGTCCACGAGGATCCTTTCGCAGACGTCTTCCTGGTGATCGACGGCTTCGGCTCCATTCGCCAGGATTTCGATTCGCTCGAACAGCCGATCATGAACCTTGCGACGCAGGGTCTTTCGTACGGTGTCCACGTCGTGATCGCGCTGAACCGCTGGGCGGAAGCACGCCCTGCTCTCAAGGACCAGATCGGGACCCGAATCGAACTGCGCCTCGGCGACCCGATGGATTCCGATCTCGGTCGCAAGGTGGCCTCGTTGGTACCCCAGGGCCGCCCGGGCCGCGGGATGACGCCGGACGCGAAGCATATGCTGACGGCTCTGCCGCGCGTGGACGGAGATTCGAATCCCGAAAGCTTGGGTTCTGGTGTGGCCGACGCAGTGCGACGGCTGACCGCCTCCACTCCGGGCCGCCCGGCACCCGCCGTCCGGATGCTGCCCGAACTGCTTGGACGAGAAGAACTGCTACACGGAATGGGCGGGTGGCCGGCGGGCCTCGATCCTGCCGTGCCGAACTCGTCCGTCCCGATCGGCCTCAACGAAGCCGAATTGGCTCCGGTATTCCTCAATTTCAACGAACTGCCGCACTTCATCATCTTCGGTGACACCGAATGCGGTAAGACGAACCTACTGCGCAACATCGTGCAGAACCTAGTTGCGTCGAATACACCGAAACAGGCCAAACTGGTGATCGGTGACTACCGTCGGACGATGCTGGGCCTGGTCGAAACCGATCACCTGGCGGGGTACGCGCCATCGAGCGAAATGCTCAGCGGCATGATGCAACAGGTCGCAGAGATCCTGCGTCAGCGTATGCCCGGGCCGAACATCACTCAGCAGGAGTTGCGCCAACGGTCGTGGTGGTCCGGCCCCGAGTTGTATGTGGTGATCGACGACTACGACCTCGTAGTCACCCAAAGCGGCAACCCGCTGAACGTTTTGGTCGAGTACATACCGCATGCCAAGGACGTCGGCTTCCACCTCATCATTGCGCGCCGCTCCGGCGGTGCATCGCGTGCGATGTACGAGCCCGTGCTATCTCGGATGAAGGACGTCGGCACGCACGCCTTGGTGATGAGCGGCAGCCGTGACGAGGGGAATCTGATCGGCAATGTGCGCCCGAGCGAAATGCCGCCGGGCCGCGGCACATTCGTCAACCGCCAAGGTGCCAGCCTGATCCAGCTTTCGTGGAGCCTGGAGCAATGACGGCACCTGCCAGGTACTGTGGCGTACGCCACGCCGGGAGATCCGGTTCGAATTCGTCTAGTCGCTGGCGCTCATGGCCCGAAGATGGCAATCTCAGATCTGAACATTTCGGAAGACGGCAGCGCAGCAAGGGGGCGCCGGATGTTCGTGCGTGGCATGGCCTTCCAGTGTCGCCGATGAACCATCGGAGTAGCTCACTGGCCGCGGCCAAGGCTTGAGGGCGGGCACGAGAAGGGGGAGGTGGGAGTCGACACGAGTCCACGTGTGAGCGCGTCGTGCGGTCGCCAGCCGACCTCCGGTAGCGGGTTCGCGGAATTCAGGGGGGAACCGATGGAACCGATGACGAGGGCCACGCGTCCAAGCAAGATGTAGGACCAGTCCACTTGGGCTGCCTGGGGCAGCAACTTATCAACTTCAGGAGTAGACATGGGCTTTAGCGCCTCCGTGCCGGAGATGAACGACTTCTCGGGCAAAATGCAGCAGAAGCACGACGCGATCGGCGGGATGATCACCGCGGCGCAACAGGCCGCCACCGCGGTCCGCAACGGTAAGGACTTTCAGGGAACGGCGGGCGACACTTTCGAGCGTGCGATGGAGAACTTCCTGCGCGCCGCTCAGAAGCTGAACGACGAGCTGAACGAGAACGCTCAGAAGGTGAAGACCATCGCATCTCAGTTCTCCGACAACGAGCTCGAGAACTACAAGCGCATCCACGCCGCCGACGTCGTCGAGGTGCCGCAGCTCAATATGTGAGCGTGTGTCGTCCGAGCTTTACCACCTCAACCATTCTGAAGGGGATATCACATGAGTGACTTCGAGCTGCTGTCATATAACTTCGATTCGATTCGTGACGCCGGTACCAATCTCGGTAAGCAGGCGCAGGACATCACCAACGAGCTGGAGAACTTCGAAAAGATGTTCCAGGCGTTCATCACCCATCACTGGACGGACGGTCTGGGTACCACCGCGTTCCAGGAGATCCAGCAGAAGTGGCGCGCGTCATCGGACGATCTCGTGGCCAAGCTGGCACAGCTCGGTGTCGCGGTGACCGCGGGTGGCGACCACATGCAGGAAGCCGATGCGTTGGCGGCCAAGACCTTCGGACTCTGACCGAGCCCGGGCAGCACACAGAGAAGGTGGCGAGGTGGAGACGACCTCGCCACCTTTTCTGTCCCAAGAGAGTGGGAGAAGTCGTGACGACGCGCCCGATAGTGCTGATGATCTGCCTTTTTGTCGCCGCAGTCACGGTTTCTGGGTGCTCGTCACCGGTTGCCGGTACCGCATCGCCGGCGGAGATCGATGTTCGCACCTTGGATATGGGCAGTTACTCGTCGGACAAGCCGCGGGTGGCGCGTACCGTTCTGCCGGGCACGCTCCCGGTCCTCGAAGGTGTGCGCTTTGCCGACGCCGTCATCAGCCCTTTCGAGGTCGAGCCCAGATATAAGTACGGAATGGGTGCGAAGCTGGAGATGACGCCCGACGTCGTCACGGCGCAGCTTCCTTCGTTCGTCCAGCCGATATTGGAGAAGTATGGAATGCTGATGGCATTCCGTGCCGCAGCTGCTGACAGCGACAGCAAAGAGGGAGAGTCGCTCGGCAACGGTGCGTACGAAGGTATGAGCGCGACCGTCATTCGTTTCCCCGACGATAATTCGGCCAAGGCTGCCGCGCGCGAACTGGACGCCGTCGACTTGGCGCGCAATACTGATAACGAATCGGTGATGATACCGGACTTTCCGGACGCGTTTTCGCATTGGCGTCCCTCCGTGCCGACTATCGGTGTATCCGCTCCACATGGACCATTCGTTATCGCGGTCTACGCCGGGCGGCATTCTGTGGACAAGGACGCCTTGATATCGATGTGCCGGAAGTATCTGAGCGCACAGGTCAAGTCCTTGGACAACTTCCATCCGACTCCTGTCGCGAACTATAGGTCATTGGCCATCGATCCGGACCATATGCTGACTCGCGTATTCCACGGGTTTTGGATCCCAGAAGTTGGAGGTGTGCTCGGCCCGGAAGAGGACGTCGTCTATACGGATCACGCATTTCTTCATTTTCAGTCGGATCTTCCCGGAAGAGCTGCGGTTATCCACAAGGCAGGCGTCGACCGCGTCGCAGTGGCCTCGCAGGCGCTTCTCTTTCGGGCCCGAGACGAGGCGGCGGCGCAGCAATTTCTCGTCGACGTCGGGACACCGAAGAACAAGGCCAAGGACGTTCCCCCGCCGCGTGGTGTACCCGGTGCGATCTGCAGCCAGAACGAGACGGGTATGTACAAGTTTCAGTGCTACGTTTCTTATCGGCGCTATGTGGCGCAGGTGAAATCGGAACAGCTGATCGATGTTCAGCAGCGGGCCGCGGCGCAGTACGCACTCCTTGCCAAAAACCAATAATCGGGGTCTTGAATTGGAACCTACGAAGTTGCGCAGATTGCTCGCGGTGGCTGCTTCGGTCTTGGTGTTGGGCGGCGTGGTGGCGGCTTGTGGGGTAGAAGGTACGCCCTTGCCGTCCGAGGAAAAGGTGGACACATCGATGTTGTCTCCGGGCCCCTATCGGACAGTGGCGCGTGTGGCGCCGGAATCATCGGTGGGGCCCGATGTACGGTGGCTGCGCGAGGCCCAACGTATGGCCGGCTACATTCCCGATCCGGTCGACATCGACAGTGAGCTGACCACGAAGACAGATCCGACGGGGGTTCTCCGAAACGGCGCCAGTCTGGTAAACGCGGAAAGCGGCGGAATAGGTGCGAATGATCTGGGCGCACTGGCAGATGTCGCCGGAAAGTATCATTTCCTCGGCGGCTTCTCGACTGCGCGCGGTAACGATCAAGGGGTGAACTCCCGGTATCTCGTGAATTCGTTGCTGCGCTTTCCTGATCCTGAATCGGCGGCACGTGCTGCCATGGAAATGAAGCAAGCCGTGATGGATTGGAACAATAATCCCAAGTATTCCTCTGTTACCGGGCTGGGGCCGCCGACGGACGTAGCAGTAAGGGGCTACCCAGACGCTCGGGCATTCTACTTTCCGACTGGGATGGTCTCCTCGTGGTACGCAACCGGCCCACTGGTTGCTCACACGGTTGCGGTGGATCCGGAAAAACCTGCCGACGCTGTCTCGCAGCGGGTCACGAAAGCGCTCGACGCCCAGGCTGATCTACTCAGAGATTTCGTTCCTACCGCCGCTGAGAATTTATCGACATTAACGATCGACCGTGACGGGATACTTGCGCGCACACTCGCGTTCCGGGAAGGTCAGAGTATCAACACATCGCAAGAAGCCTACTATTCGGCACGCGGAATTCTGCACTTTGCGGAGAATGGAACTTTGTACCGGAATATGTTGCGGGACAACGGTGTCGACCTGGCTGCATACAACAACGCGGTCGTACTGCGGGCCCGCGATCGGGAGGGTGCGTGGCACTTGCAGTCAGGGTGGCTGCAGAGTCATCGGCAAGGTTACGACGGTTACGACCCTCAAATCGGGCAGCCGGCGATCACGTGTGTCAAGAAGCGGGACTCCCACGACGATACAGCTGAGAAGTTGGCGAGCACCCGATTCCAATGCGCAATCACATTCGGTCGGTATATGGCTGAGGTATCCAGCGGTCAAGAGTTGGATATCAAACAACGAGCAAGCGCTCAGCTAGCGTTACTGGTGAACAATCCGTAATCGCTCGGCAGAGCCGTGCTGGGCTCAGTTGATTTGCTTTCGAAGCACCGGCACCAACTTGCTCAGTAGAGTTTGTTCCGACGCGCTGCTCCAGTTACGTAGTGCGGACACAGCCGCAGGATCGTCGACTGGGATGACAGTCGCCTTCGCGCCGGTGATGCTGTAAGGAAGCCCGAGTAATCCACCGCCACCGGCGTTCGGGTCACTTCGGACGGCGAGAATGTAGCTATCGGCCGAGGTCTTGAGATCTTGGTATGGATCAGTGATCGGCCGAGGCGAGGGCTCGTCACCGTTTTTCGGATACTGCAAATTGTAGACGAAGCCCAGGTCCTGCAAGAACTGCGTCGGCGAAGTGCCGCCGAGGAAGACGCCGAACGTCTTTTCTCCGGTCACGTCCAACATCGTGATGGTCTTGCCCGCGAATGCCGGATTCGCTTCGCGCGCTTGCGCAACCGACGTGTACGCTGCTGCGGTCGTCGTCGCTGCCGCCGATGCCGAGGTGGTCGCCGGCCCCGTCCCGCCCGAATTGCCCTGGGTTGCCCACACTCCGATGCCGGCGGCCAAGGCTACGGCGACGAGTGCTCCGACTCCGCCGAGGAGCAAGGGTTTGCGGCTCTTGGGTTTCGGTTCGAGGAGGCGGGAGAGGTCCGGGGTGGGGCGGTGGGAGAGGTCCGGGGTGGGGCGGTGGGAGAGGTCGGGGTCGGGGCGGTGGCCGGTTTGGGTGGGGATTGCGGATTGGGTCCGGTGGGGGATCGGGGTGCGAGGGTCGGTCTGGGGGCGGGGGTCGAAGACCTGGATGGGGTAGGTCGGGGAGGTGGTGGTGCGGATCGGGCTGTGGCCGGGGGTGAGGGCGTTCGCGGCGGCGTCGGTGAGTTCGCGGCAGCTGCTGAAGCGGTCGGCGGGATTCTTCGCCAGGGCGCGCGCGAAGACGTGGTCGATCGCCGGTGGTAGCCCGGAATTGACGGCGGTGGCGCGAGGCGGCGGCTCGTAGAGGTGCCCCATCATGACCATCGCGGGTTGGGTTGCGGGATACGGGTTCTGGCCGGTGATGAGCTTGTAGAGCGCGCAACCCAGGCTGTAGATGTCGGCTCGGCTGTCGACCGCCATGCCTTGGAGTTGTTCCGGCGGCGCATAGGCGATCGTCGCGACGAAGCTGCCGGTCTGGGTGAGTTCGGTGGCGTCGTCGGCGGATTTGGCGACACCGAAATCGGTGAGCAGGACGCGTTCCTCGTCATCGTCCTCGGGGGTCGACAGCAGGAAGTTCGCGGGTTTGACGTCGCGGTGCAGGAGTCCGCGGCGGTGCGCGTAGTCCAGGCCCTTACCGACCTCGGTGACGATGCGCAGGGCGCGCAGCGGAGTCATCGAATGCGGGTCGCGGGCCAGTTCGGCCGAGGCGTCGGTGCCGTCGACGTACTGCATGGCGATCCACAACTGGCCGTGCTCTTCACCGCGGTTGTAGACCGAGACGATATTCGGATGATCCAGGCCGGCAGCGAGATTGGCCTCGCGTTCGAATCTGCCCCGGAATTCGTGGTTGGACGACAGTTCACCGCTGAGCACCTTGATGGCGTCCATGCGGGGGAGGCTGGGATGTTTGGCGAGATACACCGTGCCCATGCCACCGGCGCCCAGCTGGCGAACGATCCGATACCCACCGACGATGGTGCCGGGACTCATCACCATCAGCAACAAACTCCTGGTAGTTCGGCGGGCCGCGTATCGTCGCGGAGCTTACTGGACTTCGAGGTGGGCGGTCGAGTCACGGCTGCCACTGGCTGTTGGCGAACAGGGCGTACTGCGCGGCCGCGCGTTGATGCACGTCGACCAGCTGATTCGAGGTCACATAGCCGACATAGTTGCGGTAGGCGACGATGCAGGTATAGCGCTTCAGCCCGCCGTCGACGTTCTTCGTACCGTTCTCCACGCATGCCGAATCCGTGAGCTGGGGAACCGGATCGACGGCCGGACCACCACCCTGGAAGATGATGCGATCGGTGACAGCCTTTTTCGCCGATGCGGCGTCGGCGGCGCGCAACACCAGAGCGTCGGAGGTTTTGGCGAATTCGTCGGCCTTCAGGGCGGCGACGCTCTGCGCGGCGGCCTTGCGATCGGACATGTAGTGCAGAATTCCGTGCGGACCGAATACGCCGTTGTCGTCGCCGAATTGGGGACGCCCGGACTGACCGGTGTTGAGCGCCCGGCTGAGCAGGTAATCCGGATCCCAGGGAAGTTTGACCGTGTCCTCGTCGGAAATCGGCGGCAGCCGGTCCAGCAGGGGGAATTCGACGTCCAGGGCCTTCTCGGTGAGCGAGGTGAGGCTGTTCAGGTTCGGTGTCGGAGTGAGGGCCAGTACCGACATCACATAGGAGCCGTGCGCGAGGAAGGAGCGGATCGACGGTGTTCCGGGGAGCCAATGTGCGTGCGCATCAGGATATTTCGCGAGCGGCACCGGCTGGTTCTGGTCTTTGTAGGCGTTGAAATCGGCGTTGTAGAAATCGGTGGCGGCCCGGGTGGCGCTTGCGGCGTCGTCGAACTGCATGACCGACAGTGCGAGCACGGTGGAATAGGGCTTCTCGGGCTTCGGCCAGCCGGCGAAACCCCAGCCCGCGTCCTTGTCGCTGGCCGCGGTCGAGAATCCGTACACCATGTGGTCGCGCTTGGCGACGGCCTCCATATCGTTCTCGTTGCCGAGCGCATCGGGCAGGACGCCGGCGGAGAAGCTGCCCGCCTTCTCGCGTTTCGTCAGCGACGGGTCGACCTGATCCGCGGTTACCACGTACTCGGCGAGGCGCATGCCGGCGGCCTCGGGTGCGTTGACGAAGCCCGGCCGATAGTCCACGTGGATATCGAGCGGCCGCACATCGTAGTTGCCGACATCGAGCTTCCGGACATCCATTTCCGACGGGCCGGCCCAGCCGCCGATGGTCGCGCCGCACCCGGTCGCCGCCAGAACTCCGCCGAGGCAGGCCACGGCGGCCGCCGCCCGGACGAATCGTGTGGTCATTTCGGATCCGCCTTTACCAAGATGGCGTACTGGGCCGAAATGCGTTGCTGCGCATCCAGCAACTGCTCACCCCAGGCCAGCGAGGCATATCGGCCGTAGTACACCGAGCAGTAGAAGCGGACGGCCAACATCTCCTTGCCATTGTATTCCCGGCATTTCGCGACCGGAAGATTCCGCGGGGACGCCGCCTGCTTGAAATGTTTTTCCGCTCCGCCCAATTCGTCGCGAATATCCGCGGCGGCCACGGCATCGCGGGCTCGGTACAGTTCGTTGCCGTAATCGGCGAAGCGGTCGACGCCGTCGCGGTCGTACCACGCCCGGGACTCGCCCGGATCGCTGCTGAAGTGCAGCCCGGAATGTCCGAGGTAGACACCGGGCGGGTTGAGCCATTCGCCGGTCGCCTCCTTCGGCCGGATCATGGTCCGGCCGAGCATCCCGTCGATGTCGATCGGGTGGTCCATCAGTTTGTCCGGGGGTGTCGGCTGAAACTTCGCGAGCGCGGGCACGACGGTGTCGAGACTTTTCTGCACGCGCGAGACGAGCGCCGGGAGATCGACCTTGTTGAACCAGTTCTTGGCCTGGTCGTAGACCGCGGTGAAGACGACCAGCCGACCCGCCGGATACCAGTTGCTGATCGCCTGTTTGGTCGGCACCCAATGCGCATGCGCCAGCGGATAATTGGGGATGGCGACCGCTTGGGTCTGCGGGTCCCGGCCGAAATCGCGCCGCTCCAGGGCCGCGGCGACCTCGGCCGCGCGCTGCTCGGTCGGGAAGATCATGGCCGCGTTGACCAGCTCGCTTCCCAGGTTGTCCGGGTCGTCGCGGCCGTAGGACGCGAAGCCGCCGATCAGATCCGGGGCGTCTTCGGCGAAGTTGCTCAGGTCGGTGAAGTCCTTCATCACCGACGTTTTCGGATCGAGGAAGACCAGGGTGTCGAGTTTGCCGGTGTGGGTGAAGGCCGGGTCGATCTCCATCGGCAGCGGCATCGCGCTGCCGAGTCGCTCCGCCTCGAAGAATGCGGCCTGACCCGGATTGGCGGGCTTGCCCATATCGCGCGGTGTGGCGTCGTACGGCCCCACGTCGAGACCGCTGAGATCGACGGTCGGTTCGGCGGCCGGAGGGGGAGCCGGATCGGAGCCGCATCCCGTCGCGGCCAGCGCCAGCGCGGCCACGGCAGCGGCCAGCACACGCACGGAATTTCGCATAGTCCCCTCCCACAGGCTCCACGCCGGTGAACACAGGTGCCTGCTCGGCCGACGCTGCGAAGAAGATAGCACCCGTCTCCGACGGGTGCCCTTCACCGGCGGCGGTACCCGATGGGCGGGCGTCGCCGTGGGCGGGGTGTCAGGCCCCCGCCCGCAGATCGCCGACGAACTTCTCACACACCGCCGCCATGGGCTGCCAGCCGCCGGCAGGGTATTGGCAGCCGACGCTGACCTGCAGGCCGGAATCCACCAGAACCTGCCAGCGCACCGTGGTGCCGTCGCCGGGAGTTTCCTCGTAGGACAGTCCGGGGCGGCCGCCGAAGATCACGTTGCGCTGCAGCGGCCCGACCGTGCCGGCCGGTCGTTTGGCGATCTGGGTTTCGAGCGTGGCGGCGACGTCCTCGATGCCGGAACCCGCGGCGAGATCCTTCTGGACCAGCGAAATACGTTCCCGCGCACCGTCGTTCGGAGACAGGTCGACCCTGGCGCCGGAGCGATTGGTGATATGCCAGCCCGCCGGGACCACCGCCTCGACTCGCCCGAAGGACTCCGCGGGTGGTGCCGTCGGTGAGGCGACGGCGGACGGGTGCGTACCGGTGGATTCCGCCGTCTGCGACTCGCCGCCGGATCGGGTCAGCACGACGGCGGCCGCCACCGCGGCGACGATCACCGCGAACACAGCGGCGCCGATGAAGAGCGGAGTGCGGAGCTTCGGTGGCGGCGCGGTCGCGGCCGCATGCTCGTGCAGCGAGCCGACCCACGGTGTCTGCGGGGCGAACCGCGCGGGTTGAGCCGCGGGGGACATCGCGGGCCCGCCCCGGACCAGGTCCACACCGGACATCGCGCGCAGGTCGACACCGAAGCCGTAGCGCCGGGACAGCTCCGCGCGCATCGCTTCCAGCAGTGCGGGTTCGGCGGCGCCGACGACCACGAGATAGCTGGGTTTGCGGCCGCCGAGCAGTCGATCGACGATATCGACGACGGCCTCAACGCCGCGTCCCTCGGCCAGGTCCGCGGAGCCGATCGTCGGCTCGTATTCGCAAGCCTCGATCCAGGTCTCGGTGCCCGAACGGCCGGTGAGGGTGACGGTCGTGGTGAGCGGATTCAGTTCCACCACCGCGATGCGCTGCTGCTGCGAGGTGCTCGCGGACAGTCCGGCCACCCGTAACGCCAGCGGTTCGACGCTGATCTCGCCGGCCAGACGGCGGGCGCCGGCCTCGAGCGCGGCGCGGCGGCGCGTGCCCCACTCCGACGGGCTCACCACCGTGAGCCGCTCACACGCGCTGGGCAGCCGCAGATTCGTCAGCACCGCGCCGAAGATCGCGGCGAAGGCGTCGGCGACGGTCGGCAGCATCGGGACGAAGGCGATGCGGTCGGCCGCGGCCAGCCGTACCACGGAGACGGCGGGGGAGGGCGGCTGAAGTGGTTCTCCCACAACGAGACTCGCGCCATCGCTGGCGGGGACCACCGAGGGAGCGCCGTCCCAATGAGTGGATTCGCTGCGCGTCCACAATCGGCTGTCGGTCAGTATCAGATCGACCGTGGACATCAGCTCCCCCTTCCAGGCTGGGTCTCGCGGCATAGTACTCCAGCACGGTGACGCTCCCGCGCCGCCCGGGCTCGGTCAGAAGCTGTTGGCCAGCAACGCATACGCCGCGTCGACTCGCTGATCGATATCGTCGCGGCTGTTGGCGTTGACGACCTCCACGTATCGCCGGTAGGGCACGTAGCAGCGGAAACGGCTGTCCTTCTGGGGATCTCCCGAACTGTTGAGCGTCAGGCATTTGGCCCCGGGCACCGTCTTGGGCGCGTCGGCCGGCTCGTACTGCTCACCGGAACCGGAGATCAGCCCCTTGATCATGCGCGCCCCCGCATCGGCGTCGCGGACGCGCAACACCGAACTGTTGTCGGCGACGGCGATGGCATCCATGCCGGTGTCGTCGACGAGGCGCTGGCGCGTGGTCTCGTCGGAGGAGATGTGGACGAATGCCGGTGCGGCATAGACCGCGAAGCGATCGGCATCGGGTGTGCGGTTCGAGCGGTCGCGCACGACGGCGCGGGCGAGCAGGCCGTCCGGATCCACCGGCAGCGCGTCGAGGCCGCCGGCCGCCGTCGCCTGGAAGTGATCGAGTGCCGGCACCTCGGCATCGAGTGTTTTCTGGACCCAGGCCAGCAGGTCGGCCTCCTCGGAGCGAGGCCGCTCGATGAACAGCGAGATCACGAACTGCTTGTAGGCCATGAAGGTGCCGATGGTGGGGATCCCGGGACGGTAGTGGATATAGGCGTCCGGGTATTTCGGCAGTGCGAGTTTGCGATTGAGGTCGGGTGCCACACCGAAGTCGACATCCTCGAGTTCGCGCGCGGCCTGCCGGGCAGCGGACTCGTCCGGGAAACGCAGCACCAGATCGGTGACCGAGGTCGCCGCGGCCGCGCTGTCCAGCGAGCCGGGCTTGTCGGAACCCGCCGCGACATAGGCGACGATCATCTTGTTGCGGTCGAGCACCGGTTTGGAGACCGCGGCCAGCAGGCGACGGGTGGCCTCGGTGCTGTCGGCGACGACTCGCCCGCCGGCGCCGACCGTCAGCGACGGGTCGATGCGAACGGCCGGGACCACGGCCTGCGACATCCGCATCCCCTCCGCCAGCGCGCCCTTGCTGCCCGCGGTGGCGTCGTAGCTGTGGCGGTCGACCGGATACGGACCGACGTCGAGCGTGCGGACATCCAGTTCGGCGGCGGTCGGGGTTCCCTGCACGCCGCAACCGGTCAGCGCGGCAAGCAGTGCGGCGCAGGTGAAAACAAGAGATCTGCGAATCGTCCGGCCCATGGACCGCCCCCTTCTCCCGGTGCTCTCCCGGTTCTCCGACATCGAAATTACCGGACCAAACCCGACAGCGGGGACTCATGGACAACGATTGCCTTAACCTTGTCCGTGTGTTGACCGCTGCGCTGATCTCGCTCGGAGGCCGATTCCGTTGATGGATCGGCAGGTCGAGGTTGTCGCCGGTAACCATGTCGTCGTGCGCGTCGCGGGGGCCGTCGTGGTCGTCGCGCATCGTGGTCGCGGCCGGGTTCACCCCGACGCACCGGCGATGCGGGCCGCCGAGACGCTGGCGCAGTTGGTGTCCGAGGCGTCCGAGCATGCCCCACAAGGACCCGGGCGGATCATCGCGCGCGAGGCTACCCGCTGGCTGATGCAGGAGGCCGAACAGGTCGACGGCAGCCCGGTCGACCTGGGAATTCTGTCCGGCTCGGATACCGGTGGGGTGGCGATCTTTCTGCACGGTTCGGTCACCGCGGTACTCGCGGGCGCCCGGGGTGTCGAGTACTACCGCGGCGTGGATGCCGCCTTCACCGTCGACCGGTTCACCGAACCGCCGGCCCGTGCCGCGGCGCTGTTCATCGACGACGATCGCGGCCGGATTCCGGAACTGCCCGAACGTGGCATCGGCTCCCTGGTGGAGGGGGTGGCAGCCGCCGCGGGTGCGGTGGTCTGGTTCGAGGGCGAGCGGACCCGCGCGCGTGATCGTGTCGCCCGTCCCGCCGCCGGTGCACACCATCGCGCCGAGCCCTCGCCCACGTCGCAATTGGACGCGCAGCGGCCCGAACCGCAGCTGCCCCCACCACCGACCCGACCGGATCGGACGCCGGAAGCCGATGCGCGGCAAGGGATATCGCGTCCCGAACCGGCGGAGGATCCCCGGCTGGCCGAAACCCGGTTGCGCGGTACGAATCCCGCCCCCGGTCCCGATCCCGAACTGGAACGCCGAATGGAGGCGACCGCCCGCGCGACCTCGCTGACCGTGCGGGTGATGGGATTCACCTGCGCTCGTGCTCATCCCAGCGATCCGCGCTCGGCGTTCTGCACGGTCTGCGGAATGCCGGTCGACCAGACGCAGCAACCGGTCGAGGTCGTCCGGCCGCCGCTGGGCATGCTCGTACTCGACGACGGCATGACCTATCTGCTGGCGGCCGACGCCGTGATCGGACGGGACCCGGAGAACTCGGAGTCCGCCCAGCGCGGTCTGGTGCCGGTCAAAATCGAGGACTCCTCCGGCGGAATGTCGCGGGCCCACGCCGAAATCCGGCTGATGAACTGGGATATCACCGTCGTGGATAGGGGCTCCACCAACGGCACCCGGGCCCGGCCGGCCGGATATCGCGATTGGATTCGGCTGCAACCGAATCAGCCGATGGTGCTGGCCCACGGCTCGGAGATCCAGCTCGGCAACCGCGTACTGCGATTGGAGCCGGCCGCGCCCCCGCCGTTCGGTTGAGCGACCGTAGCGACGCGGCCGAGGAGGCAGCGCGTCAGGAGTAGCGCGCCTCGCAGATCTCCTGTGTGCCCAGCACACCGGCCCGGAACGCGTCCACCCGGGAAAACCCGCTCGGCACGGTCTTGCCCTCCACATCGCTGGCCGCCAGCCCATCGCTGAGCAGTCCCGAAACCGCCTTGTCGAGATCGCCTGGAGACAGCGCGATATCGCCCTGGCCGGCGTCGCGACGCGGATCGGCGAGCTTCGCGGTGATCACGCCCGACAGACAGGCGGCCCGCAGACCGGTCTTCGCTCCGGTCAACTGCTGGTGCGCATTGCGCTGCACCGCGAGCGCGTAGCGGGAGACGAACACGACGTAGGCGTTGTAGTCGCCGCCGACGCGAGTCGGAAAGCCGTCCTGCTCATCGGTATCCGCCGCACCGCGCTGTGCGAGGGCCGGAATGTCGGTGCCGATCGTATTCGTCGCGGGGCAGTAGGTGACGGGCACGGTGTCGGCGCCGTTGCTGCAGTGCATGAGGGCGCCGTGATAGTCGTAGGTCGGTTCGGACGGGATCGGCATGATCGCCGCCATCGCCTTGCTCAACTCCTTGAGACTGTCCTTGGTGATCGCCAGTTCGCCGCGATTGACGTCGTCGCCGAAGGACTGCGGCAAATTCTTGCGGCGGCGATCGATGTCCTTCATATCGATCGCCTTGCAGCCCTTGGGGCCGTCGGTGAAACCGATCTGCACCGCGGTCACCCGCTCGAAGGCCGAGCCGTGCACCGATTCCGGATCCTCGGGATTGGCGTCGCGGATGGCGACCGTCGCGGCCAGCACGTTGTTGAGGCCGTCGGAGGTGTTGATCGTGAAATGCGCGGCCTTGTCCTCGGCGACGTGACGCATGAACGCGCCGGCGAAACAGTCGGCCTGCTGCTCTTTCACGATGACCGGATCCTTCGCGGTGACGATGCGCGACATCGTCTGGATGGCGTGGCCGTATTCGTGCGCGAGCACCATCACCACGGCCATCTTCCCGAAGCTGTCCTGCATCATGGGCAGCAGTACGCCGCGATCCCAGCCGACGGAATTGTCCAGCCGGCAGTAGGCCGCGTTGACCAGGTGATAGGTCGTGTCCTTGCAGAACTGCGTCTCCTGCGAGCGCGGCGCCTTCGCACTCCAGGAATAGAACTTGGTGACGGGGGTGAAGTCGCCGTCGAACTCGTTGTGGTACTCACCGCGCCAATAACTTTGGATATCGTCGATGGCATTGAGCGCCAACGTGTCGACCGCGCCCTTGTCGCCGCCCGTCGCGGTCAGCGGGGAATCGGGAACACCGGAACGAGGACCGCTGGGGCCGCTGGTGGTGGGCAGTCCGGCGACCTGGAACGGGTCGTCGTAGATGGATACGGCGTGCCCACCGGTCGTCATGGTGCACCCGGCCAGTAGACCGACCGCCAGCACCAGTACGGCGAGGGTCGCCGTCACCGGGCGTTTCGCCATCTCCCCATCCCTCCCCGGGCCGGTAGTCGCTGCGTCACCTGCGCCGCCCCCGGCGATCGGGGGCACGTTCGAGCCCCACCGATGTCACGGCCATCGCATATTATCCGGCTCATGTCATTACCGGGGGCGCAGAAGATCACCGTGCGCCATGAGGGAACCGATCGGATCTTCGAAAACACTCAGCAGGTGACCCTGGGCCGCGCGCCCGAGGTGACGGTGTTCGTCGACAGTCCGCTGGTCTCTCGTGTGCACGCGACACTTGGCTGGCAGGGGGGCGCCTGGGTGCTCGCCGACAACGGCAGTACCAACGGGGTTTTCGTGGACGCCCAGCGGATCACGCGTCCTGTCCCGGTGGATCGGCCGATGCTGGTCCGGCTCGGCGACGCGATCACGGGCCCGCTGGTTCATCTGCTGCCGGAGGCGCAATTCCGGCCGCCCGCACCGCCCACCCGGGCGCAGTCGCCGGGCCGTGCGCCGAATCCGCCTGCCCGGGACGCGGGGCCGCGTGGCAGCGGCCCACACGATGGTAATCAGCACGGTGGGGGTCAGCAGCAGCGCCGGCAACCGTCCCATCCCACACCGCAATCCGGTCAGATGCGCCGCCCGGCTGCGCCGCAGCCGCCGTCGCGGCCTGCGCAACGGCCGAATCAACGCCCGTCTCAACCGATTCCGGCGGCCCACGGCTCCGGCGGTGTGCCGAACGTCAATATGACCACCAAGGCCGACACCTCGGCACTGCCGCCGGTGCGTGCGCGGGCCTCGACCGCGCCGATCGCGCGGGCCGACCGCATTCCGGCCGGCGGCCTGACCATCGGCCGTACCAGCGACAACCAGATCGTCGTCAACGATCCGCTGGCTTCGCGTCGGCACGCCCGCCTGGTCAAGAGCGGCGAGGGCCTCGTCCTCGAGGATGTGGGCTCGGCCAACGGCACCTTCGTCAACGGCCGCCGCGAGCAGCGGGTGGCGCTGCGCGAACGCGATATCGTCACCATCGGCAACGTGGACTTCGTCGTGCAGGAAGGCACGCTGAAGCACCGCAAGAAGCCGGTCACCGAACAGGGATTGAGCGTTCACGGCGTCGGTTTCGTCGTCGAGGGCAACAAGCAACTGCTCGTGGACGTCAACATGCAGGCCGGGCGCGGCACCCTGACCGCGCTCATCGGACCCTCGGGCGCCGGTAAGTCGACGCTGTCGAAACTCATTGCGGGAACGACACATCCGTCGGCCGGCGTGGTCACCTTCGAGGGCCGCAACCTGCACGCCGAATACGAGGCCATGCGCAGTCGTATCGGCATGGTCCCGCAGGACGATGTGCTGCACCGCCAGCTGACCGTGCGCCAGGCACTCGGATTCGCCGCCGAACTGCGGCTGCCGCCGGACTCCTCGAAGGCCGATCGGCAGCAGGTCATCGACGGCGTGCTGAAGGAACTGTCGCTGACCGAACATGCCGATACCCGCGTCGACCGGCTCTCCGGCGGTCAGCGCAAGCGCGCCTCCGTGGCGCTGGAACTGCTGACCGGTCCGGCCCTGTTGCTGCTCGACGAGCCCACATCGGGTCTCGACCCGGCACTGGACCGCCAGGTCATGACCATGCTGCGTGAACTGGCCGACGCCGGGCGCACCGTCATCGTGGTCACCCACTCGGTGGCCTGCCTGGACATGTGCGATCAGGTGCTGCTGCTGGCGCCCGGCGGCAAGACCGCGTTCTGCGGACATCCGGCCGGGGTCGGCGACTTTCTCGGGACCAGCGACTGGGCGGAGATCTTCGCGCGGGTCGCCGCCGAACCGGACCGCGCCTTCGCGAACTACCGGTCCCGGCAGGCGGCGCTGCCACCGCCACCGCCGGCCGTGCCGCGCGGTGTGATGGGGCAGCCACCGAAATCCAGTGGCTGGAAACAACTATCGACACTGTCGCGGCGGCAGGTCCGGCTGATCCTCGCCGACCGCGGCTACCTGGCCTTCCTGGTGGTCCTCCCGTTCGTGCTGGGTGTGCTGTGCCTGGTCGTGCCGGGGAAGAACGGTTTCGCGGCCGCCCCACCGATTCTCGGCCCGGACGGCCAGTTGCATCCGCAGCTCACTGGAGGAAGTGAATCCCAGCAGCTGCTGGTCGTGCTCATCCTCGGCGCGTGCTTCATGGGGTCGACGCTGACTGTCCGCGACCTGGTCGGGGAACGCCCGATCTTCCTGCGGGAGCGAGCCGTCGGCCTGCTGCCCTCGGCGTATCTGCTGGCGAAGGTGATGGTCTTCGGTGTCGCGGCGCTGCTGCAGTCCGCGGTGCTGGTGGCCATCGTGCTGGCCGGGAAGAATCCGCCCGGAAAGGGGGCGCTCATCCCGTCCGGCGGTATCGAGTTGTACGTCGATATCGCGCTGACGGCGGTGACGTGTGTGGTCGTCGGATTGTTGTTGTCGACCGTGGCGAAGTCGAACGAACAGGTCATGCCGTTGCTGGTGGTCATGATCATGTGTCAGCTGGTGATGGCCGGAGGCATGATTCCGGTGACCGATCGCGTGGTGCTGGAACAGCTTTCGTACGTCTTCCCGTCGCGCTGGGGATTCGCCGGCGGCGCCTCGACCATCGATCTGCGGACCCTGTTCGTCAACGCCCAGCCCGATGCGATCTGGCAGCACAAACCCGGTTTCTGGTTCCTCGACGCCGGCATGTTGATCGTGCTCACCGCGGCGCTGTCCACGCTGACGTGGTGGCGTCTGCGGCTGAAGAAGTCGGCCGCGTGAACGGGTCCGGAAACGAGCGTCGACAAGGGATGTCCGCACTAATCGGCCCTGCCCCGAGCGTGCCGACGCGACAGCAGGCACACTTATGCATGTGACGGCTCGAGTTGGGGCGATACATCTCGGATGGGATGTGGTGTCCGTGGCCGCCGGTGGCGGTGGGATACCGATCCGCCCGGTCCAGGTGGAAGGCACATATACGCCGCCTGCGTATTTGCTGGCGGACAAATCCGGGCGACTGCACACCGCGGGCGCGGACCGGCAGCGGCCCGATCTGGGCATCGCGGTCTCCGACGTGCGTGACATCCTCGGGCATCAGCAGATCCGCATCGCCGGGGCGACCTGGCCGGCGGAGTTGGTGTTCCGCGCCCGGCTCTACAACCCGCTCGCCGCGATCGGCTCCCGGTTGCGGGGCAAGCCCGACGTGGTGGCGTTGCCGTTCCCGGACGACTGGGCCGACGAGAAGGTCGAGGAGTACTGCCGTCTGATCGAGCAGATGGACGTCGTCACCGACCCACTGCCCGAATCCGTGGCGCTGTCCGGTTACGTGCGGGCCCTGGGCCTGGTACAGCCGCCCGCGCGCGGCCGCCGCGGTGTCGGCGCGACCGGCGTCTACTCCGACGGCCGGGTGTGCCTGGTGGTGGCCGTCGACGGGGACGACGAGCAGCCCACCGAATCGGTCGGGGTCCCGATCACCCCGGATTCGATGCGGGACGCGCATTCGGCGGACAACGTCGTCATCGAGGTGATGGCCGCCGCCCGTTCGATCGGCGCCGACACCTCGACGGTGCTGCTCACCGGCAACGTGTGTTTCAACGACGCGTTGCGGCTGGCGTTCCAGAACCATCTGGGCAACCGGTTGCGGGTCGCCGATCATCCGATGCACGCCCTGGTGCTGGGTGCTGCGCATCTGCTGGTCACCGACAGCGAATACGCCGAGGCGGAGCAGGGGCCGGCTCCCGCGCCGGGTCCGGCGGTGCCGAATCAGCCGAACCCGGCGGTACCGAATCAGCCGAACCCGGCGGTACCGAATCAGCCGGGTCCGCCGCGACCCGGCCCGATGCAGGCGGCGTCGAATCAAGGCAGCCCGAATCGCGCTGTGCCGCAATCGGATTCCCGGATCGAGAACGCGGGCCGGCATGCGGGGCTGCCGGATCCCGC
>NZ_BDBF01000049.1 GCF_001612845.1 Nocardia elegans NBRC 108235 | reverse complement strand
CCCCCAACCCCACACCCGTCACCACAACCAACATTTCAGGGTGGACGGCGCTACGCACCACCCACCCCAAAACGCAACAGCCCGAAAACCGCCGAATTCGGCGAGGTTTGCACGATTGATTCACCATCATTCGATCTGCAGACGCTTACCGTCGCGTGCGGCGGCGGTCCGATGGTGGCGCTGGGGTGTGGTGATTCGGATGTGACATCGGCTATCGGGTGCTTGCCCGGACTTCGGGTGCGGGGTTGGGTAGGGGCATGAGCACAGTGCTGGTGACCGGTGGAACGGGCGCGCTCGGGCGGCACATCGTGGATCGGCTGCGGGAACGCGGGCACGACGTGCGGGTGCTGTCGCGACGCCCGGGTGCGGGGACGCATGTGGGGGATCTGACGACCGGTGCCGGGGTGCGCGACGCTGCCGAGGGCGCGGAGTCGATCGTGCACGCGGCTTCGGATTTCCGGCGGTTCGGTAAGTCCGATATCGAGCAGACGCGGAATCTGCTCGCGGCCGCCGGGAGAGCGCGGCATCTGCTCTATGTGTCGATCGTCGGCATCGACCGCATCCCTTTCGGCTACTATCGCAACAAACTCGCCTGCGAACAACTGATCGCCGACAGCGGTGTGCCGCACACGATTCAGCGCGCCACCCAATTCCACGACCTCATCGCCGCGGTCCTGTCCGCGGTGCAGAAGCTCCCGATCGCGCCGCTGCCCTTGGATTTCCGCTTTCAGCCGGTCGCCACAGAAGATGTGGCCACCCGCCTCACCGACTTGGTTGAAGGCGAACCACGCACCCGCGCAGACGATTTCGGCGGCCCACAGGTGCTCACCCTGAAAGAACTGGCGAAGATCTGGCAGCAACACCATGGCCGCCCGCGCCGCACGGTGCCGCTCCCGCTACCCGGCACGATCGCCCGCGCTTTCCGCGCCGGTGACAACACCTGCCCCGACCACGCCGACGGCACGCGCACGTGGGCGGAGTATGTGGCCTCCGATCCGGGGCCGAGCTACCACCTGCGTGGGTAGGGCGGTCGGGCCTGGAGAAGACGCGGTCCGGCAGCCACTCGGACGAGGCCGTCCCTCGGGCTGTGCCACGACGCCGGCCGGGTCGGGATCAGGCCAGTCGATCCGCCGGTGTCGCTCCTTCGTCGAACATCGCCGCTGGTTCGTCGGAGTAGAACAATTCGAGATCGCGTCCCCACAGCAGACCGAGATCGCGTTCGACGGCCCAGTCCACCACCGTCCAGAACGATTCCCGTTGCGACTGCCGATCCGCATCCGGGTCGTGACGCGGTAGCAGCGGCGCGAGTTCGTGCGTCTGCGGCGCGTTCAACCAGCCGCTGATACCTTCCCCGAAGCCGCCACCGCCGTGCATCCAGTAGCCCGAGTGTGTGTCCAGCCGCGCGAGAAGCTGTTGTACCCGGAACACTTCGCTGTCCGGTTCCGGACGTGAGTCGTGTCGCAGTAGTAGCGACGGGAAGATCGACCACGGGGATGGCGCCCTCAACCCCAGATGTCCCCAGGCCCGCACGGCCTCGCCGGTGACGACCCACTCCACCAGTTCAACCAGTTCCCAATACCCCCAGCCCGGCTCGCCCGGGCGGCGGCCCGGCTCGGTGAGTGTGCCGCCGACGACCCGAAAGTCGCGCCCCAGGTCGCAGGTGGCGAACGACTCGTCGATCTGGGCCACCACCGCGGCCAATCCTTCGAACCGGCACGGCTCGGGTTCGCCGAGGGGATCGCCGTCGTCGATCATTCCGCGGCCGTGCGCGTACATGCGCTGCAATGCCCCGGTGACAACGGGATGCTCGTGCCCTGCGCGCAGCGCGGGAATCACGACATCGCGAAATCTCTGCTCGTCGAAGGCGCAGACGCCGCCCCATACACCCACTGCCACTCCCGCCGCTGTTCGATCGTGGCCGTCATCATCGGGCGACCGCGGGGCCGGTGACAACCGAAAATCGCGCGGCGGTAGCCGATTTCAGCACTGGCCGCCGCCGACCTCGCCGGTGGTGAGCTCGATGGTGGCGCCGGTGGGGACCGAGACGCCCGCATCGGGATTCTGAGTGGTGATCACGCATTGGCCGCCGCCCGGGCCGCGGCTGGTGCCGCCGGTGATGTGTGCGTGCAGGCCCGCGGCGGTGAGGAACTGGTCGGCGAGGGCCGGGCGGTCGCCGCGGACATCCGGGACGCTGACCGTGCCGGCCGCGGGGGATGTGGTCGTGCCGGTGGGCTGTGCCGGGTTGGCGGCATTCGGTGTGCCGGTGGACGTCGCTGCGGTGCCGGCCGACGTGGTCGCACCGGTGGTAGACGTTGCGGGCGTGGTGGTTTCGGAATCGCAGCCGGACAAAGCCGCGGTCAGTGCGAGTGCGGCGATCGAAATCCGCAGGGGCAGAACGGCACGGCGGTGGTGGTTCGAACGGCATGGGAAGCTTGTGGTCGGCACATCCCGACCGTAGTTGCTGCCGCGTCGATGCGCGCGGCCCCTCGGTGAGGAGACGATTGATGTTGCCTTCGCTGGGTTGGCGGGCGTATCTGTGTGCGGACAAGGCATGCCGGTCGGTCAGGTGCCGGTGGTGGTTCGGGTGATCTTTCCCGCGGTGGCGGTGATCGCTGCCCCGAGGGCGGTGAGGTGCTGGGCGGAGAGGCGGGTGTCGGGGCAGGCGACTACGGCGGCGATGACGCGGTCGCCGGCGAAGATGGGGGCGGCGACGGTGACTACGGCGTTCTCGGCGCCGAGTTCGTCGGGGAGGTAGTCGATGGTGATCAGGTCGGTGATCATGCTGCCCAGGCGGTTGCGGAGTGGATCGGTGACCGGGGAATTGCGCAGGGCGGCAAGGGCTTCGAGGACCGGAGCGGATTCGTCGGCGAGGCGCTCGACGGAGTAACCGCGGTCGCGCACGGCGTCGAGGACCGCGAGCAGGCGTTCGCGATGGGCGGGGTCGGCGTGGGCGATCCAGGCGTTGCGTTCGGAAGCCGGTGCCCAGGCGATGAATTCACGGGCCACCGGCGGTGCCAGGGGCAGGCGGCGGCCCTGCCGGATCCACGGGACCGACGGGGTGCCGGCGACCTCGGTGATGATGATCGAACCGTCGTCGCGCTCGGCCAGGAAAATCGGAAAGCCCTGTTCGGCAACGAATTCCCGCAGCAGGTCGGCAGCCAGGCGGCGCAGCGGGAAGGCCGCCTCCGCACGGCGTGCGACAGCGAGCAGCCCCATCCCGAGCCCGTAGTTGCCGTCGAGATCGCGCACCGTCCAGCCGTCGGTAGTGAGCTGGGTCAGCACCGCATGTGCCGTGGCCCTCGACAGTCCGGTCTCGCGCACGATCCGCGCCAGCGGCAAGTGCTCGGCGGGCCGGCGCGACAGCAGGTCGATCACCCGCACCACGCGATGCGTGGGTGGCGATCCCGCGGAGGCGGTGGGAGTGACCTCGGTGCTCTCGGACATCGCGCCCTTTCTGATCGACGGATGCGGTGACGAGTCACACCGGTGCGAACCCGCGCCGTCGTCAACAGCCCCTTGACCGACGCGCAGCTGTCCGCTTATCGTCGGTGTCACAATATCGAACAATAGCGTCGAATATTCGACAACGCAACTCCGAAGTGGTCGAGATCTCGGATCCGGGGAAGCGATGCGAGCGATGCGGACAAGGCGAATGTGATGCGGACGGGATATGAGCTGTCGCATCTGTCGGCCCTCGAGGCCGAATCGGTGCACATCTTCCGGGAGGTGGCGGCCACCTTCGAACGACCGGTGCTGCTGTTCTCCGGCGGTAAGGACTCGGCGGTGATGCTCGAGCTGGCCCGCAAGGCGTTCTGGCCGGCGGCGCTGCCGTTCGCGCTGCTGCACGTCGACACGGGGCACAACTTCGACGAGGTGATCGAATTCCGCGATCGCACGGCGGCCAGGCTCGGCGCGCGGCTGCTGGTGGCGCGGGTGCAGGACGATATCGACGCCGGGCGGGTGACCGAACGCCCGGGGGAGAGCCGGAATCGGTTGCAGACCACCACATTGCTGCGCGCGATCGGCGAACATCGCTTCGACGCCGTGTTCGGCGGGGCGCGCCGCGACGAGGAGAAGGCGCGCGCCAAGGAGCGGGTGTTCAGTTTCCGCGACGAATTCGGCGCCTGGGAGCCGCGGGCGCAGCGCCCGGAGGTGTGGAACCTCTACAACGGGAAACACCGTGCGGACCAGCACATCCGGGTGTTCCCGCTGTCGAACTGGACCGAACTCGACATCTGGGAGTACATCGACCGCGAGGCGGTGGAACTGCCGCCGCTGTACTACGCGCACCGCCGCCCGGTCTTCCGCCGCGACGGAATGCTGCTGGCCGCCAATCCTTTCCTGACACCCGGCCCGGACGAACCGGTGTTCGAGACGACGGTGCGGTTCCGCACCGTCGGTGACGCCACCTGCACCGGATGTATCGAGAGCGAGGCCGACAATCCGGCGGCCGTGATCTCCGAAACCGCGATCACCCGGCTCACCGAACGCGGCGCCACCCGCGCCGACGACCGCATCTCCGAATCCGGGATGGAAGACCGCAAGCGGGAGGGCTACTTCTGATGAGCCGCAATCTGTTACGTCTCGCGACAGCCGGCAGCGTCGACGACGGCAAGTCCACCCTCATCGGCCGCCTGCTCTACGACTCCAAGAGCCTGTTCTCCGATCAGCTGGCCGCCATCGAACGGGCCAGTGCCCAACGCGGCGACGCCGCAACGGATCTGGCGCTGGTGACCGACGGCCTGCGCGCCGAGCGGGAACAGGGCATCACCATCGACGTGGCCTACCGCTACTTCACCACGCCGCGCCGCAAGTTCATCATCGCCGACACCCCGGGGCACGTGCAGTACACGCGGAATATGGTGACAGGCGCCTCCACGGCGGATCTGGCGCTGATCCTGGTCGACGCGCGCAAGGGCGTGGTCGAGCAGACCCGCCGGCACGCGTTCCTGGCCTCGCTGCTCGGGGTGCCGCACCTGGTGGTGTGCGTGAACAAGATGGATCTGGTGGACTGGTCGGCCGCGCGATTCGACGAGATCCGCGAGGAATTCGCCGATTTCGCGGCGAAACTGACCGTCGGCGATCTGAGTTTCGTGCCGGTCTCGGCGCTGCACGGCGACAACGTGGTCACCGACTCCGCGCACACCCCGTGGTATGCGGGCCCGCCGCTGCTGAGCCACCTCGAACAGGTGCATATCGCCTCGGACCGCAACCTGATCGACGCGCGGCTGCCGGTGCAGTACGTGATCCGCCCGCACGCCGCCGATGCCGGCGCCAGCGGGGCCGGCCATCGCACCTATGCCGGGACCATCGCCGGCGGCATCTTCAAACCCGGCGACGAGGTGGTCGTGCTGCCGTCCGGGCGCTCGTCGCGGGTCGCGCGGATCTGGGGACCGGGCGGGGTGAAGGTCGACGAGGGGTTCACCGGGATGGCGGTCTCGGTGGAACTCGACGACGAAGTCGATGTCGGGCGCGGAGATATGCTGGCCCGCCCGGGAAATCGGCCGCATATCGCCGATGAGGTCGACGCCATGGTGTGCTGGTTCTCCGAGACCACCGAACTGCGGCCCGGTGCGCGCTATGCGATCCGCACCGCCGCCCAGACCACCCGCGTCCAGGTCCACGACCTCGACTACCGGCTCGACGTCAACACCTTGCACCGTGTGACGGACGCGAATGCCCTGGCGCTCAACGACATCGGCCGCCTCACCCTGCGCGGTCAGCGTCCGCTGATGGTCGACAGCTACCGCGACAATCGCCGCACCGGCAGTTTCATCCTCATCGACGAGGACACCGATCAGACCGTGGCCGCCGGGATGATCCTGGCCCGTGACACCGGGCCGGAGTCGATGCCGGACGCCTCGGCGGCGCCGAAGCTGGTGCGCGAGGACGTCGTCTGGCACAGCTCCTCGGTGGGGCGCGGCCAGCGCCCGCACGCCGGTGCGACGGTGTGGCTGACCGGTCTGTCCGGCTCCGGAAAGTCCACGATCGCCGTGGAATTGGAGCGCCAGCTGGTGGCCGCCGGCCGCCCGGCCTATCGGCTCGACGGCGACAATCTGCGGCACGGGCTCAATGCCGATCTCGGTTTCACCGACGAGGACCGGCGCGAGAACATCCGCCGGGTGGCTCAGGTCGCCTCGTTGTTCGCCGACGCCGGTCTGATCGCCATCGTCTCGGTGATCAGCCCGTTCGCCGACCAGCGCGAACAGGCGCGCGGCGTGCACGCCGCGAGTGGTCTGGACTTCCACGAGATCTTCGTCGACACCCCGCTGGAGGTGTGTGAGCGCCGGGATCCGAAGGGGTTGTACGCCAAGGCCCGCGCGGGCCGGCTGCCGGAGTTCACCGGCATCGACTCGCCCTACGAACGTCCCGAACACGCCGAGCTCGTCATCACTCCCGATCACGGCTCACCCGCCGAAATCGCCGCGCTGATCCGCCGCGAACTGAGACTGTGAACCGCAGTTCTGCCCGCACAACACGCTAGGACGACATGAGTACATCGACAGGATCGTCACCGGGAACCGATACCGCCGCCGGAAACGGACTTCCGGGCGGCGGGTCGCTCACCGAACCGTTCACCGCGGCGATCGCCGAGGCCGAGAAGCTGATCGAGGCAGCGGATTTCATCAACGACGAGAAGGATCTCGCCGAGGGATACGACTACCTCGCGGGCAGTATCGCCGCGTGCCTGCAGCTGTCGGGCACGCACGGCACCAGCCACCCGTACTTCGTGAGCTCCACCGGCCCGCACGCGAAAATGGGCCTGGACAACCCGGATACGCTCTACTACCACGCGAATGTCGAGCCGGGTGCGGAATATCTGCTCACCGGTGTCCGCGGCAGTACCGTCGACCTCAGCTTCCAGGTGCTGCGCGGCGACTACACCGCCACCGACGTTCCCAACGGCGACGACGCCTTCGACGACCGCCGCCTGCAGATCGCCGCCGACGGCAGCTACCAGCTCCGCTTCGGCCCGCCGAAAGCCGATGCCGGGCCGAACTATTTCGTCCTCGGCGAGGGTGCCTCGATGCTCGCGGTGCGCGAGGTCTACGGCGACTGGAACGCGGAGACGAAGGGCAGCATCCGCATCGAGCGCCTCGACACCGTCGGCACCGCGGCCCCCGAGCCCGGTGTCGACCAGCTGCGCAAGCGGTATCGGGCCGCGGCGCGGGCGCTGGTGCAGCGCATCCACACCTGGTTCAACTTCCCCAAGTGGTTCTACCTCGACCTGCCGGTGAACACCCTCACCGAACCGCGGCTCACCCCGGGCGGACTCAGCACGCAGTACTCCTCGGTCGGCCACTTCGATCTCGACGACGACCAGGCGCTGGTGATCACGGTGCCGAAATCCGATGCGCCCTATCAGGGATTCCAGCTCGGTAGCCGCTGGTACATCTCCCTCGACTACGTCAATCACCAGACCAGCCTCAACAGCGCTCAGGCCCAGGTCGATCCGGACGGGATGATCCGCATGGTGGTTTCGGCTCGCAACCCGGGCATCACCAATTGGATCGAGACCACCGGACGCCGCCGGGGCATCCTGCAGTTCCGATGGCAGCGCGTCGCCCGGGAGATGACCCCCGCGGACGGGCCGCAATTCGCCCTGGTGCCCTTCGACGAGGTGGCGGCGCAACTGCCGCACTACGAACTCAACCGGATCGACGAGCAGGGCTGGCGCGCCCGCATCGCCGACCGCCAGCGCGGTTTCGCCGATCGGATGCTCGGATGAGCGCCGGAACGGGCCTGTTGGCCGACAAGGTGGTCGTGATCAGCGGCGTGGGTCCCGGACTGGGCCGCTCGCTGTGCGTGCAGTCGGCTGCGGCCGGCGCGAAGGTGGTGCTGGCCGCGCGCACCGAATCGCGGTTGCGGGAGGTGGCCGACGAGATCGACTCCGCCGGCGGGACGAGCCTGATCGTGCCGACCGACATCACCGACGACGCCGCGGTGGCGAATCTGGTCGAGCGCACGGTGGAGACCTTCGGCCGGGTCGACGCGCTGGTCAACAACGCCTTCGCGATGCCGTCGATGAAGTCGCTGGCGCGCACCGACTTCCGGCAGATCAGCGACAGCCTCGAGCTGACGGTGCTGGGCACGCTGCGGGCGACCCAGGCCTTCACCGACGAACTGGCCAAGACCCGGGGCGCGGTGGTGATGATCAATTCGTCGGTGCTGCGGCACTCCGAACCGCGCTACGGCAGCTACAAGGTCGCCAAGTCGGCGCTGCTGGCCATGTCGCAGACGCTGGCGACGGAATTGGGCGCCAAGGGAATTCGGGTCAACAGTGTGGCGCCGGGCTACATCTGGGCCGATCAGCTGAAGTGGTATTTCGGTGAGGTCGCGAAGAAGTACGGCATCACGGTCGACCAGGTGTACGAGCAGACCGCCTCCCGGTCGGATCTGAAGCGCCTGCCCGAACCGGACGAGATCGCCAAGGCCGTGGTGTTTCTCGCCTCCGAGTGGGCCAGTGCCATCACCGGCCAGACCCTGGACGTCAACTGCGGCGAATACCACGTGTGAGGAACAGAATTTCATGACCGCTCGTACCAACGTCGGCACCGTCGAGGATCTGCACGCATCCGCCACCAAGGCGTGCGGGCTCACCGATTTCGGCCCCGACGACTACACCGAGGCGCTCGGTGTGCTGCTCGACTCGTATCGGCGCGACGCCGACCTCACCGAACTCGGCTCCAAGATGAATCGCTACTTCCTGCGTGGCGCACTGGTCGCACGCGCGCTGAGCGAGGCGTCCTGGAAGGCCAATCCCGCGTACGCCGAGACCGCGATCGAGCGGCCGATCTTCGTCACCGGCCTGCCCCGCACCGGCACCACCGCGCTGCATCGGCTGCTGGCCGCCGACCCGCAGCATCAGGCGCTCGAGATGTGGCTGACCGAACTGCCGCAGCCGCGCCCGCCGCGCGAGACCTGGGCCGACAATCCGGTGTTCCAGCAGATCGACGCCGGTTTCGCACAGCATCACATCGACAATCCGGAATTCATGGGCCTGCATTACATGAGTGCCGCCGAGGTCGAGGAATGCTGGCAGCTGCTGCGGCAGACCGTGAAGTCCATCGCCTACGAATCGCTGGCCTATCTGCCGACCTATTCGCAGTGGTTGCAGAAGCAGGACTGGACCAACGCCTATCAGCGGCACAAGCAGAATTTGCAGCTGATCGGCCTGGGTGACACCAGGGGTTGGGTGCTGAAGAACCCGAGCCACTTGTTCGCGCTGGACGCGCTGATGGAGGTCTACCCCGACGCGCTGATCATCCAGACCCACCGTGACCCGGTGACCATCGTCGGTTCGTCGTGCAGCCTCTCCGAACAGGCCACCAAGGGCTGGTCGAACACCTTCGCCGGGGAGACGATCGGCCGCACCCAGCTTGAACTCTGGTCGCGTGGCCTGCGCGAATTCAATTCCGCGCGTGCGCGATACAACCCCGATCAGTTCCTCGACATCCAGTTCGAGGATCTGCGGGCGGACCCGTTCGGCACCGTCGAGAAGATCTATTCGACGTTCGGGCTGGACTACACCGAGGCGGCCCGGAACGCGATGCGGGCGCTGGACGAGGAGAGCAAATCGGGCGACCGCAAGCCCGCGCACAAGTATTCGCTGGCCGACTACGGGCTGACCGAAGACGAGGTGAGATCGGTCTTCGCCGACCTCTGACATCGCTGTACCCGCCGCGGGCCGGCTCGGAATCACCGAGCCGGCCCGCGGCGTTTCCGCCGGGTGGGCCCGGGTCAGACCTCGGCGGATTTCTCGCGGCGGCGGGCGCGGCGCTGCTGGATGGCGGCGAAGCGGATTTCCAGGCCCGTGACGAACGATTCCAGCGCCAATTCGAAACTCTCCGAGTCGATTTCGTCGGCCTTCGCGCGCAGCAGGTGCGCTTGTTCCAGATGCGGGTAACGGTCGCGATAGACCTGGACGTCGTCGACGAAGCCGCGGGAGAACGAGCCGATGGTCGAACCCATCACCACATAGCGGGTGGCCGCGCCGATCATGGTGGCCTGGCGGGGTGGCCAGCCGGCGCCGACCAGGCCACCGTGCACTGCGTCGGCCGCGCGCAGATTCTCCTCGCGCTTACCGGGGCCCGAGGCCAGGTAGGGGACGAAGTTGGGGTGGCGGACCAGGGCGGCGCGGTAGGAACGCGCCCACGAGATCAGGCCGGTGCGCCAGTCGGCGGTTTCGAAGGCCGAGGCGTCCACATGGGACATGATGCCGGCGGCGATATCGTCGAGCAGATCGTCCTTGGTGGGGTAGTGGCCGTACAGCGAGGCAGCCTGAACGCCCAGCTCGGCGGCCAATTTCCGCATCGAGAGCTCGGGTAGTCCGTCGCGGTCGATCAATTCCAGTGCCGTCTCGCGGATGCGTTCGCGACTCAGTAGCGGTACCCGTGGCCGAGGCATCCTCGCCACCTCCTTCGCCGCGAAACCGGACCGTGCCGAGTCAACCTACACCGTCGGGCACCGGGGCCTTGAACATCCGAACGCTGTTAGTTTATCGTGGCAATAGATACCTAACAACGTTCGGTTAGGAGTTTTCGTCATGGATCTGCAACTCGGCGATGCCCACCGCGAGCTGCGCGAGGTTGCCCGCGCCTGGGTCGACAAGGAGGTCGTGCCCTACGCCGCGGCCTGGGATCGCGCCGAATCGGTGGATACCGCGATCGTGCGCAAGCTCGGCGACATGGGCTTTCTCGGTATCGAGATCCCGGAGGAGTACGGCGGCTCGGGTGGTGACGCGCTGTCGTACTGCCTGCTGCTCGAGGAACTCGGCCGCGGCGACAGCTCGGTGCGCGGCATCGTGTCGGTCTCGCTCGGGCTGGTCGGGAAATCGCTCGAGAGCTACGGCAGCGAGCAGCAGAAACAGCACTGGCTGCCGCGCTTGTGCGCGGGAGAGTCGCTGGGCTGCTTCGGCCTCACCGAACCGGGCACCGGGTCCGACGCGGCGAATCTGACCACCCGTGCCGTCCGCGACGGCGGGGACTGGGTGCTCTCCGGCACCAAGATGTTCATCACCAACGGCACCTGGGCCGATATCGCGCTGATCTTCGCGCGCACCGGCGAACCGGGACCCAAGGGGGTCACCGCGTTCCTCGTGCCCACGGACGCGACGGGTTTCGGCCGCACCGAGATCAAGGGCAAACTCGGTCTGCGCGGACAGGCGACCGCGGAGATCGTGCTCGACGGGGTGCGGGTGCCGGATTCGGCGCGACTCGGCGGCGAGGGGCAGGGGTTCCGGATCGCGATGGCCGCCCTCGACAAGGGGCGCATGGGCGTGGCCGCGGGATGCGTCGGGGTCGCCCGCGCCTGCCTCGAGGCCGCCGTGCGCTATGCGGGGGAACGCGAACAGTTCGGTAAACCGATCGCCTCCTACCAGCTCGTTCAGGAGTTGATCGCCGATATCGCCGTCGATGTGGAGGCCGCGCGGCTGCTGGCCTGGCGGGTCGCCGACCTGGTCGATCGCGGCGAACCGTTCGGCACCGAGGCCTCGGTGGCGAAGCTGTTCGCCAGCGAGGCCGCGGTGAAGGCGGCCAACAACGCCATCCAGGTATTCGGCGGATACGGGTACATCGACGAATACCCGGTGTCGAAGTACCTGCGCGACGCGCGGGTGCTCACCCTCTACGAAGGCACCAGCCAGATCCAGAAACTACTCATCGGCCGCGCCCTCACCGGCGTGAACGCCTTCGTGTGACAACCGATTTCGAGGAGAGAATTCGATGACAGATCAGCGCAGAGTGGCCGTGGTGACCGGGGCCGCCCGGGGTATCGGTGCGGCCACCGCGGCCCGCCTGGCCGCCGACGGGGCGGCCGTGGCCATCGCCGACCTCGACGAGAACGCCTGCAAGACAACCGCGGACGAGATCGTCGCCGCCGGTGGGGTGGCCGTCGCGCTGGCCTGCGATGTCACCGACGAGGCGAGCGTCGACGCCGCCTTCGATCGGGTCGCCGCGGAGCTGGGGTCGCTCGACATTCTGGTCAACAACGCCGGCGTGCTGCGCGACAACCTGCTGTTCAAGATGTCGGCCGAGGACTGGGACACCGTGATGTCGGTACACCTGCGCGGCGCGTTCCTGTGTTCCCGTGCGGCACAACGGCATATGGTCACCCGCCGCTACGGCAAGATCGTCAACACCTCCAGCGTCTCGGCGCTCGGCAACCGCGGCCAGGCCAACTACTCGGCCGCCAAGATGGGCATTCAGGGACTCACCCGCACCCTGGCGATCGAGCTGGGCCCCTACGGCATCAACGTCAACGCGGTCGCGCCGGGCTTCATCGTCACCGAGATGACCGCCGCCACCGCTGCCCGCGTCGGTGTGCCGGTCGAGGAATGGCAGGCGAAGTCGGCCGAGATCACTCCGGTGCGCCGGGTCGGCCGCCCCGACGACATCGCGAACACCGTCGCCTTCCTCGCCTCCGACGAGGCGTCCTTCATCACCGGCCAGACCATCTACGTCGACGGCGGCCGTCGGCTCTGAAACCGTTCCAGGAGAACATCATGCGCAGAACCAGCTTTACCGAGGATCACGACACCTTCCGCGGCACGGTCCGCAAATTCGTCGAGACCGAAGTGGTACCGGTCTACGACACGTGGCTGGAGGCGGGCATCGTGCCCCGCGAGTTCTATTACAAACTCGCCGAATTGGGCGTCTTCGGCATCGAGGTGCCCGAGGAATACGGCGGCGCCGGCATCGACTCGTTCAAATTCCAGACCATCCTCATGGAGGAGACGGCGCGCGCTGGTGTGTCGTTCGGCGGATCCAGCGTGCACGTCGGGCTGTGCCTGCCGTATCTGAAGAAGCTCGCCACCGAGGAACAGAAACAGCGCTGGCTGCCCGGATTCGCCGCCGGTGAGATCATGTTCGCCATCGCCATGACCGAACCCGGCACCGGGTCGGATCTGGCCGGAATGCGCACCACCGCCAAGCTTTCCGAGGACGGCACGCACTACGTGCTCAACGGCGCCAAGACCTTCATCACCGGTGGCGTGAACGCCGATCGGGTGATCGTCTGCGCCCGTACCGCGCCGCCCCGCGAGGACGACCGCCGCTTCGGCATCTCCCTGCTCGTGGTCGACACGAAGTCACCGGGCTACACGATCGGCCGCAAACTCGACAAGCTGGGGCTGCGGGCCTCCGATACCGCCGAGCTGAGCTTCACCGATGTCCGGGTGCCGGTCGAGGATCTGCTGGGCGAGGAGAACAAGGGCTTCTCCTACCTGGGCCAGAATCTGCCCCAGGAGCGGCTCTCCATCGCCGCCGGCGCCTACGCCCAGGCGGCGGCCGCGGTGCGGTTCGCGCAGGAATACACCCAGCAGCGCAACGTCTTCGGCAAACCCGTCGCCGCGTTCCAGAACACCAAATTCGAGCTCGCCGCCTGCAAGGCCGAGGTCGACGCGGCCGAGGCCGTGGTGGATCGCGCCCTCGAGGCCCTCGACGCCGGTGAACTCGGTGCCGCCGACGCCGCCTCGGCGAAGCTGTTCTGCACCGAGGTCGCCGCGCGCGTCATCGATCGCTGCCTGCAACTGCACGGCGGCTACGGCTTCATCAACGAATATCCGATCGCCCGGCTGTATGCCGACAATCGGGTCAATCGCATCTACGGCGGGACGAACGAGGTCATGAAGATGATCATCGCCAAGGATATGGGGCTGTGAACGCGACGCTGTCGGTCTCCTCATCCACAGCTTCGGGCCATGTCGGAGACGAAAGGTACTGTGGGAGCGTGTACTCCAGGTACTCGTTCCGGATCTATCCGACGCCCGGACAGCGACGCGCACTGCGCAGACTGGTTGCAGAAGCGGTCCACCGAACTCATCCGCGATAACCAAGCGGTGTATGCCGAGGACCTCTGCGTGAGCGGATTGGCGCGTACGCGGCTTGCGAAGTCGATCTACGATGCGGGCTGGGGTAGCTTCGTACGGCTCTTACAGCAGAAGGCCGAGCGACGCGGCCGGCACTTCTACAAGGTCGATCGTTATTTCCCATTCGTCTCGAATGTGCTCACAGTGCGGACAGGTCGACGAGGCGAAGTTGCTGTCGATTCGGTCCTGGAAGTGTCCGCTGTGTGGCACGGTACATGACCGTGACGTGAATGCGGCAAGGAATATTCTCGCGGCCGGGCGGGCCGAGAGATCAAACGCCTGTGGAGCGCAGGTAAGTACGTCAAAAATATCCGCGGCGGGTGGAGTTCGTGTCCGAACTGCCGCTCGGGCGACGCACAAGGTTCGCAAACGCGAACTGAAGCAACGTTTCATGTGATCCGGCGGCTTGCGCCCCGGCAGCACGAAGGGACGAGATATGACCGATTTCGCCGATCTGGACGCACTCGCCGCGGCCGTGGGCACCGAACTGGGTGTCAGCGACTGGTTGCAGGTCGACCAGGACCGCATCGATACCTTCGCCAACGCCACCGGCGACCACCAGTGGATCCACGTCGACGCCGAGAAGGCCGCGCAGGGCCCCTACGGACATACCATCGCGCACGGATTCCTCACCCTGTCGCTGCTGGTGCCGCTGAGCAACAAGGCGACCACGGTGGGCGGCATCACGATGGGAATCAACTACGGGCTCAACAAGGTTCGCTTCATCACGCCGGTGCCGTCGGGCGGCCGCATCCGCGCCCGCGTCCACTTGGACTCGGTCTCCGAGATCCCCGGCGGCATCCAGGCGGTGCGGACCGTCACCATCGAACTGGACGGTGCGGACAAGCCCGCGTGCGTCGCGGAAAGCATCGTGCGCTACCTGAAGTGAAGCGTGGGCCGCGGCGGGGCGGAATTCGGTCCGCTCCCGTCGCGGGGTCGTCGATCAGGTCGTCTCGGGGCAATGGTCTGTGCACGGGCCGGATTGTCGCGTGCGCCGCGCTCTCACTCGCCGAGTTCGTTGCTCACCTTCACCCAGCGGTCCAGGAGTTGAGTGGCGGCGCCCGAATCGACCGAGGCGGCCGCCCGCTCCAGGGCCGGTCGCAGCAGCTCGTGGATGTCGGTGCGGGCGGTCTCGGGGGTCAGCTCGAAGGCCACGATCGCGGCGGCGGAGTTGAGCAGGACCGCGTCGCGGACGGGCCCCGGGGCGCCGTTGAACATGTCGCGGGCGATCGCGGCGTTGACGGTCGCATCGCCGCCGCGCAGTGCCGCCGGATCCACGCGGGGGATACCCAGGCGCGTGGGATCGATGACGGTCTCGTACTTCTCACCCGCGGCGACGACCCATACATCGGTGGTATCGGCGGTGGTGATCTCGTCGAGGCCGTCGTTTCCGCGCACCACCAGCGCATTGGCGCCGCGTTCGGCGAACGCCCCGGCGATCACCGGGACGAGTTCGGCGAAGGCGCATCCGATCAGGCCCGCGCTCGGCTGCGCCGGATTGGTCAGCGGGCCCAGCACGTTGAAGACCGTCGGAATGCCGATCTCCTTGCGCGCCGGACCGGCGAACCGCAGCGCCGGATGAAACAGCGGGGCGAAGCAGAAGCCGATGCCCACCTCGCGCACACACTGGGCCACCGACTCCGGGCTCAACGCGATCCGCACACCCAGCGCCTCGAGCACGTCCGCGCCGCCGCTCTTCGACGACGCCGCCCGATTACCGTGCTTGACCACCGGAATGCCCGCCGCGGACACCACGATCGAGGACATCGTGGAGATATTGACCGTGCCGGAGCGGTCGCCGCCGGTACCGACGATGTCGACCGCGCCCATATCGAGCGACACCCGCCGCGCATGGCTCAACATGCCGGTCGCCAGGCCGGACAGCTCGATCGCGGTGGGCCCCTTCATCTTGATGGCCACGCCGAAGGCCGCGATCTGCGCCTGGGTGGCGTTGTCGGAGAAGATCTCGTCGATCGCCCACGCCGCCTCCTCCGCGGTCAGATCGACCCCGTCGGTCAGGGCACCGAGAATCTCGGGCCAGCTGCGCGCGCTCATCACATCTCCCGTTCGCGATCGGACACCCGCATCGCTCGTCCGCGCGGGCGTGGGGGCCATCGGATCGTCGTCGGCCGCCCGGCTAGCAGCCTAATCGGCGGAGGCAATTTCTTTGTTCTCGGCGTTGCGGAAGAAGATTACGGAGAACCCGGCTCGATTCCGCTCGGCTGTAGTGCGTCCCAGCCCACCGCCGTGCCCTCGTGCCGCTGCGCCAATCCGGCCATCCGCGACCGTTCTTGCGAGCAGTGCAGCGCATCGAGGACCTGCACCCGCTGTAATACCAATTCGATATGACTGCCGGTCGGATCGGAAGCCTCGGACGTCGCGGCGGGGGAGTAGCCGTCCTGGGCGGCGATGTCGACGACCTCGTCCCGGGCGGCGGCCGGGATGCGCAGATGATGACGCAGCAGGGCCTGCTCCTCGGCCCGCCAGCCGCTCGCCCGCGCGAGCGCGCTCGAGCAGGCTTCGGCATCGTCGAAACTGGACACGACGACCATCAGATCCGTTCGTGCCGGATCCAATTCCGTCGCCGCACCCCGGCCCGACAGCCGCTGCCACACCGATCGAATTCCCATGCCACCCGCCTTCCTCTGCGCGTCGACGCAGCATCGCATACTCGGTATTTCCGCTGGTCACCGTGGTCGCATCGGCGCTCGACCTGCGGGTTCACCGGACACGCCGAACCGGGCCCCAGACCCGCACGGGCGCTGATGATTCCGAGTCCGACACCCCGAATTCGCACCCGGCTACGCCTGTCGTACTACGACGAGTCATACTTACCGGCGTGACGACCGCAGTAGGGACCCCAGGATCGGCCATTACTCAGCGTGTGCATTCGCTGAACCGGCCCAACATGGTCAGCGTCGGAACCATCATCTGGCTGTCGAGCGAGCTGATGTTCTTCGCCGGCCTCTTCGCCATGTACTTCGTCGCTCGTGCCCAGGCTCATGGCAACTGGCCGCCGGAACCGACCGAGCTGAACCTCAAGCTCGCCGTGCCGGTCACGGCCGTGCTGATCGCCTCCTCGTTCACCTGCCAGATGGGTGTGTTCTCGGCCGAGCGCGGCGATGTCTTCGGCCTGCGCCGCTGGTACCTGCTCACCTTCTTCATGGGCGCGTTCTTCGTGGCCGGTCAGGGCACCGAGTACCACGCGCTCTACCAAGAGGGCACCACCATCTCGAGCAGCATCTACGGTTCGGTGTTCTTCATCACCACCGGCTTCCACGGTCTGCACGTCATCGGCGGTCTCATCGCGTTCATCTTCCTGCTGATTCGCACCAAGGTCAGTAAGTTCACGCCGGCGCAGGCCACCGCGGCCATCGTCGTCTCCTACTACTGGCACTTCGTCGACATCGTCTGGATCGGGCTGTTCGCCACGATCTACTTCGTCCGCTAGCCGGGCGGCGGCCGTCACGCGCGGTCCGCGACAAATACACACTTTGCACAAGTCGGTTCCGTCTACTCCAAAGGGACACAGATGAGTTCATCTCCCCCGTCAGCGCCAGATCCCATGAGCGGGATCGGCAGCGCTGAGAACAACCAGGCCATCAAGACCCGCAAGCAGCGCCGGATGCGCCGCAAGCTCGCCGGCGGTCTGGTTCTTCTGATGGGCCTCGTCGGAGCCGGCTTCGCGGCATCGGCGCTCACCCCGCACGCACAGGTCGCGACGGCCAACGAGGATCAGTCGGCGCTGATCCGCGAGGGTAAGCAGATCTACGAGACCTCCTGCATCACCTGTCATGGCGCCAACCTGCAGGGTGTGCAGGACCGCGGCCCCAGCCTGATCGGTGTCGGCGAGGCGGCGGTCTACTTCCAGGTGTCCACCGGTCGCATGCCCGCCGCGGGCAACGGCGCGCAGATCCAGCGCAAGCCCCCGAAGTTCGACGCCCGCCAGACCGACGCGCTGGGCGCGTACGTGGCGGCCAACGGCGGCGGCCCGACCGTGGTTCGCGACCCGAACGGCGAGATCGCGCAGGATTCCCTCATCAAGGGAGCCGACCTGGGACGCGGTGGCGAGTTGTTCCGCCTCAACTGCGCGTCCTGCCACAACTTCACCGGTAAGGGCGGTGCGCTGTCCTCCGGCAAGTTCGCGCCGCCGCTGGAGCCGGCCAACGCGCAGCAGATCTACACCGCGATGCTCACCGGCCCGCAGAACATGCCGAAATTCTCCGACCGGCAGCTGTCTCCGGAGGAGAAGCGTGACATCGTGGCCTATGTGAAGGACCGCACCGAGACCAAGCCGGAGGCCGGATACGGCCTGGGCGGTTTCGGTCCCGCGACCGAGGCCATCGCCATCTGGGTCGCCGGCATCATCGTGCTGGTCGGCGCCGCGATGTGGATCGGATCGCGATCATGAGCGAACAGGAGCGAAACGAGATGAGCCGGCCTGAGGATGGCGGCGGTAAGGGCGTGAACCTGAACCCCACCGAGGAGCAGCTCGACGCGATGTCGACCGCCGAGCTGGTTGAACTCGGTACCGCGCGCGACGGCGTCGACGTCGTCTACCGCGCTCCGCGCTGGCCGGTTCCGGGCACACGCGCGGAGAAGCGCGCCGAGCGGCACGTGACGTTCTGGTTCGCCATCTCCGCCCTCGCGGCGGCCGGGCTGATCGGCGTCTTCCTGTTCTGGCCCTGGGAGTACAAGGGTCGCAACGAGGACGGCAACGGCCTGTACTCGCTGGCCACGCCGCTCTACGGCCTGCTGCTGGGTATCGCGGTGCTGGCCATCGGTGTCGCCGCGGTCATCATCCGCAAGAAGTTCATCCCGAACGAGATCTCCATCCAGACCCGCCACGACGGTCCCTCCGACGAGGTCGACCGGCGCACCCTGGGCGCGCAGCTGTCGGACGCGCTGGAGACCTCGACGCTGGGACGTCGCAAGATGATCACCCGTACCGCCGGACTGGGCGTGGGTGTGCTGGGTATCGGCGCACTGTTCCTGTTCGTCGGCGGCATGATCAAGAACCCGTGGGCCAAGGGCATGAAGTCCCCGCTGTGGGTGTCGGGCTGGACTCCGGACTTCCCGGGCCAGACCATCTACCTGCGCAAGGACACCGGCCGGCCCGAGGACATCGTGCTGGTGCGGCCGGAGGACCTCGACGCCGGCGCCATGGAGACCGTGTTCCCGTGGAAAGAGGAGTGGCGCGGCAACGAGGAGGAGACCCTCCAGTCGCTGCGTGGCATCCGTAACGCGGTCATGTTGATCCGCCTGCGCCCGGAGGACGGGCAGAAGGCGATCAAGCGCAGGGGCCAGGAGAGCTTCAACTTCGGTGACTATTGGGCGTACTCGAAGATCTGCACTCACCTGGGCTGCCCGACCTCGCTGTTCGAGCAGCAGACCAACCGGATCCTGTGCCCGTGCCATCAGTCGCAGTTCTCGGCGACCGAGTGGGGTAAGCCGATCTTCGGTCCCGCCGCCCGCGCGCTGCCGCAGCTGCCCATCACCGTCAACACCGACGGCTACCTGGTCGCCAACGGCGACTTCATCGAGCCGCTCGGTCCGGCCTTCTGGGAGCGTCGTTCATGAGTCCGAGCAAAGTGGTCGCACAGGCCAACGAGATGGACGAGCGGTACCGTGCCGCGGCGTTCGTGAAACGGTCGATCAACAAGGTCTTCCCGACCCACTGGTCGTTCCTGCTGGGTGAGATCGCGCTCTACGCCTTCATCATCCTGATCCTGTCGGGTATCTACCTGACGCTGTTCTTCGATCCGTCGATGAGCGAGGTCGTCTACCACGGCGCCTACCAGCCGCTGCGCGGCGTCACCATGTCGCGGGCGTACGAGACGGCGCTGAACATCTCCTTCGAGGTGCGCGGCGGTCTGTTCGTCCGTCAGGTGCACCACTGGGCGGCGCTGCTGTTCGCGTGCTCGATCATCATCCACCTGTTCCGCATCTTCTTCACCGGCGCGTTCCGCAAGCCGCGTGAGGCGAACTGGGTGATCGGCTCACTGCTGCTGATCCTGGCGATGTTCGAGGGCTTCTTCGGTTACTCGCTGCCCGACGACCTGCTGTCGGGTACCGGTCTGCGGGCCGCCTTCGGTGGTATCACCATGGGTATTCCGCTGGTCGGCACGTGGATGCACTGGCTGATCTTCGGCGGTGACTTCCCGGGCACGATTATCATCCCGCGTTTGTACATCGCGCACGTGCTGCTCTTCCCGGGCATCATGCTGGCGCTGATCGCGGCGCACGTGGCGATCGTCTGGTACCAGAAGCACACCCAGTTCCCCGGACCGGGCCGCACCGAGAACAACGTGGTCGGTGCCCGCATCGTGCCGGTGTTCGCCGCCGACCAGGGCGCGTTCTTCATGTTCACCCTGGGCGTGCTCGCCGTCATGGGTGGTGTGCTGCAGATCAACCCGATCTGGAACCTGGGTCCCTACAACCCGTCACAGGTCTCGGCCGGTTCGCAGCCCGACTTCTACATGATGTGGACCGACGGTATGGCCCGTCTGATGCCGCCGTGGGAGCTGTATCTGGGCCGCTACACCGTTCCGGCTCCGTTCTGGGTCGCGTTGATCATGGGTCTGGTTTTCGTGGTGCTGATCGCCTACCCGTGGATCGAGAAGCGCCTCACCGGCGACACAGTGCCCCACAACATCCTGCAGCGTCCGCGTGACGTGCCGGTGCGCACCGCGATCGGCGCCATGGCCATCGCCTTCTACCTGGTGCTGACCCTGGCCTGTGTCAACGACATCATCGCGCTGAAGTTCGATGTGTCGCTGAACGCGACGACCTGGTTCTTCCGCATCGCCCTGCTCCTCGCGCCGCCGATCGCCTACTTCCTGGCGTACCGGTTGTGCCTGGGCCTGCAGCGCGCCGACCGCACGGTCCTCGAGCATGGCATCGAGACCGGTGTGATCAAGCGCCTGCCGCACGGTGAGTACATCGAGGTGCACCAGCCGCTGGGCCCGGTTGACGCCCACGGCCACCCGATTCCGCTGGAGTACCAGGGCGCGCCGGTGCCGAAGAAGATGAACAAGCTGGGCTGGGCCGGCAAGCCGGGTTCGGGTTCGTTCCTGCGGGCCGATCCGCCCGCCGAGGCCGAGGCGCTCACCGCGAGCGAGCACGAGGCCGAGCACAAGCAGCTGGAGGTCCTGGCCACCTACCAGGAGCAGACCAGCGGCGGCGGCAAGCACAGCCACTGAGTTCGCTGTTTCGGAGCCCCGAGTCGACTTTCGACTCGGGGCTCCGTCGTATGTGCGGGCGTGTCCTGTGCGGCCGGTGCCGTGTGTGGCGACCGCGTTGCGGCGGCGATACGGCCACGGTGCGGGCTCGTCGCCGGCGCGCAATTAGACTCGCGCTCATGATTACCGCGATCGTTCTGATCCACGCCGAGGCGGCCCGGATTCCCGAAACCGCGCAGGCACTGGCCGATCTCGACGGCGTCGCCGAGGTCTACTCGTGCGCGGGAGACGTCGATTTGATCGCGGTGGTGCGGGTGCGCGATCACGAACAGATCGCCGAGGTGGTGACCGGCCGGGTGAACAAGACCGCCGGAGTTCTGCGCACGACGACGCATATCGCCTTCAAGTCGTATTCGAGTGCGGATGTGGACGCGGGGTTCTCGCTGGGGGAGTGAGTGCCGCGCTTGCACCTGGTGTCCGGAGAAAACCGGCCGTGAGCTACTACGCGCTGGTACGCGTGAGGTATTCGCTCGCAGCCGATTCCACGCGGGTGGCCGCCTCGGCACGTTCGACCCAGGCGAGCCAGGGACCCGCGCCCAGCCGCGGTTCCCGGTAGCCGTCGCTGGTGCGGACGATGCGGGTCCCGGGTTGGTCGAGCCAGCGGGCGATCACGCCGGTCTCCTCGGGTGGTGCGCCGCGCAGCGGCGGGTGGTCGGGATCGTGCAGATCATCCGTGTCGGTGGGGATGCGCGGCTCCGGTGACGGGTTTGCTGTGATCGTGGTCGGGCGGACCGTCTCGGCGGCGGCGACCAGGCTCTCGACCACCGGCATCGGCGGGATTCCGCGCGCGGCGGTTCCGGCGGCGGCGAGGCGGCCGTAGCGGATCACCGCGAACTCCCATCCGCCGCTGCCGTCGGGGCGGGCCGCGATCAGCTCGGCGATCCGGGCGAGGGCGGCCAGGCGCTGAGTGCGCCGCAGCGCCCGCACCACGACGCAGGTGCGATCACGCAGCCGCGCGGCGGCCTCGAAATGCTCTGCGGCGACGTACTCGTCGATGCGGGCGGCGATCGCGCGCAAGGGTGCGTCGTCGCGTCCGGTGAACAGATCCCGCACCGCCCGCGGCGCGGCCGCGTACTGTGCGGCCGGCACCCGTTCGCCGAAGATCGCGGCCGGGCACCCGCCCACGGCCGCGGGCGGACAGTCGACGCCGTGCACCCCGCCGCGGGGGATGCGGGTCGTGCAGGTCCGCAGTCCGCTGTATTCCGCGAGGGTTGCCGCGACCTCGGTGGCGTCGGTGCGGGAATGGAAGGGCCCCAGAGCATCTGCGGTGGGGGTGCGACTGACCGCGAATCGAGGGAAGGGCTCGTCGGTCATCGTCAGCCACCAGGCCCGCTTGGGGAATTTCGAGCGCCGGTTGTAGGGCGGGGTGTGCGCCACCAGCAGGCGTAGCTCGCGCACTCCCGCTTCCAGTCCGTGCGCGCAGCGGACGTGATCGACGCGGGTGGCGAGCATGACCATTTCCCGCATGCGGGTGCGGGTTTCGGAGCCGGTGAAGTAATTGCGCACGCGCCGGCGCAGATTCACCGCCGTCCCTATATAGAGGACCTCCTCCGAGGGTCCCCGGAACAGGTACACCCCCGGTGCGGCGGGCAGATCGGCGGCGAGGATGCGCTTGGAGCGCTGGCGGCGCGTGACCTCGGGCAGATAGTCCATCAATTCGGGCAGGGTCTGGACCCCGAGATTGCCCACCCGTTCGAACAGCGCGTGCAGGACGTCGACGGTGGCGCGCGCGTCGTCCAGGGCGCGGTGGGTGGGCCGGGTGGAGGCGCCGAGGAGCTGAGCCAGCGCCGAGAGCCGCACCGTCGGCGCCTCGTCCCGATCGAGAATGCGCCGCGCCAGCTGAACCGTGCACAGCACCTGGAAGGCCGGCCATGCGGTCTCGCAGCGCTGGGCCGCCGCCTTCAGGAAGGACATGTCGAAGCGCGCGTTGTGGGCGACGAGCACGGCGCCCGACGCGAATTCGAGAAATCCGGGGAGCACGGCCTCGATCCGCGGGGCCTCCAGGACCATCGCGGTGGTGATGCCGGTGACCTGCACGATCTGCGGCGGAATCGCGCAGCCGGGATCGACCAGCGTCGCGAATTCGCCGAGTACTTCGCCGCCGCGCACCTTCACCGCACCTATTTCGGTGATGGCGTCCCCGTCGGGCCGGGTCCCGGTGGTCTCGAGGTCCACCACGACGAAGGTGACGTCTCGCAGTGCGATCTCGGGCTCGTCACCGCCGTGACCGGGAAGTTCGAGGGCCAGCTGGGCCGGTCGCGGGACGGGGGAGGGCACGGCGAGCAGCGTAGGCGCAGGGTCCGACAGGATCGTTCCGGATGTCGGCGGGCAGCTGGGCCGGCGCGAGATTTGCGCTCTGCGAGGTTCGGATTGCACGAGCATGCCGAAAAGTGATCAGGGTCACGGTAATTCGATATAGCTATGAAATAGCGGCGAACGGGCGAGGTCCGCGACGGCGACGGCGAAGCCGGGCTTGACTGTGCGGTGCCGGTCCTCAAACGTGCGGACTGTTCGGTTGGTTTCTGGTCGACATGCTCTCGGTTACTTGCGGTTTCCCGATCGGAGCGCCTGTCGGCTCCGGTGGTGGCTCGCCTGATCTCGGGGCGGGACACACCTGGGTAAATGCATCCGGCGATGGCCATCGTTATCGTTTCGTGATCGCTGTGAGCTATCTCGCATGCCGTCGAGCGGGAGCACATACCCGAACCCGACTCGACGCGTCCGGGCTTTACAACGCACCGTTATGTCCTCGTAATCTTTTCGAGACCTCACGGAGTCCGACGCACCACCGGGTGCGGCGTCGTGGGGCAGATGAGGAGTACCGCATCATGGCGATCAAGCGACAGGTTCAGGGGCTGCCTCGTACCGCCCGCCGGGCCGTTGCGGCCGGAGCCGTTGGCGCAGCAACCCTCAGCGCTCTGCTGCTCCCGGCGACCACCGCCGCGGCCGCGCCGGTCACCGTACCGGGCGTCGGCACCTTCGATGTTCCCGATCAGGTTCTCGGCGCCGTTCCGCCGGGCGCCGTCCCGCCGGGCATTCAGATCCCCGGGATCGCTCCCGCGCCGTTCGCGCCGCAGCAGACCGTCGGTCAGCGCGCGGCCGATGCCGCCCTGTCCAAGGTCGGCGCCCCCTACTCGTACGGCGCCGCCGGCCCGAACGCCTTCGACTGCTCGGGCCTGGTGAAGTGGTCCTACGAGCAGGCCGGTCGCGAACTGCCGCGTACGAGCTACGAACAGCTCGAGGAGGGCGCCCCCGTCTCGCTGGACGCGCTGCAGCCCGGTGACGTGGTGTCCTTCTACGGCGGCAGCCACTCCGCGCTCTATGTCGGCGACGGCAACGTGGTGCACGCCTCGACCGCCGGTGAGCCGGTGAAGGTCGCCCCGATCTCCTCGATGCCTGTCGCGGGCGCTCGCCGCTACTGATTCGACCCGCCCGGATCGGCGCATTCCGCACAGTTCGGACCGCCGATCCGGGCATTCGGGCTATACGGCGTGATCGTTTCGTGCCCTGCTGGACATGGACGGTCGCCGTTCCGTAACCTTATCGAGACCTTCGTGGTTTCCAGCTCGGGACGAGAGAACGGGGCACGGCAGGCCGTGACAGCGCACAAGGGCAACGCGCAACGCAACAACAGAACCAGACGCCTGGTCGGCGGCTCACTGGCAGTGGGCGCGCTCGTGTTCGGAGCGTCTTCCGGTGGGCTGGCGACGGCCGATCCGGCGCCGGCGGAACAACCGGCTACCGCCGGTGACGCGGTGCAGCGGCTCATCGAGTTGTCGCATCAGTCCGAGCAGCTCAACCAGCAGGCGCTGGCCGCGCAGGGCGATCTGGAAGCCAAACAGGGCGTGGCCCGCGACGCCGATGCCAAACTCGCGACCGCGACCCAGGCCCTCGATGCCGCCAAGGCCGAGGTGCGCAAATATCAACCGGCCGTGGACCGGACCGCGATCGCCGCCTATCAGGGCGCCCGGACCAACCGGCTGTTCTCGGTGCTGGTCTCCGATTCCCCGCAGCAGTTGCTCGACCAGATGTCGACGCTGGACGTGCTGTCCACGCAGACCGCCGATCAGCTGACGCAGTTCTCCAAGGCCACCGATTCGGCCACCGCCGCCGAAACCGCCGCCAAATCCGCCTCCGACGCCGCGCAGGCCGCCGCGCAGAAGGCCGACCAGGTGCGCGCGGACCTCGAACACAAGCGCGCCGATCTGCAGGGCGCGATGGCTCAGGTCATCCAGGCCTGGGGTGCGCTCTCAGCCGGGGAGAAATCCACCCTCGCCGGATCGCTGTTCCCGCCCGGCTTCGATCGCGACACCCTGCTGCGCGGCCTGGTCCCGGGCAGCGGTACCAGCGCGCTGGCCGCGGGATTGACCCGCGTCGGCGACCCGTACGTCTGGGGTGCGACCGGCCCCGATCAGTTCGACTGCTCCGGCCTGGTGCAGTGGGCTTTCCATCACGTGGGTATCGATCTGCCGCGCACCAGCCAGGCGCAGGCCACCGTCGGCACGCCGGTGTCCCGGGACTCGTTGCAGCCCGGCGACGTGGTGTTCTTCTATTCGGACGCCTCGCACGTCGGCATCTACGCCGGAAATGGCATGATCCTGCACGCCTCCACTTTCGGTGTGCCGGTCGCGGTGGCGCCGATGGGCAACACCCCCTTCCATTCCGCGCGCCGATACTGGATCGGAATGCCGTAAACACTGCGAGAATCTGGCGGCGAGTCATCACACCGACGTGAGGATCGTGTCGTATGAGCGGATTGTTGCGGGTCCGGACATGGCTGGCGCATCGTGGGCGCTTCGAATTCGTCGCTACCCTCGCCGTGGTGGTGGCGCTGACCGCGGCCGGCGGCGCCTTATTGCTGCTGCCGAAGACGGGCCTGCACACCGTGCCCGCTGCGGAAACCGATTCCGCGCCCTCGCACGCCGATCCGCAGCTGCCCGAGTTGCGGCGCATCATGAGTTCGTACGGACCCGTTGTCGCGCAACACGTTTCGGGTGACGACGGCAAGTTGTCGGTGGTGCTGGGCCATCCGTACCAGCGCGGCGACGTCGACCAGCTCGCCCGCGAGGCCGGCCCGGCGGTCACGGCGGTCTCCCAGGTGTGGGGTACCGACTGGGCCCACGAAGCCGTGGTGGCCGTCGCGTCGAGCAGTTCCGAATTCGCGGCGCTGACCCACGCCACCGGCCCGGTGTCCGACCAGGTCGCGGCGGCCTCGGTGTCGGATCCCTTCGTACCCGGCACCCAGCCCACCGGTCAGCGGATCGTCTTCTCGCCCGATGCCGGGCGCCGGCTCGGCCCGGACGGTCTGCGCGAAACCCTGCGCCACGAACTCACCCACGTCGCCGCCCGGGCCGGGACCGTCGACGGCTCCCCGCAGTGGGTGCTGGAAGGGTTCGCCGAGTACTGCGGCCACCGCGGAAATCAGCAGCGTTTCGCGCAACTCGCGCCGACCGTCACCACCCGCGCCCGCTCCGGTGACCTGCCCTCGGACCTGCCGTCCGATACCGCGTTCACGCCCAGCCCCGGCGCCGATGCCGCCCTGGCCTACGAACAGGCATGGTCGGCCAACGCGTTCGTCGCCGACCGATTCGGAGAGCCGAAACTCGTGGCGCTCTACCACCGGCTCGCCACCGGCCCGCAGGACCAGGCCGCGCTGGATCGCGGCCTGCGGGAGACACTCGGCCTGGGCCGAACCGAATTCGTCTCCGCCTGGCGCGACTGGATCAAGGCCCGCGTGGCCGCCTAGGAGCCCGGTCGCGCGGCCACACCCGTTGCGCCGGACGTGGCGGCCACACCCATAGACTCGCCCCCATGGGCCGCACGCTGTTGATCACCAACGACTTTCCGCCCCGGCCGGGCGGCATCCAGTCGTATGTTCATTCGCTCGCGCTGCGGATGCCGCCGGAGGACCTCGTGGTCTACGCGCCCCGCTGGCGCGGCGACTCCCATCTGCGGTTCGATGCCCAGCAGCCGTTCCGGGTGGTGCGCCACCCGACCACCCTGATGCTGCCGACCCCGCTGGTGCTGCGCCGCGCCGCCGCGCTGCTGCGTGACGAACGATGCGACACCGTCTGGTTCGGTGCGGCCGCGCCACTGGCCCTGATGTCCCCGGCGCTGCGCCGCTTCGGCGCGGATCGGATCCTCGCCAGCACCCACGGCCACGAGGTGGGCTGGTCCATGCTGCCGGGCGCCCGGCAGGTACTGCGGGTGATCGGTGACCACACCGATGTCGTCACCTACGTCAGCAAATACACGCGCCGCCGCTTCGCCGCGGCCTTCGGCGCCCAGGCTGCCCTGGAATATCTGCCGCCGGGTGTGGACAGCACCGTCTTCCATCCCGATCCCGCCGCGCGGGCGGAACTGCGCGCCCGGTACGGCCTGGGCGAGCGGCCCACGGTGCTGTGCCTGTCGCGGCTGGTCCCGCGCAAGGGCCAGGACATGCTGATTCTGGCGATGCGCGAGATCCGCCGCCGCATCGACGGCGCGGTGCTGGTCATCGCGGGCGGTGGTCCGTACGAGGAGAAGTTGCGCGCGCTGGTGCGCTCGCTGGACCTGGAGTCGGACGTGGTGTTCACCGGTCGCGTCCCCGCCGCCGAACTGGCCGCCCACCACACCCTCGCCGACGTCTTCGCGATGCCCTCGCGCACCCGCGGCGCCGGGCTCGACGTGGAAGGCCTCGGCATCGTCTATCTGGAGGCATCGGCCACCGGCGTTCCCGTGGTCGCCGGAAACTCCGGCGGCGCACCGGAAACCGTTCTCGAGGGTCGCACCGGCACGGTGGTCGACGGGCGCGACGAACGAGCCGTGGCCGCCGCCGTCGTCGACATCCTGTCCGATCGCGACGCCGCGGCCCGGATGGGTGCCGCCGGTCGCGAATGGGTCGCCGACCAGTGGCGCTGGGACGTTCTGGGCGGCCGGTTGCGCGGTCTGCTCGATCCCGGCGCGCATTCCGGTGTCCTGGGATCCGACGGCTCCGTCCGGTGAGCCGGCCGGCGCCCCGACCGCGCGTGACGGCAGGTCGCGCGGGCTCGGCACTGCGTTACCGCCTCCGGGCTCCGACCCAGTAGGCTCGGGCCTCATGAGCGAGCGCAGCAGCGAGCCACAGCGGTGAGCAGCATCCAGGTGGCCGACCAGACCTTCGTCGCCGCGCCCGGCGCCGCGGTCGCCGAGGTCCTGGCCGATCGGTCGCGATGGCACCGCTGGTGGCCCGACCTCACCCTCGAGGTGCGAGAAGACCGGGGTGACAAGGGAATTCGCTGGTCGGTCAGCGGGCCGCTGACCGGCACCATGGAGGTCTGGCTGGAACCGTCGCTGGACGGGGTGATCCTGCACTACTTCCTGCACGCCGAACCGCCGGGCGCGGCCGCACTCTCGCCCCGAACCCTGATGGCGGCCAACCGTTCCCGGCGGGTAGCCGGCAAGAAGATGTCGTTCGAGGTGAAATCGCGGCTGGAGGCCGGCCGTCCGGCCGGTGTGGCGCCGTCACGCTAGGTCGAAAGGAAACGCTGTCAGTCATGGCCGACCGGACCCAGAGGTCGATCACCATCGATGCCCCCTCGGATCGGGTGATGGCCGTCATCGCCGATCTACCGTCGTATCCGGAATGGGTATCGGCGGCACGATCGGTGGACGTACTGGAGACCTTTCCCGACGGACGGGCCCGCACGGCGAAATTCGTGCTGGACGCCGGCGTCGTCAAGGACACCTACGTGCTGTCCTACACCTGGCGGGCCGACGGCCGGGCGGTGAGCTGGAAACTGGTCAGCGGCGAACTGCAGAAGGCGCAGGACGGTACCTACGAGCTCATCGAGCAGCCCGACGGCACCACCCAGGTGGTGTACGAGCTGACCGTGGACCTCACCATCCCGATGATCGGGATGTTCAAACGCAAGGCCGAGAAGGTGATCACCGATACGGCCCTCAAAGAACTCAAGAAACGGGTCGAAGGCTGACCCGGCCTCCGCAGCGCGGTCGTGGTGCCGTCACGACCCGTCTCGAACTGTTCATCGGCAAGGGCGGAGTCGGTAAGACCACGCTCGCCTGCGCGGCGGCCATCGCCGCGGTGCAGGCCGGACAGCGCGTGCTGGTCGCCTCGGTCGACCAGGCTCATTCGCTCGGCGACGCACTGGGTTTCCGCTTCGCCCACGATCCCGGCACGGTTGCCGGGGTGGTGACCGTCGCCCCCGGATTCGACGTCATCGAGATCGATTCGCTTGCGCTGCTGGAGGATCGATTCCGCGACGTCGCGCGGATGCTCTCCGGCGCCGGCCACGACCACGGCATCGACCTCGCCGCGCTCGATCCGGCCGAACTCACCGGACTGCCGGGCGTGCAGGAACTACTGGCTTTGACCGAGATCGCCCAGTTCGCGGGTGAGGACGACTGGGATCTGATCATCGTGGACTGCCCGCCCTCGGCGGATATGTTGCGCATCGTCACCGCACCCGACACCCTGCTCGGCTACCTCGAGCGAATCTGGCCCACCCATGCCCGGGTGCTGAGCGCGACCGGTACGGATATGCGGCGCGCGGTGCTGGCGGCGACGGTGGAGCGGATCGCGGCCGCGGTCACGGCGATTCGGGATCTGCTCGCCGATTCGCACCGCACCGGGGCGCGGCTGATCACCGGCGCCGAACGGGTCGCGCTGGCCGAATCCGCGCGGGTGCGTTCGGCGGCGGCGCTTCTGGGTATACGTCTGGACGCGGTGGTGGTGAACAAAGTGCTGCCACCGGTGCCGTCGGCCGACGATGGCGCGCACCCCGCGGTGCAGTGGTACCTGCAGCGGCGCGCGGAACAGCTCGACGTGATCGCGGACCTGCGCCGCCGGATGCCCGACGTGCCCGTGGTGATCGCCCATCACAGCGGCCCGGAACCGGTCGGACCGCGGGCGTTGTCGGCGCTGGCACAGGCATTGCCCGTTCGTGGCAACCCGCCGACTGCCGAGCCGGACCCTATGCTGGGCGACACGACGCCGGAGCCGGGTACCGCGGCAGGGGAGCCGGAGGTGCGGTGGGAGTCGGGCACCGGGCTGGATTCGGTATTCACGCTGCGGATGCGCCTGCCGGTGGTCGACCCGGGCACGCTGCGACTCGGACGAGTGGAGGACGATGTGATCGTGGGAGCGGACGGGGTCCGGCGGCGGCTACGACTGGCGCCGGTATTGCGGCGGTGCACGGTCGACAGCGCCGAACTCGACGGTGAGCAGCTCATCGTGCGTTTCCGGCCCGACCCGGGGGTCTGGCCGCAATGACCCACGCCCACGAGGACAGTTTCGGCGAATTCGCCCAGGAACTGCGTGCCCTCGCCGAAACCCTGCTCGAACGAGTCGAACCCGCCCTGCGCCGCGCGGCCGCCGACGGCCGCGAATGGGACAGCTGCAGCTGGTGTCCCGTCTGCGCGACCGCGGCGCTGGTTCGCGGCGAACACCATGAGGTGGTCGCCGCGGTCGCCGACCACGGCACCGCGATCGTGACCGTGCTGCGCGAGGCGCTGGCCGGAGTGCCGGTCGAACCGCTGCTCCCGGACGACCTTCCGGACGCCGACGACGAATCCGGCGAATACGATTCCGCGGCAACGGAAGTCGGCGCCGATCCGAGTTCGGAGCGAACGGAGCACGACGGGTGGATCGCGGGCGGGGCGGCCGGCGATGTGTCGGCCGGCGGTGCCGAGGTGCGCGGCAGTGGTCCCGGAGCCGACCGTCGCGCGAAGGGTGTCCGGCGGGATGCGGACGCGCCCGGACACGATCGCGGCGGCGCTACGGAGAAGGCCCCGGGAGCGAAGCCGGCGGCCGACGATCAGGGGAGCAAGGCGCGCCGAGGTGGCCGGCGCGCGGCCGAACGTGCTGGGCGGGGGCGGGATTCGGTCGAGCGACCCGGATACGTTCCCATCCCGGTGCGGATCAAGAAATGACCAGCAGGGTCGGAAGAGAGGCTCCGCTCACCGTCGGCATCGATGTCGGCGGGACGAATATCCGGGCGTCGGTCGTCGACGGTGACGGGGAGGTTCTCGACACCGTCCAGGCGCCGACGCCGCATTCGGCGCACGCACTCGAGGACGGCCTCGACCGCGCGGTCCGGGAACTGTGCGCGCGCCACGACATCGGGGCGGTCGGGCTGGCGGTCGCCGGATTCGTCGACGAATCCCGCTCCTCGGTGCGTTTCGCGCCGCATCTGCCGTGGGAGGACACCGCGGTCGCCGACCGGCTCGGACGCCGGCTCGGGTTGCCGGTGATCCTCGAACACGATGCCAATGCGGCGATGTGGGCCGAATACCGGTTCGGCGCGGCCGCGGGCGCGCACAACGGCGTACTGGTCGCCATCGGCACCGGCATCGGCGCGGCGCTGCTGGTGGAGGGGCGGCTGTATCGCGGAAGTTACGGTGTCGCACCGGAATTGGGCCATCTGCAGGTGGTGCCGCACGGCCGGATCTGCCCGTGCGGCAAACGCGGCTGCTGGGAGCGCTACTGCAGCGGTACCGCCCTGGTCGACACCGCGATCGAAATGCTGGCTACCGATCCGATGCCCTCGACGATCCTGGCACGCGAGGTGGTCGGCGATCCGGGATCGCTGACCGGGCGCCGGGTCGCGGGCGCGGCCCACGACGGTGATCCGGTGGCGTTGCACGTGATGGCCGATTTCGCCCGCTGGCTCGGGCTGGGACTGGCCTTCGTCAGCGACATCTTCGATCCCGACCTGATCGTCATCGCGGGTGGCGTCAGCTCCTCGGCGCCGCTGTTCCTCGACGACGCGCGCGAGCATTACGCCGCCGCCATCACCGGCGGCCGTCATCGCCCGCTGGCCCGCATCCGCACCACACAACTGGGTGAGGCGGCGGGGATGATCGGCGCGGCCGAACTCGCGCGCACGGCGCTCGAGACCGGGGCGGCCGAAGGGCGTTCGCGGACAACCGGCAGCGGTGTCGATTCGGCGGCCGTGAGCCGACCTCGCTCCGCCGCGGGCCGGGAATAGTCTTCGTCCTCCCCGCCGATGCCGCGCGACGGGAAACGGATCGGCTTTCTCGCCCCGGGGCGTCGACCGGGCGGCCGGGTCGCACTAGGTAGGGAGCAAACGATCCGGGGCGTCATACATCCCGCCGATTCGCTCGACGCCCGGTCGGTTTTCGCGCATGTAAGCACCTCATGTGTACCCGATTTCACCGATGTGATTGCGGGCATGTGAAATACCTCGTGTGGGGTTGGTCGCAGCAGGTCGGCGACGGTAGAGTCGGTGCCGACGGAGGTGCCTGCGACGAGGCCGGTCCCGTTCGACAATCTCAGGGGAAAGGACGCAATGTTCTACTGGCTGCTCAAATTCGTGCTGGTCGGGCCCTTCATGCACATCTACAACCGGCCGAAGGTCGAGGGCGTAGAGAATATTCCCGCCGACGGAGCAGTCATCCTCGCCGGCAATCATCTGTCGTTCACCGACTGGTTGTTCACCCCGTTGCTGAGCCCGCGTCGCATCACCTATCTGGCCAAGGCCGAATACTTCACCACGCCCGGACTCAAGGGCCGGCTGCAGAAGTTCTTCTTCTCCGGCACCGGCCAGTATCCGATCGACCGCAGCGGCGCCAGCGCCGCCGAGGATGCGCTCAACACCGCTCGCAAACTGCTGAGCGAGGGTCGCATGGTGGGCCTGTACCCGGAAGGCACCCGCTCGCCCGACGGCCGCCTGTACAAGGGCAAGACCGGTGTGGCACGCCTCGCCCTGGAGACCGGTGTGCCGGTGATCCCGGTGGCGCTGATCGGGACCGACGAGGTGTGCCCTCCCGGCCCGTTCCGGTGGCGCCGCCGCCGCGTCACCGTGAAATTCGGTGCGCCGATCGACTTCTCCCGCTACGAGGGAATGGGTGGTAACCGCTTCGTCGAGCGGGCCGTCACCGACGAGATCATGTACGAGCTGATGCGGATGTCGGGTCAGGAATACGTCGACGTCTACGCCGCCAGCCTGAAGAAGGGCGTGCCCTCCGGCAGCCGCCCCGAGGCCGAACGGATCCCGGAGACCCTGGCGAGCTGACTATCGCCGTTACGTTCTCGGCCCCCGGACAACCGTCCGGGGGCCGAGTCGTATCGGCACGAGAATCTGCCGCACGAGCGTTGTCGCGGCCGCTGAAAGCGTTGCACCGCAGCGCGGCGCCCGCCGCCTACCGCCGATCGATACCGGTGATCGCGCCGCTGCGCCGGAACGCCTCGATGGCCTCGTACTTGGCGAGATTGTGCCGGGCGTCGGCCAGCGCGTCGTGCGCATCGGCCGGCACCGGCGGCAATTCCGGCCGGCCGTGGTGATCCCAGTGCTGGCGCAGCTCGTTGGTGTAGCGCGGCAGTGCCGTCGGCAGATCCACCATCGACCCCCACAACTGGCAGAACGCCACATGGTCGTAGGCCCCCACCCACGCCCACAATTCCGGACGCACGGTCGGTCGCGGCACCAGGAATTGATAGAGGTCGTCGCGAATGCGCTGCCGGCTGCGCCACAGCGGCGAGGAGGGGGAGGGAAGTTTCGGCAACACATTGCGCCGTACCCACTGCCCGGCTCGCTCGGGGTCGAATTCCGTTGACACCGCGTAATATTCCCGACCGTCCTCGCAGACCACGCCGATCGAAATCAGATCGATCGTCACCCCGTCCTCGATGAATTCGCAGTCATAAAAATATTTCACGCGGTCGTGCCCTTTCCGATTCGGCGTACACCGGCGCTCGCGGTGATATCTCGGCCGAACCGCCCGACCCGGCCCCGGCTCGAGGTTACGGCCCCGCCCGCGCCGACGTAATCATCGCCCCCTACCCTCCGGGTTACCCCGGGATTGCGGAAGGTCCGTATTCTGATCTGGTGAACTGGACCGTCGACGTACCGATCGATCGCTTGCCGGAACTGCCACCGCTGCCTGCCGAGCTCCGTCGGCGACTCGACGCCGCACTCGCCCGCCCCGCCCTGCAGCAGCCGTCGTGGGATCCCGAGCAGGCCGCCACCATGCGCACCGTCCTCGAGAGTGTGCCGCCGCTGTGCGTGCCCGCCGAGGTCGAGGAGTTGCGCCTGCGACTGGCCGAGGTGGCCCGCGGCGAAGCCTTCCTGATGCAGGGTGGCGACTGCGCGGAGACCTTCGCCGACAACACCGAGCCGCATATCCGCGGCAACATCCGCACCCTGCTGCAGATGGCGGTGGTGCTGACCTACGGCGCGAGCCTGCCGGTGGTGAAGGTGGCCCGGATCGCGGGCCAGTACGCCAAACCCCGCTCGGCCGACGTCGACGCACTCGGCCTCAAGTCCTATCGCGGCGACATGGTCAACGCGCTGGTCGCCGACGCGGCCCAGCGCGAGCACGACCCCTCCCGGCTGGTGCGCGCGTACGCCAATGCCAGCGCGGCGATGAACCTGGTGCGCGCGCTGACCGGCGCCGGGATGGCCGATCTGCACAAGGTGCACGACTGGAACCGCGATTTCGTCGCGCAGTCGCCGGCCGGTGCCCGCTACGAGCAGATGGCCTCCGAGATCGACCGCGGCCTGGCGTTCATGAACGCCTGCCGGGTGCAGGATCCCAGCCTGCAGTCGGCGAAGATCTACTGCAGCCACGAAGCGCTGGTCCTCGATTACGAGCGGGCGATGCTGCGGCTGTCCCACAATGCCGCCGGCGATCCGGTGCTCTACGACCTGTCCGCGCATTTCCTGTGGATCGGTGAGCGCACCCGGCAGCTCGACGGTGCCCATATCGCCTTCGCCGAACTTCTGGCCAACCCGATCGGCATCAAGATCGGCCCGACCACCACGCCGGATCAGGCGGTGGAATATGTCGAGCGGCTCGATCCCACCAACGAGCCGGGCCGGCTCACCCTGGTCGCGCGGATGAGCAACACCAAGGTCCGCGACGTGCTGCCGCCGATCATCGAGAAGGTGCAGGCCACCGGACATCAGGTGATCTGGCAGTGCGATCCCATGCACGGCAACACCCACGAATCCTCCACCGGCTACAAGACCCGCCACTTCGACCGCATCGTCGACGAGGTGCAGGGCTTCTTCGAGGTGCACCACGCGCTGGGCACCCATCCGGGCGGCCTGCATATCGAGCTCACCGGCGAGAACGTCACCGAATGCCTCGGCGGCGCCCAGGACATCTCGGATCTGGACCTGGAGGACCGCTACGAGACGGCCTGCGACCCGCGCCTCAATACCCAGCAGTCCTTGGAATTGGCATTCCTGGTCGCCGAGATGCTGCGGTGACGGATCGGCCGTAGTGGACGTCGTATTTCGCAATGACGAGGGCCCCTCGCGCGGTGACGGCCGCCCGCGCGGGGAAGGTCCGGCCAGCGCGCAGAGCGCGCTCAGGATCGGCAACGCCGATCGCACCATCCTGCGGTTGCTGCGCGATCGCGACCGCGACGGGATTCCGTCGGAGGTCGTGCTGCGCGACGGCAGTCGCCTGCTGATCTTCAACATCTGCTGGGGCTACGAGATCTCCTGGGAGTTCGACGTGTCCCACGGCTACGCGCCTGCCGCTGCCGCCGCACAGATCACCACCAACATCAGCCCGAGTATCGGCGGGGTGCCGGTGGAGGTATTCACCACCGCGGCGGTGGTGGCGATCAACGATCCGGAGACCGGTGATCCGTTGCTGGCGGTCGGCTGACACCGTCTGCCGGGAAATCACGCGATCGTGACATGATCCGCAAAAGTTAGCTGTCCAGTTGCTGAACGCTCGAACCTGCACTAGGTTTCCAGGCGTGACACTGCAGCGGCAACGGGCTGTGCGGGAAATGTGCTGAGAGGATCGCTATGCAGAGCGCATCGGTAGCCAGGGGATTGCAAGCTGCGAGCAGGCCGATCGCCGCCCTCGCCGAACATGTGCTCGAGATCGACGGTGTCCCGGTGACGATCGTGATCGAACGCCCGGAGGTCGACCGCGCCGGAATCGCGTGGCGCTGCCGGGTGCGGGTGGTGCGCGGCAACGGCCGACTCGAACATTCCCAGGTGGTGGGCGCCAGTGCCAGCGCGGTGCTGCAGCAGGCGCTCGACCTGGCCAGTCGGCGGCTGGGCATCAGCGAGGCCGAACTGCTCGGCGGCGCGGATGTGGGTGGCGTGCTCGGCTGAGCTCGGATCAGAACGGCAGGACGGTGAGGGTGACCGTGGATCCGGGCGCCACATTCGAACCGCCGAACGGCGACTGCACGCGGACCGTGCCGCGGTCGCCGCTGAACACCTGGTTCAGCACGACCTTGAGGCCCATCCCCTCGAGTTCGGAGCGGGCCACGGCGGCGTTCTTGCCGGTGACATCGGGAACCTGGATGGCGTCGGAGACGATCAGCGTCACCGTGGCGCCGGAGAGCACCTGGGTGCCGGCGGCCGGATCGGTGCCCGCGACCTGACCCGACTTGATCCTCGCGTCGAAGTCGGTGCGGGTGTCACCGACGGAGAGTCCGGCGTTCTGCAGCGCCGCCTTCGCCTCCTCGACGGTCTTGCCGCGCACATCGGGCAGCTTCACCGGCTGCGAACCCTTACTGCGGTAGACCTTCACCTGCGCGCCGGTCGGCAGAACCGTGCCGGGGGCCGGATCCAGTTGCGCCACCGACCCTTTCGGGGCGGTGCTGGGTTTCTCGCCACCGTCGACGGGGGTGAGCCCGGCATCGCGGATGAGCTGGTTCACCGCCTTCGTGTCCTGGCCGGGCTGAAACTGCGGCACGTGCGGCTGTCCGCTGGACACCAGGACGGCGACCGTCGACCCCTTCAGCACCTTGGCCCCGGCGGAGGGATCGGTGCCGACCACCCCGCCGACCGGAATGATGTCGGAGGCCTTGTCGCGCACGGTCGTCCCGAATCCGGCGTCCTTCAGCTTCGCGGTCGCCTGTTCCGTGGTCATCCCGGCGATCGCCGGCACCGATGAATAACGGCCGACGCCCAGCCACCAGCCGCCGATGCCCAGCAGCAGCGCGAGCACCACCACCACGGCCGCCCAGATCAGCACCCGGCGCCGGGATCTGCCGCGATCGGGTACGAATTCCGGCCGATGCGGCGGGGCCGGTGGCTGGTGCGGACGCTCCGGTTCGGGCTCGGGCATCGGATGGGCCGCGGTCATGACCCGGGTGCGGGACGGTTCGGACGCGAGCCGGGTCGTCGCCTCGGTGACCGGCTGCGGGGTGTGGGCCGGTCCGGGGGCCGCGGCCGGGGTCTGCACGACGCGGTATCGCGCGGACAGGTGTTCGGCCGATTCCCGGGGGGCCGGTACCCGGTAGTCGGGCAGATGCAGCACGGTGGCGATGCGATTCAGTTCGGCGGCCATCTCGGTGGCATCGGCGAAGCGATGCGCGGGTTCGCGGGCGGTGGCGTGCGCGACCAGATCGTCGAATTCCGGCGGCACGCCCTCGATGAACCGGCTCGGGCTCGGCACGTCCTTCTCGACCCGCTGATACGCGATCGACAGCGAGGTGTCGCCGGTGAACGGCGCACGGCCGGTGAGCATTTCGAAGATCAGGATGCCGAAGGAGTACACGTCGCTGCGGGCGTCGGCGTTCCCGGCGGTGACCTGTTCCGGCGACAGGTACGCCGCGGTGCCGAGGATGACGCTGGCCGAGGTCATATTCGAGCCCGCCACCGCCCGCACCAGGCCGAAGTCGGCGATCTTCACCTCACCGGCATCGGAGATGAGCACGTTCTCCGGTTTGACGTCGCGGTGCACGAGTCCCGCGGCATGCGCGACCCCGATCGCGCGCAGCACCGGCTCGGCGACCGCGCGCACCGCGTGCGGCGGCATCGGGCCGCGTTCGCGCAGCAGTTCGCGCAGGGTGCCGCCCTCGACGAGCTCCATGATGAGGAACGGATACTCCCCGTCGATGCCCTGGTCGTAGACCGCCACGAGCGAGGGGTGCTTCAGCTTGGCCACCGAGCGGGCTTCGAATTCGAAGCGGGTCAGGAACTGCGGGTCGCCGGCGAACTTCGGGTCCATCACCTTGATCGCCACGGGCCGGTCCAGCCGGGTGTCGACTCCCCGGAACACCATCGACATCCCACCGCGCGCGATCGGCGCGTCGATGCGGTAGCGCCCGTCCAGCATCTGGCCGATCAACTGCTGTCCTCCGAATTTCACCTAGCGGTTGCCGCCCCCGTGACGGCACCCCCGATCGTATAGGCGTGCGCCGTCCCGGTCGCTGATGACGTGCTAACGCCCCCGTCGAAACCGGGCGTACGCCGTATCCGGATGCCGACGGACTACCGTTGTGCGGGTGAGTGCATTTCCTTGCAGCGACGATGTCGTTCCCGAATCGGTAACCCTGCTCCCGTTGCCGGATGTGGCCGAAAACCTCGGCATCGCGGTGACCAGAGTGCATCAGATGCTGCGCGATCATCAATTGATCGCGATCCGCCGCGGCGGTATCGCCGGTATCCCGAAAGATTTCTTCGATTCCTCGGGCGCGGTCGCCAAGCCCCTGACCGGCCTCATCACGGTGATGCGGGATGCGAAATATACGAACGAGGAAATCCTCGAGTGGATCTACGCCGAGGACGACACCCTGCCCGGCCGCCCGATCGACGCCATCCACGGGCCGCTCGCCCGCGAGGTCGTCCGCCGGGCCGCGGCCGAACCGTTCTGAGGCGAGCGCTCGGCCTCGGCTCGGGAGCGCGGCCGCTCGGCGCCGCGACCGCCGCGTGAGATAGTCGGCGGTGTTTGTGGCCGCCGGGTTCGGGGGGTACGAACTGACCACCCTCGTCGGATCGTCGACGGTCGGGCGGTGGAAACCGTCCGTTCAGGCGTCCGCCGCGCAGTGGCGGTCGGCGTCGGGCAGTCCGACCGCGGTGACGCCGGTGGCGGCCCTGGTCGCGGCCTGCAGGCCGTCGCAGGTGTGCCGCGCGGTGGTCGCCGCGGACGGGTCGAGGGCGATGGCGGGGCAGAGGTCCGTCGGTGACGGTGAGTTCGGTGTCAGGCGCGGGGCGCGTTCGGACGTGCCGTGCGGAACGCGCGGGGGACCGCGGTGTGAGAAGCGCGGGGGAGCGGGGCGCGCAGCGGCGAGGCCGGATTCGCCGGGCGGCGCAATCCGGAACCCAATTCGGTGACCACGACCCGGAGCCGCCGTGCGGTGGGAACCGTTGCGCGGCGGTCGAATACGGCGTAGTCGTGGCGCTCGATCTCGTCGAGGATTCCGCCGTACAACACGGCCGCGGTGCGAATGGCGGGGCGTACCCGCGGCCGGAGCAGATCGATGCCCGGCGCGGCGGTGCGATAGACCGCGCGGTTGGTCGCGATCAGATGTGCCAGGGCGCGGCGGACCCGCGGATCGGTCCGGCCGGTACGCCGGCAGTGAGCGAGCAGATCGGCGTCGACGCCGAAGGCCGCGAGTTCGTCGCCCGGCAGGTAGATGCGCCCGCGATCGAGATCTTCGCCGACATCCCGCAGAAAGTTGGTGAGCTGGAACGCCTCACCCAGCGCGGCGGCCGCCGGTTCGGCCTCGGCCACCGGCACCACCGTGCCGAGGATCGGGAGCAGTTGCAGCCCGATCGCCGCGGCCGAACCGCGCATGTACTCCCGCAATTCGCCCATATCCGCATACCGATTCCGGAACAGCGGGCTACCCGGCACATCCATCCGCATGGCATCGAGGAACACCCGGAAGTGTTCGGGCGCAATGCGATACCGGGCGACGGTGTCGACGAGGGCGGCGAGTACCGGGGCGTCGATCGCCACGCTTTCCGCGTGCGGGGTCTCGGCCTCCGTTGTGCCGGCAGCGGTCCACCGCATCTCGGCGAGGAGCCCCGCATCCGTCAGTGCGGTACGGAGTTGCGTGTCGATTCGGTCCAGGCGCAATGCCGCCGTGAGGTCGGCGTTTCCGGAATCGGGCGCGGCCTGACTGCTCGTGCGACCGGAGGCGAGATCCCGTGCCGCCCCGGAGCGCTGGGCGCCCAGCGCACCGAAATCGGCCGCGTCGCATGTGCTTTCGGCGCAATCCACGACGTCGTCGACGGTACGTGCGAACGCGTAGAGCGCGTGCACCGCGGACCGCTGCGGTGGTGACAGTAACCGGGTGGCCAGGAAATAGGTGCGGCCGTGTTCCGCCGCGATGGCTCTGCAGTGCCGGTATGCGGCCGCCAGTTCGGCGTCGGCGCCGCGGCCGGTCATTGCTTGGGTCTGCCCGAATCGGCGCGCAGCCGCAGCGGATCCACCTTGCGCAGCGACAGCGCCGCCACCACGGCGACGAAGGTGGCCGCCGCGACGTGCCAGACGTTGTAGAGGCCGATCGAGCCGCCCGGCTGGAACACCAGCATCAACCAGGTGCACAACCCCACCAGGATCATCAGGGTGGTGGTCGACATGGCGAATCCGGCGGCCAGCGCCAGCGGCCAGGAGTAGTACCAGGGCAGCGCCGCGGGCGACAGGATCACGATCGCGACGAAGGCGATGAGAATGCCCATCACCGCATCGCGTTCGGAGCTCTTGTAGCGCCACCAGGTCCACACCAGGATGGCGACCAGTGCGAGCGCGCAGAGTCCGCGCGTCCACACCAGCACCTCGCCGAGATTCAGCGGCGTTACCCAGGTGACCATGTGCGCCATGATCGTCGGCAGCGAGAGCCAGTTGATGATCTTCTTCGACCCCGACAGCGCGGTCAGCCAGCCGATACCGACACCCGCGGCCGCGGAGGCGGCCACGAAGACCACCGCGAACACCGACACGCCGAGGCCCGCGATCTTGACGAAGGTCCGAATCGGGTGCGGCAGCGGCCCCTTGTTCTCCGCGGCTCGCCGCTCCCGTTCGTGAATCATCCAGATCCACACCAGGAACGGCAGCGCCACCCCGGCCGTCGCCTTGATCGCGACACCGATCGCGACCACCACGATGCCGGCCGCGTGGTGGCGCTCCAGCACCAGGGCGATGCCGGCCGCCATCAGGCCGACCATGAGCATCTCGTTGTGCACGCCGCCGATGAGATGGATCAGCACCAGCGGGTTGAGCACCGCCAGCCACAGCGCCACCGTCGGCTTACCGCCGAGGTGTTTGGTCATATGGGGGACGGCCCACATCATCAGGGCCAGTCCCGGCAGCATGACCAGTCGCATCGCGATGGTGCCGGCCACCACGTTGTCACCGGTGATGCTGGTGATGGCCTGCCCCATGAGCAGGAAGATCGGGCCGTAGGGTGCGGTGGTGGTGGTCCAGACCGGGCTCACATTGTCCAGCAGCACACCGGGATTCACCACCGGCCCGACCTTGTACGGGTCGAAACCGTCGCGCAACAGGGCGCCCTGCGCCAGATACGAGTACACGTCCTGGCTGAACATGGGCACCGCGAACAGCAGCGGCAAAATCCAGATGCCGACGATCACCCGCAGTTCGTTCAGCGTCACGGTGCTGCCGGGGCCGCGACGGGCGCCGGTGCCGATGGTGATGCGTCCCAACCGGACCCACGCGATGATCATCGACAGCACACCCAGCCACACCACGATGGTGGCCAGCGCGTAGCCGTGCCCGAATCGCAGCCAGGACAGGTGGGCCGCTTCCAGCAGGGGATCGCTGCGGCGCACCGCGCCGGCGCCCAAGCCGCCGAAGGTGATCAGAACCGCGCCCCAGAAGCCGAGCAGGGCGGCGTGGCCCTCGGGGCTGCGGAAGAAGTCGCCGGCCCAGCGCACCCACCAGCGCACGGTGTGCACGGCCGGCTCGGGGACCGGCACGGTGGTCACCGGCACCGTGGTAACGGTGCTGGTCATCGGCGCTGTCGCGGGGGCCGTGTCCATATCGGGGGTCGGCATGGTTCGTCTTCCCCCCGGGAATGTCGGTGCGGTGCGGAACCGCGGGAGTGGTCAGTTCGCGGGCCAGTTTAATGGGTTGTCGGCAACCCTAGCGCGCCGGTCGGCGCCGTGGCGCCGTGGCGTGCCGGAAGGGGCCGGTAATGCGTTCGGCGGCCAGTTTTCCCGACAGCAGCGCGGTCGGCACGCCGACCCCCGGCGTGGTCCCGCATCCGGCCAGCACCACGTTGGCCGGGGTGCGAGCGAGATTGCGGGTGCGGAACGGTCCGGTCTGGCGGAACAGGTGCGCGGCCGAGAACGGAGTTCCGGCGATCATTCCCTGCTCGTACCACGTCTGTGGCGTGTCGAGGTGATCGACGGTGAAATGTCCGGCGATACCCCGGTATCCGCGCTGCTCCAGTACGGCCAGCAGTTCTCGCAGGTACGCCGGCCCCAGACGCGGCCAATCCAGGGGCGCGGCATCGAGATTCGGGCACGGTGCCAGCACCGACAGCGGTTCGCAGCGGCCGGTGGGCCGTTCGACGAACTGGCCGGGATCGCTGAGCGCGGGCCGGGTGATCAGCAGCGACGGATCGCTCATCAGTCGCCCGCGGCCGCGCCGGGCGGCGATTTCGGCGAACGTCTCCTCCCAGGCCCGGCCGAAATCGATGGTGTGGTGGGCCTGTAGCGGCCACCGCGCCGCCACCTCGGCCGGGATGGTGCCGTGCGCGACCACCGCGGAAGGGGCCGCTCGCAGCGGGCGGTGCCGGCGAATGCCGAAGCGGCTCAGCGAGCCGAGGTCGGCGGTCAGGACCACCGCATCGCAGTCGAAGTCGCGCCCGCCGGCGGTGCGGACCCGCCGGGCGCGCCCGGCCTGGTAATCGATACCGCTGACCTCGCAGTTCAGTTCCAGTTGCCCACCGGCGCCGGTGAACGCGGCCGCCAGCGTCGCGGTGATCGCCCGCATGCCGCCGACCGGGTAGTAGACGCCCAGCGAGGTGTCCATATGCGGAATCGCGCCGTAGACGGCCAATGCCTGTGCGGGTGCGGTCCCGGCGTAGAGAGCCTGAAAGGTGAACAGCCGCGCCAGCTTCGGATCGCCCAGGATGCGCTCGACCCGCGGGCCGAGCCGGCCGAACGCGCCCAGCCGCACCAGTTCCCACAGCGCCGCGCGCTTCTCGGGTATGCGGACCATATCGAGCGGGGAATCGAAATTGGTGTCCATGAACTGGTCGTAGGCGCCGGCGTAGATCCGGGCCAGCCAGTCGCGCAGGTTCCGATAGCGTTGTGCTTGTGCGGCTCCGCATGCGCGGCGCACCTCGGCCGCCATTCGCTCCGGATCCGAATACACCCCGACCACGCTGTCGTCGGCGAAATGCGCCTGATAGGCGGGATCGAGGCGGTGGATCCGCAGTCCGTGGGCCGCGGCGTCGGTGCCGACCGCGGCCAGCGCCTCGTCGATCAGCCGGGGCAGGGTGAGAACCGTTGCGCCGGAATCGATCTCGTAGTCCGGCCCGCGATAGAGGCCGACTCGCCCACCCGGATGATCGGCGCGTTCGAGCAGGGTCACCCGGCGCCCGGCTCCGGTCAGATACAGCGCCGCCGCCAGCCCGGACAGGCCGGCGCCCACGACGACGATCCGATCGCACCGTCCGGCAACGGTTTTCACGAGACCCGCCTGGTCGCGGCGAGCGCCATCGCGCGCAGCCGTTCGCCGGCCTCGGGGGTGACCGAGCTGGCCGCCAGCGCGCCGAGGCCGCGGTCGGTCAGTTCGGTGATGCGGCGCTCCACATCGTCGACGGCGCCGAGCCCGGTGATGAGGTCGCGCAACCGGGTGACCTGATCGGGAGCGAGGTCGGTGCCCAGCGACGAGCGCAACAGCCGCGCCGCGGCGGGATCGGTGGCGTCGGCGCGGCGCAGCGCCTCGGCGACCAGGACCGTGCGCTTACCCTCGCGCAGGTCGTCCCCCGACGGTTTGCCGGTGACGGCCGGATCGCCGAAGACGCCGAGCAGGTCGTCGCGCAACTGGAACGCGATGCCGATATCGGTGCCGAACTCCCGGTAGGCGGCGATCAGGTCCGGATCGGCCCCGGCCAGCGCGGCGCCCAGATGCAGCGGCCGCTCCACGGTGTAGGCGGCGGTCTTGTACCGGTTGATCCGCAGCGCGGCGGCCACCGAATCGTCGGCGCCGGCCTCACCGTGCACGTCGAGCAGCTGGCCGCCCATCACCTCGGTGCGCATCGCCGCCCACACCGGTGCGAACCGCGCCCGGGCCGCGGCGTCCAGACCGGCGGCGGCGATCATGTCATCGGCCCACGTCAACGCGAGATCGCCGATCAGGATCGCCACGCTCACTCCGAAATGCGCCGAATCGCCGCCCCAGCCGTGGTCGCGGTGGCGATCTTCGAAGTCCACGTGCACGGTCGGGAAGCCGCGCCGGGTGCGTGAGGAGTCGATGATGTCGTCGTGGATCAGCGCGCACGCCTGCACCAGTTCCAGGGCCGCGCACGCGGTGAGCACCGATTCGGCCTGGTCACCGGATGGATCGCCGCCCGCGCCGAGCCATCCGGTCCAGGCGAACGACGGCCGGGTCCGCTTGCCGCCGCGCAACACGAAATCCTCGAGGGCGGCCGTCGCGGAGATGACGACCGGTCCCAGTTCGGCGACCAGTTCGCGGCGGTCGGCGAAGAATCCGGTCAGCGCCTGTTCGACCGCGCGCACCAGCGCCGCGGAGTCGTTCGGCGCCGGACGTGCCGGGCTGGCCGGACCAACGGACAACGCAACCTCCAGGTAGTTCGTCGTATCGGCGAGCCGATACCGGGTACGCCGGGGCGGCTCCGGCGTGCCGAGGATGTGGCCGGCGAGACCCTGCGTCTGCACCGGCGACGGCTGCGGCGGTCCCGCCGATTCCCTCCGGCCGGCCATCGCGAACGGGTTCGCGTCGCGGCTGCCGGACCACCGTGAACCTTACTGCGTCGGTTCCGTCGCCCCACAGCGCCGTAGCCCGCGCGTTACCGGCACCGCATCGCATCGCACGGGAGAGATCGCGGCCGGTCGGCCGGTCCGTGCGCGACCGTCTCGTGGCGCTCGGGGTGGTCGGTCGACAGATCGCAGGCGGGTGGGGACCGCCGGCCCGGCGTCGTCGGGCCGGCCGGTGGGCCGCGACGGCGACGCACAGCTCCGGCCGGAGGCGCACCAGCCGCTGGACCGGCGCGGATCCGGGCCGGGCGGCCCGTCCGGAGAGGGTGTCCTACTACACTGGACCGGTGAGTTTCGACAACGTACGGGGACGATCGACCCCAGGCCGACCTTCCCGGACGCCGTCCGGAACTCCCTCCGTGGTGGGGCAGCTGGGCCGCCGCCCCGACGGCACCATCCCGTTCTCGGTGGAATTCAATCCGCCGCGCGATGCCGCGGCCGAGGCGCGGCTGTGGCGCGCCGCCCGTGAATTCGAGCGGATGCATCCGGCGTTCGTATCGATGACCTACGGAGCGGGCGGATCCACCCGCGATCGCACCGCGCGCATCACCGGGCAGCTGGCCCGCGAAACCACACTGCTGACCGTCGCGCATCTGACCGCGGTCGGGCACAGCGTGGCCGAACTGCGGTCCATCGTCGGCAGCTACGCCGATGCCGGCATCCGCAACATGCTCGTGCTGCGCGGCGACCCGCCGGGCGATCCGCTGGGGGAGTGGCGCAAACATCCCGACGGTGTCGAATACGCCGAGGAACTGGTCCGCATGGTCTGCGAGCTCGGCGACTTCCACGTGGGAGTGGCGTCGTTCCCGCAGGGCCACTACCGGTCTCCCGACCTGGAGCACGACACTCGCTACCTGGTCTCGAAACTGCGTGCGGGAGCGGAGTATTCGATCACGCAGATGTTCTTCGACGTGGAACACTATCTGCGCCTGCGGGATCGGGTCGCGGCCTACGATGCCGAACAAGGCGCCAAGCCCATCATTCCCGAGCTGATGCCGATCACCTCGCTGCGCACCGTGCAGCGGGCCGAGGAGTTGTCGGGCCGGCCGCTGCCCGCGCGGGTCATGCAGCGGCTCGAGCAGGCGGCCGGTAACGATCCGGAGGCCAATCGCAACGCCGTGCGCGCGGTGGGCATCGAGATCGCCACCGAGATCGGGCAGCGACTGATCGACGAGGGTGCGCCCTGCCTGCATTTCATCACCTTGAACTTCGCCAAGGCGACCACCGAGGTGCTCACCAACCTCGGCTATACGGTGACCCCGGCGGCCGTCAGCGCCTGATCGGCGTTTCGCGGGCGAGTTGCCGCGCATACGCCTCCACCGGCGGTACCCTCTCGTGCACCGTGACGACGCGGAGGTCCCCGAGTCATGCTGTGCGGCCCGGCGGACCGACCCTGGTGCGGATGTTCCGCTGAACTCAGGAGAACCCCGATGGCCGTGGTGACCAGTCTCGTCCGTCTTTCCGCAGCGCTCACCGTGACCGGTGCGCTGACCTTCGCCGGCGCCGCCGTCGCGACCGCCGCCCCGCCCGACCCCGCCGCCACCATCGCCGCCGTGGGCCAGAACCCGGCGGCGGCGACGGATTTGCTGACCGCCTATCAGACCGCGGTCGAATCGCTGAAACAGCTGGGCATCCAGCCGTTCCTGTATCCGTCCGGGTCGGCGTTCTGCCAGGACGGCAGCACCCTCGGACTCGTCCCGGCGCTCGCCGGTGCGGTACCCGGGCCGTGGCCCAAGCTGGCGGTGCCGGTGCCCGGACTGGATCTGTCCGCGGTGAAGGCCGGGCAGACGATGTTCGCCTTCGTCCCCTACGGCATGGGCCCCGACGGCGCCGACACCACCGGTATGCAGGTGGCCTGGTTCAACGTGTCCAACGGCCGCGGTGGATTCGCCGCGATGGGCCCGCTGTCCCAGGTCGTCGGCTCGATGGTGCCGCCGAATCTGCCGCCGGAGGTGCGCCCGGCGTTCGAGCAGGCGATCCGCAACTTCTTCCTGGCGGCGCTGCCGGTCGGCGGCGTGCGCGCGGTGCCGGTGGATACCGGCTCCGGAACGGTGCTGGCGGCGGTGTTCGGCACGGTCCGCAACGGCGCCAACACCTGTGCGTTCCTGCCGACGGTCGGCGTTACCTCGGTGCCCTGAGTTCGGCGCGCCCGGGCCGGGAACGGTCCGGGCCGTCCGGCACCGGGCGGCCCTTCCAGCGCAGCGCCCCGCGCCGATACAGCAGCCACGACCGGCCCGACAGGCGCAGATACGCGCCGATCGACACCGGATGTGCCAGCGCCGCACCGATATCGGCGCCGCGCGGCAGCGTCCCGGATTCCAGTGAGCGGGCCAGCAGCCGGCTCGCGACACCCGAGCCGTAGCCGGCGATACCGATTCGCCGGATCCGGCCGCGACCGAACAGCGCGGCGAGGGCGGGCAGCACGTACGCGACCGCGGCCACCATATCCACCGCCAGGGCACCGGCCGGGCCGCCGTAGGCCGACCACAGCCAGCGGGTGTAGCCACCCTCGACTTCGGCCGCGCCGCGGTACATGCGGGTACTCGCCAGCGTCCCCGCCGACGCCAGCACGGTGCGATGTCCGGCGCGGCGCAGCACCCGCGCCAGCGCCAGATCCTCGGTGATCGAACCGGCCACCGCCGCATGCCCGCCCACCGCGCGATAGACCGCGGTGTCGAAGACGAGGAACTGCCCGCACGCCACCGCGGTCGACGGCCGCAGGCCGCGATCGGCGAGTCGCACCGGCAGCGTCGTGGCCCACGACCAGCACAGCAGCGGCTGCACCAGCGCCTCCGCGAGCGATCCCGCCCGCTGATACGGCCAGGGAGACACCGAACCCGCACCGCTGCGGCGCAATTCGCTCACCGCCGCGGCGATCGCCTGCGGGCGCAGCCGTACGTCGGCGTCGAGGAAGATCAGGACGCCGGGCGGCGGGTCGGCGGTGACGCCCGCGAGTTCGGCCAGACGCGCGCAGGCCGCGTTCTTGCCGGTCCATCCGGGTTCGGGGTCGGTGTCGGCGGCGACCACGGTGAATCGATCGTCGTCACCGATCGCCTCGACGGCGGCCGCGAAGGTGCCGTCGGTGGATCCGTCGTCGAGGATCCAGATCCGCATGCGCGAAACACCTTGCTGAGCACGCAGATCCGCGATCAGCCGCGGTAGTCGTGATGCTTCGTCGCGGGCCGGGATCGCGATGATCACCGGCTCGATGGCGGGGGTGGCATCGGCCCGCAGCCGCCGCATGCCGAGCCGGTTCACCAGGGCCACCGCACATCCCGCGCCGGCCACGATCGCGCCCGCCGTGACGAGCGGCTCGACGACCGACCGCGCACCGAGCCGTGTCATGTGGCCGTTCCCGGCGGCTGGGCCGAGTCGGCGGAGGCGGTGCTCACGGGCGCCCATCGTGGTCCCTGATCAGGCGTCCTGCTTCACCCGCGGACGCCACGGCGGCGTGGGGTTGCGATTCAGATACGCCAGCACCGCGACCATGGCGGCCACCGCGAGGGTGATGCCACCGACGATGCCGGCCCATCCGGCGAAGGAGCGGGTGTTCGGGTCGGCGTAGTTGACCTCGGCGCGCACGGTGCTCACATCGCCGGCCGGCAGCTTCCACGAGACCGTCGAATCGCCCTGGCGAGTGCCGTTGGTGGTAGCCACCCGGGCCGGGAAGGCGACGGTGAACTGCACGTCGGAACCCTGCGGCGGAACGGATTTCAGGTCGACCCGGCCGGTGAGGGTGACCTTGTCGCCGGTGCGGATGAACTGCAGGTTGAACATGCCCTGCGTCTGGTCCGACAGCGCGCCCAGCTGCTGCACCTCGCCGAAGGTCAGGTCGTCGAAGTAGACCTGGCTGCCGACGTAGCCGTCCTGACTGTAGGGCTCGACCCGGATCTTCGCGGCCAGGGTTTCGGGGGCCTTCAGCTCGGGGCCCTTGTCCTTGTCGTTGGCCGGGATCACGGCGGCCACCAGATGGCCGGACACGCGGTCGTTGGAGGACACGCCCATCGATACCTGGACCCGCAGGCAGCCGGTCAGCAGCGGCGCCAGCAGCAGCGCCAGCAGGGCTACGGACCAGAGGCGATGACGCCGGGTTCGCCGCGGCGTGTGGGTCGACTCTGGCATCGATGGTGTCGGACTCGGCTGCACGGCACACATCGTGCCATGAGTCGCAGTGATCGTCGGCACGCGACGGGCGTTTACGGCGGCGCGGGCAGCCGGTCGCGGTGCCGCGCCGCCCGCAGCACCCACACCGCCGTGGGTACGGCCACCAGCCCGAGACCGATCAGGCCGTACCCCGCGGACGCGGGCAGATCCAGGAACACCGCATGGGCCAGGGCCGATCCGAACCAGGTCCACAACAGCACCGCGATCGGTACCGCGGGTCCGGCGCCGCGCGGTGCGCAGCGGCGTTCGAGCGCCGCGAGCAGTGTCGCCATCAGGGCGCCGACCGCGAACCAGCCGACATAGTTCGTATACGGGATATCGCCGATTCCCGGCAGGCCCGGCTGGGCCGAACACCAGGTCCACTGCCCGTCGGCCACCATCTGCGGGTCGAGGTAGAGGTCCCAGCCCACCGCCCCCACGGCCGTCGCGGCGACGCGGGTGACGGTGCGGCGGCACAGCAGCCCGGTTGCCACCCAGATCGGGTAGAGACCGCCGACCCAGGCCACCGGCACCAGCAGCGGCACCTGCGCGAGATCGGGACCCAGCCGGCCGTGCGCGTAGTGGTAGCAGCCGAACGGGAATCCGCTTGCGGTGCCGATCATTTCGGCGACCGCGCCGACGCCGCCGACGATCACCGCATAGCCGGCCGCCCAGCCGATGCCTCGAGCCACCCAGGCGTGCAGCAATGCGGTGGCCGCCGACAGCCCGACGATCAATATCGTCACCCGATCGCGCGCCGAGCCGTCGGTGAGGGGATAGGCGATCTGGGCCGCGACCCAGGCCACGGCGGTCACCGCCGGCCACTGCCGCGCCGTCATCGCCGAGTGAAGCGACCGCGGCGCAGCGATCGCAGCACCAGCCCCGCCGCGGTACGCCCGCTGGCGCCCGACACCCCGCCGCCGGGGTGGGTGGAGGCGCCGGTCAGATACAGCCCGGGCGCCCCCGGCACCTTCTGTCCGGACAGTTCCGGAATCGGCCGCCAGAAGAACATCTGATCCATCGACATCTCCACATGCATGACATTGCCGCCGATGAGCCCCAATTCGGTCTCCAGATCGGCGGGTGTCTGCACATACCGCTGCCGCACCGAATCGGCGAAACCGGGTGCGTAGGAATCGACTTCGGCGATGATGCGGTCGGCCTCGCGCTCACCGTGCGCGCTCCACTCGCTGCCGTCGGCGAGCCGGTGCGGATGCCACTGCGCCCACAGTGACAGTTGATGTTCGCCGGGCGGTGCGATCGTGGGGTCGAGGGCGCTGAAACTCATGGCCAGCACCACCGGACGCGGCGGCAGTTCCCCGGCCAGCGCGGCGGCGTGGGCGAGTCGCAACTGCCGTCGATCGGTCACCAGCAATTGCAGTCCGCGCGTCGACTCCTCCGGCGTGGCACCGGGGTATACGGGGAGCGCGGAGGTCGCGGTCCGCACGACCATGCCGATGCCGGGGCCGACCCGGATACGCCGCCGCCAGTCGGCGAGAACGGTGTCGTCGAATCCGCCGCGCCGCAACAACTCCAGGGTGGTGAGCACGTGTGTGCCGGAAATCACGGTGCGGGCGGACAGGTCGCGGCCGCTCGCCGTGCGCACCCGCCAGCCCTCGCCCGAGCGGCGCAGTTCGGTGACCTCGTCACCGGCCGAGACGGTGCCACCGTCGGCGCGCAGCCGCGCCACGAGTGCCGTGGTGAGCGCACCGCTGCCGCCGACCGCGCGGCCGGGCGGGAGCGTGTGCATCAGGGCGGCGAAACCGGCCATCGGCGCGGTGCCGGGTTCCGACATCGGCGGTCCGGACTGCGCGCCGAACCAGGCCAGCGCCGCCTTCAGCCGTTCGTCGTCGAACCAGCTGTCCAGCAAGGCATCCCCGGACTGCAGGAATTCCCGCGACAGCGCGCTGCCGCCGCCCCGGGCGTCGAGGCCCCAGAACGCGCGCAGGAACCGGCCCGGTGTCGGCGCACCGCCGAATGCCCGCATCACCCGTTGGGCCCGGGGACCCCAGGTGCGGACGAACCGTCGGTAGGCCTCGGCCTCGCGGGGACCGCAGGCCCGTTCGATCGAGGCGCAGGTGCGGTCGACATCGCGGTGGAAGACGATCGGCTCGGCATCCGAGCCCACCGGTGCGGGCGCGAAAGCCCAAGGGTCGCAATCGATGTAGCGCAGGCCGAACTTCTCCAGCTCGAGTTCCTCGATGATGCCGGTGTGGCGGATCATGATGTGCGCCGAGGAACCGCGGTCCATGAGATGGCCCGGGAAACGCTCGACCGTCGACACCGCGCCACCGAGCACCTCGTCGCGCTCGAGGACCTCGACCGGATGTCCCGCGCGTGCCAGATAGCAGGCCGCGACCAGTGCGTTGTGGCCGGAGCCGAGAACCAGTGTCGTCACTGTTCGGGCGTCCGTAACGGCAGCCGGCGGCCGAGCACGGCGAAGCGCCGGGTATCGCCGGAGAAGACGAAATGCCGGACCACATCGGTGAATCCCTGCCGGCGATACAGCCGCCAGGCGCGGTTGGCCTCGCGGTCGACCTCCGGGGTGGACAGCAGCACCGCCGCCTCCGTGCGCTGCTCGAGCAGCCGTACCAGCAGGGTCTCGCCGATGCCGCGGCCCTGAGCGGACGGATGGACGTGCAGTTCGGTGAGTTCGAAGTAGTCCGACAGCAGGGCCCGCGCGGTCTGCTCCGGCCAGCCCGAGCGGCGCATGCCGGTGTGGACCTGCTGATGCCACCACTGGTGGGGCGCGCCGCGATAGCCGTAGGCGATCGCCACGATCGGCGCGGTGCGCAGATCGACCTGGCCGCTGTCGTCGGGGACCACCGCGGCGACGGCCTGCCAGCCCGGCCGGGTGGTGTGTTCGGCCCACATCGGGGCGCGGTGGTGTTCGGTGCCGCGTGGATAGTCCATCGCCGCGACGTACACGGCGAGGGCGTCGTGCAGCCGGTGGCGCAACGTCGCGGCCGAAAGGTCGACGACGACGGGCGCGGGAGTGTGGCGGGGCCTGACGGCGGTCATGAGCGGGGAGCCATATCTTCGGGGCCGTCTCTGTCTGTCGAAGGTGTCTGTGGTGTCGGGGGCGGGCGTCGGAGTTGGGTGCGTGGGGTGCGGGGGTCCCCATCCAGGGTGCGCGGCGCGCGTTCGGCGCGAAAGTCTGTCGGTGGTCGTCTCTATATTCACATTCAATTGAAACGTTCGAATACCTGTTCGGTTCGGCACGGTCGACCGGGCGCGGTATGCGAAATGTGGAGGTGTCGAGATGGCTGGTCGGATGGACGATCCACGACGTACCGGCCGGGCGGGCGGACTGCTCGACCGGGCGGACACGATGGTGCAGCAGGCCTGGGCCGAACCCGATCCGCGTGAGCGGCTGCGCAGCGCCTACCTGGCGGCGCTGCGCGGGGCCGGGGCGGTGCTGGCCGCGACCGGTGCCGACCGCGCACCGCGGGCCCGCTCCCGCAACGCCTGGGTGCTGATGCAGCAGGCCGCACCGGAATTCGTGATGTGGTCGGACTACTTCAGTTCCTTCTCCGAGACCCGGGCCGCGCTCGAAGCCGGACTGGACCGGGCGATCAGCGATACCCAGGCCGACGAGTTCGCCTCGCGGGTGGAGGCATTCCTGCGTGATGTGGAGGATGCGCTGGCGATTACGGCGGCACGGTTGCGTCCCGCGCCGGGCTGGCTCGCCGACGGTACGGCGTGAACATCGGCGAGTAGGTGGTAGCGCACTGATCGAACTCGTATCATTGGTGGCAGTAGCCGCCAAGGTCGGCTACTTGTCGTCTACCCGGAGGCGACAACCAGGACCTAGTGCCGGGGGAGGTACCGTGCCACTCTCCGAGCACGAGCAGCGCATGCTCGAACAGATCGAGAGCGCGCTCTATGCTGAGGACCCTAAATTCGCCTCGACCGTGCGTGGTGGTCGGCTTCGCTCTGCCACCGGAAGACGCAGACTTCAGGCGGCCGCGCTCTTCGTCCTCGGCCTCGTTCTTCTCATTGCGGGAATCGCCCTGCCCGTCAAGCCCGGCGGATTCCCCATCATCAGCCTGCTCGGCTTCATCGTGATGTTCGGCGCGGGTGTGCTGTTGCTGCTGGGCGGCTCGGGTATGACCAAGAGCGGCCGAGGCAGCGGCGACGCCCCCTCCGGTCCCGGTGGCATTCCCGGCCGTGCGGCAAAGGGTAAGCAACGCAAGGCCGGTGGCTTCTCCGCCCGCATGGAAGATCGGTTCAGGCGCCGCTTCGAGCAGGACAGTTGAGCCTCCGCTCGCGTCCGCGAAAGCGGAGGCGAGCGGCCGAACGTGATTGCGCGATGATTGCCGCGCCCAGCGGCGAGTAGCCGACAACTGAACCACCTCGAACGACACGCCGTGATGTGCGGCGTGTCGTTTTTCTTGTCACGGAGTGATCCGGATCGCGTTCACGGGGTGGCGGATTCGTCGGTCCCCGTATTTCCCCACCTTTCCCCACGCCCGGTCCCCACTCTCACCCACCACCGGTCGGGGCCGCTCCCAGCTGCGGGTTTGCTGATGGTTGTCGGGCCGCCCGGCCCGCCGGCGGCGCGTGTCGGGGGAACTCGACGAAATCTCCCCACCGCGGTGATAGCTGAGCTGACCTGCTCAATCCCCGAGCCGGGGACCGAGATCACCGCGGCTTTCGATTGAAAGTGGGGGAAAGTGGGGTAATGTGGAGCGCGCACTGATAAGAGCCGACCAGACGAGGTGATCGAGCGGGAGGTGTCGAGACTGTGTTTCTCGGTACCTACACGCCTCGCCTGGACGACAAAGGGCGACTGACGTTGCCTGCGAAGTTTCGCGACGAACTGGCGGGAGGGTTGATGGTCACGAAAGGTCAGGACCACAGCCTTGCCGTCTATCCCAAAGAAGAGTTCACCGCCCTGGCGCGGCGAGCCGCGGCGGCGTCCCGAAGCAACCCGCAGGCAAGGGCTTTCGTTCGTGCCTTGGCGGCGTCCACGGACGAGCAACGTCCCGATGGGCAGGGCCGGATCACGTTGTCGGCCGAACATCGCCGCTACGCGAATCTGTCCAAGGACTGCGTGGTGATCGGCTCGGTCGATTTCCTCGAGATTTGGGACAAACAGGCGTGGGATTCCTACCTCGCCGAGCACGAGGAGGACTACTCGCTGGCAGGAGACGAGTCGCTGGGCGGAATTTTCTGATCCGAGACAGGCGAGTGCCCTGCGGCCTCTGCCCGGCACGGACCCTGACGTACTTCCCCAACGCCAGGTGCCGTGTTCGGTCAGAGACCCCGGGGCATTGGCTGTCCACTCGTTAGGCCATCCACCCGTCGCAAGCACCGTGAGCCAGGATCCGGGAGGTCGAGGTGAACCATGACAGCGACCGCCCCCGCCATGTTCCGGTTCTTTTGCGTCGTGCCGACGAAATCCTCGGCCCCGCACTGGAATCCGGCGGAGTCCTGGTCGACGCCACGCTCGGTTTGGGCGGGCATGCCGAACATTTCCTGCGGACCTATCCCGCGATCCGCCTGATCGGGCTGGATCGCGATACCGAGGCGCTGCGCCTGGCGGGCGAGCGGCTCGCGCCCTACGCCGATCGAATCACGCTGGTGCACACCAGATATGACGGCCTGCCCGGCGCGCTGCGGCAGGCCGGGCTGCCCGAACGCGGCTCCGTGCGCGCGGTGCTGATGGATCTCGGTGTCTCCTCGATGCAGCTCGACGAGGCCGAGCGGGGATTCGCCTATTCGGTGGACGCCCCGCTGGACATGCGGATGGACCCGACCTCCGACCTCACCGCGGCCGATGTGCTCAACACCTACAGCCACGGCGATCTGGCCCGGATCCTGAAAACCTATGGCGAGGAACGCTTTGCGGGCCGGATCGCGAGTGAGATCGTCCGCCGGCGCGCGCAGCGTCCGTTCACGACCAGTGCTCAACTGGTGGAACTGCTCTACGACGCGATCCCCGCGGCGACCCGGCGCACCGGCGGGCACCCCGCCAAACGCACCTTCCAGGCCCTGCGGATCGAGGTCAATCGCGAACTCGAGTCGCTCGAGGCCGCGGTGCCCGCGGCGTTGGCGGCGCTGGAGGTCGGCGGCCGGATCGTCGTCATGTCCTACCAGTCGCTGGAGGACAAGGTCGTCAAACACATCTTCGCGCAGGCCTCGGCCTCGCGCACACCATTGGACCTGCCGGTCGAATTGCCCGGCATGGGACCGGAATTCGCGATTCTGACCCGGGGCGCGGAGAAGGCGAGCGAAACGGAGATCGAGGAGAACCCACGCGCGGCGCCGGTGCGCATGCGGGCCGCGGAGCGAATACAGGCGGCCGGGTGACAGCGATCCGGCGACGGGGGTATTGCCGGTTCGGCAGCACTACGACGGGCAGTCCCACAGGAAATCGGTAGGGGAGGCAGGAATATGAGCGTGCGGACACGGGTGGACGCACCACAGCGGACGCAGCGGTCCGCGCCGCGGCGAGCGCACAGCGCCGACCGCGTGAAATCCGGTGCGGCCCAACGCGCCTATGCGCGCCGGCGCAATCGGGCGGGGGAGCGCGTGCTTCCGCCGCTGCCCCGGCGCGCCGGGTCGATGATGGCCGGGCGGCTGCCGTTCGTGGCGGCGATTCTCGCTCTGCTCGGCTGCGGTCTGCTCGCGACCCTGGTGCTGACCACGCATGCCGCCGAGGACAGCTATCAGCTCAGCGACGCCCGCCGCATCAACCGGCAGTTGCTCGACGAGCGCGCGGCGCTGCAGCGCGAGGTCGAGGCCGCCGACTCGGCGCCCGAACTGGCCGACCGCGCACGCGAACTGGGCATGATCCCGGCCAAGGATCCCGCCCGCCTGCTCGTGGCGCCCGACGGTTCGGTCACGGTGGTCGGCAAGGAGACGCCGGCCGAGGGCGCACCGGTGCCGCCGCTCAACACGAGTCCCGCCAAACTCCCGCCGAAACTCGCTCAAGCCCAAGGCGAACGGCTGGTCCCGGTGACCACCACCCCGGCCCCGCCGGCGCCCGCTCCCGGCCCGGCCGAGCAGAACCAGGCTCCGGCGCCGACGACGACCGCGCCGCAGCCGCCCGCGCAGCCGACACAGGTTCCGGTCCCGGTGCAGGCCGCACCGGCAACGCCGGCCGCACCGCCGGCCGGTACCCAACCGGCGGCACAGGCGGCCCCGGCCGCACCCGCTGCCGAGCCGGAGCCCGCGGCACAGGCGGCGCCGGTCGCACCCGCCGGCACGCAACCGACGGCACCGGCCGGTCCGCCCGCACCCGTAGCACCCGCCGCGCAGCCGGCCGGGACCCAGCCAATGGTCCAGGCGGCACCCGAGGGGGCCGATCGATGACCGGCCGCGGCGGAGGCAGAACCGGCGGGGGTGCCACAGGACGCGGCCGGGCGGGTGTGCGATCCACGCCCGCCCGGCCGCGTCGCACTCCCCGGCCGCGGGCGGGTTCACCCGCGGATGCCTCCACGCGGCTGCGGTTCGGAGTCGGACGCGTCCTCATGCTGGTGGCGCTGCTCGTCGTCGCGATGCAATTGCTCTGGCTGCAAACGTTTTCCGCGCCCAACCTGTCGGCCGAGGCGGCCAGCCAGCGCACGGTGCATCAGACCGACTGGGCGCAACGCGGCGCCATCCTCGATCGGGACGGCCGCAGGCTCGCGTTCACCGTCGTGACCAAGAAGCTCCACTTCCGGCCGGTGGCCGTGCGCAAGGATCTGGCCGACGCGCGGGCGAAGAGCGACAAGGCGCCCGAGGTCGACAAGCGTCTGGAGGAGATCGCCAAGACGATCCACGAGAAGCTGGGCAAGGACGCGCCCCCCGAAGCGGAACTGCTCGCCAAACTGCGCAGCGACGACCAGTTCACCTATCTGGCCTACAACGTCGACTCCCGGGTCGCCGACGAGATCACCGAGAAGTTCCCCGAAGTGGGGACCGAACGTCAGGACACGCCGGTCTATCCGGGCGGCGCGCTGGCGGCCAACGTGGTGGGCGCGACCGGCTGGGACGGGCACGGCCAGGTGGGGCTCGAGGCGTCGATGGACGCGACGCTGGCCGGCACCGACGGTTCGCATACCTACGATCGCGGCTCCGACGGGGCGGTCATCCCCGGCAGCGAGCGGGACAAGGTGCCCGCGGTCAACGGCTCCGATGTGGAACTGACCCTCGACTCCGATCTGCAGTACCACGTGCAGCAGCAGGTCCAGGAGGCCAAGGACAAATCCGGCGCGCAGGACGCCTCGGCGGTGGTGCTGGACGCCCACACCGGCCAGGTGCTGGCCATGGCCAACGACAACACCTTCAATCCGGCGCAGGATCCGAAGTTCTGGGCCTCGGCCGATATCGGCAATCCGTCGGTGACCAATGCCTACGAGCCCGGTTCGGTGAACAAGATCATCACCGCGGCGGCCTCCATCGAGTACGGCCTGACCAATCCGGACGAGGTGCACCAGGTCCCCGGTGAGATCCACATGGGCGGTGTGGTCGTGCACGACGCGTGGTCGCACGGCGTGATGCCCTACACCACCACCGGCATCTTCGGTAAGTCGTCGAATGTGGGCACGCTGATGCTCGCGCAGCGGGTCGGTGAGGACCGCTTCGCGGATATGGTCAAGCGTTTCGGCCTGGGGCAGCGCACCGGTGTCGGACTGCCCGGCGAGAGCGGTGGCATCGTGCCCCCGCGCGACCAGTGGTCCGGCTCGACGTTCGCGAATCTGCCCATCGGACAGGGCCTTTCGATGACGCTGCTGCAGATGACCGGGATGTACCAGGCCATCGCCAACGACGGTGTGCGGATCCCGCCGCGCATCGTCAAGGACGTGATCGGCCCCGACGGGCACCGCACCGGCGAACCGCAGCCGGACGGCGTGCGGGTGGTGAGCCCGCGGACCGCGAGTACGCTGCGGCAGATGTTCCAGGCCGTGGTGCAGCGCGATCCGATGGGTTATCAGCAGGGTACGGGCGCTCCCGCGGCGATCGAGGGCTATCAGATCGCCGGGAAGACCGGAACCGCGCAGCAGATCGACGACAAATGCCAGTGCTATTCCAGCGATCGCTACTGGATCACCTTCGCCGGAATCGCCCCGGCCGACAATCCGCGCTACGTCATCGGCATCATGTTGAACGCACCCGTGCGCAGCACCGACGGCAGTGGCGGGCAGTCGGCGGCGCCGCTGTTCCACAGCATCGCCTCCTGGGCGCTGCAGCGCGATCGGATTCCGCCGTCCACCGTGCCGCCGAAACAGCTTGTGCTCCAGGCGATGTAGTGGTGTGCGCGGCTCAATGTCCGGTTTCGGAACCGTGGGTGTCCGTCTGCGGCCCGCCGCACGGGCGGGTGCGGGCGCGGTGAGGCCGAGGAGCCGGTGCGCGCGAGGCGGCCACGCTGCGTGGCCGCCGATCCCCCACAGGTAACCTGACTCCCCGACCCCGAATCTCGACCCGATGCACAGATGTGCGCCCACGAAAGGAGCCTGGTGCCCGTGCAGCCCAGCCCGCAGGTGCTTCGCCCCGCCGTTGCGTTGTCGACGCCGGTGCAGGCCGTTGCCGAACTGACCGGTGCGCGGCTGAACTCCGGCGACCCGGCCGGGATCGAGATCACCGGCATCGAACAGCGCTCGAATGCCGTGCAGCCCGGTGACCTGTTCGCAGGTCTGGCCGGCGCCAAGGCTCACGGCGCCCGCTTCGCCGCCGACGCCGTGGAGCGCGGTGCCGTCGCGGTGTTCACCGACGCCGCGGGGGCGGAGCTGATCGGCGAACTGGATGTGCCGGTGCTCGTGCACGACGATCCGCGCGCGGTACTCGGCGAGCTGTCGGCGGCTGTGTACGGTCACCCCTCGCGGCGACTACAGGTCATCGGCATCACCGGCACCTCGGGCAAGACCACCACCTCGTATCTGGTGGAGGCGGGCCTGACCGCGGCCGGGCTGTCTACCGCGCTGATCGGCACGATCGAGACGCGGATCGCGCGGCGCGTCGATCCGAATCCGGAGGAGACCGCGGCCGGTGCGAGCGCCGCCGTCGAGTACCGCCGGGTGCCCAGCGCGCTGACCACACCGGAGGCGCCGCAGCTGCACGCGATGTTCGCGCTGATGGTGGAACAGGGCGTGCAGGCCGTGGTGATGGAGGTGTCCAGCCACGCGCTGGCGCTGGGCCGCGTGGACGGTGTGCACTTCTCCGTCGGCGCGTTCACGAATCTGTCGCAGGATCACCTGGACTTCCACGCCGATTTCGAGGACTACTTCGCCGCCAAGCGCCGGCTGTTCGTCCCGGATCCGGGCGCGCCGCAGCGACAGGTCGCGGCCGACACCTGCGTGATCTGCGTGGACGACGCCTGGGGCCGGCGGCTGGCGCGGGAGGCGGGCGGGCGCGCCCGGGTCGTCACCGTGGCGACCGCGGACTGCCCGACCGGGGAGACCGAACCGGAGTGGACGGTGACCGGCGCCGCCGCGCTGGCCGACGGCGGGCAGCAGTTCACCGCGATCGGCCCCGCGGGCGAGATTCCGGCGCGGCTGCGGCTGCCTGGGCGCTACAACATCGCCAACGGCCTGCTCGCGATCGCGGTGTGCGCCACGGCGGGTGTCGACGCGGCGGTGGCGGCCGCGGCGCTGGGCGAGGTGGATGTGCCCGGCCGGATGCAGCGGGTGAACGCGGGACAGGATTTCCTGGCTGTCGTCGACTACGCGCACAAGCCGGCCGCGGTGGAATCGGTGATCGCGACGCTGCGCCGGCATCTGCGCGACTCCGGCGGCCGCCTGGCCGTGGTCGTGGGCGCCGGTGGCGATCGTGACGCCGGTAAGCGGCCGCTGATGGGCGCCACCGCGGCGCGCGGCGCGGAACTGCTGGTCATCACCGACGACAATCCGCGCACCGAGGATCCGGCCGAGATCCGCGCCGCGATCCGCGCGGGCGCGCTGGGCATCGCCGAGGCCGAACGCGGTGAGGTGCGCGAGATCGGCGATCGGGCCGCCGCCATCGCCGCCGCCGTGGATTGGGCACGGCCGGGGGATGTGGTGCTGGTGGCAGGTAAGGGACACGAGACCGGGCAGGAGATTGCGGGTGTGAAGTATCCGTTCGACGACCGTGAGGTGCTGGGACAGGCCCTGGAACGTAAAACGAAAGACCTGACGGTTTCATGATCGAAATGACTCTGCGGGAGATCGCCGAGATCGTCGGCGGCACGCTGCACGATGTGAGCGATCCCGCGGTGACGGTGACCGGTGCGGTCGAATTCGATTCGCGCCGAATCAATTCCGGCGACCTGTTCCTGGCCCTGCCGGGGGAGCATGTCGACGGGCACGACTACGCGGGCAAGGCCGTGGCCTCCGGTGCGGTGGCGGTGCTGGCGGCGCGGCCGGTCGGCGTGCCGGCGATCGTGGTCGAACCCTTCGCCCCCGCGGCCGGCGCGTCGGCGAATCGTTCCTATGTGCTGGCCCACGACACCGACGGCTCGGGCGCCGCGGTGCTGGCGGCGCTGGCGAAATTGGCGCGGGCGAGTGTGGACCGGCTGGCCGCCGCCGGCCTGAACGTGGTCGGGGTGACCGGTTCGGCCGGAAAGACCTCCACCAAGGATCTGCTGGCGCGCGTGCTCGCGCCGCTGGGCGCGGTGGTCGCCCCGCCGGGATCCTTCAACAACGAACTGGGCCATCCGTGGACGGCGCTGCGCGCGGGAGCCGACTCCCGCTTCCTGGTGCTGGAACTGTCCGCGCGCGGTCCGGGCCATATCAAGGCGCTGACCGAGATCGCACCCCCGCGGATCGGTGTCGTCCTCAACGTCGGCACCGCGCACCTGGGTGAGTTCGGCGGCCGGGACGCCATCGCGCAGGCCAAAGGCGAACTGGTGGAAGCGCTCCCGCCCACCGGCGTCGCGGTGCTCAACGCCGACGACCCGCGGGTGGCGGCCATGGCCGAGCGGACCCGGGCCCGGGTGGTGACCTTCGGTCAGGCGTCCGGCGCGGACGTGCGGGCCACCGACATCGTGCTCGACTCCGCGGCGCGGGCGCGATTCACCTTGCACGCCAACGGGTCTCACGCCGAGGTGCATCTGGCGGTGTATGGCGAGCACCAGATCTCGAACGCGCTGGCCGCGGCCGCCGTGGCGCTGGAATGCGGTGCGGATCTCGACACCGTGGCCCGGGCTCTGGCCGGTGCGACGGTCGATTCGGCGCACCGGATGGATGTGCGGACCCGGGCCGACGGGGTCACCGTCGTCGACGACTCCTACAACGCCAATCCGGATTCCATGCGCGCCGCGCTCAAGGCGCTGGTGTCGATGTCGCGCGCCGGCGGTACGCCGGATGCGCCGCGCGGCCGGCGCAGCTGGGCGGTCCTGGGCGAAATGGCCGAACTGGGCGAGGAATCGGTCGTCGAACATGACAACATCGGACGGCTCGCGGTGCGGCTGGACGTCGACCGGCTGATCGTGGTCGGCACCGGGCGCCCGGCCCGCGCGCTGCACCAGGGCGCGGTCATGGAAGGCTCGTGGGGCGAGGAATCGATCCTCGTACCCGATATCGAATCCGCGATCGCCCTGCTGGACAACGAGATCGCGGCCGGTGACGTGGTACTGGTCAAAGCGTCGAACTCCGCCGGTCTGTGGGCGGTGGCGCAGCACGTGCTCGCATCGGGTGGGCAGGGCACGGAGGCAGCTGGATGAGGCAGATTCTGTTCGCGGCGGGGATCGCGCTGGCGGTATCGATCCTGCTGACGCCGCTGCTGATCCGCATGTTCGCCCGCCGCGGATTCGGCCAGGAGATCCGTATCGACGGCCCCGAGAGTCATCAGGCCAAGCGCGGCACCCCGACCATGGGCGGCGTCGCGATCCTGATCGGCATGTGGGCCGGATATCTGGGCTCGCATCTGATCGGGATCGGCTATCACGCCGACGGGCCCTCTGTCTCGGGTCTGCTGGTGCTCGGTCTGGCCACCGCGCTCGGCGTGGTCGGCTTCATCGACGACTTCATCAAACTGCGCAAACAGCGCAACCTGGGCCTGACCGCCGCCGGTAAGTACATCGGCCAGCTCGGCGCCGCGGTGATCTTCGGGGTGCTCGCGCTGCAGTTCCGCGGCGCGGGCGGGCGCACCCCGGCCAGCCGGCATCTGTCGTACGTGCGCGAGATCAACACCGTCTCGATGAGCGTGATCATCTTCCTGGCGTTCGTCTGCCTGGTCGTGGTCGCGTGGTCGAACGCGGTGAATCTGACCGACGGCCTGGACGGCCTGGCCGCGGGTTCGATGAGCCTGGTGCTGGGCGCCTACGTGATCATCACGTTCTGGCAGTACTACCACGCCTGCGAGTTCAAGGCCGAGGCCGGCTGCTACAACGTGCGCGATCCGCTGGATCTGGCGCTGGTGTGTGCCGCGGGCGCGGCGGCGTGCATCGGATTCCTGTGGTGGAATGCGGCTCCCGCCAAGATCTTCATGGGCGATACCGGTTCGCTGGCCCTCGGTGGCCTGCTGGCCGGATTGTCGATCACCACCCGCACCGAACTGCTCATGGTCGTGATCGGCGCGCTGTTCGTCGCCGAGACCGTGTCGGTGGTGCTGCAGGTGGCGGTGTTCCGGACCACCCGCAACCGGTTGTTCAAGATGGCGCCGTTCCATCACCATTTCGAGTTGAGCAAATGGGCGGAGACGACGGTCATCATTCGGTTCTGGCTGCTCGCCGGAATCGCGGCGGCGGTGGGTCTGGGCTTGTTCTACAGCGAATACCTCTCTCAGGTCGGGTAAGCAGCGATGGTCGAACATACTCCGCGGGCCCTGCGATCACCGGGTCCCATGCTCGAATTTCTGCGTGGCCGTGACGTTCTCGTCGCGGGATGGGGGGTGTCGGGCCGCTCGCTGATCGAGCCGCTGCGCGATATCGGCGCCCGCCCCGTCGTCACCGACGCCGGGGAGAAGGCGATGGCCGAGGCCGCCGAACTCGGCCTCGACACCGCCACCGCCGCCGAACTGGTCGAACCCGGTGCGCTGGAACGGTTCGCGCTGGTCATCACCAGCCCGGGCTGGCGACCGGGTTCGCCGGTGCTGGTCTCCGCGGTCACCGAGGGCATTCCGGTCTGGGGCGATGTGGAATTCGCCTGGTGGGTGGATCAGGCCCGGCTCTACGGTCCGGTGCGCAAATGGCTGGTGATCACCGGAACCAACGGTAAGACCACCACTACCCAGATGACCCACGCCATTCTGCGCGCGGCCGGGTTGCCCAGCGTCGCCTGCGGCAATATCGGACTGCCGATCCTGGACGCGCTGCGCCGCACCCCGGGGCCGCAGATCCTCGCGGTCGAGCTGTCGTCGTTCCAGCTGCACTGGGCGCCGTCGGTGCGCCCGGAGGCAGGTGTGGTGCTGAATGTGGCCGAGGATCATCTGGATTGGCACGGCGGCCTCGACGCCTACGCCGCCGCCAAGGCGCGTGCCCTGACCGGACGGGTCGGCGTGGTCGGCCTGGACGACCCCGTCGCGGCCGCGCTGGCGCGAAAGTCCAAGGCGCGCCGCACCGTCGGCTTCCGGATCGGGGTGCCGGCCGACGGCGAACTCGGCGTGGTCGACGGTAAATTGCTGGACCGCGCCTTCACCAAGGCCGCGATCCTGGCCGAGGTCGGCGATATCAGCCCGCCCGGACCCGCCGGTGTGGCCGACGCGCTGGCCGCGGCCGCGCTGACCCGCGCCATCGACGTGGCCCCGCAGTTCGTCAAGGAGGGCTTGGCCGAGCACAAGGTGGGCCCGCATCGCGCCGCCTTCGTACGGGAACTGGCCGGAGTCGGATTCGTCGACGATTCGAAGGCGACCAATCCGCACGCCGCGCGGTCGTCGATCCTGGCGCATCCGCAGGTGGTGTGGATCGCCGGTGGTCAGCTCAAGGGCGCCCATATCGACGATCTGATCGAGGAGGTCGCCGAGCGCCTCGTCGCCGCGGTGGTCTTCGGTCAGGACGCGCCGATCATCGCGGCGGCAATGGCGCGACACGCGCCGGATGTCCCGGTGGTCGAGCTCGGTTCGGGTGACGATGCACAGATGAGCGGGGAACCCTCCACGGCCTCTCTGGTCGCCGAGATCGACGGCGCCGACGCGGTGATGGCCCGCGCGGTACGCATCGCCGCCGGATACGCGGGGCGCGGTGACACCGTCCTGCTCGCCCCGGCCGCGGCCTCCCTGGACATGTTCGCCGACTACACCCACCGCGGCCGCAGTTTCGTGGCGGCGGTGCAGGCCCTGGACGAGAGAGATATCGGGAGCCAGCAGTGACGAAACCGGCGCGCAAGCCCGTGGGCACCTGGTTCGGTGCCTGGCTGGCGCGCCCGCTGGCCGATTTCCACCTGGTCGTCACCATCGCCACCCTGCTCACCGTGCTCGGGCTGGTGATGGTGCTGTCGGCATCCAGCGTGGAGGCCTACGCCGACGGCGGTTCGGCGTATTCGCTGTTCATGCAGCAGGCGTTCTTCGCGGCCCTGGGCGCGGCGCTGTTCTACGTGGCGCTGCGGATCCCGATGCGCGTGCTGCGGCAGCTGTCGTTCCCGCTGTTCGCGGCGTCGGTGCTGTTGCTGGTGCTGGTGCTGATTCCCGGCATCGGTTCGCAGGTACAGGGATCGCGGCGCTGGTTCGACCTCGGATTCGTCTCGGTGCAGCCGTCGGAGATCGTGAAGGTCACCCTGATCCTGTGGGGTGCGCACCTGCTGGCGACCCGCCGCAGCGACCAGACCGGCTACAAGGACATTCTGGTGCCGCTGGTGCCGGCCGGTCTGCTGGTCTGTCTGCTGATCGTGCTGGAACCGAACCTGTCGACGACCATCGCGGTCGGCCTGGTGCTGGTAGCGCTGTTGTGGTTCGGCGGGTTGCCGGTGCGGCTGTTCGTGACCATCGCGGTCTCGGGTGCGGTCGCGGCGGGAATTCTGGCGCTGTCGGCCGGCTATCGGTCCGATCGCATGCGCGCGTTCTTCAATCCCGGCGACGATCCACAGGGCATCGGCTATCAGGCGCGCCAGGCGCTGTTCTCCCTCGCCGACGGTGGGATCTGGGGGCGCGGGCTCGGCCAGAGCCGGGCCAAGTGGAGTTATCTGCCCAACGCGCACAACGACTTCATCTTCGCCATCATCGGCGAGGAACTCGGATTTCTCGGATGTGCCCTGGTGCTGGGGCTTTTCGCGCTGTTCGTCTTCGTCGGCCTGCGCATCGCCAGCCGGTCGGCCGATCCGTTCCTGCGATTGCTGACCGCGGCCGCGACCACCTGGATCACCGGGCAGGCGCTGATCAACATCGGCTACGTGGTGGGTCTGCTGCCGGTGACGGGCCTGCAGTTGCCGCTGGTGTCGGCCGGTGGTTCGTCGCTGGCGATCACGTTGATAATGTTCGGCCTGATCGCGAGTGCGGCCCGGCACGAACCCGAGGCGATCGCCGCGTTGAAGGCCGGGCAGGACGGGCGGTTCAGCCGGTTGCTGCGGCTGCCGATCCCGGAAACCTACGCACCCGCTCGCGCCGGCCGGGCCCGCGCGGTCTCCGGCCCGCGCCGGCGGGAACTGCCGCCGGCGCGCAAGCGGTCGGACAAATCCGGTCGGTCGCCCGGCGCGGGCACGTCCCGCGGGGCCGCTCAGGCGCGGGGTGGGGGTGCGCCGATACCCCGGCGGTCGATAGATTCGGATTCGGCACGACGACGCAGCGCCGACGCCGGGCGGCGGGAGGCGCGCGGAGCGTCGTCGTGGCGCACGACCCGGGCCTGGGAGCCCAGCTATCCGATGACACATGCGAGAGAACGAGGTAATTCGAGGTGACAACCGGCGAGAGCGGCGGCACGACGGGTTCCGGGCAACGGACGCTCTCGGTGATCGTCGCCGGTGGGGGCACGGCCGGGCATATCGAACCCGCGATGGCGGTCGCGGACGCACTGCGCCGGCTGGATCCCTCGATCCGGATCACCGCACTGGGCACCCAGCGCGGGCTGGAGACGACGCTGATCCCCGAACGCGGCTATCCGCTGGAGTTGATTCCGCCGGTCCCGCTGCCGCGTAAACCCACCGCCGACCTGCTGCGCCTGCCCGGCCGGGTCCGCTCCGCGGTCGCCCGCACCCGCGCGGTGATCGACGCGGTCGAGGCCGATGTGATCATCGGATTCGGCGGCTACGTCTCGGTGCCCGCCTACCTCGCGGCCGGTGGGGGAGTGCTGCGGCGCTCGCGCCGGGTGCCGCTGGTGGTGCACGAGGCCAACGTGAAGGCCGGGATCGCGAACAAGGTCGGC
>NZ_BDBF01000048.1 GCF_001612845.1 Nocardia elegans NBRC 108235 | reverse complement strand
GGCGGTCGAGGCGCGCGCGGCGACCGGATGTATCCGGCCGGCGGCGAAACAGGTGATCACGACCCGGGTGCCGCCCTCGATATCGCGCAGCCGCACGGAGGCGAAACTTCCGGTCGCCGCGCAGTACAACTCGAAGGCCTCCCCGCGCGGGCCCACCCGCACGGTCAGCGACAGCGTCCGGATCTCGGTGTCGGCGGTTCCGATGCGCAGCTGCCACAGCGGCGCGTCGGCGACGGTCTCGAGCCGTTCACAGGCGCCGATCCCGGTGAAGATGCGCGGATACAGCTGCGGGTCGATGAGCAGCTCCCAGACGGCGCTGCGCTCGACCGGCAGCTCGACGGCGGTGTCGAAAACCTCGGTAGCCAACTTCTTACACTTCTCGCGGGCCGGTTCTTCGAGCACACCGGCGGGAATTCCTTTGTAACCGGGATTGATTTCGCGCAGAAGATGCCTTGTGACAATTCCCGGACGGCCCGGGGGCACGGTTGTGAGTTCGCCGCCGATCCTCCGATGGGTGATGTGCGTCGCAGTCCGGAACGGAACGTCGTCCGCTGCTCCGATCGTTGAGCCAGCGGCTGTCCCGCGTCACAACGGTGCCGGACGCCGCCGGAAAAGGATGTGTGAGCTGGATGAGCAGGCGATTCGGGTCACGGTACCGGCGCCCGGCGGTGCTGTGCCTGGCGCTGGCGGCCGTGGTGGCGCTGTCGAGCGGCGTCGCCGCGGCGACCGACGGATCGGCGTCCGCGGACGGATCCCGGGTCGACCGGATCATCGATACCGACGCCCGCCACGCCACGCTCGTCGTGTATTCGGCGGCCATGGACCGCACGATCAGCATGCGGGTACTGCGCCCGGCCGACACCTCGCGGCCGGCTCCGGTGCTGTATCTGCTCGACGGCGCGGAGGACGGCATCGGGCCCGGCGGCATCGAAACCTCATGGGAAACCCGTACCGACATCGACGCTTTCACCGCAGACAAGGACGTCACCGTGGTGAACATCCTCGACGGCCGCTACACGTACTACACCGATTGGCTCGCCGACGATCCGGTGCTGGGCCGCAACGAATGGACGACCTTCCTGACGCGGGAACTTCCGCCGCTCGTCGACGCCGCGCTGCGCACCTCGGGCCGCAATGCGATTGCGGGGGTGTCGATGTCGGCGACATCGGTGCTCGAGCTGGCGCAGGCTGCTCCCGGACTGTACGCCGCGGTGGGGTCGTTCAGCGGATGCGCCCAGACCGGAACCGATCCGGGCCGGCGCTTCGTGCAGGCGGTGGTGGCCTCCGGCGGCGGAAATCCGTGGAACATGTGGGGACCGGACGGTTCGCCCGGCTGGATCGACGCCGATCCCAGCACCACGGCGAATCTGGAAAAGCTCCGGGGGACAGAGCTTTTCGTGACCGCGGGGATGCCGCACCCCGGCGGTGCGACGAACGGCCCGGCGGTCGCCGATCCCGCCGGAGGCGGTGCGCTGGAATCGGTGGTCGCGCAGTGCACCCGGCGCCTGCAGGACGCGACCGAGGCTCTCGGAATTCCCGCCACCTACCGCTACACGCCGGGCGGGCTGCACGACTGGCCGTATTGGGAGCGGTCCCTGCACGAGGCGTGGCCGAGTTTCGCGCGGGCGCTCGCCGATTAGCAGCCCGAATCAGGGCTTGCGGGCCACACCCGCATAGCCGTCGAGGGGCCGGACCTCCGAGAGGGGTTCGTCCGGATCCGGTCGCCACCGGGCCAGATATTCCAGGCCCGGTTCGACCAGAACCAGATCGCCGAGCAGTTCCATGATCTCGGCGCGGGTGCGCAGCCGATCGCCCCGGCCGGTGACGCGTTCGGTCACCGCGAGCATGCGGTCCATCTGCTCGGGCGGTCCCTCACTGGTCAGATGCGACAGCGCCAGATAACTTCCGGAGGCGATGGTGGCGCGTAGTCGCTCGAATACCGTCGCGGCCAGCGCATCGTCGGCGACGAAATGCAGCATCGATACGAGCAGGACGGCGACCGGCCGGTGGAAATCCAGCAGCTCCCGGACCTGCGGATGCTCCAGTACCCCATCGATATCGGTGAAATCGCCGTGCACCGCGGTGGCGTTCGGATTGTCGGCCAGCAGCTTGCGGCTCATGGTCACCGCGACCGGATCGATATCGACATAGACCACTCGCGCGCCCGGCACGACGCGCTGCGCGATCTCGTGCACGTTGCCCGCGGTCGGAATTCCGGAGCCCAGATCGAGGAATTGGTCGATACCCGCCTCGGCGAGAAAACCTACCGCACGCTGCAAAAACGCGCGGTTGGCGCGGGCCGTGCGCGGGACTTCGGGAATGACCTCGATCATTTGCGCGGCGACCGCCCGATCCACCTCGAAATTGGCGAATCCGCCGAGCAGATAGTCGTAAACTCGCGCCGGGCTGGGAATCCTGGGGTCGATGTCGTCGGCCGCCCAGTCGGGTAACAGGGGTTGCACGCAGCTCATCCTAGGCCGCGCACCCGGGCGGCGACATCGGTCGCATGAAGGACCCAGCGGTTGCGTCCGCTGGCCTTCGCGCGATACAGCCCGGCGTCGGCGGCATCGAGCAGCCGCTCGGCGTCGGTGCCGGTGACCGGGGTGACGATCGCGCCGATACAGGCCGAGATCATCAGGTCGTGGTTGTCGACGGGGATGGGTTCGGCCAACGCGTCGAGCAGGCGCTGGGCGACCGTGGCGATGTGCTCGGTATCGCAGGTCGGTCGCACCAGCCCGACGAATTCGTCGCCGCCCACCCGGGCCAGCAGGATCGCCGGGACGGCCGCCGAGAGCCGGTCCGCGACCGCGACCAGCAGGCGATCACCCACTCCGTGGCCGTAGGTGTCGTTGACCGATTTGAATCCGTCGAGGTCGATGAAACACAAGCCGATGCAGTCCTCGGTCTCGGCGTCGGTGATGATGGCCGAGAGCACTTCCACCAGTTGCCGCCGATTGGGCAGGCCGGTGAGCGGATCCAGGCGGGCCTGGCGATGTAATTCGGCCTGCAATTCCCGCCGCTGTGTGGTGTCTTCGCCGACCACCAGCAGATAGGCCGCGCGCCCGCCGGTCGCCGGCACCAGGGTGATCGCCCAGGTGGCCCACCCGTCGACACCTCCGGGCCGGGGATAGCGCAATTCCATCCGGACCGTGCCCGAGCCGGCGTGCAAAAGTTCGCCCAGCACGCGGCGCCGCAATTCCACTCGGTCGTCCGGATGGATCAGATCGGTGACACCGCGTTCGAGTAGATACTCGCGGCTCACGCCCAGCATCGCGGCCATGGCCGGATTCACGTCGACCACCCGGCCCTCGGCGTCACCGATGCCGATGGCGATGGCGGCATTGTCGAATACCACCCGGAATCGCGCCTCGGCGGCATTGCGGGCATCGGCCATCGCCGAGTGCAACATTTCCTGATGCCGTGCCCGGGTGGCGAGTAACTCCTCGGTATATCCGCGGGCCATCTCACCCAGTACGGCGAGCACCCGATCGCCCGGGGGGAAGGTGGTGGTGGCCAGCGGCGTCAGCGCACGGGCGGAGCGGGGCATGACCTGCGGATCGGTGAGGTTGGCGCGCACCAGCGCGGCGCCGATCGCGGCCGCGGGCGCCGCGTCGAACGGTTCCGCCCGCACGATGGTGACGAGCTGCTGGAGCAACCCCAGCAGCAGGTGCTCCAGCTCGCGCATGGACATGGGAACGAAACCGGTGTCGGCGATGGCGATACGCCATCGCCGAGCCAGTTCACCGACCCCGGTTTCCCCTGTCATGCACACCAACCCCGCCTCGGAACTACTCCCAGCGACTTGTGAGTACGGCGCGGCGCCGAACCAGAGAACCAGATTACCGCGCCGAGCGGGCCCGCAAGATCACGGCTGTGGCGTGATGCTGCGGGCCCGCTCGGTATGTACGGCGTGCGATCTCGGTGGAAAGATCGGATGCCGGCTACTTGCTCGCTTTGTGATAGGCGGCGACAACCTCGGAGGAAATGCGGCCGCGCGCGGAGACGTTATAGCCGTGTTTCTTGGCCCATTCCCGGATCGCCACCGTCTGCTCGCGGTCGGCCGCGGACTTGGTGCGGGTGCCACCGCCGGACTTCAAGCGGCCGACCTTGCGGGCCTTTTCCGTCCAGGGTTCGAGTGCCCCGCGCAGCTTCCCGGCATTCAATGTCGAGAGGTCGATTTCATACGCCACACCGTCGATCGAGAACTGCACGGTCTCATCCGCTTTGGACTTCCCGTCGTAATCATCGATGAGTGTGACGGTGACTTTCTTGGCCATGATCGAGCCCTTTCGCACTGACACGGAGCAACTGGGATTGTGTATACCGTACCGTAGTGCGGTCGGCCGTAGTGAATCCGGTGCTATTCGGGCGTTTTCGATCGTGAATGTTCCCGGAATGCGAAAAGAATCGGCGGGACGTATTTAGTGCGGGCACGGCAAAAGTTATCGGAATGCTCGCGGTCTTCGGACACTACTCGGGAGTTCGGATCGCGCGGTTCGGATAAAGGGAGCGGTGGGCGGGTACCCGGCTCCCGGGCCTCGCGGCGCGCGGAGCAGGGGATATTGCACACATAGCGATGTATGCATATGATGACGAGCGAAGCGACGGAGAGGAGTTTCGGGCATGGGCGCCGGACATACACACGGCTCGGGTCACGGGCATGCGCACAGTCATGCGCACGCCACTCCCGACAGCGATCGGCGCTGGCTCGCCGGGGCCCTCGCGGTCATCGTGGTCTTCCTCCTCGGCGAGGTGGTCGTCGGTGTGGTGGCCGGATCACTGGCCCTGCTGTCGGATGCCGCGCACATGCTCACCGACGCCGCCTCGATCGCGTTGGCGCTGTGGGCAATTCGTCTCGCGGCGCGACCGCCGGCCGGGCGGATGACCTTCGGCTGGAAGCGGGTCGAAATCCTGTCCGCGCAAGCCAACGGCCTGACGCTGCTGGTGTTGTCGGCCTGGCTGTTCTACGAGGCGATCCGCCGCCTGATCCAGCCGCCGTCGGTCACCGGTGGGCTCGTACTCACCACAGCGCTCGTGGGTGTGGTCGTGAATCTTGCCGCCACCTGGATGATTTCCCGGGCCAATCGCAGCAGCCTGAATGTCGAGGGCGCGTTCCAGCACATCCTCACCGATCTCTACGCCTTCCTCGCGACCGCGGTGGCCGGAGTGATCATCATGGTCACCGGATTCGAACGCGCCGACGCGATAGCGACGCTGGTGGTGGTCGCGCTGATGGTCAAGGCGGGCGTCGGCCTGGTCCGCGCGTCGAGCCGGATATTCCTCGAGGCCGCCCCGGCCGATATCGATCCGGCTGCGGTGGGTGTGGGTATGGCCGCCCGTGACGGGGTGGTCGAGGTGCACGACCTGCACATCTGGGAAATCACCTCGGGGTCTCCGGCGCTCTCGGCGCACGTGCTGGTCGAGCCCGGCCGCGACTGTCACGCGGTGCGTCAGGATCTGGCGCAGTGGCTGGCCGCCGACCATCACATCGAGCACGCCACGCTGCAGGTGGATCACGCACAGCCCGAACTGATCGAACTCGGGGCCGGTTCGAGTGGCCACTGCGCCCAGTCGCACGGCCCCGCGCACCGGTCGCAGGATGTCGCGCACGCCCACGAATCCGGTAATCGGAACTAACCGGACACCCCGCCGGACCGGCGCAAACGCCCCGGGACGCCGGGTGGATACTGGCTGCCGTGGGATGGATCGACACGCCGCTAACCGTGCAGTCCGTCATCGAGGAATGGCGCTGGGACACCTCGACCATCGTGGTGACCGCCGGGTTGGGGCTCGGCTACGGCCTGGCTCGCCGGCGCGCCGATCGGCGCGGTAGCACGGAGTCGGCGGGACGCAGCTGGGCGTTCGGCGCGGTCGGCCTCGGAGTGTGGTTGCTGACCGGCGTCAGCGTGATCGGCGTGTACTCCGGGACCCTCTTCTGGATGCGGGCACTGCAAATCCTGCTGCTGCTCTACGTGGTGCCGTTCGGCCTGGCGACCGGGCGGCCGCTGACCGTGGTGCGGGATTCGCTGGGCGCGGCCGGACGAGCGCGGATGGAACGCGTGCTGGCCTCGGCGCCGGCGCGGGTGGTGACCTATCCGCTGATCTCCTCGATCGCCATCCTGGCCACTCCCTGGCTGCTGATCCTGACCCCGTGGTACGAAGCCGTCCTGCGGCACGGCGTGGTCGACGCGCTCACCCGAATGCTGCTGGTGGCCGTCGGCTTCCTGTACTTCTATTCGCGGCTGCAGACCGATCCGGTGCCGCACCGCTATTCGCAGGCCCTCTCGTTGTTGATCACGGTTTTCGAGTCGCTGGCGGACGGGGTGCTGGGATTGGTGCTGTGGTTCGGGCCGCTGGTCGCGGTGGACTACTACACCGAGGTGGGCCGGACGTGGGGCCCCGATCTGCGCATGGATCAGATCATCGGCGCGGGCATCATCTGGGTGCTCGGCGACGTGCTCGGCCTGCCCTACCTGCTGACGCTGATGCGGTCGTGGGCGGCCGACGAACGACGCAACGCCGCGAAAATGGACGCCGAACTCGATGCGGCCGAAGAGCTTTCGGCGCCACCGGCCGACGCGGACGCGCGGACCTCGCCCGCGCCCGCCGCGGCGACGGCGAGCGCGGAGGCACCGGTCCAGAGCGGCCTGTGGTGGGAAAACGATCCCGTGCTGCGCGACCGCTTCCGGCGCTGACGGAATGCGCCCGTCCGGACGGCTACCGCTTCCTGCCACCGGCCGGGCTATCGCACCCGGATCTCGCGCACTCAGATCTTGCGGATCACCGTGACGACCTTGCCCAGGATCTGGGCGTCGTTACCGTCGATCGGATCGAACAGCGGGTTGTGCGGAATCAGCCAGACCTGGTCGCCGGTGCGTTTGAACGTCTTGACCGTCGCCTCGCCCTCGATCATCGCCGCGACGATATCGCCGTTGTCGGCGACATTCTGCTGGCGGACGACCACCCAGTCGCCGTCGCAGATCGCCGCGTCGACCATTGATTCGCCGACGACCTTCAGCAGGAACAGCGAACCCTCGCCGACCAGTTCGCGCGGCAGCGGGAACACGTCCTCGACGGCCTGTTCCGCGAGGATCGGCCCACCGGCGGCGATGCGGCCCAGCACCGGCACATAGGTGGGCGCCGGGGTCGCATCCGAGGTTTCGGTCGCCACCGCGCGCAGCACCGGCGCGGCACCGGCCGCCCGCACGGCGGTCTCGTCCAGGCCGCGGACGTCGACCGCACGGGGACGGTTGGGATCGCGGCGCAGATACCCCTTGCGTTCGAGTGCCCGGAGCTGATGCGCGACCGACGAGGTGGAGGTGAGTCCGACCGCATCGCCGATCTCGCGGATGCTCGGGGGATAGCCGCGTTCGCTCACCGAGGTCCGGATGACCTCGAGTACCTTGCGCTGGCGGTCGGTGAGATCCGCTCCGTTGCCGGGGGTTTCGGTGTCACCGGCCGGCGCCGGGGCGCCGTCGGGGGAGGCCGTGCCGCTTCCGGCCGCCTCCTCGTGTCCGACCACCGTACGTTCGCTCACGCTCGCCGTCCTCCATTCGTCTGTCTGCCGGGGCGTGTGTCTGCCGGGTTCTGCCGGCGCCGGGTTCTGCCGGCGCCGCCGGATCGCGTGTTTCGAATGTAGTCCGCCCGCGGCCAGGTTTCAAACATCTGTTCGACGCATGTCGGCGTGGCTGGTGACTTTGTCGGTCCGGCGTGGTAAGAATTCGAACATCAGTTCGTCGAACAGATGAGCGAATACGCCACCACTCTCATATCCCTGTGATCCATCAGCCCAGCACTCGTCACAGCATTCATGGAGGTCGTCAGATGCGTACCGCGGTCGATGAATTCAGCACGATCGGCACCCGGACCGGTTCGGCCGGCGGTGCCCCCGTCCGCACCGTGCGGCCGGTCCGGCGCCGCGGCCGGGCCGACCTGCGGCGTCCTCGCGGCCTGGATCGCCCGCACGCTGTGGTGGGCTACGACCGAGTGCCCGCCGCCGCGCCGGCCCGCGGGCCCCATCCGCTCCAGCGGGTGGAACAAGCGCGAATCGGGCTCGCGACCCTCGCGGCGACCGCCCTGCTCACCGCGGCGGCGGTCTGTGGGCTGATGGGCCTGGCACAGCTGCGCGACGCGGATGGTCCGGCGTCCACCCAGACCGTCCAGGTGCAGCCGGGTGAGTCGCTGGCCGACCTCGCGCAGCGGGTGGCGCCGGGAGATCCGGTGCGCGACACGGTGGCCCGCATCGTGGAGTTGAACGGATTACGTGGCGCCGAGGTGGCCGCCGGACGCACTCTCGTGGTTCCGGCATCGCGATAACGCCGTGGTCGGGGGCCTCGATGACCGCGAATCCGCGTGGCCGGATTTATTGATCCAGAACTGAAACATGTTGCTACTCTGCTCGGAATGTGATCGGGGCTACATTCGCCGCCAACAGATTTCGAGGACGAGGCATCATGGCGCACACCCTCCAGCGGGCGCTGCCGCGACTGTTCGCACACGCGGCCGCACTGCTCATCTGTTTCGTCATCGCCGGTGCCGCGGCGCCCGCGGTACGCGCGGAGGCGGGATACACCGCATATCTGGACATTCCCGTGGTGAACGGGGCGGGGGAGAGCGCCGGTGGCCTGAATCCCGAGCTGCCGCTGGACATTTCGACGCTGCGCGCGGCGCTCGACCAGGCCCGCGGCGACGGAGTCGCACCGTCGCGGTATGCGGCACTGCTACATCAGTATTGGCTCACGGTGGCGACCGCCGGTGCCGATATCGACCTGGCCGCGTGGGATCCGATCCGGGGAGTTGCCGCCAATTCGCGCACCTTCACCCAGGTCTACGTGAACTACCTGCGGCTGACGACCGCCCACCCCGAGTTCTACTGGACCGGGCTGGCCGGACTGGCGGGTGGCTCGTTCGCCTCCGGCTTCTTCGACATGAGCGATGTGGCAACGATTCTCAGCGTGCCGGGTATCCACCAGCTCGGCGGCGCGGTCGCGGATCTGCTGCGAGCCACACCGCCGGAGCTCGTCGCGGCGCTACCCGCCGACATCCGGCTCCTGGCGAGCGAGGGGCCCCGGCTCACCGCCGAGGATCTGGCATGGTTCCAGACCCGGCTGATGATCATGCAGAAGCACATCTTCCTCGACCAGGTGCCGATGCACGAGGCCTATGTCGCGGGAGGGTTGCCCGCGATCGAGGAGATGTACGCCGCCGGCGTGCTCGACGACAATGCCGTCCAGGCCTGGCGCTCGCTCGCCACCGGCACGGTCACCGGATACAACGACGCGCTGATGCGGATGACCGATCGCGAACAGAATCAGATCATCGCCGATCAATGGGATGTGACGTCGCAGGGGCGGGGCGCTATGGGCCGGGTGATGACCTACGTCAGCACCGTGGCGGCAAAGCCGGCGGTACCCGGCGTGCGCGCACCCGGTGTGTTCGCACCGACCACCGTCTCGGCGGAGGTCGACGGTCGCACGATGACGCTGCGCACCCCGTTGCCCGACTTCAACTGGGCCGACCGCGACCCGCGCTGGACCTACATCACCGGCGATCTGGTGCCGTGCTACGAACGGATGCAGGCCACCCCGGGTCTGGCACGCCAGGTGCTGTCGGTGCCGTTCGCCGGTGATCTCGCCGCCGGGCGATTGCTGAATCGCCTGCCGGATCTGCTCACCGACCTGACGAGCCAGTGGCAACTGACGGCGTGAGCAGCCCCGGTCGCGGGTCCGCATGGGCCGTGCCGAACACCGTCCGGGTATCCTGAAAGACGCTCAGGACATACGTGGTGAGTGCGGCTGTTTCGGCGGAAGAAGGTCGAGGGCAGGCAGCTCGTCGCGAACCGACGCAGGCATCGACGAAGGATCCCGGATGCATTGCCCGTACTGTCGGCACCCGGATTCGCGGGTGGTCGACTCGCGTGAGGCCGAGGAAGGCAGCGCGATCAGGCGCCGCCGCGCGTGTCCGCAGTGCGGTCGCCGCTTCACCACGGTCGAGACCGCGATCCTCTCGGTGGTCAAACGCAGCGGTGTCACCGAACCGTTCAGCCGCGAGAAGGTGATCCGTGGCGTCCGCCGCGCCTGCCAGGGGCGTGAGGTCGACGACGATGCCCTGAACCTGCTCGCCCAGCAGGTCGAGGATGCGGTGCGAGCGAAGGGCTCTCCGGAGGTGCCGAGCCACGAAGTCGGTCTGGCCATCCTCGGGCCGTTGCGCGATCTCGACGAGGTCGCCTATCTGCGTTTCGCGTCGGTCTACCGGTCCTTCAGCTCCGCCGACGATTTCGAACGCGAGATCGCCGATCTGCGCCGCCATCGCGCCGAACGATCGGTGCCCGCCGGCGCCGACTGATCAACGCGGCCGGGTGATCAGCGGGGCCGGGTGGCGGCGGGCGCCGCGCCGATGCCGTCGATGGCCTTGACGATTCGCTTGGCGGACACCGGATACGGCGTACCCAGCTGCTGGGCGAACAGGCTCACCCGCAGTTCCTCGATCATCCACCAGATCTCGGTGACGTCGGCGGCCGTGCGACGCGCCTCCGGGAGGCGGTCGAGCAACCGCGCGTAGGCGGTGTGCACCCGATCCAGTTCGGCCGCGCCGTGGCGATCGCGATCGGCCGAGGCCGGCAGCGCGAGCAGTCGTGCCTCGGCGGCGTGCAGATACCGCGGGATCTCGCGCAGCCGGGCACTGCCGAATTCGCTGACGAAACCGGCGAAGACCAGGTCGTCGAGCTGCCCGGCCACATCGTCGGCGATATCGCGATCGGTGGTGTCGGCCAGAGCGGCGCGCACCCGGTGCGCGGCCGCCAGCACCGGAACCACCAGCGCGAGGATGCGCGCGACCGCACCGGCGAACTGCGGTCGAACCTGCTCGACGAGCCGGGTGAACTGCTCCGGGCTGCGCACCGGGCCACCGTGTGCGGCGATCAGTTCGTCGGCGGCGCAGGCGCGGCAGTCGTCGAGCAGCGCCTCCAGCGATCCGTACGGGTTCTGGCTCAACGCGAGGCGATCGGCGGCCGACAGCCCCGAGGTGACCGAGCGTTGCGCGGCCGGCATCTCGCGCAGCAGCAGCGCCCGGGTGCCGGTGCGCATCGCGGCACGCTGTGCCGCCGGTGAGGACAACACTCGCACCGCCACCCCGTCACCCTCGCGGACCAGCGCGGGATAGCCGGTGATGGTCTGGCCGCCGACCTCACGCCGAACGGTCTGCGGCACGGTGCCCAGCGTCTGCGCCGTCCACACCGTCGCCGGCGCCTTCTCGGCCGCACTCGTCGCCTTCGCCACCGACTGTGAAATTTGCTGGGACAGTTGAGTTTTCAAGGCTGCGAGGCCCTTGCCGCGGGCGAGGTGCGCGCCGTCGGGACCGACGACGGCGAATGTCATCCGCAGATGATCCGGCAGCGCGGCGGGGTCGAGGTCGGCCGGTGCGATCGAGGTCGACGCCAGTGCCGACAATTCGCGGGCCAGTCCGCTGCGCAATGGTTCCGCGCGCGGAGTCAGCCGCGCCAACGCGGCCTTCGCGAAGTCCGGCGCGGGAACGACACTGCGGCGCAGCTGTTTCGGCAGTGTCTTGATCAGTGCGGCGGCGAGTTCCTCGCGCATGCCGGGAACCAGCCAGTCGAAGCCCACGGCACGAACGTGGGCGAGTTGGGCGACCGGGATGTGCACGGTCACGCCGTCGTCGGCCTGTCCCGGCTCGAACTGGTAGGTGAGCGGGAAAGTCAGCTCGCCCTGCCGCCAGCTGTCCGGGTAGGCGGCCGGATCCAGCTGGGCCGCTTGCGCATTGACCACGGTGGCGGTCGAGAAGTCCAGCAGATGCGGATCCTCGCGCTCGGCCTTGCGCCACCAGCTGTCGAAATGCCGCACCGACACCACGTCGGCGGGAATGCGCTGCTCGTAGAAATCGAACAGCACCTGGTCGTCGACGAGGATGTCGCGCCGCCGTGCCCGATGCTCCAGATCGGCCACATCGTCGAGCAGTTCGCGGTTGCGATGGAAGAACCGGTGCCGGGTCTGCCATTCGCCCTGGACCAGTGCGTGCCGGATGAACAGCTCGCGCGACAGCTGGGCATCGATGCGGCCGAAGTCGACGCGGCGCTGGGTGACCAGCGGAATGCCGTAGAGGGTGACCCGCTCGTAGGCCATCGCCGCGCCGCGCCGGGAGGACCAGTGCGGTTCGGAGTAGTTTCGTTTGACCAGATCGCCGGCGAGCCGTTCGGCCCATTCCGGCTCGATCCGCGCGGCCATCCGGCCCCATAGTCGTGAGGTTTCCACCAGTTCGGCCGCCATCACCCAGCGCGGCGGCTTCTTGGCCAGCGTCGAACCGGGGAAGATCATGAACTTCGCGCCGCGCGCACCGAGGAACTCCCGCGATTCGGCCTCGCGCACCCCGATATGCGACAGCATGCCCGCCAGCAGCGCGCGATGGATCGAGTCCCCGTCCCACGGCAGGGCGTCCGGATTCTGTTGCGGCGCGATGGATTCCGCGGCCGACCAGCCGAGGCTTTTCGTGATGGTGCGCAGCTGCCCTTGCAGATCCTGCCATTCCCGGATGCGCAGGTAGTGCAGGAACTCGTCGCGGCACAGTCGCCGGAACTGGTTGGACGACAACGACTTCCGCTGTCCGCGCAGATAGTCCCACAAACGCAGATAAGCGAGGAAATCCGAGCCCTCGACGGTGAAGCGGGCGTGTTTGGTGTCGGCGGCCTGCTGGAATTCGGCCGGCCGTTCCCGCACGTCCTGGATCGACAGCGCCGCGACGATGACCAGCACCTCGGACAGGCATCCGTTCGCCTCGGCGGCGACGAGCATGCGCGCCATCCGCGGATCGACCGGGAGTTGGGCCATCTGCCGTCCCACCGCGGTGAGCGCCAGCTCGTCCCCGCCCTCCGGCGCGCGCACATGGCCCCCGGGGGCGCCTTCGCTGCCGCGTCCGCGGCGACGGCGCGCACCGCGAGCGGGCGTGGGCGCCTCGGCGGGGCGCCCGAGAGCGCCGAGTTCCAGTAGCAGCGCGATACCGTCGCGGATCGCCCGCCGGTCCGGCGCCTCGACGAACGGGAAGCTCTCGATGTCGCCGAGCCCCAGTGCGGTCATCTGCAGGATGACCGCGGCCAGGTTCGTGCGCAGAATCTCCGGTTCGGTGAACGCGGGGCGCGCCTCGAAGTCCTCCTCGGAGTAGAGCCGGATGCAGATGCCGTCGGCTACGCGTCCGCAGCGCCCGGAACGCTGCCGCGCGGAGGCCTGGGAGATCGGTTCGATCGGCAGGCGCTGCACCTTGGTGCGCATCGAATAGCGGGAGATGCGCGCGGTGCCCGGATCCACCACGTAGCGGATACCCGGCACGGTGAGCGAGGTCTCGGCGACGTTGGTGGCCAGCACCACACGACGGCCGGTGTGCGGCTGGAAGACTCGATGCTGTTCGGCCGCCGACAAGCGTGCGTAGAGCGGAACGATCTCGGTGCGCGGAAGTTTCAGATCGCGCAGCGTGTCGGCGGTATCGCGGATCTCGCGCTCACCGGACAGGAATACCAGCACGTCGCCGTCGCCCTCGGCGAGCAGTTCGCGGACCGCGTCGCCGATGGCATCGGTCTGGTCGCGAGCGTCCTCGGCGCTGCCGCGCCCGCTCTGCCGGGCGCGGCGCGGCGCCAGCTCCTCCTCGAAGTCGTCCTCGTCGTCGGTGCCGGCCATGTCCGGAGCCAGCGGGCGATACCGGATTTCGACCGGATAGGACCGTCCCGACACCTCGACGATCGGCGCGGGCTCCCCGGAGTCCGCATCGGCGAAATGACGGGCGAACAGTTCCGGGTCGATGGTCGCCGAGGTGATGATCACCTTGAGATCCGGACGCTTCGGCAACAGCGACTTCAGATAGCCGAGCAGGAAGTCGATATTGAGGCTGCGCTCGTGCGCCTCGTCGATGATGATCGTGTCGTAGCGACGCAGCAGCCGGTCGCGCTGAATTTCGGCCAGCAGGATGCCGTCGGTCATCAATTTGATCAGGGTGCGATCGGAGGCCTGATCGGTGAAGCGCACGGTGTAGCCGACCACGTCGCCGAGCTCGGTATCGAGTTCGGAGGCAATGCGTTCGGCCACCGTGCGGGCCGCCAGCCGCCGCGGCTGGGTGTGGCCGATGGTGCCGCGGATCCCGCGCCCGAGTTCGAGGCAGATCTTCGGGATCTGCGTGGTCTTACCCGACCCCGTCTCACCGGCGATCACGACGACCTGATGGGCGGCGATCGCCGCGGCGATATCGTCGCGATGGGCCGAGACCGGCAGTTGTTCGGGATAGCGAATCGCCGGGACCGCGCCGCGGCGAGTCTCGATGCGAGCCTGCGCGGCGGCGATCTCACGCTCCAGCCGTTCGATCTCGCCGTCGTTGCCGTGTGCCTTGTCCAGCCGTCGGCGCAGCCGGTGTTCGTCGCGGAGAGAGAGGTCGGCCAGGCGAGCGCGCAGCTCGCGGGTGGTGGCAGTCGAGGTCATTGCATCGACCAGCGTAGCGAAACCGGCCGTCCGGCCCGTTCCCGCGCTGGTCGGGGCGCCGGACGGTGAAGATAACCGAATCGTTGCTATCGGATGATCTTGGTACCCCGCGGGGGCCGGTTATGTCACCATCGGGTCATGACTGCTGGTTCCGGAACGCCGATGTGGGTCCGTGGACTGCGCGTGGTGTCGGTGCTGCTGGGCATCGCCGCTCTGGTCCGCGACGGGGTGCGCGCGGTCGCGACGACCGCGTCGCACACGCTGCGCCGGCCGGTGGCGGCGGAGCCCGCGACGAGGCAGCGTACGTCGCCGGTCGGATCCGCCTAGACCCGGAAGCCTTTCCGTGCCGCCGGATTACGCCGGCGGCAGGGTTCGTCGTCTGCCGGTGGCCGGGGCGCCGGTGGTGAAACCGCCTGGCGGGCCGACCGGTATGCGAGGATCGTACGATGATCGGCCGTGCGGGAACGCCGATGTGGATCCGGATCCTGCGGATCGCGTTCGGTGTGCTGGGAATTGTTGCGCTGCTGTGGATTCCGCTCCGTGCGTGGGGATCGCCCGGATTCTCGCTCGGCAACTACGTGAGCTACTTCACCATCGAATCCAATATCGCCGGTGTGCTGGTTCTGCTGATCGGGGGTCTGCTGGATCCGGCGGCGCGGCGCTGGCAGGTGGTGCGCGGCGCGGGCACGCTGTATCTGCTGATCACCGGGGTGATCTACGCGGTGCTGCTGGCGAACATCGATGTGATGCTCACCGATAAGTGGATCAACGACACATTGCATCGGGTGCTGCCGATCGTGCTGGTCGCCGACTGGATTCTGGTGTCGGCGCGGCTGCGGGTCTCGGCGGCGCTGATCGGCGGGTGGCTGATCTACCCGATCGCCTTCTGCGCCTACAGCCTGGTCCGCGGCGAGATCGTGGACTGGTATCCGTATCCGTTCCTGGACCCCCGAGTGCAGGGGTATGTCTCGCTGCTGATCGGGGTGGTGATGCTGGCCGCGGTGATCGCGCTGCTGGCGATCGCGGTGGCGTGGGTGGGGTCGTTGCACAACCGTCGCGAGGCCCCCGTTCCGGTCTGACCCTGCGGTTGCCGGTCGATTGCGCGGGCCGGACGACCCGGCCTCGTCGGGCGTCGCGCGGGTAGTCTGGCGGCGCGGGCGATCGGGTGTGCCCATCGCCACCGGACGACGGGGAGAGGAGCCGAGCATGGGTGCGCTGTGGCACGGATTCGCGGATATGGGCGCGGTGGAGCGCGACGGCGCCTTCGTGGTCGCCCGCGGTGAGGGCGCCTACATCTGGGACGAAGCCGGGCGGCGGTATCTCGATGCGACGGCGGGGCTGTGGTTCACCAATGTCGGTCACGGCCGCCGCGAGATCGCCGACGCGGTCGCGGCGCAATTGTCGACGCTCGCACACTATTCGAACTTCGGCGACCTGACCGCGCCGGTGACGCAGCGGCTGGCCGAGCGGTTGTCGGAGCTGGCGCCGGTGCCCGGCAGCAAGATCATGTTCACCTCCGGTGGATCCGACTCGGTCGACACCGCCGCCAAACTCGCCCGCCGGTTCTGGCGCGAGCAGGGCCGTCCGGACAAGACGCTGCTGGTCGGCCGCCGGCTGGCCTATCACGGAATGCACGTCGCCGGAACGGCGCTGGCCGGCATCGAGGGCAATCACGAGGGTTACGGCGAGCTGATGGCCGATACCCGCACGGTGGAATTCGATCAGGCGCAGGCGCTGCGGGCGCTGATCGACGAGGTGGGTGCCGATCGGATCGCGGCGTTCTTCTGCGAGCCGATCATCGGGGCGGGCGGGGTGTATCTGCCACCGGAGGGTTATCTCTCCGAGGTTCGCCGCCTCTGCCGCGACAACGACATCCTCTTCGTCGCCGACGAGGTCGTCACCGGCTTCGGGCGGATCGGCGGATCGTGGTTCGCCTCCACTCGTTTCGGGCTCGAACCGGACCTGATGACCACCGCGAAGGGCCTGACGTCCGGCTATCTGCCGATGGGTGCGGTCTTCGTGGCACCGCGAGTGGCCGAACCGTTCTTCGGTGGCGGAGTGTGGTTCCGGCACGGCTACACCTACGGCGGCCACGCCGGATCGGCCGCCGCGGCGATGGCCAATCTCGACATCATCGAACGCGAGCATCTGCTCGACGCCAGCAAGAACATCGAATCGCTGCTGCACGACCACCTCGCGCCGCTGGCCGGACATCCGCGCGTGGCGCAGGTCCGCAGTGGATTGGGCGCGGTGGCCGGGGTACAACTCGCCGATCCGTCCGAGGGGCCGGCCATGGTGAAAGCGCTACGCGCCGAAGGCGTTTCCACCCGGTCCGCCGGCCAGGGCGCGTTGCAGATCTCGCCGGCGTTCGTCATGACCGACGAGCAGATCGGCGAGCTCGCGGCGGCGATCGGTCGCGCGCTGGGCTGAGCGCACGGTCTGCCCCACGGCTGCCTCTTCGGTGCCTCCGGGCCGCCGGATGGGCGGTGCCCACCGCCGCGCCGTGCGAGCATGGGTGCGAAGGCGAACGCGCCGCGGCGGAAGGTGGTGGGGTGTGGGGTCTTTCGTGACCGAGCACGAGGTGTTGCGCTGGGGCGTCGTCATGGCGTTCGTCGCCGCGGCGGGCATCGTTCTGGTACGGCATGTGGCGGTGCCGGTGACGCCGGGAGACGCGAGCGGACAGCGGCCGGGAACCTGGCCGAGCGAGGTCGACGCGCACGAATCCGACGCGGCCCATCTCGTGATGTGCCTGGTCATGCTCGCGATGCTGCTGTTCCCGGTGGCTGCCGCGCCCGATGCGATCCGCGGGGTGCTCATCGCCATGATCGTCGTGTACGCGGGCCTGTCGATCGTGCGAATCGCGCACTGGCGCATGGCATCCGGCGGTGACGGCGCCGAATTCCGGCTCCCGGCGGTGGTCTACCACCTGGTCGCGGCGGCGGCGATGCTATGGGTGATGGCCGGACATCATCACGGTATGGGGCACCCGGATATGAGCGATGCGGATGGCCCGCCGGTCGTACCCGTCTCGATCGTGGCCGGGCTGTTCGCGCTCGACGGCCTACTGCTGCTGTTCCCGCGTACGAGAATCGCACTGCGGCACAGTATTTCGCATCCGTCCGGCACACCGGGCGCCCTCGGCGCCGTTCCGCACGTCGTGATGGATCTCGGGACCGCCTATATGTTGATCGCCGCCGTCGCCTGATCAGAGGAGTATGGGGTGATCGGCCACGACGCGTCCGCCCAGGCGCACCCAGCCGTCGGAATCCCATTCGGTGAACAGCTGTGAACCCAAGCCCTGGGTGATGATCAGGCTGCGGCGCAATTTCGCGGTGAGTGCGATCGCGGCCGCGCCCGTCGCCTCGTCCTCGGCGATTCCCAAGGCGGGAGCGAACATTCGCGCGTGCACGGCGCCGCGCGCCTCGTTCGTCCAAGCCCACACGTAGTGCTGGCCGTCGGTGAAGTGGCGCGGATCGACCGTGTCGAGGAAGGCGGCGTCGGAGAATTCGTCGAAGGTGAATTCGGGCGCCCATTCGGCGCGGGCGCGAATCCAGACCAGACCGTCGTCGAGCATCTGGATTTCGACGGGACCGGCGGGCACATCGATGATCTTCACGGGATGCCCCTGATCGGCCAGCCACCATGCCGCGCCGACCATCGGATGTCCCGCGAACGGCAGCTCCCGTGCGGGGGTGTAGATGCGCATCCGGGCGCGCCCGGCCACCGGATCGTCGACGACCACCGTCTCACTGTGGCCGATTCGCGCCGCCAGCAACTGGTGATCGATCGCGGCCACGGCCCCCGCGCGCACGATGCCCAGTGGGTTACCGAGCCGGCCGGTGACGTCGGTGAAGACCCGAACCACCTCAACCTGTGCGCCGTCGCTTTCCCATTGGCTCATGCTGCCCCAGCGTACCCGGAGCAACACGCGCGATGCCCCGCCCCGATGGACGGGACGGGGCATCCGGTGGAATGCGTTTCGACGGTGCCTCAGACCGCCGCGGCGGCCAGCGTCTCGCTGGCCTGCACGGCCTGGCCGACGCCCGCCACGATCGCGGCGACGCGCAGCGCCTCGAAGATCACCTCGCGCGAGACGCCGGCCTCGCGCAGGGTGTTCTCGTGGGCCTCCAGGCAGTGCTGGCAGCCGTTGATCGACGACACCGCGAACGACCACAGCTCGAAATCGGCCTTCTCGACGCCCGGATTGCCGATGATCTGCATGCGCAGCCCGGCGCGCAGATCGTCGTAACGACCCTCGAGGAACGCCCGGCCCCGGTAGAACACGTTGTTCATACCCATGATCGAGGCGGCGCCCAGTGCCGCGTTGTAGGCCTCCGCGGACAGGGTGTCGGCGGCCTCCTCGCCGATCTCGCGCAGAGTGGTGGCCGACCGGGTGGCGGCCGCCGCGGCGAGCAGGGTGCCCCACAGCTGCTGTTCGTTCAGCACGGTCGACCGTGCGATGGACGACAGGTTGAGCTTGAGGTCCTTGGCGTATTCGGGAAGCGAATTCTTCAGGTTTTCAACAGACACGGGCAGGAACTTCCTTTTCGGTGATCAGACGCTCGCGGACAGCAGCTCACCCGCGTCGATGGTCGGGTCGCCCTTCTTCCAGTTGCAGGCGCACAGCTCGTCGGACTGCAGCGCGTCGAGCACGCGCAGCACCTCGTCGACGTTGCGGCCGACCGAACCGGCGGTCACGGAGACGAACTGGACCTCGTTGTTCGGATCGACGATGAAGGTCGCGCGGTCGGCGACACCGTCGGCGTTCAGCACGCCGGTCGCGGTGACGAGCTCACGCTTGAGGTCGCTCAGCATCGGGAAGGGGAGGGTCTTGAGATCCTCGTGCTGGGCGCGCCACTGGAAGTGCACGAACTCGTTGTCGACCGACACACCCAGGACCTGGGCGTCACGGTCGGCGAACTCCTCGTTCAGCTTGCCGAAGGCGGCGATCTCGGTCGGGCACACGAAGGTGAAGTCCTTCGGCCAGAAGAAGACGATGCGCCACTTGCCGGCGTAGTCGTCACTGGAGACCTGGGTGAAGTAGTCGTCGGGCTGCTGCGCGTTCACCTTCGACAGGTCACCGCCGATGACCGCCGTCAGGTTGTAGGCGGGGAACTGGTCGCCGATGGTCAGCAGAGCCATGTTGTCTCCTTCGTCGTGATGGGGCACGGGTGACGGGTCGCCCTGGTGCGGGACACCGTCGAAGCTTTCGCTGTCGATCATGCCCAAAAACCAATAAAAGGTAAAGGTGATCAGTTGCACTATACTGATAGGCGTGACTGATCAGACTTATCAGCCCACCCTGTCACAGCTGCGTGCGTTCGTGGCGATTGCGGAATACCGCCACTTCGGGACCGCCGCGGCTCATCTGAATGTGAGCCAACCCACGTTATCGCAGGCCCTGGCATCACTGGAAAACGGTTTGGGCCTGCAGCTGATCGAGCGCAGCACCCGCCGGGTGCTGGTGACCGCCGCGGGCAAAAGGTTGCTGCCGCAGGCGATGGCGACGCTCGAGGCCGCCGACCGCTTCGTCGCCACCGCGGCCGGCGACGGTCTCGGCGGCACCCTGCGCATGGGCATCATCCCCACCGTCGCGCCCTATGTGCTGCCCGCGTTGCTGCCGGAACTGCGCCGCCGGTTGCCGGCTCTGGTGCCGCATGTGATCGAGGATCAGACCGCCCGGCTGCTCGACGGATTGCGCAGCGGCGTCCTCGACGTCGCGATGATGGCACTGCCGTCCGAGGCCACCGGCGTGGTCGAAATCCCGCTCTACACCGAGGAATTCGTCCTGGTCACGCCCCTCGGACACGAATTGGCCGGGCGGAGCGACATCGAGCCCGCGGCCCTGGACGAGCTGCCGCTGCTGTTGCTCGACGAGGGGCACTGCCTGCGTGATCAGACGCTGGATCTGTGCCGGTCGCAGGACGTGCGCCCGGGGCCGGTCGGCGATACTCGCGCGGCCTCGCTGACGACGGTGGTGCAGTGTGTGGGCGGAGGGCTCGGGGTGACGCTGATTCCCGAGATGGCCGTGGCGGCCGAAACCTCCCGTGGCACATTGGATATCGCCCGATTCGCCGCGCCCGCACCGGGGCGCACCATCGGCCTGGTCTTCCGGGGTTCGACCGCACGCGTGGAGGACTACGAACAGCTGGCGGAAATCATTCGGGCACAACGCCCGATATGAGAAATTCCATGGTCTCCCATCCCGATTGACCGGCCGGTGGGCGTCTGGAACGCTCGTCGCGTGCGGATTCATCACCTCAACTGCGGCACCATGGCCATGGGCATGGTGGACCACTGCCTGCTCATCGAGACCAGGACCGGGTTGGTGCTGGTGGATACCGGATTCGGGCTCGACTGTGTGCGCGATCCCGGCCGCTTCGTGGGCCCCGGCCGCTTTCTACTCGGCATCCGGCCCGCCGAGCACCACACCGCCATCCGGCAGATCCAGGCGCTGGGCTACGACCCCGCCGATGTGCGCCACATCATCCTCACGCACCTCGACCTCGACCACTCCGCCGGACTAGCGGATTTCCCCGAGGCCACAATTCACGTGCACGGGCCCGAATTCCGCGCGGCGACCGCGGGGCGGACGCTGTCGGAGCGGCTGCGCTACCGCGCGGCGCAGTGGTCGCACGGCCCGCGCTGGATGGTCAACGAACTCGACGGCACCGACGAGTGGTTCGGTTTCCGCGCGGTGCGCGATCTGCCGGGCGTGCCGCCGGAAATCCTGGTCGTCCCGCTGCCCGGCCACACGCGCGGCCACGTCGGGGTCGCCGTCGACACGGGGTCGGGCTGGCTGCTGCACGCCGGTGACGCGTTCTACGTCGCGAGCGAGATCGACCCGGCCGGGCCGAAGACACCGCTGTTCTGGTGGTCGTTCGAACTGGGCTCGATTGTGCGCGGGGCCTATCTGGAGAACCGGCGGCGACTGGTGGAACTGGGCCGCGCACACGGCGATGCGATCACCATCGTCAACTCCCACGACCCTGATCTGTTCGCCCGGGTCACCGGTAATTCCGTGCGACCCGTCGGATAACGCCACGAGAGTTACCGTGCGCATCCCGTGGAAGCGGGGTTACCCGGTCTGGCGACTTCTCGGCAACCCGTGACCAGCGACGACGTAACGTGTGATGTGGGTCATGTTTACCCGGTGTGATGCGCCGCCCGGCCATTCGGCACAGTGGAGGGATGCGATACGGGTGTGCGAGTAGGAACGGATGGTTCGACGTAACGACGGATAGGTGCGCGGAGGGCGCCGGAGATGCCGGAGGGGTGATCCGGTGACCGCGGCGCAGAAGCCCGCGCCGCAACGCCGCGCACGTCCCGACGATCCCGGTCCGGACCTGTTCGCCTACGGCACCCTGCAATTCGGTCCCGTGCTCGATGTGCTGCTGGGCCGCACGCCCGAGATGGATGTCGCGGTCGCGCGGGGCTGGCGGGTCGCGGCCCTGCCGCAGCGGCTCTACCCGGGGCTTGTGGCCGAACCCGGGCGAATGGCGGGCGGGCTGGTCCTGCGCGGGCTGACCGCGGCCGACTGGCGGACCATCGAAGCCTTCGAGGATCCGGAATACGATCTGCGCCCGATCGAGCTCATCGGTTACGAGCAACCCGTGCGGACCTTCGTCTGGTCGTCGGCGGTCACGGGCAACGACTGGCTGCCCGAAGTGTTCGTCTCCCACCACCTCGACCGCTACGTCGAGCGCACGGCTCAGTGGCGGCAGGAGCGCGCCTGAGCGTCGGTGGTCGGCCATAGACCGCGGGACGCAGGTGTGCGGCAGGTTCGTGACGACGGCTGCCGAGAAGGACCGCCCGGGCCTGTCGTCCCGGGCGGTCCTTCTCGTATTCGATTGTTACGCAAGCCGATCCACGATCGCCGGCCGTATCATGCCCGAGCGGCGATCTCTCGCAGTGCGTACGGTTCGATGGCGCCGCGCACCAGCGCGCGTTCGTCGACCGTCTCCGCGTGGTAGGGCAGCTTCGGCAGCTTCTCGCACATCGCCGTGACCGGGTCGTCGATGCGCTCGGCGACACCGAACAGGAACGTCCACTCGTGCTCGTCGCTGCCGTAGGGCACCACGGTGGCGAACAGATCGGTGAACCGCTGCCACGAACGCTTCAGCGTCTCGTTGCGCCACATCGTCGGGCAACCGGCCTGAGCGGCCAGAACGCCGCCCTCCGCCAGCAGCGCCTTACATCGGGTGAGGAATTCCTCCTCGTAGAGGCGGTTGTGCTGGGCGTCCTCGACCCGCTCGTCGGGGAGGTCGATGACGATCACGTCGTAGCGCACACCGGCGGCTTCGGCCTCGGCCAGGAAGTCCCAGCCGTCGGCGTAGTGCATCCGGATCGCGCCGTCACCGCGGACCGCGGCCTCCAGATCGGCGGGAGTGTATCCGTAGGGCAGATGCCGGGCGCACAGCTCGACCTCCATCCGGTCGATATCGACATGGTCGACGCGGGTCGCGCCCGCGGCTACCGACATCTGGCTGGCCACGCCCTCACCGGAACCGATGATGAGCACGTTGTCGAGCTTGGCCGCCAGCGCGTAGGCCGGGACCAGCATCGCCTCGTGATAGGTCAGCTGGGAGAACTCGGTGGACTGCCGGTCGTCGTCGGAGAACAGCGACACGCCCTGCGCCGTGCGCGCGATCACCATGTGCTGGAACGGGGTTCGCGCATCCACGATCACCTCCGACAGATCCCAGACGCGGGTCAGGCCGTCGCCGACCGGCTCGTGCACCCGGCGCGCGTGATGCCCGCGCTGCACGACCTCCATATGCACCGATTCCGGCTGCAGCGCCTCCTGCAGCAACTCGACCGCCTTGGTGGCGCCGGCGCCGATGCTGCCGCATGTGAACACGTCGACGAAGATGTCGCCGGATTCCGGATAGGTGTGGATCGACGCGTGCGATTCCGACAGCAGCGCCAGCACCGTCACGCCGTGGGGCTCGAACTTCTTGTGCACCACCTCGCAGATCGTCACTCCCGCGGCGAGCAACGATTGTCGAAGCGCTGTTTCGAGTCGTTCGAGATCGTCGCAGAGGGCTACGTCGACACCACCGAACTCGGCCAGCACGTGCCAGCCGGTGAATTCTGCCGTCATGGGCAAACTCACTCTCGCTCAGCGCCGATGACATGCACAGTCAAAGGCGGAAAACCGTTGAAGGACACCGACGAATAGCTCGCCGTATAAGCGCCGGTATCGAGGATCCGAACGGGATCACCGGCTCGCAGCGTGGTCGGCAGAAGGACTCGCGTGCGTTGATACAGTACATCGTCTCCGTCGCAGGTCGGGCCCGCGATCACCGCCTCGTCGGCGGGGTCGCCGTCGCGGTCGGTGTCGATCCGGTAGGCGATGTACTCGTTCTCGGTCTCGGCCATACCGTTGTAGCGGCCGATGTCGAGATACACCCAGCGCCGCCCGTCCGGCGCGATGCGCACGTTCACGACCTCGGCGTGGATCACGCCGGCATTGCCCACCAGGGCACGGCCGGGTTCCACCACCAGGTCGGTGTGCTCGGGAAGGTGCCGCGTCGCCGACGCGGCGATCACGGCACTCAGTTCGGACAGCTCCGGCGCCGGGTCGGCGTACGAAATCGGCAGGCCCCCACCGATATTCACCGACGTCACCGGGATGTCCTTGACCGCCAGCGCCTCCGTGATGGCAGCGGCCTGCTCGATGCCGATCTGCCACGCCACCGGGTCCAGTTGCTGGGAACCCACGTGGAAATAGGGGCCCGCCACCCGCAGGCCCAGGTCGCCGGCGCGCACCAGCAGCCGCACCGCCTCACCGGGCGCGCAGCCGAATTTGGTGCCGAACGGGGTCTGTGACTGCGGCGCGGAGGCGAGGAACCGGCACTCCACCTCCGAGCCCGGCGCGAGTTCGGCGATCCGCTCCAGGTCGTCCTCGGTGTCGAAGGCGAACCGGCGCACGCCCGCGGCGTAGGCGGCGGCGATGTGGGCGGCCTTCTTGATCGGATTGCCGTAGCAGAGCACTGCCGGGTCGACGCCCAGCGCCACACACATCTCGATCTCGCCGATGCTGGCGACGTCGAATTCGGCGCCCTCGGAATCGAGCAGCCGGATGATCTCCGGCATCGGAGATGCTTTGACAGCGAAGCGAATTCGTGCCGACGGGAAGGCCGCACGGAAAGCGTGGAAGTTGCCGCGCACCCGATCGAGGTCGATGACGAGACAGGGCGACTCGGGCGCGTTTGTACCGGTCAATCTAAGGGAACTCTCTTTCTTCTGGGCAGCCTCCCGCTGCAGGCAGCGAGCGAGAGAGTATCAGCGCGGGGGCACGGGAAACGAACCGGAACGAGGGTCGGCTTGATCACGCTCGGGTCAGCGCGGCCCGCACCGGGGGACGGTGGCCGGATCAGATCAGCGCGTCGGCACCGGGTTTTCGGCGGCGTACGAGCGTCGTGGCCGGATCGCGACGGAGGTCGAGAACGATCGTGCTCATCCCGCACGCACCGTCATCGCGTCGAAGACCACCTCGCCGGCGGCATCGGATTCGGCCAGATCCACGACGGCCTCGAGCGCCCAGCCGTGATCACCGGCGGGGTCGTCGAGCACCTGGCGCACCCGCCAGAAACCCGGTTCGGTCTCCACGGCGAACAGCGCCGGGCCGCGGGCGTCCGGGCCGGTGCCGATCGCGCCGTATTCGTCGAAGTACGCGGCCAGATCGTTCGCCCAGTCCGGTCCGTCGTCGAATTCGGCGAGTTCGTCCCAGCGCTGCCGGGCGGCCAGCTCGACCCGGCGAAACATGCTGTTGCGCACCATGACCCGGAACGCGCGTTCGTTCGCGGTGATCGGCCGCACGGTGTCGGCGCCGAAGGCGAGTTGATCGTCGTCGGTCTCGGCGCCCGGATTGGTGAGTTGCTCCCATTCGTCGAGCAGACTCGAATCGACTTGGCGGACAAGCTCACCGAGCCATTCGGTGATGTCCTCGAGTTCCTCGGTGCGCGCGGATTCGGGGACGGTCCGGCGCAGCGCGCGATAGGCGTCGGCAAGGTAGCGCAGCACCAGGCCCTCCGAGCGCGCCAGCTCGTACTGGGAGACCAATTCGGCGAAAGTCAGTGAGCGCTCGATCATTTCGCGCACCACGGACTTGGGGGAGGGGCTGAATTCCGAGACCCACGGATGGCCGGCGCGATAGGTTTCGAAGGCCGGTTCGATCAGCTCGGCCAGCGGTTTCGGCCAGGTGATCTCCTCGATCAGCTCCATGCGTTCGTCGTACTCGATGCCGTCGGCCTTCATCTCGGCGATCGCCGCACCCCGCGCCCGGTGCTGCTGGGCGAGCAGCAACTGGCGCGGATCCTCCAGTGTGGATTCGATGATCGACACCACATCCAGTGTGTAGCTGGGAGCGGAGTTGTCAAGCAGCTCCAGCGCTGCCAGCGCGAACGGCGACAGTGGCTGGTCGAGAGCGAAGTCGCGCTGCAGATCGACGGTGAGCCGCGCCCGGCGGCCGGTGGCGTCGGGTTCGTCGAGTTGCTGGACCACGCCCGCATCGCGCAGCGCACGGTAGAGCCGGATCGCTTTCAGGATGTGTTTGCGCTGCGCAGGCCGTGGTTCGTGATTGTCCTCGAGCAGATGGCGCATCGCGTCGAAACAGTTGCCAGGCCGGGCGATGACGTTGAGCAGCATCGAATTGGTGACCCGGAAACGAGACACCATCGGTTCCGGCTGCGCGGTGACGAGCCGGTCGAAGGTGTCCTCCGACCAGGACACGAAACCCTCCGGCGGTTTACGCCGCTGGATTTTGCGCAGCTTCTTCGGATCGTCGCCGGCCTTGGCGACCAGCCGGGCGTTCTCCACCTCGTGCTCGGGTGCCTGCACCACCACCGTGCCGACGGTGTCGTATCCGGCGCGCCCGGCCCGGCCCGCGATCTGATGGAATTCGCGCGCCTTCAAACGCCGCGTGCGCACCCCGTCGAATTTCGTCAATCCGGTGAGCAGCACCGTGCGGATCGGCACGTTGATGCCCACACCGAGGGTGTCGGTGCCGCAGACGACCTTCAGCAACCCGTCCTGGGCCAGCCGTTCCACCAGCCGCCGGTACTTCGGCAACATCCCGGCATGGTGGACGCCGATGCCGTGGCGGATCAGCCGCGACAGTGTCTTGCCGAATCCGGTCGCGAACCGGAAACCACCCAGCGCCTGGGCGATCGCGTCCTTTTCCGCCTTGGACGCGAAATTCACACTCGTCAGCGCCTGAGCGCGCTCGAGTGCGGCGGCCTGGGTGAAGTGCACGACGTAGACCGGGGCCTGGCTGGTGGTCACCAGCTCTTCCAGGGTCTCCGTGATGGGAGTGCGGACATAGGAGAACAGCAGCGGCACCGGGCGCTCGGAGCCGGTGACGACGGCGGTGGAGCGGCCGGTGCGGCGTTCCAGATCCCTGGCGAAATGGTCCACCTCACCCAAAGTGGCCGACATCAGCAGGAATTGGGCGCGCGGCAGTTCCAGCAGCGGCACCTGCCAGGCCCAGCCGCGATCGGGATCGGCGTAGAAATGGAATTCGTCCATCACCACCTGGCCGACATCCGCGTCCGCGCCTTCCCGCAGCGCGAGATTGGCGAGGATTTCGGCGGTGGCGCAGATGATGGGGGCGGTCGGATTCACCGCGGCGTCGCCGGTGACCATGCCGACCTTGTCGGCGCCGAACACCTCGCACAGCGCGAAGAACTTCTCGCTGACCAGCGCCTTGATCGGCGCGGTGTAGTAGCTGCGCTCACCGCGGTTCAGCGCGGCGAAGTGGGCGCCGACGGCGACCATCGATTTGCCGGAGCCGGTAGGGGTGGCGAGGATGACGTTCGCCCCGGTCATCAGCTCTAGCAGGGCCTCTTCCTGCGCCGGATACAGCGTCAGCCCCTGGGCGGAGGTCCATTCGGCGAAGGTTTCGTACAGCCAGTCGGCATCCACGTCGGGCACGGCACGGTCGGGAACCAGTTCGGACAGCTGCACGTGCGTCCACGTTACCGACGAACCGCCGCGGGTACCGCATCGCCCGGCGGCACGGCCGTCAACCGTGCGCGCCGGGCGATGTGGTGTGGGTCAGTCCCGGGAGTCGTCGCCGTCGCCGAATTCGGTCTGCTCGGCGAGGAAGCGCTCGAACTCCGCGCCCAGTTCCTCGCCTGTCGGCAGGTCGGCCTCGCCGGCGAGCAGGCTGGAGCGGCGCTCTTGGGCGGTGACGAAGCTGTCGTACTGGCGCTCGAGCGCCTGTACCACCGTCTCCACCTCGGCATTTCCGGCGATGTGCTCGTTGACCTGTTCGCGCACGCGGGCCGCGGCCTCGCCGAGTGCGGCCAGCGGAAGTTCCAGCCCGGCGTTGTCGGCGACGTTCTCCAGCAGTGTCTGCGCGGCTTCCGGGTACGCGGTCTGCGCCAGATAGTGCGGGACGTGCACCGAGAATCCGATGGATTCGTGGCCGTGCTGTCCCATGCGGTACTCCAGCAGCGACGACGCGCTACCGGGAACCTGCAGTTCTCCGGGCCAGCGCTGATGTTCACCGATCAGATCGCGGTCGCTGGCGTGTGCGGTGACACCCAGCGGCCGGGTGTGCGGAATCGCCATCGGGATCGCGCTCAGGCCGATGCTGCGACGCACGCCTAGCTGTTCGGCCAGCAGGCGAACCGCCGTCACGAACTTTTCCCAGCGCAAGTCGGGTTCGATGCCCGACAGCAACAGGAAGGGGGTGCCGGCGGTATCGCGCAGCGCCCACAGGTTCAGTTCCGGATCGGCGTAGTCGGAGAAGTGATCGGTCTTGAACGTCATCAACGGCCGCCGCGAGCGATAGTCGAGCAATTCGTCGACGTCGAACGAGGCGACGAGCTCCGATTCGAGGCTTTCGCGCAGATGGGTCGTTGCCAGCCGTACCGCGTGACCCGCGTCGGTGAAACCTTCCAGGCCGTGCACCAGCACCGGACCCTCGCCGTCGGCCGAGGACAGCTGCGGAGCGGGGAACTCCAGCTCGTACATACTGCTCATTTGCCAAACTCCCTGGTCAAGCCCTGTCCGCCTCAGTCGTTTTCAGTGGTGGCCCGGTGCCGGATCTCGCCACCTCTCCACCGTCCAGGGTACGCGCGCGGGGGTCGCGTACCGGTCGGCGTGCGGGTGGTGACATCCGACGGAAACCGCCGGTCCACCGGGGGATGTAACCCTGCAGAGTAGCGGTCGCGGAGCGTACCCGGCGGAGGTAGGCCACGCTCTGTCCTACCGGAGAAGACAACTCCGGATCGGCAAGCCATATTCCCGCGGGGTCGGCGTGGCAGATCCGCGGGGGCGGCGGTATCGGCCATAGTGGGGGAGTGAGCGTCCCGGATCCGCCGGCCTCGCGGAGGCGCCGCGGGTTCGGCCGCACCGTCGGGTACGCGGCATTGAGTTGTCTGCTCGCCGCGTGCGGTTCCACGGTGTCCGGGCATCCGGCCGCGATGCGCCAGAGTGTGGTCACCCGGCATATCGACGGTGATCTGACGGCGATGCTGCCCGGCCAGGACCGATTCCCGACGGGCTATACGACCGTCGTCGCCTCCGGTGATCGCGCCGCGGCGGCGGCCGCGGACCTCACCGCGATTCCGCCGGGGGCACAAATCGACCCACCGGACTGTGCACCCGATCCGCCCGATCCCGGCCGGATCGCCGTCGTGGTCGGCACCGACGACCGGACGCGAGCCACGATCACCGTCGTGCTCAGCCGTACGAACGAGCCGTTGTCCCGTCTGGGCGACCAGCTTTCGCGCTGCGCCACGGTGCGTGCCCGGCACGCGGCGATCGATCGCACGATCACCACGCGGCTCCTGCCGCCTCCGCCGGTCGATGCCGACGACACTCTGGCCTTCGGCCGGACGGTGACCGGCGCGCCGCCCGGCAGCTCCGCCGATCCGGCCCTGCGCACACTGCTCGCGCAGGTCGGTGACATCCGAATCGAAACCACGGCAATGACTTTCGGTGCCGACGCACCGGATACGACCGGCCTGGACCAGGTCTTCACGGCCGCGGTCGCCAAGGTCCGCACCCGCTGACACCTCTGGCGGATGTGCTCTCCCCGGCGCAACCGTAACAGCAGGCACCGACATCCCCGCCCGGTTCCACCGCGTGTCGCCGGCGCGATCCCCAGGTCTCGACGGGCTCCCCAGACGAAATATAAGCCCAGCTCAGCCACGCGGGCCGGCGGTGACGCCCGGGCAGTGTGAATGCCATGACCACACACACCGGCCCCAGCCGGCCCAGCACCGACCGCCCCGATGCCGTGCGGACGCCCTCGCCTTCGAGTGCTGCGTCTCATCCCGACGCGGCCTCGCCGGAGGCGGACACGATACGAGTCGTGACCGGCCCCGGCACCTCGCCGCTGCCCGAGTCGACGGTGCGGGAGGGCGTGCCGGGCCGAGAGGACTGCTCTGCGACCGCGGGTCATGCGCGGAAGGCAGGCCACGGCGGGCCGGAGGGCACCTCTGCCGCCGCGGGCCATGCGCGGAAGGTCACGAATGCCTCGGGGGCCACGAGGGGCACGAGGGCCGCGGAGGGCGAAGCCGCTACCGGTAGTGAGCGCGACGCGGCGTCGCCGCCTTCTTCGCCGCGCATCGCCCCACGCGCCCACCGGATCTGTCGCTCGCAGGACGGAGTCACCCGCACGACGGGCGGAAGGACGGGCGGATCGACCGCCGAGGCGGGACCAGTTCCGTTGCACTGCGCCACTTTTCGCGGGGGCGCACGTGTGGACGCCCCGCGAGACGCGTGTGCCGGCACCCGATGCGCGGCCGTGCGCGAATGCGTCGGCGCCGAAGACGGCTGCGGCGACTCGACGGGGCCGAAGCGGCGTTGGCGGTGTGAGGCCGACCAGGTGTTGCGGCCGCGTGCGGATATCTGCGGACGTGACAGCGGTGACGAGGAATACGGTGCTGTGCACAACGCGGACGGCATGGTGGACGCCGGTGGTGATACGGCGAAATCGTCGCCGTCACAGCGGGATATGCCGCCAGAACCGGCGGGAAGCGTGGCGGACACGCCTATTACCGGACCGGGTTCGACACCGCCCGGCGGGAACGGCCACGACAGTGAGGCCGAACCGGGTTTGTCCGGCCGGGGCGACGGTGGGACGTCCGGGGACCTGGTCGAAGACGCGATGGGACACCACACGCGAGCAGAAGGCGTCGAACAGCTGTGGACGGCGACGGCGCTGACCATGAACGAGCCGGCGGAGTTCATCGCGGCGGTGCCCGCGCTGCTGGGATTTCGACCGCAGCGCTCGCTGGTGGCCTGTCTGCTGCTGCGGTCGCGGAAGTACCCGGGCGCGGTCTATCTCGGAGCGGTGGCCCGCCACGATCTCGACGTGGCGGGCTGCGGGGCCTGGGTGCGACTGGCCGGCCAGCTGGCCGCCATCTGTGGTCGGGAGCAGGCCGTCGGTGTGGTGACGCTGATCGTCGACGATCGTGCCACGGCACCGCGGGCGGGCCGGGCCGGGCGGCGCGCGGCCCGGCATCGCGACTTGGTGCGGGTGCTCGACGGCGCGCTGCGGAGTCAGGACGTACTCCTCGCGGAAGCATGGGCCGTGGGCGAGATCACCCCGGGCGCCGACTGGTGGAGTGTGCTCGATCCGGACAGTGCCGGGACACAAGCGGATCCAGTGGCCTCGCCGGTCGCGCTCGCTCAGGTGCTCGACGGCCGTCCCATCCGCGGCTCGCGCACCGAGCTCACGGCCGCGGTGGCGGAGGACATGCCGCTGCGGGTCGAGATCGACGCGGTGATCGGCAGCGCCGCGGAGGCCGCCAGGCTGCGGTTCCGGCGCGCACTGCGTGCCGGTGAGCCGCGCTCCTACAGCCGCGCGGCCCTCGACATGGTGCTGTGGCAGATCAGCACCGTCGAATCGGGCGACGAACTCGACCCACGCGAACTCGCGGATCTGGCCGTCGCCGTGCGCGACACCGCGGTGCGCGATTCCCTGTTCGCGGTGGCGCTGGGTGCCCATGCCGCCGCGGCCGAAGCGCTATGGTCTCGTGCCTGCCGCGGCCTCACCGGCCCCGACCGCGCCGAACTGGCCACCCTTTTCGGCTACAGCGCCTACACCCGCGGCGACGGACCGCTGGCGGGTGTGGCGTTCGAGGCGGCACTGCAGGCCGATCCGGCGCATCGCATCGCACGACTGCTGGATGCGGCGCTACGTACCGGTATGCGCCCCGGTGACGTGCGCAAACTCGCCGTCAGCGGTCGCGATATCGCCGCCGGACTGGGGGTCGACCTGGTCATCGCCGAACCCGGCGAATCGCACACCGGCACGGAGTCGCGATGACATCTGTCCGGTCACGGTCGCGGAGGCCGCGCGTGTCAGCGAGCGCTGTGCGCGCGGTCGCCGAGCGAGGTGAGGAAATCCCACGCGTCGGAGACGATTTCATCGAGATCGTTGTGTTCGGGCTGCCAGCCGAGTTCATCGATCGCCCTCGCGCTCGAGGCGATCAGCACCGCCGGATCACCGGCGCGCCGCGGCGCGTCCACCGCCGGGATGGGCCGGCCGACCACACGCTCACAGGCCGAGATCACTTCGCGCACCGAGAAACCCGTGCCGCTGCCGAGGTTGAAGATGCGATGTTCGCCCGGCCGCGACTGCGCCAGCGCCAGCACATGGGCGCGGGCGAGATCACGAATGTGGATGTAGTCGCGCACCGCGGTGCCGTCCGGCGTCGGGTAGTCGGTGCCGAAGACGGAAATCGAATCCCGATGCCCCAGAGCCGTTTGCAGGATCAGCGGGATGAGATGGGTTTCCACCACACGGTTCTCACCGAGCCCGCCGTAGGCGCCGGCGACGTTGAAATACCGCAGGCTCGTCGCGGCCAGACCGTGGGCGACGGCGTACGAGGTGATCGCGTGGTCGATCGCGAGTTTCGACGCCCCGTAGGGATTGGTCGGCCGGGTCGGGGCGGACTCGAGAATCGGAACCTGTTCCGGCTCACCGTAGACCGCCGCGGTCGAGGAGAACACCAGCCGCGGGGTCTGCGTGCGGCGGATCGCCTCCAGCAGCGCCAGCGTCTTCACCACGTTGCCGTACCAGTACTTCTCGGGCTGCTGCACCGATTCACCGACCAGCGACTGCGCCGCGAAATGCAGGACGCCGTCGAAGGATTCGGATTCGATCAGCTCGACGCCGGTGGTCGCGATATCTCCGTCGACGAATTTCGCCCCGGCCGGCACACCCTCGGCGTTGCCGGTGGACAGATCGTCGACCACCACGACCTCGTGGCCGTCCTGAACCAATACCTGGGCGCATACTCCGCCGACATATCCGGCACCGCCGGTTACCAGGAGTTTCATTCGTCAGGCCAGCCTGACCTGGACCGCGTGGGCCATCTCGTCGGACAGTTCGAAACCGACGTGCCCGGGCACCGAGATGATCACCACACCCGGCTTGGTCTCCACGGTCACGCGGGCGTCGGGGACCACTCCCGCCTCCCGCAGCTGACCGATCACATCCGGATCTGCCTGGATATGTTCCGACAATCGCCGCACGACGACCGCCGACACCTGGCCGGGCGGCAGATCGGAGAGCCGGACCAGCGTCTCCTCACCGGAATGGATGGAGTTGACGCCGAGTTCGTCCAGGCCGGGGATGGGGTTGCCGTACGGGGAGGTGGTGGGGTGGTTGAGCACCTCGAGCAGACGCAGTTCCACCTCCTCGCTCATCACGTGCTCCCAGCGGCAGGCTTCGGCGTGTACGTTCTGCCAGTCCAGCCCGATCACGTCGACCAGCAACCGTTCGGCCAGCCGGTGCTTACGCATGACCGCCACGGCCATCGCACGGCCCTTGTCGGTGAGTTCGAGGTGCCGGTCGCCGGCGACCATCAGCAGACCGTCGCGCTCCATCCGCGCGACCGTCTGACTCACCGTCGGGCCGCTCTGCTCGAGGCGCTCGGCGATACGCGCCCGCAACGGCACCACGCCCTCCTCCTCGAGGTCGTAGATGGTACGGAGATACATCTCCGTGGTGTCGACCAGATCCTTCACCTGTTACCCCTTCGTCGGCACGAATTCTACCCACGCCCGGCTGCACAATCGGCCTCAGCATATTTCGCACGTCCTGCACGAACTCCGCCGATACCTGCGCGCGCGACCGGATGCGCGCGGGCGACAGGCGCGCCCGGTGTCGTCTTGCATTTCTACTGCATGACAACGACAACTCGGGTGGTCTGCTTCCCGTGTCCCCGCCCGTGCGAGCAACGCCACGGCGACGGGCCGCGTTGGGCTAGCGTGACGGTATGGCAGACGACGCCGCCGTGGTGTGGACCGACCGCTTCCTGGACTACACCTGGACCCCGGAGCACCCGATGAAACCGGCCCGGCTCCGATTCACGATGGCACTCGCGCGCAGTCTCGGATTGCTCGACGGCATCGAAACCCTCGCGCCCGGCCCGGCCGGCGACGGTGAGCTGCTGCGCATCCACACCGCCGCCTATCTCGACGCGGTGCGTCACGCCGTTCCCGCACCGCCGGGCACCACACCGCCGGCCGCGCCCCCGCACGGGCTGGGGTCTATGGACAATCCCGTCTTCCCTCATATGCACGAGGCGGCCTCGGTGATCGTCGGCGGAACTCTTGCCGCCGCGCGGGAAATCGCGGCCGGCCGCACCCGGCGGGCGGTGAGCATCGGGGGTGGTATGCATCACGCGATGCCCGACGCGGCATCGGGGTTCTGCGTCTACAACGATGTGGCGGTGGCCATTTCGTGGCTGCTGGACAACGGATTCGACCGCATCGCCTACGTCGACGTCGACGTGCATCACGGCGACGGCGTGCAGCGCGCCTTCTACGGCGACCCTCGCGTGCTGACGATTTCGCTGCATCAGCATCCGGCGACGCTGTGGCCCAACACGGGCTGGCCCGAGGAGATCGGCGCGGGCCCGGCCGAAGGCACTGCGATCAACCTCGCCGTCCTGCCCGGTACCCGGGATGCGCAGTGGCTGCGCGGATTTCACGCCGTGGTGCCCGGAGCGCTGGCCGCGTTCCGGCCGCAGCTGGTGGTCAGTCAGTGCGGAGTCGACAGCCATCGCGAAGACCCCCTCGCCGACCTCGAACTCACCGTCGACGGCCAGCGCGCGGCGTTTCGCGCCATGCGTGAACTCGCGGACCGATATGCCGAAGGGCGCTGGCTGGCCGTGGGCGGCGGCGGCTACGGGGTGGTCCGGGTGGTGCCGCGAGCGTGGACCCATCTGCTGGCGATAGCGCTGGATCGGGAGATCGACCCGGGGACCGTCATCCCCGAGGAGTGGCGTGAGCTGGTGCGCGCCTATGCCCCGACCGTGCCGGCGCCGGTCACGATGGGCGACGGCGGCGACACCGCCTTCACCCCGTGGGAGGGGCCGGGCGGTGCGCTCGACACCGGCGACGCCCGTATCGACCGCGTGCAGCGCGCGATCGACACCTCGGTGCTCGCCACCCGCCGCGCGACCTACGGATTGCTGGGCCTGGACCCGGAGGACCCCCGTGACTGAATCATCCGCCACCACACCGGACGCCGAGAACACTCCCGCCGATCCGCCGCCGCCTCCGCAGCATTGGTTCGCCGACGTGCTCGCCGCCGACGGCGGTGTGGTCCGGCTGCGCCCGATCACTCCCGCCGATGCGGAGCCGATGCAGGCCTTCCACGCGGCGCTGTCCGATCGCACCCGCTATCTGCGTTATTTCGGCCCCTATCCGCGGATGACACCGAAGGATCTGTACCGCACCACCCACGTGGACTACCACAATCGGGTGGGGCTGGTCGTCGAGCTGGGGTCGGTGATCATCGCGGTCGGCCGCTACGAACTGCTGACCGATCGCGAAGGCCCTCGTGCGGCGGAGGTGGCGTTCGTCGTCGCCGACGAGCATCAGGGCCGCGGGCTGGGGTCGATTCTGCTCGAGCATCTGGCCGGTGCGGCCGCCGAGAACGACATCGAGACCTTCGTCGCCGAGGTGCTCGCCGAGAACCACACCATGGTCACGGTTTTCCGGGAGGCCGGATACCAGGTGCAGCGCAGTCGCGACGGGTCGGTGTTGCACCTCGAATTCGCCATCGACCCCACCGAAGCGCTGCTGTCGGTGCGGGATTCGCGGGAGCGGGCCTCGGAGGCGCGCAGTGTCGGCAATCTGCTGGCCCCACGGTCGATCGCGGTCATCGGCGCCACCCCGGCGGCGAGCCGGGTCGGCGGGGCGGTGCTGGCGAATCTGCTGTCCGGCGTGTTCCAGGGCCCGGTGTACCCGGTGAATCCGAACCGGACCTCCGTCCGCGGTGTGCGCGCCTACCCGACCGTGCACGACATCCCCGACGAACTGGATCTGGCGGTCGTCGCGGTACCGGCCGAGGAGATCAAATCCGTCCTCGACGACTGTATGGCCAAGGGGGTCAAAGGCCTGGTCGTGCTGACCGCCGGATTCTCCGAAACCGGGCCGGCCGGCTATCACGCCGAACGCGATCTGGTCGACGCCGCGCGCGGTCACGGCATGCGGGTGGTGGGCCCGAGTGCGCTCGGTATCGCCAACACCGATCCGGCGGTCTCGCTGAACGCGACGCTGGCGCCGGTCCTGCCGGGCCGCGGCCGAGTCGGATTCTTCTGCCAGTCCGGGCCGCTGGGTGCGGCCATCCTGGGGGAGGCGGCCGCGCGCAAGCTCGGCCTGTCGACTTTCGTCTCGGCGGGCAATCGCGCCGATGTATCCGGCAACGACCTGCTGCAGTACTGGGACACCGATCCCGACACCGACGTCGTACTGCTGTATCTGGAAACGTTCGGCAATCCGCGCAAGTTCTCCCGCATCGCGCGACGGGTGGCCCGCACCAAGCCGGTGGTGGCGGTAAGTAGCGGCCGCAACGCCGCGAACGTGCCGGTCAGCGGTCTGGAACGGTCGGTGGAACGCGATCTGTTCGCTCAGGCCGGAATCGTGCAGGTCGATACGATCGCCGAACTGTTCGACTGTGCCATGCTGCTGGCGTATCAGCCGCTGCCGGAGGGTCCGCGGCTCGCGGTGATCGGCAACAGCGCGGCTCTGGGCTGGTTGGCGGTGGACGCGGCGCGCGGGGAGGGACTGGAGGTGGGGGAGCCGACCGATCTGGGGCCGCAGGCCGAACCCGCCGACTACCTGACCGCCGTCGCGAGTGCGATGGATTCCGCCGAGGTCGACGCCGTCATCGTCATCTTCGCGCCGCCGGTACCGGCGGCGGTCACCGCCTTCGCCGAGGCGATCCGGGCCGGCGCGCAGGATGCGGTCAAACCCGTGCTCACCACGTTCGTCGCCGATCATGGAATGCCGAACCTGCTCACCGTGCGCGGTGCGGGCGGCATCGTCGACCGCGGTTCCATTCCGTCCTACCCGGATCCGGAACGCGCGGCGCGGGCGCTGGCTCGGGTGCGGCGGTACGCGGCGTGGCGGACGCGTCCGGCCTCCCTGGTGGTGCGGCCGGACGGTCTCGAGGTCGTGCGGGCGCGAGAGCTGGTGGAGCAGTGGATGTCTCGCAGTCCCGACGGGGAGTGGCTCGGCGACCTGGAGGCCGCGGAACTGCTCGCCTGCTACGGCATTCGCGTGGTGGAATTCCGGGAAGCCCACGATCCCGAGGCCGCGGTCGCGGCGGCCGCAGAGCTGGGATATCCCGTCGCCGCCAAGGCCACCGGCGAAATGTGGCGTAGCCGACCCGATTTCACCGGTGTCCGCCTCGATCTGTGGCGCGACACCGCGGTCCGGCGTGCTTATACCGATCTGGCGGAGCTGACCGGCAACGCGGTCGTCCACATCCAGAAGATGGCTACCAAGGGGGTCGGGTGTGTGCTGCGGGTCCAGGACGATCCCTCGTTCGGATCCGTCATCGGATTCGGCCTCTCGGGAACCATCATCGACCTGCTCGGCGACCGCGCCTACCGGGCCCTGCCGCTGACCGAGGCCGAGGCGGTGGAACTGATCGACGCGCCGCGCGCCGCCCCGCTGCTCGACGGGCAGGCCGGATCGGGCCGCACGATCGGCGAACCGGTGGACAAGAAGGCGTTGGCCGCACTGGCACAACGCATTTCGGCGCTGTGCGACGATCTGCCGGAGGTGCGGGAATTGTCGGTGGAACCGGTGCTGGCCTCACCGGAGGGCGCCGCGATCCTGTACGCGCGGGTGCGGATCGGGCCGGAGCCGAGCCGCTTCGACAACGGGCCGCGCCGCCTGGTGTGAGTCGTCGCGTGCCCGGTCCGCCATACCGCCGTGACCAGCGCCACCGCGGCCGGTCGGGCGACATGGTCGATACTGGCCGTATGCGCGAAGATCAGATCGAGAGCGCTACGGCGCCCCTGCGGGACGATATCCGGTTTCTCGGCGCGATCCTGGGCGAGACCATTCACGACCACGAAGGCCCCGAGGTGTTCGACCTCGTCGAACGGGTGCGGGTCGAGGCCTTCCGGGTGCGGCGGTCGGAAGTGGAACGCAGCGCGGTCGCGGAGATGCTGCGCGATACCGAGTTGCGGGTGGCGATCCCGCTGATCCGGGCGTTCAGCCATTTTCTGCTGCTGGCCAATCTCGCCGAGGACCTGCAGCGCGACCGCCGCCGCGCGGTCCACGTCGCCGCCGGCGAGCCACCGCAGGAATCCAGCCTGGCCGCGACCTATCGGGCTCTCGACCACGCCCGCGTCGACGGCGCGGTCGCCGCGGAGGTACTCGACGACGCGCTGGTCTCGCCGGTGATCACCGCTCATCCCACCGAAACGCGGCGCCGTACCGTCTTCGACGTCCAGGCCCGCATCACCGAACTGATGCGGCGGCGGGCGCGCTATCGCGAGGACGAACCCGAGTACGCCGCGATCGACCACGACATCCGCCGCCAGATCCTCACCCTGTGGCGCACCGCGCTGATCCGCCTCGCGCGGTTGCGGATCTCCGACGAGATCGAGGTCGGATTGCGCTACTACGACCTCACCCTGCTCGAGGTGATTCCGCGCATCAACGCCGAGGTGCGCGAGGCGCTGCGGGCGCGGTGGCCCGGATACGATTTGCTCGCCCGGCCGATCCTGCGGCCCGGTTCCTGGATCGGCGGCGACCGCGACGGCAACCCGAACGTGACCGGCGAGGTGGTGGAACGCGCCACCCGCCGGGCCGCCACGGTGATCTTCGGCCACTATCTGAAAGAGCTTGTCGCGCTGGAGAAGTCGCTGTCGCAGTCGATCCGGCTGGTCGCGATCACCCCGGAGCTGGCCCGGCTGGCCGATGCCGCGGGTGACGATTCACCGCAGCGTGCCGACGAACCGTATCGTCGCGCGATTCGCGGCATCCGGCTTCGGGTGGCCGCGACCGCGCAGCGCGCCCTCGGCTCGGCGGCCGAATTCCCCTCGGTGCTCGAACTGCCGGGTGAGCAGCTCGCCCGCGTCGCTCCGTACGAGGGTCCGGCGCGGCTGCTGGACGAGCTGAACATCATCGACGCCTCCATGCGCGCATCCGGTGACGGCCTGCTGGCCGACGACCGCTTGGCCGCGCTGCGCGGCGCGGTGGAGACGTTCGGGTTCCACCTGCAGGGCTTGGACATGCGCCAGAACTCGGAGGTGCACGAGCAGGTCGTGGCCGAACTGCTGGCGTGGTCGGGGGTGCACCCGGATTACGGCAGCCTCTCCGAACCGGAGCGTGTCGAGCTGCTGGCAGACGAATTGAGTACGCGCCGCCCGCTGCTGGGCCCGCACGCCCGGCTCAGCGAACTCGCCACCAAGGAACTGGGTGTGGTTCGCGCGGCCCGCGCCGCGATCGACGCGCTGGGGCCCGATACCGTGCCCAACTACATCATCAGTATGTGCACCTCGGTCAGCGACATGCTCGAGGCGGCGCTGCTGTTGAAAGAGGCGGGAATTCTCGACCCCGGCGACGAACAGACCCCACCCCACTCCCCGGTCGGGGTGGTTCCGCTGTTCGAGACGATCGACGATCTGCGCGGTGGCGCGGCGACTTTGGCCGCGGCACTGGAGGTTCCGGCGTACCGCCGGCTGGTCGCCGCCCGCGCGATGGCACAGGAGGTGATGCTCGGATATTCCGACTCCAACAAGGACGGCGGATATCTGGCGGCGAACTGGGCGTTGTACCGCGCCGAACTCGATCTGGTGGAAACCGCGCGCAAGACCGGAATCCGGTTGCGGCTGTTCCACGGCCGTGGCGGGACTGTCGGTCGCGGCGGCGGCCGCAGCTACGACGCGATCCTCGCCCAGCCGGCGGGCGCGGTGCGTGGTTCGCTGCGCCTGACCGAACAGGGTGAGGTGATCTCCACCAAGTACGCCGAATCCGGTTCGGCCCACCGCAATCTGGAATCGCTGGTCGCCGGCACGCTGGAATCGTCACTGCTGGATGTCGAGGGGTTGGGGTCCGGCGCCGAGGCGGCCTACGAAGTCTTCGAGGAACTCGCGGACGCGGCGCGCGAGGGATATGCGCGGCTGGTGCACCGGACGCCCGGCTTCGTCGACTACTTCCGGGCTTCCACGCCCATCGCGGAGGTCGCCGACCTCAATCTCGGCAGCCGGCCGGCCTCGCGCAAACCCACCAATTCGGTGTCGGACCTGCGGGCCATTCCCTGGGTGATGGCGTGGAGCCAGTCCCGGGTGATGCTGCCGGGCTGGTACGGCACCGGCAGCGCCATCCAGGAGTGGGCCGGTACGGATTCCGAGCGCTGGGATACCCTGCGCGATCTGTATCGGCGGTGGCCGTTCTTCCGCACCGTGATGTCCAATCTGGCGCAGGTGATGGCCAAGGCGGATATGGATATCGCCGCCAGCTACGCCGAACTGGTCGAGGATGCGACGTTGCGCACCACCATCTTCGGCATGATCCGCGACGAGTTCGACCGCACCGTGCAGGTGCACGCGGCGATCACCGGCAGCGATCAGTTGCTCTCGGACAATCCCGCGCTGGCCGAATCCATTCGCAATCGCTTCCCGTATCTGGAACCGCTGAACCAGATGCAGGTGGATCTGCTGCGGCGCAGGCGCGCCGGGGACGAATCGGAATTGGTCGAGCGGGGCATCCTGCTCACCATGAACGGCCTGGCCACCGCCCTGCGCAATTCGGGATAATTGGCCAATTCGGCGCGGCTGCAAGGGGATTCGCACAGAGAGATTCGCACAGAGAGTCAGGGCGGATCGATACAGCACGCCGGCCGACGGATGTGCCCCGGAGGGGGGAAGGGCACACCGGCGTCGGCCGGCGCAGCGGAGGTGACCACGCTATCCGGTCACCGGAATGGTGCTGGGCCGGATTCCGGGCGGCCCAGCGTCTGTGTGACCTAGCTGGCGTAGGCGCGCAGGCGGTCCGCCCGCTCACCCTTGCGGAGCTTGGCCATGACTTCGCGCTCGATCTGGCGCACGCGCTCACGCGAGAGACCGAACAGTTTGCCGATCTGGTCGAGGGTGCGCGGCTGGCCGTCGTCGAGGCCGAAGCGCAGCCGGATGACCTGCTGTTCGCGCTCGTCCAGGGTGGCCAGCACACTGCGCACGTCGCGGTGCATGAGCCCGGCGATGACGGCGCTCTCCGCGGAGGTCGCCTCCGAATCCTCGATGAAGTCGCCCAGCGGGGCTTCCTCGTCGTTGCCGACCGGCATGTCCAGGCTCACCGGGTCGCGGCTGTGGTCGAGCAGATCGGCGATCTTCTCCACCGGAATACCCGACTCGGCCGACAGCTCCTCGTCACTGGCCTCGCGGCCGAGCTGCTGATGCAGCTCCCGCTTGATCCGGGCCAGCTTGTTGACCTGCTCCACCAGATGCACGGGGAGGCGTATGGTACGGCTCTGATCGGCCATACCGCGGGTGATGGCCTGACGGATCCACCAGGTGGCGTAGGTGGAGAACTTGAAACCCTTGGCGTAGTCGAACTTCTCCATCGCGCGGATCAGTCCCAGGTTGCCTTCCTGGATCAGGTCCAGCAGCGGCATGCCGCGGCCGGTGTAGCGCTTGGCCAGCGATACGACCAGGCGGAGGTTGGCCTCCAGCAGATGCTGACGGGCGGCCTGGCCGTCGCGGACCAGGATCGCCAGATCCCGCTTGCGGGTCGCCGAGAGCCGCTTGCCGGTCTCCAACAGGTGTTGGGCATAGAGGCCCGCCTCGATGCGCTTGGCCAATTCGACCTCGTCGGCGGCCGTGAGCAGCGCGGTCTTACCGATCCCGTTCAGGTACACACGTACCAGGTCGGCTGCGGGGCTCTGGGCGTCGAGGTCCGAATCGATGGCGCGCACTCCAGTGGTGGCGGGGCTTGTCATGACTTGCCTCCTGTCGGTGGTGTCTCACTCCGAACAACGGACCCGACACTGGGAAAGTTCCCCGCCTTGGCGCCGATAAACCGTGCTGAGCTGCGGCTTTCGCATCCTCCGTCTGAGAAGTTCTTAAGAAGGGAACTCCGGGAACAGGGGGGAGGACGCGGGCGCGCGCCCGGCGTCGCTTGCGGTCGCGTCGAGTTCTTCCGGTGTGATCAGTCCGTGCCGGACCAGTCCGGTGACCGCCGACAACGCCTCGGCTCGGAATTGCGGTGTGGCGGTGTCGCCGGTGTGGCCGATCGCGAGCAATTCGACCAGTTCTTCCAACGGCAGTCCGCCGGGCCGCATTCCCGCGAGCAGCGCCGCCAGAGTGTCGTCGATCTCGTGCTGCCAGCGGGGACCGTCACCGCGATGCAGCCGGACCACGCGCTCCTGCCAGCCCTCGGCGCCCGGCAGCAGGACGCGTTCGAGCGCCGTCGCGGCGTCGACGGTGAATCGCGAACGCCAGGCGACATCGTTGTCCGCCAGGACCGTGCGCAGCCACGCCGAGCGGCGGAAGTAGGCCGGCGCCTCCGCGCCGAGCGGGTCGTCGAAGCCATGGGTGAGATCCTCGGCGAGCACTTCGGTGGGCCCGTCGATCGCGCGCAGATAGACGAAGCCGAAACCGATACCCTCCACCTTCGCCGCATCGAAGGCGTCCAGCCACTGTTCGGCCCGCTGCTGGGCCTCGGGATCGCGCGGATCGAGGCCGGCATCGCGCAGCCACGTGCCGACATACAGCGCCGGATCGGCCACATCGCGCTGCACGATCCAGGCGTCGACCCCGTGGTCGGGCAGCCAGCTCGCCACCCGGGTCCGCCAGTCGACACCGTCGGCGTGCACCCAGGAGGCGAGCATCGCCGCGGTACCACCCGGATTCAGCAGGCCGGGCGCCTGGCAGACGACCAGTTCGCTGGCGCCGTCCAGGGCCAGCCCCGAATCGCGGTAGGTGTGCTCGATCCGGGCCGGCCCGACCACGAACGGAGGATTGGCCACCACCTGATCGAAGCGGCGCCCGGCCACCGGCTCGAACCACGAGCCTTCGGCGAATTCGATCTCCAGGTCGTTGAGCGCGGCGGTCGCCTCGGCCAGCCACAGCGCCCGGCTGCTGACATCGGTGCCGGTCACCGTCTTCGCATAGCCCGCGGCGTGCACCGCCTGCACACCGCAGCCGGTGCCGAGATCCAGGACCGATCCGACGGGTTCGGTCGGTGTGGCGCGCAGCAGCGACAGCGACGCCTGTCCCACGCCCAGGACGTGGTCGGCGCTGAGTGTGCGGCGCCGCATCGAGTCGTCGAGATCCGACAGCACCCAGCGGGTGCCCGATCCCAGGTCCAGTGGGCGCAGGTCCAGGGCGGCGCGGATCGAATCACCGTCGCGCTCGAGCAGACCGGCGGCGACGGCTCGGTCGAGGTCGAGCGGTGCGAAGGCCGCGGCCACCTCCCGTTCGGGCAGGGCGTCACCGAGCAGCAGCAGCCGGATCAGCGTGCCGAGTTCACCGGCCTCGCGCGCGGCCCGGCGCACCGGCACCGGTTCGGATCGCCCCAGAGCGGTGTGGGCGTCGGCGCCGATGGCCTCGAGCACGGTGTCGGCGTCGTAGCGGACCCGGGTCAGCGCGGTGCGCAGCGCGGGTGCGAGGGCGGTGAGCAGGGAGGCGGTGGTCCGGTCGGCAGGCACACGAGAACTCTGCCACCTGGTACGGGGTGCCGTACTCGCCGGGTCCGGGCAGGTCGCCCGCGTCGTTCAGCCGTCGATGGACCGATGCTGTCCCGATTCGAGCGCTTTCGACGCCCGGCGCTCGTCCCAGCGGCTGGGCTCGTCCTTGCTGCGCGGCGGCCGGTCGTTCGCGATGAGGACGGCGATCCAGGGAAGCGGGATGGAGACGCCGATGATGGCCAGGGAGATCAGCGCGTTGCTCCACAGGCCGTAGGCCGCCGCCGCCAGGACCAGGCAGGGAATGCGGAAGCCCATCAGGATCATGTAGCGCTTGACGCGGGCGCGGTGCTGCTGCTCCAGGGAGGGCGCGGCCTCGGTGATCAACACCGGATGCTTGTCCTCCCCGGGGAAATATCCCGTCGAGGCGCGGGTGGGCCGGGGGATCGAACCGGGAGGCCGGCGCTCGAACGTCGCGCCCGATGGCCGCGGATCGTCCGCCGGCACCGAAACCTCCGGGCCCTCGGCGGCGTTCGCGGAGCCGCTGGGCTCGGCCGCGCGTGCGTCCTCGCGCTCCGAACCGACCCGTCCCGGGCCCGACGTCCGGGACTCGGGCGGTAGGTCGGAGGAGTCGCCGTCACGCTGCATACGTCGAGTCTTCCACTCCGCATGATCGAATGCACACGCGCCTTCGGCCGCGCGAGCACCGCCGGGCCGCGGGGTATTCGATGAGGTTGGCGACACCCGCTCACCACCCTCGCGCGGCGATGGCAGAATCGATGGGGTGAGCACCGACACCCTGGTTCGTCCGGATACGACCACCGACGAGACGACCGACAGCGATACTCCGAAATTCTTCCACTACGTGAAGAAGGACAAGATCGCCGAGAGTGCCGTCATGGGTACCCATGTGGTGGCGCTGTGCGGCGAAGTGTTCCCGGTGACGCGCTCGGCGAAGCCCGGCTCGCCGGTCTGCCCGGACTGCAAGCGCATCTACGAAATGATGAAGAAGGACTGAGCCGCAGCAGCGACCGAGCGGCCGCTTGCAGCTGTCTCGTCCGTCTGCGCCCGCGCCCGTCCCGCTTTGTGTGATCATTGTTCTCTCTGACGAGAACGATGTTTTCCGCGAGGTGGGCACTACATGAAAATCGCGACGTCCCGATGGTTGCGCACCGTCTCCTGCCTCGCGGCGGCACTCGTGACGGTTACCGCCTTCTCGACCGCCACCGCCCAGGCCGGCGAACCGGCGAACGTCGCGGCGCAGCCGTCGCCGGGATGTTCGGCGCCGCATCCCACTGGCACCTCGAACGAGAGTTTCGCGGCGGCCGGGAAATCCGGGACCTACATTCTCGACGTCCCCGCCGCCGCCGCACCGCTGCCGCTGATCGTCGATCTGCACGGCTATCTGGAACCGGCCGCACTCGAGTACGTCGGCACCGGCCTGGGTTCCTTCGGCATGGCGAACGGATTCGCGACGGTCACGCCGCAGCTGGACGAATCCGGTGTGCCGCGATGGGATTTCGGTGAGCACAGCGCCGATATCGCCTACCTGTCCGAATTGCTGACCCACGTCGAGACCACCCGGTGCGTGGACGAACGCCGCGTCTATGTGACCGGGCTGTCGATGGGGGCCTTCACCACCTCGTCGCTGGCATGTCAGCTCGCGGACCGGATCGCCGCGGTGGCGCCGGTGGCCGGACTGCAGGACTTCGCGTGGTGCGATCCGGTTCGGGCCGTCCCGGTGGTCGCCTTCCACGGCACCGAGGATCCGATCGTCGCCTACACCGGCGGGGTCGGGCCCAATGCGAAATATCTGCCCTCGGCCGACGGAACCGGGTCGGCTCAGCGCGGCGATACGCGGCCGAGCGGTGTCGACGGACCCGGACCGGCGAGCATCCCCGATCAGGCGGCGGCGTGGGCGCGGCGCGAAGGATGCGGAACACAACCGGACCGGCAGCAGGTCACCCCCGACGTCGTGCGCTACACCTATCCGTGCCCGGAGCAGACGGCCGTGCAGTTGTACGCGGTACTCGGCGGCGGGCACACGTGGCCGGGCACCGCGTCGGTGATCTCGGCGGAACCGCTGGTCGGCCGCACCACGACGGCGATCAGCGCGAACCGGATCATCTGGGACTTCTTCCGCGACCACCCGTTGCCCGGCGCCGGGAAGTAGGCGACGCGCCCAACGGCACCCAGCGAGCGCGCCGGCTGCCGACATCCGTCGAGGGCTCGATCGTCTCCGGCGCGGTTATCCGGCGGGGCGGATCCGGCCGTGATCGAGGACGGTCGGTGGGCGGGTGTCGGCGCGGTGGGCGGAACCACCGGCGGGGTCGTCGGACTGCCCGGTCTGCGGCGGGCCCTCCGAATGCTGCGCGTGTTGCGGCTTCGCGGTTCCCGGGGCATCGGGCTGCGTCCACGGCAGATCGGCGGGTGGCTCGACGTCGCCGCGCACGGTCTCGTTCTCGTCGTGGTGTCCGTCGTGCCGGTGCTTGCGCCGGGCCCACCACTGTTTGAACTGTTCGAACCGGGTCGCGCGGGCCGGCCAGAACTCCTGCACGGTGGCGTTGAATTCCGCGCCCAGGATCACCGCGAAGGCCAGGAAGAACGTGAAGAGCAGGAAGGCGATCGGCGTCGCGAGGGCCCCGTAACTGACGCCGGCGCGCGCCGCGTAGGTCAGGTAGCGGCGCAGGATGTCGCTGGCCGCCATGAAGAAGATGCCGGCCACCAGGGCTCCCCCGAAGAGCCGGTGCCACGGCAGCGACCGGTGCAGGGCCAGCTTGTACAACGTGGTCAGGCCGACGATGAGCAGCAGTCCGGCCGCCGGATAGTAGAAGGTGTCGATCAGGCGTAATCCGGGTTCGCGCCAGTCCGGCGGCAGCGTGCGGCCGATCAGGGTCGGGCCCAACGCCACCAGCGGCAGCACGAACACGGCCGCCACCAGGAACAGCAGATACAACCCGAGCGCGAAGATGCGCTGCCAGACCGGATGGCGGGCATCGGCCTGCCCGTGTGCGGCGACGATGGAATCGACGAAGGTCGCCATGGCCGAGGACCCGGCCCACAGCGACAACACGAATCCCACCGAGACCACCGCCCCGCGGCCGCGCTGCAGTACGTCGCGCACGGTCGGCGCGATCATCTCGTCGACGACGTTGGCGCTGAAAAGATTGCGGCTGAAGCTGACGATCTTGCCCTCGACGATATGCACGGTGTCGGGGCCGAACAGGCCGCCGACGTAACCGATACTGCCCAGCAGTCCGAGCAGCAGCGGCGCCAGCGACAGGGTCTGCCAGAACGCGGCGGCGGCCGATTTGGCGAAGATCGAATCGCTCCACGCCTTGTCGGCGACCCGCGCGATCACCTGCCAGACGCGCCGGAACGCGGCCATGACTCGGCCGCGCAGCCGCTGCCAGGAGCGCGCCGCGCCGGAGATCGAGGCCGGTCGGTCGGAACACATCGTGAGTACAGCATTGCCCACCGGTGGCCCGACGGCAGCAACAGGAGGTGAACGTGTCGTAAGTGTTCTGCCGCACAGGCCCGCGGTGATCTGCGAGGTGAGCCGGGCCGCCGCCGGATTCGTGGCAGATGAGGTGGTGTCGAATTGGCTAGGTGTCGGTGCCGGTCGCTACTCTCTGTCGAGTGACTTCGGGTGGTGGCGGTTCGTTACGAGCATGGCAGCGCAGAGCACTCACCAGATATCTGACGACCAAACCACGTGACTTCCTGGCCGTGGCCACGCCCGGGGCGGGTAAGACCACGTTCGCGCTGCGGCTGGCGACCGAACTGCTCACCGACCGCACCGTCGACCAGGTCACCGTGGTCGCGCCGACCGAACATCTCAAGCACCAGTGGTCGGCGGCGGCGGCGCGGATCGGCATCCAGCTGGATTCGAACTTCTCCAACAGCACCGGAGGCACCTCCGGCGATTTCCACGGCGTCGTGGTCACCTACGCCCAGGTCGCCTCGCATCCGTTCAAGCATCGGGTGCGGACCGAGAATCGCCGGACGCTGGTGATTCTCGACGAGATCCACCACGCGGGTGACGCCAAGAGCTGGGGTGATGCGGTGGCCGAGGCGTTCGGCGACGCCACCCGCCGCCTGGCGCTCACCGGTACTCCCTTCCGTAGTGACGATTCGCAGATTCCGTTCGTCAACTACGAACCGGACGAATCCGGATTTCCGCGGTCGAGTGCCGACTACACCTACGGCTATTCCGAGGCCCTGGCCGACGGCGTGGTCCGGCCGGTGGTCTTCCTCGCCTATTCCGGTGAGGCGCAGTGGCGCGACAGCGCGGGGGAGGAGTACTCCGCCCGGCTGGGCGAGCCGTTGAGCGCCGAACAGACCGCGCGTGCCTGGCGCACGGCCCTCGATCCGGCCGGCGACTGGATGTCGAAGGTGCTGACCGCCGCCGACACCCGGCTGCGGCAGCTGCGCGCCACCGGCATGCCCGACGCGGGCGGTCTGGTGATCGCGACCGATCAGGAGAAGGCCCGCGATTACGCCGAACTGCTGGAACATATTTCGGGCAGCAAACCGGCGGTGGTCCTCTCCGACGACCCCGCCTCCTCCCAGCGGATCGGGGAATTCAGCAACAACACCGACCCGTGGATGGTCGCGGTGCGCATGGTGTCCGAAGGTGTGGACGTGCCGCGCCTAGCCGTCGGCGTCTACGCCACCAGCGCCTCGACCCCGCTGTATTTCGCCCAGGCGATCGGCCGTTTCGTGCGTGCGCGCCGGACCGGGGAGACCGCGAGCGTCTTCCTGCCGTCGGTGCCGGTGCTGCTCGATCTGGCCGCCCAGCTCGAGGTGCAACGCGACCACGTCATCGGCAAACCGCATCGGGAGAAGAACGCCCTCGACGACGAACTGCTGATCGACGCCAATAAGCAGAAGGACGAACCGGGCGAGGAGGAACGCGCCTTCGTCGCGCTGGCGGCCGATGCCGAACTGGATCAGGTGATCTACGACGGCGACTCGTTCGGTACCGCGACGTTCTCCGGTAGCGACGAGGAGGCCGACTACCTCGGCATTCCGGGCCTGCTGGACGCCGATCAGATGCGCGCCCTGCTGCGAGACCGCCAGACCCGCCAGATCCGCGAACGCAGCGCCGCTGTCTCGGTGGCCGAGGCGCCCGATGCCGGCCCGTCCGCGGCGGCCGCGGCCGAACGCGTCGCGACCGCCGATCGGCTGGGGGAGTTGCGGCGCGAACTCAACTCGCTGGTCGCCATGCATCATCACCGCACCGGTAAGCCACACGGGGTGATCCACGGCGAGCTCCGGCGCGAATGCGGCGGGCCGCCGACAGCGCTGGCGACCGCCGATCAGCTGTCCCAGCGCATCGCGGCACTGCGGCGCATGTAGTCGCAGCAGCGACGGGGTGGCGAAAAGCCCTGGCCCGCAGCATTTTCGGGAACCGGACCCGGTGCTTCAGCGCTGTTCGGCGGGGGCCGATTCCGGCCAGGCCTGCAGCGCTCGGTCGATGGTCCGGCCGAGCCGGTGCAGGTCCACGCCGTCACCGGCCTGCACCGACAGTCCGAACAGCACGGCGGTGTAGAAATCGGCGAGACCGTCGATGTCGGTGTCGGCCGGCAGATCCCCGTCGCGGATGCCGCGCTCGAGGCGCTGTCGCACCGCTTCGGTGGTGTGGCGACGGCGTTCGGCGAGCAGATCGCGGACGGCGCCGTGGCGCGGGCCCGCCGTATTGC
>NZ_BDBF01000047.1 GCF_001612845.1 Nocardia elegans NBRC 108235 | reverse complement strand
CGGACGGCGCCGTGGCGCGGGCCCGCCGTATTGCCCGCGACCACCACCAGACAGCCGCGCGGCGTGGAGGGGTCGCAGTAGGCGGCCGCGTTGTCGCGCAGCATCGCCTCGACGGCCGCGCGAGCGGTCGGCGCGGTCGCGAGCGCGCGGGCGGTGTATCCGCCTTCGGTGCGGCCGTAGAGTTCGACGGCTTCGCGGAACAGTTGCTCCTTACATCCGAAGGCGGCGTACAGACTGGGGGAATTGATCCCCATCGCGGACGTCAGATCGCTCATCGCGGCGCCTTCGTAGCCGTGTTCCCAGAACACTTCCATGGCGCGCCGCAGCGCGATGTCGCGATCGAATCCGCGCGGTCGTCCGCGTTCGGCCATCGAATCCTCTTTCTGTGTCGATCACTAAATATATCTCTTGACGACCGTCGACCGAGCTGCTTGTCTATTTCTGTATTGATCGACACAGAATTGGAGTGCACATGAGCGAGTCGACCACCGTGGCTCTCGTGACCGGAGGAAGCCGGGGCATCGGCGCCGCGATCGCGCGGCGCCTGGCCGCCGACGGCATGGATGTGGCGCTGACCTACCGCGGCGCGGCCCAGGCGGCCGAGGCGGTCGCCGCCGATATCCGGGGTCTCGGGCGGCGCGCGATCGCGGTGCAGGCCGACAGTGCCGATGCCGGGCAGGTCGCCGCGGCGGTCCATCGCACCGCCGCGGAACTGGGCGGGGTCGACATCCTGGTCAACAACGCGGGCATCTTCCCGGCCAAGCCGTTCACCGATTTCACCGTTGCCGAGATCGACGAGGCGCTGCACATCCATGCCCGGGCCGCTTTCGTCGCGGCGCAGGCCGCACTGGCGTACATGGATCGCGGCGGGCGCATCATCAGCATCGGGTCGAATCTGTCCGAACGCGCGTTGTTCGAGGGTTTGACGCTCTATAACCTCAGTAAATCCGCACTCAACGGATTCACCCGAGCCCTCGCGCGGGAACTGGGCCCGCGCGGGATCACGGTCAACCTGGTACAGCCGGGCTCGACCGACACCGATATGAATCCGGCCGCGTCGTCGCACGCCGAGAACCAGCTACGGCATTCGGCGCTCGGCCGCTTCGGCGAGGCCGACGACATCGCGGGTGTCGTCGCCTTCCTCGCCGGCCCGTCCGGTGCCCGCCTGACCGGTGCGACCCTCACCGTCGACGGCGGCACCAATGCGTGACATCCCGTCGTGCGGGCCGGTGAAAAACGTTGCGGGGTCGAGAGAATCGAGCGGTGTCCACCGCGCCGGCGGGGCGTCCGCCGCGCCGCTGTCCTCCGCGCCGCCGGACCGGTAGCCCTGCAGATCCAAGGACAGCCAAGGGTTCTCGTCCACGGCTCGGGCGAGGGCGTAGCAGCCGGCCAGCAGGTGCAGGCAGCGTGGGTTGCGGGCCGGACACGAGCAATCGGTCGCAGCGAGCCGCGGTATCGGGGCCAGGCCGGCGGCGGTGAGGGCGGCATGCACCTCATCGGTGAGCTGGACCAGCTGCGCGGGGATGTGCTCGGCCATGGCGCTCACCACGGACGCCGGAAGCGGTGCGATCTCCAGCAGCGTCACCGATGCCTGCCCGCCGCGATGGATGTGCGCCGAGACCGTGGTGCCGTCGATTGTCAGGTGAACGCCGCCGTTGCGGGCGATGCTGCGTGCGCGGGGCAGCAGCGGCTCGGGACGTGCCGTCCGGATCGGCTCCGCCAGCCGCACCCAGCCCATACCCCACGGCGTGTAACCGAATTCGTTGTCGGGCATGTCAATTGCCTCGCTTCCGGCGCAATACGGCGAGCAGGTGGTCGTCGTCCAACCGGGCCAGCCGGGCCACCGCCGAACGTCCGTCGCCGGCGCCGAGTCCAGCGAGCGCGGATTTGCGATCGTGCATGCCGGCGATATGTTCCTCGACGGTGGTGGCGCTGGTCAGTGTGGTGATCGTGACCGGGCGGGTCTGCCCGATGCGGTGCGCGCGGTCCGAGGCCTGTGCCTCGACCGCGGGATTCCACCAGCGGTCGAAGTGCACCACGTCCGCGGCGCGGGTCAGGGTCAGGCCGGTCCCGGCGGCCCGCAGGCTCAATATCAGGATCGGCGGGCCGTCGGCGCTCTGGAAAGCGGTGACGATCGCATCGCGCTCGCTCTGCGACAGACCGCCGTGGAACATCGGCGCCTCGACTCCGAATCGCTCGGTGCAGTGGCGTGCCAGCAACTCTCCGGTGCGCCGGTATTGGGTGAAAACCACTGTCGGGCAATCCAGTTCGAGGTTGTTTGCGAGGATATCGAAGCAGACGTCGAACTTTCCGCTGCGGCCGGTGAGTTCGTCGAGATCGCCGGTGACCAGCCCAGGATGGTTGCACACCTGCTTCAGGGCAGTCAGCGCGGCCAGTACGCGCGCGTTGCGTTCGGCGCCCACACCGAATCCGTCGGCCTCGGCGCGGTTCAGCAGCTCGTCGTAGAGGCGCTGTTGTTCCGCGGTGAGATCGCAGACCAGATCGGTGTGGATCTTCGGCGGCAAGGTCGCGGCCACCTGAACCTTGCGGCGGGCCAGCACGATCGGCTCGATGGTGTCGTGCAGTCGCCGCACGGCCGCGGCGGAACCCTCCTCGATGGGACGGACGAAGCGCCGCCGGAACTGCGCCTTGTGGGTGAACGCCGCGGGCGTGACCAGATTGAGCAGCGCCCACAGTTCGTCGAGATGGTTCTCCACGGGCGTGCCGGTCAGGGCGATCCGCGCTCGCGCGGACACGGCGCGCGCCGCGCGCGAGACCTGAGTGCGGGGATTCTTCAGCACTTGCGCCTCGTCGAATATCGCGGTGGCCCACTCGATATCGGCCAGTGCCGGTCCGTGGCCGCGCAGCGTCGGATATCCGGTGACGAGCACCGCATCGGGTCCGGGCTCGCCGAGTTCGCCGCCGCGCCAGGGGAGCGGGCGCAGTCCGGGCGCGAAGCGGGTGATCTCGTGTATCCAGTTGCCGACCAGCGAGGTCGGACAGACCACGAGTTGCGGGCCGGACTCGGCGCGTCCGAGGAGAAAGCCGATGGCCTGCACGGTCTTTCCCAGTCCCATTTCGTCGGCGAGCACCGCGCCGCCGTAGTCGGCGGTCGTCCGGTGCAGCCAGGAGATCCCGCGCGCCTGATAGGGCCGCAACCGCGCACGGAGTGGTTCGCGCAACGCCCGCGCGATGTCCTCGGTCTCGCGGTAGGCCCGCACCGCCCGGTCGGCGGAGACGATCGCGGTCGCCGCGGCATTGGGTACGGCGTGGGCGGCGGCGGGCAACAGCTCCGGCCCGCCGGCCTCGCGTGCGACGCGCTGCCAGGCCGACAGTGACGAACCGGCGCGGGCCACGTCGACCGCGTCGAGTTGACCGGCGTCGATGACCGCGCAGGTGACCTCGCTCACTCCCATCGTGGTGCCGTCGGGATCGGGGAGGGCGAGCCGAACGGTATCGCGCACACCGGGCGGCGGGGCTTCGGTCGCCGCGGCCCCCCAGTTCCACAGGGCGAACGCATGGCGGTCGGGCAGATAGGTGGCGTGTGTCGTGTGCAGAGGACCCTCGCTTATCTACGTATAGCGTACGAAGTATTATAACCCCGTACGGTGTAATGAGATTCCCGAGGAGTGTTGTGGCCCAGAAATCCGCCTCCGAGCGGGCGCGGCAGGTGATCGCCCTGCTGTGGCGTCGCGAACTTCCGGCCCGCCCGGGGGTGCGCGGGCCGAAGCAGACGGTCGAGGTGGACGAGGTGATTCGCACCGCGGTCCGGATCGCCGACCGCGACGGTTACGGCGCGGTATCCATCCGAGCGGTGGCGACGGCGCTCGGGCTGGGGCCGATGAGTCTCTATACCTACGTCCCGGACAAGCAGGCGCTGATCATCGCGATGGTCGACTGGGTGGCCGGCGAGGACGCGCCGCTCGACCTGTCCGCGCCCCTGCGCGAGCGTCTGGCGGCCATTGCTCGCGGTGTGCGCGCGGAACTGCTCACCCACCCGTGGCTACTGGAGGTACCGCCGTGGCGGCTGGATCTGGGTCCGGGTCGGCTGCGACGCTACGAACGGCAGCTGAGCGCGCTGGAAGGGTCGGGGCTGTCCGATGTCGATATGGACCGGACCATTGCCGCGCTGTCGGACTTCGCGACCGGCAATGCTCGCACGGCGGTCGCGGCCCGGCGCGGCGCCGAGGAGATGAGCGATGCGCGCTGGTGGGAGGCGTACGGGCCGGTGCTCACCGAGGCGATGACGGGGCAGTCGTTTCCGCTCGCGGAGCGGGTGGGCGCCGCGGCAGGGGAGCAGTATCAGGCGCCCGGAGATCCGGACGGCGCCTTCGAGTACGGACTTGGCCGCCTGCTGGACGGGTTGATATCCCGGCGCCTGTGATCGGAGGCGCTGTGATCCGAGACGCGAAAAAGGGCGGCCCGGAGGCCGCCCTTGGCTGACAGGGGACGTGAGGAGCCGGCCTTACAGTGCCGGTGCCGACTCGGTATCGATGACTGCCTCCAGTTCGCGCAGGCGATCCATGTGCTCGTTCGCGTGGTGCTGGCAGAAGAGCAACTCGCCACCGGCGGGAAGTGTCGCGCGCACGCGCGCGGCCGCACCGCAGCGGTCGCAACGATCGACCGCAGTCAGTGGGGTGCTTGTCAGTGTTCCTGGCATGACTCCTCCGTCCTGGCTCCCGGCGCAGAAAGCCGTTCGCCTGGTGTGGGGCCCGCGGTCCCTTCCGCGGGCTCGCTACCGCTACTTCCCAGCAGGGGCTGATGACTACTCTGTCAGACGTTCGGGACGGGGGCTTTGTTCCCGAAGATGTTTGTATGTGTTTTCCCTAACATGACCAGGTATTTCGCTGTGGGCGAACACCATGACCATCCTTGGGAACCTCGGTTCACCACCTGTGGTTCAACACTTCGGAAAAAGGCCGATCCAGTTGTCTGCTCGCAGATTACCCGCGCCCACCGACAATCAACCGCTCAATCAAACGTCCGCTTCGTTCCGTTCGGCGGGTCGCGCGCGCCACGCTGGGTATGGTGCAGCCGTGACTGCCGACAACGTTGCCCCCGCCGCCTCGAATACCGAAAACACCAACGGGCGCATGCTGGTTCATCTCTGTACGCCCGCGGAGTGGGAGCAGGCGCAGCGAATCGGCGAACGGGTGGCACCCTCGCTGGAGACCGAGGGGTTCCTTCATCTGTCCGCACCGCACCAGGTGCATCTGCCGGCGAACCGGTTGTTCGCCGGGCGCGACGATATGCTGCTGCTCTGGATCGACGTCACCCGCCTGAGCGCGCCGCTGCGCTGGGAGCCGGGCGTGGCCGAGGACCCGGGTTCGATGCGCTTTCCGCACCTCTACGGCCCGCTTCCCGTCACGGCGTTGGTGCGCACCAGTTACTATGGCCCTGATGAAAAAGGGACATTTCCGGCACTCACCGCGGATCCGGATCAGTGGCCGGCCTCTCGAAGTGCTTGATCTAGGCTGGATTTCGTGAACGTCGATGTGACACAGCTGCCCGGAATTGGCGTCCGTAAGGATTTCGAGGCACGGTCCGGGCGCCGGATCGGAGTTGTCGCGCATCGTGACGGTGGTATCGATCTCATCGTCTCCAAGCACGACGATCCCGACGACTGCGCCGCCCAGGTGCCGCTGACCGTCGACGAGGCGGCCGTACTCGCCAATCTGCTGGGCGCACCGCAGCTCGTGGAGAAGCTCAAGGACGATCATCGCGATCTGCCGGGCATCACCACCCGCCAGCTCCCGATCGGTGACGAATCGCCGTATTCGGGGCGTGCGCTCGGCGACACCCGCATACGCACCCGCACCAAGGCGTCCATCGTCGCCGTGATGCGGGCCGGGCAGATCTACCCCTCGCCCGGTCCGGACTTCGTGCTCGTGGCGGGCGACCTGCTGGTCGTGGTCGGAACCCCGCAGGGCCTCGACGAGGCGCTCGAGATTCTGACCGGCGGGTGAGCCGGTGGAGTCGACCGCACTAGCCCTGTTCGAGCTCGGAGCGGTCCTGTTCGCCCTCGGTGTCCTGGGGCGTGTCGCAGGGCGTTTCGGCATGTCCCCGATCCCGCTCTACCTCCTCGGCGGCCTGGCCTTCGGCGACGGCGGTGTGCTCACCGTCAAGGCCGCCACCGAATTCGGCCATCTCGCAGGCGAAATCGGCGTCGTGCTGCTGCTGTTGCTGCTCGGCCTGGAATACACCGCGCCGGAACTGGTCTCGGGCATGCGCAAGTCCTGGCTCGCGGGTCTGCTCGACATCGTGCTGAACGCCACGCCCGGCGCGGTGGTGGCGCTGCTGCTCGGCTGGGGGCCGACCGGCGCGATCACCCTGGCCGGCGTCACCTACATCTCGTCCTCCGGCATCGCGGCGAAGGTGCTCAACGACCTCGGACGGCTCGGTAACCGGGAGACGCCGGTCGTGCTGTCGGTTCTGGTGTTCGAGGATCTGGCGATGGCGATCTACCTGCCGATCCTGACCACCATCCTGGCCGGTGTCGGCTGGCTGGCCGGGCTACGGTCGTTGGCGCTCGCCCTGCTCGTGATCGCGATCGTGCTGGTCATCGCGCTGCGCTACGGGCGCTTCGTGTCCTCGATCGTGGACAGCAAGGATCGCGAGGTGTTCCTGCTGCAATTGCTGGGGGCCGCGCTGCTGGTCGCGGGCCTCGCCTCCGCGCTGAACGTCTCGGCCGCGGTCGGCGCGTTCCTGCTGGGTATCGCGATCTCCGGATCCACCGCGCAGAGCGCCGCGAAACTCCTGGAACCGCTGCGAGACCTGTTCGCCGCCATCTTCTTCGTGGCTTTCGGCCTCAACACCGATCCACACAAGATCCCGCAGGTCCTCGGCTGGGCGGTGCTGCTGGCCGTGGTCACCACGCTGACCAAGATCGGAACCGGCTGGTTCGCGGCCAAGCGGCAGGGCATCGGCCGTCTCGGTCGCGCGCGCGCCGGCGCCGCCCTGGTGGCCCGCGGTGAATTCTCGATCGTCATTGCGGGACTTGCCGTTTCGGTGGGTGCGGTACCGGGCAAGCTGGCGGCGTTGGCCTCGGCCTACGTCTTGCTGATGGCGATTATCGGTCCGGTCGCGGCCCGTGTGGTCGAACCCGTGGTGCGCTCAATGCAGCGTCGGCTCGCTCCGGCCGTCGGCTGAGGGCTCGTTCTCGCTCACCAGGGCTGCCGCGCGATGGTCGATCGGCCTGGGCGCGGTGTCGCCCGGTGCGCGGCGGGTTCCCGCGCGGCGCTGGTCGCGGATCCGCTCGAGCCGCCGCGACAACGCCACCGCGACCGCCCCGACCGCGAAGCCGATGAACAGCGCCGTCAGGTGGCCGTAGTCGGTGAACGTGCGCCCGTGCCAGGCGGCGAAGCCGAACCAGGCCAGCAATCCCACGCCCCACACGGCGCGGGGTGTGCCGCGCAGATGGAAGCTCAGCGCCGCCAGTACCGCGGTGAAACCGTAGGAGGACCCCACGTCGGAGGCCACCGCGAGGCGCAGCGGAATCAGCTCGTGGTGCACCGCGAAGGCGATGCCCGTGACCACGATCATCGAGGCGCCGACGTGGCCGCAGGCGAAGACCATGATCCAGCGCAACGTCCCCAGCCAGCGCTCGGCGAAGGCCATCACCGTCAGGAAGCCGATGATGATCACCCACGGAAATCCGCCGTCGGTCCAGAACGCAGACGCGACCAGCACCTGTACCGGCTCTCGGCGCATATTGTGCAGATTCGTCGAGGCCGACAGGATCAGCCGGTGCCCGGCGAAATCACTGATCCCGCGCAGCGTCCACCAGGTGACGAACAATGTGAACGCGTAGGCGCAGGAGGCCGGCGCACCGGCCAGATGGTCGTGGACCGCCTTCCCGGCCCGGTAGATCCGATCCGGGCCGTGCCACCAGTCCAGCAGTTGCCGGCGCCCGGTGTCGAGGTCGAGAGTCCGGGCCCACGGGGACCGGTAGTGATTCAAAGCGGAAGACGCCACGTATGCCAGTGTCGCCCGCGGCGGGCCGGTCCGCCCACCGACCCGCGCAATCCGGTGCCACAGGTTCGCCTCGCGGCGGTTTCCCGCCGGTGAGCTGTGCGGTCACCGCATTGCGCGGGCTCTCCCGACGGCGGCTAGCGGCGGTGCCGGTGTGTCTCCTCGCCGGGGTACTCCTCGCGAGCGAACGACCCGGTCGCCGGGGAGTCGGACTCGGTGCTGCTGGGCCAGTAACGGCTCGCGCGCTGCCCACGGATGCGCGACAGATCCGGCTCGTGGATATCGGTGATGCCGACCTGCAGAAACAGCACCAGCGTCACCATGCTGACGCCGATGATCAGCGGGGTCAGCAGCTGATTGGCTTGCGCCCCCGACGGTGCCTGCATGTGCTCGGCCATGTGGGCCTGCATGGCGTACATGCCGGTGTAGTGCATACCGCAGACCGCGACGCCCATGATCATCGCCGAACCGATGGTCGCGGGCAGTCCCTCGACGTGCAGCGCGAACCACAGCGCCGCGGTCGCCGCCACCACCGCGATCACGATGGAGACGAGGACCAGCCACGCGTCGTAGTGCATCGCGGCATCGGTCTTCATCGCGTACATGCCGGCGTAGTGCATCGCGGCCACACCCAGCCCGGTGACCGCCCCGCCGGTCAGCAGCGCCGAGGTGTCGCCCCGCCGGCGGATAACCAGCGACAGGCCGATCCAGACCACGACCACCGCGATCGCGGCGCTGATCAATGTGACCGGGATGTCGTAGCGAATGGTCGCCCCGTGGACCGAGAAACCCAGCATCGCGATGAAGTGCATGACCCAGACGCCCGTACCGCCCAGGGCGACGGCCGCGGTGACGACCCATCCGCGGTGCCCGGGGTTGGCCCGCGCGCGCACCATACAGCGCAACGCGAGCAACGAACCGATGACGGACATGACGTAGGCCAGTGTGGGTGTCAACCACCCGTAGGTGAACTGGTCGATCTGAAGCATGCGGACTCCTTGCCGAAAGTGCGTCACCGCATCCCCATGCCGGTGACCGTCCGCACATTAGCGATATACTCGCAGGTAGTAAATTTCCCGAACGTTAGTCCTGGAAAATAGCTGCTGTTTGCCGGAGCGCGAGGCCAGTTCGCGTCGCGTGTCCGTGGATCAAGGTCCGATCGCCGCGAGTGTTCAGGGGACTCGACCGCCGCGCGGCTTCCGCTACCTCACAGCAGCGGGGGTGGGCGCAGATCCAGGCGGCGCATCACCCGGTCCACCAGATCCGGCGGCATACCCGGTTCGCGCCGGGCGGCCAGCGCCGCACCGCGGCCGGCGTCGAGGACGTCGTTGCTGATCGTGCGCAATTTGCCGGTCAGCCGCATGGCGTGCTCGACGGTCTTGGTGCCGTCGGCGGCCTGGGCCGCTTCCGGGTCGGCGCGCATCAACCGGCGTTCCACGCTGTCGCGCAGCCGCTGATACACCTCGTCGGGCAGATCCTCGTTGTCGGCGATCTCCTCCAGTCGGGCCAGTTCCGCGCGCAGGATCCGCGTCCACAGCCGTCGCTCCATGGCTCGCTCGACCTCGGTATCGGCCTTCACCCCGGTCCAGCGAGCGACCAGAGGCAGCGTGGGGCCCTGCAGCAGCAGCGTGAACAGCACCACGACGAACGCGATGAACAGGACCTCGGTGCGGCCGGGGAAGTCCGCGCCCGAATCGGTGGTCAGCGGCAACGCCAGCGCCAGCGCGACGGTCACCACGCCGCGCATGCCGGCCCACCAGGTGACCACGGTTTCGCGCCAGGTGTACGGCTCGTCCACCCGTCGGCGCCGCCACCATCCGCGAAACAGCGCGGTACTGGCGAGCAGCCACAGCACCCGCAGGGCTACCACCACGCCGACCACCGCGGCCGCCCCGCCGAGCAGGCGCGGCCAGTTCGGACCGGTGGTGGCGAGCACCGTGCTCAACTCCAGGCCCACCAGTCCGAAGGCGAATCCCGTGACCAGCATGTCGATCACGTCCCAGAACGAATCGCCGACGATCCGGTATCCCACATCGCTGAAATCCGCTGCGGCATCGGTGAGATACAGCGCGCACACCAGGACCGCGAGCACCGCCGAACCGTGTGCGGCCTCGGCGATCCCGTAAGCGGCGAACGGCAGTAGCAAGCCGAGAGCAACCTGCCACGGCGCCTCCGTCAGCCGCCGCATCAGGGCACTGCCGGCCCAGCCGAGCGCGAGCCCGACCGCCACCGCCACCACCGCCGAGACCACGAAGTCGATCGCGGTCCGCCAGGCGGAGAATTGCCCGGTCACCACGGCCTGCACCGCGACGTCGTAGATCACCACCGCGGTCACGTCGTTGAACAGGCCCTCACCCTCGAGTACCGCCACCAGACGCCGCGGCAGGCCCAGCCGGTTCGCCATCGCGCTCACCGCCACCGGGTCCGGCGGCGCCACCACCGCGCCCAGGGCGAATGCCGTGCCCACCGGCAGCGCCGGATACCAGAGGTGGAAGATCGCGGCGACCGCGGCCGCGGTGGCCACCACCAGACCGACCGCTCGCAACAGGATCGCCCCCGCGTTGGACGCGAACTGCTGCCAGGAGGTGCGCCGCGCCGAGGCGTAGAGCAGCGGCGGCAGGACCAGCGGGAGGATCAGCTCAGGCGCCAGCGCGATATTCGGCACGAACGGCAGCACCGCCATGACGAGCCCGAAGACCGTCATCAGCACCGCGGGCGCCAAACCGAGCCGCCGGCCCAGCGGCTGCGCCAGGATCGTCGCGAACGCCAGCACGAAAACCAACACCAACTGATCCACGACAGCCCACCCTATGGGGCCGTCGCGGCAATACCCCGGACATAACGACGATGCCGCCGAGGCGGAACCTCGGCGGCATCATCGGAAATTCGAATATCAGTCCAGGTAGTCGCGCAACACCTGGGACCGGCTGGGGTGGCGCAACTTGCTCATCGTCTTCGACTCGATCTGGCGGATGCGCTCACGGGTGACCCCGTAGACCTGGCCGATCTCGTCGAGGGTGCGCGGCTGGCCGTCGGTGAGACCGAAGCGCAGCCGGACCACGCCCGCCTCACGCTCGGACAAGGTTTCCAGCACCGACTGCAGCTGATCCTGCAGCAGGGTGAAGCTCACCGCGTCGACCGCGACGACCGCCTCGGAATCCTCGATGAAGTCGCCCAGCTGGGAATCGCCCTCGTCACCGATGGTCTGGTCCAGCGAGATGGGCTCACGCGCGTACTGCTGGATCTCGAGGACCTTCTCCGGCGTGATGTCCATTTCCTTGGCGAGTTCTTCGGGCGTGGGCTCGCGGCCCAGGTCCTGCAGCAGCTCGCGCTGGATGCGGCCCAGCTTGTTGATGACCTCGACCATGTGCACCGGAATACGGATGGTGCGGGCCTGGTCGGCCATCGCGCGGGTGATGGCCTGCCGGATCCACCAGGTGGCGTACGTGGAGAACTTGTAGCCCTTGGTGTAATCGAACTTCTCCACCGCGCGGATCAGACCCAGGTTGCCCTCCTGGATCAGGTCCAGGAATGCCATGCCGCGGCCGGTGTAGCGCTTGGCCAGCGAGACGACCAGACGCAGGTTGGCCTCGAGCAGGTGGTTCTTGGCGCGGTTGCCGTCGCGCATGATCCACTGCAGATCGCGGCGGGTGGCCACCGGCAGCTTCTCGCCCTTGTCGGCGAATTCGCGCAGCTTCTCGGTGGCGTAGAGACCGGCCTCGATCCGCTTGGCGAGTTCGACCTCCTCCTCCGCGTTGAGCAGCGCGACCTTGCCGATCTGCTTGAGGTAGGCGCGCACCGAGTCCGCTGACGCCGTGAGCTCGGCATCCTTGCGGGCCTGGCGCAGGGCCTCGGATTCCTCTTCGTCCCAGACGAAATCACCGGAGGCCTTGTCCTTCTCCGAGGGCTCGTCGGCTTCCTCGTCCTCGGCTTCGGCCTCTTCTTCGGCGGCATCTTCGACCAGATCTTCGCCGTCGTCGCTCAGATCGTCCTCGGAGACCTCCAGGTCACCGAGGTCGTCGAGTTCCAGCGACTCGTCGTCGAGATGCTCGTCGGCTTCGTTGTCCGCGCCAGGGGCCGCCTTCTTCGTGGTGGCCTTCTTGGCGGGCGCTTTCTTTGCAGCCTTGGCTCCCGCTTTCTTGGCGGGGGCCTTCTTCGCGGCGACCTTCTTGGCCGGGGCCTTCTTCGCGGCAGCCTTGCGGACCGGCCGTGCTGCGGTGCCTTCTGCGGAGTCGGCGGCGTCGGCCGATTCGGCGGTCTGTCGGGTATTCGTGGCTACCACGTACGCCCTTTCGTGACGGTCTCGTGCGGCGTCACGCCAGAGTAATCATCCGGCGGAGCGGTTCTGTCGGGGTTGAACCCGGCTCTACGTGCCGGGGTTGTTTTCCGGCTCACCGCCGGTCTCGTTCCATTGTAACTATCGGCAACGAGTGCTCACGGCGCGATCCCGCTATCCACGGCCATCGCGGCGCCCACGATACCCGCGGTGTTGCGGAGATGGGCGGCCGCGACCGGAGTCCGATTGGCCAGCAACGGGATCCAGTGCTCGGCATCGCGGCTGATCCCGCCGCCGGCGACGAAGACCGTCGGCCAGAACAGGTCCTCCAGGGTGACCAGTACCTTCGTCACCTCGGCGGCCCACTCCTTGTACGACAGATTCTTTCGTTCCTTCACCGACGACGCGGCCCGGTGCTCGGCCTCCTTGCCGTGCACCTCGATGTGGCCCAGTTCGGTGTTGGGAACCAGGACGCCGTGGTTCAGCAGCGCCGAGCCGATACCGGTGCCGAACGTCAACAGCATCACCAAGCCGTCGATGTTGCGGGCCGCGCCGTAGCGGTCCTCGGCCAGGCCCGCGGCGTCGGCGTCGTTGAGCACCACGACGTCGCGCCCGCCCAGCGCCAGCGAGAACAGCTGACGCGCGTCGGTGTCGATCCAGCTCTTGTCGATGTTGGCGGCGGTGCGGGCGATGCCGTTGACCACCACGCTGGGCAGGGTGAGCCCGACCGGGCCGTCCCAGTCGGCCTGGGTGACGAGTTTGGCGACGGTTTCGGCGATGGCGTTCGGGGTGGCCGGGTGGGGCGTGGAGATCTTGATCCGTTCGTGGGCGAGGTCGCCGGTGGCGAGGTCGACGACCGCGCCCTTCACCCCGCTACCCCCGATATCGATTCCGAATGCTTGCCCCCGAGCGGACATCGCGAACTCCTCGTTCCCTGTGGTCTAGGCCGATGAAGGTGCCAGCGGCACGTTACACCGCGCGACGCGCCCGTGGCCGCGACCGCGCGGATGCGAGTCCGGGCGGATCTGTGGTCGGATGGAAACCGTGCCCGAGACGAATTCACCCGCCGACATCGCGGAAGCGCCCGTCCTCGACCCTGCCGAAATCGCCGAGTTACGCCGTGTTTCAGTCTATCTGGCCGAGACCGCGGCGGCACATGTCCGCCGCCGCCGTCCCGAGGTGTTCGGCCCGGGGCGCACCGAGGACGACTCGGTCCGCACCAAATCGACGCCCACTGATCCGGTCACCGTGGTCGACACCGAAGCCGAGCAGCTGATCCGGTCGTCGCTGGCCGAGACGCGCCCGGGGGAGAGGGTCCTCGGTGAGGAGGGCGGTGGCAGCCTCGGCGCCGCGGGCGAGATCGCGTGGGTGGTCGATCCGATCGACGGCACGGTCAACTTCGTGTACGGCATCCCGGCCTACGCGGTATCGGTGGCCGCGATGCGCGGCGGCCGTTCGCTGGCCGGTGCCGTCGTCGACGTGGCCGGTGGGGTGACCTACAGCGCCGGACTGGGCGCGGGTGCCACCCTGGCCGGCGGCGACGAGGAGCCGATCACGTTGCGCTGCAACGATATCGACTCCGTCCGGCTGGCTCTGGTGGCCACCGGCTTCGGCTACGGCGCGGCGCGACGGGAACGGCAGGGCGAACTCGTGGCGCAGCTGCTGCCGAAAGTCCGCGACATCCGCCGGATCGGCTCCGCCGCCCTGGACCTCTGCATGGTGGCGGCGGGTCGCGTGGACGCCCACTACGAGCACGGCCTCAATCCGTGGGACTGGGCCGCCGGAGCCCTGATCGCGGCCGAGGCGGGCGCCGTACTGCGGCTGCCCGGCGCGGACTCCACCGGCGCGCAGGGGGAGCTGACCGTGGCCGCCGCCGCGGGCATCGCCGACGAACTCGCCGACCTGTTCGACCGGCTCGGTGTCGCCGCGCCCATCCCGGAGCAGTGAGCGCGGCTCGGCTTCAGCAGCGGGCGGTGCGGGCGGCCTGCAGCAGCGCCGAATCGACGTCCGGGCCGTTGGGCGCCGGATTCTTCAAGGCGCGCAACACCTCCTCGGCATCGGTGCTCGGCTGCAGATCGTTGCCGAACAGCGTGCCCAGGGCCAGGTCGACGGTGTCGTCGGTGCGCTGATCCTCGATCAGCTCCGCGCACGGCGCGACGAGCTGGACGGCCGCCGCGGCCGGGCGACCGCTCACGCCGTAGCGGATCTGGCCGGTGCAGACCAGGTCGCCGTTCAGGTAGACCGGATCGTTGCCGAACACGGGGGCCGGCGGGCTGGCGAAGCCGTAGTCACCGAGCTTGGACGCGATGTGCTCGGCCAGGCCGCGCTGGCCGGAACCGTTGAGCACCCGCACCTTGGCCTGGGCCAGCGGCGCCGGCTCCACATCGTGCAGTCGCGACGGGGACACCACCTCGCCCAGCGGCGCGGGCTGCGGGGAGTTCGCATCCGTGGCGGGGGCCGGCGAATTGCAGGCCATCGCGGTATGGGTGGTGTCGGCGGTGGTCAGCGCCTTGATCCACACGACTGCGCAGATGAGGGCGAGAACCGCGATAAGTGCGACCCACGGCTGGTAGCGGCGCCGCAGGAACGGACGGCCCTTGTTGTCGACCGCGCTGCCTTCGGTGATCAGTGAAACCACACGCACACCTTACGAGTTGGTGGTCGACAGTCGCGCACGCGGACACCTGCGCGCCGGTTCGCCGCGGAAACAGGCAGCTACGACGACGCCGGATATCGGGATGGTAACGATCGGCGCGGCCGCCCGGGTCGCGATCGGGTCACGGGCCGGGGCGCCGCCGAGCACGAAGCGATGGCGTATCGCCACAACCGTGCTGTCGCAGTGACGATTACCCGTCGGTTTCGACTCGCTCGAGTTTTGATTGCGACTTTTGCCCCGGCGTCCGCTATTGTCTGGCGGCCCGATACGAATCGGCTGATGTGAATCAGGGAAGCGATTTCGGGAACAACCAGGGCATGTCCTGCGTTGACCGAGCGCGATCCGGTATGGATCAGGGTGATCCGGCCGGGCGGCGAGCGGTGTACACGTGACGTACACCACGGCGGGGCGGCATCGCCGGCGATTCCGACAGGGATCGACGTTCGGCGGAGCCGGTCCGGGATATACGGAGTAAGGACGAGGGGAAGACGACATGGCAACCGACTATGACGCACCTAGGCGCAGTGAATCCGACGAAGTGTCGGAGGACTCGCTCGAGGAGCTGAAGGCTCGTCGCAACGAGGCCGCGTCCGCCGTCGTGGATATCGACGAATCCGATACCGCGGAGTCGTTCGAGCTTCCCGGCGCGGATCTGTCCGAGGAGGTGCTCTCGGTCCGGGTGATCCCGAAGCAGGCCGACGAGTTCACCTGCTCGAGCTGCTTCCTGGTTCACCACCGCAGCAGACTCGCCAGCGAGGCCGGCGGGCAGATGATCTGCATGGATTGCGCGGCCTGAGCGGATCCGTGCGGCCGCAGCGGATCAGTTCCGCGGGTAGCTGAAAGAAACGACGACAGACAGCCCGGCAGGTCCCGTCAGCCCGCGCTCGGCACGCCGAGCGCGGCCAGTACCTGCTCGGGTTTACGCGTGCTGATCAGCCAGTACGGAGCGGGGTCGTCCGGATCGTCGAGGACGAGCAGGACCATAGGCCCGATCCAGGGTCGATGCTGGACGAACGCGGCCGGGTCGAGCTGACGACCCAGTGCCGCGCTTTTCGCGCTGGCCGGTACGGGTACCGCCCGGGATACATACGTTACCGGTAGATGGGCCCGGTCCGCGCGCAATTCGAGGATGCCGTCGGCATCCGGTGCCACCTCGACCCGGTGGCGGCTCACCCAGAGCAGCGCCCAGACGGGCACCGGGAACAGCAGCACATACGGCAGCCACGCTCGGATACCCGGCGCTCCCATATGGATTTCGGCGGCCAGCAGACCGGTCACCGCCAGCGCCACCGGCCACCACCACAGCGGAACCCACAGCCGTTCGGAATAGACCGCGGCGGGGGTGTCGGCGTTCGCGCGCGCCGGGGACTCGTGGGGAGGTACTGCGTGGGACTGGTCGGACACCACATCATGCTAGGTCAGGCCGACATATTCGCTGTCGGCGGGAGCCGGTCCGGGCTGTCCGCGACCGCGGCCGCTCGGCGCCGCCACATCGGAGCCCGGCGCTCCCACGGCCCGGCCGCCGGACGCGTAGGCTCGCTGGACGTGACCGGACTTGCACCCATACCTCTGCTGCGGCTCGATCCCGGCGTCCCGGTGCCCACGCGCGCGCACCCGGGCGATGCCGGAGTGGATTTGTGCACCACCGAAGACGTCATCCTGGAGCCGGGCGAGCGGGTGCTCGTCGGCACCGGAATCGCCGTCGCGTTGCCGGAGGGCACCGTCGGCCTCATTCATCCCCGGTCGGGGCTGGCCGCCAAGACGGGTCTGTCCGTCGTCAACACGCCGGGCACGGTCGACGCCGGATACCGGGGCGAGATCAAGGTCTGCCTGATCAATCACGACCCGCGCACGGCGATTCAGTTGCGCCGCGGCGATCGGATCGCACAATTGCTGGTGCAGCGTGTGGAACTGGTGGATTTCGTGGAGGTCGACCAGCTCGACGAAACAGCGCGCGGCGCAGGCGGTTACGGGTCGAGCGGCGGACACCACAGTCTGTCGCCGCAATCCGGCGGGGCGGGCCGCGCCGGAGGGGAGGTATGAACATGTTCGGCCGTGGAGATCATCGATCCGATCATGACTCCGAGCGGGACGACACCGGCTATGGCGATTCCTATTACGACGAGGGATACGCCGAAGGCGGCTACCGGACCGGTACGCACCGGGCACCGGACCTGGGGGACGACGGAGTCTACGGCGAATCCGCCTATGGCCCCGGCTATTCCGAGCCGGACTACCCGGCCGGGCCGGGCGCGGAAGCTGCGGGCGGGCGCACCGGGCGGCACGGCCGCGCGGAGCCGGACCATGGTATGACTCCGCCCGGGTACGGGACGCCGGGACGTCCGGCTGCGCCGTATCCCGGTGCGCGGCCCGACCCGTACGAGACGGGCGCGCACGCACGAATGCCG
>NZ_BDBF01000046.1 GCF_001612845.1 Nocardia elegans NBRC 108235 | reverse complement strand
GGTTCGGAGGCTGGGCGGCTCGCGGGTTGCCGCGACCGGCTGTCCGGTTCGCACCGGTGGCGGGCCGGGCGGTGTTATCCGTTGTGCGCCCGCGGTTTCCGGCCTGACGGCCGGCGTCCTCCGGTTGCGGGTTACGACTGCGGCCGGAGTCGCTCTCGCCCGCTTTGCGGCGCTTGTCCGCGGCCTCGTCCTTGCGGCGGCGCTCGATACGTTCACTGTCGACCCGCTGAACGAGGTCGTGGACGGTGATCGGCTTGGAGGTCTGCGGTTCGTCCGCACGCCGGTTGCGAGGGGAGTCGTCGGAATCCGGCGCAGGGTATCGCTCCCACGGGGCGCGACCTCCGGGCCGGGACGAACGCCCGCGCCGATCGTCGTCACCCACCAACGAACCTCACTTCACTCTTCGTCGCGACCGGAGCTGTCGATTCCATCACTCCGGTGGCGGCACGCGCAGTCACATCCGGCCGAATCGGCCCCAGCCATGATAACGATTACGCCACAGTTGGCCACTTCTAAACCAGCCATCACTGTCGGCGCAGGTCGGAGAGTACTGGCGCGTCAGCCTCCGCTGTGCATCACATCGGCGGCCGCGGGCACGGTGGGATCCTCGGGATCGTCGAGCCAGCCCTCCGGCAGCACCACCTTCGCCGCGGGTGAGCCCTGTCGCCCGCGCGGTCCCTGCGCATCCGCGGGGAACGGCACATCCGGCGGCAGCTGGTCGATCAGCTCGCGCAACTGGGTCAGGCTGCCCACGGTCGCGAAGCTGCGGCGCAGCTGCGAACCGAGCGGGAAGCCCATGAAGTACCAGGCCATATGTTTGCGGATATCGCGCATGGCCTTGTCCTCGCCGTCGTGGTCGACGAGCAGCGTCGCGTGCCGGTACAGGATCTCGCCGACCCGGCCCAGTCGCGGTCCCTCCGGAATCGGCTCCCCGCGCAGCGCGGCGCTCAGCTCGGCGAACAGCCACGGTCTGCCCAAGCAGCCGCGTCCGACGACCACACCGTCACAACCGGTTTCGGCGATCATCGCGAGTGCGTCTGCGGCGCTGAAGATATCGCCGTTGCCGAGTACCGGAATCGTGGTGACGGCTTCCTTGAGCCGCGCGATGGCCGACCAGTCGGCCGTGCCGGAATACAGCTGCGCGGCGGTACGGGCGTGCAGCGACACCGCGGCGGCGCCCTCGGCCTCGGCGATGCGTCCGGTGTCGAGATAGGTCTGATGGTCGTCGTCGATGCCGATGCGGAATTTGAATGTCACCGGAACACCGGCGGGTTCGGCCGCCGCGACCATCTCCCGCACGATCTCGGCGAACAGCCGTCGCTTGTAGGGCAGCGCCGCACCCCCGCCGAGCCGGGTGACCTTCTTCACGGGACAGCCGAGGTTCATATCGATGTGGTCGGCCCACCCCTCGCCGACGATGATGCGCACCGCCTCGCCGAGCGTCTTCGGGTCCACGCCGTAGAGCTGCATCGAGCGGGGATGTTCGTCCTCGTCGAAGGCCATCATGTGCAGCGTCTTCTCGTGCCGCTCGACCACCGCGCGGGCGGTGATCATCTCGCAGACGTAGATCGAGGTGCGGCTGCCGAATTCGCGGCACAGCTTGCGGAACGCGACATTGGTGATCCCGGCCATCGGCGCGAGCACCACCGGCGGATCGACGGGGTAGGGGCCGATTCGCAATCCGGTTCTGGTGTCGAGTGCCGCGGTCACGAGTTCCAGTGTCCCATCCGAATGACAGTGCGAGAGATCACAGGGGTGCCCTGTGCGTGCGACGGGACCGGTGCCGTGCGGCACCGGTCCCGGTCGTAGTCGTGCGGTGAGCTCAGCTCGCCGCGGTGAGGTCGCGTTCGCGCTTGGCGGCCTCGCGGGCCAGCATGCGGTCGCGCTGCTCCTCGAACTTCAGGACGTCCTTGCCCAGCTGGTCGAGGAACAGGCCGAGCCGCTCGCGGGTCGCCTCGCCGCGCGCGGTGAAGTCGTCGCGCTCGAAGATGCGCCACTTCTTCAGCACCGGCTGGACGACCTCTTCGAGGTGCTGGCGCAGGTCGTAGATGCCGTGCTTGGCCATCAGCACACCGTTGCGGCGGAAGTTCGGCATTCCCGCGCCGGGCATCTGGAAGTTCTCGAGGATCAGGGTGATCGCGTCGAGGGCCTGGTCGGGCGCCAGATCCAGCGCCGCACCGCACATGTTGCGGTAGAAGATCATGTGCAGGTTCTCGTCGGCGGCGACGCGCTGCAGCATGCGGTCGGCGATCGCGTCGTCGCACACCTTGCCGGTGTTGCGGTGGCTGACGCGGGTGGCCAGCTCCTGGAAGGTCACATAGGCGACCGAGTGCAGGAAGCCGGCGTCGGCCTCGGCGGGGGAGGCGAAGCCGTTGGTCATGTGGACCATGCGGGCCTGTTCCAGCGCCACCGGGTCCACGCCGCGGGTGACCACGAGGTAGTCGCGCATCACGATGCCGTGGCGGTTCTCCTCGGCGGTCCAGCGACCGACCCAGGTTCCCCAGGCGCCGTCCTGGGAGAAGTTCTCGGCGATTTCGCGGTGGTAGGAGGGCAGATTGTCCTCGGTGAGGAGGTTGGTGATCATCGCGGCCTTCGCCACTTCGCTGAGCTTCGACTGCTCCGGATCCCAGTCGACGCCGCCCAGTGCGGCGAAGTTGCGCCCCTCGTCCCACGGCACGTAGTCGTGCGGGTGCCATTCCTTGGCCATCGAAAGGTGCCGGTTGACGTTTTCTTCGGCAACCGGCTCCAACTCCGTCAGCAGCTCGAGTTGAGTCAGATCCCTTGCCATACATACGCCCTTCGGTGTTGTCCTGCGATATTGCTGGTCGCCCCCCTGCTGGCCGTGCCGCCGCCGCCCATACCTTACGGCACCGTAGGTGTGATGCGAAGCGCACCTGTATGAGTTCACAGCATCGGTGACGGAACTCATAAGGGTGTTCGGCACATGCCCCAACCGGTGCGAGTGTAGGCGGGGGACCTGTGCGCCAACGGTGTATCGCCTGGGAGTCGTGAACGTTAGCCGAGCATCGGATTTCCGGGTCGCGGGTGCCCGCGCCGCTGGTCGCGGCACGAAACAAACCCCGAGACGACGATGGGCCGGAACTCTCGCTCCGGCCCATCGGTGTGCCCCCACCAGGGCTCGAACCTGGGACCTGCGGATTAAAAGTCCGTAGCTCTACCAACTGAGCTATAGGGGCGCGGTCCGCAAGTCTAATGTTTCGCGCGCGGAAGTGGTAACCGGTATCGGTGTGGCGGTGTGGCGGTGGGCATCTGCCCTGGTGGCACGGCCCTTCGGGGCGAAGTGGCGGCTGCCGGGAGCGGGATCGCCGCCGGCGGGACCCGGGCGCCCCCTGAACGCCGGGCGGCGTCCGCCCGACCCGGCCCGGTGGACCTGTGCCCGGACCGGCAGCGCCGGGGTGTTCCCGTATACCCGGCCGGTTCTCGGGCAATCTCCTTGCTCAGCAATTTGTTTCAGCGCGGAAGTGTGGAAACATTGTCCAAACGTAGTGCGTGACAACATATTTGGTACGGGAGGTGATCGTGTCGGTGGATCCGCCCGGTGGCCGACCGCAGCGGCCGGGGTGAGTCCCGGGTATCCACGGTGCCGGCCGTGGTGGTGAACATTGCTGGGGCGCGCCGGAATTCGCGTACGCGGGCGCTAACCGGGCATTTGCCACGAGCGGTCCCGGTTTCCGGCGAAGTGACTCCTCGGTACGTGGCGCGTCGTCTCGGGATTCGGGGTACGGTGATCGCTTGGTGAATTCCGGCGAAACCGGGAGATCTTCCGGCGGTTGGGATTCGGCCGAAGGTTGTTGTGCCGGCACATATCGCGATCGGCCGGGCCGGTCGCGAGGTCAGAGGAGACGACGTCGCAGGAGGCGGATCCGAGACGAACGAAACGCCCGGGTGCGCACCCCCTGCGGCGCACCCGGACGTCGAAACTATACCAGCTGGTGTGTTTCAGGTATCCCTGCGAATTTTCGTACCAAAAGTCTGAAAACCGGGCGGTAGCCCGGAATTAAGTATTTGAAAATCTAATAACTTCTCGTCGAGGACCGTCCCCTATCGGTTCCTCCGGCGGCAAGCAGCTTCGGAGGCGTTTCGAGCATGGCACGGCAGCAAGAGCGGGCCCGCCGGACACGGGCGGCGATCATCAGGTCCGCCGCCGTTGAATTCGGGAAGAGCGGCTACGCCGCGGCATCGCTGAATCGCATATTGGAGGGATCGCGCGCGACCAAGGGCGCGATGTACTTCCATTTCGATTCCAAGGAGGATCTGGCCCGGGCGGTGCTGGACGCTGCCGTCGAACGATATCGGGCGACCACCGAAAGGTGGCTGGCCAGAACGGATCTCGAGCCGCTGGACATCATGCACGGGATGATCGACGAGGTCGCGCTGCGCCTGGAGAACGACATCATCGCCCAGGCGGAGTTCCGGCTCGTGATCGAACCCGAGTTCTATCAGGACGCGCGGGCGGGCGGCAGCCGGATCGTCAGCCGGTCGGCGCGACTGCTCGCGGTGCGCGCCGTCGACCGCAAGCAGCTGCGCCTGGACACCGACCCGGACCGATTCACCCGCACCCTGGCGGCCGCGCTGGCCGGACAGCGCTACATCATCGATCTGCTCGGCGGCGGGGTCGATCTGCGCACCCGGTTCACCGAGGCGCTGGAGGTGATCATCGAGGCGATGGCGACTCAGGATTGGCTCGAGGAGTTCCGCCGGCACGGCTGGAAGGCCTCGGCGCGCCTGGAAGATCTGAATCTGGGCCTCTGACCAGCCGATTTGGGAATAGCGCAAAGCCTGTCATAAGCTATGCGAGCTCCCAACGGAAGCCGTTGAGGTACGGACCGGAGAGATCCGGCGGGCCCCCTTCGTCTAGCGGCCTAGGACGCCGCCCTTTCAAGGCGGTAGCGCGGGTTCGAATCCCGTAGGGGGTACGGTGGCAACACCGTTGAGAGCATGCAAGGCCCTGTGGCGCAGTTGGTTAGCGCGCCGCCCTGTCACGGCGGAGGTCGCGGGTTCGAGTCCCGTCAGGGTCGCTTTGTTGTACGGCATTCGGTTCGGGTGCCCCGGCCAGGTAGCTCAGTTGGTACGAGCGTCCGCCTGAAAAGCGGAAGGTCGCCGGTTCGATCCCGGCCTTGGCCACTTTCAAATCCCCTCGACCTGTGGTCGGGGGGATTTTTTGTCTTCGACGGCCGTGAGCACCTCCGGATGAACGGGGCGCCCCCGCGTAATCCTTCGCGCGCCGCTGCTCTCAACAGCTACCCGAACCGCTCGAACCAGCCGAGCCGCTCCACGTGGCACACCCGGCCGAACCGCTTCCGCCAGGAGGAGGAAAGGTCGGGAGGGGAGGAGGGAAGGTCGGGAAGGGAGGGGGAAAGGTCGGGGAGGGAGCGAATGTCTGCGGCTGGCCGGGGGGTGCGGAGAACGCGAGTGTCAGCGCGATGAAGGACACCGTGATCGCTGCGGCAGTGATCGACCCGATGCGGGTCGTACGGAGGGCCATCCACGGAGCTCGTCTCGATCCGAGTTTCTTCATGCGATGTTCCTCCAGGTTGTGTGGAGCGACGCATACGCGGCCGGTAGCAAACCCCTCCCGCCCCGACCTCGAGCCTGTAATGGCAGGTCAGGAGCGCAGCGGGTGACCGACTGTGGCTTCACAGCATACGTCCGGGTACGCGTCGTATCCGGTAGCGACAGCCCGGCGGGGCACCGGATCTTCTCGTCTCGGACCGGTCGCTGATCGCGCCGAGACAGATTCCACATCCGCCTTTGTTCCGGGAGGACGAATTTCGGGCGGAACGCCGGTCGGGGTGGCGTTCGGGGCCTACCGTCCGTGGTGTGACGAAGGCGCACGACGGCGAGGTCGGTTCGGGCGAATATGTGGCCCGGATCGCCGCGCGGATGAACGAGCAGGTGACCGGGGTCAGCTCGCTCATCAAGGATGCGCTCGAACAGCTGATACCGGAGTTGCGGGGGGATGCGCGGACGGTGGAGTTGCTGGGGGCGAGTGTCGAGGGGAATGTCGACACGATTCTGCATGCGCTGCGGCACGGCATCGCGGTGGAGCGGATCACCGCGCCGACCGCCGCGCTGGAATACGCCCGGCGGCTCGCGCAGCACGGGGTTCCGGTGAACGCGCTGGTGCGGGCGTATCGGCTGGGGCAGCGGCGGTTGACCGAGCTGGTCTTCGCGGAGCTGCACGCCATAGATATGGAGCCGACCACCCGGATCGCGGTGATCGAAGAGATCACCGACGTGCTGTTCGCCTACATCGACTGGATCTCACAGCAGGTCGTCGCGGTCTACGAGGAGGAACGCGAACGGTGGCTGGAGAACCGGAACAGCGTGCGCGCCATGCGAGTCCGCGAGATGCTGGCCCAGGACACGGCCGTCGACGTGGACGACGCCACCGCCGCGATCCGGTATCCGTTGCGCCGGCATCACGTGGCGATGGTGCTCTGGTACCCGGACGCCGACTCCGACAGCGACGACCTGGCCCGGTTGCAGCGGTTCGTCCGTGAACTGGCCGGTGCCGTCGATGCCGCCGCCGCTCCGCTGTTCGCCGCGGCCGACCGCACCAGCGGGTGGGTCTGGTTGCCGTTCACCTCGGATCCCGGAGATCCGGCCGAGCAGATCCGCCGGTTCGCCCTCGGCCGGCCCGATACTCCGCACATCGCGATCGGGGCGGTGGGGGTGGGAGTCGACGGATTCCGCCGGTCCCACCGCCAGGCCCAGCAGGCCCGCGCCGTGGCGGCACGACGCGGGCCCGAGGAGAAGATCGTGGCGTCCACCGATCCCGGATTGATGGCGGCCGCCTTGCTCGGCGGGAATCCGGCCGCGGTCCGGGACTGGGTGACCGACGTTCTCGGTCCACTGGCCACCGACACCGCGAGCGATGCGCGGCTGCGCGACACCCTGCGGGTATTTCTCCGGACCGGGTCCAGTTACAAGGCGGCCGCCCAGGAACTGGATCTGCACTACAACTCGGTGAAATACCGGGTGGGCCGGGCCGTATCGCGGCGCGGCCGGCCCATCGCCGACGACCGGCTCGACGTGGAACTCGCGCTGCTGGTGTGCCACTGGTACGGCAAGACGGTCCTCACTCGCTGACCATCGAACGCGCCCCGAGGTCTCGGCGCGTGATCTTTGTCTCGAAGAGACAAGACTTCGGCAGTAATTCGTCCACTGACGACGGTGTGGTCCAGCTCACTGATTCTTAGCGTTGACGTATCCGTTCGACACCGAGGATTCAGGACCCGTCCATGCACCTTTCCGAGTTGCCCGACCTTCGAAGCCGCCACGATCCCGGCGCACCCTGTGTGGCCGACGATCAGGTCGAGTTGACCAACGCCGAATTCGCCGACGCGGTGCGGCGGGCCGCCACCGCGTTTGCCGCACAGGGAGTTTCGCCCGGTGATGTGGTCGCGGTAATGCTGCCGAACACCGTGACGCTGGTGGTATCCCTGTTCGCCGCATGGCGTCTGGGCGCCGCGGTGACGCCGATCAATCCGTCGCTTGTTCCGGCCGAGGTCGGCTTTCAGGGTGCCGACGCCGGCGCCAAGGTGCTGGTCACCGATCGGCCGATGGATATCGGGATCACCGTGCTCACCCCGGCCGAGCTCACCGCGACCCCGCCCGCCGATACCACCGCCGAAACTCGTGACGACGCGCTGGCCCTGCTGGTCTACACCAGCGGGACCACCGGGCGGCCCAAGGGCGTGATGCTCGACCACGCGAATCTGAACGCCATGTGCGCCATGGTGATCGGCGCCTTCGAACTCACGGCCGCCGACCACAGCCTGCTGGTCCTGCCGCTGTTCCACGTCAACGGGATCGTGGTGAGCACCCTCGCCCCGCTGCTCGCCGGTGGGCGCACCACGATCGCGGGCCGGTTCGCCCCCGGCACGTTCTTCGGCCGGCTCGAACGCAGTGGCGCCACCTACTTCTCCGCGGTGCCGACCATCTACACGATGCTGGCCGACCTTCCGCAGGAGCTCGCCCCCGACACCTCGGCGGTGCGTTTCGCGGTGTGTGGCGCGGCGCCGGCCAGTGCCGAACTGCTGCGGAAGTTCGAAAGCCGTTACGGCATACCGATCGTCGAGGGCTACGGATTGTCCGAGGGCACCTGTGCGAGCGTCGTCAACCCGCTGCGTGGCCGCCGCAAGCCGGGCACGGTCGGTCTCCCGCTGCCCGGCCAGACCATCCGCATCGCCGACCCGGAGGGCAAACCGGTCGCCGACGGCGCCACGGGCGAGGTCCTGATCCAGGGCCCGAATGTCATGCGTGGCTACCTGAATCGGCCGGAGGACACGGCTCGCACAGTTGTCGACGGCTGGCTGCGCACCGGCGATATCGGCCGGATCGACGAGGACGGTTATCTCGTCCTGGTGGACCGCGCCAAGGACATGATCATCCGGGGCGGCGAGAACATCTATCCCAAGGAGATCGAGAGCGTCGTCTACCAGCTGCCCGAGGTCGCCGAGGCCGCGGTGGTCGGCCGGGCCAGCGAGCTCTACGGCGAGGAGCCCGTGCTGTTCCTCGCGCTGAATTCCGGCGCCACTCTCACCGCCGAACAGGTGCTCGCCCATACCCGGCGGAATTTGTCGAAATACAAACTGCCGGTGGCGATCACTTTCCTCGACGACCTGCCCAAGAACGCCGTCGGCAAACTCGACAAACCGTCGCTGCGCCGCGTGCCGACCGCCTGATCCGCCCCACGAGAAGGAGATATTCCGATGGGATTCACCAAGCCGGATCTGCCGGCCGTCGATCCGGACACATTCCTGCAGCAACCGCTGATGGAGCGAATGCGCATCCTCGGCGCCGACTGGGCCGAAAACGGCTTCGGCTCACCGAAAATGGTGCATTGCGTCTACATCCTCAAGCTGATCGTGCTCTATGCGATCGGCGGAATCACCGTGGCCACACTGACTTCCGGCCTCCCGGCGTTCTGGCATATCGCCGAATGGTGGAATCAGCCGATCGTCTATCAGAAGGCCGTCGTCTGGACGGTGCTGCTGGAGGTTCTCGGCCTCGCCGGTTCCTGGGGGCCGTTGGCCGGCAAGGTCAAACCGATGACCGGCGGCATCCTCTTCTGGGCCCGGCCCGGCACGATCCGGCAACGCCCGTGGGCGTGGATCCCCGGCACCGGCGGTGATCGCCGCACCTGGTTCGACGTCACCCTGTATCTGGCCCTGCTCGCGAGTTTGGTGATCGCGCTGATTCTGCCCGGCGCGCACAGTGATTCGCTCGCGGCGGTGCTGCCGGACAACACCTCCGGGCTCATCGCTCCCGCCGCGCTGATGGCGCCGATCGTGCTGCTGATTCTCAACGGCCTGCGCGACAAGGTCGTCTTCCTCGGCGCCCGCGGCGAGCAATATCTGCCGGCGCTGATCGCGTTCACGGTGTTCCCGTTCGTGAACATGATCGTCGCGTTGAAATTGCTGATCGTGGTCGTCTGGGTGTGCGCCGGCTTCTCCAAACTCGGCAAGCACTTCTCCAACGTGGTGCCGCCGATGGTGTCCAACAGCCCGTCGGTGCCGTTCAAATCGGTGAAACGCGCGCACTACAAGGATTTCCCGCGCGATATGCGTCCCTCCGGCATCGCGCATTTCATGGCCCACGTCAACGGCACCTGCGTGGAGATGCTGGTTCCGCTGGTGCTGCTGTTCTCCACGAACAAGTGGGTGACCCTGGTCGCGGTGCTGATCATGGTGATCTTCCACCTCTTCATCGTGTCCACCTTCCCGCTGGCGGTGCCGCTGGAATGGAACGTGCTGTTCGCCTACGCCACCGTCTTCCTGTTCCTGGGCTTCCCCGCCTGGAACGGATACGCCGTGTGGGACATGTCGCCGGGGTGGCTGGTCGTCCCGGTAGTCGCCGCGCTGCTGTTCTTCCCGGTGCTCGGCAATCTGCGGCCCGACAAGGTCTCGTTCCTGCCGTCGATGCGGCAGTACGCGGGCAATTGGGCCTCGGCGGTGTGGACGTTCACCCCGGGCGCCGAGGAGAAGCTGAACCGGGTAACCCGCTCGGCCCGCAATCAGATCGACCAGTTCATCGAATTCGGTTACGAACCGCACTGGGCCGAGATCACCCTGCAGAAGACGATTGCCTGGCGCACCCTGCACAGCCAGGGCCGCGGCCTGTTCTCGCTGCTGATCTCGCGGCTGCCCGATATCGATTCGCGCACGGTCCGGGAGGGGGAGTTTCTCTGCAACTCGATCGTGGGGTTCAATTTCGGTGACGGCCACTTCCACGACGAGGAGATGATCCGCGCGGTGCAGGACGAGGCTCGCTTCGAACCCGGCGAATGTGTGATCGCCTGGGTCGAGTCGGAGGCGTTCGGCAGCGGCGTGCAGCACTACAAGCTGATCGACGCCGCGCTGGGCGTGATCGAACGCGGCACCTGGAATGTCGCCGATGCCGTCGCCGAGCAGCCGTGGCTGCCCAACGGTCCGATTCCGTTGCGGCCCATCTGGGTTCGTCCGGTGCAGACCGAGCCCAGCCAGGACGATTTCGGAGTGATGGCGTGACAACCGCACTGGTGGTCGGCGGCGGGCCCAACGGGCTCGCCGCCGCCGTCGCCCTCGCCTCCGAAGGTGTCGAGGTCACCGTGCTCGAGGCGGCCGAGCAGATCGGCGGCGGTACGCGCAGCAGCGAGGCGATCGTTCCCGGTCTGCTGCACGATCACTGCTCGGCCATCCACCCGATGGCCGTCGGGTCGCCGTTCCTCGCCGGCCTGGGGCTCGACCGCTACGGGCTCACTTGGCGGTTGCCCGAGATCGACTGTGTGCATCCGCTCGACGACGGCAGCGCCGGGGTGCTGTACCGCTCGGTCGAGCAGACCGCGGCCGGGCTCGGTCGCGACGGCTCGCGCTGGCGACTGGCATTCGACCGCCCGGTGCGCCGCTACGACGCGCTGAGCGAGGACATCATGCGCCCGCTGCTGCGCGTACCGCATCACCCGCTGACGTTGGCTCGCTTCGGGGTGCCGACGCTGCTGCCCGGTTCGGCCTTCGCCCGGGTGTTCCGCACCGAGCAGGCGCGGGCACTGTTCGGGGGCGTTGCGGTCCATGCCTTCCGGCCGCTGCACCATCCGCTCACATCGGCCGTCGGCCTCGGCATCCTCGCCGCCGGTCATCGGCACGGCTGGGCGGTGGCCGAAGGCGGATCACAGGCGATTGCGGATGCGCTGGCGGCGCTGCTGGCGGAGTTGGGCGGAAAGATCGAGACCGGGGTGCGGGTCGAGTCGGCGGCACAGTTGCCACCGGCCGACATCACTATGTTCGATCTGGCGCCCGATGCCGTCGCTCGAATTCTCGGCGACCGGTTACCGCGACGAGTTCGGCACGCGTTCGCCCGTTTCCGGCGCGGGCCCGGGGCCTACAAGGTCGACTTCGCGGTCGCCGGTGGGGTGCCGTGGACAGCTCCGCACGCGCACCGGGCCGGGACCGTGCACCTCGGCGGAACCTACGCGGAGCTCGCCGCCGGTGAACGCGAGATCCACGCGGGCCGGATGCCGGAGCGTCCCTTCGTTCTGGTCGGGCAGCAGTATCTGGCCGATCCACAGCGTTCGGCCGGTGACATTCACCCGGTGTGGAGTTACGCCCATGTGCCCAACGGCTATTCGGGCGATGCGACCGAGGCGATCATCGCGCAGATCGAGCGGTTCGCCCCCGGCTTCCGGGAGCGCATTGTGGGACAGGCGGTTCGCTCGACCACCGAGATGGCCGTCTACAACCCGAACTATGTCGGCGGCGACATCATGACCGGCGCCAAGGACATTCGCCAGCTGATGTTCGGACCGCGAACCACGTTGTCCCCCTACAGCCTAGGCGTTCGCGGCATGTACATCTGCTCGGCGGCGACCCCGCCCGGACCGGGCGCCCACGGCATGTGCGGCGCCAATGCCGCCCGGCTCGCGGTGGCCGAACTGGTGGACCGGTAGGCGAGCCGCTCCGGCGGCTCGGAAAACTCTGCGCCGTCTTCACTTCAAGACGTTGACCGCCCGCGCGATGACCAGTGCCGCGGTGATCAGCGACAACGCGGATTCGGCCATCATCAGCGTCTTGGCCCAGCGCGTCATCGGCATCACATCGGTGGGGCTGAACGCGGTGGCATTGGTGAACGACAGGTAGAGGTAGTCGAGGAATTCCGGCTCCCAGTCGGCCGGGGAGAGCTCGGGATTCTGCATCTGGACGAACAGGAAATCGGGTAGCTGTTCGCGGGCGTGCGCCCGTGCGGCCGGGCCGCCGCGATCGAGTTCCCAGAACCAGAGCGCGAATACGGTGACATTGGTCAGCCAGATCGCCGCGCCGGAACCGAGCAGGACCGGCGGATCGTTGCTGAGCGTGCCGTTGATCAGGCCGGCCACCAGCCGGAACACCGACCAGGCGGTGGCGATGCCGAGCAGCGCCGACAACCCCAGGCTGCACCAACGCAGCCAGATCTCCTCACGGTCCAAGCGCACCGGGCTACTCGTCACGAGCACGATCAGCAGCACCGTTTCCAGCATCGGCAGCAGCCAGACCGGGCGCAGCTGAAAGTGATCGGGTAGCAGCACTTGCAGGACGATGATGCCCACCATCGCGGCCGTTGCCGCCCAGCGTGATTCGCCGGCCGTGCGGCGTGCCCACGCCGGAACGTCGTCGGTGTCGTTCTCGGAACCGCTCACCCGTGCAGTATTGCCCGCTCCGTGCCCGTCGGTAGCATGGCACGCGCTCGGGTCGCTACCGATGCTCGGCGGGGCCGGAGTTCTTCCCGGCCTCGCGGACGCCCCCGTAGATGCCGCGGCGGACGACGAATCGCTGGAGCGCGTCGGTGGTCCGGAGCGGGAACCGGAAGCCGAGCCCGTTCGGCGCGTAGACCGTCAGCCCGTCACGCTGGACGCCGAGCACCGAACCCCAACGCCGCCGCGGCGGCCGGTACACCCGAAGGGATGTGCCGTTCGCGTGCGCACGGAGGTTGTGTGCCAGCACCTTGTGGCCCTGGTTGCGCGCCGAGGAGCGCAACCGGTCGGTGGCCGCCACGTCGCCCACCGCGAAGACATCGTCGAAACCCACGACGCGCAGGGTCGGCAGTACCCGGACGAATCCGCGCTCGTCGAGCATGTCCGGTGGAAGCCACGCGGTGTTCGGCCGGATCCGCCCGATCGCCCAGATGACCACATCGGCGGTAGTGGGCGGCTGGCCGGTGGACCATTCGACGGGGCCGGAGCCGAGATCCGAGGCGGGCGGCGGTATCGCGCGATGGCCGGGGTGGATGACGACTCCGAGTGCGCCGAGCCGGGATTCGACCCGCGTCCACACCCGGTGGTGGTGTTCGGGGAGGGCCCGCTGTCCGGGGAAGCAGAAGTGTACCTCTTTCGCCGGCCAGCGTTCGGCGATCTGCGCCGCGCAACTCGCCGCGGCCGCGCCCCCGCCGACGACCACCACAGTGCCCGCGTCGGCGATGCGCCGATGATGCGAGGCGAGGTCGGCGTCGACGTCGGCATGGTCTTGCAGGGCGGGGTGCCGCCAGAAGCCGTTGGTCACCCCGGTGGCGATCACCACGAGGTCGTACGGCTCATCGCTGGACGATCCGTCGACATGGCGCACCCGGACGGTCCGGTTCGTGGTGTCGAGTGCGGTGGCGCTGCCGTGCACGATGCGCATCGGGTCGAGGCCGCGAAATCGGTCGTAGCCGATGCGATAGTCGCGCATCCACTCCTGCGGGCGGGCCAGTCGCAGGCCGAGTTCCTGGCCGCTGACGAAGCCGGGCTTCGTCGTGATGCCCACGACGTCGGCGTCCCGGCCGAGCCGGATTCCGGTGAGGACACCGGTATCGCCCAGTCCGACGATGACGACCCGAGGTCCGGTCATGCCGCTCGTTTCCGCGGCGGCAGGGGAACGAATACCGAAACCCTGTGCACCACATCCCGATACGCCGGCCGTCGCTGCAGGCTGCGCTGTTCCATCATCGGAATGCTGACGCCGACGAACATCGCCACCATGGTCACCACCCCCGCGAGAACCCACCAGTTGCCCGGGGCGGCCGCGAGCCCGAACAGGCCGAACGAGAGCCAGACGCCGCACTCGCCGAAATAGTTCGGATGCCGCGACCACGCCCACACCCCGCGGTCCATGACCTGGCCGGGCGATGTGGTCGCGGCGAAGCGATGCATCTGCAGGTCGGCGACGGTTTCCAAGGCAACCGCACCCGCGCCGATCACGACGGCGACGATGTCGAGCGCACTGAACGGTTCGCCGGCGCGCGTCGCCACCACGTACACCGGAATCAGCCCGGCGAACACCTGCAGCGTCGGAAAGACGTGGATTCCGAACAGATCCGCGACGAAGGCGAACCTGCCCGCTCGTTCGCGCACCATCGGATAGCGCCAATCCTCATGGTGCATACCGGGAAAGGTCGTCACCCAGTTGGCGGTGAGCCGCACCGCCCACACCAGCATGACGGCCATCATCAGCCACCAGCGGGTCGTATTCGACGGCTCGTCGCTGCGAATCCACCAGTAGAAGGCCAGCAGGGGCGGGATCACGCTCCAGTACGGGTCGTAGAAACTGGAATTCTGGTAGATCCGGCTGAATACGAAGACCACAACCGTGGCGATCAAATCGGCGATCAGGCCGTTCAACCACAACTGCCCGGTATCCGGACCCCACAGCAGCCAGGCGAGCCCCACGACGACGGCTACGACATAGGCCAGCGCGACTCGAACCAGGGCGCCCACTCTGCTCATGAGCGCACTCTAGGCATTGCGCGGCCGAGCGGAGCCGGATTCGGACAACAGCCGCAGCTCCGCCGAATCGACGCCGCACGAGAAATTCGCCCTAGCGGGAAACGAATCGATCCAAGCGGCGCCCGGTTTCCTCGGTGTGGATGAGTGCCCCGATTTCGGTGCGCTCCAAGCCGTACCCGCCTCCGGTGCCCGCCGCATCGATACACCGTTTGGCGGCGGTGTAGGCATCCGCGGGAAGATCGGCCAGGCGTTCGGCGAGCGTCATCGCCGTGGCCGCCGCATCGTCGACGGCCCAGTGCACGAGGCCGAGCCGTTCGGCCGTCGTCGCGTCGATCAGCTCCGCGCCGAGAATCAGTCGGTACGCGGTGGCCGGTCCGACCAGACGCGTAAGCCGCTGAGTGCCACCGGCGCCCGGCAGCAAACCGATTCCGACCTCGGGCAACCCGATTTTGGCGGTAGCGCGCGCGACCCGAAAGTCGCAGGCGAGGGCGAGTTCGAATCCGCCGCCGGTGGCCGCACCACCGATCTCGGCGATCGTGGGTTTTTCCAGCGCCGCCAGTGCCGCGAACGCATTTTGCAGCAGCAGGCAGAACTTCTCCAGCCGCACACCTCGGTCGGGCAGTTCCCGCCAGGAATCCATCATGGCGATATCGGCACCCGCGCAGAACACCTTCGCCGCACTGCGCACCACGACCGCACGCACCGCCGGGTCGGCGCCGAATTCGGCAACCGAGGTGGCGAATTCGGCGGCCTGCCCCTCGTCGAAGGCATTGACCGGCGGGCGGTCGAGGGTGAGGACGCCGACGGCGCCGGTACGAGACAGCGTGACCGACAAGATATTTCACTCCATGAGGTGTCGATAGCGCTCGGCGACTCCGGGGGCGAGCACGGTGGGCAGCACGAAAAGCACCTGTGCCCGGATGTACTGCTCGACGGTGTAGCGCGGCGCGAAATGCCAATGTTTGAGGGCCCAGGCGTGGGCGAGCATCATCAGATTGAAGACGACGAGGTCCGGATCGAGGTCGTTCATCAGACCCGCCGCGATACCCGCCTCGACGGCGGCCCGCAGCGGGGCGGAGGTTTCGACCTCGAGCTCCTTGATCCGTTCGCGGCCCTCCGGATCGAGGGTCCGGCTCTCCCGATAGGTCAGGACCACGGCGTCGAGGTTCTCGTCGACGATTTCCACGTAGTGCCGGAAACCGGCGACGAGCCGCTCCACCGGATCGTCGCCGACCGCGTCCATGGCCGGAGCCAATTCGTCCCGGAAGGCGTCGAGAATATCGACGATCGCCGCGAGCAGCAGGTCTTCCTTACCGCCGAAATACTTGTAGATGAGCCCGACGCTCACATCGGCCTGATCCGCGAGCGCCTGCATCGACATCTGATGAAAGCCCGTGGTCTGCATGACGGCGACGGCCGCGTTGAGGAGTTGGCGCCGGCGCGAGCTGGTTCGCACCGCGCGCACCGCCTCCTCGAGTTCCATCGGTGCGGATCGCTTCGCCATCGGGCATACCCTTCCGTATTCTGCGCAGTCGAATGAACGGCGGTTCACTCAACTCTAGAGTGGTCCACCGAAAATCAGATGCCCAACTCCTTCGCGATGATCGTCTTCATGATCTCCGTGGTGCCGCCGTAGATGCTCTGAATGCGCGCGTCGACGAAGGCTCGCGAGACCGCATATTCGCGCATATAGCCGTAGCCGCCGTGCAACTGCAGGCAGCGGTCGGCCACCCGCATCTGTAATTCGGTGGTCCACCATTTCAGCCGGGCGGCGCGGGCCGCGGTGAGGCCGCCGGAAATGTGTTCGGCAAGGCAGTCGTCGAGGAAGGTCCGCGCGATATCGAGCTCGGTCGCCAATTCCGCCAGCACGAATTGCGTGTTCTGGAAGCTCGCGATCGAGGCGCCGAAGGCCTTGCGTTCACGCACGTAGTCCAGGGTGTGCGCGAGCACTCCCTCGGCCGCCGCGACCGCGCCGACCGAGAGCGACAGCCGCTCCTGCGGCAGATTCCGCACCAGCTGATAGAAGCCCTCGCCCTCCGCGCCGAGCCGGTTCGCCACCGGCACCCGCATCTCGGTGAAGGTGAGTTCGCTGGTGTCCTGGGCGTGCAGGCCGATCTTCTCCAGGTTGCGGCCGCGGCCGAATCCCGGTGTGTCGGCCTCGACGACCAGCAGCGTCAGCCCCTTGTGCTTGTCCTCGCCGGTGCGGACCGCGACCACGAACAGGTCACCGTTCTGCCCGTTCGAGATGAACGTCTTGCTGCCGTCGACCACGTAATACTCGCCGTCGCGTACGGCGGTGGTACGAATGCCGGTGAGATCGCTGCCCGTACCCGGTTCGGTCATGGCGATCCCCAGGACGGTCTCACCGGTGACGACGCCGGGCAGCCAGCGGGCCTTCTGCTCCTCGTCGGTGAGATCGGTCAGATAGGGCAGCACCACATCGTTCTGCAGGGAGAACGCGATACCCGCCGCGGCCGCACCCGCCCGCGTGATCTCCTCGATCACGATGGCGTGGTAGCGGAAATCCTCGACTCCCGGCCCGCCGAAGCGCTCCGGGACCGGGAAGCCGAGCAGTCCCAGCTTGCCCGCCTCGGTGAACAGCGATCGGTCCAGCCGGCCGGCGTGTTCCCAGTCCTCGTGGGCCGGCGCGACCGTCTGCCGGACGAAATCGCGGACCATGGAACGGAATTGGCGGTGTTCGGAGTCGTACTCCAGTCGTGCGTTCATGGGACCTCTTGTCAGCGGAAGGCGTTCTGGCCGGTGAAGGCCTGGCCGAGCACGAGTTGATGCATCTCCGGCGTCCCCTCGTAGGTGAGGACGGACTCGAGATTCACCATGTGCCGGATGATCGGATATTCGAGCGAAATGCCGTTGCCGCCCAGAATCGTTCGCGCGGTGCGGCAGATCTCGATCGCCTCGCGGGTGTTGTTGAGTTTGCCGAAGCTCACCTGTTCGGGCCGCAGTCCCACCGAATCCTTGAGCCGGCCCAGATGCAGCGAAAGTAGTTGGCCCTTGTGCAGTTCGACGGCCATATCGGTGAGTTTGGCCTGCGTCAGCTGAAATCCGGCGATCGGACGTCCGAACTGATTGCGCTGCATCGAATAATCGCGAGCCGCCTGCCAGGCCGAGCGGGCCGCGCCCATCGAACCCCAGATGATGCCGTAGCGCGCCTCGGACAGACTCGACAGCGGCGCCTTCACGCCGCGGCCCTCGGGCATCATCGCCTCGGCGGGCAGGCGCACGTCGTCGAGGACCAGTTCGCTGGTGATCGACGCGCGCAGCGACAGTTTGTGTTTGATCGTGTGTGCGCTGAATCCCTGGGTGTCGGTGGGGACGATGAAACCGCGGATGCCCTCGTCGGTGTTGGCCCACACCACCGCGACATCGGCGATCGAGCCGTTGGTGATCCACATCTTGCGCCCGTTGAGAATCCAGTCGTCACCGTCGCGCTTGGCGCGGGACTGCATGGCCGCCGGATCGCTTCCCACATCCGGTTCGGTGAGGCCGAAGCAGCCGATGATCTCGCCCGTGGCCATACCCGGCAGCCACCGCTGCTTCTGTTCCTCCGAACCGTTGTTCCAGATGGAGAACATGGCCAGTGAGCCCTGCACCGAGACCAGGGAGCGGATACCGGAATCGCAGGCCTCGAGTTCCAGGCAGGCCAGGCCGTAGTGCACGGCCGAGGCGCCGCTGCATCCGTAACCCTCGAGATGCATGCCGAGCACACCGAGCCTGCCGAATTCGCGGGCCAGATCGCGCGCGCCGGGCAGATCGCCGGCTTCGAACCAGTCGGCGATATGCGGGGTGATGTGCTCGGCGCAGAAGCCGCGCACACTGTCGCGCACGGCCCGTTCGTCTTCGGACAGCAGCGAATCGATGGCCAGCGGGTCGAGTGCGTCGAAGGCGGGGGGACGTTTCGCGCTCATGCGTTTTCCTTGTCCGGATAGGTGAACAGGCCGGCCGCGGCATCGTCGCGGGCCTGTTCGGTGAGTTTGTAATGCAATTTCTTGCCGGTGGCCGACACCGGCAGCGAATCCACGAAGCGGTAGGCGCGCGGGCGTTTGAACGCCGAGAGCATGGGATGGGTGCGGCAGTGCCGGTCCAGCTCCGCCACGCCCACTCCGGGCTCGGCGGCGACCACATAGGCCACCACCACCTGCCCCCAGCGCTCGTCGGGAATGCCCACCACCAGGCAGTCGTCTACGCCGGGATGTTCGTTGAGGGCCTCCTCGACCTGGACGGGATGGACGTTCTCGCCGCCGGACAGCAGCATGTCGTCCTTACGTCCGACGATGGTGACGAATTCCTGCTCGTCCCAGGTGGCGAGGTCACCGATATACAACCAGCCGCGATGGAACTTGCGAGCCTCCTGATCGGGCGAGTCGACGTAGGCATTGGCGCCCTTCGGTGAGCGGACGATGACCTCGCCCACTTCCGTGCCGTCCTTGGCGACGGTCTCCTCCGGCTCGGCCAGCCGGTCGTCGAGTACCCGGACCACCGCCACGTCGTCGTCGATGCACGCGCGCCCGGCGGTTCCGGCCATGGCCGGCAGATCGGACGGGCGCAGGAAGGTGTTCCAGAATCCCTCGGTACTGCCGTATCCGTTGAAGATGTTGGGATTCAACACCTTCTGATAGCGCAGCGCCGCCTCGCGTTCCAGCGGAGCGCCCATCGTCACGATGCCGCGCAGGCTCGACAGGTCGCGGCGCCGGGCCTCCTGTGCATGAGCGAGCATGGCCAGATTGGTCGGCGCGCCGATGAGGAAGGTCAGGCCGTAGCGCTGCACGTGATCCAGGGTGGTGTCGGCGTCGAAGGCGCGCATCGGTACCAGGGACGAGCCCACGTAGAACGTGGGATTCGGTCCGGCGCAATACAATCCGCCGCGATGGAACCACGGGGTCATGTTCAGCGTCTTGTCCTCGGGCGACATCGGGAAATGCATGATGACGTCGTGTGCGCTGAAGATCTCCACCAGGCTGTTGAGCGGCACGCCCTTCGGCATCCCGGTGGTGCCGGAGGTGTACAGGCGGGTGGTCTCGTCCCACACCGTGCGATCCGGCTGGAGCGGCCGCGCCGTCGCCGCGACCAGGTCGTCGAAGCGGACCGCGCCCGGTAGCGGCTCACCCGGTCCCACCGCCACCAGGAGCCCGGGCCGGAACTCGCTGCGCTCCAACGCCTCTCGCACCATCGGCGTGAGGTCGGTGTCGTAGACGAAGACCCGCGGACGGTTCGAAGCGAGGACGTAGGACGTCTCACCGGCGGCAAGCCGGAAGTTCATCGGCGAGCCGACTGCTCCGGCGGCCTGCGTCGCCAGATAGAGCTCGGCGAACTCGACCCCGTTGAACAGCTGATATGCCACGACGGCACCCGGCTCGACACCGGCGTCGGCGAGGCCGGTGGCCAGCCGGTCGACGCGGTCGCCCAGTTCGGCGTAGGTGACGGTCGTCCCGGTCGCGGGATCCTCGATCGCCGGGTGGTGGGCGTAGCGGTGGACGTTGCGCCGGAAACCGTTGAGGTAGGTGAAATCGTGTTCGAAGTACTGCCGGTAGGCATGGGCGTCGTACATCTGGTCCTCCGAAGTCGGCGCGGCGCTCAGCCGGCCATGGTGAGTCCGCCGCTGACGCTGAGCACCTGACCGGTGATGAACGACGCGGCGGGGGAGGCGAAGAACAGAGCCGGGGCGGCGACCTCCTCCGGCCGGGCGAGGCGGCGGAACGGAATCGCCTTGATCAGCGCCTCTTTCAGCTTCTCGTCCTGGGCCTGGAACAGCGGGGTGTCGGTCGGCCCGGGGCAGACGCAGTTGACGGTGATCGAGTAGCGGGCCATCTCGCGCGCCAGCGATTTGGTCAGGGCGATCACTCCGCCCTTGGCGCCGGCGTAGATGGTTTCCCCGGAGCTGCCGACGCGCCCGGCGTCGCTGGCCAGGTTGACCACCCGACCGCCGCCGGCCTCCACCATGCCCGGCAGGAACGCGCTGCACATGTGCACCGGCCCCAGGTAGTTGATCGCGACCACCTTCTGCGCGAATTCCGGTGTGGCGTTGAGGAATTTGTCGGTGCGGTCCCAGCCGGCGGCATTGACCAGGATGTTCGGCACCCCGACCTCGGCGTGCACCCGATCGCGCAGGGCCTGCACCTGCGCGGCGTCGGCGATGTCGACCTGCATGGCGAAGATGCGGTCGGACTGCTGTTCGGCGGTGCGCTTGGCGGCGTCGAGGTCCAGATCGGCGGCCACGACCCGGTCGCCGCGGGCGGCCAGGGCCAGGGTGATCGCCCGGCCGATACCCGAACCGGCTCCGGTGACTACCGCAATGGTGTTGTCGCTCATCGTGTTCGGCTCCTCAGTTACCGGTGGCCGCGCGGGCGGAGGGGAAGTTGGGGGCGCGCTTCTCGCGCAGGGCGGTATAGCCCTCGGTGACATCCGGGCCCATGAAGCAGAGCATTTCGTAGGCGGCGGACTGGTCGAAGATGGGACCGGCCTGCTTGAGCCAGTTGTTGAGCGCCTTCTTGGTCCACCGGATGGCCAGCTGGGAACCGCCGGCGAGCTTGTTGGCGACCGCGAGCGCGTCGTCGAGCACCTGTTCGCGCGGCACCGCGCTGGTGACCATGCCGATGCGCTCGGCCTCGGCGCCGACGACCATCTCGCCGGTCAGCAGGTAGTACTTGGCCTTGGCCATACCGGACAGCAGCGGCCACAGGATCGCCGCGTGATCGCCCGCGGCCACGCCGAGCTTCACGTGCCCGTCGCCCAGTTTGGCGTCCTCGGCGCAGATCGAGATATCGGAGAGCAGCGCCACCACCAGCCCGGCGCCGACCGCGACGCCGTTGATCGCGGCGACGACCGGCTTCTCGCAGTTGATCATGTTGTAGACCAGGTCGCTCATCTCCTGCAGCATGTTCGCCACCCGCTCGTGGTTACCGGCCATGCGCTCGACCATGGCCAGGTCACCGCCCGCGGAGAACGCTTTGCCGGCGCCGGTGATGACCGCGACCCGGGTTTCGGGATCGGCGGAGACATCCGTCCAGACCCGGGCCAGCTCGGCGTGCATCTGCTCGTCGGCGGCGTTGTATTTCTCCGGCCGGTCGATGGTGATCAGCAGGACGCCGTCGTCCAAGCGTTTGAACGTGAGCTGGGAGTAGGTCGAGAAATCCATTGCGCTTCCTTCTGCTCCGACGAGTCGGCGAGCGGACCACCGCCGAATGAGTGAACTAGCATTTGTTGTGAATGAACGTACATTCACCACGAGAGTGTGTCAAGGGCCACACTCGTCGGCGGATGCCCGCCGGGCGGCCCGACGTGCGGATTCACCGGTTGCCTGACAGGGCGGGCGCCGGGTGCGACGATGATCGGCATGGGCGATTCCGACGATCAGTGGTACTACTGCCTCAAGCATCACCGCGCCGAACAGAGCAAGCGGTGCTGGTTCGCCGACCGGATGGGGCCGTATCCGGACCGTGCCACCGCCGAGCGGGCGCTCGAGATCGTGCGCGAACGCAATGCCCGCGAGGATGCCCGCGACGGGAGAGACTGAGCCGCTCGTGCCCTCTCAGGTGGGTGGGCTACGGTTCTCCAGAGCACGTCGTGCCCGGATCCGGGCACGCGCAGTCAGGTCGAATCGAGTGGAGGGCGACTTGTGAAGGTGACCGTGGTGGTGCCGACCTACAACGAGCGGGAGAACCTGCCGGTGGCGGTGGAGCGGCTGACCGCACTACCGGTCGCCGATCTGCACGTTCTGGTGGTCGACGACAACTCCCCGGACGGTACCGGTGAGGTCGCGGACAAACTGGCCGCCGAGCTGCCGTCCGTGGTGGGTGTGCTGCATCGGACCGAGAAGGACGGCCTCGGCCGTGCCTACATCGCCGGCATCACCGCGGCGCTCGACCAGGGCGCCGACGTGGTCATCCAGATGGACGCCGACCTCTCCCACCCGGCCGAGGTGATTCCGGCCATGTTGGAGAAGCTCGAGACCTCCGATGCCGGTGTGGTCCTGGGATCGCGCTACGTCGAGGGCGGCTCGACCGCGGCGGAGTGGAAGTGGTACCGCAAGGCCCTGTCGGCCTGGGCGAACTTCTACGTCAACGCGATCCTGCGGCTCGGCGTCAAGGACGCGACCGCCGGGTTCAAGGCGTGGAAGGCGGAGACGCTGCGGGCCATCGATGTGGCCTCGATCCACAGCAACGGCTATTCGTTCCAGGTCGAGATGAACTACCGCACGATCAAGCAGGGTATTTCGATCGCCGAGGTGCCGATCCGCTTCGAGGAGCGCACCAAGGGCGCCTCGAAGATGAGCCTGAAGGTGCAGCTGGAATCGGCGCTGATGCCGTGGAAGCTGCTGTTCGGCCGTCGCGTCTAACGGCTGGGGCGTTAGGGGGCTGGGGGCGTTAGGGACCTAGGGCACTGCCTCCACGGCCGCGTCGACCGGCCAGTCCCGCAGCGTGTCGATGAACAGCTGCCGCACGCGCGCGATGTCGGCGTCCATGTGCTGCGGATCCCAGCCGCTCACATCGATCGGCGCCAGGACCGCTACATCCACCGTGCCCTTGCGCACGATCGCCGAATTGCGCCAGGCGATCTCGCCCGCGTTGCGGATGACGAGCGGAATGATCGGCACCCCGGCCTCGATCGCGATATGGAAGGCGCCCTTCTTGAAGGGGCCGATCCGAGGCGTCATCGAGCGCGTGCCCTCCGGCGCCACCACGAGCGAGAGCCCGCCGCGCAGGGTGTCCACGACCGGTTCCAGCGCCGCCTTCGCGCTGGTGGTGTCGGAGCGATCGATGAAGGTGGCCTCGGCGAATCGCAACAGCGGGCCGAAGACCGGGTTGGTGGTGACCTCCTTCTTCACCACCGCGGTGAATCCCGAACGCAGCACCGCGGCCAGCACCACCATGTCGAACTGGCTCTGGTGGTTGAACAGGAAGACGGCCGGACGCGGCTGCCGGGCGTGCTCGGCGCCCACCACCCGCACCCGCACACCCGTGGTGCGCAGGGTGGCGTCGGCGGCGGTGGCGATCATGGCGTCGGCCATCGCCCGGTGGCGGCGGGTGGCAGCGCGGGAGACGACCCCGAAGGCGGCGCCGCTGAGCAGCCCCGTGAAACCGACTGCGGTACGGGCGAAGTCGGTGACGCGCGCCGGTTCCCGCGGCTTGAAGGTGAGGGTCGGCCAGTCGCGTTCACCGGCGGTCATGGACATGCGCGGTCCCGGATTGACCGCGACCGGATGGCCGACGGTTTCCAGCAGTGGGATGTCGGGGGCCGCGTCGGCATAGGCGTAACTGTCGGCGGGATCGATATCGTGTTCGGCGGCGAAGCGCCGCACCGCCGCGGCCTTTTCGTTGCGCCACAGCGGTTTTCCCTCGGTGAAGCCGGTGAGGACGCCGTCGGCGGTGGCCATCGCGGTGTAGAGCACGTGGTCCACCCCGAGTTCCCGGGCCACCGGTAGCACCTGGAAACGGGTGAGGCTGGTGACCATCACCACCGTGTGCCCGGCCGCCTCGTGCTCCCGGACGAGTCGCCACGCTTCGGGATACACGTGCCCGTAGACGGTGCTGCGGAACAGCTGTTCGCCGAGTTCGGTGAGCTCCTCCTCGGTGCGGCCCGCCCACACCCGGGCGAGGCGCTGCAGGAAGCGCTCGTACTCACCCTCGGTCCGCGAACCGCGAATGCTGTACAACAGCGTGTCGGTCAGTGCCCGGCGCGAGTCGCGTCCGCGCAGCAGGCGCAGCGGTGCGGCGGCGGGGGCGAAGCCCGCGACCACCGTTCCGCCGAAGTCGAATACGGCCGCCACTCGGGGGCCCTGTGGCCCGGTCCGGATGGCGGAAATCGCTTCGGAAAGGTTCACACTGTCCCCTGCGGTGCGCGGTTGGACGGGTCGAGAGCGGCCGCACGGGAGATGCGGACGCCGATGGTGCGCAGTTCGTCGGCCAGCTCGCGGCGACGCCGCGCGAGATCCGGGGTGCCGGGATCGAGCAGACCGTAGTTCTCGGCGAGTTTCAGTGCGCTGGAGAACAATTCGGACGATACCGACTCGGTGCTGTGCAGTCGCTGCTGCAGCAGCATCTGGCGTCCGACGGCCAGGCATTCGTCGATGAACTGTTTGCGGTCCAGCGGTGCGGCCGGGTCGGCGGCGGCCAGGCGCTCGGCCACCACGAGCTGGGCATCGAAGAACGAGCGCACCACGCGGTGCGCCATGATGAATCCCGAATCGGCCAGCGCGCACACCAATTCCGCGGCGCTGCCGCGCTGCTCCCAATTGCTGTCCAGCAGAAGCAATTCCGCGCTCATCGCGGCGGCGAATTCGATCCGGTCAGGGAAGAAGAACTCGAATTTGAGCAGATCGCGCAGCCGGTACGCGGCATCCCAGATGACCTCTATGCCGGGTGCGGCGCCGGCCTGTTCGTCGGCCACCTCCAGAATCGCCAATTCCAGAATCGCCCGGTTCACGAACCAGTGCACGGCACTGTTGCGATAGAACGCGGCTTCCAGATGGGCGCCGGCCTCGATCGAATACACCGGTTCCAGCCCGCCCCGGTACACCGTCACCACCCTGGCCAGCGACAGCTGTTCCAGAACCACCGCCAGACCCTGATCGTCGCGCAGCGTATCCAACTCGCCGGTCGGCAGCGCGCGCCGCTCGATGTAACCACGGACCGGCTCCAGCGTCTGGCGCACCTCGCCGAGGGTGAGTGCGCGCTCGTGCACACCGAGCAGGGCCAGCGTCACCAGCGCGTTGACCGTGACCGGAGTGACCGCGTTGATGCCGACCGCCACCTCGAAGGCCAAGCGCTGCACGGCTTTGCGTTGCCGGTCCGACACTTCCTCCGGATCCGGAGCGAGCGATTCCGCGATCGGCTGCATCGGATCGCCGTAGGCGGCCAGCCGGTCGCGCGCCGAGAGCGGTGCGCCGAAACGGACGTAGACGCGCCCGGCGGAATGCTGCTGGCTGCGGATGTAGCGGGCCAGCCAGGTCAGTCCCTCGGGCTTCTTGACGCCGCCGACCTGTTCGGTCGCAATGGATCCCAATTCGTTGAGGCGCTCGTAGGTGATCGACACCGGCACCAGCATCACATCGTCGATGCGCCGCGAGCGGATGGCCGAGGCCAGGTAGTTCAGCAGTCCGAACCGGGGCGGGCGCAACTTCCCGGTACGGGTGCGCCCACCCTCGAAGTACCACTCCAGATTGAAGCGTTTGGCGAGCAGATAGGCGAAGTACTCCTCGACCACGGCCTTGTAGATCTCGTCGTCGCCGAAGCTGCGGCGAATGAAGACGGTGCCGGTGCGGCGCGCGATCGGCCCCATCGGCCAGAAACTGAGATTGGCGCCGCCGATGACGTGGTTGGGAGGAAAGTCGTTGCGCGCCAGCGCGTCACCGAGGACGAAGGCATCCACATAGGAACGATGAGAGGGCAGGAACACCAGCGGGTAGTTGCGATTGAGGCGCCGCAGCGCCGCCAGCCCGGACCGGTCGCAGTCGATCTTCCAGGCCGAGGCGTGCACCGGCCGCATCGCCTGGGTGAACAGATCCGAGATCAGCCGGCTCTGCGCGGCGACGAGTTCGCGCAGCGCCTTCTCGGCCCGGCGGTACACCTCGCGCGGTTCGGTTCCGGTTTCGGTGGCGATCGCGTCGAGGCGGCGCAGGAAGTCGGGGGAGTCGAGAATCTCCTCGACCACCATCCGGGGAACCTTGTACCGGTCGCCGATCACCGATCGTTCGGCGCGTTCCAGCGCCACCGTGCCCGCACGGACGATCGCCCGCGCGAACGGTTCCGAACTTTCGGCGGCCCCGGGGTTGTTCGCGCGCAGATCGCTGAGCCGGGCGGGCTGTCCGGTGAGGATGAGATGCCGGTCGGGTGCCTTGTCCACCAGCCGGCGCTGCAGCAGCCGGTGGGGCCGGCGCGGATCGCTCAGCAGCGCCAGATCGGCGAAGGTGGTGCGCCGCACCCCGTCTCGTTCGGGCGGCAGCCACAGCACGCGGATCGGGATCACCAGCGGGTCGTCGCGGCGGCCGACGAGCCGGGCGGCGATGGCGGTGGCGTCCAGGTCGATCTGCGTGACGGGAGCGTCGATTCCGAGTTCGGCGGCGATCCCGCCCTCGGCGAGCCAGCCGCCGATCAATTCGCGTTCCACCGGCGACACCGCGTCGACCAGAGCGACGGCCGAGCGCGGCAGATCCTTCGCGGTACTCGGAGCCGGATTGCCGGCAGCGTGATCGATCATGGTGGGCCCCTCCTCGACGGCGCTCCACCATTCAAGCTCGCGGAAGCATATTCGCGCAGGAAGTTGACCATGACGCTCGCAAAGCGATTCCGATGTGTGTTCCGGCACAATACCGAAAAGGACAGGTAATGCTAACCTCACCTTCTGTAGTTAGGTAAGCATAACCTTGGAGGAACGGTGTCGACCACGGACGAGCGGGTGCGAAACGGTTACGGGGACGGTCCGGGGGCGACGGGGCAGCTGGCAACGGGGACGGAGGTGACGGGCACGGCGTCGGCGATCGCACCCGCCGACGCCATGGCGGCGCTCGCCGCGGCCGACCGCTTCGGCGAGTACGTCGGTTACGAGGGGCCCGACGGCTGGGTGTTCGCCGCCGATCCGATCGGCAGCATCGAATTGGACTCCGGCGAACTGCGTGTCGAATGGGAGGGCCGCGCCACCGTCGAGTCGTGGCAGGGCCGCCCGGCCGCGGTGATCGACGCGGCGCTGGCCGCGCTGCCGCTGCGGGGTCGCAACGCCTACGGCTGGATCGGATTCGAATTCTGCGCCTGGGCGCTGGGCGCGGATGCGCACGTTCCGGCCCGAACCACCCTCGCGCACCTCATGATTCCGCGCATCGAGGTGCGCATCGACGCCTCCGGCGTGCGGGTGTCCGGTGCGACGCCCCGCGAGACCGCGGAGATCCACGAACTGATCGCGCAGGCGAGTGCGACACCTCCGGCGTCGGCGCGGCCGGTGGATGTCACCATCGATCCCACCGACTACCGCGGCCGGGTCGCCGAGGCGGTCGACGAGATCCGGGCCGGGCGGTATCAGAAGGTGATCCTGTCGCGAAAGGTGGATCTGCCCTTCCCCGTGGACGTTCCGCAGACCTATCGGCTCGGGCGCGCGAACAACACGCCCGCGCGCTCGTTCCTACTGCGACTGGGCGGCCTGGAGGCGGCCGGATTCAGTCCCGAGTTGGTGGCCTCGGTCGACCGCCACCGGGTCGTGACCACCGAGCCGCTGGCCGGCACCCGCGCCTTCGGTCGCGGCGATACGGCCGACGCCGCCGCGCGAGAAGAGCTGGTGGGTGATCCGAAAGAGATTGTCGAGCACGCCATTTCGGTGCAGACCTCGTTCGGCGAGATCGCCGCGGTGGCCGAGCCGGGCAGCACCGCCGTCTCCGATTTCATGGCGGTGCGCGAACGCGGGAGTGTGCAACATCTGGCCTCCACCGTGCGAGGCACCCTCGCCGAGGGCAAGAGCGCCTGGGATGCGCTGGAAATGCTGTTCCCGTCCGTGACCGCCTCCGGTATCCCCAAGCGCACCGGCGTGGACGCGGTGTTTCGCCTCGACCACGACGCCCGCGGCCTGTATTCCGGTGCGGTGGTGACCGTTTCGCCGGGCGGTGTGCTGGAGGCCACGCTGGTGCTGCGGGCGATCTACCAGACCACGGAGGGCGCCTGGCTGCGCGCCGGAGCCGGTATCGTCTCCCAGTCGCGCCCGGAGCGCGAATTCACCGAGACCTGCGAAAAGCTGCGCAGCGTAGCGCCTTACGTCGTCGAAGCCTGAGAGAACGAGCCCGGCGGGACCTACCGCCGGGCTTTCTCGTACCGGAGTGGCCGTGGGACGAGAGTTCGGTACGCGGTCAGGCTCGGTACGGCGCGGTCGCGGTCTGCGTGTCGTAGCGCGCCCGCAGCACCTTCTTGTCGATCTTGCCCACGGCGGTGAACGGCAGCGCGTCGGCCCGTTCGAGAAGGTCGGGCAGTTTGTAGGTCGCCAGGCCGCGAGCGGTGAGGAATTCCTTGATCTCGGCCAGGCTCGGCATCTCGCCGTCGATCACCAGGACGGCACAGACCTTTTCGCCGAGGGCCGCGTCGGGCAGGCCGACCGCGGCCGCGTGCCGGACCGCGGGATGGGCCAGCAGGTGTTCCTCGAGTTCGTCGCAGGAGACGTTCTCGCCGCCGCGGTTGATCACATCCTTGATCCGGCCCGAGACGATCAGATGCCCGCTCGGCAGTCGCCGCACCAGATCACCGCTGCGGTAGTAGCCGTCGGGGGTGATGGCGCGGGAATTGTGTTCCGGGGCACGGTAATAGCCGCGAATGGTGTACGGGCCGCGGGTCAGCAGTTCGCCCTCCTCGCCGGGTGCGACGTCGTTACCCTCGCCGTCGACCACTCGGACCTCGTCGGCGGGGGAGAGCGGGCGGCCCTGGGAGATCAGAATCGTTTCCTCGGCATCGTCGAGGCGGGTGTAGTTGATCAGCCCCTCGGCCATGCCGAACACCTGCTGCAGGGTCGCGCCCAGGGCCGGCGTCACCTCGCGGGCATTGACCTCGGCCAATTTCGCGCCACCGACCTGCAGCAGCCGCAGGCTGGACAGGTCGGCCTCCTCCCATTCCACCGCGGCACACCACAATTGGGCCAGCGGCGGGACCACCGCCGTCACGGTGACACCGTGGCGTTCGATGGTCGCGAACGCGTTCTCCGGGCTCGGGTCGGCCAGCATGACGACCGACGCGCCGGCGGCGACCGCGCCCAGAATGCCCGGGCAGGAGAGCGGGAAGTTGTGTGCGGCGGGCAGTGTGGCCATGTACACGTCGTCGGAGGTCAGTGCGCAGATCTCGGCGCCGGCGCGGGCGTTGTAGTGGTAGTCGTCGTGGGTGCGGGCGATGAGTTTCGGCAGGCCGGTGGTGCCGCCGGAAACGAGCATCACCGCGATACCGGACGCATCGACTTCCGGTAGCGAATCGCCTTCGCGCGCAATCTTTCTCAAATCGACGTAGTCGCCGGGATCGCCGAGCACGAAGATCGTGCGCAGCGACGGCACCCGGGCGGCCACCGCGGCCGCCAGTTCGCGGTAGTCGAAGTCGCCGGCCTTGTCGGCGACGATGTAGCCGGCGGCCCCCGACAGCCGGGTCAGATGTTCGATCTCGGCCTGCCGATGCGCCGGCAGGGCCAGTACGGGCACGATGCCGGCGCGCAGCAGCCCGAACAGCACCTCCACGAATTCGGTCACATTGGGCAGTTGAACCACCACGCGGTCGCCGGGCTCGAGTCCGGAGGCGAGCAGCCCGTGGGCCGTGCGATCGGCGCGACGATCGAGTTCGGCATAGTCGATCGGTCCGCTCTCGGTGTGCAGGGCGGGACGCCGGGGCCCGCGGCGGGCGGCGTCGCGCAGCAGCTCGCCCAGCGGTTCGCCGCGCCAATAACCCGCGGACCGGTACCTTTCGGCGAGTTCGGCCGGAAACGGTACGAAACCGTCGAGCAGGTCCTGCTGGGCGGGGGATATCGAAGTCACGGGTATCGCCTCACGGGTCGAGCTGCGCAGTGTCGAGCTGCCTTAGATAGGTTAGGCAACCCTATATTAGGTAAGGTCGTGTCGCGTCACGGGCCGCCCGAAACACCACGGCCCAGCTCGCGACAACAGCGCGGAGCGGCCGGTGCCCGCCTAGACTCGTGCGGGTGAGCGGTTGGAACATCTCCGATATTCCGGACCAGAGCGGTCGCACGATCATCGTGACCGGCGCGAACAGCGGACTGGGCGCGGCCACCACCAGGGCCCTGGCGCAGGCCGGTGCGCAAGTGATCATGGCCTGCCGCGACGAGGTGAAGGCCCGGGCGGTCGCCGACACCATCGGCGAACGGGTGCAGGTGCGCAGGCTCGACCTGGCCGACCTGTCCTCGATTCGCGAATTCGCGCGCACGATCGAGGGCGCCGATGTGCTGATCAACAACGCCGGCGTGATGGCCCTGCCGCTGCGCCGCACCGCCGACGGCTTCGAAATGCAGTTCGGCACCAACCATCTCGGCCACTTCGCGCTGACCGGACTGCTGCTCGACAAGATCTCCGATCGCGTCGTCACGGTATCCAGCGGCGCCCATATGATCGGCCGCATCGACCTCGCCGATCCGAACTACCAGCATCGGCGCTACGAGCGCTGGCGCGCCTACGGTCAGTCGAAACTGGCGAATCTGATGTTCGCCTACGAACTCCAGCGCCGCCTGTCCGCGGCCGGTTCGCCGAAGGTCTCGGTCGCGGCCCATCCCGGCTACGCCAGCACCGAACTGCAATCGCATACCGAGTCGTTCCTGGACGCGATCATGGCCCTGGGCAACCGGATTCTCGCCCAGTCGGCCGAAATGGGCGCGCTACCAAGCCTTTACGCCGCCACCGCGAAGGTCGAACCCGGCGCGTTCTACGGCCCGACCCACCTCGGTGGCCTGCGTGGTTATCCCGAGCGCTGCGGCTCCTCGGCCGCCTCCCGCGACGAGGTCACCGCCCGCCGCCTCTGGGACCTGTCCGAACAACTCACCGACGTGACCTACTCGTTCGCCCGCCGCTGAGCCGCTTCGAATCGGTGTGACTGGCATCACATCCGCGGATGTCACACCGGGTGGGTGCTGCGCCGTCATCTCTGTGTAGCGACGCCGCGAAGCGCGGCTCACTGTGTACAGGAGGATGGTCATGGAACCCCGTTTCGCTCTGTTCAGCAACGAGATCGCCGCCAAGTTCGTCAAGCGGATCGGTAACGCCGGCCAGGTCGTGGACAACTCGCCGCTGCCCAAGGCGACGCAGGAACTGGTCAAGTTGCGCGCCAGCCAGATCAACGGCTGCGGCTTCTGCACCGATATGCATTCCAAGGATGCGGCCGCCGCGGGCGAGACCTCGGTGCGGCTCAACCTGGTCGCCGCGTGGCGAGAGGCGATCGTCTTCACCGACGCCGAGCGGGCCGCGCTCGCGCTGACCGAGGAAGGCACCCGCCTCGCCGATGTCCATCGCGGCATCAGCGAGGAGACCTGGCAGCAGGTGCGCAAGCACTACGACGACGAGCAGATCGGCGCCCTGATCTCGCTGATCGCGCTGATCAACGCCTACAACCGGCTCAATGTCATCGCGGGCACCCCGGCGGGCACCTACGAGCCCGGCATGTTCTGACCGCCGCACGCGAATTCGGGCCCGGCGCAGGATCGTTCGATCCCGGCCGGGCCCCGTCGCGTCCGCCGTGCCTGTGCGGACCGTCACGTCCGCCACCCGGCCGAATCCACTCGCGCCGCGCCCCTGGTACAGTCACCCTCGTGCAGCGCGCGTATTTCTGGTTTACCAAGCCGGCCCCGGGTGGGTCGGTCGGTGACCCGCGCTGACCTTCTCCCACCCCGAGCCGGATTGCAGACCGGCTCCACGGGATCTCGTTCGGTGGGTCGGCCTGAGAAAAGGAACCCATCATGACCACCGCAGCCGATGTCGATGCCTCACACAGTGACCTCGACGATCAGCGCACGCTGAGTATCAGCCCCCTGCTCTCGCCCGCCGAGGTTCGCCGCGAGCATCCGATCGACGACGCGCTCGCCGACACCGTGCGGGCCGGCCGCGCCGCCACCGTGAAAGTCCTCGACGGCGCCGACGACCGCCTGATGGTCGTCGTCGGTCCGTGTTCGGTGCACGACCCCGAGGCCGCTCTCGACTACGCGCGCCGCCTGGCCGCCAAGAGCGCCGAACTCTCCGATCGCCTGCACATCGTGATGCGGGTCTACTTCGAGAAGCCGCGGACCACGCTCGGGTGGAAGGGCCTGATCAACGATCCGCATCTGGACGGTTCGTTCGACGTCAACACCGGTCTGGGACTGGGGCGGCGGCTGCTGGTCGACATCACCGGTCTCGGCCTGCCGGTGGCCTGCGAATTCCTCGATCCGATCACGCCGCAGTACATCGCGGATCTGGTCTCCTACGGTGCGATCGGCGCGCGCACCGCGGCCAGCCAGGTACACCGGCAGCTCTCCAGCGCGCTGTCGATGCCGGTCGGGATCAAGAACGGCACCGACGGTGATGTGCAGGTGGCCGTGGACGGGGTGCGCGCGGCCGGGGCCAGCCACGTCTTCCCCGGCACCGACCTCGACGGCCGCTCGGCGCTGATCCGCACCAGCGGCAACCCGGACTGCCACGTGATCCTGCGCGGCGGGAGCTCCGGCACGAACTACGACGCCGCCTCCGTCGCCGAGGCCTGCCTGCGCCTGGAGAAGGCCGGGCTGCCGCAGCGAGTGGTCGTCGACGCCAGCCACGGCAACAGCAACAAGGACCACAACAAGCAGGTCGACGTGGTCACCGATATCGCCGAGCGCATCGCAGCGGGTGACCGCGCGGTGGTGGGTGTGATGATGGAGAGCTTCCTGGTCGCCGGCCGTCAGGACCTCACCCTCGGCCACGCCGACGATCTGACCTACGGCCAGTCGATCACCGACGCCTGCCTGGACTGGGAGACCACGGCGGCGCAGCTGGACCGCCTTGCCGACGCGGTGGCCCGGCGCCGCGGCTGAGACAGGCTCGCGGTCACCTTCGTTCGCGGCTCGGGGCGAAGGTGACCGCTCGATCGTGCGCCGCGCCGATCACACGTGGGCCGCGTGCAGACGGCGGACCGCCTCGTCGAGTGTGTCGTCCCGCTTGCAGAATGCGAAGCGCACCAGGCGGTTCCACGATTCGCGGTCGTCGGCGAACACTTCGATCGGGACCGCGACGACGCCGAGCCGCTGCGGCAGCTCCCGGCAGAAGACCAGTGCGTCGGCCGAACTCAACGGGCTGATATCGGCGCAGACGAAATAGGTCGCATCGCTGCGCTTGACCCGGAATCCGGCATCGGCCAGTGCCGCCGAGAGCCGAATGCGCTTGTCGGACAGGCTGTCACGGAGATCGGCGACCCACTGCTGCTCGTGTTCGAGGGCGTAGGCGACCGCCGGCTGGAACGGCCCGCCGCCGACGAAGCTCATGAACTGCTTGGCGGACAGCAACCCGTCGATCAGTGGTGCCGGGCCGCACGCCCAGCCGATCTTCCAGCCGGTGACGCTGAAAGTCTTCGCCGCACTGGAGATCACGATGGTGCGCTCGACCATGCCGGGCAGCGTAGAGATGCTGATGTGCGTGGTGCCGTCGTAGACGAGATGTTCGTACACCTCGTCGGAGACCACGATCAGGTCGTGCTCGCGAGCCAGCTTCGCGATCGCCTCGAGGTCGGCCCGGGACAGGATCGCGCCGGTCGGGTTGTGTGGCGAATTCAGCAGCAGCATACGGGTTTTCGGCGTGATCGCCGCGCGCAGGCTGTCCAGGTCGAGGACGAATCCGTTGCCGTCCGGCACCAACCGCGCGGTGCGGCGGGTGGCGCCGGCCAGGGCGACCACCGCGGCGTAGGAGTCGTAGTACGGCTCGATCAGCACCACCTCCTCGTCGGCCTCCACCAGGCCCAGCACCGCCGCCGCGATCGCCTCGGTGGCGCCGACGGTGACCACGACCTGCGATTCGACGTCGTAGTCCACCCCGTAGCGGCGCTTCCGGTCCGCCGCGATCGCCCGGCGCAGCACGGGCATCCCGCGCCCGGGTGGGTACTGGTTCAGCCCGTCGGCGATGGCGGTGCGGGCCACCTCCAGCATCGCGGCCGGGCCGTCGGAATCGGGGAATCCCTGGCCGAGGTTGATCGCGTCGTGGCGCACGGCCAGCTCGGTCATCTCCGCGAAGATCGTGGCGCGGAACGGGCGCAGGCGGGCGACGGTGGGGATGGCTGGCATGGTCCCAACGTAGCGATACCGCCGTCGTGCCCGCGGCGCACACCCCGGGCTGGGGATCGGGGCGACGCTTGCCGCCCGTTCGCTACAGTTGCGGCACGATAGCGAAAGGCTATGTTTCGCATTTCATTCGGGCTTCTGACCTGCATGGTTGTGCGGTTTCCTGGTGACAGCTAGCCTCCCCGTGTTCTATCTCACAACCACTTCGGTGGTGGCTCGAAAGGGGCGGTGTATGGCCTCCTATCTCGACCTTCTGCTGCATCCGGCCGCGGGAACGGTCCTCGGATACATCAACGACACCCTGCACAACATCTTCAGCAACGATTGGGGCTGGGGATCCTCGACGCCGAACTGGGGTACCGGATCGTCCACGGGCAACTGGGGACTCGGTTCGAGCACCCCGGACATGTGGACCGGTTCGTCCACTCCGTAGTCACGAGCCGCCGGGACGCTCGATGCGTTCCGGCGGCTACGCCGGATCCCGGGGCAGGCGAATGCCGCCGAGCTTCGCGGGATTGGCGACATCGTAAGTGCCCCAGACCAATCCGTCGCGGACGGTGAAGCCGACCACGCGCGGGGGTGATCCCGGCGCACCGTTGCGCGGGGCGCGCTCGTGCAGCAGCACCCCGAGTTGGCCGTTGACGCCGACGAATTCGAATCGATCGGAACCGGTGGGCGAGAGTTCGGCCTGTTCCACCTGATACATCCGGATGAGCCCGAGGACGAACCGCGCGATCTTGTCCGCGCCGACGATCGCCCGCGCCGCCGTCTTCGCGGTGCCGCCGGTATCGCCGATGAACACCGAATCCGGATGCAGGGCCGCGACGACCGCCGCCACATCGCCGGAATACAGCGCCTCGAGCAGTCGCTGGACGGCGGCCAGATGTTCGGTGTCCGATACCGGCTCGGGGGCTGCGGCCAGTGATTTCCGGGCCCGGACCGCGAGCTGCCGGGCCGCCTCGGGCGTCACCTCGAGCAGTTCGGCGATCTCGTCGAACGGCACCGAGAAGCCGTCGTGCAATACGAAGGCCACCCGCTGCGGCGGCGTCAGGGTGTCGAGGACCACCAGCGCGGCGAAACGGCAATCCTGTTTGCGCACCACCGATTCCAGCGGATCCGGCAGACTGGAGGGTGTCACGCCGGTCACGATCGGCTCCGGAAGCCATTGTCCCACATAGCTTTCCCGTCGGACAGCGGCGCTGCGCAGCCGATCCAGGCAGATCCGGCTGACCACAGTCGTCAGCCAGGCGCGCAGGTCCTCGATCTCGGACTGATGGGTGGTGGCCAGCCGCAGCCAGCTCTCCTGCACCGCGTCCTCGGCGTCGGCCACGCTGCCGGTCAGCCGATAGCCCACCGAGAGCAGATGCGCCCGATGAGATTCGAACAAATCGGCGAGCAACGCGGCAACCATTGGTCCGATTCTACGGTCGCCGGAAATCCGCTGGGCCACCGCTGGGTTGCGTGCCAGCATGAAGCGGTGGAGGACTGTGAACTGACCGACGGGACGGTGTGGTTGTCGCGCCCGGCCGAGGCCGATGTCGACGCGATCGTCGCGTGCTGCCGGCAGCCGTCGATCCCGGAGTGGACGACGGTGCCGGTGCCGTATCGGCGGGCCGACGCGGTGGGATTCCTGACCGATATCGTCGCGCCCGGGTGGGCGGCCCGCAGTCCGGTCTGGGCCGTGCGCACGGCAGCGCAGGGGCCGGTGGCCGGCATGGTCGGCCTCGAGGCCGGGCCGCAGCCCGGGGCTGCCGAGATCGGCTTCTGGCTCAGCGACGCGGTGCGCGGGCGCGGGTTGATGACCCGCAGCGTCCGGCTGGTCTGTGATTTCGCGTTCGCCGCCGAGGGGCTCGGCCTGACCCGCATCGAGTGGCGGGCGTTCGTCGGCAACCTCGCCTCCGCCGCGGTGGTGCGGCGGACCGGCTTCCAGTACGAAGGGCTGCTGCGCGGGGCGGCTGTGCAACGCGGCGTGCGCAGGGATTCCTGGGTCGCCGGGCGGCTGGTCGGCGACCCGCCGGAGCCGGCCACCGACTGGCCGCCGCTGCGCGGGTCCGGATCGGCGCTCTGACGCTTCCGGGTGCGGGTGCGCTCACGGCACATCTGCCCAGCTCGCGTAGGGTTGATGAAGGTTTGTCGGGGGTCCCGGCAACAATGTGGGACGTATTCCTCGTGCGCAGGGGGCGCAGGGGGCCGGCCCGAGAATCTGGAGGAGGTGCCGTGACGGACGGACCGCTCATCGTGCAGAGCGACAAGACCCTGCTGCTCGAGGTCGACCACGAGCAGGCCGATGCGGCCCGGCAGGCGATCGCGCCGTTCGCCGAACTCGAACGCGCACCCGAGCACGTGCACACCTACCGGGTCACGCCGCTGGCGCTGTGGAACGCGCGGGCGGCGGGGCACGACGCCGAACAGGTCGTCGACGCGCTGGTCAGCTATTCGCGTTATGCGGTGCCGCAGCCGCTGCTGGTCGACGTGGTCGAGACCATGGCCCGCTACGGGCGGTTGCAGCTGGTCAAACATCCCGCCCACGGCCTGGTGCTGGTGAGCCTGGATCGCGCGGTGCTGGAAGAAGTGTTGCGGCACAAGAAGATTCAACCCATGCTCGGCGCCCGCATCGACGACGACACGGTCGTCGTGCACCCGTCCGAGCGCGGGCGGATCAAACAGATGCTGTTGAAGATCGGCTGGCCCGCCGAGGACCTCGCCGGCTACGTCGACGGCGAGGCCCATCGCATCGATCTGGACTTCGCCACGCACGAATGGCATCTGCGCGACTATCAGGAGCTGGCCGCCGACTCGTTCTGGGCCGGCGGTTCCGGTGTGGTGGTGCTGCCCTGCGGGGCCGGCAAGACCATGGTGGGCGCCGCCGCGATGGCCAAGGCCCAGGCGACGACGTTGATCCTGGTCACCAACACCGTGGCAGGTAGGCAGTGGAAGCGAGAACTGCTCGCCCGCACCTCGCTGACCGAGGACGAGATCGGGGAGTACTCCGGCGAGCGCAAGGAGATCCGCCCGGTCACCATCGCGACCTACCAGGTGATCACCCGCAAGACCAAGGGCGAATACAAGCACCTGGAACTGTTCGACAGCCGCGACTGGGGCCTGGTCATCTACGACGAGGTCCACCTGCTGCCCGCCCCGGTGTTCCGGATGACCGCCGACCTGCAGTCGCGGCGCCGGCTCGGGCTCACCGCGACGCTGGTGCGCGAGGACGGCCGCGAGGGCGACGTGTTCTCGCTGATCGGCCCGAAACGCTACGACGCGCCGTGGAAGGACATCGAGGCCCAGGGCTGGATCGCGCCGGCCGACTGCATCGAGGTGCGGGTCACCCTCACCGAGGCCGAACGCATGGCCTACGCCACCGCGGAACCGGAGGAACGCTACAAGCTCTGCTCCACCGCGCGCACCAAACTCCCCGTCGTCGAATCCATCCTGGCCCGGCACCGCGACGCGCCCAGCCTGGTGATCGGGGCCTATCTCGATCAGCTCGACGAACTCGGCGAACACCTCAACGCTCCCGTCATTCAGGGCTCGACCCGCACCAAGGAGCGTGAGGCGCTGTTCGACGCGTTCCGCAACGGTGAAATCCCGGTCCTCGTGGTCAGCAAGGTCGCGAACTTCTCCATCGATCTGCCGGAAGCGTCCGTGGCCGTGCAGGTTTCGGGCACCTTCGGTTCCCGTCAGGAGGAGGCCCAGCGTCTGGGCCGGCTGCTGCGCCCGAAGTCCAACGGTGGTCAGGCGCATTTCTACTCGGTGGTGGCACGTGACACGCTGGATGCCGAATACGCGGCCCACCGCCAGCGTTTCCTTGCCGAACAGGGGTATGCCTATCGCATCACCGATGCGGACGATCTGCTGGGCCCGGCGATCGGGTAGGGCAGCCGATCGGGCCGCGGTGGGCGCGCCGCTGGGTTACCGCTGCCGGACAGATGTGAGGATTTGACACGTGCGACGCTTCGAATTCGCGGTCGACCGCGAACATGCCCGGGCGGTGAACGAAGTCGTCCGCGATATCCGGCGGCTGCGGATCCTGGCCTTCACCGCGGCCATCGTGCTCGGCCTCGGTACCGCGGGGCTGATCTGGCTCAACCATCCGTATTCGTTCCTCCTGGCGGTGGCCTTCGCATTGGCGACCATCACCGCGCTGTTCGTGGCGCTGTGGACGCCGTACCGCTCGCGCATCGAGAAGTTGTACGCCGAGGGCGAGCTGGTCCCGGCCATGGTGTCGGGACGGCACCCGAAGGGGATCACGCTGCTCGCGCTGGTGAACCTCGCCAAACCCGGCGCCGTGCCGCGCTACGCGCTGATCACCCGCGTCGTACGTGCCCTGCCGGGGCACGACACCGACGCGGGGGAGAAGGTTCCGGCGGTGACCGTGCGGGCCGACCGCGCGCCGCGGTCGGTCGGCGATCTGCGCCAAGCGGTGAGCGCCATGCCGATCGCCTGGGGCACCCGCGACCTGGGCGTGATCGAGCGCGCCCGGGCCGCGATCAGCGATGTGGAATGGAAATTGCTGGCCGACAATCTCGGCCTCGCCGAGAAAGTGGGCCGCGTCGATTCCCAACGGCTGCTGCTGGATCCGCAGCAGCTGCCCGAGGAACTGCGCGGGTGACGCGTGTGGCGGTTCCGGCGCGCGGCGGGGCCGACTAGCATCGGCTGGTGGTCGGCACACCGTGCCGCGAAAGGGGTGGAGGGTCGATGAAGTCGCATGCCTGGGCACGGTGTCTCACGGCGGGAGCGTTGTGCGGGGTGGCGCTGGTGCTCCCCGGCCAGGTGCAACCAATTCCGGCGCTGGCCCAGCCCGCCGCCGATCCGTTCACCGGATCGCCCGGCCTCGGCGACCCCTACTATCCCGACGACGGCAACGGCGGCTACGACGTGCAGCACTACGACGTCGCCATCGATTACGACCCGCCGAGCAGGCATCTCGTCGGTACGGCGCGGATCGACGCGGTGTCGACGCAGCCGCTGCGCGCGTTCAACCTCGACTACGCCGGGCCCGCGGTGTCCAAGGTGTCGGTGAACAACCTGCCGGCGGGCTTCACCACCGGCGGTGAACACGAACTGACCGTCACACCCGCGCTGCCGGTGCTGCCCGGGCTGCCGTTCACGGTGACGGTCGACTATGCGGGTAACGAATCCGACGACCCCGATTCCGGCTGGACCATCTCACCGAGCGGCGGTGCCTTCGCCGCCGGTGAGCCGCATTCGGCGACCACCTGGTACCCGCTCAACGACACACCCTTGGACAAGGCGACTTTCGACTTGCAGGTGACGATTCCGCAAGAGTGGCAAGCGGTTTCGAACGGACTGCGAATCAGCGATACCGTCGCCGGCGACAAGCGCACCGTGACGTGGAGTTCGAAACATCCCTCGATCGGCTATCTCACCACCGTCGCGATCGACCACTTCGATTTCCTCGAACAGCGCCGCGCGAACGGCACTCCGCTGATCAGCGCCTTCGCGCCGGGTGCGGACAAGGGCAGGGCACTCGAGCAGCGGCTGCCGGAGGTGCTCGATTTCCTCGAATCCCTCTACGGCCCGTATCCGTTCGAAAGCGCCGGCGGTATCTACGTCGACACCGACCTGCACTTCTCGCTGGAGACCCAGACCCGGCCCATCTACGCGCCGTGGACCGATTTCAACACCGTCGTCCACGAGAACACCCACCAGTGGTGGGGTGATTCGATGTCGGTGCGGAACTGGTCGGATGTGTGCCTCAACGAATGCTTCGCCAGCTATACCGCCGATTATCTGTGGCCGGAACGGAAAGAGGGTAAGGATGTCGACGCCCTCTACCGCCGCACGATCGCCAAAACCCTCGACAAGCCCGCCTACTGGGAGATTCCGCTGCAGAATCCCGGCGCCGGAAACGAATTCACCACGGTGTATTCGCGCGGACCGTTGTTCCTGCACGCCCTGCGCCACGAACTCGGTGACGACGTGTTCTTTCCCGCCGTAGCGCAATTCGTGCGGTCTCACGCGTACGGCAACGCTTCCATGCCGGAATTCCGCAGCTTCATCCAAACGAAGACCACGACGGATCTCAGCGGATTCTTCGCCGCCTGGCTCGACACCACCACGCCGCCGCCGGACGAGTACCTGTACCCGGGTTCGCTGCGCGGCTGATCCGCTGATGCCGCCGAAGATGCTCGGCGGCAACCTCTTTCGCGGTTCTCAGTCCAGTTCGTCCACGCGCTGCTGCGCCCGCTCCAGTTCGGTATCGGCTCGTCGCAAGGCCGCTTCGGCGGATGTCACCCCCGCGGCGGCGAATCGGCGGGATTCCTCGGCCTGCGCGAGTTCGTCGCGCAACGCGGTGATCCGCTCGTCCAGCGCGGCCACGTCGGAGCGCTGCCGTTCGAGGTCGGCAGCCGTCGAATCCCGTTCCGCCCGAGCGGCTTCCAGCGCTTCCCGGGCGGCGGCCAGCTCCTCGGCGCCGGTGTCGGCCGGTTCCTCGGTCCGCTCGTCGGGAACGGCGGCCAAGGCGGGCGCGGCCGGGCCGAAACCGGCGTAGTCGACCGCGGCGGTCAGTACGCCGGCACGGACCTGGTCGGTGACCTCCGGATCCGCCAGTGCCGCATTGAGGGTCTGCGCGACCTCGCGCAACACCGGCTCGGTGAGCTTCTTCCCCGCGTCCGAGACGAGGCGAGCGGCCTTGTCCGTCAACGCGTTCACCGCTTTGCGGCGTTGGTCGGCGAGGGTGCGCATCCGGTCGGCGGACAGGGTGCGCTGCGCCTCGCGCAACGCCTCGCCGAGATCCAGCAGTGCCCCCAATTCCTGGGTTGCCTTGTGCGCCAGCAGATTCACAGCCCACGCCGCGACGGTCGGACGCCGCAGCCGCGATATCGCCGTGGCCAGCTGTTTATCGCCGTTCGCGCGCGCGGTGCGGGCCGCTTCGTCGCGAGCGGCCACGAATTCGGCGGGGTCGAGGGCATAGAGCTCTGCGGTTGTCTGCTCGAGCTTCATGCTGCAGAGCGTAACGATTCGGGCGAGGATATCGACTACAGATCGCGCGTGTGCGGCTGCACTCGCGGATATTCGAAAGGTGTATCGGATCGTGAATTATTTCGGGCTCCTGCTTCTCAACCACCTGCTGCCCAGCATCGTCAACTATTCGCTGATGGGTATGTACGGCCTGCACTCGCTGCATATGTGAGGCAGGACCCGCCCGGCAGGGCGGGCGGGTATCCTCCCCACCACGTTCGCCATTGGTGAACGGCTCGGCGAGAAAGGTTTTCGTAGGTGAAGTTCGCAGGACCGAGACCGCTCAAGGGTCTCGTGCTGGCGCTCATGGCGGTCGCCGCCCTGACTGTGACCGGCTGTTCGATGTTTTCCGATGCGGCAAAATCCGACACCGCCCGCGCGAAGGTCGGTGACTGCATCAACGTGCTGGAGGGATCGCCCGCAGATTCCAAGACCGAGCCGGTGGATTGCTCCTCGGCCAAGGCCGTCTACACGGTGAAATCGACCTCCGACAAGAAGCAGGACTGCGGGGCCGAATACTCCTCGTACGAGGAGACCTTCAACGGCGGTACCACCGCGTTCCTGTGCCTGGCGCCCAACCTCAAACAGGGCAGCTGCTATCACGAGGACAAGACGACCGGATACTCCTACGCCGACTGCGACTCGGCGGACGCGACGGTCAAGGTCGTCAAGCGGGTCGACGGTCAGAACGACGAATTCCTCTGCGATGCGAATTCGACCTTCCTGACGCTCTCGGAGCCCAAGACCACGTTCTGTCTGGCCAACCCCAAGAGCTGAGGCCGCTACGAGCCGCGGTTCACGGCTCGACCAGCGCCACCGACGCGATCCGGTGCAAGGTGAAGTGCCGGATCGCGCCGGTGTCCGGATCGGTGGCATCCAGCTGGCCACCGGCCACCCGCACCGGTTCCACGATGCGCTGGGTGGCCACGCCCTGGGCGTCGACATAACCGATATGCACCGGGCGGCGCACCCGCACCGCCAGTTGCAGCAGCGCCAGTGTGGCCGCGGTACTCGTGCGGGTGCCGTCGCTGCGCACCCGCTGCCCGGACCGGCTGCGGGCGGCCCTCTCCCCGGCGCGCAGTTCGCCCACCAGCAGCCGCAGTTGTTCGGCACTGGGCGGGGTGGGCCGCCAGACGTGGCGTTCGTTCGGCCGGGTGGACAGCCGCGCCCCGCGGGGGCGCAGATCCACGATCGCCCCCGACGAATCCTCACCGGCCGGACTGAACCCCGCCGCGCGCAGCTGCTCGAGCACCTCGCCCAGCGGCGCCTGCGAGATCGCCACCGTCGGCGCGACGGCTCGCAATGCCAGCTGCCCGGCCACGGGTGCCGCCAGCACCTCGGCCAGCAACGCCGGATCCTCACTGCGCACGAACGATTGCGCCATCCCGGCGCGCAAGCGCCCGTGCCTGCGTGCCACGTCGTCGATCAGGTACGTCAGCGATTGCGGGACGGGGGTGCGCGAATGGGCGGTGAACAGCTGATGCAGTTCGGCGGCGGTCATGCCGGCGTCGAGCGCGCGCCGCACCGACCCTTCGCCGATGCGGTAGACGGTTGCCGCGCCCGCGGATTCGATATCGGCGACCAGGGCGATGCGCTCCCGCAGTTCCGGCACGAGCGGCCCCGGGGCGACCACGGTCAGATCGGCTTGCACCAGCACGTGATCGACCGGTTCGGGCAGGGCCGCGTCCATTTCGGCCTCGGCGTCGGCGACGGTGCCGTGCAGCAGCGCCCGGCCCGCGGAGGTGAGCGCGCCGCGGCCGACCACGCCCAGCGCCGCCGCTTCCGATAGCGTGCGCTCGACCGCCTCGATGCGGAAATGCCTGCGCCGCCGCGGCATTCGCCAGCTCAGCACCCGCGCCACATCGGCGGCCGTGATCGCCGTACCCGGCGGGAACTCCGCGGTCACCGCCAGGATCGCACGCCGATCGGGAACCGCGTGCGCGGTGCGCAGCTCCGCCGAGAGGGCGGCCAGCGGCTTGTCGTTCACATCGCGCAGGCCGATCATCCACGGGAAGCGGTCCAACTCGAGCCAGGCGTGCGCGAGCACCGCCCACCGGCGCGCCGCCGGGCCCTCCAGCCAGCCGTCCGAGGCGATCGTGGGGGCCCAGAAATCCTCACCGGCGTCGTTGTCCGGCGGCGGCTCGGGAATTCCCTTGTCCAGCAGCCGGGCTGCGGCCAGCACCTCCACGAGCAGCCCTACCCGCGCCTCGTCGAGTCCGGTCTGTTTGGCGATGCGCCGCAGCTCTCGCACCCCCAGGCCGCCTGCCCGCAGCACCGGCGCCGGTACCTGGGAGACAACCTCGAGGATGTCGCCGGCGTGGCGCAGCAACTCGCCGACCTCACCGGCCGCCGCGGCGTTCACGTCGGCGGCGGAGTGCTCGCGGATCTGCGGCTGCGGGGGCGTGAGCACGTGGGGATCGGTGACCGGTTCGCGCCGCAGCACCTGGCCGACGGCCGGAGGGAGTTCGACGGTCTCGTCGTCGATCCAGATCAGCAGCCGGCGGGCCAGTAGCCTCTGGATGGGCCGCTCCGGATCGGTGCCGGGCGCGGCGTCGCGGGTGCGGCCGCGGGGGCCGGTGGTCGCTAGCTTGTCCAGCAGAGCGTGTTCGGCGCCGCCGATCTCGCGCAGCGCCGTCTCGATCTCGGGCTCTGTCAGTGCGTCGGGGAGTTCCGTGGTGGCCCCCATCGGCCACGGCAGGGCCTCCGGCGCGGCGGGCACGACGAACAGTTCGTCGGTGCCCCACACCAACGCGCGCTCGATCAGGCGCGCGAGCGCGGTGTCGACGACGGCGGCGGATACCCGATCGGCGAGCAATTCGTGCAGGCGCCGGCGCGGCAGCGGGCGCTCCTGGCGGCCGCCGCCGAATGCGTTGTGCGCGGCGAGAGTTTCGATTACGGCGAACTCGAGTGTGTTCAGATCGTCGGCGGCACGCAGCACCGACGCCCGCTGTTCCGCGCGGGCGGCCAGTACGGTCATCGAACCGGGCAACGGCACGGCGAGGTCGGGGCGCAAACCCAGCAGCCGGACCAGATCGTCGTCGCCGCGGGAGCTCAGCCAGTCGGTGAGTGTGCCGAGCTCGGCGGGTCCGGCGTCGGCCCCGGAATGCGTCCCGGCGCCGTCGTCGGAGGCTCGGGCATCGGTCGTGGTCATCCAATCCAGACTACGGCGAGCGAACATGCCAGAATGAGGCCGTGGTGAACAAATCGAAGAAACCCTACGTCGACAACGGCTGGCCCCAGGTGGACCACGGTGACCACGCGGTTACCGAATTGTCGTCGACCCGTTCCGGTGGCCTCTCACCCTACGGTGAGGACACCGAGTTTCCGGTGCCGGCTGACACCCTGCCCTACGTGCATCCGCACACGGTGGTCAACCGCTGACGCGAATACGAAGAAGGCCCGCGTTCCTGTAATAGGAAGGCGGGTCTTTTTCGTATCCGGGCTTCCTATTCGGGCGGGAATCATCGAGCTCGTGTCGCAGGCAGGCCGTCGGCAGTCATGCACACCTCATGTCCCCGGAAACGCAGGGAAGGCCCGCATCGCGAGATGCGGGCCTTCCCTGCAGGGGGAAACTATGTGAGCGGTCTAGTTGGGCAGCAGGCCCTTGTTCGCCTCGTAGAAGTTCACGATCGACGGATCGAGTTTGGCGCCACTGGCTTTGAAGGCGTTGTACGCGTCGAGCGCCGGCTGCGGCAGCTGCACGCCCTGCGCCTGTGCGGCGGTGACGGCCTTGTCGACGGCGGAGAACACCTGCTGGTTGCCATCGGCCGGGGCCTGGGTCGAGGCTTCGCTCTCGACGGCACCCGGCTGCCAGCGCGGGGACTGAGCGGGAGAAGTCGGCACCTCGCGCTGAGTGGCGCTGCCGTGCAGGCCGAGGCTGGAGGAGCAGGAAGGCCACGCGCCCCAACCCTGGGTCGCGAGCACCTTCTCGGCGACCGCGATCTGCTGGTCGCGGCTGGCCTGGTTGGCGGAGGGAGCGTACTGCGTGCCGCCGTGAGCGGCCCACGTCGACTGCGAGAACTGCAAACCGCCCTGGTAGCCGTTGCCGGTGTTGATGCCCCAGTTACCACCGGATTCACACTGTGCGAGGCGGTCCCACTCCGAATCGGGAGCCGCGGCGGCGTGTCCAGCGAGAGCCACACCCGCGCCACCCATGATCGCGGTGGAGACAGCGACCTTGGCGACGGTGCGACCGGTGTTGGTCTGCTTGCGATGGCGTCCACTCATATCGGGTCGTCTTCCTCTCGTACGCGCCTGCGAGGTGAGCTGTCGGGTTCGGACTGAGAGGCCGTCCGGTCCCGGCTCGCCGGGACTTCACCCCAAGGGATCGGTCGTTGCCGGCCGTTCCCGCTTCCTGCGGAGGCTTCGAAACTCGGTTGAGCTCCGAAAACCTCTGTGGGAACGTGGGTTCCCCGCCCTCGCCCCTGGTTCCGTCGGGGTCCGTACCCGCGGGGCGAGGCTCGGTGCGGCGGGCCGGTGGTGCCGGGATGTCCCGGCTGCGATAGACGGTACGACGATCCGGCTGAAAAATCACTATTTGGTAACCGGCGTGTATGGCCGGTCGCGCTGTGCCGCAAGACCTTCCGAATCGGCGTCTGCGCAGGTGAGTGCGGCGTGTCTCCGCCGAGTGCGGGTCGTGACCGCGGCGTTATCGCGTCGTTATGTGACGAAGGTCACACGTGTAATTGCCCGGCGTGTTGGGGAAACGGTCAGCGGGCGCGTCGCCCCGACCACAGCGCGAACGCGATCGCGAGCAGCAGGCCGAGCGGGGTCGCCGCCATCGCCACCAGATACAGCCACAGCGGCGGGTCGGCGTCGGTCAGGATCGGCGTGAGGAAAATGGCGACGATCGCGAGCACGCCGACCGCGAACAGGCCCACGGCCACGCGCAACAGCACGTCGCTGGAGCCCCGGGGCGCGCGGGGCGAGGAGGAGTCCGGCATGGGTGCACCGTAAAACGGATGTGCTCGCCCTATCCCCACCGGGGTAGACTCGAGCCAATCGCGTCCTGCATAGCTGTGTGGGGCGCGTTCTTTTCGCACAGAGATAGGTTCCGGCGTTTCGCCGGAACCTACGTCCGTGTCCGGGGTCGTACGTGACCCCGCTGGATTCGGACGGACCGGACAACGATGACGAACGGGTGAGCGCAGTGCCGACCGGCAAGGTGAAGTGGTACGACGTCGACAAGGGCTTCGGCTTCCTTTCCCAGGATGAGGGTGAGGACGTCTACGTTCGGTCGTCCGCCTTGCCCAAGGGTGTCGAGGCGCTCAAGCCCGGCCAGCGCGTGGAGTTCGGAATGGCCGCCGGTCGCCGGGGCCCGCAGGCGCTGAGCCTCAAGCTGCTCGATCCGCTGCCCTCGGTGCGCAACGCGCAGGGTCGCAACGACCGGGTCCGCAAGGAAGCTCCGGCCCATCCGCGCAAGGCGCCCGACGACCTGCACGGGATGATCGAGGACATGATCACCCTGCTGGAGGCGACGGTGCAGCCGGAGCTGCGCAAGGGCAAGTACCCCGATCGCAAGACCGCGCAGCGCATCGCCGAGGTGGTGCGCGGGGTGGCCCGCGAACTCGATCACTGAGTTCGCGAGCGCCTGATTCGCGAGGAAACCGCGGTCACGCCGCCCTGATCGACCACGCCTGATACGGCGAGAACGCTTCGTTGCCGGCCTCGTCACGCACGAGCAGCAGCAGCTGCACCTCGACGCCGATCAGGCGCAGGTTCGGTTCGGGATGGCTGTCCACCGTCACGGCCAGGGTGCCCTGCGGGTAGTCGCGGTAGGACGCCAGGTGCTGCACGGTCTTGCCCGGATTGTCGATCTGCTGGTACTCCAGCACCATCACCCAGGGCGCGTCGGCGATGTGCCGGGGGAGCGACAGCTGCACCGGATAGCCCAGCGGCGGATTCAGTTCCGCGGTGATCTCGGTGCGCCTACAGTCCGGGGAGACCCGGCCGTGTGGATCCGGTTCGCCGATCGTGCAGTACAGGTAGGGCGGAACCGTGACGGTCTTGCCGTGCGCATAGGCGGTGACCGTGGGATCGGCCTCGTGCGCATTGTGCACCGCCACCGCCACGATGCCGGCGACGGCCGCGGCGACGACCAGAACTGCCGCCAGGGCCAGCGCGAGGATCGTGCGGGTGCTGGGCTTGGTCACTGTGGCTGTTTTCCTGTCGCTAGGGGGACTTCCTGTTTGACGTGCTGCGGACGGTTACCGCCCAATCCGGGGAGCAGCGAATGCCCACGGTAGCTCACGAAGGTTTGCGCCAAACCGAGCGCCAGGACCGCGGTGACCACCGCGAAGCCCTCCCAGTACACGGTCGGCAGCAGCACGCCGCCGGCGCCGCCGACCACCCAGGACAGCTGCAGCACCGTTTCCGAGCGCCCGAATCCGGAGGCGATCGATTCCGGTGGCAGATCGTCCTGGATCGAGGCGTCCAGCGAGACCTTGGCCAGTGCGCTGGCACAGGCCGCCACCAGCGCTGCGACCGCGGCGCCGACCAGATTGTCGAGCAGCACCGCGACGACGGCGACGGCGGTACACGCCGCGGTGCACTCCACCACGATCAGCGAGGGCCGGCCCAGTTTCAGCCGGGCGCCGGTCGCATTGCCGACGAAGTTGCCGATCGCCGCGGCCGCGCCGACCAGTCCGAGCATCGCGGCCTGCTGCACCGGGCGGTGTTCGGTCGATTTCGCGACGAAGGCCACATAGAAGGTGAGGAAGCCGGTCAGCACCCGGATCGCGCTGTTGCCCCACAGTCCGGTGACCACCGACCGGCCCAGCGGCTGCCGGCGCCGACCGGGTTTCACCGCGGACTTGTCACCGCGGTCCAGCACTTCGGTGCCGCTGCGGCTGTGGTAGCCGAGGGTCGCCGGCACCTCGCCCTCGGTGACCTCGACCCAGGAGGGAATCCGCAGGCTCAGATAGGCCCCGGCCGCCGCGATCAGCGCCGCGAACACCAGCGCGCCGACGGATCCGGCCACCGCGGCGACCGCTCCGGCCACCGCGCCCGCACCGAGTGTCCCGCCGACCAGGCCGAACACGGTAAGCCGGGAATTGGTGCGGACCAGATCGATACCGGGCGGCAGCACCCGTGGCGTCACCGCGCTCTTGAGGACCGCGAACGATTTACTCGAGATCATCATGCACAGCGCCAGCGGATACAGCGCCCAGCTGTCGAAATTGAAGATCAGCAGGATCGCGAAGACCACCCGGATCGCGAACGAGGTCGACAGCGCGAGTCTGCGCCCGCGTTGCAGCCGGTCCAGCAGCGGGCCGATCAGCGGCGCGATCACCGCGAACGGCGCGATCGTGATCAGCAGATACAGCGCCACTTTGGTCTTGGATTCCGCGGTGGCACTGGCGAAGAACAGCGTATTGGCCAGCGCCACGGCGATCGCGGCGTCGAGGGCGAAGTTGGCCATGGTCGCGTAAACGAGCGCGGTGAGCCCGGATTCGCCCGCGCCGTCGGCTCGCGCCGCGCGCTGGAAGGTGTGAAAACCCTTCTCGGTGAGGTCCCTGGTGCGCATCGCCATCACGCGCGTCACCGTCATCTTGCGAGGGACACGTTGGCGTTCGGCGATTTTCGCGTCCTTGGGTCGGGGGCGTTCGGCTGCGCTCGGTGCCTCGGTCGCCTCGCCGGAACGGTCGTCGCTGTGCGATCCGCGCGGCGGAAGGGCACGCGGCGGCTCACCCGTCGCCATGCGCCTGGTCACGAATTCGGGCACGTCCGGTTCACCGCCGCGGCGCGGCAGCGGGGGCAGGGGCGCGGACGACGGGGTGTTCGGCGGCGGGTAACGGTCGTAGCCGGGATGCCGCCGGGTAGCGGGATGCTCCTCGCCGTCCCACGGACCGGGTTCGGTGCCGGAGGGTTCGCGGGAGGCAGTCACATGTCGATTCTCTCGCACTCGATCGGTGCGTGGACATCGGCCGGGCTGTGATCCGATGCGTGTCGGCCGCCGGCGTGGTGACCGCCGCGCTCACATCGGGACGAATCGGACCTCGAACATGGTGGGCCAGTACTTTCCGGTGATCAGGAAATGGTCGGTGCCGGGGAGCTGGGCGATGCCGTTGAGGACGTCGGCTCCGGTGCGCTCGGTGGGGCGCAACAGGCCGCCGGCCTCGATCTCGGCGAGTACCGCGCCGCCGACCGGGTCGATGTGCAGGATCTGATCCGTCGGCCAGACGTTGGCGTAGATCGAACCGTCTGCGGCGCAATCGAGTTCGTTGAGCCGGGCGTCGTGATGGCTGGTGAGCCGGATCGTGCCGGTGGTCGCGAAGGTGGTCGGATCGCGGAAGGTGAGGGTGTCGCTGCCGTCGCTCATCACCAGGCGGTCGCCGCGGGTGCACAGGCCCCAGCCTTCGCCGTCGTAGTGGACGCGGCGGCGTTCGGTGAGCGTTCGCGGATCGCGGGCGAAGGCGGTCTCGTTCTTCCAGGTGAGTTGCCAGACGGTGTCCCCGGCACGGGTGACGCCCTCGCCGAAGTAGGCATCGGAGAGTTTCGCGGTGGCGATCGGCGCGCCGGTGGCGAGGTCGGTCGCCCGTAGTCCGGAGTCGCCTTCCATCCCGGTGCTCTCGTAGAGAACCGGGCCGTGGACCTCGAGCCCCTCGGTGAACGCGGTGCGGTCGTGCGGGCGGGTGGCGACCACCTCGACCCGCAGGCGCGGTGTGTTGTCGTCGCGCTCACAGGCCGCGGCGGACAGCATTGTGGACGCCGCGATCAGCACTGCTGCGGCCGCCGCACGGCGTTGGCATTTCATACGGCAAAATGTAGGACGTGAGCGCAGTGTCTGTTTCGGAGTCCGGCGTGCGACCGATCCTGGCGGGGGCGGTCGACCTGGCTCGCCGTGCGCTCCTGGAGTTGCAGCCCACGGGTGTGGGCGAACATCTGGGCGTCACCGGCGAGAACGAGTGTGCGGCCACCCATCACTTCGCGGCGACCCTGCCGGGGTATCGCGGCTGGCGGTGGGAGGTCGTGGTCGCGGCCGCGCCCGATGCCGAGTACGCGACGGTCAGCGAATCCGCGCTGCTACCCGGGCCGGACGCACTGGTGGCGCCGGAATTCGTGCCATGGGACCAGCGCATCCGCCCCGGCGATCTCGCTCCCGGCGATCTGCTCGCTCCGCGCGTCGACGATCCGCGCCTGGTGCCCGGATATCTGGAGACCGGCGACCCGGTGGTCGACGAGGTGTGTGAGGAGGTCGGCCTCGGCCGCCGCCAGGTCCTCAGCCGTGAGGGTCGCGTGGAGGCCGCCGAGCGCTGGTACTCCGAATTCGGCCCCGACACCGAGATGGCGCGTTCGGCCCCCGGAACGTGCGGAGTGTGCGGATTCTTCGTCCCCCTCGCCGGTGCGCTGCGTGCCGCCTTCGGCGTCTGCGCCAACGCGATGGGCGCCGACGGCCGGGTGGTCCACGTCGAATACGGCTGCGGCGCCCACTCCGACACCGAATTGCCCACCGGTGCCGGCTCCCCGCTCTACGAGGCCTACGACGATGCGGCGATCGAGGTCGTCCCGGCGGAGGAACTGACCGCGCGGGACGGGTCCGCCGAGGCCGCGGCGCCGTCGACCATCGCTCCGGAGGCGTCGACCGGCGCGGAGGCGTCGACGGACCTCGCCGCGACGGACCCCGATACGGCCGCCGCTGAAGACGCCGCCGTCGAGAGCCCGTCGGATGCCGTCGAGGCTTCGGAAGCCGGAAACAACCAGCCTTCGGATGTAGCGGACAGTGCGGGCGACTCCGCACACGTCTCCGCTGCCGTACCGGAAGCCGTTGCCGCCGAGGATGTTTCGAGCACCGTCGAATCGCAGTCGGACGCCGCGAAAGACTTCTCCGCGACCGGCGGCAGCGGGGCCGCCCCCGAGGTGTCGACTGCCGACGCGGCCGCCCACCGGCCGCCCGCAGCCGATGCCGCTCCGGAAACCTCTGCGGCCGAAGAACCTTCGAACGCAGCTGTCGCCGAGCCCGCCGAATCCGGTGCCGTTCCCGGTGCTGCGGCCGGCACTGTTCCCGCTGCTGATACCGCTGAGGGTGCGCCTGCGGACCCCGCCGGGAACGCTTCCGCTCACATGGCCGCGGCACCGTCGGCCGAGACGGCCGAGGATGCTCCAGCCGAGATCGCGACCACGAACGCTCCCGCCGACGCGGCAACCGCACACGTGACCGCGGAGCCCGTGCGTGAGCCGGCCGAATCGGCGCCGGCTGCGAACGCGACTGCGGGACGCGAGCAGGCCGACGCGGATCCTGCTGTGGCCGACACTGAATCGGATGCTTGGGGCGGGGCCGCTGAGGCGGGCACTGCCGCCGAGACTATCGGCACGGACCCTGCCGGAAACCCGGATGCCGGGTCCGCCGGAAGCTCCGCTGCGCTGGCTGCCGGGCAGTCCGGCGCGGTCGATGGTGAGGCCGAGAGTCCCTCCGCGACCGGCGATCCGGAGGCCGCGGCCACGACCACTGGCGAGGTGGGTGCTGCCGCAGACCGCCCCGCCGCCGAAGCTGTCGAGAGTGCCGGCACCGAGACCGGCGGAAACGCAGCGGCGGGGGACGATGGCACCGGGCACGCAGGCGCGGAGGCCGACGCCGGGACCGCGGACAACGCGGGAGAGGCTGCGCCGCTCGGTGATTCCGGTGACGCGACTTCCGGTGTCACGCGTTACAGCGATGCCTGGGCGGTGTCCGCGGTGCGGGTGCAGCCGGGTGAGACCGGGGCGGCGGAGGAGAACTGACCAGCGCGAGCGGGGGAGCCGTAGGGGTGACACAGGATCCGTTCGGCACCGCGGACTTGCGTGCGGGAGTACTTACCGCATGGCGGAATTCGCCGACTCGGCTGCGCGAGGACGCGGCCACCGAGGCGGATCTGGTCCGGGCCGGATATCGCGATCGGCTGCTCACCGAGCTGGCGCAGAACGCCGCCGACGCCGCGGTCAAGGCCGGGGTCTCCGGCCGGGTGTCGGTACGGCTGCGCGGCCGCGCCCTGCATATCGCCAATACGGGTGCCCCGCTGGATCTTTCCGGTGTGCACGCGCTGACGGCCTTGCGGGCGTCGGGCAAGACGGGTACTTCGGTCGGCCGGTTCGGTGTCGGGTTCACGGCGGTGCTCTCCGCAGGCGACGAGGTGGAATTTCGCTCGACCACCGGGTCTGTGCGATTCTCTCGTGCTCAGACTCTGATCGAACTGCGCGACAACGGTATCGACATCCCCGCCGGTGCGGACGGCCCCGCCGTCCCGGTATTGCGCTTGGCCTGGTCGGTGGCGGTCGCCCCGGAAACCGGTTTCGACACCGAGATCGTGGTCTGGTTGCGCGAGGACGTCGACGCCGCGGAACTGCTCGCGGCCATGCGGGCCGAGGCGGTGGATCTGCTGCTGGAACTGCCGGGCCTGCATTCCATCCGGATCGAGGACGACGAATCCTGGCGTGCGGTGGAGGATGCGGGCAACGGCCTGCAGCAGGTGAGCATCACCGCCCCGTCCGGCGAGGACTTCCGGTGGTGGCAGTACCCCACCGCGCGAGCGCGCTGGCTGCTCCCATTGCGTGACGGCCGGGCCGTCGCGGCGCCCGCCGATGTGCTGCGGGCACCGACCCGCACCGACGAGGAACTCTCCCTGCCCGCCCTGGTGATCGCCGATATCGCCCTGCAACCGGATCGGCGCCGCCTGATGCCCGGCGCCCGGGTGTCCGAACTGGCCGAGGGCTATGCGGATTTCGCCCGCGCCCTGCCACCGGAGGACCGCCTGGTGCTGGTTCCGGCGCCCGGTTTCGCCCGCAGCGAGGCCGACGGTCTGCTGCGCGAGGCGCTGGTGAACGAGTTGCGCGAGCATCCCTGGCTGCCGGTGCTCACCGATCACGACAGTGCGTCCGCCGATGTCGACGCGGCGATCACGCCGCCGGATACCGATGACGTGATGCGTACCGGTGTGGTGCGGCTGCCTGCCGACGTCGCTGGGCTGTCGACCACGGCAGGGCCGCGCCGCGCCGACGCGGCGCCCAATCGGGCCAGCGTATTCCTCGGCGTCACAACCGAACTGGCGGATCTGCTGGCAGGTCTGCTCGGCCCGCTGGTGATCCCGGAGCTGTCCGGTCGCGCCTGCGCCGAACTGCTGGGCGTGCTGGACGTACATCGCATCGGCCTGGCTCGCGTGGCCGAACTGACCGGAAGTGTGCAGCGCCCGCCGCAGTGGTGGTATGCGCTCTACGACGCGCTGGAACCGTTCGTGACCGATCCGCTCGCGGCCGAGGAACTGGGCGCGCTGGCCGTGCCGCTTTCCGACGGCCGCCTGGTCACCGGCCCGCGCACGGTGGTGCTCGACGATCAGCTCGAGGAAGCGGTGGCGGTGCCGTGGGCGCGGCTGGTCCACCCGGAGGCCGCGCACGAACTGCTCGGCCGGCTCGGCGCGCAGCAGGCCGGGGTCGAGGATCTGCTGACCGATACCGCGCTGCGCGCCGAACTGGACTATCGCTCCGACGACGAGGAACTGCGCGAGGCGGTGCTCGGCCTGGCCGCCCACCTGCCGCCGGACACCACCCTGCCGACCTGGCTCGGCGCCCTCGAATTGCCCGACGACACCGGCGAATTGCGCCCGGCCGACGAACTTCTGCTCCCGGATGCCCCGCTGGCCGAGGTGCTGATCGCGGATTCCCCGTTCGGCACGCTCGACACCGCGGTCGCGCAGCGGCATCCGTCGGCGGCCCTTCGCGCGATCGGCGTCGGCTGGAGTTTCATCGTCGTCACCGAAACCGACCCGACCGGTCCCGACCACGACCTCGACGACGAGGACCGCTGGTGGCAGAGGTTGCCGGAGGATCCGCCGGAGTTCGCCGCGGTCCGAGATCTGGATCTGGTCGCCGACGACGCCTGGCCGCGGGCACTGCGACTGCTGCTGGCCGAACCGGCCACCCGCCGTCTACTCGCCGACCGTGACGGCTACACCGCCTGGTGGTTGCGCCGCCACGCGCGGGTCGGCGATCGCCCACTCGGGGTGTATCAGGCCGGATCGGATCCGGTGTTCGCCGACCTGCTGCCCGAGCTCCCGGGCTTCACGGCGGCCGATTCGGCAGCCCTCGACGCCGTGCTCGCCGACCCCGCGAACATCACCGCCGACGTGGCAGTGGCCCTGCTCGAGGCACTGGCCGATCCTACGAAAAAGCCCACCCCGGAAGCGATTTCGCAAACCCACCGCCGGCTCGCCGCGGCCGTGCCGCATCTGGATCTCGACGAGATCGGCGTGCCGGAGCGGGTGCGTGCGCTCTCCGGAGCGGTGATCGATCCGGATCGGGCGCTGGTTCTGGACCGACCCTGGCTCGGTCTGGCGCTACCGGCGGATCGCCTGGTCGCCGGCGATATCGAGCATGCGGGCGAACTGGCCACGCTGCTCGACGTGGCCGCTGCCTCCGAGGCGGTACATGCCGAGGTGCTCGGCACCGGAAAGCGCACGACCTGGTCGGACGAACCGCTGGGTGTGCTGTTGCGGCTGCAGTTCGGCCTGCCGCCGCTGGCGGGTGAGCTGGTCCTGCACGATCGGCTGGAAGTCCGGCTCACCGGCGCCTACGAGGCCACCGTGGGCGTTCCGTGGTGGCGCGCGGGCGACACCACCCACGTGCAGCGGCAGCCGAGTTCGTGATACACGGCGCGGCTATTTCGCGTAGGTGGTGATCATTTCCGCGAGCACGTCGAGCTGGGTGCGGACCGCCGCGCTGTCGTCGTCGACGAGCCAGCGCAAAACGATTCCGTCGATGACGTTCAGGGTGAATCTGCTCAAGGTCTGAACCGGAATTCGCCATTCGGTTCCGGTGGCCACGCGCCCGTGCTCGAGCACATCGGCGACGGTGGCGTCGTTGAACAGATACTGTTCGCGCGCGATTGCGAGTTTCGCTGGGGTCTGCTCACTTTCACGCAGAGCGTAGGTGGTGGTTTCGTAGGTGAGCAGTTGCCGTTGCGGTGTGGATTCGATGTTCAGCCAGAGCAGTTCCAGGCTGGCGCGAACCAAATTTTGAAGGGATTCTTTTCCACTTCCGACTTCCTGCCAGACCGTTTCATTGGTCTCGACGGAATCGCGCAATTCCATCGACAATGCTTTGACCAGTTCGGTCATCAGCGCATCTTTGTTCTCGAAACAGTAATGCACCACACCGAGCGATACCCCGGCCGCCTGCGCGACATCGCGTGTAGTTACCCCGGCGACGCCCTTTTTCTCCGCGAGGCCGATGGCAGCCTCGATGAGGTGGGCTCGTCGTTCTTCGACGCTCAATCGGGAGGACACGGAAGCGAGTTAAGCCGCCAGGACGCGATGAGTCAATTCGCACACTGTAAAGTCGGCGCGCTCGGCGTGGCGCGGGCCAGCCGGGTGTCACAGCCCTTTCTGCGCGCCTTTGTCACCCCTGCGGGCGCCGCGGCGCTGAATGACGAAAATGCTGTAGCCGAGCAGTCCGACCCCCAGTCCCATCAAACAGATCGGCCGCGCGTCGGCCCAGCTGTCGTTGCACCAGACCACGACGGTCGCCACCAGCCACACCAGCGAGCCGACGGCCAGAACGGGACGCGGATCGGTCAGCCGCGGCGGGATCTCGGGCACCTCGGGGGTCACGAAGTCAACGATAGCGGCGGGAACGGCGGACCACATATGTGGTGTCACGTATCGTTTTGCTCTGTGACAACGCCTTCCGATATCCGTGCGCTCGCCGGTGAACTGTCCCTGGCGGTCGTGCGGCTGACGCGCCATCTGCGCGGCCGTCGTGCCGAAGCGCAGATTTCGCTCACCCAACTGTCGGCTCTGGCGACCCTGGCCAGAGACGGGGCGATGACTCCCGGCGTACTCGCCGCCAAGGAGCGGGTGCAGCCACCGTCGATGACGCGAGTGATCGCCTCGCTCTCGGAGTTGCAGCTGGTCAAGCGCGATCCGCATCCCACCGACGGCCGCCAGGTCATCGTCTCGCTCTCGGACGCCGGCAAGGCGCTGATTCAGGACGAGAACAACGCCCGCGAGGCCTGGATGTTCGATCAGCTGTCCGGCCTGACCCCCGATCAGCTGCGGGTGCTCGACGACGCGGTCGCGATCATGAAGCAGTTGGTCGCCGACTCGGAGTAGAACGTCCGGCGCTCAGGCCACGAAAGCGTGCTCACTGGAGACGATTTCGCGCCCCAGCGGCATCAGCGAGACCGGGATGAGCTTCAGGTTCGCCCAGCCGAACGGAATCCCGATGATGGAGACGAACAGCGGAATGCTGGTGACCAGGTGCCCGATCGCCAGCCAGAACCCCGCGAAGATCACCCAGATGATGTTGCCGATCAGCGAGGGAGCCCCCGCGCCCGGCTTGGCTACCACCTCCCGGCCGAACGGCCACAGCACGTAGGCCCCGATCCGGAACGACGCGATCCCGAACGGGATGGTGATGATCAGGATGCAGCAGAGGATTCCGGCCAGGAAATAACCCACCGCCAGCCAGAACCCGGCGAAAATCAACCAGAGCACATTCAGTACGAACCGGATGAGGGTCACGTATCCAGCATGCCAGGGCGGTGCCGTACCCACCAGATGTGACCTGAGTACGTGTGGACGAGCCGCTCAGAAGAACCAGCCGAGCACGGGTTCACGCTCGGCCCGGAAAGCGCGGTCCACATCCGCGACGATCCGGGAGCTCTTCGCACGCACTCGGTTCGCGACGGCGAAGGTGCGGGCGGAGTAGGCGCCGAGGTAGAGGCTGCCCAGGACGTCGATGCCGAGTTCGAGGTCGGGGGCGCGGGTGGTGGGTTCGCATTCGGCCCGCCCGTCGCGCACGCGCAGGGCGAAGGTGCCTCCGGCGTGGCGGAACGGGTCGTCCACGGCGACAACGACATCCAGATCCGTTTCGTAGTCGCGGGCGGACAGGGCGGCGGGGACGTCCATCGGCCGTGCCCACAGGCCGTCGTGACGGCTGATGGTGCGGACCAGGCGGGAGTCGGTGAGCAGGTGGGGCAGCGGGTCGTCGTCGCCGATGGTGGCGGTGACCGTGTCCACCAGGTCCAGACCGAGCAGGGCACGCCACAGCGCCGCGTGCGCCTCGGCGGTGACCGCGCGCAGTTCCACCACCTCGGCGGTGAGTGTGCGCGGCTCGGAGTTGTCGTAGCGGTAGAGCGCGTACCCGTCGGGATGGGTGAGCGCGAACAGGGCGGCCTGGCCCCCGCTGCCGACCAGCTGGATCAACCACGCCGGATGCGGGCGCGCCTGGGCGCCGGGCATCAGCCGCCGCCAGCGGTCGTAGATGGCGGGCACCACGGTGATCGCATCGTCGAGCGAGCTCAGTGTCACGCCACCGGGATCGGGCGCGGTGGGCCGGAATTCGGCGAAGCGCCGGTCGATGGTGACGCGGTTCTCCACCACGCACGGCCCGTACCCGAATCGTCCGTAGATGGTGGCGCGGCTGGCGGTGAAGATGGTCAGCGGCAGCCCCGCGGCCTCGGTGCGCTCGTGCAGTTCGGTGTACATCGCGCGCAGAATGCCGCGCCGGCGATGGGTCGGCGCCACCGCGACACCCGCCACGCCGCAGACCTCGACGGGATGCGGACCGGGCACCGTGAGCGTCATCGTGGTGTCCCGGGTGTGCCCGACGACGCGGTCGCCCTCCACGGCGACGAGCGCACGCTCGAGCGGGAACAGCTTCAGCCGCTGCGCGGTGACGTCCGGATCCTCCCGGGGCGACGCGCCGAAAGCGTTCGACAACAGCAGCCCGATACCGGGGAGGTCGTCCTCGGTCGCGGGCCTGAGTGTGACCTCTGCTGCGATCGCCATACCTCGACCATCGCACGCCGGCAGGACCCTGCGCACCCGGATTTTCCTGACGCACTGTGTGCCGTGCCGTGCCCGTGGCCCCTGCGGCCGCCACCCGTTCGAGTGGGCACTCGGTACAAAGGAAAACCATCTCCGAGAGAGTTCGACCAGGTGGGTTTAGGCCCAGGCCGAAACCCCGCCGAAGCGAAGCGAAGGCAGAAATTGCGAATCCGGGCCTGCCGTCCCCTCCGAGGCAGGCCCGGATTCCGGCGGCCCGGTGTCGCCTCCGCGCCACCACGATGATGGTGCCGGGCGGCGCCAGCGAGTCGCTTAACGTGCGCTTGTAAGGGGCTGCGAATTGGGTTGCCGCACAGTCTCTCCAGTGCGGAGCACGTGAACCCCTTTGCGGCGCACAGGCCCCGGACATGCACGAAGCCCGCCTCCCTCGGAAGGAAGCGGGCTTCGGATCAGGTACTTCAGCGACCGGCGATATCGCCGTAATCGCGCGCACCGTAGCCGGTGTAGATCTGGCGCGGGCGGCCGATCTTCAACGGCTCGCTGTGCATTTCGCGCCAGTGCGCGATCCAGCCGGGCAGCCGGCCCATCGCGAACAGCACGGTGAACATGCGGGTCGGGAAGCCCATCGCCCGGTAGATGACGCCGGTGTAGAAGTCGACGTTCGGGTACAGGCGGCGATCGACGAAGTAGCTGTCGGTCAGCGCGGCCTCTTCCAGCGCCTTGGCGATATCGAGCAGCGGGTCCTGCACGCCCAGCTTGCCGAGGATCTGGTCGGCGGTCTTCTTGACGATCGTCGCGCGCGGGTCGTAGTTGCGGTAGACGCGGTGTCCGAAGCCCATGAGCTTCACCCCGTCTTCCTTGTTCTTGACCTTGCGGATGAAGTCCTTGACCGCGGCATCGACGGTGCCGCCGTTGATGTCCGCCTTGATGTCGTCCAGCATCTCCAGCACGGCCTGGTTGGCGCCGCCGTGCAGGGGACCCCACAGCGCGTTGATGCCGCCGGATACCGAGGTGAACAGGTTGGCGTCGGAGGAGCCGACCAGGCGCACGGTCGAGGTGGAGCAGTTCTGCTCGTGGTCGGCGTGCAGGATCAGCAGCATGTCGAGCGCGGCGGCGACCTCGGGGTCGACCTCGTAGGGCTCGGCCGGGAAGCCGAAGGTCATGCGCAGGAAGTTCTCCACCAGGCTCAGCGAGTTGTCCGGGTAGAGGAACGGCTGGCCGACCGACTTCTTGTAGGAGTAGGCCGCGATGGTGGGCAGCTTGGCCAGCAGGCGGATGGTCGAGAGCTCGACCTGCTCGGGATCGCGCGGGTCCAGCGAGTCCTGGTAGTAGGCCGAGAGCGCGTTGACCGCCGAGGACAGCACCGGCATCGGGTGCGCGTTGCGCGGGAAGCCGTCGAAGAAGCGCTTGAGGTCCTCGTGCAGCAGCGTGTGGCGGCGGATCCGGTCGGTGAAGTCTTCCAGCTGTGCCTGGGTCGGCAGCTCGCCGTAGATGAGCAGGTAGCTCACCTCGATGAAGTTCGAGCTCGCGGCGAGCTGCTCGATCGGGTAGCCGCGGTAGCGCAGGATGCCGGCCTCACCGTCGATGTAGGTGATCGCCGACTTGGTGGGCGCGGTGTTGGTGAAGCCCGGGTCGTAGGTGACGTACCCGGTGCTGGCCAGCAGCTTGCCCAGATCGATTCCGTCGTTGCCCTCGACGGCCTGGGCGACAGTCATGGCGTATTCGCCGCCAGGGTAGGAAAGTACCGGCTTGGCGTCGCCTGCGCCGTTGGCGTCCGAAGGCGTTTGCGCGACTTTGATGTTCTCAGCGGGCACGGAAGGATCCCTCTCAGGCTAGAACCGTAGGCGACGGGCGCGGTCGGCGTCCGGCGCACTTACCTCAACGCTAGCCGCTCACCGGTAGCGCCGATCCGTGAGGGTCGTCATCTGCTACCTCACGGTCACATGTGTGCGATGTGAGCTCGCGGGCCCGATCGTGCTATGGGTCCGCGCGGGTGCTCACGAGTGCTGTTCGGCCGGAATCTCGGCGTGGACGCGGGGAACGCGGTAGCGGACGAAGGCGGGGAAGACGGCCGCGGCGATCAGCACGCCGATCACCACCAGGACCCCACCACCGGCCGCCGCCACGGCAGTACCCATGGCCGCTGCCGTGAAACCGTGGGCAACATCACCGATCCGGGGCCCACCTGCGACGACCACGGTGAACACGCCCTGCAGCCGCCCGCGCATGTCGTCGGTGGCCACCTCCTGCAACATGCTGGTCCGCAGCGCCGCAGAGAACATGTCGACCGCACCGCCGAAGGCCAAGCACGCCAAGGCGATCCACAGACCGACCCCGATGCTCAACCGATGGCCGGTCGCGCCGACGGCGAGTCCGAAGCCGATCATCGCCGCACCCCACAGCGCGATGCACACCACCACGGCCATGCCCTGGCGCCGTACGTGGCCGAGCCACCCGGAGAACACGCCGCCGGCGACCGCACCGGCCGACATCGCGGCGAAGAGCAGGCCCAGGGCCACACCGCCGGTCACCGGATCGCCGAAGGTGTCGTGCGCCATCTGCGGGAAGAGAGCGCGCGGCATGCCGAAGACCATCGCGATGATGTCGACGGCGAAGGAGGCCAGCAGGATCGGCTGGGTGGACAGGTAGCTGAAACCCTCGACGACCGTGCCCAATCCGGCCTTCCGGGCGACTCCGGTCGGCGGGACGGCGGGCAGTCGCCACACCGCCCACAGCGTGGCCAGCAGGGCGATCGAGTCGATCAGATACAGCGTCGACAGTCCGGTCACCGGAATCAGCGCACCCGCGAGCACCGGCCCGGCGATGGCGCCGAACTGCATCACGGTCATGTTCAGCGAGTTGGCCGCCGGCAACAGGTCACCCGGCAGCAGTCGCGGAATGATGGCCGCGCGGGTCGGCTGATTCATCGCGAAGAAGGCCTGCTGCACCGAGAAGAGCCCGAGCACCAGCCAGACGTTGTTCACCCCGGCGGCGGCCTGCAACCAGAACGCCACGGAGGTCAGCCCGGTGCCGACGCTGGTGATCAGCAGGAGGGTGCGCCGGTCCATGACGTCGGCGACCGCCCCGCCCCACAGGCCGAAGACGATCAGCGGCACCAGGCCGAAGATGCCGGCCAGCCCGACATATCCGGAGCTGCCGGTGATTTGGTAGATCTGCTGCGGAACCGCGACCACCGAGAGCTGGGCTCCGATGACGGTGACGATATTGGTGACCCACAGCCGCCGGAAATCGATGTCGCGCAGCGGTGCGACATCGGCGAGCACTTTCACCATGGCCGAGCTTTCACCATGGCGCGGCGCCGGTCCGCGTGGACGATCCGGCCGGCGGCCGTCTTCGAGAAATCATCCCATGAATATAGCTGGTAGCGGCCGATCCGCGACTCGGGCATATCGCCCGTCGCGGCGGGGATTCCGGGTCAGGGTTGCAGGCGTTCGATGCGGGCCGAGCCCATCGCGGCCGGTCCGTCCGGCAGCGTCACCCGGATGCGGTTGTGCAACCGGCTGCGCCGGCCCTGCCAGAATTCGATCTGTTCCGGACGCAGGATGTAGCCGCCCCAATTGGCCGGGACCGGAATCTGTTCCACGCCGTCGAAACGGGCCGTGACGTCGGCCAATGCCCGATCCAGATCCTCCCGCGAGGCCACCGGGCGGGATTGGTGCGAGGCCCAGGCCCCCAGTTGCGAATTGCGCGGACGCGAGCGCCAATACGCCGTGGTCACCTCCGAGGGGACCTGGTCCACCCGGCCGCGCAGCGTCACCTGCCGGCCCACCTTCGGCCAGGCGAAGGTGGCCGACGCATACGGCACCGCGTGGAGTTGATCACCCTTGGCAGAGTCGTAATTCGTGTAGAAAGTCACACCCTCGGCGGACACTCCCTTGCACAGGACCGTGCGCGACGCGGGACGCGGGCCGGCGTCCGTGAGCTCGACCGTCGCCAGCACCATGGCATTGGGTTCGGTGATGCCGGCGTTGGTGGCGAGCTCGATCCAGTTGCGCAGCAACGGTTCCCAGCCGTCGGCCGGCCAGCTCTCGGTCAGGTCCGGATCGCCGCCGTATTCGGCCCGCATCGCGGCGATGTCGACATCGACGCGCGGGACGGCGCCGAAGCGATCCGGCAAAGTCGATGAATTCGCGGTCGCAAGACCCGTTTCGCCCCCCGCTGAGCCCGGTGAATTCTGCTCCTCGCGCATGGTCCAAACGTTACTCCCCAGTACTGGGGGGATAAGGTTGCAGGTGATCGGCCGGAGTGGCATACGGCCGCACAGCACCGCCCCGGCCGAGCCGGGAAAGCACCGCCCCGGCCGAGCCGGGAAAGCACCGCCCCGGCCGAGCCGGGAAAGCACCGCCCCGGCCGAGCCGGGAAAGCACCATCGCGTGGCCGCCCACAGATCGTGCGGCCCGATTTGCAAGGAGAGTCACAACATGACTACCAGCGCTGCGGCTCCTACTGGTCCGGCCGTCCCCCCCGATTTCGTCAGTGGCCTGGAAGGCGTGGTGGCGTTCACCACCGATATCGCCGAGCCCGACAAGGACGGCGGCGCGCTGCGCTACCGGGGTGTCGACATCGAGGACCTGGTCGGTAACCACGTCACCTTCGGTGACGTCTGGGCGCTGCTGGTCGACGGCCGCTTCGGACAGGGACTGCCGCCCGCCGAGCCGTTCCCGCTGCCGGTGCACACCGGCGATGTGCGCGTCGACGTGCAGGCCGGTCTGGCGATGCTCGCCCCGATCTGGGGCTACCAGCCGCTGCTGGACATCGACGACGCCACCGCCCGCGAGAACCTCGCGCGCGCGTCGGTGATGGCCCTGTCCTACGTCGCGCAGTCCGCGCGCGGCATCTACCAGCCTGCCGTGCCGCAGAAGGAGATCGACGAGGCGAGCACGATCACCGAACGCTTCATGAAGCGGTGGAAGGGTGACCCGGATCCGCGCCACGTCGAGGCCATCGACGCCTACTGGGTATCGGCCGCCGAGCACGGTATGAACGCGTCCACGTTCACCGCGCGCGTCATCGCCTCGACCGGCGCCGACGTGGCCGCCAGCCTGTCCGGCGCGATCGGCGCCATGTCCGGCCCGCTGCACGGCGGCGCCCCCGCGCGGGTGCTGCCGATGATCGAGGAGGTCGAAAAGACCGGCGACGCACGCGCTCTGGTGAAGGGCATCCTCGATCGCAAGGAGAAGCTCATGGGCTTCGGCCACCGGGTCTACCGGGCCGAGGACCCGCGCGCCCGGGTGCTGCGCGCCACCGCGAAGCGGCTGGACGCACCGCGCTACGAGGTCGCCGCCGCGCTCGAGCAGGCCGCGCTGGCCGAGCTGCGCGAGCGTCGCCCCGACCGCGCCATCGAGACCAACGTCGAGTTCTGGGCCGCCGTGATCCTGGACTTCGCCGAGGTGCCGGCGCACATGATGCCGGCGATGTTCACCTGTGGCCGCACCGCGGGCTGGTGTGCGCACATCCTCGAGCAGAAGCAACTGGGCAAGCTGGTGCGCCCGGCCGCGATCTACACCGGACCGGCGCCGCGCACCGCGGAGTCCGTGCCGGGATGGGAGACCGTCGTCCGGTAGTCCGGGCCGTCGCCGTTCGAGCGCCTCCGCAGTTTTCGCTGCGGAGGCGCTCGTCGCTTCTCTGCCGTAGCATCTGCTCGCGTGGGTGGAGCAGAACTGTCGCGACGTCGGCTTCTGGCAGCGGGTGCGGCGGTAGCCGCGGGTTTCGCTGCCTCGGGATGTGCTACGGCCGAAGGGAATTCGTCGGTCAAGACGATCATCTCCACGGCGCCGCCCGCACCGGCCCGCACATCGGTTCCGCCGGTGGCGAGTCCGGCATCGGCGTCGCTACCGGCACAGCCGGATCCGGCGGCCGTGGCCGCGCGCTACGCCGGTCGGCAGCCCGCCGGATGGGGAATGGACCTGCCCGGCATCATCACCTCGATCCCCGCGCAGGGTAAGCAGATGGCGCTGACCTTCGACGCCTGCGGCGGGCCGGACAACGACGAGATCAACACCGAGTTGATGAATTACCTCGTCGCTCACAACATTCCGGCGACGCTGTTTCTCAACAAGCGCTGGATCGATGCCGACCCGGGCAGGGCCGAGCAACTGGCCGCCAATCCGCTGTTCGAACTCGCCAACCACGGCACCCGGCACTGTCCGCTCTCGGTCACCGGCCACGCCGCCTACGGCATCGCCGGCACCTCGTCCCCGCAGCAGGCGATCGACGAGGTGTGGGGCAATCACGAGCGGCTCACCCGGCTGCTCGGACATCCGCCGCGGTTCTTCCGCGCGGGCACCGCACACTACGACGACGTGTCGGTCGCGATCGTGCGGGATCTGGGGGAGACGCCGGTCGGTTTCAGCATCAACGCCGATGCCGGTGCGACCTTCACGGCCGCGCAGGTTCGCACCGCGATGTCGGCGGCGCAGCCCGGGGCGATCTCGATCGCCCATATGCACCGCCCGAAATCGGGTACCGCCGAGGGGATGTCGGTGGTGCTGCCGGTATTGCGTTCGCGCGGTTTCGAATTCGTCAAACTGCCCTGAGCGGGCCTTTCGAACCGAATTCAGAGTTCGGCGGAGGCCTCCCAGTCCACCGCCACCGACTCGCCGCGATCCACGGCGAAGAACGCGACCTCGAGATGCCGGCCCAGATCGACCAGTTCGATCGCCGGCAACGGCACCGGCTGCACGATCCGTACGCGCCACGGCCGCGGTTCGTCCCAGGCGCGCAGTTCCAGATCCAGCCGTAGCACCGGATCGTCGCGACCCGAATAGTCGGCGGCGATCGGCGTGGCCGCCAGCACGGTCGCGTCGGCGCGTCGGCCCGCGGACAGAATCTTCGCGATACTCACCCGTGTCGCCTCGGCGACGCCGGGCACGTACAGCACCAGTCGCTCGCGATCACCCGGATCGACGCGGCAGCCGACCACGTCGCCCGGTTGCATCGACTCCCGCTCGGCGTCGCTCAGTCGTTGCCGCATCCGGGTCTCGTACGGCGGTACGCCGTCGAGCTGGATGCGAACCCAGAAGCGACAGCCCGGTTCGACCCGGCCCGCGGCATCCGCCCGCTTTCGCAGGCCGTCGAGGCGGGAGGCCGCGGAGGCGGAAGTGCGGCAGGGCCGGACCCCGAGAATCGTCGCCGTTCCCGGCAGGCCGCGCAGCAGCAACTCGTGCCGTGCTCCATCGGAGAGCATGCCTGTACGCAGCATGTTCCCGGCCCGCTCGAGCCGTGTGGCCAGGCGTGCGCGCAGACCGTACCGGCCGCTGCCGGACCGGGCCGATCCGGCAGCCACGCCCGAGGGGACCGCGGTCGATCCGGGTGCCGCGGATGCGGCGGAGATGCCCGTCGAGTCCGGTATCTCCCGCCCTGCCATACTCATTGCCCAACGGTAACGGTCCGCCGGGCGCCGACATGGTGATACGGACATATGCGCGGTTTCGGCGAGCCTGTCGCATCCGTCCGCGCAACCCCGACCCACCCACGCGCGAGACCCACATCACGCTCTAGGCTTGAGCCCATGACCGCTGCCTTTCCGAGCATCCCCGACGATCTGAAGCCCGCCGACGGACGGTTCGGCTGCGGCCCGTCCAAGGTCCGTCCCGAACAGCTGCGCTCCCTCGTCGAGGTCGGCGCCGCCGTGATGGGCACCAGCCACCGTCAGAAGCCGGTCAAGGACGTCGTCGCGCGCGTCCGCACGGGCCTGCGCGAGCTGTTCTCGCTGCCCGAGGGCTACGAGGTCGTGCTCGGCAACGGCGGCACCACCGCGTTCTGGGACGCCGCGGCCTTCGGCCTGATCCGGGACCGTTCGCTGCACCTGACCTACGGTGAGTTCTCCTCGAAGTTCGCCGCGGTGGCCAAGCGCAACCCGTTCATCGGCGATCCGATCGTGGTGTCCTCGGACCCGGGCACCGCGCCCGAGCCGGTCTCCGACCCGGTCGCCGATGTGATCGCGTGGGCGCACAACGAGACCTCCACAGGTGTGGCGGTTCCGGTGCAGCGGCCCGCCGGCTCGGACAACGCGCTCATCGCCATCGACGCCACCTCCGGCGCGGGCGGTCTGCCGGTGAATATCGCCGACGCCGATGTGTACTACTTCGCGCCGCAGAAATGCTTCGCCTCCGACGGTGGCCTGTGGGTCGCGCTGATGAGCCCGAAGGCTCTGGAGCGAGTCTCCGAAATCAAGGATTCGGGTCGTTACACTCCCGAATTCCTCTCGCTGCCGATCGCGATCGACAACAGCACCAAGGATCAGACCTACAACACCCCGGCGCTGGCCACGCTGCTGTTGTTCGCCGATCAGATCGAGTGGATGAACAACAACGGCGGTCTGGACTGGACCGTCAAGCGGACCCTCGATTCCTCGTCGCGGCTGTATTCCTGGGCCGAGTCCAGCGAATTCGCCACGCCGTTCGTCGCGGAGCCGGCGCACCGCTCGCAGGTGGTCGGCACCATCGACTTCGACCCGTCGGTGGATGCGGCGCAGGTCGCAAAGGTGTTGCGCGCCAACGGCATCGTCGATACCGAGCCCTACCGCAAGCTGGGCCGCAACCAGCTGCGCGTCGGCATGTTCCCGGCGATCGACCCCGAGGACGTGTCGCAGCTGACCCGCTGCATCGACTGGGTGGTGCAGCAGATCAGCGCCTGATCACGCCAGCGCTCGGATAAAAGCTCGCGAAAGTCGCGGAATTTCGTCACCGAAATCCGCGGCTTTCGCGTTTACGCTGTTGTGGTGCGCGCCAACCGAAATCGTGCCGGAAGTTTGCCGGGGCGTGGGCCGGTGAGCGTGGAAACAGAGCAGATTAGTCGTCCCCGGTACCGCGGCGGTAGATTTCAGGCCGCGTGTCTTGCCACACGAATCTCAGAAGTGCACTACTGTTCCAGAACGTGGGCGGTGTCGCGAGCTAGTTGGTGCTCGGCGCAGCTGTGATCGACGCAGCGATAAGGAGGTAACGGTGCGTGAACTTCGAGTGATCGGATTGACGCCCGATTCCGCGCACATCGTGTGCGTCGATGCCGAGACCGGGCAGAAGTACCGGCTCGCCGCCGACGAGAAGCTGCGTGCCGCCGCGCGTGGAGACCTTGCCCGATTCGGCCAGATCGAGATCGAAACGGAGGCGACCATGCGTCCTCGCGATATCCAGGCTCGGATCCGTGCCGGTGCGTCGGTGGAGCAGGTCACCGAGGAGTCCGGCATGCCGGCCAGCCGGGTGGAGCGTTTCGCCTACCCCGTGCTGCTCGAGCGTGCGCGCGCGGCCGAGCTGGCGCAGAAGGCGCATCCGGTGCGCAAGGACGGTCCGGCGGTGGAGACACTGATCGAGATCGTCTCGGCCGCCTTCGCCGAGCGTGGGCACAACATCGATATCGCCGAATGGGACGCCTGGAAGGACGAGAAGAACTACTGGGTCGCCCAATTGCAGTGGCAGGCGGGCCGTTCGGTGATCGCCGCGCACTGGCGTTACCAGCCGGACGCGCACGGCGGCTCGGTGGTGCCACTCGACGATCCGGCCTCGGATCTGATCGATCCCGATTTCGGTCGCGCCCTGCGCGGACTGGCCACCATCCTGCCGGAGCCGACCCCCGAGCCCGCGCCGGTGGTGGAACCGGTGCCGGCCGGGCCCGTCCAGACCACCGCGGTGGCCGAGACCGGCCAGGCCGGTCTCGACGAGTACTTCGAGCAGCGGGCCGCCGTGGGCGGCACCGCGGTTCCGGTCAGTGCCAAGAGCACCGTGGCGGCGAATCCGTCGAGCACGGC
>NZ_BDBF01000045.1 GCF_001612845.1 Nocardia elegans NBRC 108235 | reverse complement strand
TGGGCCCGCGCCAGGCGGGCTCGATCCAACTCGCGCCGCCACGTGGTCCCCGCCTCGGACAGCCGCCGCTGCAGGGTGCGTGGACTGATGGCGAGCCGCCGTGCCACCTGCTCGAGCGATACCTCACCGTCGGTGAAGGCATCGGCCAACGCCCGCGATACCCGCTCAGGCCAGGCCGAGGCCAGCGGCGGTGGCGGCGGCAACGCGGCGGCCAGCGGTTGCAACACCTCCGCGAGCACCGGATCGGCGGTGGTCAGCGGCAGATCCATATCGGCCGACCGAAAGGTCATCGAATCCACCGGGGCACCGAATTCCACCACCGCCGAACCGAATACCTCGGCGAACGTCTCCCGGCGACGCGGAGCCGGCTGTCGCAGGGATACCCTGACCGGGTCGAACGGCGCGGCCACCACGCGGCGGGCGCGGGTCAGCACGGCGACCAGTCCCCACAGCTGCACCAGTTCGCGTCCGCGCCCGTCGCCCTCGATCATGTCCAGGTACAGCGTGGTCTCGGCCTCGTTCTCCACCACCAGATCGAAGCGGTGATTGGTGGTGACCGCGGTGACGTACGGACCACAGGTCGCCAGTCCGGCGCCCACGGTGGGCGCGCTGGCGAACAGATAGTCGTAGAGCCGCGTGGCGGCCAGTTGATATCTGCTGGCGACGTGCAGCGCTACGTCGGGATCGTCGAGCCAATTCTCACCGATCTCCCATAACCGGGAAAAGACCCGCGCGGGCACATGAACGCCTCCACCGGCCAGTGTCCATTCCGGTAGTTCGCATTCGCGCAGCAGTCGGTCACGATCGATCCCGGCGGCGGTCATCTGCGAGATCACGAAACGATGCAGCAATGTCTGGTCGGTACCCATATCCCTCCTGCCCTGATTCGCGTCCCCGAACACGTTGCGGGAAACGCTAATCACTCCGACCAGCGTTTCGACCGAAATTCACTCCGATTGTGGTGGTCAGCACGTTGCGGTAATAGATTGATCCTGGTCACCGGGCCTTCGATCCCGAATTGTGACAAACCCAGCCACGCCGTCCGATTCGTTCAAGACGACACCGGCCGCGGCGCTCTACGGTGACGCCATGGCACCTCAACTCAACGCAATCGGCGTGGTCGTCTCCGATCTGACGGCCGCACTCGACTTCTACCGGCGACTCGGTCTCGAATTCGGCGAGGTCGTCGGTGGTGGGCACGTGGAAGCTCCGCTACCCGGCGGATTCCGGCTGATGCTCGACTCGGAGGAGAACATCGCACAGGACGCCGGCGTCGCGCGGCAGTGGAACGCCGCGGCGGGCCGGATCGGGCTCGCCGTCGAATGCGGTTCGGCGGCCGAGGTCGACGCGCTGTTCGACGAACTGGTCGCGGACGGATACCACGGGGAGGCAAAGCCCTTCGACGCCGTGTGGGGCCAGCGCTACGCCACCGTGCACGACCCCGACGGCAACGGCGTCGACCTGTACGCGCCGCTGGGCTGATACTCCTCGGCGCGCGCGGCGGCCCCTCGGATACGGCCGGGAGATCGCCCGGTCAGGGCCCGGATCTCCCGGTTCATATGGGCCTGATCCGCATATCCGGCCAGCACCGCGGTCTCGGCGAAACCGATGCCGGTGCGGCTCAGATCCAGAGCCCGGCGCATCCGCAGCACGCGGGCCAGCATCTTCGGCCCGTATCCGAAGGCCGCGACCGAGAGCCGATGCAGTCGTCGCGCGCCCAGGCCCAGCGTGTCGGCCGTGGCCGCGACCGTCTCCCCCGCGTCCAGCCGGCGCACGATCTGCGCCACCACCGGGTCGGGCGGGGCGGTCACCGCCGCACAGCGCCGGGCCACCTCCTCGAGTCCGCGCAGCGGATCCGGCGCCGCCGCGACCACGTCGGCCATGGCGCGGGCCCGCCGCGACGACCACACCTCGTCCAGTTCGGCCCGGCGATCCAGCAGCTCCGGCGCACGAACGCCGAGCAGGGCCGGAGCCGTACCCGGTGCGAAGCGAATCCCGTACACGGTCTGCGCGGCGGCACCGCTGTGATAGGCGCGGGTATCCGGCCCGGCCACCAGCAGCCGGCCACCGAGCCAGAGCAGATCCATACACCCGTCCGGCAACACCGTGGCCGACTCCCCCGTCACCTGCCGCTGCCACACGATCGCGCCCGAGGACGCCCGCGAACGGCGTTCTCGATAAAGCTCCGGCGAATTCTCGGCCACACCGAAATGGTATCGGCCGGCACCGACGGATTCGGATCCGAACACGTGATCGAGCCCACATCGAGTTGCTGCTAGTTCGCTGCTCGCCGTTAGACTGCCGGTCCGAGACAGCGTTGATGTGTTCGGATCGATCGTGAGGCTGAGATGCTCAAAGGGTTCAAAGACTTCCTGATGCGCGGCAACGTCATCGAATTGGCGACCGCGGTGGTGATGGGTACGGCCTTCACCGCGATCGTCACCTCGGTGACGAAGGGAATCGTCGAGCCGCTGCTGGCGGTCGTGGGAACCAACGGGCAGCTCGGATTGGGCGTGCAACTGGTCGCCGGAAAACCGGCCACATTCATCGCCGTCGGCCCGATCATCAGTGCGGGAATCAATTTCCTCATGGTGGCGACGGTGTTGTATTTCGTGCTCATTCTTCCGATGAACACCTTGCAGAAACGGTTCAGCCGCAAGAAGAAGGCCGTCCCGACCCAAACCGAATTGCTGATCGAAATCCGCGATCTGCTCGCGGGCCGGAGCGAAACCGCCACCACCGATGCCATCGTGGACACCGACGCGACCGAAGCTCAGCGACGGGTCGCCGAGATGGTCCACGAGCGCTGAGCCGAAACACCCTGTAGTCGTTACTTTTTCGCACCGACGAAGTCGACGGTGGCGACCATCTGCCGGGCCAGCTGTTCGGGATCGGCGCCGCCGAGATCGGAGTCGGTGAGCGCGCCCTCGCGCCACAGCGACGCGAAGCCGTGCACGAGCGACCAGGCGGCCAGCTCGGTCGCCGGTCGCGCGGATTCCGCGACACCCAATTGGGCCACCCCGAAACGCAATTCCTCGCCGGATACGGTGCGGGCCGCGATCAGCTCAGGATCGTCGACGCGCAGCAGGTCGTGGCGGAACATGACGTCGAAATGTCCGGGGTGGCGCCGCGCGAAGCGGATGTAGGCGACCGCCATCTCCCGGAAATCGTCACGAGAGCCGCGCAATTCCTCGGCCAGCAGCTCGAATCCGCGGATCGCGAGTGCGGTGAGCAGGCCCTGCCGATTGCCGAAATGGTGAGCGGGCGCGGCATGGGAGACGCCGGCGCGCTGCGCCAGCGCTCGCAGCGACACCGCGTCGACACCGTCGGCAGCGATCTGCTCGGCCGCCGCCGTCAGCAGCGTGGCCCGCAGATCTCCGTGGTGGTAGGAGCTCTTGGTCACCCGACGATCGTGGCGCAGGGAACGGGCCCGAGTCCACCAACACGCCCGAAAGCGACCGCACGGTGAACCGACAGCGTTCTACCAACCGGCCCTCGAGCTGCACACAGCTGCGCGCGGTTTCTGGAAGATATGAGCATTCTGTCCGGTCGTCCGCGCCGGTGCGCACCGGCTGTCGCGGCATTCGCTGTCGTATCCGCGATTTCGGGGATCGCGGTGGTTCGCATGTCGACCGGAACCGCCTCGGCACATCCCGGTTCCGCCACCGTCGGCCCGGTGGCGGCCACCGTCGGCGCCGTTGCACCGGCGGCGGCGGGTGCGACAACCACTGCGGCCCAGCCGATTTCGCCGAACACGCCCGCGCAGCAGATGCGGAATGCGATCCTCACCGCCGAACCCGGCAGTCGGGTGGGTATCGACGTGGTCGACACCGCCGCCGACGGAACCGATCAGTACTTCGGCATCCCCGACGCCCTCACCGGGACGGACTGGGCGATCAAACAGGGCTGGATGACGCTGGACGACTCCACGACGCTGAATACGACCGGTCTGGTGTCCGCCGATCCCGCCCAGCCCGGCCGATTCGTGGTCGTCGTACTCACCACCCAGCCCGCCGGAACCGCGTGGACCACCGGCGGCGCGGCCGTCACCGCAGCGATCTCCGCACTGCGGGAGACCCTGGCCCCGACCACGGCGGTTGCCGCCGCTTCCACCGAAACTGTAACATGTTCTAGTATTTGCCCGGCCAGCGATAGATAGCGAACTCGGCAGAACATCCAGGTTGCGCGACCGACCGGAACAACCCGGAGAGATTGCCGTGAGCTGGTATAACCAGAGAACGAACTGCGGATCACCTCCAGCTCACCAGCGAGCGCGGAGGCGAACCGCTATTTACTTGTCGGTGGTGCGGCGACTAGTCTGACGCCGATACCGATCAGAAAGGACCTCGTATGAAGCTCGAGAATGCGGTCGCCGTGGTCACCGGTGGCGCGTCGGGTCTGGGCCTGGCCACGGTGAAGGAACTACACGGCCAGGGCGCCAAGGTGGTGATCATCGACCTGCCGTCGTCCAACGGTGAGGCGATCGCCAAGGAGCTGGGCGACGGTGTGGTCTTCGCCGCGACCGACGTCACCAACGAGGAGCAGGTGAGCGCCGCGCTGGATGCCGCCGCGCAGCTGGGCACCCTGCGGATCGCGGTGAACTGCGCCGGTATCGGCAATGCGATCAAGACGGTCAGCAAGAAGGGCGCGTTCCCGCTGGCCGACTTCACCAAGATCATCAACGTCAACCTGATCGGCACGTTCAACGTGATCCGGCTGGCCGCCGAGCGCATCGCCGCCGCCGAACTCGAGGGCGAGGAGCGCGGTGTCATCATCAACACCGCCTCGGTCGCGGCCTTTGACGGCCAGATCGGTCAGGCCGCCTATTCCGCCTCCAAGGGCGGCATCGTGGGCATGACCCTGCCGATCGCCCGCGACCTGGCGAGTGTGAACATCCGCGTGAACACCATCGCGCCGGGCCTGTTCCACACCCCGCTGTTCGCCACCCTGCCCGAGGAGGCCATCAAGGCCCTCGGCGCGCAGGTGCCCCACCCCGCCCGCCTCGGCGACCCCACCGAATACGCGGCCCTGGCCCGCCACATCGTGGAGAACCCGATGCTCAACGGTGAGACCATCCGGCTCGACGGCGCGATCCGCATGGCGCCGCGCTGATTTCGCGTAGCGACAGGCCCGGCTTCTTCGGAAGCCGGGCCTTTCCGCGTCCGGGCGACCACTCGGGCGAAACGGCCCTCAGGACAGCGCGTTACGGCTCTGCTTCGGTGTCGGGCGTGCACACCACATCGGCCGCCGGCAATACCCCGTCGGCGAAGTACCCGTTGATGGCCGCGCCGACGCAGCGGCTGAGGCCGGGACGAAATGTCATGTGGATCCGTACGTTCGCCAGTGTGACGAGGCGGGACGAGCTCAGATCACGATGCAGGGCGAGGGCATGATCGTACGGCGTGCGCGGGTCACCGGTCGCCTGCACGATCAATGCCGGAACCGAATTCCGCACTGTGGTAGCACTTTCCACGGGCGGGGGCCAGAAGGCGCAGGGTTGAATGTTCGCCGCCAGTGCGCCGAATATCGGCTGTGTGGCGCGACGTTCCTCGATCTCCGACCAGTATCGCGCCGGATCGCCGGGCGCGGCATCGTCACCGCAGGCGACGAACGCCAGTGCCGAATCCTCGTAGTGCCGAAGGGTATCCAGCGTATCCGCCAGCCAGGGTGTGTGGTCGGCGACGGGCGTCCCGCTCACCGCGGCCCGCAACTCGGCGACGGTGTCGGCGGCCTTCCCGTTCAGCCGGAAGTTGCCCAGCAGGTTGTGCAGGAGGAACGGCAGCCAATGATCGTCGACGGCGAAGCCGTTCACCGTGACCGGCCGGCGAGCGAGGTCGTTCACCAGCTGTTCGACGGTGGCGCGGACCTGCGCGGCCGTCGTGCCGAAGTGATAGTCCGGGTCGTGCCGGGCGGCCCAGTCGGCCCAGTCGTCGAGTGCCGCCTCGTCGGCGGCGCCCCAGTCACGCACCATCCCGGTCCAGTACCGGTCCGGATCGATCGCACTGTCGAGCACCATGCGATCGACCGACCGCGGAAACATCTGCGCGAACACGGCACCCAGATAGGTGCCGTAGGAGACGCCGTAATAGCTCACCGCCGGTTCCCCGAGGACGCGCCGGATCACCTCCATATCGCGAGCCGTGTTGCGGGTCGTCACCTGCCGCAGCGCGGCGGAATCGCCTGCCAGACAAGCCATCGCCAGACGCGCGGCGCGGGCGGTGTCGGCCAGGAATCCGTCCAGCCCGACCCCGGCGGAGCGGATCATCTCACCGATCGGCCAGCCGCAACTCCGGCCGCCATCGGACCGCCCGACACCGCGTGGGTCCATGCCGATCAGGTCGTAGTGCGCCCGAACCTCCGGCGCCAGAACGTCTCCCAGCAGATCGATCGTGTCCAGCCCCGAGGCCCCGGGCCCGCCGGGATCGGCCAGCAGGACGCCACGCCTGCGGTCCGGATCGGTCGCCGGCACCCGGGATATAGCGATGTTCAGGGTGCGGCCGTCGGGGTCGGCGTAGTCCAGTGGGACCCGCACAGCCGCGCAGGAACCGCCGACCGCGTCCAAGGTGTCGAGACCACACGGCTTCCAGTTGGCCTGCTGGCGGTAGAAGCGGTCCATGCCCGTGACGGGCGACGGAACCGCCGCACCGGAGGTGACGAGCACGGCCGCCACCGCCAGCACGGCCGCTGTCCAACGAAACACCCTCGACATCAACAGGTTCCGGCCCTGCGAGCGCCACACTCGTCCACGTCGCCACGGTAGCCGGGGGATTCGGGGTCGCCCGTGGCGGGAAGAATCCGGCGCCCGTCTACCGGTCGCCGATCAGCAGAGTCTGGGTGCTGCGGCCGACCGGACCCTTCTCGTCGTAGAGCCGGGATTCGGCCATCCCGATCCCACTGCGTTCCGGATAGGTCACCGCATCCAGGCAGACCCACTCCCCCACCGGTTCCCGATGCAGTGTGACGGTCAGGTCGGTATTGATGAAAAGGTAACGCTCCCAATCCAATACCGCGCTCACGCCGTTACCGGAATCGGCCGCCGCGAGGGTCCGCTCCAGGGGACTGGGAGTGGTTCCGGCGACGATCGGATAGCGCAGCTTGATCCAGCACACCGCCGGACCCGGCTGCTGGAAGGAGCCGGCGACGAAGCGGTAGTCGATTCCGGTGTGGAATCCGACAGGCTGATTGCTGGGGAACTCCCCACTCTGTGCCACGGTGTCCGGCCCGGGATACGCGCCGGCCGCCACCGCATCCGGCGGCACCTCGACCTCTGGATCGGCCACCCGCAGCCGCCACGCGTTCGCCTTCAACACCGGTCCACGGTCGGTGGCGACGGTGGCCTCGATCAACTCCACGCTGCGCCCCGGCCGCACCACCCGCGCCTCGGCCCGCAGCGGTGCGATCGGGACCGGCCCGAGAATCTCGACCGCCACCCGCCCGACCCGGAAACCGGGCCGCGGCTCACAGCGCTCGATCACATGCCCGAGCAGCGCCGACGGCGGCCCCGCATGCTGCGCGTCCGGCGACCACGGACCCCGGGTCAGCTCGGTGGAGTGGAACAGCGCGGGATCCGAGGGATCGGGTCGATAGAAGGCCTCCATGGATCCTTATTACCGCACCGGCCCGGCGCCGCCCTGCTCGCCCTGACCTGCGCGGTGCCTCAGCCCGTGGGTTGCTCCCACTTCTCACCGTCGCTCTCGGTGCCGGCGGGACAGCCGGTGGGCGCGCCGCGCTCGGGTGCGATCGGATACATCACCAGGCATTTCGGCGGCAGGTCGGGATCGTTCAGATCCGAGGTGACGAGCACGCCGATCGAAGCGCCGGTCGCGATTCCGCCCGGGCCGTCGAAACGCAGCTTGCCGGTGATCGTGTCGGCGTCGAGATCGGGACGCCGCAGTTCCAGGCCGATGGCCGCGCGGTCGATCGTGCCGTCCGCCGCCGACCGCTCCGGCCGGGACCGATTACGTTGCACGGCCCGGAGGAACAGTTCGGCGACGTCGAAGGTGATTCCGGTGCGGTCGCCGGGCCAGCTCTCGTGAAAATGCGGCAGGTCGCGCCGCAACTGCGTCAGCTCCGCGCACAGGCTGCGCAGGCTCAGACCCGCGTGCTCCATGCGGTTCGGCGCGCCGTCGCGCACGCAATTGCTGCCCGCCAGCAGCGCCGGTACACCCTTGGCGACGTAGCGGACCGGAAATCCGATCGGCGCGGCATTCTGCACCAGCTTGTCCGACACCGCGCGGGTCGCGGTGTCGTTGGCCAGGATCGGCGGAGGGGCGTCACCGCAGTGCTGAGCGGCCACGTTGACGAACGGCCCGAAATCCGGATTGCGGCCGGCGAAGAACAACAGCGTCCGCGCCACGTCGGGGTCCGCCGGCGCGCACGGCAGCGGCAGACCGTAGATCTGCTGCTGTTCGGACCACGTGTAGACGTCGCCGAGCATATGTCGCTGCGCCAGTACCACTTTCAGGTCGTCGGCCAGAGTCCGCACGTAGATGTCGTCGCGATCCGTCGGTGCGTAGACAGTCACCTTGTCGTAGCGGCGGGTGCCGTCCGCATTCCTCGCGCCCGCGGCGTACTCCGCGACGAGCTCGGCCTGAGCGTGGTTGTCGGGAACGGGTTGGAAGTAGGTGGGCGACACGGCGTCGAGCCCGTCGGCCGACAGGGTGGTCGCCATCGTGGGAACCCCCAGCTCCCCCAAACGCGCGATGGCTCTGCGGGTTTCGGCCGTGCTCCGGTCGAGTCCGATCACGCCGACCACGGTCGGATCCGACCGCACCAGCCGGCTGATCTGGTGCTCGACCACCCAGGTCGCGTATCGCATGGTCGATCCGCCGTTCGCGATCACGATGCGCAGCAGCGGTTCGGATTCGCCGTTCTGCTTGTTCGCCCGCCGCTGCTGAACCGCCAGGCCCGCCAGTTCCTCGGCCTGTGCGTGGGGGTAGCGCACGTTGCGGTCGGTGTAGGTCATCCCGGCGAAGTAGATCAGGGTGACGAGCGGGCGACGGGGATTGTCGTGGCGCAACCGCGCGGCCACGGTGTTCTCGCGGAACACCTCGCGCTCCATCTCGGCGAGTTCCTCGTCGTCGGCGAAAACCTGTGCGGCACCGGCACTCAGGCCGATGCATTCGGTTCCGCGAACCACGACATCGACACCCGCGTGCCACGGCCACGCGGTGCATCCGACGGCGATGCGAGGCTGGACGGCCGTGACCGTCGCGGCTACCAGGGCGGCAACGGGAAGCAGGGCGATCACGGTGACCACCGACCGTCGCGCCGCCCACGGCGGCGCCGGCGGCTGCGCCAGCTCGGCGTGCTCGAACGGTTCGAGCGTGCCGGACAACGAATCCGGTAGGGGCAGGCTGAGATACCAGCTGTCCGTACGGCGGCGGCGACGGCGCCCGTCGATATCGGCCTGCCAGGAGCTCAGCGGATCATCGCGAGAGTCCAGGGATTCGAAGTGCAGGTGCGGCTGCTCGGCGGGATCCTCGATGCGCGAGATCAGCGCGAGCGGATCGAAAAGCCCGGTCTCGTTGCGGATCTCGTTGACGTAGCGCATCAGGCCGGCAGCGCTGTCCCCCGGTTCGACGCCATCGAGCAGCGCCACCGGATATGCGGTGCGACGCCAGCCCGACGGACGCCACAGCCTCCGGCGATAAGCGACACGCAGATCCTCCAGAAAGGCGTTGACCAGCAACTTCGCGATCTGCTCGTTGTTCTCCCGCCGGCGCATCGGCTCGGCGAGACGCACCCCGAATCCGACGAAACTGTTCGACAGCCGTGGCGTCAGATAGCGCTGATGCATGAACCAATAGCTCACCGGCGACAACCCCGGCACATGCGAACTCACGAACAGCCACAACCGCACGATCGGCCACATCGACAGCACCACTGTCAGCACCCGGGATACGGTTCCTCCGATCGCGCCGAGTGCCGTGGTCGAATGCTCGGCGGCCGGACCACGGCGCAGCAGTTCCGGCAACCGCTCGCGCAATTGCGCCGACGCCTCGGTCGCGGCACCCTCGAGCCGTTGCCGCATCAGCCAATCGGCGGTGCGGTAGCGCGGAAAGGGTATGGGCCCCATGGCCGTATCGTCACTGGAGAAGCACTTGTAGAGCTCCTGCAGCAGGGCCAGGAAACGCGGATCCAGCTCGTCGGGGCCGTCCGGTGGGCGATCCGGCGTGGACGGCTCGAGTTTCGGAATCTGCACCACCGCACGCGGAACGGCGCGGCGGCTGCCCGGGGAGGCGAGCCAGTCGCCGCAGCGACGCAGCAGGCCATCCGCGGAAAGCGGTGCGGCGCTGCTGATCAGGCAGACGATCGGCGGCGGCGTTCGCCTGGTCTTGCGGTAGCGGAACAGCACCGGCAGCACCCGCGGTCGCTCGTCGGGCACGGTCACCCGGCGCAGCAGATTCTGGATCCTGCGAACGTCGCCTCGTACATCCGGCATGCGTCGCCCCTCCCCCGCGTCTGCGCTCCCCGTCGCCTTTCGAGTACCCGGGACTGTACTCAACTACGCCCACATCGGCAGGCCTCGCCGGAACGCGCCGATGCCGGCGGGCGGTCGGCTACCGGGCAGGGCGGCCGGAACGTACGCCCGCCATCGCGGCGCTACTCCGCCGAGGTATGCAGGCGTGCGCTGAGGAACTCGAGAATTTCGTCGCGGGCCGTGCGGGTGGGGTGGCCCTGCTCGTCGACGAAATGCGCGGTGACGATGCTGTGCGGGGTCTGGACCACGTCGCGGAAGAACGGCGGCGGGGCGGGGTTGGCGGATTCGCCCGGCAGCACGCGGCCGTCGAAGGCGTCGCCGAGCAGCGCCCGGTAGGCGGCGAAGCGACGGCCGGTGCACCAGCGGTCGTTGTCGAAACGGTAGGCCAGGACCGTCAGACCGTCGCGCTGGATGCGCTCGCGGATCGCGGCCGCGTCCTCGTCGCTCACCTCGATGCCGGCGGGATCGTCCAACGGCAGCGAAGGATGATTCACCACCGGGGCGACGACGGACGGTTCGAGCGTCATGGTGAGCGCGAAATTGCCGGTGAAACACAGGCCGAGCGCGCCGACTCCCGGACCGCCGCATTCGTCGTGGGCCAGCCGCGCGAGCCCGCGCAGCCATCGGGTGACGGGACTCGTGCCGCCGCCCGCGAACGCGCGGAATTCGGCACTCACACACGCGCGGCGGACTACTTCGGCGCCCTCCTCGACCGTGGGATAGGCGCCGTCGACGCCGAACAGCGAGGGGAGGTAGACGGTGAACCCCGCGTCGCGGATCCAGCGCGCGAGCCGGAGGACGTCGGGGCTGATGCCCGGCATCTCCGGCATCACCACCACGGCCGGGCCGGATCCGGCCGTGTAGACGGTCTTGCTCACCCCGTCCACGTCAACCAGGCGGGGTGCGAAAGCGGCGATCGGGTTGTCGTCGGTATCCATGTGGTCAGCCTCGGCCGGAATCGGCGGGAAAGCGATCGGCGGGATCGCCATGTTCGGGGGTAATCTCGCCATCGGACTAGGAGGCGGGTGGTGAGCGCGTATCGAGTGGGTGTGCTGGCGTATCCGGGCTGCTTCGCCTCCGAGGTGTTCGGGATTCCCGATCTGCTGACGATGGCGGCGCATGTCGCCGGTCCGGATCGCGCCGGTTACGAGGTGACCGTGATCTCGCCGCGGCGCCGGGTGGTGGCGTCGGGCGGTGTGGCACTGTCGGTTTCGCCGTTGCGCGAGGTCGATATCCTCGTGGTGCCGGGCTTCGAACTCGTTCCGGGTCTGGCTCCGGATGCCCGGCTGCCACCGCTCACCGCCGAGATCGCGGCGATCCGCGCCCATGCCGCCGCGGGCGGAGCCGTCGTATCGATCTGTGTGGGTGCGTTCCTGCTCGCCCGGGCCGGGCTGCTCGCGGGCCGGAAGGCGACCACGGCCTGGCTGTTCGCCGACGAACTCGCGCAGCAGTGCCCCGAGGCCGATATCCGGCCCGATCGACTCGTCGTCACCGACCGCGGTGTGACGACGACGGCCGCCTTCAGCGCCATGTACGACTTCGCACTGGACCTCATCGCACGTCACAGCGGCGCGCGGGTCGCGCGGACCACCGCGCGGATCGCCCTCGTCGACGACGCCCGCTCGTCCCAGACCCCGTATGTCGACGCGCGGCTGCTGCCACAGCCCGGAAATACGTTCTCCCGCAAGGTGATGCGTCACCTCGACCGCAATCTCACCGCACGCTACGACCTCACCGCACTGGCGTGCGCCTTCCACGTCAGCACCCGCACCCTGCTGCGGCGCTTCGCCGACGAGACCGGGCGCAGCCCGCTCGATTATCTGCAGTCCGCCCGCGTGCGCCGCGCCCGGCACCTGCTGGAAACCACCGACCGCACGATCACCGATATCTGCGGCGCCGTCGGCTACCGGGATGCGGGCACCTTCGCCGCCCTGTTCGCCGAACACACCGGTCAGCGCCCCGGGGACTACCGCACCACCTTCCGCCGCACCCGCTCGTGAATCGACGGGCCGCGACCGATGAGTTCCGGAGCCGTATCGCGTCTGTATCTACAGCTCGCAATCCGGGAGAACGGTCAGGGAGGACCCATGAGCACCACAGCACTGCCACCCGTCGTCGACGCCGAGACCTGGCAGCGTGAACTCGACGCGCTGCGAATGCGGGAGAAGGCCGCGACTCGGGAATTGGACGCGATCGCCGCGGCGCGCCGCCGCCTGCCGATGGTGCGGATGCCCGACTACACCCTCGAGGGCGAGAACGGACCGGTCCGGCTGGCGGACGTCTTCGACGGCAAGTCGCAGCTGATCGTCTACAACCACATGTGGTTTCCCGGCGAAACCTGGCAATGCCCCGGTTGCACCGGATTCACCTCGCAATTCACCCGATTGGAGTTCCTGGACAACTGGGACGCCCGCTTCGTCATCGTGACCCAGGGGCCGATCGACGAGGCGCTGGCCTACAAGCGGCGCGTCGGCAACACAATGAGCTGGTACTCCACCGCGAACAGCTCCTTCGGCGCGGATGTCGGCGCACCTCCCGGCGGCGGCTTCGCGGTCAACGTCTTCCTGCGCGACGGCGACACCGTCTACCGCACCTGGCACACCGACGGCCGCGGCACCGAACAGCTCGGCTACACCTTCGCCCTGATCGACCTGCTGCCCTACGGCCGGCAGGAGGAATGGCAGGACTCCCCCGAGGGATGGCCACAATCGCCCACCTACAGCCGGTGGAGTGGATCGAAGGAGATCGCGGCGGCCTACGGCGAGCCCGGCGCCTGAGCGGAACGAGCCTCCGATTCCGTACCCGGCTCCGTCGGCAAGTACCACCCGTACGGGCTCGGAATCGCGCCGGCCGTAGTCAGCGGCGCGTAGTGGCGTCCGTAGAACGTCGCGACGAGGTCTCGCCGACTGCGGATGTTCGACTTCGCGAGGATCGACTTGACGTGGTCCTGGACGGTGTACGCCGAGATGAACAGTTGCCGGGCTATCGCGTCCGTCGACGCGCCCCTCAGCACCAGTTCCGTGATTTCGCGCTCCCTCGACGTCAGGCCGTAGGCGCGCACCAGGACGTCCGAGAGGTGGTTTTCCGCAGCGCTCTCCACGATCACCGCGATCTGGCCCGAACCGGCGAGTACCGATCCGTGCACGAGGATCCACCCGCCGCCGCGTCGGGGTAACCGCGCGTGCGCGGGGCGCTCGCACAATCCGGCGGCCGCCGATCGAGCGGCCGCGGCGATGGAGCGGAAAACGCTGGGAACCGCCCCGGGTTCGGCGATTTCCGCAAGCCAGCGCTGGGCCGCCGGGGTGACGTCGCCGAGTGTGCCCTCGGGATCGACGATCGCGATACCGGGGCCGGCCACCTCGTCGATCGCACGGTCCACCGCGGTGTGCAGCATCGCGCGGCGCAAGCCGTCTGCTATCAGTGGCGCAACCTGCGCGATCGCCCGAACATCGTCGGGTCCGAACGGATTTCCGTGGGTCCGGTATCCGACCAGCGTTCCCCAGCAGCTCCCACCGTCGAGAAACGCCGCCCGGATCTCGTCGATCACGCCGAGCGGCGCGAGCACCGTGCGCCATCGCGGCGAGCGCTGCAGTTCACCGCCCGTCGCCGCGTACAGCGTCGCGACCGGTGGAGACGCGGCCGCCAGCGCCCCGAACGTATTGATGTCCGGAATACGGAACTCGCTGTCGAAGAGGGCCGCCTCGGTCCGCGGGTCCTCCTCCCGTCCGCTGACCACGCAGCTGGTGAACAACAGCGTGGCGGGGTCTGTCGTCGACCAGGCCGCCATATCCCACGAGACCACGCGGCCCACTGCCGCATCGAGCGCGTAGCGAAGCTCGTCGAGCCCGAGTCCCTGGTGGCTCAGGCGCACCACTTCCCGCGCCAGCCGTGTTTCACTCACGGAGGAACGGTAGCGCCCCCCGGGGCATCGCAGAATCCCAGGAAGTAGGGATGGCCGTGCCACTCGTTCGGATCGGACGATCGAGACATGGCAACAGAAGACACGGCAATGGTCGGCACCATCGAGCAACGCAACATCGCCGCGATGCGACGCATCTACGGCGAAATCTTCGACGAGGGACGACTCGAGTTGATCGACGAGCTCTTCGATCCGAACATGATCAACCACACCGCCCCCGAGGCTCACCGCCACGGCACCGCGCCCGTCAAGGCATTGGTGTCGATGCTGCGGTCCGCATTTCCCGATGGCCGAACCGAATTCGAGGATTTCACCGCGGCGGGCGACGTGGTCGTCGGACGCAATTGGTACAGCGGAACCCATGTCGGCGAGTTCATGGGCAATGCCCCAACCGGCCGAACATTCCGGTTCCGCCAGATGCATTGGATGAGGTTCGACCAGCACGGGCGCGTCGTCGAGCACTGGGGCGTTCGTGACGACGTAACCCACCTGCAGCAACTGGGGCTTCTCGGCTGACGCCGCCACCCTCGTCCGCATCGGAATGCCCCTCACCTGCGATGCACGGTGAGGGGCCGCTGTGGCGATGCCCGACCGGACTACAGCACCGGCGGGCGCTGATCGTCGGCCTCGGCCCGCACCGCGTCCTCGAACCCCGACTCGTATTCCTCGCAGTACAGCAGCCGGCAGCCGCGGATGGCGTCCAGCAAATCCTCCAGCAGATCGACGGCCGGACGGGCCGGATCGAGGCAGGAGATCCGGAATTCGTCGGTGAGCGCGGTCAGGCCCTCCTCGTCGAGTTCCTCTCCGCGCAAGCGCCTTTCGATCGCCTCGGCGGCCTCGACGATCCGGACCGGGTTGCGCACCCGGCCCTCGGCAGCCGCGAGCGCGTCGGCGATCAGGTCGACCACCACGGCGGTCGGGCTCTCGCCCGCACACAACCGCTCCAGCACCAGAGTCGGCGTCTCCACCTGCAGCGCCTCGAGATTGTCGGCCTCCGCGACCACGTGCACCGGATGCACCTCGGCGGCCTCGGCCGCGACCTGAGCGGCGAGGTACAGCCAGCGCGCGGCGGCCACCGCGGCGGCGGCCGGGTCGATATCGGTGAACCGGTCGAGAGAGGCGAGCGGGTCGGCGTACAGCAGCGCATCGGCCGCGTGCACCTGCACCGGCGAGATGTCCGCCCGCGACAACTCCACCGCCTGCCGGGCTCGTCCGGACAGATCGCCCAGTTCCGCGGCCTCGATCGCCGCCTGTTCGGTCCGCACCTCGGCGACCAGCGCGTCCACCAGTGTCGCATCACCGATCAGATGCGCCACCCGCCCGATCCGATGCGCCGCCTCCTCGACCACGCTGTAGGACACCGCCATCATCCCGTCCTCGTCCGGCAGATTCGGTTCCCGGACAGCCGCCTCCACCTCACGGAACCGATTGCGCTCCTCGGCCCGATGCCACGCCACACTGTTCGGCACCTCCGGATCCCCCGCCGCCGACGCCGGATGCGTGTAGGTCCGCCACTGATACTCCGACAGTTTCGTCAACGCCGCCGCCAGCGCGAGCGCGACCTCGGGTTCGACCGTCCGTGACAGGGGCGCGATGGTCTCGGCCACGTCTCCCCCACCGGTTCCCCAAGTCGCGACAAGTGCGCCGGCCCCCGCGTCGTATGCATACCGCGTCACGACCTCAGTTCTACCCTCGTGAATGAAAAAGGCCCCTCACCTGGGGCTCAGGTGAGGGGCCTGTCGTGGAGCTGCCGGGAATTGAACCCGGGTCCTCCGCCGCTTCTTCAGGGCTTCTCCGTGTGCAGTTCGCTGAGCCTCTACTCGGATCTCTCGGTCACGCGAACAAGCCGAGATGACGATCCCAGTCGCTGTTCGATGTCCCGTACGACTCCGCGACCGAGCCGCACGGTAGAGCTCTCTAGCTGATGCCAGTACCCGGGCCGAGAGCAAACCCGGACTGACAGACACGCTCTACTGCTTAGGCAGCGAGAGCGTAGTCGCGCTGATGAGAATCGGCGCTTATTGGGTTACAGCGACGCTTACGGTGGTCTCCTGCCTGCACCGACACGCTTCCCCTGAATCGACGTACGCAGTCGAAACCGATCAGCCCCGTAGTCAACTCAGTTGAACACCCGGCTGGTGGGCCGGGCTGTTCATATTAACATCACTTCGCCTTCATACATTCCCGCCGGTCAGCGCATGCCCTTCACGCGCCGGCCGAGTTCGCGCGTCACCTCGCGCTCCGCGGTGCGGCGGGCCAGGTCGTGGCGCTTGTCGTAGTCCTGCTTACCCTTGGCCAGCGCCAGTTCGACCTTCACCTTGCCGTCGGTGAAGTACATCGACAGCGGCACGAGCGTCTGCGAGCTCTCCTTGGTCTTGCCGGTGAGCTTGTCGATCTCGCGACGGTGCAGCAGCAGTTTCCGGGTGCGGCGCGGGGCGTGGTTGGTCCAGGTGCCGTGCCCGTATTCGGGAATGTGCAGGCCACGCAGCCACACCTCACCGTCGTCGATGGTGGCGTAGGCGTCCACCAGCGACGCCTTACCCTCCCGCAGGCTTTTCACCTCGGTACCGACCAGCGCGATCCCCGCCTCGTAGGTGTCGAGGATCGTGTAGTTGTGCCGCGCCTTGCGGTTGGTGGCGATGACCTTGCGCCCCTTCTCCTTCATGAACACCTTTCCCTCGACTCCGCGCAGCTCGGCGGCGCTCCACGCTGTCATTGTGCCTCGACGCCCGCTGAGCGTACGGACCTGTCCGGTTTACACGGCCGCCGAACAGAAGGAAAACGAAATTCCGGCGCGGAACATGCCGTGATCCGTCTCACGGTCGGCCGGTCTCCGGCAACCCGCCCGCGCCGCACGGGAGCCGGTGTCGCGGGAGAAACCACCGCACCGGAAGGCGGCGGCAGCGGACGAATGCGGACATCCCCACCGCCGGGAACCGAATTTGTGTGCCCATCACCGAGCGAGCGCGCAAAATGGTTGCGTGACAACGGTACCCAGATTCAGAGTGAGCACCGCCTCGGATCGTGTACTCGACGACCCGACCGATGCGCAACTACACGACCTCCTGGCCGAGTTGGATTACCGAGAACCCCAACTCGTCGTCGAACGCCCGGGTTCGCCTGCGGCCCAACACTATCTGCGCGTCGAGATGGATCGGCGCATCGATCCCGACGACGGTCGCGGCTATATCGTCGAATACGGCGGGGGCGGGCCGGGCATGCAGTTCCGCGCCAGCGTGCGCGACACCGCGCGCTGGGGAACCCCGCACTCCCCCGCCTTCGAGCTCGTCGCAAAGACCGTGCAGGACTGGGCCTTTCAGCGCTACGGCTGGCAGAACGCGATGATGTGGGAGCGGGTGAGCGCCGACCGCTGACGCGCGGTCAGCCGCCGGGGCGGACCTGCAGATACAGAATCAGCAAGGCGATCCACGCGAGTAGCAGCACCACGGTCGTCAGCCGCGGGCGACCGAGCGGGTTCGCGTGCGGGCGCAGCCACCCGGCCTCGACCGAATCCGCTCGGGTGCGGCGAGGTCCGGGTTTCGCGGCATCCGGCGGATCGCCGCCGGGGCCGGAATCCGACGACTGATCGGAGCGGTCGTCGTGATGGTCGTGGGACATAGCGGCACGCTACCGCTATCCGCCCGGTCGCACCGCCAGATACAGCGCCAAGACGGCAATCCAGACAGTGATCAGGGCCAGCGTCGAGGGCCGCATGCCGGTGCGGGCTCGTCGCAACTGCCGGGTCATTCCGATCCGGCCCAGGGGCCGCACCCCGAGCCGGGAAGGATCCGGCGTGGCCGAGACGGCCCAATCGGCGTCTGAAGCCGGGTCGTGGTACTTCGGCGACCCGTTGGTCTCGATCACTCCGTCCTGCCCATGTGTCACGGCGAGACGGTTACCCGCGCCGCGCGGAGGGATAAACGTGGAACGGGCGTCACCCCCGAGGCGGCGTGGCGGTCGACACCGGGGCGCACGGCGATCGCAACCTTCGTCCGCGCTGGTGAGCGGGCAGGCCGGCGCACCGAGCGGTTCAGTAGAAGTCGTCCGGCGGGGGCTCGAAATCGGCGTCGGGGATGTCCCAGTTCACCGAATCGTTCGGGGCTACCGGTTCCGCGGCCTCGAACCTCGAGCGTGTGACGGGGCCGCGAGACGGTTCCGGGCGCGAGCGGGCACCCGATGCGGCTGCGCGGGAGGAGCCGCGCCGGCCGGCCGGTCGCTCGGCTCGGTTCAGACGTGAGGCCGGCGCCTCCGCCGCATCGCCCGAGCTACCCGCATCGAATCCCGCGACCACTTCGAGGACGCCCTCGCCGTACTTCGCGAGCTTGTTCTCACCGATTCCGCTGATGCCGCCGAGTTCGGCCAGGGTCGCGGGGGCACGGCCGGCGATATCGCGCAGGGTGGCGTCGTGGAAGACGACGTAGGCGGGAACGCCCTGCTCCTTGGCGACCGAGGCACGCCAGGCACGAAGCTGTTCGAACAGGTCGGCCGCCGCGGGCGCCAGCTCGGCCGCGGCGAGGCGGGACGCCGCCTTCGCCTTGGCCGCGCGCGGTGGCTTCACGCGTTCCGGCTCGCGGCGCATGAGGACCGTGCGGTTCTTGAACAGCACCTCGTCGCTGGCTTCGGTGAGGGTCAGCACGCCGTATTCGCCGTGCACCGCGAGCAGGCCCTGGGCGAGCAGCTGGCGGATCACGCCGCGCCATTCGGTATCGCGCAGATCGGCGCCGACGCCGAACACCTTCAACTCGTTGTGCTTGTGCTGCAACACTTTCGGATTCGACTTCCCGAGCAGAATGTCGACGATATGTCCGGCGCCGAAGCTCTGCCCGCGTTCGCGTTTGAGCCGCAGCACCGCCGAGAGCACCTTCTGCGCGGCGACCGTGCCGTCCCAGGATTCCGGCGGATTCAGGCAGGTGTCGCAGTTACCGCAGGTGTCACCGGATTGGCCGAAGTAGTTGAGCAGCTGGGTGCGGCGGCACTGCACGGTCTCGCACAGCGCGAGCATCGCATCCAGATGGAGCTGCAACTGGCGCCGGTGCGCCGCGTCGCCTTCGGAGGAGTCGATCATCTTGCGTTGCTGCACAACATCATTGAGGCCGTAGACCATCCAGGCGGTGGACGGCAGGCCGTCGCGGCCGGCGCGACCGGTCTCCTGGTAGTAGCCCTCCACCGACTTGGGCAGATCCAGATGTGCGACGAACCGCACATCGGGTTTGTCGATGCCCATCCCGAAGGCGATGGTCGCGACGACGATCAGTCCGTCTTCGCGCAGGAACCTGGCCTGGTTGGTGGCGCGGGTGCGCGCGTCCAGACCGGCGTGATAGGGCACCGCCTCGATTCCGTTGCGGCACAGGAATTCCGCTGTTCGCTCGACCGAATTGCGAGACAGGCAGTAGACGATGCCCGCCTCGCCCGGATGTTCGGTGCGGATGAAGGACAGCAGTTGCTGATCGGCGCGATTCTTCGGTTCGATCCGGTACTGGATATTGGGCCGGTCGAAACCCGCGACGAAATGCTTCGCCCCGGTGAGGTCGAGCCGCTCGGCGATCTCGCGGCGTGTGGCCTCGGTGGCGGTGGCGGTCAAGGCGATCCGCGGCACGTCGGGCCAGCGTTCGTGCAGTACCGACAGCGCCAGATAGTCGGGCCGGAAGTCGTGGCCCCACTGTGAGACACAGTGCGCCTCGTCGATGGCGAACACGGATACTTTGCCGCGATCGAGCAATTCCGCGGTCGATTCGAGCTTCAACCGCTCCGGCGCCAGATACAACACATCCAGTTCCCCGGCGACGAACTGCGCCTCGACCGTGCGCCGCTCGTCCGGGTATTGGGTGGAGTTGAGGAATCCGGCCCGCACCCCGAGCGCGGTCAGCGCGTCGACCTGATCCTGCATCAGCGCGATCAGCGGCGAGATGACCACGCCCACCCCCGGCCGCACCAGCGCCGGAATCTGATAGCACAGCGACTTGCCGCCGCCGGTAGGCATCAGAACGAGTGCATCGCCCCCGGAGACGACCTGATCGACGATCTCGCGCTGTAATCCCCGGAAACTGTCGTACCCGAACACACGCTGCAGAATCTGTTGCGCCGCATCGGTTTCCACAGTGCGCGACGAAGCGTCGGCCGTCTCGAGCGTCTCCGGGGAATTCACGCCAGCCATCCTACGGACCCCCACCGACGATCCGAACCCCCAATCCACAGCCGCACCCCGTACACGAAGATCCCGCCGCCCCAGCGGGCAAATGCCCCCAACCTCGGTTCCAACCTGAGGACGGACACCCCGGAACCGAATAGGAGCGCACTCGGAGACCGCGCACCCCCGCCGCAGCGAAGCGGAGGCCGAAAATACAGCACAATTACTCCATGGGCACCCCGCCGGTAGGGTTGCGGCTGGCCGAGCTGGTCGCGTCGCTGTCGCTGGCCACGGATCTCGGTCTGGGTCAGCCGGAGGAGCATGTGCTGCGGCAGACGGTGATCGCGACGCGGCTGGCGCGGGCGGCCGGGTTCTCCGGTGCGGAGCAGGCCGCCGCGTTCTATGTGTCGCTGCTCGCCTGGGTGGGGTGCGTCGCGGATTCGCACGAGATGGCGCAGTGGTTCGGCGACGATCGGGTGGTCCGGGCGGACAGCTATCGGATCGACAAGGCCGGCCTGCCGATGATGGGGTTTCTGCTGAGCCATATCGGGCCGGGGTTGTCACCGATGCGACGGATGGCGTTGACCGGCCGGTTTCTGACCGGCGGGTTCCGGGATGCGATGCACTCCTTCGTCACCCACTGTCAGACGACGGCCGATATCGCGGAGCGGCTGCGGTTGCAGGACGAGGTGTGTGCCGCGTTGCCGCAGGCGTTCGAGCGATGGGACGGCAAGGGGGTGCCGAACAGGCTCGCGGGTGCGCGCATCGTCCCCGTGATGCGGGTGGTGCAGATCGCCGACGACGCCGAGGTCTTCTGCCGGTTCGGCGGCCCCGCCGCGGCGGTCGAGATGTTGCGTTCGCGCAGCGGTACCGAATTCGATCCGGAGCTGGTGGCGCTGTGCGAGCGACGGCCCGAGATATTCGACGACATCGATGCCGTCGATGCCTGGAGTGCCGTCATCGACGGTTGCGCCGCGCTGGACCGCTGGGTGCCCGACGATGAGCTGACCGAGGTCCTGGAGATCTTCGCCGACTACGCCGACCTGAAGTCGCCGTGGTTCCTGGGCCACACCCGCGCGACCGCTGCCCTGGCCGGGGCCGCCGCGCTGCGATCCGGGATGTCGAGCGGGGAGGCCGCGGAGGTGACGCGGGCGGCACTGGTGTCGAGACTCGGCGTGACCGGTGTCTCCACCGGCATCTGGAACAAGACCACCGCGCTGTCGGCGGCGGAATTCGAACGGGTCCGGATGGTCCCCTATCTCACCGAGCGCGTGTTGTCGCGGTGTGCGCGGCTGCGCCGGCTCGGCACGGTGGCGGGTATGTGCCATGAGCGGATGGACGGCTCCGGCTATCCGCGCGGAGTGTCGGGTGCGGCGATCCCCCCGTCGGCGCGATTGATCGCCGCCGCCGAGACCTTCCAGGCGCTGGGCGAGGAACGTCCGTACCGCGCGGCCGTGGCCCTCGATCAGCGCTGCGCGACCCTGAAAGACGAGGTCGCCGCAGGCCGGCTGGACTCCGAAGCGGTCCGCGCGGTGCTGGCGGCCGCCGGGCAACGGACTCCGCGCCGAATACGCCGGATCGCCGGCCTGACCGCGCGGGAGATCGAGGTATTACAGCTGCTGGTGCGGGGACGGTCGAACAGGGAGATCGCGGCGGAACTGTCCATCACACCGCGCACGGCGGGCACCCATATCGAGCACATCTACACGAAGATCGGCGTCACCACCCGGGGCGCCGCGGCGATGTTCGCCATGCGGCACGGCCTGGTGGGCGCCGACTGAACGCCGATCGGCGCGCGCCCGCGTGTGCCGCGCACAAGATCGGTTGTTCGCCCGATGTGCGGACGCCCGCGCGGCCGTAGAAAAAGATATGACCACGATCACACCCACCCCCACGGATCGGCCGGTAGCCGACCGATTCCTCGACGCATTGACCGCCCGCGACTTCACCGCGCTGTCGCACTGCCTCGCACCGGACGTCCGGATGCGCGGCCTGATCCCGCCGGGTCCCTTCGAGACCGATACCGCCGATGCCGCAGTGGGCCGGTTCCGGCACTGGTTCGCCGGGCCGGACGCGTTCGAGATGCTCGGCTGCGAGGCCGGGCGGGTCGGCGACAAACTGTATCTGCGGTATCGGGTCCGCATGCGACCGATCGACACCGACGCGCCCGCACGAATCGCGGAACAGCACCTCTTCGCCGACGCCGGCGACCGCATCGATGCCATCGACCTGCTCTGCTCCGGCTGGAACCCGGAACGACCCTATTCGCGCACGTAGTAGCGCAGCGTGCCGTAGGCCGTCAGCGCGGCGAACACGATGCCGACCGGCACCACGGTCAGCGCCACCACCGCGATGTCGTCGCCGGTGATGCGCGGGAAGACCTTCGACGCGAACAGGTCGCCGAGGGCGCGGTCGATGACCAGCGGCCGCGCGATCATCAGTCCGATCACCGCCAGCACCGACCCGGCCAGCGCGGCGACCACCGCCTCGAGCAGGAACGGCAGCTGGGTGTACCAGCGCGTCGCACCGACCAGACGCATGATGCCGACCTCCTCACGGCGCGTGAACGCCGCGATCTGCACCATATTCGCGATCAGCAGCAGGGCGGCCAGGGCCTGCAGCACAGCCAGGCCGAAGGCCGCGTTGCGCAGGCCGTCGAACAGGCTCACCAGCCGGTCGACGATGTCCTTGTCGTTGCGCACGAACCCGACGCCGGGTTTGCCCTGGAAGTCCTTGAAGATGCGCGGGTACTGCGAGGCATCGGTCATCTTGACGCGCAGCGAGGCCGGCAGGGGTGACTCGCTGACGTATTTGGCCAGCTCCGGCTGATCCTTGAAGGTCTTCTCCTTCGCTTCCCGGACCGCCTCCTCGCGATTGAGGAACTGCACCGATTCCACGCCGGGCTCGGACTTCAGCGCCGACATCAGCGCCTTGCACGGGTCCTGCGAGCAGTCCGGATCGTTGGCCGAGACGTCCTCGGTCAGGTACAGCCGCACCTCGAGCCGGTCCAGGAAGTACTGCTCGGTCTTGTCGGCCATCCGGACGGCCAGCATGCCGCCGCCGAGCATGGTGAGCGAGACCGCGGTGGTGAGGATCATCGCGATGGTCATGGTGACGTTGCGGCGTAGGCCGTTGAAGACCTCACCGAAGAGGAAGCTCGCGCGCATTACCGGCCCACCCCGTACACGCCGGTGGCCTCGTCGCGGACCAGGCGGCCGCGATCGAGTTCGACCACGCGCCGGCGCATGGCGTCGACGATGTGATTGTCGTGGGTGGCCATCAGCACCGTGGTGCCCGTGCGGTTGATGCGTTCCAGCAACATCATGATGTCCTGACTGGTGTCGGGGTCCAGGTTGCCGGTGGGTTCGTCGGCGAGCAGTACCAGCGGCCGGTTCACGAACGCGCGGGCGATCGCGACCCGCTGCTGTTCACCGCCGGACAGCTCGGTCGGCAGGCGATCCGCCTTACCGGACAAACCCACCAGGTCCAGCGCCTCCGGCACCGCCCGATTGATGAATTTGCGATTCTTGCCGATCACCTCGAGCGCGAACGCCACGTTTTGTTCGACCGTCTTCTGCTGCAACAACCGGAAATCCTGGAAGACGCAGCCGATGCGCTGGCGCAGCTTGGGCACCCGCCGTCCCGGCAACCGGTCGACCCGGAAATCCGCGACATGCACTTCGCCGGTGGTCGGCTTGACCTCTTTCAGCAACAGTTGCATGAACGTCGATTTACCCGACCCGGACGGTCCGATAATGAAGACGAACTCGCCCTTGTCGACCTCGACCGAAACATTGTCCAGCGCGGGTCTCGTCGAGGTTTTATATGACTTGGTGACGTTCCGCAGGGTGATCACGAGGTGCCAGTGTAGCCAGCGAAGTCATGGCACACCCCGGCCCACTCCGGAGCATGCGACTTGTCACAGAGAGGTCAGCGGGCCGGCGCGGTCGTCAGCGCGGAACCGGAAACGGTATTCGCGATGTTGAAACCGGAATGGTCCGGCGTGGCCGGTTTCACGAACAGATACAGCACGAGCGTCGCGACCCAGACACTGACCAGGATCGCGGTCGATTTACGCGGTTTCACTCAAACCCTCCCGACGCAGCGCCGCGGCGACACGCACTCGCAGCTCGCGTCCGACGTCGAATTGTTTACCCGGCAGTGTGCGGGCCACCATCCGAATGTTCATCTGGTCGACGGTGAGATCTTCCAGACCCATCACCGTAGGTTCGTCCAGCAGTAGCGATTTCAGGCGGCGATCCTGAAATGCTTTGGCGCCCACTTCGTGCAGGATCTCGTTGACCTTGGTGATATCGGCGGTGGCGGGCACCGGCACATCGATCGCCGCGCGGGCCCAATCCTTCGACAGATTGGTCACTTTCACGATCTGCCCGTTGGGCACCGTGATGACCTCCCCGTCCGGATTGCGCAAGGTGGTGATCCGCAGCGTGACGTCCTCCACGGTACCTTCGGCCGGCTCGGATTGCCCGGTGACCGCGATGCGCACCACATCACCGAATCCGTACTGCCGCTCGGTGATCAGGAAGAATCCGGCGAGCAGGTCCTGCACGATGCGCTGGGCGCCGAAACCGAGCGCGGCACCCAGCACCGCGGCCGGAGCGACCAGACCGCCGAGCTGAAAGCCCAAGCGCTGCAACACTTCCAGCGACACCAGGAAGTAGACGATGGACAGCACCACCCAGGTGATGACCTGGGCCAGCGCATGGCGATGTTTGGCGGCCTCGGTGCGCACCAGCGAATCGCTGCTCTGGAAACCGGCGTCGATGCGGCGGGTGATGCGATCACGCACGAAGGTGGCGAAGCGGCTGAACAGCATCGCGCCCACGATCAGCAGCACGATCTCGAGCCCGCTGCCGCGCAGCCACGACGTGAATTCCGCACCGGATCCGGTGGCGAGAGTCGTCGTCATCGGCGCATCCTTTCCGGTATCAACCGTGCACCGACACAAGCCAATCTGCCGCCCGAACACACGCCAGACAGGTTACTACGACCGGCGACCGACCGATATGCCGTGATTGTGCCGTGATAGGCGGGTTTCACGCGTTCTGGCGCATCCGCCAGCGGATTCCCTCTTCGATGAAACCGTCGATATCACCGTCGAGAACCGAGGACGGATTGTTCACCTCGAAGTTGGTGCGCAGGTCCTTGACCATCTGGTACGGGTGCAGCACGTACGAGCGCATCTGATTACCCCAGGAGGCGCCCTCGGTGGTCTTGAGCGCGTCCATCTCCGCGCGCTCCTCCTGCCGTTTGCGCTCCAGCAGCTTGGCCTGCAGCACGCGCATGGCCGAAATCTTGTTCTGCAGCTGGGACTTCTCGTTCTGGCAGGTCACCACGATGCCGGTCGGGATGTGGGTGATCCGCACCGCCGAGTCGGTGGTGTTGACGCTCTGGCCACCCGGGCCCGAGGAGCGATACACGTCGACGCGGATCTCCGACTCCGGGACCTCGATATGGTCGGTGCCCTCGACCACAGGCAGCACCTCGACCTCGGCGAAGGAGGTCTGGCGACGGCCCTGGTTGTCGAAGGGGCTGATCCGCACCAGGCGATGGGTCCCCATCTCCACCGAGAGGGTGCCGTAGGCGTAGGGCACCTTCACCGCGAAGGTGGCGCTCTTGATGCCCGCCTCCTCGGCGTAGGAGGTGTCGTAGATCTCGACCGGGTACTTGTGGCGCTCGGCCCAGCGCACGTACATGCGCATCAGCATCTGCGCCCAGTCGGCGGCGTCCACACCACCGGCGCCCGAGCGGATGTTGACCAGCGCCTCGCGCTTGTCGTACTCGCCCGAGAGCAGCGTGCGCACCTCCATCGCCTCGACGTCGGCGTGCAGCGCGGCCCGTTCGGCGTCGGCATCGGCGAGGGCGGACGTGCGGGCCTCGCCCTCTTCCTCTTCGGCGAGTTCGTAGAGCACCGGCAGATCGTCGAGCCGCTGCCGCAGTTCGGTGACGCGGCGCAGCTCACCCTGGGCGTGCGACAGCTCGCTGGTCACCTGCTGGGCGTGTTCCTGGTTGTTCCACAGCTCCGGGTCGGCGGCCTGATGTTCGAGCTCGTCGATGCGACGGCGCAGCTCGTCGACGTCGAGTACCGACTCGACAGTCTTCAACGTGGTGTCGAGTTCGGCGAGATCAGCGGAAACGTCAGGATGCACGGTTGTCCAATCTACCGCTCGCGCAGGTGGCGGTGAAATGCGGCGAGTCGCCGGCAGCCCGGGCGATGCGGCGGGCGGCCGGCTCAGCCCGATACCGCGCGCAATCCACCCGGGCGGCGGCCCAGCAGCGCATCGAGGGCCGCGGCGGTCGCGTCGTCGGCGGGCAGCTGGACCTGGATGTACTGGTCGTCGTCGGCGGACAGGTCCAGCCGTTCGTAGGCCAGCCGCAGCGGACCCGCCTCGGGATGGTCCATCCGGCTGATGCCGCTGGTATCCGGCAGCCCGGCGATGTCGGCGATGCGACGGGTGAATTCCGCACCCGCCAGCAGCGCCAGCTCGTCGGCGAGCGCGGCGATGGTCGGATCCGAGCGGAAGGGACCGGCCTTCAGGTTGGCTACCGCGAGATCGGCACGACGGTCCCACTCCGGGTAGACGATGCGGGCACGCGGGTCGGTGAACAGCCAGCGCGGGTAGCCCGCGGGCAGGCCGTGATCGAGCAGGCCGGTGCCGCCGACCAGCGCGCGATAGCCATCGGTGCAGCTCAGGACCTCACCGAGACGGTTGAAGACGGCCGCGGGCGCCGGTGCGAGACGATCGAGAATCGCCTGCACCGCGGGCCGGACCAGGCGATTGGGCAGCGCGCCGCCCGTGCAGCTGAATCCGGGATCGGCGGATTTGACCAGCCGATGCAGCTGGACGCGCTCACTCGGACTCAATCGGAGTGCATCGGCCAATGCGGACAGCACGCCCGCCGACGGATGCCGGTCGCGGCCCTGCTCCAACCGGATCAGATATTCGACGCTGACTCCGGCGAGTGTCGCGAGTTCGGCGCGGCGCAGCCCCGGGGTGCGGCGGCGGGGCCCGGCCGGGAGCCCGACGTCGGCGGGGGTGACCGCCGCACGCCGAGTACGCAGGAAAAGCCCCAGCTCGTTATCGCTCACAGATCGACGCTAACAGCGCGGGGCGCGCCGAGGGTATCCCTCTCACTACCACCCTCGCAGCGGGCTCCCTGGCCTCGCGCCCGGACGGCAGAGTCGACGACAGCGAACGACGCTTTCCGAAGGAGATCCGAAATGTCCAGCAGCACAATGCGGCTCGCCGTTGTCATCGCCAGCGTCCGGGAGGGCCGCTTCGGGCCGGTGGTCGGTGAGTGGTTCGCCGAACAGGCCCGGCGGCACGACGGCTTCGAGGTCGACCTGATCGATCTCGCCGCGGCCGATCTGCCCGTAGCGTTGCCGGCGGTTCCCCCACGAATGGAACCGAATCCGTCGCGGCCCGCCGGCATGATCGATCTGACCCGGCGTCTGGACGCCACGGATGCCATCGTCATCGTCACTCCCGACATCAACAGCAGTTATCCGGCCTCGATCAAGACGGCGATCGACTGGCACTACACGCAGTGGGACCGCAAGGCGATCGGCTTCGTGGGCTACAGCGGGGCGAGCGGCGGGCTGAACGCCATCGCTCACCTGCGGCAGGTGTTCGCCGAGCTGAACGCGCACACGATCCGCGACTACGTGTCCTTCCCTCGGTACTACCAGCAGTTCGACGCCGAGGGCCGGTGGACCGCACCGGGCGAATCCGAGGCGGCGGCAGCGGGAATGCTCGACCAATTGCATTGGTGGGCGAGCGCTTTGGCCGCGGCGCGGGTCGCGGCGTGAACAACGACTCGCGATGGCATGGGCCGGTCACAGACGCTCGGCCAGGCCCGCTCAGTGGAACGACCCTCCACACGACGGCAGCCCACAACTAGCCTCGATTCGAATATCTGATTCGTGGTTTCATCCAGCCGAAACAGGAGGGTCGATGGGGACCATCGCCGTAACCGGGAGCGCGTCGGGGATCGGGGCGGCCGTCGCCGCCCACCTGGAGAAGGAAGGGCACCGGGTCATCGGGGTCGATCTGCGCGACGCCGAGGTGACCGCCGACCTGGGCACCGACGAGGGACGAGCGCACGCGGTCGCCGAGGTCTCCCGGATCGGTGAGGGCCGGCTGGACGGATTCCTGCCTTTCGCCGGTGTCGCCGCCGCGACCGGGCGGCCCGGTGGGCTCGTGGTGTCGGTGAACTACTTCGGCGCGATCGCGCTGCTGGAGGGGCTGCGGCCGCTGCTGCGCGAGTCCGGCAACGCCTCGGTGGTGCTGGTGTCGTCGAATTCCACGACGACACAACCACTCTGGCCGGTGGAACTGGCCGACGCCTGCCTGGCCGGCGACGAGGAACGCGCCCGCGGCATCGCCGAATCGTTCGGCGACTTGGGCGCGATCCAGGCCTACCCGGCGACGAAAGCGGCCCTGGCCTGGTACGCCCGGACCAAATCGGCGGAGTACATCGCCGACGGCATCCGCCTCAATGCCATCGCGCCCGGCATCATCGACACCCCGATGACCCAGGAGGGCAGCAAGGACGCGCTCACCGGGGAGGGCATGAAGCAGTTCCTCGCCATGACCCCGATCGGGCGGCCCGGTCGCCCGGAGGAGATCGCCGACCTCGCGGCCTTCCTGCTGTCGGACAAGGCCGGTTTCTTCGTGGGCTCGGTGATCTTCTGCGACGGCGGTATCGATGCGGCCTTCCGCGGTAAGGACTGGCCCGCGGTCTGGAATCCGCAGCAGTAGCGCGTGCCGCCGCGAGACCGCGAATGGCTCCGATCGGGTGCGCCCATTACGGTGGCCGTGTGACCGATCATGCCGGCGATCTCGACCTTGCCCTGCTGTTGGCCGATGCGGCCGATGCGATTACCCGTGATCGTTTCGGCGCCCTGGACCTGAAGGTGAACAGCAAACCGGATCTGACCCCGGTCTCGGACGCGGATCTGGCGGTGGAGCGGTCGCTGCGCGAAATTCTCATCGAGCGGCGTCCGCACGATGCCGTGCTCGGTGAGGAGTTCGGCGGTGAGGCCGAGTTCATCGGACGGCAGTGGGTGATCGATCCGATCGACGGCACCAAGAACTTCGTGCGCGGAGTTCCGGTGTGGGCCAGTCTGATCGCGCTGTTGCAGGACGGCGTTCCGGTCGTCGGCGTCGTCAGCGCGCCCGCGTTGAGCCGACGCTGGTGGGCCGCAACGGGTTCCGGCGCGTGGACCCGTTTCGAGGACGGGGAGCCGAAGCCGATCACGGTCTCCGAGGTCGGCGGGCTGAATTCGGCCAGTCTCGCGATCTCCAGCCTGTCCGGCTGGCGAGACCTGGGGCTGCGTGAGCAGTTGATCGACCTGACCGATCAGGTGTGGCGCACCCGCGGCTACGGCGACTTCTTCGGCTACTGCCTGCTCGCCGAGGGCGCGCTCGATATCGCCACCGAACCGGAGGTCTCGCTGTGGGACCTCGCGCCGCTCGATGTGCTCGTGCGCGAGGCCGGCGGCCGCTTCACCGCCCTGGACGGAACCCCCGGACCGCATCACGGCAGCGCGGTCGCGACCAACGGGCTGCTGCACGACTCGGTGCTGAGCGCCCTGCGCGGCTGAGATACCGGCCCGGCGACAGGCCGCTATGACATCAGCAGGCCGCCGGTGACATAAGTCAGTCCCCACGGGTTCGCAGGGCTCTGCTCTGCCCGGCCCCGGCCGCGCAGTCTGGGACCATGCCACCGATGCTCGCGATGCGCGGCCTGACCAAGTTCTACGGTCACACGCCGGCACTGCTCGACCTGGACCTCGAGGTTCCGGCGGGAGTGATTTTCGGATACCTGGGACCCAACGGGGCCGGTAAGACGACGACCGTCCGGATACTCGTCGGCCTGATGCGGCCGACCCGCGGTTCGGTGACGGTCGCGGGCGCGGACGTCGGACGTGACCGATCGGCCGCCCAGCGCCATATCGGCTATCTCCCCGGCCAGTTCGTCGCCTATCCGGATCTCACCGCCGAGCGGTATCTGACCTACCTGGCCCGGCTGCGCGGCGACGTCGATCCGGCGGTTCCGCGCGAATTGGCCGAACGCCTGAACCTGGATACATCGGCTCGAATCTCGGCGATGTCGCACGGCAATCGGCAGAAGGTCGGGCTGGTGCAGGCATTCATGGGCAAACCGGACGTACTCGTGCTCGACGAACCGACCCAGGGGCTGGATCCGCTGGTCCAGCGAGAATTCCTGGCTCTGTTGCGAGAGGCCCGCGACGCCGGGCGCACCGTATTCCTGTCCTCGCACGTGCTGTCGGAGGTGCAGGCGGTCGCCGACACGGTGGCGATTCTGCGGCGGGGCCGGTTGGTCGAAGTCCGGTCGGTCGCGGCACTGGCGGCGCAATCGCTGCGGCGACTCGACCTCACCTTCGCCTCCACACCTCCGGAACCGCAGCTGCTGGCCGCCGTCGGCGGGGTGCGATCGGTCAGCGGCGCCGGGCCGGTGCTGCACGTCGAGGTGGACGGCTCGACGGCCGAACTCCTGAAGTTCGTCGCACCCTACGGGGTGGTCGACGTGATCAGCCACGAACCCGATCTCGAACAGGTCTTCCTCACCTACTACGGACAGGACAGCTGATGTTCAGCACGGTGTTCGTCAAATGCCTGCGTGACCAACGGCGCGGGTTGATCGGCTGGAGCCTCGGGATCGTCGCGCTGGTACTGCTGGAATCGGCACTGTGGCCGTCGATATCGAACATCCCCGGGCTCCGGCAGATGGTCGACAACTACCCGCCGGCATTGCGGAAGCTGCTCGGGATCGAGGACTTCCTCACCGGCACAGGCTTTCTCAACACCGAGCTCTACAGCATCATGCTGCCCATCCTGTTCCTGGTCTTCTCGGTCTCGCGCGGCGCCCGCGCGATCGCCGGGGAGGAGGAGTCCGGGACCCTCGAGGTGTTGCTGGTGACGCGGGTGACGCCGGTGCGGCTCGTACAGGAACAGGTCGCGGTACTGCTCACCGGCCTGGTGGTGCTCGGCACCGTGCTGTTCGCCTCCGTTGTCGTGTTCTCGGCGATATTCGGGATGCATATCGGCGTCGGGGCCGCGGCGACGGGATCGATCGCCATGGTCGCGCTGGCCGCGCCGTTCGGCGGGCTGGCCTTGGCCGTCGGCGCCGCTTCGGGTCGCCGCCTGGTCGCGGTCGCGGTCGCGAGCGTGGCCGCGGTGGCCGCCTACGTGCTGTACGCGGCGTCGAAGATCGTCGACGCGGTGCGCCCGTGGGGCCGGTGGTCGCCGTTCGAACAGGCGCTGTCCGACGGCCCGATGGGCGCGGGCCTGCGGCCGGGCTATCTGTGGCTCGTGGTGGCCGCGGCTGTCTTCGTGGTGGCCTCGCTGCCGATTTTCGATCGTCGCGACATCGCCGGGGTATGAGATTCGATACAGACCGATCGGCACTCGACTGCCTACTTACTCTGGAGTAAGATAGACTTACTCGCAAGTAAGATCCTGGGACCGATCACCCGAAACCCATACCCGAGAAGACTGGTGACTATGAGCACTCGAGACACCGCAACGGAGCGACGTCCGGATTCCGCCGTCGGCCTCAACCCGGTCAAGCGCGACTGGATGGGCGCGGCCATGCGGGTCATGACGACCATTACCGGTTCCGAACTGGCCGAGAAGTACAACCTGCGCAAGCCCATCGAACGGCTGACCTACGAGGGCACCAAGACCGGCTTCCGCACGCTCGGCGCAGCGACCCGCGCATTCGGCAAGGTATCCGGTGGCGGTAAACCGAAGCGCTTGCCCGCCAACGAGTCCCGCAGCAAGGACTACTTCGACCTCACCCCCACCGACGAGCAGCAGATGATCGTCGAGACGGTGCGCGAATTCGCCGCGGAGATCCTGCGTCCGGCGGCCTACGAGGCCGACGGCGCGGCCCAGGCGCCCAAGGACCTGCTCGAGCGCGCCGCCGAACTGGGCATCACGCTGATCAACGTGCCCGAGGAGCTCGAGGGTGCGGCCACCGAGCGCGGCGCGGTCACCAACTCGCTGGTCGCGGAGGCGCTCGCGCACGGAGATATGGGCCTGGCGCTGCCGATTCTGGCCCCGTCGGGTGTGGCCGTCGCGCTGTCGCAGTGGGGTTCGGACGCACAGCAGCAGACCTACCTGGGCGCCTTCACGGGTGAGAACGTTCCGCAGGCCTCGGTCGTAATCAGCGAGCCGCGGGCACTGTTCGACCCGTTCGCGCTGCAGACCAAGGCCACCCGCTCCCCCAGCGGCTACCGGATCAACGGTGTCAAGAGCCTGGTTCCCGCCGCCGCCGACGCCGAGCTGTTCATCGTGGGCGCCGAAATCGACGGCCGCCCCGCGCTTTTCATCGTCGAATCGGATACGCCGGGTGTGGTGATCGAGGCCGATCCGAGTATGGGCCTGCGCGCCGCCGGTCTGGGCCGGCTGATCCTGGACAACGTCGCGGTTCCGGCCGAGGCCATCCTGGGTGACGGCGACGCCGCCCAGCGCGCCGAGGAATACGCCGACGCGGTGCGACTGGCCCGCCTGGGCTGGGCGTCGCTCGCGGTCGGCACCGGCCAGGCCGTGCTGGACTACGTCAAGCCGTACGTGAAGGAGCGCGAGGCCTTCGGCGAGCCGATCGCGCACCGGCAGGCGGTGGCGTTCATGGTCGCCAATATCGCCATCGAACTCGACGGCCTGCGGCTCGTGACTCTGCGGGGTGCGTCACGCGCGGAGCAGGGGCTGTCCTTCTCCCGGGAGGCGGCGCTGGCCCGCAAGTTCGCCACCGACAAGGGCATGCAGATCGGCCTGGACGGCGTGCAGTTGCTCGGCGGCCACGGCTACACCAAGGAACACCCGGTCGAGCGCTGGTACCGCGATCTGCGGGCGATCGGCGTCGCCGAAGGTGTGGTCCTGATCTGATCCGGGTCTCCTCGACCCCTGAACCGTATTGATGGAGACATTCCGATGATCAATCTCGAACTCCCCAAGAAGCTGCGGGCCAGCGCCAACCAGGCCCACCAGGTCGCCGCCGAGATCTTCCGCCCCATCTCGCGCAAGTACGACCTGGCCGAGCACGAATACCCGGTGGAGCTCGACACCATGGCCGCCATGGTGGAGGGCCTGGCCGACTCCGGCACCCAGGACATCTCCGGCGCCACCGGCGGGCGCAAGGCCAAGTCCGGTGAGGAGGCCGCCGACAGCCACTCCACCGAACTGCTCGGCAACAGTAACGGCGGCAACATGTCCGCTCTGCTGAATGCGCTCGAAACCTGCTGGGGCGACGTCGGTTTGATGCTGTCGATCCCCTACCAGGGACTGGGCAACGCCGCGATCGCCGCGGTCGCCACCGACGAGCAGCTGGAGCGCTTCGGCAAGGTGTGGGCGGCGATGGCCATCACCGAACCGTCCTTCGGTTCGGACTCCGCCGCCGTCTCGACCACCGCGGTGCTCGACGGTGACGAGTGGGTCCTCAACGGCACCAAGATCTTCGTGACCGCCGGCTCGCGCGCCACCCACATCGTGGTGTGGGCCTCGGTGGACAAGTCCAAGGGCCGCGCGGCGATCAAGTCGTTCGTGGTGCCGCGAGATGCCAAGGGCCTCACCGTCGCTCGCCTCGAGCACAAGCTCGGCATCAAGGCCTCCGACACCGCCGAACTGCGCCTCGAGGACTGCCGCATTCCGGCCGACAACATCCTCGGCAGCCCGGAAGTCAACGTGGAAAAGGGTTTTGCCGGGGTCATGCAGACCTTCGACAACACCCGCCCGCTGGTGGCCGCGATGGCCATCGGTGTCGGCCGCGCCGCGCTCGAGGAACTGCGCACCATCCTCGAGGAGTCCGGCGTGGAGATCTCCTACGACATCCCCGCCAACAACCAGTCCGCCGCCGCCGCGGAATTCCTTCGCATGGAATCGGATTGGGAGGCCGCCTACCTGCTCGCCCTGCGCGCGGCGTGGATGGCCGACAACAAGAAGCCCAACTCCCTCGAAGCCTCCATGTCCAAGGCCAAGGCCGGGCGCATGGGCACCGACGTGACCCTGAAGGCCGTCGAACTGGCCGGCGCGGTGGGCTACTCCCAGCGCACGCTGCTGGAGAAGTGGAGCCGTGACTCGAAGATTCTCGACATCTTCGAAGGCACCCAGCAGATTCAGCAGCTGATCGTGGCGCGGCGCGTGCTCGAGCTGAGCAGCGCGCAGCTGAAGTAGGTTGCGGGACAACGGAAAACCGGTGCGGGTCCGACTCGCACCGGTTCACCGATCGGCCCTACACCGGATCGACCGACGGCCGGTTCCGGTTACCGCTTGGAGAAGCGGCCGGTCAGGTAGGTCGTCACGATGACCATGATCGTGAAGAGGAGAGCGATCAGGACTGCGGCGGTCGGCCAGTTCATGGTGTCATCCTCCCTTGCGGCACTGCCGCTCCTCGATGTACACCTTCGACGGTAGGGCGCTGACGGTTCCCGATCCCGTGCCGTAGGTCCCGTTCGAGGCGCTGGAGGTCACCCGAGCGAAGGACCGAGGTCGATTCAGGCCGTCGGCTGGGCCGGCCTGCCGTCCACCTCGGCGAGGAAGTCGGTCAGCTCGGCGTGGAACGTGTCCCACTGCTCGGCGAAGCACAGGTGCGAGGCGTCCTCGATGGTCACCATTCGCGAGCCCAGACTTTCCGGCGCCGGCCGCCGGTCGAGCGTGTACTGCAGGGCAAGCATCCCGCCCCACGAATTGCCGAGCAGATGGACGCGCTCCAAGCCCAGCGCCGCGCGCACGGCCACGAGTTCCGCGACGAACCGGTCCACGGTCCACAGCGAGGTATCGCTCGGCCGATCGGAATTGCCGCAGCCGAGCTGGTCGTAGAAGAGGGGGTAGCGCGAGGACATCCTCGACATAACCACTTCCGGCGAACCCCTGGCTACCGATCGGCCGAGCCGGCGGTGAACGATTCGGCAACAGGCGTACCCGCTCGCCATGGCCATCCGGCCCACATTCGAGGCCAATTCGTTGACCGGAAGTGTGTACCAAGTCACACTTGCGGCTGCTACCGTCCCCAGCACGCGATCGGGTCGTGTGGAGGTGGTTGCCGTGGGCGTCGGTATCGGGTCGATTCTGCAGGGGGTGCAGCGCAAGGCGGTCGAGGTGACCGAGGCGGTGCGAGCGCTGAATGTGCTGCGGGAGCGCGGTTTGATCGACCCACGCAATCTGGGTGAGACGGTGTTGTCGGCGAAGGAGGGGCGCCGGCTCGGGCCGCAGGCGACGATGGTCCGGCATGCCGCGCGGATGTGGCCGCAACGGCCCGCGCTGGTCGACGAGCACGGAAGTATGACCTTCCGCGAACTCGACGACAATTCCACCCGGCTGGCCCGCGGCCTGCAATCGCTCGGCGTCGAACCCGGAACGGTGATCGGCATTCTCGCGCGCGATCATCGCGGACTGCTGCTGGCGATGGCGGCCGCCGGGAAGGCCGGGGCGCGGCTGGCACTGATGAACACCGGCTTCGCGAAACCTCAGTTCGCGCAGGTCTGCGAGCGCGAGCACGTGAAGGTGGTGCTGCACGACAGTGAATTCGTCGGCCTGCTCGACGCGCTGCCGCCGGAGTTGCCGCGGGTCATCACCTGGGTCGACGACGGCACCGAATTGCCCACGGGCGCAATAACGATCGAGGAATTGATCGCGGCCCATCCACCGAACGAGCTGCCGCTGCCGGCCAAGCCGGGCGGCTTCGTGATCCTCACCAGCGGCACCACCGGCCTGCCGAAAGGCGCTCCCCGGGAGGCGGTTTCGCCGATCGCCTCGGCTCAGATCACCGATCGGATCCCGTTCCCGGCGCAGGGCACGATGCTCATCGTCTCGCCGATCTTCCACAGCACGGGCCAGGCCACCTGGCTGATCGCCACCGCGCTGGGCGCGACGACGGTGATGATGCGCCGCTTCGACGCCGAGCGGACCCTGGCCCTGATCGCCGAACACGAGGTCGATCTGCTGGTCGCGGTGCCGACGATGCTGCATCGGATGGTCGAACTCGATCCGGCGGTGCGCGAGCGATACGACCTGTCCTCACTGCGATCCATCGTGCTGGCGGGATCGGCACTGTCCCCGGAGTTGACCGTGCGCGCCACCGAGGCGTTCGGCCCGGTGCTCTACAACCTCTACGGCTCCACCGAATGCGCGGTGGCAACGGTGGCCCAGCCGGCCGATCTGGCCCTCGCCCCGGGTACCGCCGGCCGCGCGCCCGTCACCTGCGAGGTGGCGTTGTTCGACGAGAACGGCAAGCGTGTGCACGGCGCGAATGTCAAGGGGCGCATATTCATTCGGTCCGGCGCACCCTTCGGCGGATATACCGACGGCCGGCACAAGCAGATCATCGACGGCTACATGTCCTCCGGCGACGTCGGCCACTTCGACGAGCACGGGCTGCTGTTCGTCGACGGCCGCGACGACGACATGATCGTCTCGGGCGGCGAGAACGTCTTCCCACAGGAGGTCGAGAACCTGCTGCTGGAGCGGGCGGACATCTTCGACGCCGCGGTGGTCGGCGTGGACGACGTGGAATTCGGCAAACGCCTGCGCGCCTTCGTCGTGCCCGAGCCCGGCGCGACCCTGGATCCGGACGAGATCAAGGCCTACGTCAAGGGCACCCTAGCCCGCTACAAAGTGCCGCGTGACGTGGTGTTCCTCGACGATCTGCCGCGCAACGCCACCGGCAAGCTGCTGCGCCGGGCACTGGTGGAATACCAGATCACATAACCGGTCACCCGACCAGTTGTACGGTACCGTCGGTTACAGAGACGCGAACCACACCCGCCTGCCCCTGCTTGCTAGGGTTGACAGGCACTGGATCTCGATGTTGCGGTCCCGCCTGCCTGGCGGAATCCGCGGAAGGTTGTACCTATGTCAGCTGTCCTTCCGTCAGCAAGCACTGCCCTCCGAAAGGCCGGAGATCTGGCTCTGGGGGTCAACGTCATGCGCAAACGCGGGCTGTTCAGCCCGCTGCGACCCGACCATGCGGTCAGCTCGGCGCTCAACGTCACCAAGTTCGGACCCTTCGCGGGCGTGATCATGCACGCCGCGAAGACCAATCCGAAGTCCGCGGCGCTGCTGGACGAGCGGGGCGAGCTGACCTTCGCCGAGGTCAACGAGCAGTCCAACCAGCTGGCTCGCGGCCTGGCGGCACACGGTCTGCGCGAGGGTGATGTGGTGGCGCTGCTGGCGCGCGACCACCGCGGCATGGTGCTGAGCCTGGCCGCCACCGGCAAGCTCGGTGTGCGGGCGGTGTTGATGAACACCGGCTTCGCGAAACCGCAGTTCGCCGATGTCGCCACGCGCGAGCAGGTCAAACTGGTGCTGCACGACAGCGAGTTCTTCGACCTGATGAGCGCCATTCCCGACGAGATCCCCCGCATCCTGACCTGGGTGGACGAGTCCGACAACGTCGATCCTTCGATCCCGACCGTCGATTCGCTGCGCGAGGGCCAGTCCCCCGATGCGGTGAGCGCGCCGGCGAAGCCGGGCGGCATGGTGATTCTGACCTCCGGCACGACAGGCACCCCGAAGGGCGCGCCGCGCGACAAGGTCAGCCCGTTCATCTCCGCACAGTTCCTGGATCGAATTCCGTTGCCCCGCAACGGTTCCATGGTCGTCGCGGCGCCGGTCTTCCACGCCACCGGGCTCTCGCAGTTCACCCTCGGGCTCTCGCTCGGCAACCGGATGATCTTCCAGCAGCGGCGGTTCGATCCCGAGAAAACGCTCGCCAACATCGACAAGTACAAGGCGGAGTCGCTGGTGGTGGTGCCGACCATGCTGCAGCGCATGCTGGACCTGCCGCCCGAGACGCTCGCCAAATACGACATGTCCTCGCTGCGGATGATTTTCGCCGCGGGCTCGGCGATTCCGCCGGACGTCGTGACGCGCAGCCTGGACTACTTCGGTGACGTCCTCTACAACGTGTACGGCTCCACCGAATGCGCGCTGATCACCGTCGCGAGCCCGGAGGATCTGCGCAAGTCGCCGAGCACCGCGGGACGCCCGCCGCTCGGTATCCGGCTGGCGCTGTTCGACGAGAACCGCAAGCGCATCACCGAACCGAACGTCACCGGCACGATCTTCATCGAGAACGCGCACTCCTTCAAGGCCTACACCGACGGCCGCACCAAGGAGACCATCGACGGCATGATGTCCAGCGGCGACGTCGGGCACTTCGACGAGGACGGGCTGCTGTTCATCGACGGCCGCGACGACGACATGATCGTCTCCGGCGGCGAGAACGTCTTCCCGCAGGAGGTCGAGCACCTCATCGCCGATCGCGCCGACGTGCAGGAGGCGGCGGTCGTCGGTGTCGACGACAAGGAGTTCGGAAAGCGCCTGCGCGCCTTCGTCGTGCCGGGTCCCGACTCCAAGCGAGATGCCCAGGAGATCAAGGACTACGTCAAGGCGAACCTCGCGCGTTACAAGGTGCCGCGCGAGGTGATCTTCCTCGACGAGCTGCCTCGCAACGCCACCGGCAAGCTGCTGCGTAAGCCGCTGACCGAAATGGACGTCACCGGCGACTGAGTTCATCGGCACCGATCGGCCCGGGAGTTTCGACTCCCGGGCCGATCGTGTTTCCGCGCAGCTTCCACGCGGGAAGAGTCGGACGTATCTGTGAATTTGCTTCGAAGCGGTCGGCTATCATTCAGCTCGTGCTTCCCCCGTCCGGCCGCGTATCGGCCCGCGCCCAGGTGTCGACGCGTGCGCGTCGGGCCGCGGTGGCGCGGTTGCGGGGCGCGTCGGCCGGATCCGTGTCGGGCGCCCTGTCGATCGCCGCGCACGGATGGGCGGCGGGCGGGATGCCGGTGCAGTCCAGCACCCTGATGCTGCTCGTGGCCGCCTCCACCGTGGTCGGCGCGCTCGTCGCGGGGCTGGCGCCACTGCGCACCACCGCCGTCGGACTCGTCGCGGCCCTGTGGGGCGGGCAGCTGATCGGCCATCTGGTGATGTCGGCCGATATGGCGCAGATGCACGATATGCCGCTGTGGACGCCCGCCATGCTGGGCGCTCACCTGGTCGGCGCGGTGTGCGCCGCCGTCGTCATTCTCGGCGCCGAGGCCGCCTACCGGATCGGCACCGCCGTTATGCGGGCGCTGCCCGTCCCGGTCAGCCTCCCGGCCGTCGACGAACCGATTCTTCCGCGCAGCGTTCACCGCGACCGGGTGATCCTGCGGATCTTCCCCACCGAGACCTTCCGCACCCGCGGACCCCCGCTCGCTGCGTCCTGCTGATACATCTCATCACCCACATTCGCGAATCCTTCTCGCCGACAGTGCGTTCCGGGTAACCGGCGCAGCATTTCGGGTGCTTCGAACGCGGGATCGGGCGGCGTATCGTCCGCACCGTAACTCTGCGGGCGAATCCGAACCGCGTCGTCCCGGCGCGAATTCGGCTGTCTCGGAAGCGGGTACCGCCACAGTCCCAGTGCGGCGGAACCCGAGACCGCGCCGATGCCGGATACGGTCGCGCCGTGCGGCACACAGCCGCGAGGCGATGCGAGCCACGCGGTTTTCGCGCACAGCCATGTGGGTGCCCTCGAACAGGAGCACTACCAGTGAGCATCACCGATATTCCGGCTGCCGGCACCGAGCCGCCGCAGCCGGAGAAGTCGCCGCCCGAGGCGGCGCAGCAGTCACCACCCGGTTCGGCCGATCAGTCGCGACCGTCTCGGTCCGGCACCGCACGGGCGGTGCAGGCGCCGGCCATGCGGCTGCACTTCTACGCCGGCGTCTTCGTCGCGCCGTTCATCCTGATCGCGGCGGTGACCGGGGCGCTGTACGCGGTCGCCCCCAGCATCGAGTCGATCGTGAATCGCGATCTGCTGCATGTGGATTCGACCGGCCCGGCGCGGCCGCTGTCGGAGCAGATCGCGGCGGGTGTGGCCGCCGAACCGGGACTCGCGCTGGTCGCGGTCGACCCGGCGCAGCACGCGGGCGACACCACCCGCGTGATCTTCACCGATCCGAGCCTCGGTGAATCCGAGCGCCGCGCGGTCTTCGTCGACCCGGCGACCGCGACGTCCGTGGGCGACAGCGTCGTGTACGGCAGTACGGGTGCGCTACCCATGCGCACCTGGATCGATGTGCTGCATCGCAACCTGCATCTCGGCGATGTGGGCCGGCTCTACAGCGAGATGGCCGCCTCGTGGATGTGGATCATCGCGCTGGCCGGTGTAGCGATGTGGCTGCGCCGCTCCCGTGGCTCGCTGCGGCGGCTGCTGTGGCGGGACCGGTCGAAGGCCGGTCGCCCGCGCAGCGTCGGTGCGCATGCCACGGTCGGCATGTGGATTCTGCTGCCGCTGCTGTTCCTCTCGGCCACCGGTCTGACCTGGTCGTTACACGCGGGGCAGCACATCACGTCGCTGCGGCAGCAATTGAGCTGGACCACGCCGGTCGTCGACACGGCGCTGCCGGGTGCACCGATGCCGTCGATGCCGGCCGGTGGCGAACACGCCGAACACACCGGCGGCCACGGCATGTCGATGCCCGTTCCCGCCGACCGCGCCGCCCAGGCGGACAAGGTCCTCGCGGTGGCCCGCGGACACGGTATCGACGGTCCGGTCGAGATCTCCGTCCCGGCGAAGGACACCACCGCCTTCACCGTCAAGGAGCGCCGCCTGCCCGGGGTCTACACCCAGGACGCGATCGCCGTGGACGGTAGGACCGGCGATGTCACCGACATCCTGCGCTACGCGGACTGGCCGCTGATGGCCAAACTCGCCAACTGGGGCATCGCGCTGCATATGGGCATGCTGTTCGGCCTCGCCAATCAACTGCTGCTGCTGGCCACGATGATCGCGCTGATCACCGTGATCGGACGCGGCTATCTGATGTGGTGGCGACGACGGCCGACCCGCGCGGACGGCCCGTTCACCGTCGGGCGGGCACCGGCACGCGGAGTGCTGCGGCGGGCGCCGCGGTGGATCAGCGTGCCGCTGATCGCGGTCACCGTGGGGATCGGCTGGTTCGCACCGGTGCTGGGCGTGAGCCTGCTCGCGTTCCTGATCGTCGATGTCGTCCTCGGCCTGATCGCGGGACGACGCCGGGGAGCAGTCGTCTGAGGTCCTGAATCGTACTCGGTTACGACACCGGCCGAGGTAATTCGGTTGCGCCGCACCATCATTCCCGCGCACGCGAACACCACCGCGTCGCCCGTGCGATGGACCGCGCTCGGCCGGGTCGTAACAGCCGCCGACAGCGATCGGCCGGCATCACCGATTGCGCCGTAGATCCGCAGGACGTACCGCCCGCGGTCGTCCGGGGCTGCATCATGCCCACATTCGACGCAGTCGGCACATCTCCAGCAACTTTCGTTTACCTGATACCGCAAAAGGATTCATCACCATGGGAATCAAGAACATCGCCGCCACCGCCGCCCTCGTCGCCGCCGCCCTGGGCCTGAGCACGGCCACCGCCGGCGCCGCCCCCACCGACGCCGGCGCGGTGGGCTTCCAGGCCACCACCACGCCGACCGGCACCGTCATCTCCACCGATGCCGGATCGCTGTCGGCCGACGACGGCGTATTCACCGTCAAGGCGGCCGACGGCACCGTCCTGGCCGGAACGCAGCTCTCGTTCCGGGTCGACGATTTCGTCTTCCCGATCGAGGCGCGGATCCACGACCGCACCGCGACCCTCACGCCGAAGTTCGACCTCGCGCACGCGGCCTACCAGCCGGTCGCGATGCCATTCGAGGACAGCGCGCCGTGGAAGACCCCGTACGACCGGGAGCAGGCCGCGTGGAGCCGGATGACCAGCACCCTCAGCGCCGGCGCCTCGATCGGCACCCTGGTGGGCGGCATCGGTGGCGCCGGCATCGGCTGCGTCCTGGGCGGAATCGCGGGCGCGACCATCGCGGCGGCCACCATCGTCGGCATGTTCGGCCCGTTCGTTCCGGCCGCGGTGGTGGGCTGCCTCGGCGGCATCGTGGCCATCGGCGCGCTCGGCACTCTCGCGGGTCAGCTGCTGGTCACCGCCCCGGTCGCGGTTCTGGCCGCGGCCCAGTACTTCACCACGGTGAACTCCCCGTTCCCCGCGAAGTGAGATAGCGAGACCACGCGGCACCCGAACCCCGATATCAGGTGATCTGCCGGGTATCGGGGCGCGGGGCCGCCGGCGGAAAAGCGAAGGCGCTCAGCGCAATCCGCCGCGATCGGCGCCGGCGCAGCCCTTCCGGGATATCGTGCACACGATCAGCACAGGTTGTCTCCGTTTTCCCTTCGCGAAGGAGTGACCGCGTTATGAACGATCCCTGGTTCCACCGCACCGCACGCGCCGGTGTCGCCGCCGCGGGGGCCACAATCCTCGCCGCCGCCCCGGCTCTCGCCCACGTCACCGTCTCCGGTCCGGACGCGGCGCGCGGCGGTTCGGCGGTGCTGACCTTCCGGGTACCCAACGAATCGGCCACCGGTAGCGCCACCACCCAATTGAGCGTGCAGCTTCCGGCCTTGACCGAAGCCGAAACCGAACCCGTGCCGGGCTGGAAGACCAAGGTCACCCGCAACGACAACCACAGGGTCGTCGCCGTCACCTGGATGGCGGATACCGGCAGCGGCATCGGGGCCGGGCAGTTCGAACAGTTCTCCATACTGGCCGACGGACTGCCGGATGCCGACACCGTCACCCTGCCCGCCACCCAGACCTACGCCGACGGCCGGGTCGTGGGATGGGACCAACCCTCCTCCGGGGACACCGAGCCCGAATTCCCCGCTCCGACACTGGCATTGGCGCCGGCACACGCGGGCGGGGCGCACAACCACGGCGACGTCCACGCCGCCGGCGCGGCCGAGGAACACGAAACCGACACCACGGCACGATGGCTGGGCAGTATCGGCATCGTGCTCGGCGCACTGGGTGTCCTCGCGGCGGCCACGATGTTCACGCGAACCCGTTCTCGGCGGTAGGCGACACCGCCGCGGCGCCCGATCGGCCCCGGAAACGCGATCGCCGGAGACCGCCCGTACATTGACCACGAGCGCAATGGCCGATCTCGGGTGAGAGTGGGAGTGAGCGTGCCGGAGCAGACCGTCGGCATCATCGGCGCCGGCATCATCGGAATGGCGATCGGCCGGGAACTCGTCCACCGCCGGCCCGGCACCCGGGTCGTCGTCGTGGACAAGGAGGACCGGGTCGCGGTCCATCAGACCGGGCACAACTCCGGAGTCGTCCATGCCGGAATCTATTACGAACCGGGCTCGCTGAAGGCCACCCTCTGTGCCCGCGGGCGGCAGCTGCTGCGCGACTACTGCGCCGAGAAGCAACTTCCCTACGACGAGGTCGGCAAGCTGGTCGTCGCCGTCACCCCGGACGACGTGGTGCGGATGGACGCGCTGGCCGAACGAGCGGGCAGCAACGCCGTGCCGGGACTGCGGCGCATCGATGCCGGCGAGATCCCGGAGATCGAACCGCATGCGACGGGTCTGGCCGCGCTGCATTCGCCGCACACCGCCATCACCGACTACCCCCGCGTCGCCGCCGCCTTCGCCGACGAGATCACCGCCGCCGGCGGCGAGATCCGGTTGTCGTTCCCGGTCACCGCCGTCACGCGCGCCTCGAACGGCATCCGCATCGGCTCGGACGCCGCGGCGATCGTGGTCGATCGGCTCATCGTGTGCGCGGGCCTGCACAGCGACACCGTGGCCGGACTGGCCGGAGACCGGCCGGGGCCCAGAATCGTTCCGTTCCGGGGCGAATACATGCTGGTCCGGCCGGAGAAGAAGGAGCTGGTGCGCGGACTGATCTATCCGGTGCCCGATCCGCGGTATCCCTTTCTCGGCGTGCACTTCACCCGCCGGGTGAACGGCGAGGTCGAGGTGGGGCCGAACGCGGTGCTCGCATTCGCCCGCGAGGGATATCGCCGGTCTGCGGTCTCCGCGCGGGACCTGCGCGACCTCGCGACCTGGCCCGGGACCTGGCGAATGGCGCGCCGGCACTGGCGCACCGGGGTGCGTGAAGTGCACGGCTCACTGTCGGCGCGAGCGTATATGCGCGCGGCGCAACGGTATGTCCCGGATATCGGCGTGCACGATGTGTTCCGGGCCGGGTCGGGTGTGCGGGCGCAGGCCGTCGACGCCGGCGGGGACCTCGTCGACGATTTCCGCATCCACCGCCTCGGCCCGATCACCGCGGTCCGCAACGCGCCCTCCCCCGCGGCCACCTCGAGTATGGCTATCGCTGAGCATGTGGCCGACGTGCTCGAGCGCGAGGACGAATAGCGTTGGGCCGCTAAGGTTTCGACGGCCCGCCGGGCGGCTCGGTGTCGGACTGCTCCGGTTCGGCTTCGGTAAGCTGACGGACCGGGCGTAGTACCACCCACAGCAGGAACGCCGCCGCCGCGACGAGCATCCCGATCCCGGCCCAGAGGTTGATGTTCCAACCGCCGGTGCGCACCCGATCGGCCGCGGTGTCGTGGACGAGTGCGGTGACGACGAGGATCAGGCCGTAGCACCCGAGCAGGGAGCCGACGATGGTGCGGATATCGAAAAGCATGGCGTCACTTCCTCATCCCACGAAGATGTTCAGCGCGATCACGATGACCAGCGCGATCCCGGCGAGCAGCACCGGTCGCTGGTACCACGGCAGCGTCGCGGCATCGGGATCGCTGAGCTGGGCCTTCGGCGTCTCCGAATACACCAGCCCGACCAGTTCGGCGTCGGGTTTGGGCGCGGTCCACATACTCACCGCGATACTGAGCACCATATCGACCACGAAGGCCACGCCGGCGGCGACGAAACTCGAGCCCTGCCCCGACAGATGGAACACCTCGGCCTTGTTCAGGATGAAAACGACCATCGCGCTGAGCGTTCCGAACACCAGACCCACCCAGCCGGCGGTCGGGGTCATCCGCTTCCAGAACATGCCGAGGATGAAGGTCGCGAACAGCGGCGCGTTGAAGAACGAGAACAGCGTCTGCAGATAGTCCATCATGTTCGAGAAGCTGCCCGCGATGAACGCGGTGCCGATCGCGATGGCCGTGGCGCCGACGGTGGCGAGGCGGCCGACGGTGAGGTAGTAACCGTCGGGCTTGTCCTTGATCACGTACTGCTGCCACAGGTCGTAGCTGAAGACGGTGTTGAACGCCGAGATGTTGGCCGCCATCCCGGCCATGAACGCCGCCAGCAGTCCCGCCAGGCCGACGCCCAGAAGTCCGTTCGGCAGTACCTCTTTCATCAGATAGAGCAGCGACTGGTTGTAGGTCGCGTCACCGTGGCCGGTGTTCTTCAACTCGGCGATCTGCGGGATCAGCAGCGCGGCGACCATACCGGGGATGACGACGATGAACGGGATGAACATCTTCGGATAGGCGCCGATGATCGGGGTGCGCCGCGCGGCCGAGATCGAATGCGTCGCCAGCGCGCGCTGCACCTCGACGAAATTCGTTGTCCAGTAACCGAAGGACAGCACGAAGCCGAGTCCGAGCACGATGCCCGTCACCGACAGGATGTTGTTCGAGAAACCACTGAGCTCGTGGCCCGGCCAGGAATGCCACTGTTCGGAGCCGTCGGGCCGGGCGGTCACCTTGTCCTTCAATCCGCTCACACCGCCGATGCGATGCAGGCCGACCAGGGTGAGCGGCAGCAGCGCCGCGACGATGACGAAGAACTGCAGCACCTCGTTGTAGATCGCCGCCGACAGACCGCCGAGGGTGATGTAGGACAACACGATCAGCGCCGCCACGATCACCGATACCCAGAGCGGCCAGCCCAGCAGCACGTTGACGATCGAACCCAGCAGATAGAGGTTCACTCCGGCGATCAGCACCTGGGCGACCGCGAAACTGAGCGCGTTCACCAGATGCGCACCGGTGCCGAAGCGGCGCCGCATGAACTCCGGGACGCTGCGCACCTTGGAGCCGTAGTAGAACGGCATCATCACCACGCCGAGGAACAGCATGGCCGGCACCGCGCCGATCCAGAAGTAGTGCATGGTCGGCATGCCGTATTCGGCGCCGTTGGCCGACATGCCCATGATCTCGACCGCACCGAGATTCGCGGAGATGAAGGCCAGGCCGGTGACCCACGCCGGCAGCGAACGGCCCGACAGGAAGAAATCGATACTCGAGGAGACCCGTGCGCGGGCCATCAGTCCGATTCCGAGTACGAAGACGAAATACACGGCGACCAAGGCGTAATCGACGGGCGCGGCATCGAGCCGGAGCTGATCCGACCCCAGCACCGCCGCCGCTGAATCGAACCGGTGCGGTGGCTGAGCTAGCGGCTGCATACGGATCTCCTGTCGGAAAGACCAGCGGTCGACCGGGTCACGATGTGCCCGGATCGTAGCGCGCCCCAGTGCATCTCCGGGGCCAGTCCGCCGCCCGCGCGGCGCGCGCCGGGTCGATCTGCCACTCTTCGAAGGAAGAATTTAGAGAAACATCGCCCTGCAAAATGCAACACTGGTGAGCCCGGGAAGGATCGAACACGATGCTCACAACTCATACTTCGCTCGACCCACTCGGCCACCGTGATCGCGATCGCGAGGGACCTGCGACGCTGACCATCGAGATCGGCACGGCGACGGGAAGGGGCGCTACCGAGGTGGCCGCCTTCGACGCGGCCCTGTGCGAACTCGGTGTGGGAGAGGCGAATCTGATCCGATTATCCTCGGTGATCCCGCCCCGGGCGCAGGTGCGGCGGACGGCGCGGGTGCGCCAGCGGATCGGCTGGGGCGATCGTCTCTACTGCGTCTACGCCCTCGGGCACGCGCGATCGCCCGGCGCCACCGCGGCCGCCGGGATCGGGTGGACCCTGTGTGCGGACGGTTCCGGCGCGGGCCTGTTCGTGGAACACGCCGCCGAAACGACCGGGCAGGTCGAGGATCTCATCAACGCCAGCCTCGCCGATATGACCGCCGCACGGCCGGGGCGCTTCGGCCCGATCCACACCGCCACCGTCGCGGCGCGCGCCGACGGGCGCGACACGTGTGCGCTGGTGCTGGCCGCCTACCGCGCCAGCGGCTGGGATCGTCCGTGAGCGATGCCCTCGGAACCGGGGCGTCGTGGCCGGGCGTCGAGATCACCATCGAGACGGCGATCGCGGACGCCGAGATCGACCTCTTCCACGACCTCTACGAACAGGCCTTCGGACCGCTGCGAGCGCGCGCGATCGCCCGGCAGGTGCTGCATCGCAACGAGTTCCGCGCGGAGATGACCGACACCCGGGTCGACAAGATCGTGGCCCGCACACCGGCCGGTGAACCGATCGGACTCACCACCCTGACGCGGCATCTGGACACCGTGCCGTGGATCAGTCCGGAGTATTTTGCGACACGGTTTCCGCAACACGCCGAGCGCGATGCGATTTACTATGCAGGTTTCACCCTTGTTACCCCAACTGCGCGACACGGGGTGGCTTTTCATGCCATGATCAGTACAGTTGTCCAGATCCTGGCGGCAGATGGTGGGGTCGTCGGCTGGGACATCTGCTCGTACAACAATTCTCAATTCTCGTTTGCCGACGCACTGCGCAGTGTGGTCGGTGAACAGGCGAACGTGGAAGTCGCGGTCGAGGATTCACAAACCTACTACGCGGCTCGGTTCCTGAACGACGACGCGGACCAGGGGGGCTGATGACATCCGGCACACAGCACCACCACACCACCCGCATCCGGCCGCTGCGCACCTGGCCGCCGGAAAAGCTCTGGCGCACAGCGCTATCGACGGCTGTCGTCTCGATCGTGGCGGTCCTGGCGTTCGCCGAGTCCCCGGCGCTGTCACTGACGGCGATGCTGGGTGTCGTCGTCGCGACGCTGACCATGATCGGGACGGGAGTGCGCCGGCATCGGCCGCCCGCGCCGGCGGCCTGGTATCTGCTCGCCCTCTCCGGCGTCTTGTTCGCCGCCGGAACACTGCTGCGCGATTTCACCGGCAGCGGCTTCCCGCCGTACGACGATCTGGCGACGCTGGCCGGCTACGGCGGCGTCGGAGTCGCCGCCTTCCTCTGGTTGTGGCCGCGGCGCTCGAGCTGTCAACGCGATCTGGTGCTGGATTCCGGTTTGATCGCGCTCGGCGCGCTGCTCGCCTCGTGGACCTTTCTCATCTCCCCGGTGCTGCACAACACCCGGCAGTGGGACGCCTCGGCGCTGATCATGCCGATCTATCCGGTGATCGACGCCTTGCTGCTGACGCTGGTCACCCACTCCGTGGTCACGTCGTCGCGCTCGGAGACCTCGTTGCGGCTGGTGCACGTCGGCCTGCTGGCGATCCTGGTGGCCGACCTCGGCTACAACCTGCAGTCCGCCGGCTCGGTACATCTCGACGGGCGCATGCTGTTGACGCCGCTGCTCGTCGCCTATGCGATGGTCGGGCTGGCGGCGCTACATCCGACCATGGTCACCCTCGGCGGCGCCCGCCGGGTGCATCCGCACCGGTCCCGGCAGCGTGCCAGCGTGATCGCGGTGACGCTGGTGGTCGCCTCGCTGGTGCCGACCGTCGGCGCGCGGGTCGGCACGGTGGACCGGGTGGTGGTTTCCACACTGCTCGCCACGCTGTTGGTGGGTGTGCTGGTGCGCAGCGAGCGCGCGATCGTGCGCAGTGCGCGCAGCGAACGCCGGGCCCAGTACCAGGCCGACCACGATATGCTCACCGGCCTGCTCAATCGGTCGGCGTTGCTGCGCGCCCCGGCGCGCAATCGCGAACTGTGGGCCGGGCGCCCGACCTGCCTGCTGTTCCTCGATCTGGACGGCTTCAAGACCATCAACGACAGCTACGGCCACGCGGTCGGCGACGAACTCATCGCCAATGCCGCCGCCCGCATCCGCCGCGTCATCCACCGCGACGATGTCGCGGCCCGCTACGGCGGCGACGAATTCGTGGTGCTGGCCGGCGCCAACCGCGCCGAGGCGGCCGTTCTGGCCGAGAAACTGCTGGCCGCCTTCGGCAAACCCTTCGAACTGTCGGTCACCGAGGTGACCATCGGCGCGAGCATCGGCATCGCCTGCAGCGGCCCGCGCAGCACCGATGCCACCATCTACGACCTACTGCGCGAAGCGGATTCGGCCATGTACCACGCCAAGGACTATTCGCTCGGCTGCGCCTTCCACGACGACCTGCGCCATCTCCCCCAGGCCGAGAGCCGGCGGCGAGTGCGCCGGCACGAACCGGCGGTGTGAGCAGGCGTCACACCGCGGGTGCGAGCGCGAAACGTTCGGCGAATTCCGACATCTGATCGTGTTGCTGTGCCGGTTCGGCTCCGGCGAATCCGACGACGAGGCGATGCACACCGGTTTCGGCGAGTTGTCCGGCACGGTCGGCGGAGATATCGGCCGAGCCCCATCGCGTGTACTCGAGAGCCCCGGGGTCGCGGCCCGCCTCGGCAGCGGCCTCGCGCGCCAGCGCGAACTGCCGGTCGCGTTCGGCCTCGGTCAGCATGCCGCCGGCGAAATAGCCGTTGCCGCGCCGCCCGGCACGACGCGCGGCCGCCGCGCTGGAACCGCCGACATGGATGGGAAGTTCGCTCACGCCATGGGGTTTGGGGTAACTGCACAGTTCGTCGAAGCTGAAGAACTCACCACGGTGACCGACCCCTTCCGGACCGCCCGCCCACAGCAGCCGCAGCACGTCGATCGCCTCGTCGGCGCGGCGGCCGCGGGTGCGGTAGTCGACCCCGAGCGCCCGCGCCTCCCCCGGCAGACTGCCCAGGCCGACGGTGAGCAGCCGCATCCGGCCACGGGACAACACGTCGATCGTCGCCAGCCGCTTGGCCAGCACGACCGGATGGCGATAGGGCAGCAACAGCACGCCGGTGCCGAGCAGAATCCGCCGGGTGGCGGCCGCGACGAAGCTCAGGCAGTCGAGCGGATCGAAATACGGCAGAGTGGGCGGCAATTCGCCCGCGCCGTAGTCCGCCCCCGGATACAGCGCGATGTGATCCTGGACGTAGAGCCCTTCGAATCCACAGTCCTCGGCATGCCGGGCGAAGGCGACGAGCCGATCGGGATCGGTGCCGTTGAATGCCGTGCTGTAGCTGACCGCGAAACGCATCCGGAAACCTCCGAGTTAGCAGGTGAACGCACACTTCGGCGGCGGTCCGGTGACAGCGTCGATCCGATCCGTCAGATGCCGGCGTGCGGCGCCGAGTCGAGCGATCGCGTCGTCGATCTCGGCCAGTTTGCGACGCAGTGACTCGACAGATTCCGGACATTCGTCACCCGACCCGTTGCCCGCGCGCAGACAGGTGACGAACGGCTGCGTGTCGGCCAGATCGAATCCCAGCTCCAGCAGATCGCGGATCTTGCGTACGACGTCCACCTCGTGCTCGTCGTAGACGCGGTAGCCGTTCGCCGACCGCCGGGACCGGACCAGACCCTGCTGCTCGTAGTACCGCAGCATCCGGGCGCTCGTTCCCACCCGCTCGGCCAGTTCTCCGATCAGCATGAATTCCCTCTCGCCACTGCAGCCGTCACGCTAAACGTTGTCATCGGTGTCAACGCAAGGCCGCGGCCGCGTATTCGCCAGGGAGCTGTGGCGTGCGGCCCGGTTAGCCGGACAGTTCGTCGAGCAGGCGCCGGGCCTGTTCGAGTTCGGCCTGGAGTTGTTCGACCTTGGCGCGCTGAGAGTCGCGAACGGCGTCCAGCACAGAGTCGACCACCTCGGCGACCTCCGGATGCAGCAACTTCGCGGCCTGCGCCACCGAGGCACCCGCCACCGCCAGGCCCTTGATCGTGCGCTTCTTACCGTGCACCACGTCCACGGCCCATTCCCCGTCGGCGGTGCCGGACAGGGTGACCGTCACCTCGGGGGCCTTGGATTTGCGGGCGGCCGCGGCCGACTTCTGGGGACGGGCGGCCGGCGTGGCGGCGGGTTTGGCCGCCGGCTTCTGATCCGAAGCAGATTGCGGCGCAGGGGTTTTCGACGCCACGGCGGGCACGGCTGCCGGTGTGGGCGGCGCGGATGGCGCGGTCGCGGACGACGACATGCTCACTGCGGTGTCCTTCCTCGTTGCCGGCGGCGTAGCGCCGGTGGTCTCGGATGTGGTGGTGCGCTTGTCCTTGCGGGCGGGCTTGGCCAAAGTCACCTCGGTCGGCGAGAACGACATGACATCCTTCGATCCGGTCGGCCGGACCTGCAGGAAATCGCCGTCGGCCGGATCACCGAGTGCGATCACCTTGCCCGAACGCCCCTCGGATACTCCCACTGCCGCCGGCGTGAACCACACCATGGGTGGCCGGCCGTCGGCGAGCTCGGCCGCTATCTGTCGAATCTCGGTGTCGGACAACGGTTGCGGTTTGGTTCGTGGGGACGACATGGTGTACTCCGGGCGGGCTCGTAGACATCTGCGTGCCAAGAGCATGCCCCATGGCACCGACAAGTCCACATCGTGCGCGATACCCGGGTTCCGGCAGACATATCGGCAACAGCTCAGCGAATCGGTCGATCCGCGCGCGACGAACTCGGCCGCGTGCACAACATTGCATATGGAATCGTCGATGTCCGCCGATTCAACCGCGTACGAGACCACTGCAATGTTTCGGCGAACCGTTCGGCCGGCCCCTTCGCCCGCGCACCGGCGCAGACGGACGTCCCGGCGCGTGCGGCGACGTTGCCGCAGCGTGCCGAGGCGCAGGTCCGGAGCCGAAATCGGCGCGCGCTCTGGCTCCCGGCGACCACGAACCGGTAGCGTGCGCTGTTCATGAGGAGTTCGGTGGTCGTCGAGGTCTGCCGATGAGTTCGCGATATCTGCCCGGCCTGAGTGACGAGCGCCGCGCGGTGCTCGAATTCTGCGGGGAGTTGACCGAGGAGCAGTGGGCCGCGCCCAGCGCGGCCGCCGGATGGTCGGTGGCCGAGGTCGTCATCCACATGACGACCGGAGTGCGCGCGCTGCTCACCCCGAGTGCGGCCGCCATCGTAGCCACTCGCGATCTGGAGCGCCTCAACGAACAGCTGGTGGACGAAAAACGTTCGCACACAACGCGTCACGTACTGCCGGAATTCGACACCTGGTCGCGGCGCGGCGTGCGGGCGCTGTCGCTGTTCACCGCGGCGGGGATACGGCGCATACAGCTCCCGATCGGTGAGCTGGGCTGGTACCGGCTGGACCTGATTCCGGCGATGCTGCTCTTCGACTGGCACACGCATCTGCGCCACGACATCGCGGCCGCGCTCGACCTTCCCCCGCCACCCACCGACGCGCTGCGCATGAACGCCATCCTGACCTGGCTCACCGTACTGCTGGAGCGTTCCCATCGCGAGGCGCTGAGCTGGCTCGACGCCCCGGTGGCGCTGACTTTCACCGGCCCCGGCGGCGGTACCTGGCGGATCGAGCCGCGGGGCGGGCGGCTGCGGGTGCGGCCCGGTCAGGCCGCCGGCGCCGCCGCCCATATCGCCGCGCTGGCGCTGGAGTTTCCGCAGTGGGGTACCCGGCGGCTGCCGTGGCGGGCGGGCGCGGTCGCGATCACCGGCGATGCCGAGCTCGGCGCCCGCGTACTCGACTCGATCAATCTGGTCTGAGCGGCCGACGCATATCCGCGGACCGGACCCACGTGGGCGTACAGTTGGGCTTCGGCAAGATCGGCCCCGGCCCCCGCGGTCCGGCGGGCCGATTCTCGATCGGCAAGAGGGGATTCGAGTGGACAGGCCAGCGTGGGCGCCCGAGGGCGTGGATATGCAGCGGCCCAGCCCGGCCCGGATGTACGACGCGCTGCTGGGCGGTTCCCACAATTTCGAAGTGGACCGGCACGCTGCGGCGGAGGGGCGCAAGCTGGTGCCGGATCTGCCGCGGCTGGCATTGAGCAACCGCGCTTTTCTGCGCCGGGCGGTCCGATTCATGATCGACTCCGGGATCCGGCAGTTCCTCGATGTCGGATCAGGCATTCCCACCGCTGGGAATGTGCACGAGGTCGCGCACGACATCGATCCCTCGATCCGGGTGCTCTACGCCGACATCGACCCCGTCGCGGTCACCCACGCGGCCACCATCCTGGAGGGCAACGACCACGCGGGCGCCATCGAGGCGGATCTGCGCAAGCCGGAGGAACTGCTCGCGCGCGCCCGTGAGACCGGCCTGATCGACTTCGATCGTCCCGTCGGTCTGCTGCTGGTCGCCGTGCTGCATCTACTGCAGGACGAGGAACGTCCGCGCGAGCAGGTCGCCGCGTTGCGGGCAGCCGTGGCGCCGGGCAGCTATATCGCGATCTCCCATCTGTCCTCGGCATACCGGCCGGAGGCGGCCGCGCGGATTCACGAGGAATCGACCAGCGGCGTCGGAATCCGTTTCCGCGACCGCGCGGCCATCGTCGACATGTTCACCGGTTGGGAACCGGTCGAGCCGGGCGTCGTCGAATTACCTCTGTGGCGCCCGGAATCCGAGCGTGACCTGCACGAGACGCCGGGACGCTCGCTCGGTCTGGGCGGCGTGGGGCACAAGGTGTGACGGGGTCCACGGGATAGGCAGGGGTTGCAGGGTGGGTTCGCAGGAGTTGGCGGCGCGGTGGGCCGACGCACTCGACGGAGTGGTCGCGCCGACGCTGACGCGAACCGAGATCGAGGCCCTGCTCACCGGCCTGTGCGAGGAACTGCTGGGCACGCTGCGCGGCACCGTCGGCCTCGAGGCGGCCCGGCTGGCCGCCTCGTCGCTGGTCGCCGCGAATTATCGCGACGATGCCGCGGTGAGCCGATCGGTGGCGGTGATCTGCCGCGATATGGTCGCCGAGATCTGCCCGGACACCGGTGACCCCGATTACGAGACCGTGCGCGACCGCGCCGTCACCGTAGCCGGGGAGTTCGCCGCCGGATTCACCGCGGCCCTGCGCGGTGCCGCTCTCGCCGAACAGGAGACCACGCTGAGCGCCGCACTGGCCGCGGTCCGTGAGGAACAGGCGCGGCGGCAGCTGTCGGAGGCCCGGTTCGGCGCCATCTTCGCCGGCGCCTCGGTGGGCATCGGCACCATCGACGCCGAGACCGGCAGGGTCCGCGACGTGAACGCCGCTTTCGCCGAGATGCTCGGTGTGCCGATCGACCTGATCCTCGGCCGGTCGGTGGCGGCGGTGCTGGGCGAGGGCAACGTCGGTGAGGCCTACACCCAGTTCCAGCAGTTGCTGCGCGGCGGTCTGGACCGCTTCCGGATGGAGACGTCGCTCACCCGGCCCGACGGTCACCATTCCGATATCGACCTGTCCATGTCGGTGGTGCGGGACGCGCGCGGCAGGGTGCGATTCCTGATCGGGGTGGCCGTCGACATCACCGAGCGCAAGGCGCTGGCCGACCGGCTCTGGCACGAAGCCCATCACGACGATCTGACCGGGCTCGCCAATCGGCTGCTGTTCTTCGACCGGCTGGCGCAGGCCGAGCCGCCGATCGGACTGTGCTATCTCGACCTGGACGGATTCAAGGAGATCAACGACGATTACGGGCACACCATCGGTGATCGCGTGTTGCGTACGGTCGCCGAGCGGCTGGGGGCGGCGGCCGAGCCCGATGGGCTGGCCGCACGGATCGGGGGCGACGAGTTCATCGTGCTGATCGAGCGGTGCGCGGGCGAGACGCAACTGGTCGACATGTCGTCCCGGCTGCTGGCGGCACTAGGCGAACCGGTGGTCGTGGCCGGTGGGTCGATCACGGTGGGCGCCTCGATCGGCACCGCGCTGGTCACCCGGCAGCCCGAGGCGGTCGACGATCTCATGCATGCCGTCGACACCGCGATGTACCGCAACAAGAGTGCGCGGCAACGGCCCGGCAGCCGGTCACGCCTGCATCAGTGAACCGGCAGCGGCGAGGGGGCTCGATCCGCGAATTCGTGCCGGTCGCGCTCGTGGCCGTATCGGGCGAGGAATCCGGAGCAGTCGGGACATTCGGCCAGGATGGGATGGCGGCAATCGAGGATGTGGGCGAGGAAGCGATCGGTGGCCTCGAACAGGTCGATGCGGCGGCGCAACTGTGCCCGCTCGGCGGCGATGAGAGCCAGCCGTTCGTCGCGCCCGGAGATGCCGAGTTCCCGGATCCGGCGCAGCGACAACCCGGTGCGCTGCAGGGTGCGGATCAGCCGCGCCCGGTCGAGAGTCTGTTCGTCGTAGGCGCGATGCCCGGAGGGACTGCGGGCCGGATGCAGCAGCCCGACCGATTCCCAATGGCGCAGCACATGCGCCTCGACTCCGACCGCCACGGCGGCGTCGCCGATCTTCAGTCCCTCGTCCATCGCCGGCCTCACCCCTTTACTTCATGTCGACCTTAAGTTTTATCGTGCCACAACACGTGGCGACGATCCCGTCGTTCGCGGCCCACCCACAGAACGGACGAATGACATGCCGGATCCGGTGAAGACACCGAGTGTGCTCGAATGCTGCACTGCCGCAGTGGGTTCCGTGCGCGGGCTGATGCTGCCCCGCCGGCTCGATCGGCGCTTCCTGGCCTCGATCCCCGATGCCGGGCTGCCCGAGCCCCGAGGCGTCGTCTCGGTGCGCGCGCTGCCGCAGGCACCACGGTCGGTGCCGACGGCGGCGGTCGTCGAGGGAACGTTCACCCCGCGCCGTATCGACAACGCGCTGACCGCCTTCGTCGTCGAGCATCCGCAGGCCCGGTTCGTGGTCGACCCCGGCGTCTGCCTGGATGCCGAACGGCGGGCGATCGCGCAGCTCCCGGCGGTCCTGCGGGTCGCGGTCCGGCCCCCGGCCGCAACCGTGGCGACCGTCGACTCGCTGCGTGAACACGATCCGCGACCGCTGGATTTCGCGCTGCCCACGCACGCGCATTGGGATCATGTCTGCGGTCTGCTGGATCTGCCGGGACTGCCCGTCCACATGCACCGCGTCGAGCAGCGGTGGATCATGACGGGTCCGGTCGCGCCGGTCGGCGGCGTCCGCGATGCGCTGCGGGAGCGGCCCGTGGTCGAATACGACCTCGACGGACCGCCGGTGCTGACGTTCACCGCGAGCCACGATCTGTTCGGCGACGGGACCGTGGTGCTGGTGGATCTGTCCGGGCACACCCCCGGCAGTATCGGCGTGCTCGCCCACACCCGGCGGGGCTGGGTCCTGCTCGCCGGGGATGCCGCCTGGCACCACCTGCAGATCGACAAGATCCGCCAGAAGGCAAGCTACCCGGGCGGTTTCGCCGATGACGATCGCGATCTGACCTTCCGCACACTGCACCGGCTGCATCTGGCGCGCACGACGGTGACGGTGGTGCCGACCCACGACCACGCGGCCGCCCAGCGGTTGCGGGCAGAGGACGAGACCGTGGGCGTGGCGAACGACGGCTGAGGTCGCGGCGGTTCGGCACCTTCGACCGGTCCAGCGAGCCTCGGGTGGCTATGGACCGGCGGGCCACTCGCTCGCGACCATGGCCTCATGACCTCCTCGGCGTATGTTCCCGCTCTGGCCGGCCACGAATTCGCGGTCGACACCACCTACCTCGACACCGCCTCGTACGGCATTCCGCCGGCCCGCGCGTTCACCGCGGTGCGTGAAGTTCTCGACGGGTGGGCGAGCGGGCATCGCGCACCCTCGCGCTACGACGATCGGGTGGATCGGCTGCGCGCGGCCTATGCCCGCATCCTCGACGGCGCGACGGCAGCCGATGTGGCGATCGGCAATTCGGCCGCCGCGCTCATCGGCCCGGCCGCGGCCGCACTCGCCCCCGGCTCCGAAGTGCTGGTCGCCGCAGGCGATTTCGCCTCCGTACCCAATCCGTTCCGCTACCGCGGAGATCTGCGGGTACGCACGGTGGAACTGGAGCGACTGGCCGAGGAGGTTCGACCGGATACCGCGCTGGTGGCCTGCAGTCTCGTCCAGTCCGCCGACGGCCGGACCGTCGATCCGGCGCGGTTGCGCGAGGCCACCGCGGCGCACGACGCGCTGCTGCTGTTCGACGTCTCGCAGGCGGCGGGCTGGTTGCCGCTGCGATTCGCCGATGCCGACATCTGGGTGTGCGCGAGCTTCAAATGGCTGCTCGGCGCTCGCAGTGTCGGGCTGCTGGCGATCCGGCCGGATATCGCCGAGCGGGTGCGCCCGCATGCGCCGGGCTGGTACGCGGCCGCCGATCGCTGGGCGGAAATGTATGCGCCGCAACGACTTGCCGATACCGCGCGGCGCTTCGACGCCACGCCCGATTGGCTGGGTGTGGTAGGCGCGCTGGCCGGAGCGGAACTGCTGGAGGAGTTGACGATTCCGGCGATTCAGGCCCACGATCTGGCGCTGGCCGACCGCTTCCGCGCCGGACTGGACGACCTGGGCTTCACGCCCGTGCCCGGACGCGCGCCGATCGTGTCGATTCCGGGCGCCGCGGCCGCCGCCGACGCCTTGGCCGAGGCCGCGGTGGTGACCACGGCCCGAGCGGGTGCGCTGCGGGTGTCGTTCCACGTCCACAACGATTCCGACGACGTCGACCGTGCCTTGAAAGCCTTGAGCGACAGCCGGAGTCGAACGACGTCGGGTCAGTAGGTGCGGCGCGGGCGTCCCGGTGGCTGTCGCGATTCGGCACGCACGCGATCGCGCAGTTCACCGGGAATGCGGTGGATGATCGCCGAGCGGTCCGCGGCCGCGAGTTTGCGGCGAATGGTCGCCACCTGGGCGTCGACCGTACGGACCGACGTCCCGCGGCGCACCGCGACCGCACTGTTGGTCCAACCGGCGGCCACCAGAATCGCGATATCGCGTTCGGCGGGTGAAAGTTCCTGCCATCGCGCGTCGTCCGGGCCTACGTCGGCGTCCTCGACGATGTCCAGCCGCCCGAGGAAATACCGCTGCAACTCGTTGTCCTGCGGCCGCATCCGCCCACCGCGACGCACCGCGGCGGCGTAACGCTCGGCCCCGAGCACCGCGGTCGCGGCCGCGCGCGCCGCCGAGGATCCCTCCACCACCAGCGGAACCCGGTCCGAGGCGATCCCCATCGAGCGATGCAGCGCGGCCGTGCCGCCCTGCAGGTAGGCGATCTCCCGCGCGGCCGCCGCGAGTTCGTCCGGGCGCGCGCCGGATTCGATACGCCGCGACAGGATCGTGGCCAGCGCGACGGTGCAGAAATGGATGATCCAGCCCGCGGTCCAGGTATCTCCGCGATCGAGATGCGCGGCCACCGCCGCCCGGCCCCGGCGCACGGCGTCCGCGGGGTCGCCGTGGCGGATGGTGGCGACCAGTTCCGCGAACTCGGCCCACGAAACCGCCCACGGCGCATCGGTTTTCGCCGCGTCGTGCAGATGGCGGCGCACCACCCGCTCAGCGACCTCCGGGGTCGCCAGGCTGGCGGCCGCGAGCACGGTGAACAGATCACTGCGCTGGGTGCCGCCGCGATCGCCGACGGCCGCGAACTTCCGGCGGGCGCGCGACAACACCTCGATCGAGCGCAGGTCCAGGCGAATCAGGAACAGTTCCAGTCCCCAGGTGAATTCGACCTGGGCCGGCAGGCCGATGTCGTCGGCGGTGTGCTCCCGCCACTCCCGGCGCAGCACGGGATCGGTGAGACATTCGGCGGCACATTCGCCGAGGAGGCGGGAGGTGTAGTCGAATCGGCCCTGCCACACCGCGATCCAGCCGATCAGGGCCTTGGCGGTGATCCGCAGCGACGACAAGGCCGGATCGTCGCCGATCACCGCGAGGGCGCGTTCGGTGAGCCCGGCGACCGCGCGGTTGGTGCCGGTGAGGAACGACACCCGCAATGCCATGACCACGGTGGCGATCTCGAGTCCGATCACGGCCTCGGCCGGATCGCCGAGGCTGGTCTCCACCGCGAGCAGCACGTCGTTCCATGCCCCGCGGACCCAGTCGATCCACTCCATCTCGTCGGGGCCGTACCACATCGCCTGTCCGGCGACGACTTTGTCACGGAAGTAGCGGCGATGGCGGGCAGGCATGCCGGACGGTGAGGCCGAACCGTCCGGTCGCTCCTGCAGCCGGAGGCGGGCGAACGCCCGCACGCTCTCGGGCAGGAAATAGCGCACCGAGGTGGCCGTCATGCGGGTCGACACCAGCGACCGTTCGACCAGTCGCTCCAGCGTGGCGGCGATGACCGGCTCGGGCAACGCCTCGTCGGCGCAGACCTGTGCCACCGCGCTGTATTCGATACCGCCGCTGCGGGTTTCCTCGTCACCGGGGTCGAATCCGGCCGCGAAGACCGACATCCGGTCCAGCAGCAGGCGTTCGGCGTCGGTGCACAGCCCGTAGGACCAGGCGATCACGTCACCGACGTTGCGATGACGCTCGTCGGCGCCGGCCCGCACACCCGACGACCAGTGCATCCACGCCTCGGAGTCGGTGTCGGTGAGATCGCGCAACACCTCGGCGAGTGGCCGGTAGCGCAGCCGGGCCGCGGCCAGCCGGATGAACAGCGGATTGTTGTCCACCTGCCGGCAGATCCGGGCGGCCAGTTCCAGGGTCGCGGGATCCGCGGCGATGGGCCGGCCGGTCAGTTCGGCACGCCGCCGGAACAGTTCCAGCGCATGATTTTTGGTGAGTGGCGGCACCGGCACCAGCCGCTCGTCGGTCCAGCCGATCGGTTCCCGGCTGGTGGCCACGACGGTGACGTCCGGATTCACGCTCAGTAGCTCGACGATCAGGCGCGCCACCGGATGCAGCACGTGTTCACAGTTGTCCAGGACCAGGATGGTGCGAGCGGCGCCGAGCGCGGCGAAGGCCTCGAGCAGGCAGTCTTCCGCGCTGCGACCGGTGGTCGCGGTCGGTGCGACGGTGCGCACGATCTCCTCGGCGACCGCCTCGGCGTCGGCGCCGGTCTCCAGCCGCGCCAACCGCGCCCACAGCACGTGGTCGCGACCGGGCCGCTGGGACCGGCGCAAAGCCTCGGTAGCCAGCGTCGTCTTACCGATCCCACCCGGTCCGAGCAGCGTGATCAGCCGGGGCCCACCGGGTTCGAGCAGTTCGGCGATGCTGCGCAGTTCCGCTGTCCGGCCGACGAATTGGGATATCCACGGTGTGGTCACGACCGGGCCGTCTCGCGCCGGGCCGAAGCCTCGCTGCGCATCCGCTCCCGGGCCTCGGCGGGCAGATGCCGGGCGATCTCCGCGCGCGAGGTGATCTGCAACTTCTGCCGGACCATCGCCACCTGGGCATCGACCGTGCGCACCGAACTGCGGCGGCGCACGGCGATGGCGCTGTTGGGCCAGCCCGCGGCCGCCAGCACCGCCACCTCACGTTCCGCCCGCGACAGACTCCCCCAGCGATCCGGCTCCGGCCGCGCCGCCGCCACCGCGCCGACCGGCGGTTGTGCCGTGACGACACACGGCTGCTGGGGCAGCGCCGAGCCCTCGGCGCGGCGCACCTCCAGCCGGCGCAGCTGCAGATGCCGGGCCGCGAGCCGATTGGCCTCGACCGGATCACGCCGGTGCAGTTCGGCGCGCGCGACGAGGCGAACACATTCGGTGAGATACCACCGTGCCGAGGTACCGGTCAGCCGCACGATCACCAGCGAACGTTCCACCAGCCGGTCCAGTGTCGATTCGATCGACGCTGCGGGCAACGCCTCGTCGGCACAGATCGCCTCGATCGCCTCCCGATCGGCTCCGCCGCCCGCGGAACCACCCGGAAAGACCGACAACCGTTGCAGCAGAATGGATTCGGCCGGGGTGCAGCGACTGGTGGACCACGCGATGTTGGCGCCGATATCGCGATGGCGCGCTTCCACCCCGACCCGGGCACTGTCGGACCACTGCAGGCGACGGTCGTAGGCATCGCCGCTCACCTCGTGCAACACGATGGCGGGCGGATGGTGCCGTAACCTGATCGCGGCCAGCCGCAGGCCGAACGGATTGTGGCTCATATGCGCACAGATCCGCCGGAGAATATCGTCGTCCTCGTCGCCGGCGCCGGCCGTGCGGCCGGTGAGCTCCATGCGAATGCGCAGCAGCCGCAACGCCTGTGCGGGATCCAGCGAGGGCACCGGGACGAGTTGTTCGTCGATCCAGCCGATCGGCTCGCGACTGGTGGCCACGACGGTCAGCGCAGGGTCGGCTTCGAGCAGGTCCGCGAGCTCGGTCGCGAGGGCGGTCACCAGCCGATCGCAGCTGTCCAGGACCAGTACATGCGGGGCGCCGTCGGGCCGGGGCGCGAACTCGCGCAGTTCGGCGATCGCGGTCTCGGCGTCCAGTTCCGCCAGCGCCAGCCAGCGCGTGGGCAGATCGACATCGCGGCGCAGCGTCTCGATGGCCAGCCTGGTCTTGCCGATGCCGCCGGGGCCGGTCAGGGTGATCAGCCGCGCGCCACGGGCGATCAGCGCGGTTATCCGCTCTCGCTGCGCGAGCCTGCCCACGAACTCACTGCTGGTGGCGGGCAGTACACCGATGCGCGATCGCTGGAACATAGTAGGAACAAGTTAGCCCACCGTGCCCCCGTCGCGTGTCCGGATTCGATACCGCGATCTGCGACTACCCCGTTCGCGCGACCGGCGCGGCCTGTTGATAGTGCATCTGCACGACCGCGCTGTCGAAGGTCATGATGTCCACCAGCTGCAGTCCAGCCGTATCCAGCGGTTTGGGGAACAGCGGCACCCCACCGCCGAGCAGCAGCGGGTGCACGAACAGCCGGTATTCGTCGACGAGATCGTGTTCGAGAAAGTACGAGGCGGTTTGCGCGCCGCCGAAGACCACGACGGGTCCGGTCGAGGCCGCCCGCAGCGCGCTGATCTCGCCGATCGGATCCGCACCGATCACCCGGGTGTTCCAGCCCGGGTCGCGCAGCGTATGGGAGAACACCAGTTTCGGTGTGCGTTTCCAGCAGCGCGCGAATTCGACGTAGAACGGCGAGATGGCCGGATCGGCATCGGCATAGGGCCAGAACGCGGCCATGATCTCGAATGTCTTGCGGCCGTAGACGAACACTTCGGCCGCCCGTAGTTCGTCCAGGAAGGACTCACACAGCTCTTCGTCCACCACCGGCCAGTGAATTTCCTGGTCGGGCCCCTCCGCGTATCCGTCGAGCGACATCTGCATCCACAGTGTCACGCCTGCCATCGCTCACCCATCTGCCGTAACTTGCCGACGTGTGATTGTTCCCCCCGGTGGGGGCGGCGCGCATCGGTAATGTTCGGGCGCACCTACTTAAGTAGGTGGCGCCCGTTACCTATAGGTGCCGGATCAGAGCAGTTCGCCGTCGCGGCACAGGCTCGACGAGCGCCAGGTCGGCGCCGGGCCCTCGTCCTGGAAACGCCACTGGGAGATCGGACCGGCCGCTCGCCAGTACAGACCGCCCGAGGCCGGAACCGCCTCGTACACATCCTCGGTCCCCGCGATCAGCTGATTGCCCACGCAGTAATCGTTATAGGACGTGCCCGGCTGGCGTGCGCCGGGACTGAAGCGACCGGCCGGGTTTCCGAGCGCGCCCGGATTGGCCACGGTGTCGGCGCGGTGGGACGGACCGTCCGCATTCCACCGGGCGGCGCCGAAAAGGTCACTGCGGCAACTGAATGCCCAGCCGCCGGCATGCACCTGCGTCCCTGGGGCGAAGGCGGCGCCGGCCCACAGACAGTACGGTCCGGGCGCCTGCGCCGCGGCCGGACCGGCGGACAGGCCCACGACCGCGGCACCCGCGACGGTCGCGGCCAGCAGCAGGGATCGGGTGGTGCGGGCAAAGGTGGCTGCGGTCATCGGTGTGTCTCCGTTCAATCGTGCACTTCCGCCGCTGATGGACGTAAGTATCGGCCACACCATTAATGTACCGTTAGACAACGGCACGTTATATCGCGAAGTATCCCCAGGGATGGGAGTGAAGAAATTTCGCGGCGAACGCTCAGGAGTCGGCGAGCGCCTCGTTCAGCGCACTGTCCTGATCGAGATACCGGGCCACGAACCGGCCGATCAGTTCGGCGCCGGCCTGTGCCGGGACGGTCCGGATCGCCTCCGAGCCCGCGGCCAGCCCGGCCACATCGGCCGGCGTGCCCGCCGAATCCTGGAAGCCGCTCCACACCGTGCGCTGGAACAGGTCCGTGAAGCGGCGCGCGATCCGGTCGCATTCGGTCGCCAGCCGCTCGAATTCGGCGATGATCTCCGGCTCCGGCACACCCGCGGCGGCCAGCCGGTCGGCGGCCTGCAGCAGCACCGGATCGGCGGCGCGGTAGGTGCTGGCGTCGACCGGCTCGTAGAGGCCGAGGGCGACGACCCGGGCCAGTCCGTTGGGCACCTCGCGCAACCGCTGCGCCAGGTCGGTCGCGGCGATCGTCGCATCGGCCGGTGATTCGGCGCCCGACGACGCGTCGGGCTCCGCGACACCCAGAATGTCGCCGAGGTCGTCACCGCGATCCCAGGCGTTGAGCAGTTCCTTGATGCCGTTGAGTTTGATGCCGCGGTCGAGCAATCGGCTGATGGTCCGCACCCGGTTGAGGTGTTCGGCGCTGTAGAAGCCGGTGCGACCCTTGACCTGCGGCGGCGGCAGCACACCGCGCTCGTGGTACACCCGCAGGCTGCGCACGGTGGTCCCCGCCTCACGCGCGAGCTCGTCGATGGTGTACTCGGTCCGGGTCGTCATACATCAAGGAAACCACACTGAAACATACGTGGATCGAAAGTGTGCGGCGGCATGCCGGTTCCCATCCTTGGCGGTTCGATTGCGATCCGCGGGGGTAGCGGACCTATCCTGCTGTGCATGGACGATATGGCGGACGCGCGCCCCAGCGCCGCCGAGCGAGAGCGCGCACTGCAGGAATTGTCACAGCAACTGGGCGCCGGCAGATTGACCCTGCCCGAATTCGACGAGCGCACCGCGCTGGCCACCCGGGCCGATACCCGCGTCGAGCTGGCAGCGCTGTTCACCGATCTGCCCGCCGTCACCCCCGATCCCCCGGCCGCGCCCGCACCGGCCAATCCGCTGCCCTCCCTGGCCGTCCTGGCCGGTGCCATCACGGTGTTCGCGGGGGCGGCGGCATGGGCGGCCGGAAACTGGTTGTGGCTGTTGCTGATCGCCGCGGCGCCGGTGGCTGTGGTGCTCTGGCGGGTGCGCGGAGTCGCCTGAGCCGGTTCACCACCGGGTGCGCGGACGTACCTGATTGGCCAGATCGACGAGCCGGTAGCGATGCAGCCGGCCCGGTGCCGTGCGGGCGAGGGCGCGCAGCGAGGTCTCGAGCCCCAGCTGCAGACCGGCTTCGGTGAGCGCGAAGCCCAGCAGGGTCGCCTCGGGCCGGCGCGGCTGCCCGCCAGCGCGCACCCATTCCAGCGCCGCGCCCACCACGACGACCTGTAACTGCAGGGCCCGCGGTTCCTCCGGCAGCGCCTCCAGGCGCTGCGCGGCCGCGGCGAGGTCCTCCTCGGTCACCTCCGCCACCGGTCGCGACACCAGCAGCAGTCCGCCGGTCATGTGGGCCAGCGCGTAGTGCCGCGAGGACATCGGTACCCGGTCGAGTACCGCGACGGCGTCGAGCAGTTCGCCGTCCGCGGCCAGTCGCCGCGCCAGTCCGAACGCCGCGCTGACCACCCCGTGGTTGGTGCGCCAGACGGTCCGATAGAAGTCGACCGCGGCCCGGTGCCAGCGATCCGGATCGGCCGGTAGGTCGAGATGTTGCAGGACCAGTTCGGCGGTGGCCGCCAGCGCGAGCGCGGGGGCGATCTCACCGGGCAGCATGGCGTGCACGGCGTCGAACTGCGTGTAGGCGTGCTCGAAGGCGCCGTCGAGCAGATCGGCGATACCGCGGTACCAGGTCAGCCGCCAGTCGGTGTCGTAGTCGAGCATCAGTTCCCGCAACAGGGCCCGCGCCGGTTCCACCTCGCCCAGATCGAGATGGGCGCGCACCGCGGTGAGGGCACCCTCGAGTTCGAAGGAACCGGTGTCGGCCAGCACCCCGGAGGCGATTCGATCGCGTATGCGCCGCAACGTATCCAGCGCGTGCCGCGGATCCCCGTGCAGCAGCGTGGACATCAGCTCGGCACTGGGATCGGTGCTGTCCATCAGCGGAACCGGCAGGGCGGCCACCACCGCGCGCGCGTCGAGGGTCGGCATCCGGTGGCGGCCGTCGACGATACCGTCGGTCTGGCCGATCAGCGTCTCGATTCCGAAATCGCCGCGCATGGAACCGAATTCGACCGAAGCCTGCGGATGTTCCCGGTCGGTGTCGGTGGCCAGCACCATCCGGAGCACGCCGGTGAGCTGGCAGTACATCGAATAGGTGGAGGGGAATCGGCGGGCCGGTTCGGGATCGGTGGCCCGGCACAGCAGCCGATACAGCGACGGATAGCGGACCAGCAGCGGATGTGCCTGCGGCTCCGGCATTTCCGGAAGCTGATGGCCGCGCTCGTCGCGCGGCAACTGCATCACCAGTGCCGCCAGGGTGCGGCCCACGGTGTAGATGTCGGAGGCGACGGTGGGCCCGGTCTCGGTGATCTCGGGCGCCTGGAAACCCGGTGTGCCGTAGATACTTCCGAACGACTCCATGGCCGCCACCGCGCCGAGGTCGATAAGTTTGACCTCGTCCTCGCTGACCATGATGTTGTCGGGTTTGAGGTCGTTGTAGGACAATCCGAAGGAATGCAGGTAGTCCAGCGCCGGCAGGACCTCCATCACGTACGCGATGGCCTCCGCCACCGGAATACGCTGCGGCGCACGCTGATCGAGCACGCGCTTGAGCGACTGCCCGCCGACGTACTCCATCACGATATAGCCGTCGGCGACATCGCGGCCCGGGCCGCGGTGCTTGACGAAATTGTAGATCTTCACGATGCCGGGATAGGCGACCTCCGACAGGAACTGCCGCTCCGCGAGCGCGACCACGTGCGCCTCGAAATCCTGCGGATTCTGCAGGCCCTTCAGCACCACCCAGCGATCGCTGACATTGCGGTCGACGGCCAGATAGATCCAGCCCAGACCGCCGTGCGCCAGGCAGCCCTGCACCTCGTACTGTCCGGCGACGACCTCACCCGGTTGCAGAATCGGCCGGAAGTTGAACGGGGACGCGCATTTTGCGCAGTCCCCCGCGACCTGCCCGGGGCCCGCGTCGCCCGCGCGCCCGACCGGGGAGTTGCATTTCCAGCAGAACCGCTTCTCCTCGGGCACTTCCGGGTCGTCCAGCACCGCGGCCCGCGGATCCACCGAGACCACCCGCGGCATCTCCACCAGACCGGCGCCCAGCCGGCGCGGACTCGGTCGCGAGCGCGCGCTGCGACCGGAGCCGGTGTCGGTGCCGAGCGTGTCGACCTCGACATCCGCGGTCACCGGCCCGGAGAACGGGTCCGGCTCGAAACTCGTTGCGGCACCGTCTTTCTCGACAGTGATTCCGCCGGCCTGCCGCACGGACGGTTCATCCGGAGAGTCCACCGCGACACGCAGTCGCTGCGAGAGTTCCGTCCCACCGTTGCGTCGCGTCGCCCACGGATGCGCATCGGGTCCGCGCACCTCACTGCGGCGGATGCGGCGATTCGCCCACGGATGCGGAAGTGGCGTATCGGGTCGCTCCGGCATGAGAAACCTCCCGAGGCCGCTGATGAACCGGGGCCTCATTCTCGTTCCCCGTTCGCGGTCCCGCGCTCGCAAGCTTCCCAAGGCCGGGAACAGCTCCGCCCCGGTGGTACCGGGGCGGAGGGAGCGACTACTTCTGGGCGTCGGGCGCTGATCCCGGCTCCCCGGATTGGGCTGCCGACTCGGCCGCCTCGTTCTGTAGCGGACGCTCCGCCAGCACCGGGAACTGACCGGTGTAGCCGAGACGCTCGGTGGCCATGGCCAGGACCTTGCGGCGGGCCAGGAACCAGCCCGCGACCAGCGCGGGCAGCATGACGCACACCATGGCCAGCACGGCGAAGCGCTGCACGTCGTCGTGGCTGGCGGCCATCAGGACCACCACGGCCGCCAGGAACACCAGGGTCGCGATGCTGGTGTACGGAGCGCCGATCAGCCGGAACGACGGCCGCTCGACCTTGCCGATGCGCGACCAGCGCCACAACTGCAACTGACACAGGATGATCGCCGTCCACGCGAAGATCGTGCCCAGCGCCGACATGTTCAGCACGATCTCGAACGCCTTGTCCGGCACCATCGCGTTGAGTCCGACACCGATCAGCGCGATGCAGCCGGTAGCGAGGATGCCGACGTAGGGCACACCGGAACTCGACATGCGCGAGGCCACCTTGGGCGCGCTGCCGTTCATCGCCATCGAGCGCAGGATCCGGCCCGTGGAGTAGAGCCCGGCGTTCAGGCTGGAGAACGCGGCGGTCAGCACGACGAGATTCATGATGGACCCGGCGCCGTTCACCCCGAGTTTGGAGAAGAAGGTGACGAACGGGCTCTCGCCGGCGTGGAAGTCGCTGTAGGGCAACAGCAGTCCGAGCAGGACCAGCGAACCGACATAGAACAGCGCGATCCGTGCGATCACCGAATTGATCGCGCGCGGCATGATCTTCTCCGGATTCTCGGCCTCGCCCGCGGCGGTGCCGATCAGCTCGACCGCCGCATAGGCGAAGACGACGCCGGTGGTGACGGTGACCAGCGGCAGGAATCCGGTCGGGAACAGACCGCCGTGCGCGGAGAGCAGGCTCGGGCCGGTGGTCTGGCCGTCCAGATCGAAGCGGCCGCCGAGGATGACCACACCCACGATCAGGAAGGCGACCAGCGCGACCACCTTGATCAGCGCCGCCCAGAACTCGAGCTCGCCGAACCAGCGCACCGAGATCAGGTTGATGCTCACCACGATCGCCAGTGCGATCAGCGCGATGAGCCACTGCGGAATGCTGCGGGTCCCTCCCCAATAGTGGACATAGGTCGCGATCGCGGTGATGTCTACGATCCCGGTCATACACCAGTGGAAGAAGTACATCCAGCCGACGCCGAAAGCCAGCTTCTCCCCGTAGAACTCGCGAGCGTAGGAGACGAACGATCCCGAGGAGGGGCGATGCAGCACCAGCTCGCCGAGCGCTCGCAGGATGAAGAATACGAAGATTCCACAGACGGCGTAGACGAGGAACAGGCCCGGACCCGCGTCGTGCAGGCGGCCGGCGGCGCCGAGGAACAGGCCGGTGCCGATGGCACCGCCGATGGCGATCATCTGCAGCTGCCGGGGGCGCAGCGATTTGTGATAGCCCGCATCCTCGGCATGCAGCGCGTCCGCGGGCGCCGTCGCCTCCGAGGGAGGTCGAACAGTTGTCATGGGGGAGGACCTTTCACGTGACGGCGATCATATCTATGGGCAATGTACCGTCATTCAACGGCACGTTCAATACGTGGGATGGGTTGTAACACAACGGAAATGCCATCCGCCAAGGTCGGCGGTAGATCATACCGATAGGTATCGGTACGCTGGATAACGACAACGGCCGAGGAAGGGCGAGGATATGGCCTGGTTCGAGCGGGAATTCATCGCCGTCCCGGACGGTCGCAAGGATCAGCTGGTCTACAAGTGGCCCGATCTGAACATCCGGCGCTACAGCCGGACGATCGTCAACGCCGATCAGATCGCACTGTTCGTCAAGTCCGGCCGGGTCGTCGCGACGATGGGGCCGGGGCGCCATCGCGTCGACGCCGACGAGCTGCCGGTGCTGGGCGCGCTGGTCGACACCGTCACCGGCAACAACTTCTACCGCGCGGAGCTGTATTTCGTTTCCACGCGCGAATTCGCGGGCGTCAAATTCGGCGGCCGGCTCGACGACATCGTCGACCCGGCCAGCGAGCAGATCGTGACGCTGCGTGTCTTCGGCGAATTCGCCCTGTCCGTCCGCGATCCCGCGCAACTGATCACCTCCCTCGTCGGCACCACCGATCTCACCGATCCTGCCGGAGTTCAGGCCTGGTGCGCGGATTTGCTGCTCAAGTCGATGAAGATGACCGTGTCGCACGGCATCTCGCAGGGCGACTGGCAGGTGCTCGGCCTCTCGGCGCAGCTGCAGTCGATCGAGTCCGCGGTGGTGCGCCAGACCAATCTCACGCTGTACGAGTACGGAATGCGGATCTCGCGCATGGGCAATTTCGACATCACCCTGGCACCGGAGGACGCCGAGCGGCTCAAACGACTCGCCAAAGATGTCACCTACATCCGGCTCGCCGGCGACTTCCAGCGTTACGCCGCCGGGGAAATGGCCCTGGGCGCGGGACAGGGAATGGCGCAGGGACACGGCGGCGGTGATGGTGGATTCCTCGGCGCCGCACTGGGTCTCAACGCCATTGCCGGCATGGGTCAGCAGTCGACGGTGCCGTGGGCCGCGCAGCAATCCCCGCCGCCCCCGCCGTCGCCGTTCGGTCAGCCCGCGGGCCGACCGGCCCTGCAACCGCCACCCGCACCGGAGTCGACGACCTCGGGCTCGCCGCCGCCGACAACTCCCGCGGGGGCCGACGCCTCCGCGACGACCGGCTCCCCCGCCGCCGCCTCGAGCGCCGAATCGCCTGCGTCGGCGGCACTGCCCGAGAGTGACGACGCCGCCGCCTCGGAGCAGGTGACCTGCGCATCCTGCGATACCGACAACCCCCGCACCGCGCGATTCTGCATGCACTGCGGGACCCGGCTGGCCGCTCCCCCGCGGCACTGCGCCGAATGCGGTGCGGACCTCCCGCCCGCGGCCCGGTTCTGCGGCGCCTGCGGCACCCCCGCCGGCCCGTGAGCCGCCGCGGCTGCTCACTGGGACCGGTGAGCGGCTCGATCCATCGGTCCGGCCGCCACACGGCTGACGGCTCGACGATCTCGCTTGCGGGCCGACATCATTCGGATTCCGCCGTCCATACTTTCGTGTGCGGGCACGAGTCCCGCTCGCGCTCCACAGGATTCGCGGACGCCGCCGCCCACTCGTGAAACCGAGTGGGCGGCGGCGGGTTCCGGAGTGGGTTCGGGTGTGCCGGTCCCAGGCGGCGCACCCGAACCCACCGGCAGGTCAGCTGGGCACCGTCGCCGTCGTTTCGGCGCTGCCGACCATGCTCCGAACCTGGCGTGCGGCTACCGACAGGGTCGCCAGGTCGTGGGCTTCGGAGGTGAAGATCTCCCCGAGTGCCGCGCGAGCGCGACTGAGACGGGAGCGGTTGGTCGATTCCCAGTAGGCGATCTTCTCCTCGGGGGTGTCGACCGGTTCCGTGGTGGTCAGCACGTCGGCGGTGAGCGAGCGCAGCGAATCGTAGAGATCCTCGCGAACGGCCAAGCGCGCCAGGGTCTGCCACCGATCGCCGCGATCCAGTCCGGCCACCGCGGACAGCAGGCGCTGGATGTCGAAGTGGGCGTCCAGCGCGTAATACAGCGCGGCCACCTCGTCGGCATCGCGTTCACAGATATCGGCGATGTCGAGCACGTCCAGCAGCGGGAACCGATGGATCAGCAGGAACACCTCCTCTGCCAGTTCCCGCGGCGCGCCGTGACCGATCGGCCCGCCGGAGCGCGACATCAGATCGTCGGCGAGCGCACCGGGCCGCCACGCCGGCACCCGGGCCGCCAGCGCCCGCACCCCGTCGCGGTAGCGCGCGATGCCGGCACCGACCGCGATCGGCTGTGGCCTGTTGGTCAGCAGCCAGCGCGCCGCCCGGTCCAGGGTGCGCTTGGTCTCCATCTCCAGCTCGTTGCGCGCCGCCGCCGGCATCGGCGTGGTGCGGATGCGCTCCCACAGCGATCGCAGATCGAAGATCTCCACGGCCGCTGTGAAGGCGCGCACCGCATCGTCGGTGGTGGCGCCGGCCTCCTCGGCGAGCCGGAAGGCGTAGGTGATGCCGCCGTAGTCGACCATATCGTTGACCACCATGGTGGCCAGGATCTCCCGGCGCAGCGGATGCCGGCCGATCGCGGCGCCGAAGCGTTCCCGCAGCGGTGTCGGGAAGTACCCCGGCAGCAGCGCCTCGAACGCGCTGCTGTCCAGCAGATCGCCACCGAGCAGATCCGACTTGAGCGAAAGCTTCACGTGCGCAAGCAAATTGGCGAGCTCGGGCGAGGTCAGCCCGGCACCGGCCGCGGCGCGCCGGTCCAGTTCGGCATCCGAGGGCAGTGCCTCGAGCTGCCGGTCCACACCGCGCCGGGTCTCCAGTTCCGCGATCAACCGCCGGTGCACCCCCACCATGGCGGCCGCATTCGAACGCGACAGACCCATCCGGAAGTTCTGGGAGATGTTGTCGCGCAACACCAGTGCCGAGACCTCGTCGGTCATCTCGGCCAGCAGGGCATTGCGGTCCGAGGCGGCCAGCTCGCCGGAGGAAATCGCCGCTCCCAGCAGGACTTTGATGTTGACCTCGTGGTCGGAGCAGTCCACGCCGGCGGAGTTGTCGAGCGCGTCGGTATTCATCCGGCCACCGAGTTTGCAGAACTCGATCCGGCCGAGTGCGGTGGCGCCCAGATTGCCGCCCTCGCCGATCACCTTGACGCGCAACAGATCCGCGTCGACCCGGACGGCGTCGTTGGATTTGTCCCCCACGTCGGCGTGCGATTCGGTACTGGCCTTGATGTAGGTGCCGATACCGCCGTTCCACAGCAGATCGACCGGCGCCAGCAGGATCGCCCGGATCATTTCCGGCGGAGACAGCGTGCTCACGCCCGGATCCAGATCCAGCGCGGCGCGGATCTGCGGCGTAATCGCGATGGCCTTGGCGGAGCGATCGAA
>NZ_BDBF01000044.1 GCF_001612845.1 Nocardia elegans NBRC 108235 | reverse complement strand
AGCTCGTCCGCGCGCTCGACGCCGGCGAGCTGCTGAAGACGTGGGCGATGCGCGGCACGCTGCACGCGATGACACCCGACACCGCGGCCGCCGCGCTGGCTCTGATCGCCTCGGCGCGCACGTGGGAGAAGCCTGCGTGGCAACGCAATTTCGGCGCCGACCCCGGGGAAGTGAAGGCGCTGACCGACGCGGTCGCCGAACTGCTCGACGGCGGCGCCGTGCTGAGCCGGGCGGAACTGGTCGACGGACTGGTGCGTGACCGCCGCTTCGCGGCGATGGGTGAGCAGTTGCGGTCCGGCTGGGGCGCGCTGTTGAAACCGCTGGCCTGGCAGGGGGTGCTGTGTCATGGGCCCGCTCGCGGATCGTCGGTGACCTTCACCGCCCCGGCGCATGCGGTGAGCGATTGGAGCGGCCTGCCGCCCACCGACATCGCGGCGTCACGCCTGATCCACGCCTATCTCGGCGCGTACGGTCCGGGCACACCGGAGGCGTTCAACGCCTGGCTCATCCGCGGCGTGTTGCGCAAAACTACTGTGCGCCAATGGTTCTCCGATCTGGGATCCGAACTCACCGAAGTCGACGTCGAGGGCCGCCGGACCTGGATCCGCACCGAGGATGCCGCCGATCTGGCCGCCACCCCTCCCGCCGACAGCGTCCGCCTGCTCGGCCCCTTCGACCAATACGTTCTCGGCCCCGGCACCACGGATCCGGTCCTCCTCCCTCCGGCCCACCGCACGAAGGTCAGCCGGACCGCCGGCTGGATCTCGCCCCTGGTCCTCGTCGGCGGCCGGATCGCCGGAACGTGGGAAACCATCGACAACACCCTCACCGTGAGCATGTTCGACGACGAACGAATCGATTCAGAGCTGCTCCGGGCCGAAGCCGTCCATCTCGCTCGCGCCACCGGCCGCGACCAACTGAACCTGGGCTGAGCTCTTTGAGAGCTGCTCCCGCTGCCGGTCGGCCACCGCCGCATCGGTACGACTTGGCCCTGAACAGGAAAGCCGGCCCGATCCGGAAGGCAATTTGCCGCAGGTCGTTGCGGGGATTCGGCTGGGTTCGACCGTTGCAGCCGACTCAGATTGCGACGTCTCCCGCGGATTCGAGCGCGCCGCCGAGCACCGCCAAGGTTGCCGCGCGCCCCAGGTCCAAGGCGCGCAACAGAACCGCGGAATCGCGGGCGACTCGGCCGATCGTGGGCGCGCCCAGGGGTGGGCGGATCTGCAGAATCGACGGGTCGGCCGTCATGCGGTGCTCGTCGGCGGCGAATTGCGCGGCGCGGGCGAACCAGCTCTCGGCCACTTTCGGGCCCGAAGCGCCGAGCACCCGCGCGACCACGCGCCGTTCGAAATCCGAAGGGACGCTGGGCTTCTCATCGGCCCGCCGGGTTCGCAGGACCACGATATGGGTGGCGCCCTGGGCGCGGGCGGTGGTGATCGGCACCGATTCGGACAGGCCGGCATCGACGTAGCGGCCGCCGCCCACCGCGACCGGGCGTCCGGCCAGAACCGGCATGCAGGTGCTGGCGCGCAGTGCGCGCTGCAGGGTGGGGATATCCCTGATGTGTGGGCGCAGGTCGACGGCGCTGCCGTCGGCGATATCGGTGCCGATCGGGTGGAAGGTGACCGCATTGCCGAGGATCGCCGCGAAATCCATCGGGACGACGCGCTCGTACACGGTGTGCACCAGATATCGGGTGTCCACGACCAGACCGCCGCGCAACGCCCGCGCCGGGGAGATCACCCGCCGCACCACATCGGAATGCCAGGCGCGCCGCGCCCGCGCCGCTCGCCCGCACAGCAGCCACGCCCCGTTCAGCGCGCCGGCCGAGGCGCCGTAGACCGCGTCGAAACACCGCAGCACCCCGAGTTCTTCCAGACCGGTCACCATCCCGTGCGAATAGACCCCGCGGGCCGAGCCACCCTCGATGACCAGGGCCAGGCGGGCCCCATCGCGATGCTCACCGGCGGTGCTGCCGCGGCGGAAGCGTTGCGCGATCAGCTCCACCGGACCCGTCGGCTGCGTACTGTCCGGCATCGCACCTCACCTTCCGATCACTGCGTTCAGCTCTGTCTATCACGCGGCCGCGGAGGCGCCGCCCGAGGCTCGGGCGGCCGCGATACACCCGGGTAGGCTGCGCGGATGCGGATCGAATCGTCACGACGCCTCATCGATACCGTGGCATGGGTGCTGATCGAGGACGGCCGGATCCTGTGCGCCCGCCCGGACGGCAAGGACGAGTTCTACATTCCCGGCGGCAAGCGCGAGGGCGAGGAGACCGATCGGCAGACGCTGATCCGGGAGATCTCCGAGGAGCTCACCGTGGTGCTGATTCCGGGATCGGTGGCCCACGTCGGCACCTACGAGGCCGAATTGCCCGGCGCCACCGAGGTTTCGGTGCGAATGAGCTGTTACACCGCGGACTACGCCGGCACCATCGAGCCGAGCAGTGAAATCGCCGAAATCGCCTGGTTCACCTACGCCGACCGGGCCGCGGTGCCGCCTGTCGACCAGGTGCTGTTCGATGATCTGGTGGCGCGCGGACTGCTACCGGCGCGGTGACTCCGGGCGTTGGACTCCCGCAGCTCCGACTCCGTTGGCCCTGACTTCCGCGGCCCGGCGAATCAGTCGGGGAGCAGCGGCACCGACAAGCCCTCACCGCGCCCGAGCAGTGCGGCCCGGGTGACGGTTCCGGCGCCGAAGCGGTCGCGCACCGCGTCCAGTGCCGCGTCGAGCGTGGTGTCCGGGCGGGCGTCCAACGGCAGCATCAGCTGCCGCGTATCCGTATTCTGCAGGTTCGTCAGGGCGAGGCCGATGAGGGTGATGCCGCGTTCCTCGATCAGGGGGCGAGCGGCGCCGAGCAGGGTGCGGGCGGCCCGCAGGATCGTCGCCCCATCGTCGGTGGCGGTCGGCAGAGTGTGCGAACGGGTCGCGCGGCCGAAATCGGCGAACCGTAAGCGCAGCACCACGGTTCGGCAGATCCGTCGTGCCGCCCGCAACCGGTGTCCGAGCCGATCCGCCAGGCCGTGCAGGTAGGCCTCGATCTCGGCATCGGTGCGAGGCCTGTTCCCCAGCGCGCGTTGCGCACCGATCGATCGGCGCCGGCGACCGGTGTCGACCCGGCGCGGATCGCGTGCCCAGGCCAGGGCGTGCAGATGCCGTCCGGCGGCGCGACCGAGCAGACCGCACAACTCCATCGGGTCGGTATCGGCCAGTTGCCCGATCCGGGTGATGCCGTGTTCGTGCAATGTCCGGGCGGTCACCTCACCCACCCCCCAGAGCCGTTCGACCGGCAGCGGATGCAGGAATTCGAGTTCGGCCTCGGGACGCACCAGCAGCAGGCCGTCGGGTTTGCAGACCGCGCTCGCCACTTTGGCGAGGAATTTGCTTCGCGCCACGCCGACCGAGATGGGCAGTCCGACCTCGGCCCGCACCCGGGCCCGCAATCCGGCCGCGATATCGATCGGGGCGCCCGAAATGCGGTGCAGCCCAGCGACATCGAGAAAGGCCTCGTCGATGGAGATGCCCTCGACCTCCGGCGTGGTGTCGCGGAAGATCTCGAATACGGCCCGGCTCGCCTGCGCATAGGCCGACATCCGCGGCGGCACCACGACCGCATGCGGACACAGCCGCAACGCCTGCCGTGCGTTCATCGGCGTCCGGACCCCGTACGCCTTCGCCTCGTAACTGGCCGCCAGCACCACCCCGCCCCCGACGATCACCGGTTTTCCGCGCAACTCCGGTGCGTCCCGCTGCTCGACCGACGCATAGAACGAATCCAGGTCGGCATGCAAAATCGCCGCCCGCCCCTGACGGCCCCCTTCCTCCGCCCCCTCATCCGATACGAACACATGTTCGATACTAGACCACTCTCGTGGGGCCGCCTACGGTCTCGGGAGGCTCCGTCCCAGTGGTGCGAGCATCGGAACGCACGGGACCGACCGACTCGGATGGAACGGACGCCTCGAAAAATTTCGTCGAACATTCGCCACCGATGTCGAGAACGTCGAACCGGCTCCGTCCCAGAGATACGAGCAACCGAGAACCGCCCGCTCGACCACACCGACACAGGAGCGACAAGCATGGAACAGCACGAGATCACCGAAATCCTCGACCGCCCGATCAGCCGGGAGTTGCTGGCCCGCGACCTGCTGCGTCTGGCGTACGTCGCCAAGGACGGCACCCCGCGCAACGTCCCGATCGCGTTCACCTGGAACGGCTCGCAGATCGTGCTCTGCACGACGAAGAACGCCCCGAAACTGCACTCGCTGCGGCACAATCCTCAGGTCGCGCTGACGATCGACACCGAGGTTCATCCGCCGAAGATCCTGCTGCTGCGCGGACATGCCGAACTCGACGTCGTCGATGGCATCCCCGAGGAATACCTGCAGATGAACGGCAGCTACGAGATGACCCCCGAACAGCGCGTGGAGTGGGAGGCGGAAGTCCGCTCGCTCTACGACGGCATGGTCCGGATCGTCATCACCCCGACCTGGGTGAAGCTCATCGACTTCGACAACACTCTGCCCAGTGCGGTCGAGGAACTGGTCCGGCAGCGGGCCGAACGTCAGCAGGCCTGATCATCACGGCCGGTTCCGTGCCGTGCCCACCGAGGAGACGATGATGCCCAAATACCTACTGCTCGAGCACTATCGGGGTGCGCCCGCGGCGGTCAACGACGTACCGATGGATCAGTGGACCCCGGAGGAGATCACCGCCCACGTGCAGTACATGGAAGACTTCGCCGCACGGCTGCAGACCACCGGCGAGTACGTCGATCATCGGGCGCTCTCGCCGCAGGGCACGTTCGTGCGTTCCGACGGGGAGGGTCGCCCACCGATCACCGACGGCCCGTTCGCCGAGACCAAGGACCTGATCGCCGGCTGGATGATCATCGATGTCGAAACCTACGAGCGGGCGCTCGAACTGGCCGGTGAGTTGTCCGCGGCGCCCGGTGCGGGCGGGCAGCCGATCGGGGAGTGGCTCGAGCTGCGCCCGCTGCTCACCGCGATGCCCACGGTGACCGAGTGAACGAATCGTTGCTGCGGGAGTTGGTGCCCGCGGTGATCGGTGTCCTCGTCCGGCGAAACTCGCAGAAGAGGGTGAGCCGCCGGCAGGTCCGGTGCCCGGCGCCGACGACTCGCTGTGGCTCTATTTCCTCTGCGCGCATCCATCGCTGTCGCCCGGGTCCGCCGTCGCCTTGACGCTGCGCGCGGTCGGCGGCCTGACGACGCGGCAGATCGCAACGGCATACCTTGTTCCGGAAGCCACCATGGCGCAACGCATCGGCCGGGCCAAACGGCGTCTGGCGGGACTTCCGCTGGACCGGCCCGGCGATCCGGCGACGGTGCTGAGAGTCCTCTACCTCGTATTCAACGAGGGCTACGGCGGCGACATCGACCTGGCCGCCGAAGCCATCCGCCTCACCCGCCAGCTCGCCGCCGCGACCGACGAGCCGGAGGTCGCGGGGCTGCTCGCCCTCATGCTGCTGCACCATGCCCGCCGCACCACCCGCACGGGCCCCGGCGGGCGCCTCATACCACTGGCCCAACAGGACCGAACCCGTTGGGACACAACGTTGATCACCGAAGGAGTCGCGATTCTGCAAGCGGCATTGACTCGTGATCGCCTGGGCGAATATCAGGCGCAGGCAGCGATCGCCGCCTTGCACGCCGATGCCCCGACCGCCGCCGAGACCGACTGGGTACAGATCGTGGAGTGGTACGACGAACTACTGAATCTCACGGGTAGCCCGGTGGTGCAACTCAGTCGTGCGGTCGCGGTCGGCGAAGCCGACGGACCCCGGCCGGCCTCGCGGAACTGAGCAAGGTGGACCCCGGCCTGCCCCGATACGCCGCAGTCCACGCCTACCTCCTCGAACGCGCCGGCGTCCTCGAGTAGGCCGCCGACCTGTACGCCGCGGCATCGGCCACCGCCAGCAGCGTGCCGGAGCGTGACCACCTCACCCGCGAGGCCGCACGGGTGCGAACCTTGCTGCGCCGTCGACCCGACCGCCCGGCGACATCCACCGAGTGAGCTTCGCGCCGAAGCCGGTGTCGTGTGAGAAGGTGATGTCTCACTCGTGAATCCGGTGCTGCCGGTGCGAGTGTCGACGTGATCCGAATGGAGGAGAGGCCTTGGTGGAGGCGACGTTCGATGTGACCGGGCTGGTGGGGCATCGCTATCGCACGGACGACTTCTACGAGGTGGGGCGGGAGAAGATCCGCGAGTACGCGCGAGCGGTACAGGACTTCCACCCGACACACTGGAGCGAGGACGCCGCCCGTGAGCTCGGATACGCCGGGCTGATCGCGCCGACCACCTTCATCTCCACCGTCGCGATGCTGGCCAATCGCCGGCTGCTGGAGGACGTCATGAACGGCTACGACGTGGTCGTGCAGACGGACCAGGTATTCGAGATGTACAAGCCGGTGCTGACCGGCGACCGCTTGGTCAGCGATGTGGAATTGTCCTCTGTGCGTCGTATCGGGGGCAGGGATCTGCTCACCATCACCAATACCTTCACGGACGGATCCGGTGACATCGCGCAGATCATGCACACGACCGTCCTCGGCCTCACCGGTGCGGACGTCGGCGCCGAGATCAGCGAGACGATCGAACGCGTCGTCATGAGCGGTCTCGACACCATTCCCCGGATCACGACCGCTGCCGAGGAGGTTAACGTGTCGCCGGCACACCCGGATTCCGTTGCTGCGGCGCGCCTTTCGCCCGTCTCACGCACGCGCACCCCACATACCGCGCTTCGATTCGAGGACATCGCCGTCGGTGTCGAACTTCCCGCGCGGTCGGTGAACCTGACGCGCGGTGATCTGGTGAATTACGCCGGGGTCTCCGGGGATGCGAATCCCATCCATTGGCATGCCGAGATCGCCGCGCTCGCGGGACTTCCCGACGTCATCGCGCACGGCATGCTCACGATGGGTTTGGGAGCCGGCTTCGTCACCGGATGGCTCGGTGACCCGGGCGCGGTGATCAGATACGGTGTCCGGCTGTCGAATTACACCGTTATCGAGGCCGACGCCGCCGGCACGGTGGAGTTCACAGGCCGCATCAAGTCGATCGATCCCGAGACCAGGACGGCGGTCGTCGTCATCGTCGCGAAGTCGGCGGGCCGCAAGGTGTTCGGCCTTGCCACGGCGGATGTCCGCCTGGCCTGACCGCGAATCAGTACTGGTTCTTGATGACGAAGTACGAGCCGCGGATCGTGCCCGCCAGCTTCGACTTCTGCCTCGCGAACTTGAAAGACGAGAGTTCCGTGGGGATTTCCATCCCGTCGGACAGCTTGAAACCCACTGCTCGCTTACCGGAATCGTCGATCGAATACATGACGTTGATCGACAGGCCGCTTTCGTAGAAGACGTAGGCGAAGCGGATGCCGTCCGCTTCGAAGGCCGTGGCCTCGAGCGGACGGGAGGCGATGACGATGCCGCGTTCGTCCTCGAGGATCCGGCTGACCCAGTCGACGGTCGACTGGGCCTCCTTGGCCGGCTCCACCGTGAAGGCGTGGTCGTACTTGTTCTTGAAGTATCGGGCCTCGTTGGCGCGCAGGCCGGCCAATGCGTCCGCGACCGGGGACGATTCGAGGCCTTCGGTCGATACCGTCGTGAAGTCCACTGTGTAGGTCATGGCGAACTCCTCCGCGAGTGTGTCGGTCGAACTCTACAGCGTCGCGCGTCGCGAACCGCGCAGGCTCGGTCTCACTGCGCGCGCGAGAACACCGCCACCAGAAAGTCGGATTCGTCGGTGAACGGGCGCAGATCCCATGTCGAAAGCCGCAGATCCACCCGGAGTCCGGCGTCTTCGGCGTCGGCCAGGAATTGCGGAAAATCGTAACCGCGGTCGGCGCCGAACCCGACCACCACTCGCCCGGCCGGTGCCAGATGGCGCGCGAAACCGGACAGCACCGCGCCTCGGGTGGAGGGCGCCAGGAACGTCATCACGTTGCCCGCGCACACGATCACATCGAAGCCGGCTTCGATCCCTCGACGGGGCAGATCCAGTTCGGCGAGGTCACCGACCAGCCAGGTCGGACCGGGATGGTCCTGCTCCGCCGCGGCGATCAACACCGGGTCGACGTCGACGCCGACCACGACATGTCCGGCGCGATACAGGTAGCCGCCCAGCCGCCCCGGACCGCATCCGGCGTCCAGAATCCGGCTACCGCGCCCGACCATCGCATCGATCAGGCGCGCTTCGCCCACGATGTCCGCGCCTTCGGCCGCCATCGCCCGGAAACGTTCCACGTACCACGTCGAATGTGCCGGATCGGCCGCAGTGATCTCTTCCCACTGGCTGGGCGTGCGTCCGCTCATGGTCTGTTGCCTCTTCTCTCGGTCCGGTGCGTGTACTTGACCTTGCCATCGTGACAAGGTCTTCACTTGACTGCCGGAGGTGGTCCCGATGACTTCGACACACAGGAACCCACAGAACATGCGACTACTCGACGCGCTGGCGGCGGACAACTCGTCGACACGGCTCGAGGCGGCGCTGGCGCTCGGCACCCGTCCCGCGGCCGACGCCGTCGATACGCTGGTCGAGCGGTGCGCGATCGAGCCGGACTTCTTCGTGCGCGACATGCTCACCTGGGCGCTCACCCGGTTTCCGGCTGCGGTGACGGTTCCGAAGCTGCGTGCGCAACTGGGTTCGGACCGTCCCCAGGCGCGCAGCCAGGCGCTGCACACCCTGTCCAAGATCGGGGACCGCAGCGCGTGGCCCGCGATCACGCGGTCGTTGTTGCAGGACGGCGACGACGACGTCGCGCGCAGTGCGTGGCGGGCCGCCGTCGTCCTGGTGCCCGACGCCGACAAGGACGTGCTGGCGCAGACGTTGGCGACCCAGTTCGGCCGCGGTGACCGGGAGGTGCGGCTGAGTCTGAGCCGCGCCCTGGTCGCCTTGGGCGAGCTTGTCGAGCCGGTCCTGCGGTCGGCGATGACGAACCCGGATCCGGTGGTCCGGGCACATGCGCGCGCCACCGAAGTCCTGCTGCACGATCCGGACGCCGGTTTCGACCTCGCGATCGACCAGGCCAGACGGGTTCGTGCGCTCGGACCGGACCGGGAGGAGTCGACCGCGTGCTGATCGGCGAGGTGGCCCGGTACTCGGGAGTGAGTGCCCGCATGCTCCGGCACTACGACTCCCTGGGGCTGGTGCGGCCGACCGGCCGCACCGTCGGCGGCTATCGCGAATATTCCGTCGAGGACATCCGTCGGATCTTCCATGTCGAGGGTCTGCGGTCGCTGGGCTTGTCGCTGACTCAGATCGGGCGGGCCCTCGACGACCCCGGCTTCACACCGTCCGCACTGGTCGGCGACCTCGTGCGGGCGACCGAAGAACGGCTGAGCCGGGACCGGGAGCTGCTCGAACGGCTGCGTGCGGTCGAGGCGGCCGAACCCTCCGGCTGGCAGGACGCGCTGCGCATCGTCGAGCTCCTGCGCGGACTGGGGTCGTCCGATGCCGCCCGGCGGCAGCAGGCCGTCCTCGCCCCGGCCGAGGAGATGCCGGCCGAGTTGCTCGCCGAGGCGGTGCTCACCGAATCCGATCCCTATGTCGCGGGAGCGCTGCGGTGGGCGCTCGCCCGGGCCGGAGCGGAGGGCGTGCTGCACGTGGCCTCCGGCCTGGGCTCCGCCGATGTCGAGGTCCGGCGGCGGGCGGCCTCGGCACTCGCCGAGATACCCGGGGAGGAGGCCGGCGCGGTGCTGCTGGACGCGCTCACCGACGCGGACCCGACCGTCCGCAGGATCTCCGCCCTCGCCCTCGGCGCGCGCGGGGAGACCCGAGCGGTTCCGGAACTCGTCGCCACCGTGATCGAGGGCCCGAACGATGTCGAGGCGGCCGAACTCCTGGGATCGTTGGCCCGGGAAGCGAAATGGGCCGATCACATTCTGAATGCACTGGCCGGCGAGCTGGCCGCCCACCCGCCGGGTTCACCGGTGCGGCTCCGGCTCACCCAGGCGCTGGCCGAGCTGCCCGGCTCCCTCGCACTGAATACGTTGCGGCCCTTGATGAACGACGACGATCGCACGGTCGCTCTGCTCGCCGCGGCCCTCGTCCGCACGCTCGAACAAGAGCCACCGGCGCCCCGCGGCGGCGATCGCGGTTCCACCGAACTCGCATGATCGCGTCCCGCGCGGGTATCACGCGATGCGCGGGACGAGAGGAGTGACGTGATGCGGTTGCGGCGCAGCACGCCCGACGGTGCCGGAATACGCGGCGCGGCACAACCGCGCGGCACGTCCGGCACCGGATTCGGCTACGGCCCCGAACTTCTCGACGAGATGACCATCACCAAGGTGGTGCACATGGAGCCCGCGCCGCCGCGGCGCTGAGCGTTCACCCGACAGAGCGCGGGTCAGGATTCGACCTCGTCGAGCACCTCGCGCAACCGGTTCAAGGTGCCCCGCCATCCCCGTTCCATCGCATTGCGGGCCATCTTCTGCCGCCGATCGCCGATGTCGAACCCCGTCTGGGTCAACAACACTCGCGTCCCACGCCCCTGCGCCTCGAGCACCCAGTCGACCACCCACCGCGCGGGAAACTTCGCCCGCAAGTCGATCCAGGTGTAGGTCAGTTGCTCACCCGCGCGGGCCGCCAGCACTTCACACGCGATCTCCGCGCTCGGCTCGGTCGGGACGGCGAAGATGAAATGCGTGCCCACCACCGGTTCGAGCCCGATCGACCGCATCAGCCAGCGTTCGACCAGATCCGGCTCGGTCAGCGCCCGCCACAGCAGTGCCGGAGGGTGCGGGAAGAACCCGCCGATTTCCACCGCGGCCGGATCCAATTCCGATTCGTAGGTCACCGGCACACCCCCGGCCCGATCACATCCATGGCACGAGCATTCCACGTCTCCGGGCGGCGCAGGCGGAACCGGCCGGTCGGCAAAGAGTTGCCGCGCGTCCGGATGGCGCGGACTCGACGGAGCGGTCGATCGACCACCAACTAGAACATGTTGCCCACGCTGAATGGCGAAAACGGGCCGATGACCCCCTCCTCGACAACGGCGTGTAACCGCCATCGACCGGCATTTTCGGCTCAGCTCTCGATTCCTGACCGATGAGTCACTAGTCTGAATATGAAACGTGTTCTAGTGTTGTGGCGAAGTTCCAGCGCCGGAAGACCAGAGGAGTCACCCCGCCATGCATACCGAGATCTGCGAACGACTGGGCATCGATGTCCCCATCTTCGCTTTCACCCATTGCCGCGACGTGGCCGCCGCGGTGAGCAACGCCGGCGGGCTCGGCGTCCTGGGGGCGGTCGGTTTCACCGCCGAGGAGCTGGAGGTCGAACTGGCCTGGCTCGATGAACATGTGCACGGCGTGTACGGCGTCGACCTCGTCATCCCGTCCAAGTACGAGGGCAAGGGCATCGACGGACTGAGCCCCGCGCAGCTGGAAGCCGAACTGGCCAAACTGGTTCCGCAGGGCCACCGCGATTTCGCCGAGAAGATCCTCGCCGACCACGGCGTCCCGAAGCTGCCCGAGGGCGAACATCACGAGCAGCTGCTGGGCTGGACCGCCACCACGGCCGGTCCGCAGGTCGACGTCATCCTGAAGCACCCCAAGGCGAAGCTGGTCGCCAACGCGCTCGGCACCCCGCCCGACGACATCATCAAGAAGGTTCAGGACTCCGGCCGTTTGATCGGCGCACTGTGCGGCTCGGTCAAGCATGCGCTCAACCACAAGCGCGCCGGCCTGGACTTCGTGGTCTGCCAGGGCACCGAGGGCGGCGGCCACTGCGGTGAGATCTCCTCGCTGGTGCTGTGGCCGCAGGTGATCGACGCCGTCGGCGATCTGCCGGTGCTCGCCGCCGGTGGTATCGGCAACGGCCGCCAGGTCGCCGCCGCCATGGCGATGGGCGCCGCGGGTGCGTGGACCGGTTCGATCTGGCTGACCGTCGAGGAGGCCAATGTGCCGCCCGCGCAGATGCAGACCTACATCGATGCCACCAGCCACGACACCGTGCGGTCGCGGGCGTGGACGGGTAAGCCGGCCCGCATGCTGCGCAACGACTGGACCGAGGCGTGGGAGCGGTCGGACACCCCGGATCCGCTGGGCATGCCGCTGCAGATGATGGTCGCCCTCGACGGCGTCAAGCGCGGCCACCGCTATCCCGAGGCGGCCAAGGACGTCAACTTCAACCCCGTCGGCCAGGTCGTCGGCATGATGAACAAGGTCGAGCGGACCTCCGACGTCATGCAGCGCCTGATGGAGGAATACCTCGAGGCCTGCGAGCGGCTGAACAAGCTCAACAGCTGAACAAGCCTGTCCGGCAGGGCCCCCCGCGCCCTGCCGGACAGTTCTCTCCGGCCTGGACTCCATATCGAAGCGGCTACGGAAGCAACTGGTGCACTTGCGGTTTGCCGGTGCCGGTTGACACTCTGTATGCGCGATGAGAAGTACATATGGTGAACGGCACGAATGCGGCCGGCAAGTTGATCAGTATCCCACCGTCCGGAAGTTTGCTCGGATTGCGCTCGAAGGCACCGCATTCCGGCCCCGGGCATTCCGCGGCCCCCGGTGCGCGACCGGCGACACGATCGGGGCGCGGTGGTGAAGATATCCTCTCCCGGTATGCGCCGGTTGGCCGCGATCGTGGCGCCCGTCCTCCTCGCCGTCGTGCTGGTCGTGGTGTACAGCTTCATCGACGATGCCGGCAAGAAGAACGATCCGAAACCCGATTCCGCTGCCGCCGCCACCTTTTCCGGTAAAGAGGTCAGCGCCCTGCTGGGCAAACTCGTGGTCGCACCGGAAGCGCCCATGACCGGGTACAGCCGCGAACAATTCCCGCATTGGGATCAGAACACTCCCGAACACGGATTCGGCGACAAATACGCCCAGTACGCCAAATGCACCACCCGCGATGTGATGATGCTGCGCGATGCCACCGGATCGGTGACCCTCGACGCCGCGACCTGCAAACTGACTCTCGGCAAGGACGGCGGCTGGCGCGACCGCTACGGCGTACTCGACGCCAAGACCGGAAAACTCAAGCCCTACAAATGGATCACCGACCCCGCCGGAGTCGACGCCGAACATATCGTCCCGCTGGCCGAGGCCTGGCGTTCCGGCGCGCAATCCGCCGACACCGATACGCGCCGCAATATCGCCAACGACGCGATCAATCTGGTCGCCTCCGACCCGTCGGCCAACCGGTCCAAGGGTGACCAGGATGCGGCGAATTATCTGCCACCCGGCGTGTTCCGGTGCGAGTACGTTCAGCGCTACATTCGCATCAAGGTAAAATACGGTTTGACCATCGACACGGCGGAACAGACCGCATTGCGCACCGCGGTCGACGACTGCCTCCACCGAGGAGAGTTCACATAGGCGACATCATCGAAATCACCGGGAAGGCCGCCGTCATGACCGACGAGGAAGGGACGGTGTCCGGCGAACTCGATGTCACCGTCGACGAGCAGGGCAGGGGACTGGTTCGCTATCGGGATACCGAAACCTGGTATCACATCGGCAATCTCGATGGCGAACCCGCCCGCACCTGGACCGACGTCGCCGAACTCGTCAGCGCGATCGACGCCGGTCGCGGCAACCGCGACGCCGCGGGCAACACGATCCCGTTCGAGGCCTGAGCGCCCGGCCCCAGAATTCGACCGCCCGCGCCGCTGCGCGCATCGATGCTCAGCGCAGCGATTCCGCGCGCTGCTTGACCGCCGCGGTCATGCCGCCGAAGCCGGAATGCAGCGCCTTGCCGAGCGCCAGCGTCACGACCGGCCCCAGCAGGCCCCCCAGCTCGAAATGCGACCGGTACCGGGTGCGGCCGTTGTCGAGCGGGGTCACGGTGTGCGAGCGCAGGCTGTGCAGGATGCCCAGCGGCACCGGCTTCATGCTGTAGCTGAATTCGGTTCCGGGCGTGTGGGTCCGGACGTATTCGACCTGCTTGCGCGGCTTCGGCGAACCCAGCCGCACATGCATCTCGATCGGGTCGCCGGGTTCGAGCGTGCTGCGGCATTCGGCGACGAACGGATTCCATTCACCGTAGCTGCCCAGGTCGGTCAGCACCTTCCACACCACCTCGGCGGGTGCGTCGATCTCCACGGTGTCATCGATCACGAAAGCCATGGCGGCAACAATACTGAAACTTGTTCCATCAGCGATACCGCGGGCCCGCTCATCGACCGGCACCGGGTTCGGGCAATGTGAGCGATTGGGTGATCAGCAGCCGCGCCGCGCGTGAGACGCGGGCGGTGTCGCCGGTGACGAACCGATCCTGCAGCAACCCGCGCACGCCCGAAACGAGCAGAGTGGCGGTCGATTCCGGATCGGCGACGGTCGGGTCGAAGGTTCTCAGCACATCGGTGAGCGCGGTGACCAGCACGTGCACGGCGTCTTCGCCGTAGGAACGGAACGGGCTGCCGGGCACCGCGGCCACCCCCATCACCTGCAACAGCACGCGCGTGCTGGACACCCATTCGGTCGTGATGTTGACGCTGAACGATTCGATGAGGCGGCGGCGCAGGGCCGGCAGATCGGGAACGTCGGCGAACATGCCCGCGATATCGGGGCGCTGGGTCTCGAGCGCCGCGATCAGCATCTGCTCCTTGGTCCCGAAGTAGTGGATCAACATGCGCGAGCTGGTTCCGAGATATTCCGCCAGCGGACGCAGCGACAGTTCGGTCAACCCAAATTCGCCGATATAGGCGATCACCCCGGCGAGCAGCTCCGCGCGCCGGCCCTGGTCGAGTGGTCGAGGCACATGTTGACTGTAGCGCTCGCTACGGGTATTCATATCCGCATGAGTGTAACGACTGCTACACAAACGTCGCGGAATGTCGTCGTCACCGCCATGGCCGTCACCACCTGCCTCGGCCCCGACCTCGACAGCACCTGGTCGGCACTGCTGGCAGGCAAGAGCGGGATCGGCCCGCTCACCGACGAGTTCGTGACGCGGTACGACCTGCCCGTGCGGATCGGCGGGCGGCTGACCGAACATCCGGGCGCTCACCTGACCCGCATCGAACAGCGCCGGCACTCCTATGTGCAGCAGCTGGCCCTCGTCCTGGGCCGCCAGGTCTGGTCGGAGGCGGGGACACCGGAGGTCGACACCGAACGCCTCGCGGTGGCCGTCGGCACCGGACTCGGCGGCGGCGATGCCTTTCTCACGGCGGTCGACGCGATGCGCGAGGGCGGGTATCGCAAGGTGCCGCCGCTGACGGTTCCGATGGTGATGCCGAACGGTCCGGCCGCCCGGGTGGGGCTCGAATTCGGCGCGAAGGCAGGCGTTTACGCGCCGACCTCGGCGTGTTCGTCGGGTGCCGAAGCGATCGCGCACGCGTGGCGGCTGATTCGCACGGGGGAGGCCGACGTGGTGATCGCCGGTGGCGTGGAGGGATATATCGAAGCGATCCCGATCGCCAGCTTCGCGATGATGCGGGCGATGAGTACCCGCAACGACGAACCCGGCCTGGCCTCACGGCCGTTCGACCGCGATCGCGACGGATTCGTCTTCGGAGAAGCGGGTGCGCTGCTGGTCCTGGAATCGGAGGAGTTCGCCAGAGCCCGCGGGGCCACCGTGCACGGCCGAATTCTCGGCGCGGGAATCACTTCCGACGGCTACCACATCACCGGCACCGACCCCGACGGCGCGGGCGCGGCCCGGGCGATGCGCAAGGCCATCGCCACCGCGGAGCTGACCGCTGCCGATATCGACCACATCGACGCGCACGCCACCTCGACACCGATCGGTGATGCCTCGGAGGCCAATGCCATTGCGGCCGTGGCCGAGCACGCCTCGGTGTACGCACCGAAATCCGCGCTCGGCCATTCCATCGGTGCGGTGGGTGCGCTCGAGGCCATCCTCACCCTGTGCACACTGCGCGACCAGACCGTGCCTCCCACACTGAATTTCGACAATCCGGACCCCGGTGTGGAACTCGACATCGTGCACGGGATCGCTCGTCCACAGCGAATCTCACAGGCGTTGAGCAATTCCTTCGGCTTCGGAGGACACAACGTCACACTCGCATTCGGACGCGCTTGAGGCCTTCGAACCGGGCAGCTCCGGCGATGTGGAACAACCGCTGTTCACGCTTGTCCACCGGTTGTTGTGGATGACACGCCGACTGTGGAAAACCACTCCGGAACTGCGGTAACGGCAGGACATTTCGCCCATACGGCGACGGAAAACCTTGACCGGCAGCGTCTTCGAGCGAGGTTCGGCGAAGGGATGGTTCGGGGCCGGTCGGCCGTGATGCCGCCGACTGCTTCACCATGGGCCGGCGAGTGCGCCCGGCGAGATCGGCGTGCCGACAGCACTGGGTCGCGCCGCCGGCGCGTGCCGCCGAGGTGTCCCGCAGACGTTGTCACTGCGGTCCGCGCCGGGCGGTGGCCGACGCCATCACTGCGCTGCGCGCCGACGGGTACAGACGGCCACTCGCTGCGCCCACATGCCGGGTCGCGACGAGCGCCACAGGGGGAGTCGGACCCCCTGCCGCCGTGCACGCGGTGCACGTTTGCACACACTGCCGTTGTCAGGAGTGCTCACGACCGCCGGCGGCAGCCAGGGGATCGGATCCGGGCGAGGGTAAACCTGGTGCGGGCCGATGGCCTCTGATTCGCTACCGTTTGAGGGGTAGCAGGGTCGAGTGGTGAGGGTTGTGCGCGGAATGGGTGAAAGTTCGATCACGTGGGTCGACGGTGCCGTGGTGACGATCGATCAGCGCGCGCTGCCGCACGAGGTGCGCACGCTGCGGCTGACGACGGTCGACCAGGTGATCGACGCGATCGCGACCCTGGCCGTGCGCGGCGCCCCCGCGATCGGCGTGACCGGGGCCTTCGGAGTCGCCCTCGCCGCGCTCGCCCATCCCGGCGATCCCGAACGGGTCCGAGCCGAGGCCGTCCGGATCGAGGCCGCCCGGCCCACCGCGGTGAATCTGTCCTGGGGCGTGCGACGAGCCCTGGCGAAATTCGACGACGGCGGCCAGGCGGGGGTGCTCGCCGAGGCGCAGGCTCTGCTCGCCGAAGACGGCCGGGTCAACCGGGCCGCCGCCGAACACGCCGCCGACCTGGTGCAACGGCTGTGCCCGGACCGTCCACTGCGGATGCTCACCCACTGCAACACCGGCCGCCTGGCCACCACCGCGTTCGGCACGGCGATCGGGGCGCTGCGGGTGCTGCACGCGCGCGGCGTGATCGACAGCGTTCTGGTCGACGAAACCCGCCCGCTGCTGCAGGGCGCGCGCCTGACCACGTGGGAACTGGCCGAGGCCGGCATTCCGCATCGGCTCACGGTCGACTCCGCCGCCGCCTGGGCGATGGCGACCGGGCAGGTGGACTGCGTGATCGTCGGAGCGGACCGCATCACCGCCGACGGCTCGGTGGCCAACAAGATCGGCACATACGGACTGGCACTGGCCGCTCGCCATCACGGCATCCCGTTCATCGTGGTGGCCCCCGAATCCACGCGCGACGCGGCGACCGCGACCGGCGCCGGCATCGTCGTCGAACAGCGCGGGTCGGCCGAGATCACCCACGTCGGCGACTACGCCGCCGCCCCCGAGGGCACCGCGGTCTTCAACCCGGCCTTCGACGTCACACCGCCCGAACTGGTGACGGCCGTGGTCACCGAGAACGGCTTGATCGACGAGGCGAATCCGCTTGCGGCGCAGGCGATCGTGGCCCCCGATCCCCGCGCCGCCGATTCCGGTGCCCAGGACCCCGCCGATTCGCCGAACGCCGCCGCGATCGCGACTCTGGCGCGCGACCTCTACGCCCGCGGCTGGATGCCGGGCACCGCCGGCAACATCTCCGTCCGTGACGGCGCTTCCGGAGTGGTATCCAACACGGCCTCGGATTCCACCGCGGTCGTCACCGGTAGCGGCCTGTCCAAAGGCGAGTTGACCGCCGCGGATATGGTCCGGGTGCGGATCGAGAACTCCGAACCGATCGCCGGAGACCGCCGTCCCTCCGCGGAGACCGCGATCCACACCGCGATCTACCGCACGACCGAGGCCGCGGCGGTGGTGCACGTACATTCACCGCGGGCCACCGCGGCCTCCGTCGGCGCCCCGAACCCGATGCGGTTCACCGGTTTCGAACTGATCAAGGGTCTGCGCTCCGGCGACACCATCGACATTCCAGTATTTCCCAACCACGCCGACGTGTCGCTGATCGGCGCGGAGATCGACCGGTATCTGCGCGCACATCCGGCGGCCCCGCCGGTGCTGTTCATCGCCGGGCACGGCATCACCGCCTGGGGCGCCGATCTCGCACAGGCCCGCGACCGCGCGGAATGCCTGGAAGCCCTGTGCGAACTGGTGTCGCTCACCGGGCGCCGCGACATCTCCACCGACCGCATCCTCGAGGAGCAACCGCAATGACCCTGTTGCATATCGCGGCCGATACCGATCCGGCCGACGTGCGCCTGCACACCACCGACCCGGATCGCATCGCGGCCGAGCTCGCCACGCGCGGAATCGTTTTCGACCGCTGGCCCGCTCAGGCCGTGACCGCCGACATCGCGTCCGAGGAGATTCTCGGCCACTACCGCGATCGGATCGGCGATCTCAACGCCGACGGCCGGTACCGCCACATCGACCTGGCCCGGCTGCATCCCGACGACAGCGATCCGCAGTGGCCCGAACAGGCGCGCGCGGCGCGGCAGAAGTTCCTGTCCGAGCATCGCCACGCCGAGGACGAGGTGCGCTTCTTCGTCTCCGGTCGCGGCTGCTTCTACCTGCACCTGGAACCGGAAGTTGTCGCGGTGGTCTGCGAGGGCGGTGATCTGGTGTCGGTGCCCGCGGGGACGCGACACTGGTTCGATATGGGAACCCAGCCGGACTTCGTGGCGATCCGGTTCTTCGAAGAGGCCGACGGGTGGATCGGCGATTTCACCGGCGACCCCATCGCACAGGGCTTTCCGACGCTGGACGAGCTCGTCGCCGCATGAGCGACGAGCAGCGAGACGACAGCCAGGCACGGCCGATCCGGGCGGTCGTCGTGGATATCGAGGGCACCACCAGCCCCACCAGCTCGGTCCGCGAAGATCTGTACGGCTACACCCGCCGCCGACTGCCGCAGTGGCTGGCCGAGGACGCCGACGGCACCGCGAAGACCGTAATCGAGCAGACCCGTGACCTGGCCGGGCGGCCCGACGCCGACCTCGACGAGATCGCCGGAATCTTGCGCGGCTGGCTCGATTCCGACGTCAAGGCGGCGCCGCTGAAGACCGCGCAAGGGGTGATCTGCGCTCGGGGATTCCGCGAGGGCGCCCTATTCGGCGAGTTCTTCCCCGACGCACCCGTGGCGCTGCGTGCCTGGCACGGCGCCGGACTCACCCTCTGGGTGTATTCGTCGGGTTCGGTGCGCAATCAACAGGATTGGTTCGCGTACGCGCGCGGGGGCGAGCTGGCGTCGCTGATCAGCGGCTGGTTCGACCTGGCCAATGCCGGGCCGAAGCGCGAGGAGCAGTCCTACCGCCGCATCGCGGCGGAGATCGGCATGCCGACGCGGGAGATCCTGTTCCTGTCCGACCATCCCGACGAGTTGGACGCCGCGGTGGCCGCGGGCTGGCAAGCGGTCGGCGTCACCCGTGCCGGGGAGCCGAATGCGCCGCGGCCGCCGCACAGGTGGATCGGCAGCTTCGCCGAGCTGGATCCGGTCGCGGCCGCCCGCTGAGCGGCCGCGCCGATCCGACACTCGGGACGCTCAGGCCACCGAGCTGGTGGCTCGCGCGATGAGATGTTCGACCAGCGTCATCAGCACCGTCTTGCAGGAGCTGCGGTCGCGCGCATCGCAGAGCACCACGGGAATGTGGGCGTCGAGATCGAGCGCGTCGCGCACCTCCTCGGTGGTGTAGACCGGGGCGTTGTCGAAGCAGTTCACCGCGACCGCGAACGAGAGCCCGCGCCGTTCGAAGAAATCGATGGCGGCGAAGGAGTTCTCCAGCCGGCGGGTGTCGGCGATGACCACCGCGCCGAGAGCGCCGCGCGCCAATTCGTCCCACAGGAACCAGAATCTGTCCTGGCCGGGTGTGCCGAACAGGTACAGCACCAGGTTCTGGTCGATGGTGATGCGACCGAAGTCCAGCGCCACGGTGGTGGTGGTCTTGCCCTCCACGCCCGACAGATCGTCGATGCCGGTGGACAATTCGGTGATCAATTCCTCGGTGCGCAGCGGCGTGATCTCGCTGATCGAGGACACCATGGTGGTCTTCCCGACGCCGAAACCGCCGGCTACGAGGATTTTGACCGAGGCAGCCAGGTCGGCCGAGGACGAAATATCAGGCACGGTGTTCTACAGCTTTCGGATTCCATCGAGTACTGCTCGCAAAATGTTCAGTTCGCCGGTCCCGCCGGTATCGGTGTCGGTCCGGGCGGGGGCCCGGAAATTCAGCAGACCCTCGCCGATGAGATCACCGACGAGGATCTTGGTCACCGCCAACGGTAGCTTGAGTCTCGCCGAGACTTCGGCTACCGATTGCGGGGTCCGGCACAGCCGAACGATTTCCGCGTATTCGGGTTCGACGCGCCGCAGCGGCGGACCCGGTGACACGGTCACCACCAGGGTGAGCATGTCCAGATCGTGTCCCGCCCCCATGGTGCGGCCCCGCGTCACGGCGTACGGTCGGACCAGAGGGCCGGCCGCATCGTCGAACCACGGTTGACCGAAGCGCGTCATGACAATCTATGCTCCACGTGCTCGGCCAGACCGTTACGCGGATCGGTGGACAGGTAACCACCGACTCGCTGCACGGTCAGATTCATTTCGTAGGCCACCATACCCAGATTCGCGTTCTCGTTGGCCTGCAATGCGATACATGCGTTGTCACCGGCCGCGGTGACGAACAGTACCGCACGGTCGAGTTCGATGACGGCCTGGCGTACGCCGCCCCCGTCGAACCGGTTTCCGGCGCTGCGCGCCAGCCCGTACAGCGTGGCCGACATGGCGCCGAAGTGTTCGGCGTCCTCGCGGCTCATCGATGTGGAGCGGCCCAGCAGCAGCCCGTCGGTGGAATGGACCACCGCGTAGCGCACCCCGGCCAGGCGATCGACCAGATCGTCGAGCAGCCAGTTCAGATCACCTGCGTTGGAAGAAGTCACCTTCGCCTTCCTGTTCGTCCGGGGTGGGGCCGGGCTGCGATCGCCGCCCCTGCCTGGTTCCGTTCTCGATGGCGGACATCAGGTCTCGTGCCTGTTCCGCCGAGCGCGGCCGCTGCGGGGACGCAGCGTCGGGTTGGGGGTCGTGCGCCAATTCCGGTGCCAGACTGGCCTGTCGGCGACGGCGGGGCAACGGTGGGCGAGCATCGCTGCCAGTGTAGGACGGGCGCTGCGGACTGCGACGGGCCGGTTGGTCGGTGGGCGTCGCGGGCAGTTCGTGGCGCGGCGGAGCCTCGCGCCGGGCCGGGGTGTCGGCCCAGCTCCGGTCGTCGGTGCGTGGCGCGCTGTCGGTGCGCGGGTAATCGGACCAGGCCTGCGGTTGCGGCGGCGACAGGGTCGCCAGCGACGTTGCGGCCGAGGTCGTTTCGGCCGCGGGGATGGCCGGCATCTCACCGGTCATCGCGGGCTCGGGACGGCGGCCGGCGAAGCGTTCGGGCAGATGGTCGGCCAGCGGCGCATCGGCGGCGACGACGGCGGTCGGCACCAGCACGATGGCGCGGATGCCGCCGTAGTCGGATTCCGACAGCCGCACCGTGATGCCGTGGCGAGCACCCAGCTGGGCGACCACGAACAGGCCCAGGCGCGAATTGGCCGACAGTGTGGCCACACCGAAATCCGGTGGGTTGCGCAGCATCTCGTTGGCGCGTTCGAGTTCGTCGGCGGGCATGCCCATGCCCTGATCGCTGATCTCGATCGCCACGCCCTTGCCGACCACGTTGCTGCTCACCTCGACCCGCGATTGCGGCGGGGAGAAGGAGGTGGCGTTGTCGACCAGCTCGGCGAGCAGGTGGATGAGGTCGGCGACCACGTTGCCGACGATGAACACCTGCGGCATCCGATGCGCGCGAACCCGCGCGTAGTCGAGGGTTTCACCGATCGCACTGCGTACCAGCTCGACCAGCGGCACCGGGCGCCGCCACTGCCGGCCGGGTTCGCCGCCGCCGAGGATGATCAGATTCTCAGCGTTGCGGCGTTCGCGAGTGGCCAGGTGGTCGAGCCGGAAGAAGGTCTCGAGCAGCGCCGGATCCTCCTGGCGCTGTTCGGCTTCGTCGAGAATCTCGAGCTGGCGGTGCACCACGATCTGGCTGCGGTGCGCGATGTTGAGGAATACCGCGCGCACGCCCTCACGGGTGCGCGCCTCGGTGACCGCGGCGGCGACGGCCGCGGTGTGGGCGCGGTTGAACGCGTTGGCCACCGAACCGATCTCGTCGTGACCGAAGTCCAGCCGGGCCGCCTCGATCTCGGGATCGACGTTCTCGCCCTCGCTCAGGCGGCGCATCGTTTCGGGCAGACGCACCTCGGCCAGCGCGAGGGTTTCGGTGCGCAGCCGCTTGAGCCGCCCGATCAACCGGTTGGCCAGCCACAGCGAGAGCAGGAAGGCGATGATCGCAATCGCCAGCACGCCGGCGCCGGCCCACAGCGAGTTGGTCGCGGTGCGGTCGCCGTCGTCGACGGCGGTCTGGTTGGCGTGGTCGTTCTGATACTGCCAGGCGGCGAGCAGCTGGTCGCCGAGTTGTTCGGCCGAGCTGCGCCAATCGGCGAAACTCATCGGTGGCGGCGGCAATTCGCCGTTCTTGTTGGGCGCCGGCGGATGGATGAGGTAGTCCTCCATCGCGGCCAGCTGCTGCCAGGCCGGGGAGGCGATGACGGTCTTGATCTTGTCCGCCGGGGGCCCGGTGAGATCAGCGGCGAGCTGGGGGAGTTCGGTGCGGTAGTAGCCGACCAGGTTGCGGTAGTCATCGCGCATCTGCCCGGCCAAGATCTGGCCGTTGAGTTCGGCGGCGGTCAGGGCGGCGCTGCGCGACATGCCCTCCATCGCGTGCAGCGTGCGCAGACCGCCGGCGAGTTGCTGGGCGACCGCGGCGTCGGGCGCGGTCGGGATGGTGAGATTGGTGCCGACGACGACGGCATCCAGAATGCGGTTGTAGATGGCGTAGGTTTCGGGAATCGGCAGCGCGCCCGCGTCGATCCCGCCGCGAATGGCCGGAAGTTGCTTCTTGAGGGTTTCGAATCCGCCGGTGTCGTCACCCATCGGATTCGAACCGCTGGTCATCAGTTTGTTCTCGGTGGCGGCCAGGGCCTGCAGGGCATTGTCCACTCGCGTGCGCGCCGCGCCGAGAGCGGCGGGGTCGCCGTGCTCACCGGCCAGATGCCACAGCGACAGCATCCGTTCCTGTTCGACCGCGGCGATCATCTCGCGAGTGTGCACATTGGCATTGCCCAGGATCGATGCCCAGTCCTTGGCGTGTTGCCCCTCCCGTACCAGATAACCCGCTGTGCCCACACCGATTCCGAGCAACGTCAAGCTCGGAATCACGGCGATGGCCAGGATGCGGGTTCGGATACCGAGCCTCGCTCTCAACATCGGCACAACATAACGGGCGATGTTTCAAACTTCAGGGCGGATACCACTGAGCGAGACCTATATTGACTTTCGTTGTCCGGCATGAGTTCGCAGGTCAGGAGCGAATTAGCGAGTGTGGCGAAGATGACTGCCGCCGAGACATTGTGGCAAGTCACACGTTTGAACAGTGTTAGGTATATCAGTGCTCGAATCCAGCTGTGAGCCGGCGAGTTCTGCTATCGGCCCGCCGCTGGGCGTCGGCGGGCGGCGAGGGCGGACAGGACGACCACGGCCGCGCACTCGACCACGACGACGGTGGCGATCAATGCCGAATACGATGTGTCGGAGAGGAATCCGGTGATCGCGCCACCGGCGGCGGTAGCGGCGCCGAGGACGGCGGCGTAGATGCCGTAGGCGGTGGCGCGGCGATCGGCCGGAACCAGATCGGCCACCACGGCGCGCAACGTGGATTCCTGCACACCGACCGTCGCACCCCACAACAGCGCACCCGCCAGTACCGCGCCCATGCCACCCGCGAAACCGAAGACCGGCACCAGTGCCGTCGAAACTGGCAGGACGAGTAACGTTTTCGCGCCCACGCGGTCGTACAGCCAGCCGGAGGCCAGCGCGGCGACGGCATCGGCGCCCATGGCCGCGGCATAGACCACCGGCACTGTGGCCGCCGTGAACACCCCGGCCGCCACCATGTGCAGTGACAGCACGCCGTAGGTGGTGGCGCCGAGCATCGAGACGGCGGTGAACAGGCAATACAGCCAGAACCGGCGCGGCAGCGGAACTGTCGAGATTCCGGGCCGGGGCGCCGCGGCGGCCGGTTCGTATCGTGCCGGATCGGGAACGCGGATTCGGATGCGTACCAACAACAGCAGCGTCGCCACACCCGGGATTGCCAGCATGGTGAGGGCGGGAGTGAAATCGTCGCCGGTCGCGGACAGAACCGCCGCGACGGTCAGCGGCCCGGCGACCGCGCCCACCTGATCGAGCGCCTCGTGGACGGCGAAGCCGCGACCGCGCCCGGTGACCGCGGTCGCATGCGAGAGCAACGTGTCCTTGGCCGGACTTCGCACCGCCTTGCCGACCCGTTCGGCGATCACCAATGCGGCCGCCGCCCACAGCACCCCCGCGAGGCCCAGGAGCGGGACGCTGACCACGGTGAGCACATAGCCGGAGATGGTCCACGCCCAGAACCGCCGCGTCCGGTCGGTCAGCGGGCCGGAGACCAGGCGCAGTACCAGCGCGGCCGCCTCGCCCACTCCGGTCACCACGCCCACGACGAATCCGGACGCGCCCAATGACCCGAGGAGCGGCCCGGTGATCGACCGCGCCCCTTCGTACACGAAATCCGCCAGCAAGCTGACGATGCCGAACCGGACGACGAAGCCCCAGGCGCTCAGCGGCGCAGCCGCAGCCCGCGCCACCCGCCGAGCCGCCATGAACCGCCTCCGGTCGTCGCCGATCTGCCGCCGCCCCGAACGGCTCCATGATCGCATCGGAACGCGGCCGAGACAGCGGGAACGACCGGAAGTACGTCAGCGCGGGTCGGAGGGCAGCGAAGAACTCGGCGCGGCACCCAGATGGGTGGCCGTCCAGCTGGCTAGCAGGCTCAGCGAATCGGCGGGCGGGCTGCTCGGCTCGGCTACCGGCCTACGCGCCGTGCGCCTTCGGGCCACACCACGTCCACCGGCACACCTCTCTCCCGCGCGAACTTCACCACAGAACCAGTTCCGCTGCGCTCGCCAGGCTGACCGTCCCACACCGCCACGAGACGATCGCATGTCCCCACCACGGCCTCATTGGCGGCCCCATACGCTTCCGGTCCTGTGTCATCGAACGGCATCACGCTCACCACTTCGGCGCGCTTGGACAGCTCATCGAACACCGGCGCATGGTCGGGTTTGACCTTCTTCTCGCGATAGTTTCGCGACGGTATCACCACCTCGAGCTGGCCGCCCGAGTCCAAAACCGCCTCGGCAAATACGGAATCAGCGCCCCTCGCAATACAACTGATGCCCGTCACATCATCGTAGCGAGCCAGCAGGCTGGTGATCTCCCCGTACACCAGACGCCGTGTGTCGTCAGTGATGTCCATATGTCCGGTGACACCGATTCGAACCATGCAAGATTTCTACACCGTGTCGATGATCAGTGGACGCACTCGATCCCTCAGCTCGGCGACGCACCGTACCCCCGCGAGTTGGTCGGTGCGGCCGTACACGTTCCACAGCTTCTTTCGAACGCGATCGGACGCGGTCTGCTCAACCATGTTCAAAGCCTCGTGCCCGAGCCGTGCCGCCTCGTCCAACTCGCCCTGGAGTAGGCGCGCCTCCACGATCCCCAGTTTGTCCAGAGCCGAGCTGCGCAACCGTCCTGGCACCCTCAACTCGATCGCACGCTCGATTTCACACGCGGCCTCCGCAGCGAAACACGAGTCGTGGCGAGCCATCTCGAGCAGCCTTCCGCCCAACGTCCCAGAAAGCTCGGCCGCATCGAAGTACCGAATCCAGTACGGATCACTGGCGGTGTCGGCGCGGGCAAATGCCCGATAGACCTTATCGCATGTCCGGCGGAACGCCGACGGTCGTTCGAGTTTCCCGTACGCCCACGCCTCGCGGGCGTAAAGCATCGCCTGCACCCTTGGCGTCACCACATCACCGAATTCGTCCTGCGCCAGCCGGATTATCTCCAGCGCATCCATCGCGCGCTGATGTACGAGGTTCCTGCGCCTGGACACTGTGCCGTAATGGTCCAGAGACAGAAGCTGTCTGGCCATGCCTGCCATCGCGTTCGCGCACAGAGCTGGATCGCCCGCAGCTTTCGCCGCCCCCACGGCCAGCATGTAGTACTCCTGGGCCGCCGTCTGCAGCCCTGAATCCCAGGACATCGTCGCTGCCGTTTCGGCAAGCAAGGCCAATACACGCCGCAGTCGGCGCCGGATCTCTGCTGGATGGCTGTCTTGCAGCAGTTCATTGACCTCGCTCAATTGACCGATCACGGCCTTGCGGCGCAACCCGCCGCCGAATTGGTCGTCCCACTCGCGAAACATCTGCGCCGCGTTCTCCAGCTGCTCGACCTCTTGAAGGCCGATATTGCCGCGGCCGATAGCGGCCACCGGCTCGTCGCTTACGCGCTGTAGCCACTGTTCCAGCGGTTCGATCAGCTTCGCACCGACCACCACGCCGATCAGGGCGCGGGTTGCCTGGCGTCGGTCCAACATCAAATCTCTCCTGGTGAGTTCTGCCGTCACGGTGGCGCAATCGGTACTCCACGATGTCGGATCCCACTCGGCGACATCCAGACTCTTTTCGGCAACGCCAGGTTCAGGCGTTGCGACCTGTTGGCGTCTCGCATAGAAGTGCCCGCGTTGTTCCGGGGTAGCGCCGTCGAGCAGTGTCGTCATCAGACCCGCGTAAAACTCGTCCAGTCGGATTGTTGTCCCTCGGCTGGCCCATTTTTTCACTGTCTGTACATGAATCCCGAGCCGGTCGGCGAATCGCTTCTGGGGGAGTCCCAGGGCTTTCCGCAACGCGGTTGCGTCGGCACCTGTCCACGTGACATGCATACCCAATCCTGGCCCCTCGGTGCTGGGTGCGTATACCACCGTGAACCCAGCGTATACCGCCATGTACCGCGTGCACCTTCTGTCGCGGAATTCCCCGAGCCACGCTTGGTTCCAGCTTCCGATGCCCAATGCCTCAGCCCCACAGGGGTTTCCGGCACCGATCGAGTTTATAACTTCGAATTGGTCGGCGGGCCAGGCATCGGGAGAGTCCATCCGGCCGACACACAAACCGAAGGTTCCGATGCTGACGACATCGCTCTTGATCGGCGGTCTCGCCGCCGTACGGATAGGGCTGGCCGCCGCTGCCTACCTCATGCCGGCACGACCGCGTCCCACCACATTTGCCTGCGACAACCCGCAGGATCCGGAGTATCCACACCACGCACCGCTGATGCTGTTCACCGAGGCCCAAGCGCACCTGGAGATGCAACTCCACCGCGAGTGCCGCCGTGGTGATTGTGCGCGCAAAGACGCGGCCTGGATGGTCCTGGTCGACGCAGGTCGCATTCACCCGCGTGTGCCCCTCATCGGAGGCATCCGGTGAGCCCGAGTGTCGCGCATCAGCTCCCGCAGTCGGACATCATCCACCGGTTCTGCGAAGACTGCCTTGCTCCGATCAACAGTCTGGAAGAGGCTCGTCGCGTTCTGACAGTTCATGCCGATCACGGGGCGCGATGCCCCCAGTACCTGGCAGCCCTGTCGTGGGCATCGGAGGTGACGGCGTGAACGCCACAACCGACGACGACTGGTGCGACCGGTGCGCCCTCGAGATCCCCGGCGAACCGCTTCGCGCGGACGGTCGTGTCTTCTGCACCCCAACGTGTCTCGGCGCATACCGCAATCGTTCGGACTCGTCCTCCGTGATCGACATGCCGCAGCGTCGTGCCCCTGGTGCCGGCTCCGAAACCGCTGACAGGTTGGCACGGTCGGAAGCCGAGGGGCCGTCGCGATGACCGAGCAGCTTCCACGCCGCGAGCCCGGTGAATCCGGGTTCCTGCGCTACCCAACCACGCTGGCGTCCGCAGCGCTGCTGATCCGCGTCGCGCAAGGGCTCGATGAATGGAGCGAACGCGACCGCCACGAATCCAGGCCCCAGGAGCCGTAGCTCCGCTGAGAGATTCCCCTGCACAATTCTCAGTTCAGGAAGAACCGATGCCTACAGTGAATACGTTTGCCCATCAACAGAAATCGGATGCTGGTTACCTCGACATCGCCGCGAACGATCACGGCGACGAGAAAGGCGCACTCGTCCACCATGCCATCACACGTCTGCAGACGGCCGAACCTGACCTGGTCGAAATCGGACCTGGTGGGGGCGCAGCCGTGCGATACCTTGCCTCGAGACTCACCGCCGACAGTCGGGCACGGCTCACGTTGATCGAGGCCCCTGGGGTGACATCACATTCGCTGGGAGAAGCGATGGAAGCATTCGCGGCTGTGGGCACCTGTCATCTTGTCCAAGGCTGGGCGAAGGACCTTTCTACACTGATCGCCGACCCTGTAGATGTGATCAGCGCCTCGGCGCTCATGCACGAGGTGTACTCCTATGGGGGTGCGTACACGGGGCTTCACACGATGATGCGGGTGCTGCCGACCGTGATCCGGCATTACGGATTCTTCGTCTACCGCGACGTTTATGCCGTCGACGCGCCGACCCTGCACGAACGTGTCGTGCATTGCTACAGCTCGCAATCCTGGCTGCAGTTCCTGCGGATGTTCGTACCTCATTACCTCGTCGAAGGCGCGCATCCCTACCATCACCACGACGACGAGGTCGTCGCGCGACAGAACTCGCGGATAGTGCCCGTCGCAGAACTCGACACCAACGTCTGCGCCGTCATCGAGGCACCGGTTGGGGTGTTCCGGGAGGTGCAGCGCCACTACATCACCCTGCGCGACCATGTCTGGAGGTCCGGGATACTCGGGTTCACGCCGATACTGGACGGCGAGTTGTCGGTGGACTGGGTTGATTTCCGTTCCGGTCACAAGCGCGTTCACTACACCCTCACGGACTCGGAAATGGTCTCACCGCATCCGGACGCGCTGCTCGCGGTCAGTGAGCGGTACAGCGACCATTACGTGATCGACGGCGACATCTTCGATGCGGTCACCGACGCTGCTCTCATGGCATTCCTCTCTGGTGCCGAACTCGCCGACTCCCGATGTGAACCGACATGGCGTGGATGGCTGGCACGCGAAGGCCACGAGACCTACGCGTACCTGACCGCAGACGACCTACTCACCGCGTTCGCCGTGAACTCGCTGGAAGGTCGGCCGGATCAAGACACGGTGTTGATGCCGGTCTCCGTCGAGGACGTGTTCACGCGAGATCGCCTCTACTACAATCGTTTTCTTGCCAAGCAGCTTGCGAACCCTCTGGTCGACGCGAAACAGCTGATCTTGTTTCAAAACATCCCGACCCACGACATCCATACCATGCAACGAGCGCTGGCCACGCTGCAACAGCTGTGCTCCAAGCCCAACGTCGCCCGGCTGCATACTGCCATCCATTGGAAAGGCTGAACCCCAATGCATTTGATCGAGGTCGAGCGCAAACGCGTCCTGACCGACGCTCCCGCCCTGCGCGACCGGCTCATCGCGCTGGGCTACTGCGAGAACGCCCGAGTCACCGAGACCGACGTCTACTACAGCAGGCCCGATGTGGATTACATGCAGACCGTCGAATGCCTTCGAGTACGCCGCCGTGGCGACTTCTGCGAGATCACCTACAAACCGCCGTCGAATTCCGGCACTCATGGCGCGAGCCACATCATCGCCAAACGGGAAATCAATGTCGCTCTCGCGGGAGTCGCGGACAGCGACGCGGCACGCGCGCTGCTCGAGGCTGTCGGGATGCGAGAACTCGCGGTCGTGGAGAAGAATCGGTACGTATTCCGCCGTCCCGATCGCGAGGGCACAGTGGTCGCTCTCGACAGTGTCATCGGCGCGGGCGAATTCGTCGAAACCGAGGTCTGCGCGAGCGACCCGCACGACGCAGCCGCGCACCTCGAGCAGGTCGAGCTCGAGCTGAGTATCGATACACTGCCAATTGTCACGCTGCCATACCGCGACCTGGTGATGATGGCTGCGCGATGACGGTTGGCCCGGATAGTCCTCCCCATCGGCCGTCCACCGCTGTCGTTCGCATTTCCAGCGCACCGGCGGAAAGAGCACCCCGATGATCCTGGCCTCGAGCGGCGAGGAAGCACCTGCATGGTGAACCCGCCCCGGGGCGGCGCTTCCTGCCCGAACTGATCCGGCTGATCCGGGACCGCACCATCGACCCGGGCAAGGTCTTCGACCTCACGCTTCCGCTCGGGGACGCCGTCGAAGGCCACCGGGCCAGGACGAACGCCGCGCCGTCAAGGCCTTGCTGACCCTGTGAGCCGTCGGGCTCGAGGGCGTCGCACAATATCCGTCCCAGGGCGGAGATATGCCCGCGCAGCGCGCGGTAGATTATGTGTATCGGAGGGTTACATTACTCACAAGTAGGAGGCGACGATGCCCGTGCCGGAAGCTGCGGTGTTCGAGCGTCTGCGGGCGTTCGCGTCCGTCGACGGTTCCCGTGAACACGCGAACAAGACCATCGCCGAGACGTTCACCGGGCGGCCGCTGGGCGAGGTGCCGGTGGGTACCGCCGATGATGTGAGCGCCGCGTTCACCCGCGCCCGCGCCGCGCAGGCGGAATGGGCGAAACGCACGCCCAAGGAACGGGCGGCGGTGCTGGAGCGCTTCCGCGAACTGATCATCAGCGAGCGCGAATACCTGATGGACGTGATCCAGGCCGAAACCGGCAAGGCCCGGTGGGCGGCGCAGGAAGAAATTCTGGGCATGATGTTCGCGGCCCGCTACTTCTCGCGCGTCGCGCCGAAATTGCTGGCACCGCATTCGGTGCCCGGTGCGTTCCCGGTGCTCAACCGCGCGCAGGTACGCACCCAGCCCAAGGGTGTGGTCGGCGTCATCGCGCCGTGGAACTATCCGATGGTGCTGTCGATCGGCGATTCGATCCCGGCGCTGCTGGCCGGTAACGCGGTCGTGGTCAAACCCGACAGCCAGACACCGTACTCGTCGCTGGCCAGCGTGGAGTTGCTGCTGCGGGCGGGTCTGCCCCGCGATGTGCTGCAGGTGATTCCGGGCCCGGGCGGCGTGGTCGGCACCGCGATCGTCGACCGGTGCGACTACCTGATGTTCACCGGCTCCTCGGCGACCGGGCGCGAACTGGCCCAGCAGTGCGGCAAGCGGCTGATCGGATTCTCCGCCGAGCTCGGCGGTAAGAACCCGATGATCGTGACCCGCGGCGCGAATCTGGACAAGGTCGCCAAGGCGGCCGTGCGTGCCTGCTTCTCCAACGCCGGCCAGCTGTGCATCTCGATCGAGCGGATCTACGTCGAGGAGTCGATCGCGGCGGAGTTCAGCGAGAAGTTCGTCAAGGCGGTCGGCGCCGCGAAACTCGGTGCGGCCTACGACTTCTCGACCGATATCGGCAGCCTGATCTCACCGGCGCAGCTCGAGACCGTCACCAAGCATGTCGCCGACGCCACGTCCAAGGGCGCCGAAATTCTCGCCGGCGGCAACGCGCGCCCCGATCTGGGGCCGCTGTTCTTCGAGCCGACCGTCCTGAGCAAGGTCACCGACGAGATGGAATGCGGCCGCAACGAGACCTTCGGTCCGCTGGTCTCGATCTATCCGGTCGCCGATGTCGAGGAGGCGATCGCCCGCGCCAACGACACCGAATACGGGCTCAACGCCAGCGTATGGGCGAGCAGCGCGTCCGAGGGCCAGGCCATCGCGGCCCGGCTGCGCACCGGAACCGTCTGTGTCGACGAGGGTTACGCACCGGCGTGGGGGAGCACCGGCGCACCGATGGGAGGTATGGGCATCTCCGGTGTCGGTCGCCGCCACGGCCCCGACGGACTGCTGAAGTTCACCGAGCCGCAGACGGTGGTCGTCACCCGCGGAATGAATCTGGATGCGCCGCTGGGGATTCCGCAGTCGAAGTGGCAGGCGTTGCTGATGACGCTCGCGCGCAGCTTCCGCTACCTGCCCGGACGCTGAGTAACACCGGGTCGGTCACCGGAGCCCCCGGTGACCGACCCGGCGCGCACCTACTGGTTGAAGAAGATTCCGGTCAGATTCGCGTTCTTGATCGGTGTGTCGGCGTTGCGCTGGTTGGCGCACAGGAAGTCCACCGCCGCCATGGTGGCGTCGACCTGGGTGCCGGCGGGCTCGTGATCGTTGTTCGTCTGCTGTTTCACGAATTTGGTGATCGTGACCCGCTTGGTGTCGGCGTCCTGTTTGACGTAGTCGCTGCACGGGGTGTCGCCACCCTTGTTGATCGCGCGCTGCACGTCCGAGCATCCACTCAGCAGGCCCGCGGTCACCGCGGCCGCTGCGATGGTGCCGAACAGCGCGGCGATGCTGCGATGGGCCCTGGGTGTCATCTGGTCTCCTCGTCGAGGCCGCGTGCCGGGCCGATCCCGGCAATTCGACCGCAAGCCTAAGCGTTCACCGGCCGAATACCCCGTCGTATCCGGCCGAATCGGACGGACCGCTACCCTACGGCGGTGCAGCTGTCTCGAACGGCCGATGCGGTGTCGTCGGTAACCGATAAATTGACGACGATCTCTCCGCAGCCGCCGGTATGGGTGGTGCTGGCGACGGCAGCGGCGGCACTGGCGGTGGTGCTCTACCGGCCGGTGTGGCGAGTGCTGCGGACCTGTGTGACGATCGCCCACGAGATCGGCCACGCGGTGGTGGCGATCTGCACGGGCCGCACCCTCAGCGGTATCCGGCTGCATTCGGACACCTCGGGGGTGACCGTATCTCGGGGCAAGCCGCGAGGTTTCGGGATGGTGCTGACCACCCTGGCCGGCTATCCGGCCCCCTCGGCGGTGGGGCTGGGATTCGCGATCCTGCTCGGCACAGGACGCCAGACGATGATGCTGTGGATCCTCATCGTGGCGCTGGTGGTGCTGATCGTGGTGATCCGCAACCTGTTCGGCTTCCTCGCCGTGATCTGCGTGGGCGGGGCCGCCTTCGCGGTGTCCTGGTACGGAACCGCTGTGTGGCAGGGTGTCTTCGGTTATGTGGTCACGTGGTTCCTGCTGTTCGGCGGCGTGCGCGCGGTGATCGAACTGTGGCAGGTGTCGGTGCGCGGCGACGGATCCGATGCCGATCAGCTGGCCTGGCTCACCCGCATTCCCGCGCGGCTGTGGGTCGTCGTGTTCGGCCTGCTGACTCTCGCGGCGCTGGCGCTGGGTGCGGGGCAGCTACTGGGGATTCAGCCGTCCTGAGCCTGTGCACGCCACCGGCGGGCCGCATCCGAATCACCCCGGCGTTCGAGCACTTCCGCGAGACCGGCCATCGCGCGCGGGTCGCCCTGCTCGGCAGCGACACGCCACCAGCGTTGCGCCTCGTCGAATTCGCGTGTGCGGTAACCGAGTACGCCGAGATCGTAGGCCGCTCCGGTATGGCCGAGATCGGCCGCCTGCCGCCACAGCCGCCGGGCCTGGTCGAGGTCGCCGCGAGTGTGCGCCTCCACGCCGAGGTGGTAGAGCGCGGACCGGAAGCGGTCCTGATCGCCGGCGGCGTCGACGGTGGCGGTCACCGCCACCACCAGTTCGCCGAAATCGGGTTCTCCGACGCCGGTACTGCAGCGCAGCACCATGGTCGCACCCGAGCCGCGTTCGATGACGAGTCCGTAGTTGCCCGTCCACGATTCGACCGCGCCCGCGGCCGTCATCCACACCGGGGTGAGGGTGTAGGCGGCCGCCGGGCCGGTTCCCGACAGGCGTAGATCGATCCCCTCGGCGAGGGCATCGCTCCACACATCGACGCCCGGCAGCCTGCTCCCGCGCACCATCACAGAGCCGTCGATCACCGACAACCCGATGCCCAGGCCCAGCAATCCCGGCGGGGGCGCCGCGGCGCGCAGCGACAACCGCACCACCGTCGGTTCCGCTCCCAGGCGCTGCGAGTACATCGGATGGACCGTGACACCGCGCCACTCGACCGGCTCGGTGCCCGGATATCGCTCGGCCAGGGGGCGATTCGCCTCACCGGTACCGGCCATCGCGCCGCCTTTCGCCGCAGCTGTAGGGGGAATCGATGCGCTGCCGCGCACACCGTAGTCCCTGCGGCCGGAAAATGGCGCCGAACCGGCGGGTTCAGTCCTCGCTGCTGCCGCGCTGTCCGACGAACGCCCGCAGGGCCGGGTCCGCGGAGACGATGCGGTCCACCTCGTCTCCGCCGGTGCATTCGAACAATCCGACGGTCACATGCGTGCCGCGCCGGCCCAGCACGCGCCAGACGCCGCCGCTGTCCTGCCAGCGGATCAGCGCGGCGACGGCGGGGGAGATCTGCGAATCCGGCACTCCACCATTGTGACTGCCGAATCCGTCAGGCGAATTCGTCGTACAGCTCGGGCAGGAAGCGAGCCAGATGGTTCATCTCCTGCCCGCAGTGCACCAGCAGATCACGAGCGAGGTCGAGTCCTGGTACGAGGTCGTCGACGTCGGCGGCGGCACCGCGCTGCACCGCACGCGCGGTGTGCACCGGATCCAGGGTGTGGACTCCGTAGATGCGCAGATAGAAGCGGCTGCGCATCTCGCATCCACCGGCAACGGGGCGGACCTGGTGGGCCAGCCAGCCCAGGTCGACGGGCGCGACGCTGCTGCCGACCCGTCCGAGCACCACGGTGTGGTCGTCGGGGACGGTGAACCCGTAGGCGACCGGATCGTGGAAGGCGATGGCGAGCTGCTGCAACTTCGGGCCGATGTATTCATCGACGTAGGAGATATTGCCGACATACCGCTGCCGGTCCGGCATCGCCCCTCCCGTCCGGTCGGCCGCGACCTCCGCGTACATGTGCGCATCCGGATGCCACAGCTTGTACCGGGCGGATTCGGCCAGATGCCACCCGAACCACCAATCCCACATGGCGGCGGTCACGCGCGGCATCTCCGTGCGTACCGCCACCCAGATAATTCCGGAATCGGTGTGCCCGTATCCGGTTTCTATCGGCGCGTAGCCGGACGGGCCCAGTTCCGCGGTCAGCGCGGAGAAGGGCGGAATACGTTCCGCCGGGGTGGGTGGCCCTGCGTACGCGGCGGTGACCGCCGGTTGCGGTGGGGCGGTGTGCTCGGTCATGAAGTGGGCATAGGGCTGGGCGCGGTCCTGCGCGGAATACCCGCCGTAGCGGACGTTGTCGGGACCGTCGGCGTGAGCCGGTGACGACCGGACCACGGCGAACGCCCCCGCGCCGACGGCCGCGAGGGCCAATGCCCTGCGCCGCGAGAGAGCCGACGATTTCACCATGCGACGAGGCTACTGCCGGCCGCGCCGAGCGGGCGCGCCGATCATGGCGGCTCCCAACAGGATTCGTGAATGCCGGTGGGGTCACCGGCCCGGCGGCGACATGATCATGACATGTCCCAGTGTGGCCGCATATGGCAATCGGGCGGCCCGTCGCGGGCCGTGCGGGTTCGCCGGGCGAGGGACCGCACGGCCGCGCGAGGTGCCGGCTACGGCGTGGAGTAGCCGATCAGGGCTCCGATCCCGGCGCCGATCGGAATGGTGACCAGGGCGCCGACACCACCGAGGAAGAAGCCCAGGACCGCACCGATTCCGGCGCCGACCAGGGCGCCGACGCCCGCGTTGTACTGCTTGCGAGCGAGCGTGTCGGAGGCCTGGTCGATGGCCTGTGCGGTCCGATCGGTGGCCGACTGCGGTGTCAGTGTGAGGGTCCGGCCGGCGTTGTCGATGCGCGGTGTGAGGCCGACCGTTCCGGACGCCGTGCGCAGACCGAGCGGCACCGACGCGACGGCACGGCCGGCGGCATCGGTGAGGGTGACCGCATCACCGGTGACGGTGAAGGATCCGGCGTCCACGGTGGTTGTCAGACCGGTGTGGTCGGTGGTCGGCGCGGTGACGAAGCCGACGCCCTGTTCGACCCCGCGCACAGCGATCTCGGAGGCCGTGGCCGGTGCGGCCTGCGCGACGCCGGCGGCCGCGGTGGTGGCACCGACGGCCAGTAGCGCGGTAGCGGCGAATTTCTTGGCTCTCATGATCTTTCCCCACATTCCGTCGGCCCGGCCGGGCCGACATGTCCCCTGTGGCCGGATCTCGGCCGTTCTCATTCTTACCCAGATAGCGCGCCGGTGTTCGGTTTCCGATTCGCGGTTCCCGAAATCGCTTCGCGCACAGTGGGTTTGCCTGCTGTTCGCGGGGAATGTGAATCGTCGCGACCGGCCCGGAAGCAGACGTCCACCGGAAGCGCAGCCGGGCGAACGCCGCGGCCGGTCCGAACCGCGCATCCCGGCGATGCTCCCGGCTCCCGCGGCGTACCCCGACCGCTCCGGAATCCGCGCCACGTCCACACCGACACCGGATCGACTCGGCACCACCGATTCGATGTCGCGAAGGCCCGGGTACTGCGACAACGGATTCCTTCCGGCTCGGCGGCCCGACCGCGAACACCTTCGGTGCCGCACCCGCGCGCCGTATTGTCGATCGATGTGAGCGACGACGACGGTTCGACGCCCCTGCGATTGCCCCCCTCCGCGATCGGCGATTCCGTCGAGCTGGCCGACCACATCTGTACCCGGCTGCAGCGGGAGATTCCGGCGTACCGGGGGATTGCCGCCGCCAGCCTGACGCCGTCGATCGCCGCCGTGATCGATCGTCTGATCACCGCCACCGCGGCCGATCGGCCACTCGACGAGCAGGAGCTCGCGGAATTCCGAGCCTACGGCGCGTTGCGGGCCGAACTCGGTGTGCCGCTCGACGCGATGCTGCGCGGATGGCAGATCGTGGTGGGGGAGGTGATCGAACGCATCAGTGCCTCCGAACACTGGGCGACCCGGCGCGGCTCGGCGCTGCTGTCGGTCCTCGGTTCCCTGCTGCGCGCCTCGGACGCGGCCACCGTCGCATTCACCTCCGCCCACCGCGAAGCCGAAGCGCAGATCACCCGCCGCCTCGATATCCGGCGCGACGATATGGTGCGGGCGCTGACCGAGGGCGTCTTGCCCGCCGGTGAGTTGCGCCGCCGTGCCCAACACATCGGACTCCGCCTGGACGCGACGTATTCGGCTTTCCGCGCGATCACCGGGGAGCCGGAACAGACGGAGTGGGAGCTGCGGCAACGGCCGGGATTCCGGCCGCCAGGTGGTGTGGTGGCAATCCTGGAACGCGATGTGGTCGGCATCTGCGATCCGGGCGACGATTCCGCACCCTCGGCCGGAGTATTCCTCGGGGTGGGCCCGGCCTGTCCGCTCGAGCGGGTCCCCCATTCGCTGCATATCGCCGGCCGGGTCGCCGAGACCGCGCGCCTGTTCGGGCGCCCGGGGCGCCACACGCTCACCGACCTCGGCCTCCTACCGGCCGTCGTCGGCGACAGCGATGTCGGGGCCGCAATGGTCCGCCGCTACATCGACCCGCTCGTCGACGTCGACGCCGACGCGATCCTCGAGACCGTCGATGCGTATCTGGCGGCCGGCTGCAATGCCAGCGAGACCGGTCATCGGCTGTATCTGCATCACAACACGGTCCGCTATCGGCTGTCCCGGTTCGAGGAGCTCACGGCTGCGTCGCTGAAGGATCCGCACGTGATGCAGCAGGTGTGGTGGGCGTTGCGCTACCGGGAACTGTCTTCCGGTCACCCGGGCTCGTGAGTCGATTAATAAGGAGAATCGTCCACATTTTGTCAACTATTACGAAACTCTGCGCCCGGGCCGGCGGTTGATCGATACAAGCGAACGACGCGGGCCCGAGATCCGGGCGCCGCGCCCAGATGTCCGTGCGACGCTCGAAAGGAAAGGACCGGCACCATGACATTCGCCGATCCGGTCACCGCGGTATTCGCCGACGCCGTCGATATGGCCGTGCGCGCACCCTCGATGCACAACACCCAACCGTGGCGGTGGTCGGTGCGCGAGGACGCCGCCCACCTGTACGCCGACCGGTCGCGGCAGTTGGTCGTGACCGATCCCGCCCAGCGCGCACTGCTACTGAGCTGCGGTGCGGCACTGCATCATATGCGGACGGCGCTGGCCGTGCTCGGCTGGTCCGCGCAGGTCACCTACCTTCCCGACCACGCCGATCCCGACCACCTCGCGGCCATCACCGTGCGGCCGTACCGGCCGTCGCCGCGCGATATCGAGCTCGCCGCGGCGATCGGCCACCGGCAGTCGGATCGCCGCCGCTACAGCGCGCGACCGGTGCCGCAGGCGTTCGTGCGGGAGGTGTCCGCCGCCGCCCGGTCCTACGGCGCCGCCGCCCGGCAGGTGCCGCGGGAGTTGCGCCCGGAACTGGCCGAAGCTGCCCGGGTCGCCGCTCTGCGTCACGCCGCCGACCCCGCATATCTGCACGAGCTGGCGGTCTGGAGCGGTCGGCACGGGACCTCGGACGGTGTCCCGGCCGCGAATACGCCGGCCCCGCGTCCCGATGACGAGATCGCCAGGCGCCGGTTCGAGTCACCGGAGCTGGCAGATCCGGCCACCGAACCCGAGGCCGCCGAATGGCTGGTGGTGTGCACGACCGGCGATGATCGGCTCGCTCGGCTGCGAGCGGGGGAGGCGATCAGCGCGCTGCTGTTGTCGGCGACCACGCTGGGCCTGTCGTCCAGTCTGCAGTCCGAACCGCTGGCCCTGCCCGACCTGCGCGCCCAAATTCGCGACAGCGTGCTGTCGAAGTGCGCCTACCCGCAGACGATGGTGCGACTGGGCTGGTCGCCCGCCGGCGCCGCGGCGCTGCCGCAGACGCCGCGACGGCCCGTCACCGAGGTGCTCGCGACCCCTGTGGCGATCTGAGCGATCCGCGGCTAGAGCCCCGCGGCCGCCGCGATCTCGCGGGCGTGGGCGATGATCGCGTCGATGCGTTCGACGGTCGGCGTGCCCGCGGCGGCCTTGTTGCTCGGCGTATCGGCCGCGCGCCGCATCACGCCCTCGGCGATGATCGCGAGCTTCCACAAGCCCAGTACATGCCAGAAGGTGAGGGCGTCACGGTCGCGGCCGGTTTCGTCGAGGTAGGCGCGCGCCATCTCGGCTCGGTTCGGGAAACCCGGCAGTGCCGACGCCGGGAAGTCACCGCCGAGGTCTTCGCCGGGCTGGACCCAGTAGGCGAGCAGACTTCCCATATCCGCGAGGGGATCGCCGAGGGTGGACAATTCCCAGTCCAGCGCGGCCACCACCGCGCCGGTCTCCCGCGAGGTGATCACGTTGCGCAGGTGGAAGTCACCGTGCACCAATGTCGTTTCCCGTTGCGGCGGAATCGATCCGGCGAGCCGGCGGGTGAGATCGTCGAGTTCGGGCACCTCGCGGGTACGTGACTGCTCCCACTGCCGCGACCATCGATTCAGCTGCCGCTGCGCATAGGGTTTGTGACTGGCCAGATCCGCCAGCCCCACCGCCTCGAGATCGACCGCGTGAATACGCGCCAGCGTGCGGGTCAGGGACCGGGCGATGGCCAGGCGCCGCTGCGGAGTCAGCGACTCCGCGACCTCCATGGTGTCCACGACTTGTCCGTCGACGTATTCCATCAGTACCACCGGTGCGTCGCAAACTTCGGAATCCGTTGTGACGGAAAGGATTGCGGGCACCGGGACATCGGTTCCGGCCAGCGCGGACATGATCCGCGACTCGCGCACCACATCGTGCGCGGAGGCCAGCAGCCGGCCGAGGGGTGGCCTCCGCAGCACCCAGCGGTGGCCGGCGTCGTCGCGCACCAGGTAGGTGAGATTGGACTGGCCGAGACCGATCCGGGTGAAGGTCGGGGCGCCGGTCAGCCCGACCCCCAGACCGTCGATCCACCGGGTGACGGCGGCGGTGTCGATGCCCCCGGCCTGCTCCGGCGTGGCGGTCACGGCGCCGCCCGGAATGCCGCCGGGTGGCCGAGACGCTGCCCACCGTCGACGACCATCACCTCACCGGTGATCCAGCGCGCAGCGTCGGATACCAGGAACGCGATCGCCGACCCGATATCGTCGGGTTCGCCGATCCGGGCCAGTGCGGTCGCGTCGGCCACCAGATTCTCGTGCTCGCGCCACAGGGCCTCGGCGAGCTTGGTCCGCACCACGCCGGGCGCGACGGCGTTGACCCGGACCCGCGGCGACAGTTCCAGCGCCATCTGCTTGGTGAGGTGGATGAGCGCCGCCTTGGAGGCGTTGTAGAGACCGAGGTTCGCCTCGAAACCCATACCGCCGATCGAGGCGGTGTTCACGACCGCGCCGCCGTGCTCACCCATCCACGCCTTGGTCGCCAGCGACGTCCACAGGATCGGCGCCCACAGGTTGACGTCGAAGATCTTGGCGAACCGGCCGTGGTCCTGATCGATCACCGGGCCGAACGCCGGATTGGTGCCCGCGTTGTTGACCAGGATGTCGACGCTGCCGAACCGCTCGAGGGTGCGGTCGATGCAGCTGCGCGCGGCCTCCTCGTCGACGGCGTGCGCGGCGATGCCGAGCGCGTTGCCCTCCACCTGTGCGGCCGCCGCGTCTGCCGATTCCTGATCCCGCGAGGTCAGCACCACGTTGGCCCCGGCCGCGGCGAGGGCCTGCGCGGTCGCGAGGCCGATGCCGCGCGAGGCGCCGGTGACGATCGCGGTGTGGCCGGTCAGATCCGCGTTCGGCATATCAGTTGTCCGCCTTCACATCTCGATACTTGCGCAGTTCCTGCCGGGCCAGCGTGCGCTTGTGCACCTCGTCGGGTCCGTCGGCCAGCCGCAGCGTGCGTAGATGCGCCCAGGCCATGGCGAGCGGGAAGTCGTCGGTGACACCGGCGCCACCGTGGACCTGAATGGCCCGGTCGACGATCTTCAGGGCGATATTCGGCGCGGCCACCTTGATCGCGGCGATCTCGGTGCGCGCCTCCTTGTTGCCGACGGTGTCCATCAGATAGGCCGCCTTCAGGGTCAGCAGCCGGATCATCTCGATATCGATGCGCGCCTCGGCGATCCAGTCCTGGATATTGGCGTTGGCGGCGATCGGCTTGCCGAAGGTGATGCGCGTACTCGCGCGCCGGCACATCAGCTCCAGGGCGCGCTCGGCCATCCCGATGGCCCGCATACAGTGGTGGATGCGGCCGGGGCCGAGCCGGGCCTGGCTGATCGCGAAGCCCTCGCCCTCGCCCTTCAGCACGTCTTTCAGCGGTACCCGCACATTCTCGAAATCGATCTCGGCATGACCCTCCCGGTCCTGATAGCCGAAGACCGGCAGGCCGCGCATGACGGTCACGCCCGGTGCGTCGATGGGGACCACCATCATCGACTGCTGGCGGTGCGGCGCGGCATCGGGATCGGTCTTGCCCATCACGATCAGCACGGTGCAGTTCGGATGCAAAGCGTTGGAGGCGAACCACTTACGGCCGTTGAGCACGTACTCGTCGCCGTCACGCACCATCGACAGTTCCACATTGGTGGCGTCGGAACTGGCGACCGCGGGCTCGGTCATCGCGAACGCCGAGCGGATCGTGCCCGCCAGCAACGGCTTCAGGTACTTCTCCTTGTGCTCGTCGGTGCCGAAGAGCGTGAAGACTTCCATATTCCCCGTATCCGGGGCATTGCAGTTGCACGCCTCCGGCGCCAGGTGGCTGCGGCCCATGATCTCGGCCAGCGGCGCGTACTCGAGGTTGGTCAGACCCGGACCCCATTCCGGGTAGGGGTGGAACAGATTCCACAGGCCGCGCCGCTGCGCCTCGGCCTTGAGCTCTTCCAGGATCGGCGGCTGGAAGTGCGGATCGCCGGCGGCGCGCATCTGCTCGTCGTAGACGGCCTCGGCGGGGTAGACGTGCGAATCCATGAACTCCAGCAGCTGGGCCCGATACTTCTCGGCCCGCTCGGAGATGTCGAACATCGACATGTGATCTCCTGATCGTTGTGAAATCTGTTGTGATGCTTCAGTTCTCGTCGAGCAAGCTGCGCTGGTACCGGCGCATGCCGGCCAGCCAGCGGTCGTAGTCGGCCCCCTTGCGCCGATACATCTCGAGCACACTCGGATGCGGCAGGATCAAGAACTGCTCGGCGTCGATCGCGGCGAGCACGGCGTCGGCGACCTGCGGGGGTTCGAGCACCTCCCCGGCGGCGGTCACCGCCCGGGTGGAGGCCGCGCCGAGCCGGTCGCCGGAGTCGCGCCCGGCATACAGCAGGGGTGTGTCGACTCCCATGGGGCACAGGCAGCTGACCCGAATCCCCTGGTCGCCGTAGGTGACCGACAACCATTCGGCGAAGCCGACCGCGGCGTGCTTGGTGACCGAGTAGGTGGCCGACCCGATCTGGGTGAGAAGTCCCGCCGCGGAGGCGGTGCTGACGAAATACCCTTCGCCGCGCTCGAGCCATCGGGGTACGAGCTGGGTGGCGGCGCGGATGTGCGCGCGCACGTTCACGTCGAAGGACCGGTCCCAGTCGGCCTCGGCGACGTCGAGCCCGGCCGCACCGGCGATGCCGGCGTTCGCGAAGTACAGGTCCACCGGGCCGAACGTGTTCTCCGCCAGCGTGATCAGACCGGCGATCGCCTCCGGATCGCTGACGTCGGCCCCCGCGCTCACGCAGGCACCGGGATGGTCGGCGGCCACGGCGTCGGCGACGCTCTTCGCGGCGGCCTCGTCGAGATCGGCGACGACGACTCGCGCGCCCGCTTCGGCGAGGCGGGCGGCGAGAGCGCCGCCGATGCCGCCTCCGCCGCCGGTCACGATGGCCACCTTCTGCGCAACCTGCACTGCCGTACCCCTGTCCGTGTCCGTGATGTCACCCCACCGTAGTTGAGGTTGACGTCAAGTTCAATTTCGGGTGTGCGCGTGCGCCGCACTCCGCTGTTGTAGCAGGTCCGCGCCGCGCCGGAGGGCGAAACGGCGAGTCAGGGCTTGGCCGGAATACGCAGCGCGTTGACCCACAAGCGGGTCGCGGTATAGGTGAGCTCGTCCAGGTCGACCGGTCGATCGGTGTCGTCACCGGCCACGAAATGCCCGAAGGCCAGGCGGCTGACCATCCCGGAGAGCGCCCGCGAGGCGAGGAGCGGATCCAGCTCGGGATCGGCCAGCCCACGACGTTGCAGCGATTCGATACTGCGAGCGTTGCGGTCGATGAACGCCTCGGCGCGGCGCTGGCGCAGCACCCGGAATTCGGGGTCGATATTGGCCACCTGTTCCAGCAGTCCCATCAGTTTGGCGTTGCGCTGATAGGCCTCGAAGTAGGCGCGGTTGCTCGCGGCCACCACGGCGGCCGGATCGTCGGCCTCGGGAACATGCGGCATCCCCGGGTGCATCATGTCCTCCTGGGCGACCTCCAGGACCGCCGCGAAAATCTCCTCCTTGCTGGAGAAGTAGGTGTAGAAGGTGCCGGAGGAGCAGTGCGCCTCGGTCGTGATGTCGACCAGCCGGGTGTCGAGATAGCCGCTGGTCTCGAAGACGCGGCGCGCGGCGGCGATCAGCGTCGAGCGGGTACGCAGCCCGCGCTCGGTGGTGGGCAATTCCCGCAGCAGGGAAGTCCGGGCCATCGACGGCGCTGCGTCCGTGCTGCGACCATCCTCGCCGAACTTTCCCATGCAGCAGTTATAGCCGACGAGGCCGATGGCGGCACGTAGGGTCTGTTGATCTTGGAAGTCATCGGAGTGGAGAGTATGTCGATATTGAGGAAGCTGTTGACGCTCGGGGCGGCAACAGCGGCGGTTGCGCTCACCGCGGTTCCGGCGCACGCGCAACAGCAACCCGAGTACGCGCCCACCATGCTGGTGCTGGACGCCTCGGGATCCATGCGGGCTCCGGATCCCGCCGGCGGCACGAAACTGGATGCGGCCAAGGCCGCCGTGCACAGCTTCGTCGCCGCGGCCCCGGCGCGGTCGAAGGTGGGACTGACCGTGTACGGGACGGGAACGGGATCCTCGGATGCGGAAAAGACCGCCGGATGTGCGGACGTGCGCACGCTGCACGGCGCCGACATCATCGACAGAGCGGCTCTGAATACCGCCGTCGACGGTGTCGAGGCCAGTGGATATACGCCGATCGGCGCCGCGCTGCGCACGGCCGCCGACGCGCTTCCGAAGCAGGGCCCGCGGTCGGTCGTCCTCGTCTCCGACGGCGAAGACACCTGCGCGCCACCGGATCCGTGTGAGGTCGCCCGGGAACTCGAGCGTCAGGGCGCCAAGATCGTGGTGCATGCCATCGGATTCGGTGTGGACGGGCCCGCGCGCAAACAGCTCACGTGCATCGCACAGCAGACCGGCGGTACGTACACCGATGCCGCCGACGGCACATCGCTCGAACGTGTCCTGCCCCGGGTGAGTCAGGCGGCGTTGCGCACGTACACGCCGGTCGGCGCGCCGATTTCCGGCACCACGACCTATCGGGACGCGCCGGTCGCCGGGCCGGGCCGATATCTGGACACGATCGCCCAGCACGAGACGAAGTACTACGCCCTGGACGTGCCGCAGGGCGCGATGGCCTACTTCAGTGCGACGGTGGCCTTCCCGCACGTCCGGCAGAAACCGCCCGGCAACGACAACAGCGTTCTGTACCTGCGCGTCTACGGCGAGGATGGCAAGGACTGCAACGTATTCGAGTTCGAGCAGGTGGTGAACACCAGTGACGGCGTGGCACTGACCGTCACGAAGGCGTGGGACGGCGCGACGAAGACCGATTCCGGATCCGACAGCGCCGCGAACGCGTGCCGCGGCGGCGGTCGCTACTACTTCGCACCCGAGTGGCACGGCGTCGCCGACACCAGCCCGCAGCAGATGCCGATGGAGTTGCTGTTCGGAATCGAGCCCGCGGCCGGCGACCCCGGTCCGCCCGCGTCGGCCACACCGACGGCGTTCACGCCGCCGGCCGGTAGTGCCGTCGCGGTCTCCGGAGGTGGATCGTTCAACGCCGCAACGACATTGGAAGGTTCCGGTAGCTATTCCGACACCCTGCAGCGCGGCGAGTTCGTCTTCTATCGGATCGCGCTCGGATGGGGCCAGGGCCTCGCATACCGGGTGAATTTTCTCGATTCCGACAAGCGCGGACTCGACGGGCTGTCGCGGGTCACGACCACGCTGTACTCGCCGATTCGCACCGAGATCGACCACGACTTCGGCAGCTACAACGGAGAATCGGCGACGATGCCGGCCGGTGGTCCGCTGGCGACGCTGCCGGTGCGCTACAGCAATCGCACGGCCGGCGACGCCAAGAGCGCTGAACAGAGCCTGGCCGGTTGGTACTACATCGCCGTCTCGGTCAGCGCCTCGAATGTCGAAGGACTCGGTGCGCCCGTCCCGATTCGCCTGGATGTGACCGTCGGCGGGGCTGCCGAGCCCGGACCGCGGTACGAATCCGCCACGTCAGCAGGCATATTCGGCGAGCATGGTGCGCAGACGCCGGATGCGTCGTCCTCGTCGAACAACGGAGGGCAATCGCGGGCGTCGGCCGCATCGGAATCCGGCGACGGGGTATCGCCGGCGGTCCTCGCGGCTGTCATCGCCGGTGTCGTCCTGCTCGGACTGCTTCTCGGCGCGCTGGTGGTGATACGAAGCCGCCGCAAGGACACCCGTCCCTAGGGCACCGCTACCGAGGAGTCGGCGGAAATCGAGGGCCGGTCCGTGATCGCTTGCGAGTGATCACGGACCGGCTCACCTGTTCCGCCGGACCACCGCGTGAGCCAGGGTTTCGAGATCGCCCCGGGCGACGCCTGACGGCAGCCCGGCGAGCGCGGAACGCAATGCCCGGTCGGCGTAATCGCGGGTGAGTTCACGCCCACCGGCGGCGGCGACCAGTTCGGCGGCGCGCGCTACGTCGGCCGTCGTCATCGGACGTGGCTCGCTGTACAGCCGGGCCAATTCGCGGCCCGCGTCGGTGTCGGAGGCCAACGCGCACACCACCGGAAACGACCGCTTCCGGCCGGCCAGATCGCTGAGCGCGGGTTTACCGGTCACCGCCGGATCGCCCCAGATGTCGATGGCGTCGTCGACCAGTTGGAACGCCAGGCCGAGATTGCGGCCGAAGGTGTTGAACGCGGCCACCGTTCGCGAATCCGCACCCGCGCACAACGCTCCCAGGGCGCAGGAACAGCCCAGCAGCACAGCGGTTTTGCCGGCCGCCATGGACAGGTAATCCTCGACGCTCACATCCGGGCGGGTTTCGAAATCGCAGTCTTGGTATTGGCCGTGGCACAGGGTCGCGGCGGTGCGGGCCAGCCGGATCACCGCGGCGGCGCCGGCCTCCTCCGGCACACCGCCGTCGGAGAGCACCGCGAATGCCAAGGCCTGCAACGCGTCACCGAGCAAGGTGGCGTTGGTGGTGCCCCACACCCGCCAGACCGTGGGCCGGCCGTGGCGCAGTGGATCGGCGTCCATCACGTCGTCGTGGACGAGGGAGAAGTTGTGCAGCAGTTCGACCGCGGCGCCGGCGTGTACGGCATCGGCGGCCGGTGCGCCGCAGGCGGCCGCGGCGGCCAGGGTCAGTGCCGGGCGCAGCCCCTTGCCGTGGGAGCCGGCGCGCAGGTTGCCCTCGGCGTCGCACCAGCCGAAGTGGTAACCGGCCATTCGGTCGAGGGGGTGGCCGAGGGTGGCGACGGCGGCCCGCAGGACCGGCGCGATCGCCGTGCGGGCGTCGGCGAGCAGGGTGGCCGCGGTGCGCGCGCCCGGGGCGGCGTCGGTGGTGGCGCGTGGACGGCGCCCGGGTTCACGGGCGACCGCGCAGTCCTTGCGGTCCGCCGCGGGAAGATGTTGCGCCGGAGAGTAAGTGGTGGGTTTGGATGCTCGCATTACCGGCCCCGCTCGCTAGGGCACAGCCGCCGCGCCCGCTCCGCGTCGCGGTCGGCGGTGCGTGAAGTTTTCATCGTCGCACCGGAACCCGCGGGCCGGGCGATGGCCCGGGTTGCGTTTGCGCAACGCCTGCGCCCGCGGGTTCGTCGTCAGGCCAGGGGAGCGCCGTGCTCGAGTGCCTCGCGCGGCGCGCTGGTGTAGCGCGCGGCCTGATAGTGGTAGTCGAAGTTGGCTCGGACGTATCGGGTGTAGCAGGTCGCGATGGTGAGGATATCGGTGCGGTCGCGGCCGGACAGTCCCGCCGCGTCGAGTTCGGCCGGCAGCGCGTCGATGCCCGCGAGCATGCGGCGCACGCATGCGGTGAGCATGCGGTCGACCACATCGACCGCGCGCTCCCGGTCGAGACCGAGCTGACGTTCGGCCAGCAGCACCGAGTTGTACAGATAATCCGACGCCTCATCGGAATCGATGGACAGGATGTCGTTGAACAGGCCCATATGTTCGACGGATGCCTCCCGGATCGCGCGCAATGCCGGCAGAGCCCGCGCGCCCGCGCACAGGTCGACGCCCTCGGCGATCTCGCTGATATCGAGAAAGACGTACAGCGCCACCGAGTCCCGCCGGTGGGCGCGGTAGTCGTCCAGATCGGGATAGCGATCGGTGAGCCGCCCGATGCTCTCCGTGTAGTAGGTCCACAGCCATGCCGAGAGTTCGGTGCGCACCGCGTGACGCCACTGACTCGAGCGTCCCGCGCACAGTTCGCGCCACAGCTCCGCGAAGGCCACAGCGAGCACCCCCGTCGGTCGGGCGCCGGGTTCGAACACCTCCTCCAGTGCGGTGATGGTCGCCAATGTCCGTACCGGGTCGGGAATTTCGATGTCGAACTGATCGTCGACGATGAATGCCCATGCGGTGAATCTGCTCAGCAATCCCAGCGCGTCCGCCTCGGCATACGGGCACCACAGCGCGTACATGCGAGCCGGCCGGGTCCGGCGCATGCGCCGGCGGGTCGGCTCCGAGGGAACCAGATCACAACGTTCGAGCCAGGCCCACATGGCCTGCTCGGCCTCCGATTCGGCGGGATTGGCCCCCTCCGAATCGAACGGCATGAAGAACTCAGTTACATGCATCGAAACCGCCTATCTCCCAAGCAGTTTAACGCGAGTACGGCAATCCGGGCATTCGGTTTGCGATATCGGGTCGATCCCGGGTGACGACAAGGCGAAGTGCCACAACGGATTCGGATCGATACCGCTCATGCACCCCGGCTCCCGGCGGGTTCGACCGGACAGTGGACGGCTCGCCCGAGAGGAGCCGCGGATGCGCCGCCTGCCCGGGAGCATTCACCCGGCGATCGCCGACAGCCGGCACGGAAGACCACCGTGTCGCCCGGCAGGGATCGGCGCGGCGCCGTACCCGACGGGAGGATTCGGCGGACATTCGACGGCCGGATGCGCGCAAGCGTTTCGTGCTCGGCGTTGCGGCCGACGAGCGATGGCGGACACCGACCTCAGCACGATCGTGGCAATCGGGCACGACATGCCGATCGGGTCGTCGCCCTCGATACTGCGAACAACTCATGGCCCCCTCGTTTCGCCACCCCTCGCGGGCGCCGCCAAGCTTACGGCAGGCTACCCGGCCGGCGCAGCGCGAACCGGGCCGGCGAATGTTCCGGAACCTCCGGGAGACGGTCCGAAAACCTTGCAGTTCAGCAGGTTTCGCCGACAGTTCGCAGGGCGTCGATTCCGGTGTCCAGGGCGGCCTCCAGGAAACCGATGTCACCGGTCGCCAGCAGGATGCCGACACCACCCTGGATTCCGGCCAGCAGCGCGGCGGCGGCGCGGCCCGCGTCGAGTCGCACCGCGATCTCGCCCTGGCTCTGCATGCCGCGGATGCCGCGCTCGATGTCGCCGTGCCATCGGCGCAGCAGGGCGGCGCTCACCTGCTGGGCGCCGGGAGTGGTGCGGCCCAGCTCCGACATCAGCACCGACAGCGGACAGAACCGGCCCTGCTCCCGGTACCGTTCGACCACCACGTCGCGCCAGCGCTGCCACGCCGCCCAGGAGTCCAGCGCGCCGAGATAGGGCTGCTGATCGGCGAGCACCGCATCGGCCTCGTGCTGCGCGACCGCCAGCAGCAATTCCTCTTTGCCGTCGGGAAAGTAGTGGAAGAGCTGACTTTTCGATGTACGGGTGCGGGCCCGGATGTCATCGAGGGTGGCGACGGTGACTCCGCGGTCACGGATTTCCGCGGCGGCGCCCTCGATGATGCGTTGCCGGGTGGCCGCCCCCTTGGCCGTCAATGGACTCACGAGTCCATTCTATGTGTCCTCGAGTGCCAGCATGGCGACGAGCAGTTGATACCACGTGGACGCCGGCGGCTCGTGCCCGATGCCGGGCAGGGGAAGCAGATCGGCGTCCGGAATCTCCCGGGCCATGGCCTGTCCGTTGCCGTACGAAAAGAACGGGTCGTCGGTGCCGTGGACGACGAGGGTCGGCACGGTGAGCTCGCCCAGCCGCTCCCGCCAGCGCTCGCCCGCATCGACGATGGCCGGGTTGAGCATGCTGGAGCCCATATCGGTGGTGCGTTCGACCGTGGGCCGCGCCTGCCGTCGCGCTTGCTGTTCGTCGAAACCGTATGCGCCCGAGAGCATCCGGGCTTGTTCGACGCGGTAGTCGATCACCGCGGCCCGGTCGGACCAGTCCGGAGGCGGTGTCGCGGCGAAGAAGCCCATGATCCGGTCGGAATGGTCGGGCAGATCGGGGTCCGCGGGTCCGGGAGACGTCGGCCTGGTGTTGATCAACGTCAGGGCCCACACCCGGTCGTGGTGATCGAGCGCGGCGAGCTGACAGATCCATCCGGCCATCGAGAACCCCACCAGATGGGCGCGCTGGAGTTCGAAAAAGTCCATCAGCCCGAGCAGGTCGGAAGCCAAATCACGCAGGGGATCGCCGGGAGAGCCGGTCGGGTAGGCGGTCGACCGGCCGGTGTCACGGATGTCGTAGCGCAGGACGTACCGGCCGGCGGCGGCCAGCCGGTCGCAGAACTCGTCCTGCCAATCGAGGAGACTCATTCCGCGGCCGAAACTCATCGGTCCGGGAGCCGGTTCACCAACGGCGGCGCCGCCCTAGGCCGCGCGGAGCTGCGGTAGACCCCATTCGGAGGCGAGCAGTTCGTGCGAGCGCAGCCGGTCCTCGTGCCGGTAGGTGACACTGGTGACGACGAGTTCGTCGGCGCCGGTCAGCTGCTGCAGCGCCGAGAGTCGTTCGGCCACCACATTCGGTGCGCCGACGAACTGGGTGGTGACGCGATCGTGCACCAGGCGCTGCTGCTGTTCGGTCAGCGGGGGAGCGGTATCGGGATCGAGGTATTCGGCTGCGCCGGCGCCGCTGCGGATGCTGTAGACCCAATGTCCGTAGGTCGAGGCCAGATGGGTGGCGGTCGCGTCGTCGTCGGCGACCACCACGTCCGCCGACACCACCAGATACGGCCGGTCGAGAACCGCCGAGGGCCGGAAGGCGGCGCGATACGCCTCCACCGTCTCCACGATCGTGCCGGGGGAGACGTGGTAGTTGGCCGCGAACGGCAGTCCGAGCCGGCCCGCGAGCTGGGCGCTCTCACCGCCGGAACTACCGAACAGCCACAGCTGAACCTCCGCGCCCTCGCCCGGAACGGCGTGCAGGGCAACACCTTCGGAGCTGCGGTAGTTCCCGGAGAGCAGATCGCGGATCTCGCGGACCTGACGGCCGTAGTCCAGCGGCTGGGTCCCGGGCAGTTGCAGCGCCTCGAAACTCGCCGCCAGCCGGGTCGTGTCCAGTAGCCGCCCGGGGCTGAACGGCGGCGGGATCACCACACCGTCGCGCACCCGGGTTGGCCGGTCGGGCGCGGGCACCGGTTTCACCCCCGCCGAGCGCACCTCGGCGATTCGATGCGCCGAGCGCCCGAGCCCCAGATCCAGCCGTCCCGGATACAGCGCGTCGATGGTGCCGAACGCCTCGACCACCGCCGCGGAGGTGTATTGACCGGCCTGCACGGCGGCCGAGCCGACACGAATGCTGTCGGTGGCGGCCGCGATCAATGCGATGAGGGTGGTCGGGGCCGAGGAGGCCACCGCGACGAAATGATGTTCGGCTACCCAGAATCGGCGATACCCCCACGCCTCGGCGTGACGGGCCAGATCGATGGTGTTGCGCAGCGCCTGCCGCGGTGTGGATCCGGCGCTGACGGGGGAGAGATCCAGAATCGACAACGGCACGGTCATGACGCTCGCACTCCTTCGCTGCCGCGATGCGGATGGCGCAGACCCAGATGTTCGCGCAGGGTCACACCGGTGTATTCGGTTCGGAAACTGCCCAGCTCCTGAAGTTCGGGAACGACCTTGTCGACGAATTCGTCGAGACCGGCGGGCGTGAGATGCGGGACCAGCACGAATCCGTCGGCGGCGTCGGACTGCACGTACCGATCGATCTCCGCGGCGACCTGAACGGGCGTGCCGACGAACTGCTGGCGCGCGGTCACCTCGATGACCAGTTCGCGAATGCTCAGCTTCTCCGCGGCGGCCTTGGCGCGCCAGTCCTCGGCGATCGCGCGCGGATCCTTGGCGTGCCGGACGCGTCCGCGGGTGATGTTCGCGTTGTCGACCGGATCGATCTCGGGCAACGGACCGTCGGGATCGTAGCCGGAAAGGCCGCGGCCCCAGACCTGTTCGAGGAAGGCGATCGCCGTCTGCGGCCCCACCTGCTGCAGCCGAATCTCCCGGGCCCGCTCCTGCGCGTCGGCATCGCTGTCACCGAGCACGAAAGTGGCGGCGGGAAGGATCTTCAGATCGTCGCGGCGGCGGCCGTACTTCGCGAGCCGGGTTTTGATGTCGGTGTAGAACCGGCGCCCGTCCTCGAGTTCGCCGTGGCGGCTGAAGATCGCATCGGCCTTCGCAGCGGCGAATTCCCGGCCCTCCTCGGAATCACCGGCCTGGATCTGCACCGGATATCCCTGCGGGCTCGCCGGTAACCCGTAGACGCCTTCGATGTCGAATTGCGTTCCGCGATAGGCGAATCGGGGCGCCGGGCCGCCGAACACCCCGCGTTCGCGGTCGACGACCGGCGCCCCGCCGGCGCGACTGTCCCAGATCGCGCGGGTCGCGTCGACCACCTCCGCCGCGCGCACGTAACGCTGCGAGTGGTCCAGATAGCCGCCGCGGCGGAAATTCTCGCCGGTGAACGCGTCGGAGGAGGTGACCGCGTTCCAGGCGGCCCGTCCGCCCGAGAGGTGATCCAGGCTGCCGAATTGCCGTGCGAGTTCGTAGGGTTCGTTGAACGTGGTGTTGATCGTGCCGGCCAGGCCGAGGCGGGTCGTGACCCCGGCGAGCGCGTTGAGCACGGTGAAGGTGTCGGGACGACCGACCACGTCGAGGTCGAAGATGCGGCCGCGGTGTTCGCGCAGCCGCAGCCCCTCGGCGAGGAAGAAGAAGTCGAACAGGCCGCGCTCGGCGGTGCGCGCCAGGTGGACGAAGGAGTCGAACTCGATCTGGCTGCCCGATTCCGGCACGCTCCACACCGTGGTGTTGTTCACCCCCGGAAAGTGAGCGGCCAGGTGAATCTGCTTGCGTACCTGTTGTTTCGGCATCCTCATCCTCGGGCGAGTGCGTAGCGGTTGGCGGGACGCGTCAGGCCGATGCGGCCGCGCAGGCTGCGCGCCGGCCGGACGAGCGCGGCGCTGAACGCGGGCACCGCCAGTGGCCGCAACACCAGACCGTCGGCGGCGCACTCGCGCCGAGTCCGGTCGAGCAGTACGCGCAATCCGTCGGCGGTGCCGAGGTGGCGCACGGTCGCGGCCGGGGCCGCGGGTCCCCAGGCGTCGAGCTGGTCGAGCTCGGCGCGGGCCCGGTCCTCCGTCGCGGCGAGATGCACCTCGACGTCGAGCAGGATCCGCACCTCGTCGGGCGTCCGGCCGGCCGCGGCGACCGCGGAGCGCAGCCGGGTGCGCAGGGCGGCGGCCTCGTCGAGGTCGGCGGCGCTGATCCGGATCAGATCGGCACGGTTGACCGCGAGGCGGGTGCTCGCCGCCGACGCGGCGCGCACCGCGATCGGCGGCTGACCCTGCGGCGGCCGGGGTGTGATCGAGGGGCCCTTGACGGAAAAGTTCTCGCCCTCGAAGTCGATGTAGTGCAGCCGGTCACGGTCGACGAACCGGCCGGTCGCGAGATCGCGGATCTCGGCGTCGTCCTCCCAGCTGTCCCACAGCCGGGTCACCACCTCGATCGCCTCGTCGGCCTCCCGCCACAGCGAGGTGTCGTCCTGCGGTCGCTTGCGGCCGAACAGTGTCGTCTGCTCGGCCTCGGCGGAGACGGCGACCTCCCATCCCGACCGGCCGTAGGTGGCGTAGTCGAGGGCGGCGATCGCCTTGGAGACGTGGAACGGTTCGGTGTGGGTGACCGTCGCCTGCGGGATCAGGCCGATCGTCCGGGTCGCGGCGGCGGCACGGGCCGCGAGCGCGATCGCGTCGAACGGCCCGTAACCGCCGGCGCCCACACCGAAAGAGTCCGGGAGGAAGACGAAGTCGAATCCGGCCCGGTCGGCGGCGGTGATCGCGTCGATCCAGTAGCCGGGTGTGAACAGCTCTTCGGCGCGGGAGTCGGCCCGCCGCCACGACGCGGGGTGGGTACCCGTGCCGGACAATTCCACCCCGAGCAGGGGCGGCAACGACGACATGCGAAGGCGTCCTTTCGATCGACACGAGACAACACCGCCGCATCGCGGTAGGAGGGAAGCGGGGATGTCCCGCGATCGCCGGATGGGCAGAAGCTCAAACTAGGAGAAATCGCCTGCGGCGTCAGCACTCTCGATCGCGCTGAATTCTATTCTTGCGGCGGCGGCATCGGCGCCGACTCGAAGCGGCTTTCCTGCGGGGGCCACCGTTCCTGCCGGCAACGGTGCTGGTGTTCATCCTGGCGATCGCGGCCGGACTGTTCGCCGGCTCCTACACCTATATCCTCGCCAATCCCACACCGCACCGGATCCCGGTCGCCGTCGTCGACGCGGGGACCGCGGTGCCGGCGCCCGACCAGCGCTTCCTCGACACCATGGAGCGGGAACTGAACGGCTCGCTGCATCCGCTGCACGACGACACCCCGGAGGCGGCGCGCGAGGCCGTCGAATCGCAGCGGGTGTTCGCCATCCTGGACGTGCGCACCGCCGCGCGGATCCCGGTCGATGTGTCGGGTGCGTCCGGTTCGTCGGTGGCCCAGGTGGTCACCACCGCGGCCGCCGAGGCGAGCCGCCGGACCGGGATACCGATCGTGGTGACCGATATCAACCCGCTCCAGCCGGGCGATCCGCGCGGATCGGCGATCTTCTACATCACGCTGGCGGCGGTGATCATCGGCTTCGTCGGCGCCATCCAGCTCAGCGTGCACGCCGGGGCGTTGACCGCGGTGCAGCGGATCGGGTTCACCGTCGCCTACGCCTTGCTGGGCGGGTTCGCGATCGCGGCCCTGGTTGACTGGTGGCTGGGTGCGCTGACACTGCCGTTCGTGCAGTCGTGGGGAATTCTGGCGTTCACGATGTTCACCTCGGGCATGATCTTCTCGATGTTCAGCGTGCTGTTCGGGCGCTGGTCGCCTCGGCGGTGTTCTGGGTGTGGCGGGAGCGGCAGACCGATGCGAACGACCCCGACGAGCCGCCCGACCACGACGAATAGTTCCTTTTCAGGCGGACCGTTCGATCGCCGGCCGGACGAACCCGCCCGGCACCGCGGCCAGCAACTCGCGCGTGTACTCGTGCCTCGGATCGTCGAACAGCGTTGCGGTGGACGCTGTTTCGACGATCCTGCCCTGCCGCATCACCGCGACGCGGTCGCTGATGCGACGCACCACGGCCAGATCGTGGGAGATGAACAAGTAGCTCAGCTCCAGCTCGGATTGCAATCGCTCCAGCAACGCCAGAATCTGTGCCTGTACCCCGACATCGAGCGCCGACACCGGTTCGTCCAGCACCAGCACATTCGGCCGCAGTGCCAGCGCCCGCGCGATCGCGACGCGCTGCCGCTGCCCGCCCGACAGCCGCTCCGGGCGCCGGTCGGCGACCTCGCCGGGCAGGGCGACCTGCTCGAGCAGTTCGGCGACCCGGGCGCGGCGCTCGCGGCGATCGCCGATCCCGAAGGCCTGCAACGGTTCTCCCACGATCTTCGCGACGCTCAGGGTGGGATTCAGCGACGTGTACGGGTTCTGATACACCACCTGGACGCGCCGGCGAAATTCCCGCAGCGCGGCGCCGCGCAGACCGGCGACATCGCGCCCGTCGAAGCGGATGCTGCCCGCATCGGGTGTGGACAGCCGCGCGAGGATGCGAGCGGTGGTGGTCTTGCCGGAGCCGGATTCGCCGACCAGGGCGAGTGTTTCGCCGCGATCGAGATCCAGTGAGACGTCGTCGACCGCATCCGTGCGCATGCCCCGCGCGATCCGGAAACTCTTGCGCAGACCGGTCGCCACCAGCAAGGGTCGTTCGGCACGTGGGCGCGCTCGGCGCACCGGTGACTCCGCGCTCGGCGCGGCGGCGAGCAGTTCGGCGGTGTATTCGTGCTGCGGATCGGTGAGAACGGCTGCGGTTGTTCCGGTTTCGACGATCCGGCCGTGCCGCATGACCACGATCCGATCGGCGCGGTCGGCGGCCACCGCCAGGTCGTGGGTGATGAGCAGTACCGCCGTGCCGAGCTGCGCGGCGCGGTCGGCGAGGTGATCGAGGATGCGGCGCTGCACGGTGACGTCCAGGGCGCTGGTCGGTTCGTCGGCGATCACCAATTCCGGTTCGCAGGCCAGCGCGATCGCGATCAGTACCCGCTGGCGCTGCCCTCCGGACAGATCCTGCGGATACTGCCTGGCCCGCACCTCCGGCCGGTCCAGGCCCGCCTCGGTGAGCAACCGCACCGCCTCCAGCCGTGCCGTGCGGCGATCGGCCCGCCGATGGATGCGCAACACCTCGGCCACCTGATCGCCGATGCGCTGCACCGGATTCAGCGATGTCCCGGGATCCTGCGGGACGAGTCCGATGCGGGCACCCCGCAGGCCGCGCAGGATGCGGTCGGACGCGGTGTCGAGCCGGTGACCGTCGAAAACGATTCCGCCGCCGGAGACTTGCGCGGAATCGGGCAACAGGCCGATGACCGCATGGGCGAGTGTGGATTTGCCCGAACCGGATTCGCCGACCAGCGCGACGGTCTCTCCGCGAGCGATCTCCAGCGTCGCACCGGACACCGCGTCCACCGACGCGCTGCCATAGCGGACGTGCAGGTCATCAACCCGCAACAATGTATCGCCGCTCATCGGTCCTCCTGTATTTTGCGGGACACCCGCACCCGGTCGGACCGATCAGAAGCTGCGCGAGTATGTCTCATCGGTCGTCCTTGCTTCCGATCGAGCGGCCGATGCGTTGGGCGGCGAGCACCACCGCGACGATCACCAGACCGGGCAGGGTGGTCATCCACCAGGCGAGCACGAGGTAGTTGCGGCCCTCCGAGATCAGCGAACCCCATTCCGGGGTGGGTGGCGCGGCGCCGTAGCCGAGGAAGCTGAGCGACGAGATCGCCAGTACCGCAACACCGAATTCGACCGCGGCCAGGGCGGCGACCGGCGCGTAGGCCGTCCGCAGAATGTGACGCAGCAGCACGGTGTGCCAGCGCACTCCGGACGCGAACGCCGCCTCCACGTAGGGCGCGCGGCGCACTCGCAGCACTTCCGCGCGCATCACCCGCGCGAACCGGGCGATCAGCGCCACTCCCACCGCGATGGCCACGTTCCGGGTGCCCAGCCCGAGCACCGTGATGAGTACCAGCGCCGACAGCAGTTCGGGAATCGCCAGCAGCACATCGACTCCGCGCATGACGACGGCATCGACGGTGCCGCCGAGGGTGCCGGAGACGAGACCGATCGCCGACCCGACCACCAACCCCAGCAGCACGGCACAGACGGTCGCCGACAGCGTCAGCGCCGCCCCGTGCGCCACTCTGGTGTACAGATCGCGGCCGAGATTGTCGGTACCGAACCAGTGCTGCAGGCTCGGGCCGCGGAATTTCTCCTCCGGCACGCCCGCGCGTGGATCGTCGCCGGCGAGAAGCGAGGGCGCGACCGCCCAGCCGACAACCACGATCAGCACGAGGATCGACACCGCCGGTCCTGCGGTGGCACGCAGCCGCTTCGGCACCAACGCGTGCCGCAGTTCCGCCGTCCGGACGGACGGGGGGTCGGCGATGAGCAGTGTGTCAGACATGAGCACGCACCTTCTCGCGAGCGACGGCGACGCGGGGATCGAGCACCGGATAGATCAGATCCACCGCCAGGTTCACCACCACGAATGCCAGGGCGGCGATCAACACGATGCCCTGCACCACCGGAATGTCTTGATGCAGTACCGCGTTCTGGGTGAGCCGGCCCAGTCCGCCGCGGGAGAACACGGTTTCGACCACCACGGAACCTGCCAGTACCGTGCCGACCCACAGTCCGGCGACGGTGAGCGCCGGCCCGGCCGCGGCGCGCAGTACGTGCCGCCACTGCACCCACAGCCGCGAGGCGCCCTTGGCGAAGGCCACCTCGACGAACGGCTGCCGCCAGGTGGTGGCGAGACCGCTGTAGAGCACCTGCGCGATGACGGCGCCGACCGGCACGGACAGGGTGATCGCGGGCAGGATCGTGCCGCTGAAACCCGTCCCGCCGAATGCGGGCACGAGGCGAAGCCGGAACGAGAACAGTTGCAGCAGAAGCAATCCCACCCAGAACGTAGGCATCGCCGCGCCGATCGGCGGTAGCGCGGTGAGCAGATTCCGCAACCACGGCCGCCGAGTGTAGGACGCGGCCACGGCCAGCGCGGCGCCGAAGACGATCGCCAGCAGCAGCGCGAGACCGGCCAGCGCGAGAGTCGAGGGAATCGACTGTGCCAGGGCGCCGGTGACGGTTTGCCCGGTGTTCAGCGAGCGCCCGAGATCGCCCCGGACGGCATGGGTGAGCGCGGTCCAATATTGTTCCGGCACGGAGCGATCCAGGCCGTATTTGGCCCGCAGTTCCGCGATGGCGGCGGGATCGGGAGGCACGCCCGGATCCGCGTCGATGGCCATCTGCACCGGATCCGACGGCAGCAGGAACAGTACGGCGAAGGAGATGGTGAACGCCGCCCAGAGCACGCCGATCGCCTGCAGCACCCGCACGATCACATACCGGGTCATCGGATTCATCGCTTGCTCAACCAGGTGTCGTAGAACTGCAGACGGGCCGAGGCCTCGAACTTCAGATCGTGCACCGCACCCGACACGCCGATCGCCTGCGACAATTCGATGGTCGGCAACCACAGTCCGTTCTCGATCACCGATCGCTGTGCCTGCCCGATGATCCCCGCCCGCGCCGCCGGGTCGGTGGTCGAGAGCTGGTCGGCGAGCGCCTGGTCCAGCGCCGGAATCGGTCCGCGCTGGTTGAGGTTTCGCTGTCCGCGGCCGAAGGTGGTGCGCAGGATGTCGCCGTCGGCGCGGGTGGTGTTGAAGTAGGTGGCGTCGAAGTCACCGGAGTTCTGCCGCGCGGTGTACTCGGCGACGGGCGTCAACTCCAGCCGGATGTCCACCCCGACCTTGCGTAGTTGCTGCTGCACCAGTTCCAAGGTCGCCTGATTCGCGGCGAACTGCGCACCGAACAGCACACCGAACGACAGTCGCCGCCCGTCCTTGACGCGGATTCCGTCGCCGCCGGGCACCCACCCGGCCTGGTCCAGGAGGCGGCGCGCCTGCTCGGGGTCGAAGGCTATCGACTTTGAAAGATCTACGTACCCAGGCGTTTTCGAGGCCAGCGGGCCGGTGGCGGGCAGGAACTGCGGTCCGAGCACCGTATCCACCAGCTGTTTGCGGTCGATGGCGTGCAACAGGGCCTGGCGCACGGCGGAATCCGACAGCGGCGCACGACTCACATTCGGCTGCAGTCCGAAGGGAACGCCCGGATTCGAGTCGAACTGCACCTTGGCGCCGGCGGCCTCGAGTTGCGGGACATCCTGTGGCAGTGCGTCACTGACGGCGTCGAGCTGATTCGACGACAGGCTGCCGGTCCGCACTCCTGCCTCGGGGACGACCGTGAATTCGACGCGATCCAGATACGCCTCGCCGGAATGGGCGAACACCGCCGAACCCCACCGGTATCCGGGGCGCTTGACCAGTGTGGCGGAGGCGTCCTGGCGATAGCCGGCATAGACGAACGGACCGCTGCCGATGTTGTCGCCGAGGCAGCGCTGTTCGGCTGGTTTCGCGGTGGTCGCGTCGGCGAGGATGCCCAGCTGCGGGGTCGAGGAGGCCTGCAGGAATTGCGCGTTGGGCGCGTCGAATCGCACCTCGGCGGTGAATGGATCGATCGCCGTGGTGCCCGCGTAGCCGGACAGATAGCTCGCGCCCAGCGGCGCTTTCGCCGCGGTGAGCGTGTGCACGACGGCGTCGAAGTTCTTCTGCACCGACGTGGCGGTCAGCGGTGTGCCGTCGCTGAACGTGACGTCGGGCCGCAGATGGAAGGTGAAGGTCTTCGCGTCCGGGCTCACCTGCCAGGAGGTGGCCAGCCACGGCTTGATTTCACCGCTCGCGGGATCCTGGTCGGTGAGCGAATCCACGATCTGGCGTGCCACGTAGAGGGTTTGGTTGGTGCCGGCCTGGGCCGGATCCGAGCAGGTCGGCGCCTGCGACAGGCCGTAGCGCAGGGTTCCGCCCGACTGCGGCGGACCGGCGTCGCCGCCACCATCGGTGGTGTTCGCGCAGGCGGCGATCGCCAGCGTCGCGGTGAGTGCGAGCGCCGGCGAGAGAATTCGTTTCATTCGGTGACTCCGGGTGGATCGATGCGGTAGGTGCCGGGTGGACGGCTGGAAGTGGTCGGCCGGTCCCGGCGGTAGCACCCACACCCAGTCGGCGGGTTGCTGCGACTTCGTGGAGCCGGGTCTTTCGATCGCTCTGGATGGGCGAAACGTCACGCTAGGGGAATTCCGATGCGGGGTCAGCACTCTGGATCGCGATGAATCCAATCCTTGTCGCGACGACGGCCCGGCGGTCTGATTACCGGTGTCGCACGGACCCGGCGAGCCCACGCACCGCCACCTCCGGATCCCACACGCCCGGCCGCCCCAGGGTCAGCGGGTAGCAGGCCAGGCCGAGGACCATCGCACTGAAATGCCCTATGTCGGTGAAGGTTCGGTTCGCGAAGACCGGAATCGCGTAGAACACCACCACGCCGAGCAGATACACGTACCGCCACGGCTTCGCGATCCGATACACCAGCACGGCGATCACACCCGCCAAGGCGTAGCTCACGCCGTAATCGAGGGTGTTCACCGCGGATTCGGGTGCGTAACCGTGATGAATAGCCCAATACAGCACTCCCTCGCTGAGATAGGTCGCGCCGACGTGCGCGATCACCACCACCGCCAGCCAGCGCAGCGTTCCCAGCCAGCGTTCGGCCTGGGCGTGGAAGAGGGTGTAACTGACCGCGTAGCCCAACCAGCCGCCGCCCGCGAGCCAGAAGGCGCTGGAGATCAGCACGTGCACCGGATCCTCGCGCAGATGATGCAGATTGGTCGAGCGGTTGCCCAGCAGGATCTCGGCCTGATCGGGAGACAGGTGCCGGACCACGAGTGTGGACACCAGCAGGATGGTCAGCCAGATGTAGGTGCCGGGCGCGTGCCGGATGTAGTCGCCGACCGCACCCGCGGCGGTCGGCCACCGGAAGCGCTCTCGCCTGGGCATCGGTCACCTTCCTCGACGAATCGCGAAGATCGCTCCACTATGAGCCCGCACTGACCGCGCGCAATCACCCGTAACGGGTGAGCCCGCATCATCCGTCGCCGAATGCCACGAATGCGGCAAAACGCCTGGTCCGGCCATGCCCGGCGCGCGCGGGGCGGCGACGACACGTACTCTGCTGCTGCGGTGCGACACCGGATTGATGGTGTGGACTGGAGGGTGCTGTGTCCCGGGTGGGCGCTGTGCATGCGAGGGTGCGAGACAGAGGCGGTGAGGACGTGCGCAGGCGTCGATCTCTACTGGTGGTGGCGGCGGTGCTGACGGCGATCGTCGTGCTCGTCGGCGGATGTGGCGGCTCGAATGGCGGCACGTCGTCGGCGCCGGTGTCCAAGGGGCCCGATATCACCGCGCCCGCGACGATCGATGTGCCCACGGCCGACCACGGACCGCTCAATCCGGCGACGCCCCTCGTGGTGAACTCCGCCGACGGCATGCTGACCAAGGTCACCGTCACCGATGGGGACGGTAAAGCGGTCGCCGGCGATTTCGGTGCCGACCATCGCAGCTGGACCTCGAAGGATCCGCTGAGCTACGGGACCTCCTACCGCGTCGACGCCCAAGCGGTGAACCTCGCCCAGGTCGCGACGAACAAGACATTCACCGTGGCCACGATCGACGCCGGTCACAAGGCGTACGCGAATGTGGTGCCCGCGCCCGATCTGGTCGCCCAGACCGGGATCGGGGTCGGGCAGCCGATGGTGTTCCAGTTCACCGCGCCGGTGGCGAACAAGGCCGAGGTGCAGAAGCATCTGAAGGTCACCGTCACGCCGCCGCAGCCGGGCGCCTGGTACTGGGTCGACGACAAGGATGTGCACTACCGCGCCGCGCAGTACTGGCAGCCGGGCACCAAGATCCATATAGAAGCCGACGTCTTCGGTCTCGACCTCGGCGACGGGGTGTTCGGCGCCGAGAACAACAGCGCCGACTACACGGTCCACGACTCCTGGATCGCGCAGGCCGACGGCAACACCGAACAGCTGACGATCCTGCACAACGGCGCGCAGGTGAACCAGATGCCGATGAGTCTCGGCTCGCCCGGATTCCCGTCGCACGAAGGGCCGCATGTCATTTCGGAGAAATCGCCGTCGATCATCATGGACTCCTGCAGTTACGGGGTCTGCGCCGGCCAGCCCGGGTACTACCGCGAGAAGGTGGACCTGGACGAACGGATCTCCAACGACGGCGAATTCGTCCATTCGGCGCCCTGGTCGGTGGGGCAGCAGGGGGCCAGCAACGTGTCGCACGGCTGCGTGAACCTCTCACCCGACAACGCCCAGTGGTTCTTCGACCACTTCGGCGTCGGCGACGTCGTGGAGATCACGAACTCGGGCGGGCAGCCGCTGCCCGTATGGGACACCTACGGCGACTGGGAGGTCCCGTGGACCACGTGGCAGGCCGGTAACGCGAGCAGCTGATCCGCCCCACCCTGCGGCTACCATCGGAGCATGTCGGCGAATATCCTGCGACTCGCTCCGGTCCTGGCCGTGCTGACGGCGGGAGTCGCCTGCTCCTCCGGAAACAATTCCACCCCAACGGATTCCGCACCCGCCACTCCCGTCGGCCACACCTACGTCTCCACCGGCGTCCAAGGCCCGCGAATCCCCGGCGACGGCCCGCTCCGCCTGACCTTCACCGAGGGTCACCTCAGCGCCACCGCCGGCTGCAACACCCTCATGGGCTCCGCCGACCTGACCGGGAACACCCTGCACACCGGCCCTCTCGCCGCAACCCGCATGGCGTGCGTAGGCGACCGCGCCGGAGCCGACGAATGGGCGACCTCACTCCTGCAAGCAAGCCCGACATGGAGTCTCGACGGCGCGACATTGACGTTGAAAACCGCCGGCCGCACCGTGACTCTGCACGAGTCGGAACCCGCCGGCTAAGCTCCACGATCCGATCAGCACATCGTGGATTCCGGTTCCCGCCCAGCCGGTCCAGCAGTCCTCCGAACCTCCCGCAGCCGTACGCGAGCACCATTCGCGCTTCCCGACTTGCAGGTATGACCGCCGCACGCTCTGCGCCATCACGCTCGGCCGACGGAGCCGCCAACGGCCACAAGCGATTTCGAGTCGCAGACAGTGGATGGCGCTCACCGGTATAGGACAGGCATCACCGGATTGAATTAGGCAGGTGAATACCTGCATAATTCAGCTATGCTCGACACCACCGCGCTGGGCGACGCCTACCGCGCGCTTCTGGAAGCCGCTGACACCGTGGCCGATTCACAGACGATCGCCCCCGCACCAGGCGAATGGAATGCCGACCAGATCCTGGGGCACGTCTGCCTGATCACCGCCGCCACCATCGCTGCCGCGTCGGCCGTCGCCGCGGGCCGGCACACCACCTACGACAACCGCACTGCGCTCGACATCTGGACCATCGACCGTGTCGTAGAGCTTGCCGGCGGCAGCACCGGCCTGCGGGACCGCCTGCGCCGGCAAGCCGAGGTCCTCTGCAGCCTCTCCGGCCCGGCCCTGAGCGACACCGAACTCGACACCCCGGTCCCGACTCGTCTGCTCTCCAACGACACCGTGCTGGTCGATCAGCCACTACCTCTGCGGGATCTGATCATCGGCCTGACCGAGGTGGAGCTACCGGGCCACACCAAGCAACTGCAGGCCTTGCTGCACGGTCGGCCCACCGAAGCCCCGGTCTGACCACGTTCGAGGCGCCTGGCCGGTGCCACAATCGTGCGATGACAAATGCCAGAACCGCCCGCTACCAAGTAATCTCGGCATTCCTGGCGTCTTGCAGCCATCTCCAGCTCGCCGAGTTGGTAGGCACCGGTCGAGTCGTCAACGTGGGTGTGGGTGGTGGCGCGGCGCTGGTCGACGTCGACGGCGTGCCGGTCTTCACCAAGCGGATCCCGCTGACCGACCGGGAGGTCGCCAACTCTGGTTCCACGGCGAACCTGTTCAACCTGCCGATGTTCTGCCAATATGGTATCGGCGGCCCGAGTGTCAACGCCTGGCGCGAGCTGGCGGCGAACATTATCGTCACGGATGCCGTTCTGGCCGGCGAGACACAGTCCTTCCCGATCCTCTACCACTGGCGGGTGCTCCCCGGCCGGTCGCCGGTCACAGCCGAACACGCCGACATCGACACCGTGGTCACCGCCCAGGGTGGCAGCCGAGCCGTGCGGGCCCGTCTCGAAGCGCTAGCCGCCGCTCAGTGCAGCCTTGTGCTGTTCTGCGAGTACATCCCCCATCCGTTGGCGGACTGGCTGGGGGAGGGCCCGGTTGACAGGGCCGTCGCACTCGAGCGGCAGCTTTCGGAGATCGTGACGTTTCTGCGGGATCGGGAGTTGCTGCACATGGACGGGCATTTCGGCAACATTCGCACCGATATGGAACGGATCTATCTCAGCGACTTCGGGCTGGCCATATCGCCACGATTCAACCTGTCGGCCGCTGAGCACGGCTTCACGAGAAAACACGTCGCACATGACGCCGGCTACGCCGCCATGCGACTGGTCAACTGGATGGTGACCGAAGTCTGCGGTGTACCGACACCCTCCAGCGGCGGTCCGGTCGCCCGCAACGAGTACGTACTCGAGTGTGCCGCCGGGCGCATACCGGATGACGTGCCACCGGTGATCGCTCCGGTCTTGACCCGGCACGCACCCGTTGCCGCGAAGATGAACGCCTTCTACTGGAAGCTGTTCGGCGGCGACCTCCACGCGGAGTACCCCGATATCCGAGGGCGATGGGCCGATGCGCGCGGCCGGTAGTCGGCGGCCGGGAACCTGCGGGTAGGGAGGCGGCGTGCGAGCATGATCGTTATGGCGATTGCTACGGGATCTGTTGCTCACGTCCGTCTCACGGTGTGCGATATCGGCCGTTCGCGGGCCTTCTACGAGCAGGTATTCGGCTGGCCTGTGGCGCTGGAGGTTCCGGCCGATGCGGATGAGGAGACGCGTGAGCGTCTCGGTTTTCTCTTCGGCGGGGTGATCTACAAGATGGAACACGGTTTGATCGGGCTGCGGCCGGTTGGTTCCGACCGTTTCGACGAGAATCGTGTCGGTCTCGACCATCTTGCTTTCACTGTCGCGTCGCTCGCCGAATTGGAAGCCGCCGCAGCGCATCTGGACGCGTGCGGGATAGCGCATGAGGACATCAAGGACATCGGTGTCAGTTACATACTGGAGTTTCGGGATCCGGACAATATCGCGCTGGAGCTGGTCGCGCCCAAGTAGTCGTCGGGTGAGGAGACTGCGGCGTCGGTAGGGCGATATCCGGGCTCGGTGTTGCCGCCGAGCCCGGACGCTCGGCTCCCATCGATCCGGCGTCGCACCCAGCCGCGGGTCCGTGTTCTCGACCTACCGGCGCAGGTTGCGGTCGAACAGGGCCAGGAGTTCGCGGTAGTGGCGTTCGGCGGCTTCGGCGTCGTAGGCGGAGGTGTCGGCCTGGGTGAACCCGTGGTGGGCACCTTCGTAGACCTCGGTGCGGTGGCGGACACCGGCGTCGGCGAGTGCTTTGTCGAAGGCACTGATGTGTTCGGGGGTCATGTGGTCGTCCTCGCCGGCGTGGGCGAAATACAGTTCGCCCGTGATGTTTCCGGCGTTGCGGTGCGGACTGTCGGCGGCGTCGGTGACGAGCGGTCCGCCGTGGAATCCGGCCACCGCCGCGATCCGGTCGGGGAACATGCCGGCGGTCAGTACCGCCAGGCGGGCGCCCATGCAATAGCCGGTGACGCCGGCCTTGCCCGCGGCGACCTTCGGCGACGCCGCGAGCCAGTCGAGGTAGGCGGCGGCATCGGAGCGCCAGACCTCCGCTGTGAGGTCGCGGATCATCGGGAAGACCTGCTGGAAGATCTCGGGTCGCCGCGCCGGGTCGATGTAGTCCGGCAACTCGATCACCGGTACGCGCCCGTGACGGTAGTAGGCGTTGGGAAGCAGGACGGTATAGCCGTGGGCGGCGATCCGGTCGGCCAGCGCCCGCAGGCTGGGCCGTAGCCCGAAACCGTCCTGGACCACCAGCACTCCCGGATGGGCGGCGCCGTCGGCAGGGGAGGTGAGGTAGGCGTCGGCGACACCGTCGGGTGTCTGCACGTCTACCGAGATGCCGTGTGTTTCGGTCATTATCGAATCCTTCTGTCGTCGTTGAGGTTTGTGATCAACACGACGAAGGCGGAGCCCGCGCGATACCGCAGCAGTCGATATGCGAGCCCGTATCGGCTCGCAGGGCGCTCAGCAGAGCACCGGGTAACCCATCCGTGTGTGGCGTGAAGCCGTCCCGGTAGTCATCGCCTCACACCGTAGCTCACCGCGCCGCGCCACCGTCAAATCCTCGACGCCCGGGAAACGGCAGATCCCGGTAGGCGGAATACCGGTCCGCCCGGGACCCGGCGGTTGGTAGGACGAGACTCGCGATTCTCGGTACGGCACGACTGATAGGGACTTCGATGCGGGATCTGTTCGACACCACCGACATGACAGGACTGGCCGCGGCGCTCGAGGCCGGCGACGTGTCGGCCGAGGAGGTGCTCGAATTCAGCCTGAGCCGGCTCGCGGAGCGCAATCCCGCGATCAACGCGGTGGTGAGCGAGCGCGGTGACGAAGCGCGTCGTGAGGTGGCCGCGGGGCTACCCGATGGGCCACTGCGCGGGATCCCCTTCGTGATCAAGGATCTGCACATGGACGTCGCGGGGCTGCCCACGACCAACGGTTCCCGACTGTTCGCCGACGCTGTCGCCGCCGCGGATTCCGAACTGGTGCAACGGTATCGGCGCGCCGGCATGGTAATCATCGGCAAGACGAATTCACCGGAATTCGGGTTGAACGCGAGCACCGAACCGCTGCTGTTCGGGCCGACGCGCAATCCGCACCGCCTCGATCACTCCGCTGGGGGCTCCTCGGGCGGCTCGGCGGCGGCGGTGGCCGCCGGAATCGTGCCCGCGGGTCAGGCCAGTGACGGCGGCGGTTCGATCCGCATCCCGGCATCGTCGTGTGGGCTGGTGGGTCTCAAACCCAGCCGCGGCCGGGTGCCCGCCTATCCGGCACGGAATCTGCTGGCCGCGCCGATGAGCGTCAACCACGCCGTCACCCGCAGCGTGCGCGATACGGCGATGTTGCTCGATATCGGCGCCGGTGCCGTCCCCGGCGATCCGTACGTCATCGCCGCGCCGTCGATGCGCTACGTCGACGCCATGCGCATCGATCCGGGGCACCTGCGCATCGGGATCGCGACGACGCTGCCTTCGGGCGCCGCCATACATCCCGATTGTGTTGCGGCGACGCGAGATATCGCCGGCGTCCTTACCGATCTCGGCCACGACGTGGTGGACGAGGCGCCCGACTTTCCCTTCGAGGAAATCATGAGCGGTTTGCAGTATCTGATGGCGGTGCCGGTCGCGGTGGATGTGAAGGCGCGGCTGGCAGCGCTCGGCCGCGATGTGCGCGACGACGACCTCGAACCGATGACCCGGATGATGTACGACGCCGCGAACCAGGACAGTGCGGGCGATTACGTCCGCGCACTGCGCGACCTCGAGACTGCGGCCACCACGCTGGGCGGCTATTTCGCGGACCACGACCTGCTGCTCACGCCGACGCTGGGGACGGTCGTCGCGCCGCTCGGCCTGCTCGACACCACGGACCCGGCGTCGTTGTGGGAGCACGCGATGTCGTTCAGCGGCATGACGAGCCCGTTCAATGTGACCGGGCAGCCGGCGATCTCGCTCCCGCTGGGCACCGACAGTGCCGGAATGCCGGTCGGCATTCAACTGGTCGCCGCCTTCGGCCGCGAAGATCTGCTGCTGCAGGTCGCGGCACAACTCGAGCAGGCACGCCCGTGGCGCACGGCTCCCGTCCGGCCGCCCGTCGGCTGACCGCTGGACGCCCCGAACGGCCGTTTCGCTCAGTGGGAGTGAAGGATTGGCAACCCACGGGACCGCCGGTATCGTGCGCACATGCCGGACATGTCTGTCTTTCGTGAGATCGCGGCGCGCGTGAACAACTGGGGACGCTGGGGCGCCGACGACGAAATCGGCACCCTGAACTTCGTCACCGACGAGGTGGTCCGGGCCGCCGCCGCGACCGTGCGCACGGGACGGCGAGTCGGGCTGGCACTGCCGCTGCACCAGCGTGGCGTGCAGACCGGACTCGTGCCGGGACGAGTGAATCCGCTGCACACCATGGTTGCCCTGAACTGGGAGATGTTCGGGCCCGGCGCGATTGCGACCAGCGACGATTCGATCACCATGGGGTTGCAGGCGGGCACGCACTGGGACGGCCTCGGACATGTCTCCTATGCCGGGCGTCTCTACAACGGCCGCCCCGCTGAATCGATCACCGCTCACCGTGGTGCCCGATTCAGCGGTATCGAGAAGGTGCCGCATCTGGTGTCGCGCGGGGTGCTGCTCGACGTCGCCCGCGCCCGCGGAGTCGACCGGCTGGCCGGCGATCACGCCGTCTCGCCGGAGGATCTCGACGCCGCCGCGGCGATGGCGCAGGTGCGGGTGCGGGCCGGGGATGTGGTGCTGGTGCGCACCGGGCATATACGGCTCTATCTGGCGGGCGACCGCGAGGGCTACGGGACGCCGTCACCGGGGTTGTCGGTGCGCTGCCCGGAATGGTTCCATGCCCGCGACGTCGCCGCCGTCGCCACCGACACCCTCACCTTCGAGATCTGCCCGCCCGAAGCCGACGGCCCATGGCTGGCGGTGCATGCCCTGCACCTGGTCGAGATGGGCATGCTGCAGGGCCAGAACTGGAACCTCGAGGACCTCTCCCGGGTGTGTGCAGAGGAAGGCCGCTACGACTTCCTGCTGTCGGCGATGCCGGAACCGTTCGTCGGTGCCACCGGCAGTCCGGTCGCCCCGGTCGCGATCTTCTGACCGCTGCGCAGCGCGCCGGGGCGCGGTGGCTACGGTTGAGGATGCGACATCGGTGGCGGCAGGTGAGTGAGGTGATCATGACGAACCGCGCTGCGGAGTCGATCGTTCCGGGCAGTTTCGCGACCACGCCGGAGTCGTACACGGACCACGCGATCAGCGACATCGTTCGCATCTGGGCGCAGCGGATTCCGCACCGGGCCGCATTCGTCACTACCGGTGGGTCGACCAGTTGGAGCGAATACGACCGGTCGGCGGACGCGATCTGTGCGGCGTTGCGTTCTACTTCCGGCGGTCCCCGTTCGCGGGTCGCGCTGCTCCTCCCCGATACCGCGGCCGTCCACGCGGCGCTGTGCGGGTGCTACCGCGCGGGACGCATCGCCGCGGCCGTCGGGGTGCGATCCGGCGTGCGCGAGATCGGGCACGTGATGCGCCGGACCGAGGCGTCGACGCTGGTCACCGTGCCCGAGATCCGAGGCCGATCCTGGCAGGCGCTGGTCCGGGAACTCGAGGCCGAGGGTGTGATGCCGGGCGACGTTCTCGTCGTCGACGAGCAGTCCGGCGCCGTCGCGCGCCACCGTTCCGGCACGGCGCCCACGACCGAAACGTATTCCGCCACAGCGACTTTCACACCATCGCAGGTGACCATCCTCAACTCGACGTCGGGGACGACCGGGACACCGAAGATCGTCGCGCACACCGAGCGCCGATGGACGGCCTTCGCGCGCGAGGCGATGCTGGGTGCCCGGATCGGATCGCGGGACATCGTTTGCTCGGTGGTCCCGGCGCCGTACGGATTCGGCCTGTGGTCGGCGCACTTCCTGCCCGCCCTGCTGGGCATACCGGTCGTCGTCGGCGCGCGCTTCGACGCCGAGGAGACCGCGATGCTCATCGAGCGCGAGCGAGTCACCGTATTGTGCTGTGTCAGTACGCAATTCAAGATGCTGTTGCGTTCCGGGACGCTGGAACGCCACGACCTGTCCAGCCTGCGGGTGCTGTACACCGGCGGTGAGCCCGTTCCCTATCGCGATGCCCGCGCGTTCGAGGAACGGACCGGCGCGAAGGTCCTGCAGTTCTACGGCTCCAACGAGAGCGGCGCGGTGAGCCGGACCACCCTCGACGACGACATCGACACCAGACTGCGCACCTGCGGCCGGACTCTCGCCGCGATGAACGTGCGCGTGCTCGACGATGCCGGCGCCGACGTGGCCGGTGCGGTCCGCCGCGGCCGGCCGGCGGTGCGCGGCCCACTGGTGTCGGCCGGATACTGGGACGACCCGGCCGCCGACGCCGAGCTCTACACACCCGACGGGTGGACACTGCTCGGCGATATCGTCGAGATCGACGAGACCGACCGGGTGCGGGTGGTCGGGCGGACATCGGATTTCGTCATCCGGGGCGGCAAGAACGTCTCGATCCCCGAAATCGAGGAGCTGGTGCGCGAGCACGAGTCGGTCACCGACGTCGCTGTCGTCGGTGTTCCCGACGACGTCTACGGCGAACGCGTCTGCGCCGTGGTCGTGCTCGCCGACGGCGCGACCCTGGACGCGTCCGGTCTGTCGACCCGGCTGGCATCGCGCGGGGTGACCAAGGAATACACGCCCGAATATGTCGTGGTGGTGGACCGGCTCGACCTCGGCCCGGGCGGCAAGACCGACCGCGCGGCCGCGCGCGACACCGCGATGCGCATGCTGGGGCTGCGGTGATCGCACTCGAACTTCCCGATCTGCCCGTCCGGGCAGTTCTCGATCATCTCGTCGCGACGTTGGCCGACCGCGAGACCGCGGTCCTGGTCGCGCCACCGGGCACCGGAAAGACGACGTTGGTGCCGTTGGCGCTGGCGGCGAACAACTCCGGCCGGGTGCTCGTAGCCGAGCCGCGGCGGCTGGCGGCACGGGCCGCGGCCGCGCGGATGGCTACGCTGCTCGGCGAGCAAGTGGGCGAAACCGTCGGCTACTCGGTCCGCGGGGATCGACGGGTCGGGCGGCGGACCCGCATCGAGGTCGTGACCGCCGGCTTGCTGGTGCGCCGCCTGCAGGACGATCCGGAGCTGGCGGGGGTCGACGTGCTCGTCCTCGACGAATGTCACGAGCGCCATCTGGACGCGGATCTGCTGCTGGCGCTGCTGCTGGACGCCCGGGCCGGATTGCGGCCGGACCTGCGGGTACTCGCCACCTCGGCCACCGTTGCCGCCGAACGCCTTTCGGCGCTGCTGGGCGCGGACGACGCGGCGCCGGTGGTGCGGGTCGAGGCGCAGACCTTTCCCGTGGCCACAACCCACGTCCCGCCCTTGCCCCGGGAGCGAATCGACGCACAGGTCGCACGCGCTACCCGCACCGCACTGGCCGAAATCGACGGCGACGTGCTGGTCTTCCTTCCCGGTGCGGCCGAAATCCGAAGAGTCGCCGCCCTTCTGGACGGCCACGACGGCGTGGATATCGTTCCGCTGCACGGCAGATTATCCGCGGCGAGCCAGGACACGGCCTTGCGTCCCGGACCTCGGCGGCGCGTGGTGCTCGCCACGGCGGTGGCGGAGTCGAGCCTGACGGTGCCGGGCGTGCGTGCCGTGGTGGATTCAGGCCTTGCCCGCGTGCCACGCATCGATCGGGCACGGGGGCTGTCCGGGCTCGCCACGGTCCGCGTCTCGGCGGCCGTCGCCGACCAGCGTGCCGGGCGGGCCGGGCGCGAGGCGCCGGGCCGGGTGTGGCGATGCTGGCCGGAGCACGAGCACGCCACCCTGCCCGCCTATCCCGAGCCGGAGATCCGCACCGCCGACCTGACCCGGCTCGCACTGGAACTGGCCTGCTGGGGCACGGCGGACGGTCACGGTCTCGGCTGGTGGGATCCGCCGCCCGCCGGTGGGCTGACCGCCGGCCGGAATGTGCTGCACGCCTTGGGTGCCGTGGACTCCGGCGGTGCGGTGACCGACCGCGGGCGGCGCATGGCCCGCATCGGGCTGCATCCGCGGCTGGCGCGCGCGTTACTCGACGGAGCGGCCGAGGTGGGGGCGCGACCGGCCGCGGAAGTCGTCGCCGTCCTCGACGACGACAGCCTCATCTCGGGTGTCGATCTCACCGCGGGCCTGCGCCGGCTCCGGCGTGAGCAGCCGGTGCGCTGGCGGCGCGAGGCCGAGCGGCTGGCCCGAACGGTCGACGGGCCGGACGGGGCCGATGATCCCGCTTATATTGTGGCGCTGGCATATCCGGAACGGTTGGCGCGCCGACGCGCCCCCGGCTCCGCGAGCTATCTCATGGCCGGTGGAACCGCGGTCACGCTTGCGCCCGGCTCGGGAACCGGCGATCCGGAATGGCTGGCGGTCGGTGTCGCCACCCGCGACCCCGGGCGTTCCGAGGGTTACATCCGGCTGGCCGCGGTCGCGGACAAGCGCCTGGCCCGCCGCGCAGCCTCGGAACTGCTGACGACCACCGACGAGGTCGAGTGGGTCGACGGCGATGTGGTGGCGCGGCGTGTCGAACGACTGGGTGCGATCACCTTGTCGGAGAAGCCCATTCGCGATCCGGATCCGGGTTTGCTCGGCGCCGCCGTGCGCCGCGGGCTGGCGTCGTCGGGGCTCGGCCTGCTGACCTGGTCCGCCGAGGCGACCGCCCTGCGTCAGCGCCTCGACTTCCTGCACCGAACCCTGGGCGACCCGTGGCCTGCGGTCGACGACGAGGCGCTGCTCGCCGCCGCCGATACCTGGCTCGGCCCCGAACTCGCCGCCGCACGCCGCCGCGCCGATCTCGAACGCATCGATACCGCACAAGCCTTGCGCCGCTTGCTGCCCTGGCCGGATGCTGCGCGCATCGATGAACTAGCACCGGAACGGGTGCAGGTTCCATCCGGCAGCCGCGCCCGCATCGACTATTCCGCCGATCCGCCGGTGCTCGCGATCAAGGTGCAGGAGATCTTCGGCTGGACCGACGCACCGCGCCTCGCGGACGGCCGCGTCCCGATCGTGCTGCATCTGCTCTCACCCGCTCAGCGCCCCGTCGCGGTCACCGCGGATCTCGCCTCGTTCTGGCGCACCGGCTGGCCCCGCGTTCGCGCGGACCTGCGCGGCCGCTATCCCAAACACGCCTGGCCGGAAGACCCCACCACGGTGCCCGCCCACCGCGGCACGGCCCGCAACGCCGGCCGCGG
>NZ_BDBF01000043.1 GCF_001612845.1 Nocardia elegans NBRC 108235 | reverse complement strand
AGGATTCCATGGCCGCTGTCACCGCCGTACGGGCCAGGGCGCAGCCTCGAAATCAGCCATTTACGTGCGATGTTGGTAGCTTCTCCGCTGTTTGTCACAGTGAGTGGTAGTAGGCTTACGCCGTCGGAGATCGTTCGAAGAGACCTGACGATATCCGGTCCGGAGAGGGTCGAATCCCTGTTGATCGATCTTCTTCGATGAGCAAATCGCGTGTTGCCGCCCTGTTTTGGGGAGGTCTGGCGTCTTCCCTGCTGGATTCGGATCGTCGCGTCTGAACGAGTAGCGCTACATCGCAGAGTTTTCCGACTTGCGACACGCCCCCGATGAAATGACTATCCCCACAACGCAACGGGGCGGGCGAGCGCGTCGCAGCATGTCTTCACCGACCATGGTCTGCATAGTCGCGCGGCCGGCGCTCGCGGCCATGCAGTGAAGAACGCTGTCCCGCCCTGGCATTCATCGCCGGGGCGGGACAACACGGACCCTGTACCGGACTGGCGCTCTTCCCCTCAGGGGTTGCAGGTGGAGCGGAAGTGGGCCGGTCATCCACCCTTATCGTTAAAACGGACCGTGAGTCTGTTTGCTGACACTTTCCGAAAAGGCCTGCACAGGCACAGTCTTGACCTGTTTGTGGCACCGGTGATCAGGTTCATGGTTCGTTCAATGTGCCCGAGCGGCGTAACTACCTGACCACATCCGGCCGCATAACGGATCGATTCTGGCATCGACTGTCGCGCCAGTGCTGCCCGCCGCGCAATCCGCAGCAATTCGGTCGACCGTTGTTTCGGACTTCTACCCGGCGTGACTGCGCTGGCCGGCTGCGATCCGGCAGGCCTAAACGCCCCGCAGTGCACAGATCACAGCCAGCCCTAATCCCGCGGTTAGATCCTCGCCGGCGCACCGCTCAAACTTCAGATCCGATCCTCTCATCGGGCATCGCACCGAAAGATGCTGGGCAACAGAGATATTGAGTAGATCTCGCCGCTGTGGCCAGCAAGCGCACCGAAAGTCCACCGTCGCAGAAGGGCTCTCGGAATGCACTCCTCCGTGGTGCCGCATGTCCGGCGGCTGGCCGCTGAAGTCTGCGATGCGGAGGACCCGATCTCAAACCTTTTGCTCATTTCGAGATAAGCCAGTGAGGAACGCCATGGGCTCACCACCGACTGATAGTTCTGCTAACCCCTACCTCAACGATCCGCTGTGGACCACTCTGGCTGCAGCGGATCGTCAGCGTAAGCAGAAGGAAGTACCGCCGACTGCCAGCGCCCCTACTTCATCGTCGCCGTCCTCCGCAAACTCGAAGAATCTCAGTGATGCGGACAGACGGAAACTCGAAACCCTCGGCATCATGCCGAGAACCAGTCCCAGCGCGCCGCCGGCTTTCGGTGGTCTGCCGGATGCGTTGACGATCGTCAACAACGGCGGGCTGAAGGACAGTCAGCCACTGCTTCTTCCGAGCGGGGCCAGCGTCGAATCCCACTCCCAGACCGTCGATCCCGATACAACACGGACGACGACGACAACGACCTATCACGGCCAAACCTATTCCACTTTTCAGACCAAGCAACACGTGGACCTTGGCAACGGGAAAAGCAACGACTATGTCTTCGGTCCCGACGATCAGCTAACCGGTTTCACCGTCCGTTCCGGCGGGATCACCCACGCATACGTTCCGCAATATGACAGCCGCGGAGAGCGTATCCCTGGCCGCTACGTGCAGGAGGGCTCCGATCCCGCCTGGTTCGCGCAAGTATCGGTCGACGCAACAGGCCGTCCCAAAGTCACAGAAATCCCGTCGTTAAAACAGCAGCAGGCTCTCGACGCCTACATGACCGGTGGGGCATCGGGGACTCTGCCTGGCGAGCTCGATCAGAATCGTCGCTCCGACCCTCTGGTGCAGGCTCTGCTCAACCCGCATGGCACGCCGCTTTCGCCGAACGAACTCGCGGCGGCAGAGGATGCGCTCTCGAAACGGCAGCAGAACACCGACTACCACCCTGGAGCATTCGAGCGGTTCAGCAACAAATACACCCAGGCGATCGAACAGACGGCCAAGGGACCGGCCGCATTGTTCGGGCTTGCAGGCCATGGCGCGCCCAGTGTGGCCGACGCCTGGAAAGGCCTCGGCAAACAGGTCGAGATCGGCGTCCTTCTCGGCGCCGGTGCACTCGGCGGCGACCCGATCGGCGGATACGAACTAGCGAACTCGGGGAACGTGCCGGGATTGAACAAGGGCGAAACCCGCCAAATCCTCGCCGGCACAGCGAAGGGCCTCACAGGTTGGGACGACTTCGCCAGAGGCGACGTCGCGGGTGGAATCGGCACGATCGTCGGCAATATCGTCGGCGGAGCCGCGGTTGGTGTCGTCACCGACGGCGCCGGGAGCGCACTGGGCGCGACAGCCCGCGCAAGCGGCCTCGCCGACGCCGCATCCGCTGCAGCTCAAGCAACCATCGACCGCGTCGGAAATCTCACGGACCGGCTACCGCGCCGCGACGTCGCTCCTCCGACACGAGACCCCAGATTCGGCCCAGGAACCCCCCACCGGGACCAACCTTGGGACACGAGGGGCGGCCAGACACCTCCCGCACCCGATGAATCGGGCGGAGCATTGCCTTCTGTCGCGTCGAACACCGAGCGGCCGGGCTCGCGCGGTACGCCGTCTCAGAATGGAGGCGGATTCGCGTTCGCAGAGGATGCCACGCCCGATGCGATTGAGGCTTACGAGCGCATTGCAAATTCTCCGGGAGATGTACCGTCGGCAGCGCGCAATACCGGGCTGGACGAGCGTATTGTGGAAGAAGCATGGCAGAATCTTTTCGTGCGCGAGCATACGGTGGTTCGTGGTCCGGATGAAGTCGAGGTGGGGCGCTTTACTCCGAACAAAAGCTATTCAGACTTGTGGGACCAGGCGTCACGAGGAGAGCTGGACAAAGGGTCGGAAGGTTATTACCAATTTCGGTCCCTTATCGCTCACGAGTATGTCGAATCAAAATTGATGGAGCTCGGATTACAGTATATGTCTACGGCTCCCGAGGCTTGGGGTGAATTTGGGCCCAGCTTATCGTTGGACCATCCAGGCGCGCATTTGTTAGCCCCGCGTTCAACCCAGTCGAGCCCAGACGCAGATCTTTTGTCTCATTGGAAGCGTCATGGACTTGAGCCGCCTGAAGACGGAATCGTTCCAGACCTGTCCAATCTCGATGAAGTCGTGAGGCGAGCACTCAATGGCATTCCGCGGTCGGCCCTCAGGGCTCCTCGGGACGGTAGTCATGGTCAAGCCCGTTCTATTGCGTTGGATGTGTCCGTAAACGTAAGACGACGAGAAGTGGAAAATGTCCAGCCTCCGCAGATCGCAGACTTTGACGCAATGATCATGGGCGTTCGATCCTCGATCTATACTGTAAGGCGGCTGTTTGCGCCAGGGGTGCCGCTAACCAAGGTGCCACGTCGCCGCCGGTCAGTTGATCAGTCTCTACGGGTCAACATCACCCAAAAACCGATCGTCCGAGGCTGCGATATGAGTGGGGAACGGCTCAGTGAGTCAACCTATCTCTCGCATGTTCGACTGTGAATTACAATATTTGCTCTAAAGTGCGTGGTATAATCTAGACTCAAGATTTGAAAGGTTATAATGACTAATACCGGGCTCGTTGACGAAATGGTCGATCGGTTAATTTCATCGAACTGGAGTGATCCCGAACTCGCCGTAGCGCACACAAATTCGCGTCAACGCCTGGTAGCGGAGTACTTGTACAGGGTTGCGCTTTGGGTTGATATTTGCGAATTGGATCTGATCCGTGGTGAGTGGCCGTTTGTCGACCTGGCGAACCACCTCCATTGCGAGGTGCAGACCCCTCCGGCGGCGTGGGAAGAGCTTTCGTCCGCTCGCGCGAACATCTCGCCATGGGACAAGCAATTGATAAGCGCTGCGCTACGCTGGGCTGCGGTAGCCGATGCAGGGTATCAGCCAGTTGTCGAGCTTCCGGATCCATTCGAGCCCTTGATTGTTTTTTTCGGGCGCGGCGGAGGCCTCATTTGGGAAAACGGTATGTTTGATATCGGAGGCTCGATGATCGTGCTTCGAGACCCGAAATACTGGATCGATAGAGGGGGAATCCTGAAGGAACTCGGCCAGGAGTATCTTGATAGGTTAGACGACGTATAGTAAAATCCCTGCACCTTCAATGCATTGGCGGTCGTGCCGGTATACGTCAGGAATTGCCGACGGTCGGAGACTATATCTCGAACGTGGCGATTAAAATATCGCCAACCGGAACTCCCGGAATTGTGATCCGGCACACCAGACTGGGCTGCTCGCCACTTGACCGGTGACGCAGAAGCCGTGGGTACGGTGTTCGTCCCGGGGCGTTTCGCCCATAACCCGGTGCGTCAGAGCAGAAGCGAAGCTTGGCTTGACGGATCGCTTCGCGACCAGTCGTTCAAGTCGCCGGCATTGCTGTAGCTGGCGACTTGAACGACGTACCGCGTTCTCGACCAGATGCATGTCGACCGGGTTAAAGATGCTGTCGCGGAACATGTTTCACCCTCGCTGTCGATTTGTGCGGCAAGGGCTAATTCGATCTGGTCGGACACGGTGTTGTCCGCCGGCCTGTCTGGAGGCGGCTCGCGCGTTCGCTGGCCCTGTGGTGTGTGGCGAGCCATCAGGGCGCCGAAGGGGTGTTCTACCTGCGGTGTTGGCCACTTTTTCGTCGTTTGTCACAGTGGGTGGTTGTAGGCTTACGCCGTCGGAAATTGGTTCAGAAGAAATCGAACAAATATCCGTGGTCGAGAAGGTTGACTCTCGTTGCAGGCGTAGCTCCTTACCGAGCAAACGCCTTCTCCGGTTCACGCGTCCGGGAGCATTTTCGATGTTCGATTTCGGATGCCGGCAACTGAACGAGTGATACAGCGCTCCAGGGTTATGGGCGTTGGTTTCCATCCATCTCGCACGGCTCTCACCGCAAAACCGACAGACTTGCGACACGCCCCCGATGAAATGACTGTCCCCACAAAATAACGGGCCGGGGCGAGCGTGTCGCACATCGTCTTCACCGTCGCGTGTCCGCTTGGTCGCTGCCAGCGCTCGGACGCCATGCGGTGAAGACTTTTGTCCCGCTGAGGCTTTCGTCGCCAAGGATGGACAACGTGACCCGCCTCGGTGGTGTCCCGTTTCCCGCTGACCTAGCGGTGGAGATGGCGCAGAGCCGCAGAGGCGCAATTGCCCCACCCCCGGCAACCGAGCCGGGGGTGGGGCGCCCACAAACATTACGACCACCTTGACCCGCCCCGCCCGGGCCGAGCCTCCCGCATGTCCGCACCCCTGCGCGGTTGCAGGCCGCTCGGAAGCCGGGGCGATGACGGCCCCACCCGCGTTCTTCCGTTCCCGCGGGTGGGGCCGTCGCTTTCCCCGTACGTCTCGCCTCGAAAGGCCCTGCGTTGATAACAGTTCTGACCTGCCGCGGTACCGGTGAGGGACTTGCTTCCCCGGCGAACATGCTCGCTGCCGTTACCAGAAAGCTCGATCCCGCCGTCTACGAAATCGGGCTCGACATCGACTATCCGGCCGCTATCGGTCTGGTGAATCCGGATCGCTCACTGGCAGGATGTTCGGAGGAGAAATCTATCCAACTCGGTGTCACCGCCCTCGTGCGAGCGATACGAAGGACACCGAACCGGGTCGGGCTGCTCGGCTACAGCCTCGGCGCCGAGGTTGTGACTCGTTTCCTGGAAGCCAAAGCGCGGCGCGAGTTCGCGGACTGCGAGCTGGCATGGGCGGCGACTATTGCGAATCCGCTTCGGCGAGAGGGCGATTCGATCGACCCGGATCCGGTCGGATTCGGCATCAACGGCCAGCACGCACCATGGCCTGACAACATACCTACATGGGAAGTAGCCAATCCCGCGGACGGCATCACGTCGTGTCCCCCCGATTCCCCCTTGCGCACTCTGGCCGATTCGGTGTCGGCGTTCAGCTTTGCCGAACTGGGGGGCTGGACGGCTGACCTGACCGATCGCATTCGCCGAAATCGATGGCAGCCCACCGATCGTGAATGGTTGTCGCACCCGGTTCGTACGTGGTCGCTGTGGTCGCGGGCCGCCGACATGATGGCGGGCTATCTCGTCGGCGGGGCACACACCCGCGCCTATCAAAAGCTCGGGTACTGCGATCGACTCGCCGAAGTGATCAATGCCCACCGCTGAGTCCCCTAGAGCACTGGCAACATCGCCGGAAAGGTTCCCGTCGTGACCGATTTTCCAACCGTCCTGTCAAATTCTTTGTCGGGGTTCGATGCGCCGCCGGATTCGCCGGGCACCTTTGCCGATGGTGGCGAGGTCGAAGCAGGTCCGGTCACGGGTGATGACGGACTGCTGTCGGGTTCGCGCACGGGGCAGCTGGCACCGTTCCTTCAGTGGGCGTCCATGGCGCACGCTGGTGGCCGGCTGCTCGGCGATGCGATCTTTCCACGTGTCTTCGCCGAGGGCGGCGAGGTCGAGGAGCACGGGCCCGCTGATGGCGACGATGGGTTCTTGTCGCGGTCACGGCCTGGTTCGTTGTTCCCGTTTCTGCAGTGGCACAACTGGCCCAGCATTTTCGAACAGACTGCCAAACCGCTTGTGCAACTGGGCATGGACGCGTTGGCCGGCGCCGCCGCAGGGCCGGCAGGACCGGTAGTCAGCGGTGTACTGAACGCGGTGGGTACTCTGGCTGAGCAATTCAGTGCTCCGGCGCCTGCCTGGACCACACCGCCCGCCGGGATGGCCGATCCCGGTATGCGGCGGATGCCCGACTACAGTCCGCCACCGATGACCGCGATGCCGGCGGTATCCCTCGATCAGCTCGGCGCTGGTGCGCGCATCGATCGGACCATGACTGTGAATGTCTTGAAGCCGAACGGTCAGGCATCCGATCCGGGGATGTCGGAGCGGCTGCGTCGCCAGTCGGCCACCTACCTGTCCCATCTGCGGTAATACCGCTCGAAGACTTGCACACGTCGCATTGCGTGTGCCGTGAAACTCGCTCGGAGACTGCGCCTTGGCGAATCGTTCGAGTGAACTCAGGACCTGGTATCGGGATTCACCGTGTGCCAGGTCCTTCGCAGTCGAGACCCCGATCTTCGAGAGGAGGTGACGGGAAATGCTCGCTGTTGTCGAAGACATCATCAAATTGATCAGCGACCTGGTTCCGCTGGTGCTTCCGCTGTTCGGTCTGTAAACCGCAGCACGCCAACGAAATCCGGTCGTCGGAGACTGGAGGAAAACGTGACCGCTTCCGACGAATCCACGGCCCTCGCGGCCGCAATCGCCACCGATGTCCAGGTCCTCGTCGCCCGTATCGCGACGCTGAAGGCCGACGTCGATGCGCTGTCCATCCTTGCCCAGGGCGTGGCCGTCGCTGTCGACGCGGCGCGTCCGATTCCGACCGCTGGCAACCTCGGTGCCCTTGTCCGAGTCGGCCCCGCACCGGAAGCCGAGTGATGACCGGTCCGATTTATCCTGCGCCGGGGGAGTTCCCGGACTTCGAACAGTTCTTGATCGACTTGTTCACCCCGATCGCCGGCACGGTCACCACTCTGCCGGCGACCTCGGCGGAACTTCAGGCGGCACTGCCGCTGATCTGGGTCCGTAAGACGGCCGGGACCGTGGACATCAACGCGATCACCTACAAGGCGAAGGTGAGCGTGGCGGTGTTCGGAACCACTCGCGCGCAGGCGCAGCAACTGGCCGTACAGGTACGCGATGCGGTGCTGGCCGCGCCCGCGACCCGGGTGAACGGTGTGCTCGTCGACAGTGTCGAGGAAATCACCGCCGAAGAAGCCAAGTTCCACCCGCCGATTCTGCGGCGCAGCCGCGGATTGACCGAGGTGCCCGACCTCGACCCGCTCAATCAGTTGGTCGAGGTCGCCTTCTCGATCGAGGCCCGCCGCCAGTAGGCGGACGCCGACCCTGCGAAGACAGGGATATTTCACCGGCACCACTCGGTGCCGTTTCCGACCACACCCGCGTGTGCGGGTGCCTCGAATGGAGTCTCATGCCTGCCACCAATCTGACGGCGCTGAAGGCTGCGCAGCGATCGTTGCTGCTCAAGCCGCTCGACGCCGCCGTCTTCCTGGCGCCGTGGTACACCCCCGCGCCGGCAGCCTTCACCGACAGCAACGCGAACCTGCAGCCGTTGCCGTCGACGTATCAGTCGATCGGTCTGATCGACAAGAAGACCGGTGTCGCATTCGCACGCGGCATCACCGCCGCACCGATCGAGTCCTACGGTGAACTTCAGCCGGTGCGCAACGACATCACCAGCGACATCACCACCATCGAGTTCGAGCCGCAGCAGACCAATGCGCTGAGCTTGCAGCTGGCCACGAGCGCGAACTTGAAGCAGGTGATGGCCAACGCGTCCTCCGGCGAGGTGTTCTTCCCGCAGCCGACCTCGGAACAGATCACCTACTACTCCGCGATCATCATCGGCAAGGACGGCAACGACGCTGCCCCGATCTACGTGTTCAAGGTGATGCCGAAGGTCGCGGTCAGCAAATTCGGCGGCGAGCAGTGGAACCCCACCGAGGTGCTGGCCCAGAAGCTGACCCTGGTCGCGTTCAAGGACGACACCGCCGGCTACGCGGTCGCCCACGGGTTCGGCGGCGCCGGCTGGAAGCAGCTGCTGTCGGGCTCGGGCATCAACTACACCGTGAGCGCGATCACCGTTGCGCCGCTGACGCTTTCGCTAATTCATGGTGGGGCCGCGTCCGCGCCGCTGGTGGTCACCGATCAGTTCGGCGGTGTCATCCCCAACTCGTCGGTGGTGTTCAGCTCCTCGGCCGCCTCGATCGCGACCGTCGCCGCCACCGGTGCGGTCACCGGCGTGGCCGCGGGCACCGCGACGATCACCGCTTCCTACACCCCCGCGGGCGGTTCTGCGGTGACCGCGACCTGCGCGGTCACCGTCAGCTGACCGTCTGATACTTGATCGCCTCGCACATCGGCTGGCTGTCAGCCTATTTCGGCACCGCGTTCGACTGTGTCAGGTGCGAGAGGCGATCGCAGGCACCCGGCGTAGGCCGGGTTGTGGGGCGCGCCGGGTATCTCCGGTCGCGGCGCGCCCCGCCCTTTCTGTTCACATACTTCCGGAGCGAAAGAGAGTCCATGGTGTCCGCCATCCCCACTCAGTACCCTGTCACCCTCACCGACGGTGAGCGTGAGTACCCCGTCTTCACCGCGAGCGAGTACGTCAACGCCGTCTACAAGCTGGGCCACAACCTCGCTGCCGACCGCGAACTTCTGCCGGAGGCCGTCGCCGAACCCGTCGTCACGGACGAGTAATTCGACCACCCACCGATAAAGCAAACCGGAGAACCATTTATGCCGACGAACGACCCCGACCGCGGACGCTTCTACGAACTGCAGCAGCAGTTGGCGCCGTCACGCCGCGTCCCCTACCGATTGACTGAAGACATCGAAATCCATCCTGTGACCCGGGCGCAAGTGCTGGCATTGCGCAAGACCCGCGACGATGACGAGCAGATGGCTATCGTGCTCGGCGATCAGTACGAGGAGGTCGAGCAGCTGTTCGCCGATCGCCCGCACGACGAGTGGACCGCCTTCCAAACGGATCTGTACTCCCACCTGTTCGGTCAAGGCGCCGGTGATCTGCCGGGGGGATCGCAGGGCTCGTAGAGTTCTGGGACCGCTTCGGTGCCGCGCTCGACTACGACCTGCTTGAGCGCGGCATCGATGTCCGGGAATGCTTCGGGCCCAACCACATCCGAACTCGCGACTGGCGCACCATCTGGGCGTTCAAGGACAAACTTCCCCACGGCTCGCAGTATCGCTCCGCGCTGACGATGGACCGGGATCTGGCCGAACAAATGCTCGCCGCCGAGGAAGCGGCCGGCGACAACACCGCCGACGAGCCCGTCAGGCCCACACCCGAGGGCTACACGATCGACACCTATCTCCTGTTGTCGGTGATCGACGCGTTGCAGGGTGTGCAGGCCGCGGTCATCGCCTCGGCTGGCGGCGAACCGCCGCGCATTACCCCCATGCCGCGCCCGATGTCGGCGTTGGACATCATTCGCGATGAAGCACGTGATCGCTCGATCCAAAAGCTGATCGACCAATTCACCTCTTCCGTAGAGCAATTCAGCAAGAGCGGTTCGACCTCCAGCGAGGTCGTCGACGCCGAGACTCAGTAAGGACGTCATGATCTACTCGACGACACTGCCGGCGCAAGCGGCCGGAGCATCCGATGTAACCGCCCTTGCCGGCGCCTACTCGCCTGCCTTCTACAGCGGCGATACTGTGACCGACATCGAAATCGTCGCCCCCACGGGTTATCCGACCATCGTGGGGTCGGCCGCCGACAACGTGACGATCACACTGCGCCAACTGCGCGCGGGCGCGGTCGTCACCACCTTCGGTAGCTTGACGACTGCCGCGGGGATCACACTGTCACCGGAGACACCGGTTTCGATTCCCATCACCACCCAGCCAATCCTGCTAGCTGGCGACGTGATCGACGCGCGGGTTCACCAAAATGGTGCCGGCCAGGCGATAGCTGCTGGCCTGCTGGTGTCTGTCTACATCAGTTGAAGCGCTGGTCATTGGTATTACGCTGCACCTCAGGCCGATTCGCCTTTCAGGTGCGCGGCAGCAGCGGCTGGCGAGGCGCTTGGCGGCGGTGCACCCAGTTCGGTGCTGTGAGCATGGAGCGCACGTCCGAAGCTGTGGCGTTACGTGCCATCGCTGGCTCGGCTGCAAAGTATCGAAGAGTTGCAAGAAACGCGTTGACTTCGACATTCCACCACAGAACCGGTATCCGCCAACTATCTTGGCCATCTCGCAAATAATCCGGTCGGTCAGGAACGGAGTTCTCGATGACGGACTCGTGGGGGCACTGGAAAATGACGCTCGGCAGAGTTGCGCGGCTCGACACTTCGGCGAGCAATTCGACGTTGCTGATGCTCGCCCAAGGATATCGCCGATCGAGTCCCGATTTTTTGAAGGTATTGACTACGCGAAGTTCGTGCTCGCCGAACACGATGTACCTTTGTGAACGCGTGACAAATGGCAAGCACAAAATAGGGGCCAACGTTACTGCCATGACCCCTCCGGCCCAGATGAACCATCCAGGAGCTTGCCCGGTGATTCCATTCCAGATCGCAAGTATGCCAGCGCATTCGAGCAAGGCCAAGCCTTGAAAATTGGGGTTTTTTAAGGCGTTGGGGCTCAGCTTCGGCCGACCATCGCTGTTTGTGTGCACTGTCGGACGTGGGGTCTTTCCGCTACCAGAAATCAGTGCCAGTCCAAGAACCCCGGCCACCGTGGCGTTAGCGAACGATAGCCAGTGTTCTGTATAGGCCAATATGGCTCCCACGAGAAGCGCCCCGCCAGTCAATCGGCGGGCGCGAGGGGCATTCGTAGGCCACACCCGCACCCACTGATAGCCGGATGGGTTGTGGTTACTCGGTGAAGGCATTCCGGTGATGGTAATCGACGTATATCCCCATCGCTAGTGCGAGTTCCTGACGACCAGCGCATGGCGGCTGGAACGAAGCGTCGATGTTACGCAAACACATAAGAAAGGGTGGCCATTCGTGGTTGCTTGGATGAGGCGTCTGCCGCCGCCTGTTACTGGAAATGGCCCGGACCCTGGATCTGCAGATCCGCCGAATTCTCCGCCGCCATCGTCGCGAGAACTGTCTCCGATGCAGCGCGCCCTCGCAGGCTTGGACGGTCCGGACGGGCCGCCGCCGGGCGTGACAGTCGGAATTGATTCCAGTGTCGAACGTCCGGTGGTGCCGGCTGGTCCTCCCGGGAGCAGTTCTGCAACGACAGGTCTCTCGGACGGGATGGCGCAGTCGATGACCAGCAGTGTTGCGCCACCGTGGGCGAAAGCGGGGCCGAACAGCATTGAACCGGGAAGTGCGCTCGATTATCTAGGTGCACCGAACGTCAAGGATTTCGACAAGCCTGACGCGACCATCAAGTTGCCCTCGGGAACGGTGGTTCAGAACCGAACCGTAGACGTAGACGGTATTCCTACCACCACGATGACCCAAACGCTTCCCGGCGAGGCGTCATCTGTGCTGTCGATAACGAAGCATATGCAGGGGTCGCTCCCCGGGACTGGTTGGGGAGCCTCTTATGACCTGACCATGGACAGTCAGGGCAAGCCCACTGGTATTGAGATCCACGGCGGTAAGTCTGCTAGGTCGATAAGGTACGACGACAAAGGAGTGCCGACCGTCGAATTTGAAGGCGCCAACGGCTCTACATTCACTTGGACACCCACCGTTGCCGACTTCCAGGCTGGCGGCAGTGGTGGCGGGACCGGGACTGTGTATGACATAACTCGCGCCCTGATGAAGGACAGTCAGGATTTACCGGACAGTTGGCAGCCGTGGACCCGCGACTATTCGCTTGGTCCGCTAGGAGGCTTCAGTCGGCTGGGTCCGGCGGTGGCGCTCTTCGCTGCAGCGCCATCGATCTCAGCCGACCTCAAGCAGGGCATGCCGGCGTCCGAGGCGTATACGTCCGAACTCGGTGGTGCGCTCGTCGGGTACGCGGCTGGGTCTGCGGCAGGCGGGGCAGCAGCTGAATGGAGCACAGCCCTCGTCGGCGCGGAGATCGGCGGTGCTGCTGGGTCGGCGGCTCCAGTCGTCGGGACTGCCGTAGGCATTGCGGCGGGTGCTGTCGTCGGAGCAGTGGCCGGCTATTTGGCTACGAAGAGCATCCAAAAGGGAATGGAGGCGGCGGCTTCTCCTTCGAAACAAGACAGATATAACTTGATTCTTCCCGATGACCCCGCCTATCTCGGGAGTTTTCTAGCTCAGAGCAATGCACAGCATCCAGATTGGGCGAAGGGCAAGAATATTCCGTCAGCAGATAGTTCCCATCCGGATGCCTCTCGCAAGGCCTATGACGATTGGAAGAGCCAGCGAGACGGCATCACGTCGAAGCTATCCGGCGCGAAGCCTGGTAAGCATGCCGATGGCGGCAGTGTAAGTGGTCCGGGCTCATCGATCGGCGATAAGATTCCGGCGTGGTTGTCAGATGGCGAGTTCGTCATGAATGCTCGATCAACGTCGGTGAATCGCCCCTTCTTGCAGGCGCTCAACTCGGATCCGTTCTTTCTGCAGAAGGTTCTTGCGGAACGATTGCGGCCCCCTGTGATTGGCACTCCATCGCAGCCTGCGTCTGCGGCACAGCCGGCCGTGGTGAATATCTCCGCTTCGGACTCGGGGGACGTCGTTGGTCGGCTTAAGGTTCTCTCTATGCAGTGGGAGCTCATGCATTCTCGCTGACGCCCGGCCTAGCGCAAAAGGGGACTTGAGCGTTCGGTCGGTTAATCGCCGCCGACCTTTTCGATCCTGACCATGGCGAACTGAACTATCTGTGTTCTTTCCGATCGCGCTCGAACCGTACTAGTCGGGCAATCGCGGTCTCAAGCTGGACTCTTTCTTCTGTCGTACGGCGCTCGGATTGGGCAGCCATTTGATGGAGATATCTCGCTGCGTTGAACTTGGTGTACGAATAATGCAACTTTACGGTGCGCGGAGAAAAGATATGGCGGCGCCCCGAATAGGGCAGGTTTTCATTCCTGTGTCAAATCAAAATCAGAATTGAGGTGAGGTTGTGGCATCGAATGCCGCGATGATCACGGTGACCGGGGTCGATGGATCGCAGTGGACGATCGCCGGCCTGGGGCGCGGCCGTGAAGGAGTGGAGTTGGCGACCGCGCCGAGTGGGTTGTACGACGCTCCGGTGACAACGATCTGGAATCAGTCGGCATTCCAGATCGGGTCGTCGTTCGGGGGATATCGGACGAACAAGCGCGATGTGGTCTTTGCAGTCAACGTATTTCAGACCGCTGGGCAGTCGTGGGAGGCGGTGGACAGTGCCTGGCGTAAGGCCTGGGCCTACGACCGTGATGCGACTCTGACGATCACGACCGATTTCGGGACGCGGTCGCTGGCGTTGCGTCTGTCCGAGCAGCCGGATTTCAAACCGGAGAAGGACCCGCATCTGAAGATGTGGGGCAAGGTCGTGATGACGTGTACCGCGGGTAATCCGTGGTGGGTGGAGTCGGATGTGACCAGCACTTGGTCCTCGGTGGTGGACACCTCTGGTGGCCGAATCGATTCGGGCACAGTGGCTGTCGCAAACCCGACCGATCAGCCGATGTGGTTGAAGTGGGTGTGTTCGGCGCCGGGGAAATGGACTTTGCCCGATTTTTCGTGGATTCCCAATGACCGTGACGCCCAGCGGGTTGTCATTTTGCCGCATACGACGGCTGGACAGGATCTGACGGTCGATACCGATCCGATGGAGGAGATGATCGCCGCCGCCGACGGATCCCAAATCTGGGCGTTGATGAACGGTGTCAGTTTCCTCTACGCGGTGCCTCCGTATACGCCGTCGACATCGATCCCGATAACGGTGACTGGAGCGCCGGTCGGAGCATCGGTGATGGTCGTCCAACCACGGAACTGGTCGCGGCCGTGGGGGCTGCAATGACCGTTGCGACACAGCTTCCCGAGATCTTCGCCGACGCGCAGGCCGCGAAAGCATCACGCAAACGACAGCGTTTCGCCCGGCCACTGGTTCGGCTGTGGGACGGCGACTGGAACCTGCGAGGTATCTGCGGTGCGGAGATCAGCGCTGACTTTCGGTGGGTGCTCAATCAGGCCGGCACCGGCATTTTGACTCTGCCCGTGGACAATTACCTGGCCGAATGGGCAGTCGATATCAACGGTCGCACGACTCAAAACGTCCACATCACTGTCGACAAGGACGGTGCGCGCTGGGACGGCAGGCTGGAGAAGGCCGTCTTGGCCACAGACGAACACGGCGTGACCACTGTCGAGTTGATGTTCATGCACTCCTACCAGGAGCTCAAACACATCTACTGCTGGTCGAATCCCTTTCTTCCTGCGGCAGTGCAGTTTCCGCGTGAGTTCCTGCTCGCCGGGCCGAGCGTGTGGGTGCTCAAAACAGCGCTGTTCGTGAACCTGCTTCGATTGCAGGGGCAGCTGAGCTGGGCATTGCCGGCCGATCCGATCGACATCAATCAGTGGGCATCGCTGGATATGTCGAACTGGCCCGTGGTGGTCGTCCCGACCGCATACGCGACCGACACTTCGATCTGGACCATCTTCGGATCCCGGTTCAAGAACTTCCACGAAGCAGCGGCCGGAACCTTGGAATCGGCACAGCTCGCGGTGACGACCCGACGCTGGCTGCAGGGCGACCCGCCGCCGTGGCCGGGAGCAAACCTGCGCAACGGCGCACTCGTGATCGACATCGTCGACAAATCCGGCTTCACGACCGGGACCAGCACCAGCGGAAACGTCTGGGACGGGCTGCAGCACACGATCGAAATGTTCGAAAGCGACTGGCTGGGAATGAGTTCCAATGTCCTGCCCGACCCGGACGCGCCAGCGCTGTACAAGAACCCCGGTTGGATGGGCACATTGCCATCCAATCCCTGGGTGGTCTACCGGCAGAACGAGTACTCGGGGATTCAGACCTCGCAGTTCGTCATCGCTCCCTCGTCGTCGGTGCAGATCCTCACCGGCGGGCATTCGGCGCCTGGCGTCAATGAGGCGATTTCGTCGGCGATTCAGTTCTGCGGCATGATCATCGGCGGCCTGCTCGGCGAGGTGCCCTACGCCGGCCCGCTGCTCCAGGGTGTCGCCAACGGCGCCACCGAGGTCGTCAATACGATCGCGATGGCCTTGCTGTCGGACACCTTGCTGGCCTGGGTCCAGTACGAGGCTCCCGACCGCGCGGCAGCGTCGGGTTGGTCGCACTACTACGAGCACTTCGAAACCAGCGCCGACCGTGCCTACACCCTCGGTTCGTTGCTGACGCTCGGCGAGGGCCTGTGGAAGACCCGCCGCCATTTCACCCACAAGTTCACTGTCGCGAACGGTCAGCCCTATTTGATCGGGGACCAGGGAATGGGTCACTTTTTCCTCGGCGATCGTGTCGGCTCCACCGTCAAGGGGATGCCTGCCGGCTCCATATATGTCGATCAGGTCACCGAACTCGAGCTGGCGTGGTCTCGCACCGCCAGCCCGGCATGGCAGATCACCGTCGGCACCGATCACGACCACGACATGCCGTTTGCCAAGTCGATGCGGGTGATCGCCGACATCGTCGACGAAATCCACGAGCTTGCTGTCCAGATGTAACCAGGAGACGACTATTCATGTCCATCCCTACCTATGACGACTGCGATCCGAACAATCCACACGAGGCGTTCACCTGGGCGCTGGTCGGATTGCCGGGCCCGCGGAATGCGCCGCTGATGGTCCACCCCGATGTGCTTCGGCAATGGTCGAAGCACCTGTGGGACCTAGGGTTTCGACACGACCCGCAGGCGCAGACCAAGGAATATCACCATCCCGCACGCGGAGTTACCCACTGGCTCAACGGGTCCGGGCGATGGGTTCCGGCCGGAACCCCAGCACCGGCTGAAGTTTCTGCACCCGATATGGCCCAGCTCACCGCCGACGAGCGCGCACACGTAGTGCAGCAACTGCGTGAGTCAGGAGAGCTCGCGCACTTGGTCGACGCGCGTGATCTACCGCCCAATCTGGCAACAGCCACAACCATCGAGCAGCCGCCGGCCGATGAACAGGCAGCGCGATGACCTCGCCGGACAAGCGGGTCCCGGCGGGAGCATATGCGGGCCCGGCCGGCACTGGCGCGGGTCTTCCCAGCCTGCAGAAACTGACGTGGCAGTCGGCACAGCAGTCGATCATCTCCGGTGTCATGCAGTCGTTCCAGGGCGTCGGCGCCGCCACCACGAATATCAACAACGCGACCACACAGGCGATGTCGGCCGCCACCGCTGCGGCCGTGGGAGCGTCGGGCGCTCAGTCGACGGCCACAGCCGCGCAAGACACCTCGACCGCCAACGCCTCGGCCATCGCCGCGCTGCAAACCCAGCAGCAGCAGACCCAAGTCGGCGGAGCCTCGGTGACCGACAATTTCTCCAGCTGGAACACCGCGTCCTGGGCGACGTTCAGATCCGGCCCGGTCGCCGACGTGAGCGTCGTCAACGGCCAGGCGGGAATCACCAAGTCGGGTAATACCGGCAATGGAAGCGTCGGGGCACTGTGGAAGACACCACTGCTGACCGATTCGGAATCAGTGTCGGTGGTCTTGGGAGCAGTGAACCAGGCCGGCTCCAACGACCTCGGCAGCGGGCCTGTGATCCGCGCAGCCGCCGACCTGTCGTCGTTCGTGTGGGCGGCGGTATCTACGACCAGCGTTGCGCTCGGCTACGGCGTCAGAAGCGGCGGCACCACCACCTTCACCCAGTGGGTCGGGGGCAGTCAATTCTCGATTTCCACCGGCGATACGATCACCCTGACCGCTGTGGGAAACAGCTACACCGTGCAGATCAACGGTGTCGGCGCTCTCAACTATCACGACGCGTCGGCGGTCTCACCGGTTGGCAGCACCAACCGTTGGGTCGGCTTCATCAGTACGTATCTGCAGCAGAGCTCTGCCTGGGGAACGTCCAGCTATTACGGCTTCGATTTCGATTCGTTCGCCGCGGCCGACACCGCCTCGCCTCCGATCGTGGGAACCGGTTGGTCGCTGTACCGGCAGAACACCTCCAGCGTCGCGCAGAGTGCCGGGGCCAACGTTTTGACTGCGCCTGTTTTCGATACTGTCCGCCAGACCAACAACATCAATCTCATCGATCTCGGTACCGGTCAGATTCAGGTGACGAAATCAGGTTGGTACGTGATCAGCGTCGGCTTCCAGTGGGACACAGCCGCTGGATCCAATCCCTACTGGACCGTGCTGTATACGGCGCCGGCGGCGGGCGGGACATGGACTGCGATGCGCTTCGCCGGTGAAGCGATGGGCAGCAACCAGTACGACACGAGTGCGACCTTTGTGGTCTTTCTCGGTGCCGGAACCGTCTGCGCCCCCGGATTCCAATCCGGACAGAGCGCCGGCGTGCGCGGCGACGCCGGCGGCGTGGCCACCTTCTTCGACGGCACCTTGTGCTCATTCTCCTGAGATCCCTGCCGTCACGACGCCTTCTATGGGAGTGAGAAAGTGACGATCTTCGGAATCGACATATCCAATAACAACGGTCCCGATATAGACCTGGCCCAGGTGAAGGCCGAAGGTTTCGACTTCGTCTTCGCCAAAGTATCCGAGGGCGACTACTTCGTCGACCACACCTGGCCGGCATACCGGCAGGCAGCACACGCCGCAGGACTACTCGTGGCTGGTTACCACTACGTACGCGCGGACTGCGACATCGACCGGCAGGCAGCACTGTTCACTGAACATCTGGGCGGAGCACCCGCGATGCTGGACTTCGAAGCGAATTCTGGCGAGATGTCGGTGTTCTGGGCGCTGTGCCGGGCGATCAACGCGCGCGGCGTGACGGTGAGTTTGAGCTACATTCCGCGCTGGTACGCCCAGCAGATCGGATCGCCCGACCTCGCCCAGGTGCCCGGACTTATCCAATCGAGCTATGTCGGTGGTACCGGATTCGCCGCCGCCCTCTATCCGGGGGATAGCTCACCGTACTGGAACGGCTTCTGCGGCAGAGCTGTCGACATTCTTCAGTTCACCGATGCCGCACAGGTAGCCGGGCACGCCGTCGATGCCAACGCGTTTCGCGGCACCGTCGAGGACCTGCGGCGACTTTTGACATCCACATCGACCACGACGGGAGCTCTCATGGCCCTCACCGATGCCCAACAGGCAGACCTGTATCAAAAGGTTCAAGACATCTGGGCGCAGCTGCTCGGACCGACCGGACACGGATGGCCCCAGCTGGGCGCCACCGCCGACGGCCAGAACCTCACCCTGGTCGACGCGGTCGCCGACCTGCGTGCCGGTACTACGCCGAAGACCGCACCGTGACAGCGGGGGATGCCTTAGCCACGAACGCCAAGGCAGTCGTCTCTGTCATCGGCGGTCTGATCAACCTCGTGGCCGTGGCCGTCGTGTTGTTTCGCTACGCACCGGCGACCGTGGCTCAGTCCGGCGCAGGGCTGGTCACCGCCATGGAGATGGCCCGTAGCTTCAACGTCTGGTACGTCAGAAACCGTCCGGTCATCGCCACAGCAGCCCACGCTGGAGCGGAGTTGGTAGCCGCGATCGGACAACCGGAGACCGAGCAGGCCGGCGAGTCCGGGGGCGCTTGATGCCGTTGGTCGAGACAACGGTGCTGAGTACCGCCACCTTTCTCGGCGGCAGCGGCGCTGCGGCGTTCTTCTCCTGGCTGCGCGCCCGCAAACGTGACCCGGTCGAGAATCTGCGCAACGAAGTCGCCGCCGCCAAAGATGTCAACGACATCGCCCTGGCCACCCTGACGCGGGTTTCGACCGAACTGCGAGCGGTCACGCACCGCTTGGACGCGGTAGAGGCGGCCCAAGAGGCATCGATCCGCGAATTGGACCGCGTCACAGGGCTTTTCCGTGAGGCGCTGGCCGTGCTACGAGGCGTGATCGAAGCCGCGCAATCCGGGCACATCCCGGAACTGCACCTGTCTCCGGAGCTGATGAACGAGGTCCAACACCACCATCAAGGAGTCATATGACCACACCGACCGATCCCGGATTTCTCGGATACCAACCAACGATCGAACCGCTGAAACTCACGACCGGCGCCAGCTTCGTTCAAACCATTCAGCCGTCGGGCGGCGCTGTATTCCCCAACGGTACAACGGTTTCCATTGTGCTGACCGCACCCGGAGGCGCAGCATTGGACGCCTGGCCCGCGACGGTGACGCCGACCGCGGCCACGTGGGCTGTACCGAGCGCGATCAGCGACGCCATCCCGGCCAATTCGCGCTACACGATGCTGGTGACCTATCCGACCACCCCCGCGACCACCTATGCGTGGTACGAGGGCGCGGTCGTGCGTACCTGAGATCCGCGACATTCACTTTCCCTCCAATCGGTTCGGGCCACAGGGCCCGGACTCGTCAACCCACCCAGAAGAAATGAGGAGCCGTCATGGCTATCGCCGTTACCGCTACCAAGAACACGCTGTGCAACGCCTACGCCGGCATCGGCGGCGCGAACACCTACGTTTCCATCCACACCGGCGACCCCGGCACCAGTGGCGCCAACGAAGCCACCGGCGGCTCGCCCGCCTACGCCCGGGTAGCGACGACCTGGGGCGCCGCGAGCAACGGCCAGGTATCCGGTAGCCAGGTCACCATCAACCTGCCCGCCGGCACCTACACCTACGCCGGGCTGTGGACCGCGGCCTCCGGCGGCACCTTCATCGACAAGGTCGCGATCGCCTCGACCACGCTGGGTTCCCAGGGAACCCTGCTGGTGACCCCGACCTTCACCATGACCTAAGCCGAAACCCTCAACCACAACTGAATCGGAGGCGCTGTGACAACACCAGTACAGGTGATCGCGGCGACACTGCCGGCGCCACCGACCGCAGCCCCCGCGGCGCCGGCGCCACCGATCGGTGCGGTGCCGATGCCGACGGCCCCGCTGATCGTCATCGACGGCACCAAAGTCCCGGTTATCCGCCCGTATGCGCTCGCAGCGGTAGCAGGTCTGGGCATGCTCGCCGTCGCGGTCACGCCAACCGCGAGTTCACCCGCGGGCGGCACCGGTGTCGGAATGTTTGCTGCGGCAACCACTTCCATTAGCACTGTGGGGCCGACATTCACCGCATCGGGGAGCACGTCGGTCGGCATTGCGGCAGGGAGAGGAAGCGCGATCGTCGTGTCCGCTCCCTTCGGCGGTGCGGGCGGCTTGGTCGCCAGTAACGCTGCGTACGGCGGCATCGGTGGACTTGGTCTGTCGATTCTGCCGAATTCTCAGGAATGGCCGTCGTTCTATGCGTCCGGCGCGGCGACAGCCGCGCTCAGCTATGTCGCATTGTTCTCGGGGGCCGGTTCCACCGGCGCGCCGTATACCCAATCGGTGGGGCTGATCGAGAACCAAACAGGTACCGGCGGAGCTACCGCCATGGTCGCTATCCGCGGAAGTGCCGTGCTTGCAGCACATTTCGGCGGAGTCGGGCAACCGGCATCAACAGCGGCGGCTGCAGTGCCGCTCACATATGCGAGTGGCGGCGCGGGTGCGTTGAGCGCCCCGACCGGCGCAATTGGGGCGGCTGGAAGTACAGGCGCCCTGTCCACGCTCTTGGGCGGTCCCGCAGTGTTCGGCAGTACGGGAACCGCCGTCGCGACCGTCAGCATGCCGGCCGCTTTCGGCGGTTCAGCAGTGCTGACGGTGACCGACACGGTGGTGGAAAAAGCCGCGTTCAGTGGTAGCGGTGCCCTTGTGGGCCCGAATACTTCCGGAGCCGGGTCCGGTGTGGGCGCCTTGTCGGTTGTTACCGGTGGTCTCGCGTTGTTCGGGACTGCCGGAACGGCCGCTGCAGCCACCGGTGGACCGGTCGTATGGTCGGGCACCGGGGGTCTGTCCGCTGTGGTGACGCCGGGTTTCGCGCCCGTCGGGATGACGAAGAATCCCACGCAGCCGACGTCGAATACGTGGACCCAAGTTAAGGGGTGGGTGGCTGATACGTCCACCTATCCCGGATCCGCCACAAGTTCGGATGCGCTTGTGTCCCTGGGAGGAAAGGCTGCGGCAACGGTGACCGGTACGGTCGCATGGACTGCGGGCATGTTCGGAAATTCGATCCAGGTACGTCTGAAGAAGAACGGCACCGTGATCGTGACCGGCACGACCAGTAGTTCCAGTCCGTCGACCGCGACCACATCGGTCGCCGTGGCCAACGGCGATCTGATCACCGTCGAGATGATCGACAACAGTCAGTGGTCGGCGTACGCGGCGACCATCTCCTCGGGCGCGGGCACTTTCGTGCACATCACCTGAGGTCCACCGCGAAATGTGCCCCTGTCTCCTGAAGGAGACAGGGGCACTTCGCATTTCGAACCTAGATGTTCTTCTTCGAACACTCAATGTGCGACGCCGACCGGCCTATGGTCGGTCTCGGAAATCTATTAATCATCCTTTTGGGTCATGGGCGCATTTGGTATGCGTTCGCCCCTGTGGCTGGCTTGCCAATGCCAGTCCGTGGCGGCCTCGCGCGCACCAATCCTGATCTCTTAATCTTCAAATTCATTTCGAGCATTGGCCAGTGAGGTGTTCCATGGGCTCGCCACCATCCGAAAGCTCAACCAACCCTTATCTCAACGATCCGCTGTGGACCTCCCTTGCTGCAGCGGATCGCCAGCGCAAGCAGCAGAACCAGTCGCCGACGTCCAGCGGCAAAGCTTCAGCATCGGAGTCGGCGTCACCGAAGGCATCGAGCGAAGTGGGAAATTCGGCCCAGCTGCAAGCTTTGGGTCTGACTCCGCAGGCGATCCGCAATCCGGGGCAGAGCGCTGCGGCGCAGAACAGTCGCAAGGTCGCGTCCGACCCTGTTCTAACGCCCATTCTGACGGAGGCGGAGCCTTTGCCTGGCACCAAACCCGCACCGGCCTGTCCGTGGCAGGGTGAGGTTCATGGCCACACCGCCGGAATCGACCAAGACCTCACTGCGGCAACGACTGGCTGCACACGCCGCGCAACGCTGGCCGCAACTGGCCGCGGTCCACGTCCGATACCACGGCGCGTTCGCCTACGTCACCGGAGAACTCGCTGACGGCACCCGGCTGCCGCTGATGCGGCTGCGCTACACCGGATATGCCACGACCTGGGGATTCGTCATCTACCTCGCCAGCCGAGAAGGCTGTGAGAACTCCATCCTGCCCAACGGCCGCCCCTCTGGCACCCCCGCCGAAACCCTCGACTGCGCCTGCGGCCTCTACCTCAACGACCCCACCGCCTGGCAAACCCCGACGAACTAACGGGCGCACCCACTAGCGCGGGCACCAATGTCGACCTGGCCCTGCCGAATCCACTTACGGACCGTCTCCGGCGTCCCCACCCCGAGCAGATCGGCGACCGCTTTCATCGCGGCCCACTCCGACTCGTGCTGATCACGGATCTCGGCGAACATCCGCACGGCCCGCTCACGCAACTCGACCGGGTACTTCTTCCTCGACGACACGACTCCATCCTCTCTGACAGATGATGAAGTCTCCGGACATCCCGGGGAGTCACCGTCGTCACCAGTGCGCCAGGCTAGCGGCCCTAGGTGCCACGGTGGCAATGGTGGATGCGGGCCTGCTTCGGATCAGGCGCTACGACCCGCGATCACGGGATATCCCCACGACGGCGGACTGTATGCGCGATGCATCCGGAGATGACAGCCGCGTGTGGGCAGCGCTGCAGAAGGTGCGAGACAGAACCATGCGCCGACAACCCTCGGTCGGCATCTCTTGGTGTATTTTTGGTGGCCGACCCAAAATTGAGGCCTTGCAGTCCGGTCAACCTGGTGTGACCTGGGATGTAAGTGCGCCATCAGGGACTCGAACCCCGAACCCGCTGATTAAGAGTCAGCTGCTCTGCCAATTGAGCTAATGGCGCTTGGACCTCCGGATCGGGCTGTGGGCTCCGTTCCGGTGCGGGAGAAACCATAACAGTTGGGTGCGCGGAAAGTGAAATCGCCTGTTCAAAGGCTATTCGAGAAGGCATCGTGATCTTGGGTGAATGCGGTAACGGTTGGCGGGCCGGAAGGGATGAATCGGACGAGAGTGTGCGGGGCCGGCGCGTCGTGTTCAACCGGTTGCGACCCTTCCACCTGGCAGAATAGGTGGGCGTGGTCTCGACCGATCCCCGCATGCGTGGTGGGTTGAGCAGCGTGGCCGGTTTTCCCGGTTGCGTACGAGGCATGAAACGGGGTTGCACATGGGCGGACGTCGAGGCTCGCGGCGAATGAGAGCGCCGGCGGCGTGGTTGGGCGTGATGTCGATGCTCGCGCTCGCGGTGACCGGATGCAGTGATTCCGGAGCCGCGAACAGCGGACCGGCGATCGAGGCGGCTTCGGCCGTCGACCTGGTCACACCGAAGGTGCTGACGCCGGTCGCCGACGGGGCGGTCGGGGTGTCGCCGGGCGATCCGATTCCGGTGAAGGTGGACAACGGGAAGTTGACCGCTGTCACGTTGCTCACACCCGAGGGCAATCCGGTGGCGGGGCAGATCGCCCCGGACGGGACCTCGTGGCAACTAACCGAACAACTCGGCTTCGACCGCACGTATCGCCTGCAGGCCGACGCGGTCGGAATCGGCGGCACCACCTCGACGACAATCAGTTTCACCACTCTCGCGCCGCGCAACAAGACGCATCCGTGGTTGCTGCCCGGTGAGAACGCGGTGGTCGGAATCGGTCAGCCGGTCGCGATCCAGTTCGACGAGAACATCCCGGATCGCCGCGCCGCGCAGGATGCGATCAAGATCACCACGACGCCGGCGGTGGAAGGCGCGTTCTATTGGGTGAACAATCGCGAAGTGCGTTGGCGCCCCGAGCATTTCTGGGCTCCGGGAACCAGTGTCACGGTTGACGTGAACACCTACGGCCGCGATCTGGGTGGCGGGCTGGTCGGTGACTCCGATATCCATTCCAGCTTCACCATCGGCGATCCGATGGTCTTCACCGCCGACGACAACACCAAGATGGTCACCGTCGAACGCAACGGCCAGGTGATACGAACCATGCCGACCTCGATGGGCAAGGATTCCACGCCCACCCAGAACGGCATCTACATCATCGGCGACCAGTTCGACCACATGATCATGGATTCGTCCACCTACGGTGTCGCCGCCACCGGCCCCAACGGCTATCGGACCCCGGTCGACTGGGCGACGCGCATGTCCTACAGCGGCATCTTCATGCATTCGGCGCCGTGGTCGGTCGGTCAGCAGGGCTATTCGAACACCAGCCACGGCTGCCTCAACCTGAGCCCGGCCGATGCCCGCTGGGTGTACGAGAACGCCAAACGCGGCGATATCGCGATCGTCAAGAACACCGTCGGTGACACCCTGTCCGGCGTCGACGGACTCGGCGACTGGAATATCCCGTGGGCGGAATGGAAGGCGGGCAACGCCGACACCAACCGCTGACGACGGCGAGACGAGCGGGCCTTCCGGATATTCGGAAGGCCCGCTCGTCGTTCGGGCTCCACGCGGTGATCGGACGCTACACTTGCTTCCGCCAATCCACTCCCGCGAAATCCGGGGCCGAGGCGCACAACACTCCGGCTCCCCGAAATCGCCTGTGTTCGTGGATCTTCCGGAGCGATCGCCGCTCCGCTGCGTGGTTGGCGGTGGCTCCCGTGTGATTCGGTCTCGGCTTGCTGAAGGGTCAGGTCCTCATGGGTGGTGGAGAGCGGTACGCGGTCACGTCTCCTGGGTGTCGTCGTTCTCGTGGTCGGCTGCGAGAGGTCGGCGGGGCTGTCGCGTCGGTGATCGTTGCCGTACTCGCGGTGACGGTGGCCTCCGCTTCCGGTATCGCGGTCGCCGAACCCGCAGACCCGCTGGCGCGCTTTCATCGGCAACGTCTCGACTGGGGTGTATGCGATGATGCGGCCCTCGTAGCGGAGGGTGCGGTCTGCGCGGATGTCGCGGTGCCACTCGATTACGGCAGCCCGGACGGGCCGATCATCAGCATCGCGGTCTCGCGGATCCCGGCGAGCGATACGGCACACCGTCGCGGTGTGCTGCTGACCAATTCGGGCGGACCGGGGACGCCGGGGCTCGATGCCTTCGAACTCGTCGGTGATGTTCTCGAACCGGATGTGCTGAGCCGCTACGACCTGATCGGATTCGATCCGCGTGGCGTCGCCCACTCCGGGCGGCACCAGCGATGCGGCTGGCCGGTCGCCACCCCGATCCGCTCGGCAGGTATCGGATTACCGGGCTTCGTCACCGAAACGGCCCTGCAGGCACGGCTCGCCGCCGACTGTCTGGTGGGCGGTGACCTGAACTGGATGCGGCAGCTCAGCACGCGCAACACCGCCCGCGACATGGACGTGATCCGTGCGGCACTGGGCGAGGACCGCATCAGCTATTACGGCGTGTCCTATGGCACGTATCTGGGCGCGGTCTACTCGCAGTTGTTCCCCGGCCGATCCGACCGCATGGTGCTCGACAGTGCCATCGATCCGCAGCGCTACTGGCTCGGCTTGCAACAGGACTGGGGCCCGGCGGTGGAAGCGGCCTTCGACGACTGGGCCGGCTGGGCGGCGACTCGCGATCGGCAGTACCACCTCGGCGATTCCGCGCCCGAGGTACGCCGGCGAGTCGAGGCCCTCATCGACCGGGCAGCGCGGTCGCCGATCGTGGTCGAGCGGTTCGGCTTCGACGATCACGTCCTGCCGAATCTGCTGTGGACGATGTTGCGGGACGCGCGATTGAACGAGGCGCTGGCGGCATCGGTACGGGCTCTCGCCGACGCGGCGGACGGCCGCGCGCCCGAGGTGCCTCCGCAGCTGCACCAGCAGATCGAGTACTACGAGCACGACGAAGATTCGGTCATGGTGCAGATCTGGTGTGCGGACGCACCGATGCCCGCCGATCCCGCCTGGTACTGGAATGCGATCGAGGCGGCTCGCCCGAGCCAGCCGATCTTCGCGGCACTGGCCAACAACGTCCAGCCCTGCGCCTTCTGGCCACCGCCGGTGGAGCCGCCCACCGTGGTCGACAACGATGTGCCCGCACTGATCCTGTCCGCCACCGGCGACAACCGGACGCCTCACGAGCACTCGGTGGCACTGCATCGACAGATGTCGGGGTCGCGCTTGATTACCTTGGCCGACACCAGGATCCACATGGTGCTGCGTCCGGGCTTGAGCACCTGCGTTCTCGACACGACCAACGACTACTTCCGGGACGGGGACTTTCCGGAAGACGATCGCACCTGCCGCCCCACCACACTGATCGAATGAGCCGTCCGACCGGTGTGCGCTCGATCGGGTCGGCCGGTAACCGCGGGTACCGAAGGCAACCGTGACGCGCACTCCGATTCGGCGTCGATGACCGAGTGATCGTGGCGCGCCACCGTCTCGGCGAGAGAGCCACCGAGGTGGTGAGCGCGATTCGCGGGTTTGTCTTCGCGTTCGCCCGCGAAGGCGCACGAAAGCCCGCAAGGGTGTGGACAGGAGTCGGCTCGGTCGGATCGCGGACCGTGGTGGCGATTGCTGGTGCGGGTGGACGCGAGTGGTGTCGAGGTGTTCGGTGATCGCGGTGAGGAGCCGTTCCCCGGCGAGCAATTGTTCGCGCCGGAGGCTTACCTGGCCGACCTCGAGACTTTTCCGCGGAACCGGCTTCCGGTGTGGCTCGCGGCGTACGTCGGGCGTGGCGGGTCACAGTCGAGGCCACCGCGGCAGGCCGCCGAGGGGATGCGGAGGGACCGGAGTGAGGGCGTGCGTGCGGTGCCGGTGAACGGCGAGTTGCCGGATCTAGCGGTGTTGTGGGCCCGGTGGGCGGTGTTGTCGGCGGCTTTCGTGGCGGCCGGATCGGAGTGGGGGCCGCGAGTGTGTCCGTCGGTGGGCGTATTCGAAAGCGCGGGACACAGCGGTTCGACCTTGACTCTGTTGCCCGGTGGCCGGGCGGTCTTGTCGGGCGGTGTATGGAACGCACCGGTGTTGGATGCTGTCTACAACGCGGGTGCCGTGCTTCCGAGATTCTTTGCGGGCGAAGCCCCACGCGAAGACGGCAAGGTCTTGGGGCCACTGGAGATTCCGCCGCAGCGCACCGAGGCCACAACGCGAGCGTCGAGCCAGGCAGGCGCGGCGCAGACAACGTTCTCTACACCCTGGACCGCACCCGTGACGGATACCGAGACGCAACGGCCCGCCTCTTCCATCAAGGTTGTCACTGCTGCGTACCGCACCCCGTGGACAGCCCCGCCCAACACCTCACCCGAGCTGGAGGCGCTCGCGGCCGCCGCGACGGCAACCGGCGCATCACGAGATGATCAGAAGTCGGCGGACGCGGACGCCGGCGCGGGACGGGACCTGTCCTGATTCGGTCGGTCAGCGACGGGGGGCTGCACGATACGGATGCATCGGGTCGATGCCGTTGCGGAGGAACAATTCGTGCACCTTCTCACGAAAAGTGCCGAGCCCGCCGCCGCCGTCGATTGTCGAACGCATAGCCGCGAAAAGCTGCCGCGCCTGCACCTCACCCAAGTTGTTTGCCGGGGTGCGGTCCATGACACCGATGCCGTACCCGGCTTGGTGCATCATCGCCGGGATATCCGGGCGGAACAGGTAATGCCTACCGTCCTGACGGTATTCGTTCAGCCACTGCACCAGCCGCTGGACAGTACCGGCATCGTTGATCGTGATCACGATGCCGTCGGCCCGGTCTACGAGCGGGCCCTTGACGGCGATATCGGTGATCCCGGGGAAGTCCGGGTTGCCGAGGACGTTGCGGACGAGATCGCGTAGCACCGACGGTGCCGCGTCGACGCCGACATTCACCGCAATCTCCGTACCCGCTCCGTCCACGGCACCGGGCCGGGAGAAGTGGAGGTAGCCCACCTCGTCCGGAGCGAGCTGGTCGAGCCGCTCGGGCGCGGGTAGACGCTGCCCGGTCGGTGTTTCGAGAGAGATCATGTGGTCGTCGGAAACACCGACCGTGCTTGCCAATTCACGGAGGAATGCTTGCGGGTGGTATGAGACGTTGCGGACATCGCTGCTATGGGCCCGAGCCTCGATGTTCTGCCAGCTGTCGATCGATTCCCTGTTTCGCCACAGGTCCAGCACGAAGTTGTCCAGGCTCTCGCGTGCTGGGTCCGGCGCCAGGACTCCGTTACGCAGAAACGACAATTCGCGCAACTTCACCACGTGGTCGAACGACATCGTCAGTGGCATTTTGCGCAACAATTCGTCGAGTCGCCGTGGCTTCGCGAACACCTCGGGCCATGCGGCGACGGCATCGTGTACCGGCTGCCGGAGTTCGTGCACTACTTCGGAGGAGTGCGCGGTGAGTTCGTACCCGTGACTCAGGCGGATCACCGAGCGATCCCCGATCGGAACCTGTTGACCCGGGGGGATGGGTTCACCGTCGACGAACGTGCCGAACGTGGACCCTTCGTCGCGGATCCACAACCGGCCCTCGTCGTCCATTCCGATGGTCGCGTGTCGCCGCGAGATGCTGTTGTGTACTGCCAGCCTGGGTAGCAGCGGTCCTTCTTGGCGTCCGAGCACGACTTCGTCGCCGGGCGCCAGCCGGAGTGGGGGGCCGTCGTTGTTCGCGGAACGAACGAAGGCGACCGGTGGCATCGCCATCAGTTCGGCTTCCGGATTCTCCACCCGCACGGTCGTCTCGAAGCGGCCGATCCGGAGCGTATCGCCGGGCTCCAGCGGCACCTCCTCCCGCGGCGGAATCCGTTGCCCATTGATGTAGGTGCCGTTGGTGGAATCGGTGTCGGTAACCAGGAGCCGGCCGTCTTCGCCCATTTTGATCTCCGCATGGTGGCGGGAGGCATAGTCGTTCTCGCGCAGTCCGGGAGGCAGCCGCGGGTCGCCCTCCCGGCCCAGTGGGATCACATCCCCGGGAGACAAGGGGATGGGCGAAGCCTCGTCGCCGAGCCGGAGGAAATGCTGCGGCGGATCGGCCGCCGGCGTCGGTTCCGGCGGCCGAGCGGCGCCGGGATGGACCGGACCGTCCGGTTCGGCAGCTACCTGCTGTTCCACCAGCGGACGTTCCGGATGGAAGCTGATCGTCGTGCGGAAGTCATGACCGAGCTGGACAATATCGTTGGGGCCGATGACCCGCATCTCGCCGGGTGTCAGGCGCTCGCCGTTGACGAAAGTTCCTCTGCTGGAACCATTGTCGGCGATCCATACCCGGCCGTCCCGGAACACCCCGACCCGGGCGTGGTTACGCGACACACTGCCGTAGTGCTCGAACAAGGTCGCGCCGGCTGCGCTTCGGCCCAGCACGATTTCCCCGCCGGTGGTCACATCTCGTAGGTAGGACGCCAGACCGTCATGGCGCGCCAACGTCAGCCTCCCCGGCACTCGCTCGGCAAGCGGAGCGTCGACCCCGTACTCGCCGATGGGACGGCTGGGCATCTCGTCGTGATCGGCCGATCGATCGTGCAGATTGTCGTCGATGGGGCGCAGCACACCGTCGCCGTCCACCTGATGCGCGATCACCCACGCCTTGTCGACCTCGGAATGCAGTTGGAGTTCGCGCCACCGGCTCAATTCCAGGGGCCCGCTCACGAGTGGGTCGAAGACGACGATCTCGTCACCGATCCTGCTCATCTCGACCCGGTAGGTGCCGTATCCGTTGTCCAGTACGACGGTATAGCTGTCGGCGACCACGCCCGGCACGACATCGCCGCGGTCGTCGCGGGCGATACCGTTTCGCAGGTCCGCGGTGAGCCGGTCCAGCGGATTCAGCCGACCCGCTTCCGCGTCGACGACCGGCACCAGGCGGCCGCGGACACTGCCCTCGAGCGTTTGCCAGTCGAGCGGCCCGTCGGGAATCGGGAAGACATCGTCGGCGCCGAGTTCGGCGAGGGTGCGATTGCCCGCCGGATGATGGTCTCCGTCCGGCTTCAACGCTCCGAATCGGTCGGACAGTTCCGGTATGTAGCGCGAGACGTCGTGGCCCAGACCGATTTTCGCCATGACGTTCAACATCGGATTGGGCTCACCGAATCCCGCGCGGGCAGGGTGCCTCGTGCCGTCGACAGCTGCCAACCGCGGTCCGTTGTCGCTGTTCAGTCCGGTGATCGGCTCGTTCTTCCTGGTGTTGCTGGTGTAGCGCGACACGTCGTTGGGAAGATTCTCCGGTGGTGGCCCCTCCTTCGGATCGACCGTGTAGATGGTGTGCAGCCCCTCTTCGCCCACGGCCGCGTACGCGGCCGCGGAGGCATGGTCGAAGGTGATGACGTCGTGGCCGCCGGCCACATCCAGTTCGATTCCTGCGGCGACCAGATCGGGATCGACCACGCTGTGCTGCTGGTGAACAGCATTGCCGACCGCGATGTCGCGGCGCAGTAGCGGCCCTCGGAGGGCATCGCCCGCGGCATTGTCACTCTCCGGCCCACGCACCCAGGCGATGACGGCCACATCCGCATCCGGCCGCATCTGCTGCATCCGGTCGTAGAGCCGTTTCGCCGTCATCCAGTTCGCGTGATAGTCCGACGTGAACAGGTTGGGGTGGATCGGTGTCACCACGTAGACGCGTTTGGTGGCAGTCGCCGCATTGCCGAAGACGAATGCCGCTTCGCCGGTAGCCGGGTCGAAGTCGCGCATATTCACCGCCATCGACGGGTCCATCGTGATGGCATCGATCAGCTGTGGTGTGCGGGCGTATTCCATCAGTTCGTCGCGGGTGAAGCCCACACCGCTCTCGGCCTTGGCGATCAGAGTTCGCATGCGCGCGTTGAGGACTCGCAGCGATGCCTGACCTGCCACATCGTCCGGAATTCCCAGCGCCCGCGTCAGAAGTTCCGGGTGGGTACGCAGAACTGCTCGCTGCAGTCTGCTCAGACCGAAGCCGGAGCCTTCGAACCGTTCCTGCGCAACGCGGGCACGCAGACCATCCGGAATCGACTCGTCGCTCAGACTCCGCCACCATGCCAGGTTGTTGAGTGCCTGCGCGCGTCCGTGCGCGGCGAACTCCTCGGCGCTGACCTCGCCGTCTCGATACGCCGATGGATCCATCGGCAGCAGCAGTGCCCCCGCCTCGGGACCCCCGGGGATCCCGTCGTCGGCACCCGGGAGCCGGGAGAAGGCGTGATCCGCGAGCGCGCGGTCGTTGTCGTTCGGCGGGTCGCCCTCTTCGAAGTTCCAACCTTCCGGCGGTGGTGGCGGCGGGATATCGTCGCCCCCACCGATCATCTGCTGAATGACGAACTGATCGACCGACTCGTCGAATGGAGTGGGCTCCCTCCCCGGAAGCGGTCCGTCCTCGCCCATCCCGCCCTCGTGCTGGGCCTTGACCACGGCCACGGGGCTGTCGCCGACTTGGTGATCCGACATCGCGTGCGGCGCGGGCGACGGGTCGGCGAGCGGGTGACGCGATTCGTCGCCGAATCGAGAATGCGCGAGACCCGGAATCTCCGATACCGGTTGCCCGTCGTACCGTACCGCGATCGGCACTCTCGGTTCAGGGGTGGCGCGATCGCCGCCGGGCGTACGGCCGGGGTGGACACTGTGGTCGATCGGAGCCGGCGGGCGGTCGCCACGCGCCGAAACGGCAGCGCCTCGTCGCGGCGGTTCCCGGCCGGGACCTTCCGTCGGATGCGCCTGCTGTCGTGCGGTCTCCCGATTCGCGAGACTTCGGGCCGGAGCGACGGAATCCCCAGGGGCTCGGGGCGCCTCGGCGAACAGATGACGCCCGACCACGTGCAGGGTCCGGGCAGGTTCACCGCTGCCGGTGGTGTGCAGCCGGGTGAGACGTGCGGCCGCCGGGGTATCGACCACGGCGCGGAATGCCCGAGTACCGTCGCCGAAGGTGAGTTTTTCTGCCGTGATCGGCGCCTCCCCCGGTCGGCCGCGCAGAGAAACGTGTTCGATCCGTACCGGACTGCCCGAGTGCAGGAGTGCCTCGACGCGCGGACCGAAGTCGGTCGGTCCGCGGCCGGCAACCGGCTCGTGCCTCGCCGGTCGCGGCGGTCGTAGCGCGCCGGACGCAGCGCCTATGAAGCCACCGCCGAAACCGGTGATCGCGGAGTCGCGAACGGCTTTGAAGAGGTCACCGAGGCTGTGGATGTTCTCGTGATGCAACACCAGAGAGGGCACTGCGCCGGCGATGCCGCCGCCGAGCCCGCCGACGCCTCCGACGACCATGGTGCGGCCGACGAGCGAGGCGATGTTTCGGGTTCCCCCACCGACGAGGTTGCCCATCAGCCGCGGTGCCACGCGCCGGCCGATTTCGGCGCCGACCACGCCGCCGAGGGCACCACCCGCGGACTGTTCGAGGAATGCCCCCACATCGAAGCTCTTGCGGTTGCCGTCCATCAGATCCCACGCCTGGGCCCCGGCACTGGTAACGCCGCCGAAGAGGGCACCGACCTTCGCGGCATGGACAGCGCCGTGCAGGGCGGCGCGGCGGGCGGCGCCGGCGACCACCTCGCGACCGACTTCTGTCGCGAAGCGCTGCGCAATCAGGCGCATCTCGGCCTCGGCGGCCATCCGGTCGGCGAGCGCCTTGAATCCGCCGCCCTGGAAGAACAGCAGCATGTCGTAGGTGACCTGGGCGCCGAGCACGATTCCGGCCACGATCAGGAGATGCTGTGTCGACAACGTCGAGTCGGCCGTACTGTGAAATTGCATCCCCAGGCTGTGGTGAAGCGCAGCCTGGTTGCGCAGCACCGCGGCCACCGCGCGGTGCCGCTCGGCCAAACCGGATCGAATCGCGCCCTCGATCGACGCCTCGGCTTCCGTGGCCATCGCGCAATAGTCGTCAGCGGCAACGGTCAGCGCCTTGCACAGGTCGAAATGGGCGTCACCGCAGCGGCGCATCGGGTCGACCAAGGTGGCCGGCCAGTGCCCGAGAACGAGGTCACGCAGGAACGCGGGAACCTCGGTCAACATGTGGCTCGCATCAGGCATCCGCAGCGACCCTTCGATTCGTCCAATCATCTAGGTAGGTCAAGGAGTTGCCGATCGTCTACCAGCCGCTATTCCCAATGATGGGGATGATCGTTGTGGAGCGGTGAAATAGACGCGGGAGGAACTATCGATGGGCGATCAGTTCTGGGCCGACCTCGACCAGCTCCACGCGTTGGCGCCGGAATTCGATCGAATCGGATCCGATGTCCATGCCGCCGTGGAGCGGTTACGCCACGCGCTGGCGGCCGAGGGCGCGCCGTGGGGGGACGACGATGCCGGGAAGTCGTTCGCGAATTCTTATTTGCCAGAACAACAACGGTCGATGTTGGATCTGAGCGACCTCGTGAAGGTGCTCCAGCAGGCCGGACCCGACCTGCGTCAGTTGGTGACCAACTTGGAGGACCAGGACCGGGCACTGGGGCAGCAGGTCGGCGACCGGATGCCCGGAATCGAGCCGTCGCGGCGGGAGGCGACGCCGAGTGTCACTCCGCCGGCGCAACCGTTGCCTTCCTCGGCGCTTGCGCCCGGGCCGTCCGCCGTCGAGACAGGGAAGCCGCCGGCCACGCCCCGGGTCTCCCCACCCGGTGGCGGGGGCGGATCCGGCGCGCAGCAAACGCCGGTGTCCTCCGGCGCACAACCACCTTCCCGTGCCGCATCGGGCACCCGGAAACCGTCGAGCGAGGATCCGCGTACCGGGGGCAATCCGACGGGGACGCCGCCGGCCGCGGCATCCTCGGCCCGGAATTCCGCGAACCCCAGCGACGTCCGGAAAACCGCGGCCGCGGCGTCGACGCCCTGGCAGGCGGCGCCACGACGCGACGTCGATGCCGGTGTCCGTATTGCGTCGACGGCGGAGGCGGGTGGGAGAGCCGCTGGCGATGCGGCGCGCACGTCGGCATCGTCGCGCACTCCCTGGTCGACGCCGAGCTCGGCCCGGGCTGCCCCGCGGGTATCAGCCCCGGAATCGGGTTCCCCGCCGCGCGCTTCGGGTCCGCGGGGAACGAAACGGCCGGAACGGGAACCCGCTTCGTCGAAGGTGGGGAAACCTGCCGAGTCGTTGGCGGCCCGGTTGGCGCGCGAGCTGGCCGAACGGCACGGCGTCCAGGCTTTCGGATTCGAAACTCCCGGTGTTTCCGATGATGTGCTGCGGGAACTCACGGTCGCCGTGCACGACGTCCTGCCGATCTATCCCGCCATCGATCTGCGGGCAATCGGGCTCGATGAACTGCCCGAGGGCGAATTGACGCGGTTGGAATGGGACGCGGACGGTCCCGCCCCGTATACCGTGCGGATCGTGCTCGCGGCTCGGGCCGCGGTCGATCCCGGCGGGCTGGAGCGGACCGTGGCCGCCGCCGAACGGCTGGGCATGCTCGCGCCGGGATCCGGGCAACGACCGGTGTACTCGTCGATTGTGCGGGAACTGGGTGGTGCTTTGGATGTGGCAGGCGGCTTCGCTGCCCGTAGCGTGGCCCATCGAGCTTTGGTGGCCACCTATCTCTCGCGTCCGGACACGGCTGACCGGGGCTCGCTCGGGCGCGTGGTCGCGGGCTTCCGGCGGTGGCGCGCACAGCTGAGCGGTCGCAGTTTCCAGGGCGACAGGTTCGATCCGGCCGCGGCGCTGAGTGAGGCGTTCACCGATGTCGTGCTGAACGGAGAGGCCGTCCCCCCGGCTCGGGTGCTGCACGGGGTGCTGGCAGATCAGGGACGCGTCGCCCGCGCACCGCGAAGGTAGGGACGGGGACGACGCTGACGAAAAGGGCCGGACCTCCCTGCGGAGGCCCGGCCCTTGCAGGGTGACCGACGGGACTCGAACCCGCGACAGCCAGGATCACAACCTGGTGCTCTACCAACTGAACTACGGTCACCATTGCCGGTAACAACCGGCGCGCTAGATGGTAGCGCGAAGACCGCCGGGAAACCTAATCGGCGGGTGCGGCGGGTGGCTGGGTGCCGGTCGAACCGGCGCTGACCTGCGCGGCGATCTCGGCGATCTCGGCGCTCGAGGGGCCGGGGGCGGGCACGAACGCGGTCCGGCGGTAATACCGGAGCTCCCGGATGGATTCCTCGATATCGGCGAGGGCGCGGTGGGCCAGGCCCTTCTCCGGCTGACCGAAGTAGATGCGCGGATACCAGCGCCGGCACAGCTCCTTGATCGAGCTCACGTCGATCATCCGGTAGTGCAGGTGGGCGTCGAGTTCGGGCATGTCCCGGGCGATGAAGCCGCGGTCGGTGGCGATGGAGTTGCCGGCGAGCGGCACGGTGCCGGGAGTGGGAACCCACTTGCGCACGTAGTCGAGAACCCGCTGTTGCGCCTCCTCCATGGTGACCGTGGACCGTCGCACCTCGTCGGTCAGGCCGGATTTGGCGTGCATCTCCTGCACCACCGGCGGCATCGCCGCCAACGCGTCGTCGTCGGCGTGGATGACGATATCGACGCCGTCGCCGAGGATATTGAGATCGCTATCGGTTACGAGCGCGGCCACCTCGATCAGCTTGTCGCTGTCCAGGCGCAGGCCGGTCATCTCGCAATCCATCCACACCATCAGTTTGTCGGACACTCCGGCAACCTTAGTGCGCGGACGGTGCGAATCGGACCGACCGCACCGGATGCGTGCCGTCCGGCCCGTTGCGGCCGCTTTCCGGCAAACCTCCCGCTACAGTTTGCCCAGGTATATGCGTGATTCCAGTGGTGTCGGCAGCGGTGGGCAGGGCGACGGAGGATCGGCGATGACCAGTTCCGAGGACAAGGCGGCGAAGGCGGCGGCGGCGCGCAAGGCGGCCGAGGAAGCGGCCCGGGTCGCGGCCGAGGCGGCGGCCGCGGCGGAGGCGGCCGAGGCCGAAGCCGCCGCGGAGCAAGTGACGGAGCCGAAAATGGCTGCCGCCGAGACGGATTCGGCCGCCCAGCAGATCGCGGCGGGTTACGCCTTCGAGGGTGCCGCGCTGGAACTGGGCGCGGTAGTCGTCGGCGGGGAGGTCGATCCGGCCGCGCGGGTCCGGATTCCGATGCGAACGTTGAACCGCCACGGGCTCGTCGCCGGCGCCACCGGAACCGGGAAGACCAAGACCCTGCAGGGCATCGCCGAACAGCTGTCCGCGGCGGGTGTGCCGGTGGTGCTCGCCGATGTGAAGGGTGATCTGTCGGGGCTGGCGCAGCAGGGCGAATCGAACGACAAGCTCGCCGCCCGTGCCGCCCAGACCGGCGATACCGACTGGGCGCCGCACGGATTCCCGACCGAATTCGTCTCCCTCGGCACCGAGGGAATCGGCGTCCCGATACGCGCGACCATCACCTCGTTCGGCCCGGTGCTGCTCAGTAAAGTGCTGGGGCTCAACGACACTCAGGAATCCACTCTCGGCCTGATCTTCCACTGGGCCGACACCCGGGGGCTGGCGCTGCTGGATCTGAAGGATCTGCGCTCGGTGATCCAGCACCTGACCAGTCCGGAGGGCAAGGAGGATCTGAAGGGGATCGGCGGGGTGTCGGCCGCGACGGCCGGGGTGATCCTGCGTGCGCTGGTGAATCTGGAGGCCGACGGCGGCGACACCTTCTTCGGTGAGCCCGAACTCGACCCCGCCGATCTGTTGCGGACCGCCGGCGGCCAGGGCGTGATCACGCTGTTCGAACTCGGATCGCAGGCGGCGCGGCCGGTGCTGTTCTCCACCTTCCTGATGTGGGTGCTGGCCGATCTGTTCCAGACCCTGCCCGAGGTCGGCGATGTCGACAAGCCGAAGCTGGTGTTCATCTTCGACGAGGCGCATCTGCTGTTCGCCGACGCGTCCAAGGCGTTCCTGGAGCAGGTCGAGCAGACGGTGAAACTGATCCGCTCCAAGGGGGTCGGCGTGTTCTTCTGCACGCAGTTGCCCACCGACGTGCCCAACGCGGTGCTGTCGCAACTGGGTGCGCGGATCCAGCACGCGCTGCGCGCGTTCACCCCCGACGACCAGAAGGCGTTGTCGAAGACGGTGCGCACCTATCCGAAGACCGCGGCCTACGACCTCGAGAACGCCCTCACCACTCTGGGGATCGGTGAGGCGATCGTGACGGTGTTGTCCGAACAGGGCGCGCCGACGCCGGTGGCCTGGACCCGGCTGCGCCCGCCGCGGTCGCTGATGAACACCATCGGCGAGGACGGTATCCGCTCGCGCGCACAGTCGAGCCCGCTGTTCGAGAAGTACGGTCGGACCGTGGACCGGGAATCGGCCTACGAGATGCTGGCCGCGAAAGTGGTTGCGGCCGAACCGGAACCGCAGGCGGTGCCGCAGGGCTCCGGCAGGCGTGCACCGGAGCCGGACGTCTCGGCGGCGGAACGGATCATGAGCAATCCGGCGGTGAAGAGTTTCCTGCGTTCGGCGGCCTCGGCCGCGGGCCGCGAGATCAGCCGCGGCCTTTTCGGCACCCGCAAACGCTGAGCGCCCCCGGACGCCGGGCAGGCGTCACCGGCCCGCGCGCGGAGGTGCCACTCAACCGAGATCGCGCAGCAGCAGATCCGCCACGGTCTCGCGGCGCACCAGCTCTCGCATCCGGCCGTGACGGAGCGCGACGATCGGCGGCCGCCCGACGCCGTTGTAGGCCGAGGCCAGGCTGTGGTGGTAGGCGCCGGTGCACGGAATCGCCAGCAACTCACCGACGCGCAGATCCGCGGGTAACCGGATATCGGCGGCGAGGACGTCACCGGCTTCGCAGTAGCGTCCGGCCACGGTGGCGGTGACGGTCGGTCCGGTGGGATGCCGGCCCGCCACCACCGCGTCGTAGCGCGCCCCGTAGAGGGCGACCCGTGGATTGTCGTTCATTCCGCCGTCCACGATCACGAACGTTCGTCCGCCCGGCACATGCTTGATCGCGGTGACGCGATAGATCGTCACGCCGGCGCGAGCGACGATGCCGCGGCCCGGTTCCATCGCGATCACCGGGCGGGGGAAGCGATTTCGCGCGCACGCCGCGTCCAGGGCGTCGTCGATGATGTCGGCCAGCTCCGAGAGATTCAGTTCCGCGTCGCCGGTGCGATAGGCCACCGCATGCCCGCCGCCCAGATCGAGCTGGGTCAGCACGACGCCGTAGTCGTGCCGGACCTCGGCCATCCGCGCGACGAGCCGTCGCACCGCTTCCCCGTAATGGTCGGGGTTGTGGATCTGCGAGCCGAGGTGGCAGTGGAAACCGCGCAGGTCGAGCAGGGGATGGTCGATGATCGTCCGGATCGCCTCCTCGGTGGTCTCGTCGTGCAGGCCGAAGCCGAATTTCTGATCGCTGACCCCCGTGCGGACGGCCGGATGTCCGTGCACGTCGATATCGGGTGTCAGGCGCAGCAGAACCTGCTGCGGCCTTGTGACCACCGTGCCCAGCAGACTCACCTCGGTGAGCGAGTCGATCACGATCCGTCCCACGCCGACGCCGACCGCGTATTCCAGTTCGGCGAACGGTTTCCCGCTGCCGTGCAGGATGATCCGCCGCGGGTCCACCCCGGCCGACAGGGCGATCGCCAGTTCGCCGGCCGAGCACACATCGATGCCGAGACCCTCCTCGGCCACCAGCGCCGCGATCGTCCGAGTCAGCAGAGCCTTTGCGGCGTAGACGATTTCGGCATCGGGGAAGTGTTTGCGGTACGACCGGCAGCGGGTGCGGATCTCGCTCTCACCGATCACATAGGTCGGTGTGCCGTAGCGGTCGGCGACATCGTCGAGGGCGACCCCGTCGACGGTGATGCGGCCCAGTTCGTCGTAGTGCGTCCGGCACGGCCACACGGTGGTGTCCAATCGCGGGGATGCCATCCCCGAACGTAAGGACGGGAACATCTCGAGCAGCGTCACGGCGTGTCTCCTGTGGTTCCCCGCTTTCCTCCTCGACTGCGGGGGTCACTCTCAGGACTACGCCGCGCAATGGTGCCGGAACCGTCTCGATACGCCGTCTTGACCAGCGGCGCCGCGATCTTGACGCCGCCCTGACACCCTGCGGATCAGCCGGCCAGCTTCTTGTAGAACGAGCCGACGATGGGCGCGGTGAGCGCCCGCGGCGCGTACTGGCCGGCGACGCTCATACCCTTGCTGATCAGGCCGGGAACGACGCGCATCTTGTTGCGCGCCAAGGCGTCGATGGAAATTTTCGCGGTGTAGGCGGCCGACACCCAGATGAAGTCCGGGATCTTGCTGCCGACCTCTTCCTGGTCGGGATTGTCCGTGCGCACCGGGCCCGGCGCCAGCAGCGTGACATGCACGCCGCTGCCGGTCAGCTCGCCGCGCAGCGATTCGGAGAAGGTGTTGGTGAAGGCCTTGGTCGCGGCATATGTGGCGTTGTTGGGGATGGCCATGTTCCCGGCCGCCGAACCGGTGATGAGGATGCCGCCGCCGCGGGCGAGCATGCCGGGCAGCACCGCCAGGGTCAGATCGTGAACCGCGACCGCGTTCAGTTCCATCACCGAGCGCTCGACGTCGGCGTCCAGGTCGGCGACGGCGCCGAAGGTGGCGACACCGGCGTTGTTGCACAGGATGGCGATCTCCCGGCCGGCCAGCTCGGCCACCAGCGGTGCGCGCTGTTCGCGATCGGACAGGTCCACCGCGCGAACCTCGGCGGTCACCCCGTAGGTGTCGGTCAGCCGCTGTGCCAGCTCGGCGAGCAGGTCGCCGCGCCGGGCGACCAGGATGACCGAATAGCCGCGTTTGGCGAGCTCCTCGGCCAGAGCGGTTCCGATCCCGGAGGACGCTCCGGTGACGACGGCACGATTGTCGGCGGTGGGTGCAGGCAAGCTCACGGTCGCCGAGCCTACCGGGTGCCCTCATCCGCGGCGCCGGACTTCCCCTCGCCGCGGCGCTTGGGCTCCAGGAAGGCGACCCCCCAGTCGATATGCCCGTGCCACACCCCGGCGATCCGTCCACCCTGCACCGCCGGCTTCGGATCCCCGACCGGGCCACCGGCCGCACGCACCGCCGTCACCGTGGCATCGAGATCCGGAGTGCCGAAGGCGACGCCGACCAGCGCGGGCCGCTTCGTCGGGGCGGCAACGACCTCCAGGAACGCCTCGCCGACCCGATAGAACGCCATTTCGGGGCCGTCCGGACCGCGCGGGTGGAAGCGCCGTCGCGGGCCGATCCCCAGCACGGCGTTCAGCGCGGTCACGGATTCGTCCAGATCCGGCACCCAGTAGACGACGTGGTCGACGAAGGTCACCCCGTTGGGATGGTCCGTCTCGGTCTCGACGTCGCGCAGCAGCTCCGGCACACCCAGTGTCGCCGCGTCGGACTCGATCCCCTCGAATCCCCAGCCGGTGCCGACGCCGAGCGTGCAGGAGATCCGCCCGATCCGCATCGTCCCGTCCTCGACCGCGAAACCCAATGCGGCCCAGGACTTCTCGTCGCCGGGCAGGCCCAGCCGGGTGAGAATCGCCATTACAGCGCCGCCGCCAGGCGGGTGCCCTGATCGATGGCCCGCTTGGCATCGAGTTCGGCTGCCACATCGGCGCCGCCGATCAGATGGATGCGCACCGCCGCCTGCCGCAGGGGCTCGACCAGATCGCGCACCGATTCCTGTCCGGCACAAAGGATCACGTTGTCGCATTCGATGACGGTGGGCCGATTCCGCTTGTCACCGAAACTGATGTGCAACCCGCGATCGTCGATGCGTTCGTAGTTGACGCCGCCGATCTGCTCGACGCCCTTCGCCTTCACCGCCGCACGATGTACCCAGCCAGTGGTCTTGCCCAGGCTCTTGCCGAACGGAGTCGACTTCCGTTGCAGCAGTACGACATCGCGGGGCGCGGGCGAGGGACGCGCGACGGTCAGCTGCCCCGGGGCCTCCGGATCGTCGGCGGTGACACCCCACTCCTGTTTCCATTCGTCGAGCTTGCGCGCCGGATGCCCCTCGACGGTGAGGAATTCGCTGACGTCGTAACCGATTCCGCCCGCCCCGATCACCGCGACCTTCTTACCGACCGGCTTCTCCTCGCGCACGAGTTCGGCGTAGGTGAGCACCTTCGGATGGTCGATACCCGGAATGTTCGGGATACGCGGGCGCACGCCGGTGGCGAGCACCACGTGGTCGTAGCGGCCTTCGATCAACTCACCGGCGCTCACCCGGCGGTTCAGGAATACCCGCACCCCGGCGAGTTCCAGCTTGCGGGTGAAGTACCGGATCGTCTCGTTGAATTCCTCCTTGCCCGGAATCCGCCGCGCGATATCGAACTGTCCGCCGATCTTGTCGTCGGATTCGAACAGATCCACCTTGTGTCCGCGTTCGGCCAGGTTCACCGCCGCCGACAGTCCCGCCGGCCCCGCGCCCACGACCGCGATGCGCTGCATCCGCCGGGTGGGCAGCAGACGCAGTTCGGTTTCGTGGCCGGCCCGCGGATTCAGCAGGCATGACACGGTCTTGTGGACGAAGGCGTGGTCCAGACAGGCCTGGTTGCAGGCGATACAGGTGTTGATCTCGTCGTCGCGGGCGGCGCGGGCTTTGGCGGCCCACTCCGGGTCGGCCAGCAGCGGCCGGGCCAGCGACACCAGATCGGCGTCGCCACGGGTGAGGATCTCCTCCGCGGTCTCGGGCATGTTGATCCGGTTCGAGGCGCAGACCGGAATATTCACGCGCGCGGTGATTTTCGCGGTGAATTCGACGAAGGCCGCGCGCGGCACCGAGGTGACGATCGTCGGCACCCGTGCCTCGTGCCAGCCGATGTCGGTGTTGATGATGCTGACGCCCGCTGTCTCCAATTCTGTTGCCAGCGCCAGTATTTCGGGCTCGGTCTGGCCGTGTTCGACGAATTCCGCCATCGACAGCCGGAACACGATGACGAAGTCCGCGCCGACCGCGGCCCGGATCCGGCGCACGATCTCCAACGGAAACCGCCGCCGGTTCTCCGCCGACCCGCCCCAGCGATCGGTGCGCTTGTTGGTGCGCGGCGCGAGGAACTGGTTGATCAGATATCCCTCGCCACCCATGATCTCGACACCGTCGTATCCGGCGAACTTCGCCAGCCGCGCACACCGCACGTAGTCCTCGACGGTGCGCTCGACACCCTTGTCGGAGAGTTTGCGAGGGCGGAACGGGTTGATCGGCGCCTTGATCGAGGAAGCCGAAACACTGAACGGCACATAGGCATAGCGACCGGCGTGCAGAATCTGCAGGGCGATCTTGCCGCCCTCGGCGTGCACGGCCTTGGTGATCGCGCGATGCCGGTAGGCCTCGGTCTTGTTGGTGAGTTTGGCGCCCAATGGCAGCAGCCAGCCCTCGCGATTGGGGGCGTAGCCGCCGGTGATGATCAGGCCCACGCCGCCGCGAGCGCGCTCGGCGAAATAGGCGGCCAGCCGGTTGGTATCCCAGGCGCGATCTTCCAGGCCGGTGTGCATCGAACCCATGACCACCCGATTGCGCAGGGTGGTGTGGCCCAGGTCGAGCGGCTCGAACAGATGCGGATACGAATGCGGCGAATCGGAATTCGCGGTCATGGGATTACCTTTCGGAAACGGAATCCGGTTGCGGGGCTGAGGCTTCCGGATCAGGCGACGACGAGCGCGACACACCCCGCAGACCGGCCAGTACCTCGTCGCACCATTCGACGAAGCCGACCTCGACCCGGATACCGCCACGCAGCACCAGGTACTGGTACAGGGCGGTGCCGGTGAGCCGGTCCGGGGCGGGAAAGTCCTTCTTCTCGATGAGGCGGTACAGCTCCAGCCGCTGGGCGTGGTGATCGCGATGACGTTCGACCTCGGCGCGCAACGCGTCCGGATCGCCGTGTGCGGCGGCGCGGATCTTCACGCCCAATTCGCTGCGCAGCGGGCCGATATCGTCGGTCGGCTCCGCAATCCAGCGCGCCAGTTCGGCATCTCCGGCGGCGCTGACGGTGTAGACCTTCTTGTCGGGCCGCCCGTCCTGAGCGATCGCCTCGCCGGTGACCCAGCCGCGTTCCTCCATGCGCTTGAGCACCCGGTAGATCTGCTGATGCGTTGCGCTCCAGAAGAATCCGATCGATTTGTCGAATCGGCGCGCCAGTTCGTACCCCGAACCGGCCCGCTCGCTCAGCGATACCAGCAGTGCGTGTTCGAGGGCCATGCGGTGAGGTTAACCGATACCCGCTGTACTATGCAACGTGGTGCATATTCCCGGCCAGGGGGGCCGGAACTGCGAGAATCCTGTGAGGACGTGCGGTTTTCTGTATCATCACCCGCGGTGCTCTGCACTATCTCGGATACGGGAAGGGCGCCTCGCGCGACCGCGAGGTCCGCGGGGCGTCCTTCTGTCCGAGGGGCGCTCAGGCGGTATGCGGTTTCCAGGCGGCCATGCCCAGGGCGATCATCCGCACCTGGCCGACGGTGCGATCGACGAGTTGCGGGCGGTCGCGCAACGGGGCGGCGACGAAGTCGGCGATATGGTCGGCGACGGTGGAGACGATCAGGTCGGCGGCCAATTCCAGATCATCGGTCGGCCATGCGTCCAGCGCCGGAATCCGCGACATGTCGACCACCAATTCCCTTGTGATCAACTGCATTTCGGAGGCTATCGCGGAGCGTAGTGCCGGTGCGCCCCCGTGGCGTTCGCGGATGAGGAAGCCGTAGAGGTCCTCGCGGCCGGCGATCTGAGCGAACACGAATCGCACCGTTTCGGCCAGGCGTGCGTCCGGGGTGCGGCGCAAGTGCCGCAGCGCCAGGCGCAACTGTCGCACGCCCTCGTCGACCAGGGCGGTTCCCAATTCGTCGAGGGAATCGAAGTGGCGATAGAAGGCGGTGGGCACGATCCCGGCCGAGCGGGCTATCTCACGCAGGCTCAGCGCCGCGAATCCGCGCTCGGCAGCCAGGGTCAGGGTGCCGTCCAGCAGCGCTCGCCGCGTGCGCTCCTTGCGCTCGACTCGGGTTTCGGCCTGCTCGCTCATCTCGCTGAGCATACATCCGTTCACGATTGGTCCATTCATGGAGATGTTGCATCGGTCACATCAGATGCAGGTTGAACTATTGCGGTACCGCAAGGCACACTAGTTCAGTGTACAGATGTGCACCGAAATAGGTGCACGCGATCAACAGACGAAGGCTGGGGAGAACCGCATGGTGGGACTGCTCGATCTGGTCCAGACACTGACCTCGCCGCACCCGCTCGACCGGTATCTGGAGTTGGTGCGACCGACACTGACGCTGCGCGATATGCGGGCCGAGATCATCGGCGTGGATCGGTCGGTGCCCGGTTCGGTGACCCTCACACTCCGTCCGACCCGGCAGTGGGCCGGGCACGAGGCAGGTCAGTTCGTGCAGGTGGGCGTGCTGATCGACGGAGTGAAGCACACCCGCTGCTATTCGCCGATCGATGCCGAAGCCGGCCCGCGCCGCACCCTCACGCTGACCGTGAAGGCGCATCCGGAGGGGCTGGTGTCGCAGTATCTGCACCGGCACGCGAAGCGGGGAATGGTCGTGGACCTGGCGCCCGCGTCCGGTGTGTTCCGGCTGCCGGAGCGGCGACCGGACAAGGTGGTGCTGATCAGCGGAGGCAGCGGCATCACACCGGTGCTGTCGATGCTGTCCACGCTGGTGGCCGAGGGGTACCGCGGTGACGTGGTGTTCCTGCACTACGCCCGCTCACCCCAGGAGGTGCCGCACCGGGACCTGCTCGCCGATATCGCCCGCCGCCACGACAACGTCGACATCGTGCTGGGTTATCCGGAACTGGCCCGGTCCGAGCGGCTGGACGGCGCACCGTGGAACTGCGCGACCGTGCCCGGCGCGAAGTTCCTCGACTACGACGAACTGTCGCGCATCGCGCCGTTCTTCGCGACCGCTCAGACCTACGTCTGCGGCCCGCCGCCGCTGATGGAGTCCGTGCGCCGCATCTATCAGGCCGAGGGTCTCGACGACCGGCTGCACAGTGAGGAATTCGTCCTCACCGCCACGCCGGCCGACACCACCGACGTCGAGGGCATCACCACCTTCTCGGTGAGCGGCAAGCAGTCGGAGAACACCGGTGCGAGCCTGCTCGAACAGGCCGAATCGGCCGGATTGACGCCGGAGTTCGGGTGCCGGATGGGTATCTGCTTCTCCTGCACGGCGGTCAAGCGGTCCGGCTGCACCCGCAATCTGCGCAGTGGCGAAGTGGACAGCGATCCCGACCAGCCGATCCAGCTGTGCGTCAGCGCCGCGGTCGGCGACGTCGACATCGAAATCTGAAAGGGGAGAACCGTCATGACCATACTCACCGAAACCGAGAACGGACCGCTGGTCCTTTCGCCCGAACAGGTCGCCGAGATCGGCCGGGAGCTGGACGCGCTGCGCGACCGCATCACCGCCGATCTGGGGGAGCGCGACCGCGAATACATCTACTCGATCATCAAGGCGCAGCGCGGGTTCGAGATCGCCGGGCGCGGACTGATGTACCTGGGCTTCCTGCCGCCGTTCTGGCTGGCCGGGGTGGCGGCGCTGAGCCTGTCCAAGATTCTGGACAATATGGAGATCGGCCACAACGTCATGCACGGCCAGTGGGACTGGATGCGCGAGCCCGGCCTGAATTCGCGTGTGTTCGAATGGGATACGGTGTGCCCGGCCGATCAGTGGAAGCATTCGCACAACTACATGCACCACACCTACACCAACATCCACGGTCGGGACCGCGACATCGGCTACGGCGTGCTGCGCATCGACGAGGGCCAGCAGTGGAACCCGTACTACCTGGGCAACCCGGTGTACGCGCTGGCGCTGATGCTGTTGTTCGAATGGGGCGTGATGCTGCACGACCTCGAGGCCGACAACATCGTCAAGGGCAAGCGGAAGTGGTCGGATATCAAGCGCCTGGCCAAGGGGCAGATCCGCAAGGCGGGCCGGCAGGTGCTCAAGGACTACATCGTCTTTCCGCTGCTGAGCGGCCCGCTGTTCGTCTCCACCCTGGCCGGCAACGTGACCGCCAACCTGGTGCGCAACGTCTGGGCGTACTCGATCATCTTCTGCGGACACTTCCCGTCGGGCGTACAGACGTTCACCGAAGAGGAGACCGAGAACGAGACGCGCGGCGAGTGGTACGTGCGGCAGATGCTCGGCTCGGCCAACATCAGCGGCAGCAAACTGTTCCACATCCTGTCGGGCAACTTGTCCCACCAGATCGAACACCACCTGTTCCCGGATCTGCCGGCCAACCGCTATCCGGAGATCGCACCCGAGGTACGCGCACTGTGCGAGAAATACGGCCTGCCCTACAACACCGGCCGGCTCAGCAAACAGGTCGGCTCGGTCTGGCTCAAGATCTGCACGCTCGCCCTTCCCCCGGCCATCGTCGGGAAAGGCTCGCAGCCTGGTGTTATCGTGATGCGAGAGCGGCAGGTCGAGCCGAGCGAGGTGGGCGGGTAGATGATCGGAAAATTCGAGAGCAACAAGGATCTGATCCAGGAGCTGACATCCTCCGGGGCGCGACACGTCGGCAATATTGCAACGATCATTACCGGAACGGTCTCGGAAGTGACGCGTGAAATCGGTGACTGGATCACCGACGCCATCGAAATGCGGGAGGCCGCGGCCGCGGCGCACCGTGATCGGGAGGCGGCGGCCGGGGTGAACACCGGTCGCGACGAGCCGGATGTGTTGATCGACGAGCCCGACTCGGCGGCGAATGTGAATGCGGCGCAGCCCATCATCGATGCCGATGTGGAAATCGTCGATCCGAAGCACTGAGCGGAGTCAGAACACCGGCAGCCGACGCCGGTGTTCGGCGATATCGGTGATCAGATCCTTGTAGCCGTCGGCCAGTTCGGCGAGGCGCACCCAGTGCAGGTGTGCCTCGCCGTCCGGCGTGGAGGCGGGGAGTTCGTCCGTCGGATGGTTCGAGGCGGGCAGTCCGAGCGCATGATGGGCGGCGACCCATTTTCCGGCCATCCGGTCGATGACCGCACCCAGGGTTTCGGTATGCAGCGACGCGCCCTCGCGGTGCGCGATGTTGTCGGCCACCCAGACGTCGATACAGTCGACCAGCCGAGTCCGTTCGCGATCGATGTGGTCGACCAGGCGGCTGGCACCGGCCACGCGCGCGCTCGACGCCTTCGGCGCCTGCGCCTCCCGGTAGGCGTGCCGGCGTAGTTCGTGGCAGTGGACCAGCTGCCGGGCCGCCTCCAGCACCGGATGGTCGCCGGGCGGTGGCGTCGTGGACCGGAATGCGCGCAGTAGTGCGGATACCGACGGAAGTGCGCCGGTCGCGTCGTTGTCACCGGCGTATGCGGTCGCCATCGTCTCCCACCCTCGTCTCAGCGGTCGGAATCTGGTTACGCCAGGGCCGAGGAGGTTTTCGGGGAGGGGCTCCCCTCGGCTCCGGCGTAGTCCCGCGGAATCGGACGCCGGCTGTTCGGTCGCACTGCTCACGGGTGTACGAACCGGGATATCCGCGACGATGCGAAAGACGTGTCCGAATGCGGGGACATATTCAGGAAAGCGTGTCCTGACTTGGCATGCAACGGTTGACGCGCGGAACACCCAAGGTGCCGGACAATCGTTATACGCATCACGCCGGGATCACATGATCGCGAAGATCCACCATCGGCGGCGCGGCGCCTGCGCGACCGGTCATGGGTGGCTAGCCTGAGGATTTGTGCCCGCCTATGTCTCTTCGCCGGAGCTGACCTTCGGCTTCCTGTTCGCTCTCGAAGATCCCGAGCGAATCGCCGAGGTGGTGCGAGATCTGATGGAACGCCGGACAGTCTCGGTCTTTCGCCTCGCGCACGTCTCCGGCGCGGAAGGTCCGCCCGAGCGTTATGTCGTGAACTGGGCTGCCATTCCGCAGATTTCGATCACCACCGCCGCACCGGACGCCGACGCCATGCAGGCCGAGCGGATCATGCTGGTCAACGCATTTCTCGGCGAGGGCGGTGAGGTCAGCTTGTACTCGTCGGACAGCAATCGCCCAGACGACAAGCGCTAGAGTCGATTTCCCATCGACACCGCAATCGTTTTCGTTACGGAGACACTCCACACAGCGGCTCTTACGTCCCTCTCAGCTACCGGCCAGCGGCGATTAAGTTCCGGCCAGCAGGGTGGGTCTGGTCGATCGCCCGGCACGGGCATCGACGGCCTATGCCCCCTAGAGAGAGGTAGAAGCATGATTCCGGTCATCATCGACACCGGTAGCGCCGCGCTGAACGGCCTTCTCGACACCGGCAGCGCCGCCCTCAGCGGCGTTCTGAACACCCTGTTCACCGGGTCGTTCGGCGGCTGATTCCGCCTCGTCCCCGGGGATCGCGCCCCGGGCAACCGTCCCGGCGTCCGACGGCGCCGGGGCGGTGCCGTCTCCGGCGGAGTAGATGCGGCGCACCACATCCTCGATATCGGGTTCCTCGATGGACAGGTCGCGCACCTCGACCCGGTTCGAGATGGCGGCGAGAAGCTGGGCGGCGGTAGTGATTTCGGGGTCGAACGCCAGCCGCTGCCGCATGCCGTCGGCTTCGGCCGCCAGCAGTGTCGCTCCCGCGAGGTCGGTGAGATCGTCGCTGGGCCGGGCCAGATCGACGACCAGGACGCGCCGCGCGCCGACGGTGCGCGCCAGTCCCGGCAGCGTGCCGTCGTAGGCGAGACGGCCGTGGTCGACCACCAGCACCCGTTCACAGAGGCGCTCGATATCGCCCATATCGTGGGTGGTGAGCAGCAGGGTGGTGCCGCTGTCCACCCGTTCCCGGCGCAGGAACTCCCGCAGCCGCTGTTTGGACAGTACGTCCAGTCCGATGGTCGGCTCGTCGAGAATCAGCAGCTCCGGGCGATGCAGCAGCGCCGCGGCGATTTCGGCGCGCATGCGCTGACCGAGGGAGAGCTGACGGACCGGGGTGTCGAGGGTGTGCGCCATCTCGAGTTGTTCGACGAGTTCGTCCGTGCGGCGGCGGGCCGCGGCCGGTTCCAGGCGATGGATCGCGGCCAGGATGGTGAACGATTCGCGCAGCGGCAGATCCCACCACAGCTGTGACCGCTGTCCGAACACCACGCCGATCCGGCCGGCCAGTTCGCGCCGCCGGCGCACCGGATCCAGTCCGCAGGTGCGCACCGTTCCCGAAGTCGGCACCAGGATGCCGGTGAGCATCTTGATCGTGGTGGATTTGCCGGCTCCGTTGGCGCCGATATAGCCGACCGCCGAACCGGATTCGATGCGAAAGCTCATCGAATCCACGGCGGTCAGCACCTCGCGCACGCGTCTGCGGCGGCCCCGCGCACTGCGCCGGAGCACGAATTGTCTGGTCAGTTCCGATACTTCGACGGTGTTCATCCGCCCCCTCCCTGATAGTGGCGTACCCCGATGCGCCACAGCGTCGAGGCCATTATCCAAACCCACAGTGCCGCAAGCGGTCCGAACCAGGCGAGCTCGGCGGGCAGCCACCGCGGTCCGGGCAGGCCGAGCAGGGCGATCGTGGGCAGATAGGCGACGAACGACACCGGGATCGCGAATCCGAACAGCGCCCGCAGCGGTCCGGAGAACACCGAACTCGGCTGCTGGGCGGCGAAGGATCCGCCGTAGGTGAAGCTGTTGGTGAGTTCCGAGCCGTCCACCAGGTGGAATTGCAGGCCCGCGGCGCAGACGAACAGTCCGGCGAAGATGGCGATCCCGCTCACTACGCTGCTCACCGCGAGCGCGATATGCGTTGGGCTCCACTCGATATTGTTGCCGATCAGCCCGGCCGTCAGGACCACCGCCGCGACGGTGGCCCGCGACAGACGCCGCAGCGACACATCGCTGGTGATCAGCTGGAGCAGCAGGGGCTGGGGTCGCAGATGGAAGGCGTCGAGGGTGCCCAGCCGAATGTAGGTCGCCAGGGTGTCGGTGTGACCGACGGCGATCTGCGCGAGCGCGAAGCTCAGGTTGGACAGGCCGAACAGCAGCAGCATCTGGGTCGAGTTCAGCCCGCCCAAGGCCGTGACGTTGTGGTAGATCAGCCACATCTCGGCGAATTCGACCACGCCGATCAGCAGGGAGGAGAACAGGTCGGTGGCGAACGACAGCGGATAGGCGCGCTGCGAGCGCATCCGCGAGCGCAGCACGGCCACATAGGGTGTGAGCCTGTTGCCGTACGGTGCGAGCTCAGCCACCCTGCACCTCCAGTTTGCGCCGGCCTGCCGCGATCAGAGCCCGGCCGATGCCGATCGCGATCACGATCCACAGCACCTGCATGCCGATCACCGCCCAGGCCGCCGAACCCGTGGCGCGACCGGACATCACGTCGACCGGGCCCTGGAGCAGCCAGGGAAACGGGGTCATCCGTGCGGCAGCGGCCAACGGCGCCGGAAACAGGTGGATGGGTACGTAGAGACCGGCGAGGAACGTGGACAGGATCTGGTAGAGCATTCTGACCCCGCGCGTCTCGATCAGCCAGAATCCCAGCAGGCTCACCGAGAACAACAGCAGCAGTGAGAGCGTCACGGCCGCAACGACACTGACGGCCCCGAGTAGATACGGCGCGAAGGTGCCGGGCAACACCAGTTGCGCCGTGATCAGACCGGTGGCGATGGAGGGCAGGCCGCGCAGCGCCAGCGTGCACGCCGATCCGCCGAGATCGGTTGCCAGATAGAAGAATTGGATATCGATGGGGCGTTGCAGATCGACCGCGACATCGCCGGTGCGTACCCGCTCCGCGATATCGTGCGGCGGCCCCATCACCCGCAGGGCGCCCAGCATGGCCTGCGACAACCACACGTAGGCGCCGATCGACGCACCGGTGTAGCCGCCGAAGCCCGGTGTGGAGCGTGCCGCCGCGATCATCACCGCGGCGCGGATCAGGCCGAAGACGACATTGGCGGCCAGGCCCGCGAAGACGGCCGACCGGTAATTCCATTGGCGTCTGAAGCCGGCGCCGAACAGACGTGAATAAACCCCCGAGAGTGCGCGCACAAGTCGTCCAGAATACGACGTGGTCGCTCACTCGGCGAGCGAATTTCGAAGAACCGGAGTGGGGAAGTCCGGGCGGTCGGTATGGTCGTCGCACCCGATGGCCGGGCGCGCTCGGATGCTCGACGGTTGCCGGCCCCGCCTGTCGCGGCACGCCGGGGCGATGTCCCGGCCGTTGCCGGGTCGATGTGGATTTGCGCAAAACCTTGCCGCGACCTCCATCGCAGTGTTAGAAACAGTCATGTTTCACACTGGGGTCGCCGCGGTGGCTCCCGCCCCTGAGGACCGCCTATGACCACCGTTTTCGAAACGCTGGAATCGGATGTGCGTGGATACTGCCGGGTCTGGCCGACGGTCTTCGACACCGCCCGCGGCGCCTGGCTCCGTGACGAGCAGGGTCGTGAATACCTCGACTTCTTCGCCGGAGCCGGCGCGCTCAACTACGGGCACAACAATCCGATCCTGAAGGCGGCCCTGCTGGACTATCTGTCCCGCGACGGGCTCATTCACGGCTTGGATATGTCGACGGTCGTCAAGCGTGATCTGCTCGAGGCGGTGCGCGATCTGATCCTCGTCCCGCGCGGGCTCGACTACAAGGTGCAATTCCCGGGCCCGACGGGGGCGAACGCGGTGGAGGCGGCGCTGAAGCTGGCCCGCAAGATTACCGGGCGCAGCACGGTGGTGAATTTCACCAACGCCTTTCACGGCATGACGCTGGGTGCGCTGGCCGTGACCGGCAACGCCGCCAAGCGGGCGGGGGCCGGCGTGCCGCTGCCGCATGTCCATCCGATGCCCTACGACGGCTACCTGGGTGGTGCGGACGAATTGGCGTGGATCGAGCGGATGCTCGACGACACGTCCTCGGGGGTGGACAAACCGGCGGCCGTGATCGTGGAGACGGTGCAGGGCGAGGGCGGGGTGAACATCGCCGGCGCCGAGTGGTTGCGCCGGCTCTCGGAGTTGGTCGCGACGCGCGGAATTCTGCTGATCGTCGACGATGTGCAGATGGGCTGCGGGCGGACCGGACCGTTCTTCTCCTTCGAGACCGCGGGCATCACCCCGGATATCGTCACACTCTCGAAGTCGATCGGCGGCTACGGCCTGCCGATGGCGCTGGTGCTGATGAAGCGCGAGTTGGACCAGTGGGCGCCCGGCGAGCACAACGGCACCTTCCGCGGTAACAATCCCGCGTTCGTCACCGCGCGGGTGGCGCTGGAGGAGTACTGGCGTGACGACCGGCTCGAGCTCTCCACGCTGGCCCGCGGCGAGCGGGTGCGCGCCGCCTTGGCGCAGGTGGCGGATGCGGTGGGCGGATTGTCCACGCGGGGCCGCGGTCTGGTGCACGGCCTGGTCTTCGACGACGCCTCCGAGGCGGGCAAGGTGAGCCGGGTCGCCTTCGAGGAGGGATTGCTCGTAGAAACCTCGGGCGCCAACGACGAGGTGGTGAAACTGCTTCCACCGCTGACCATTACGGATTCCGAGTTGGATCACGGACTCGACATCCTCGCGCGCGCTGTCGACATCGTCTGCGGCAGGCGCACATAGGGGGGCGGACCGTCGGCTGCCGACCCACACCCGGTAGCCGACCGCGGGGCCGGGTTTCCGCTGCGGGGCCCGGTCCCGCACATTCGTGTGTGCCGCGAACGGTTACGAATCGGATGTTTTCATCTTGTCCAGGATCCTGGGCTGCCACTGGTAGAACCAGCTGAATTTGTAGGACTCGCCCTCGGGCGACGAGGTGGCGGCATAGGTGAATCGCCGGTCGTTCGTGGCGTAGGGCACCTGGTCGGCGAGTTCCAGGAAGCGCGGGTCGATCGGGACGGCGAGGGCGGCCGGGTCGGATGTTATGACCGGGAAGCACAGGCGCTCGATCCGCGACGATTCCCAGCTGAACGTGGCGTATATGTCGAATGCCTTCGCGGTGAGCGAGAGGAATTGCGCGCTGGGTTCCGGGAATCCGGCATCCCGATGCAGCGACGCGATGGCGTCGGGTGCGAAGTGGTCGGCGGGAAGCCCGGGGAAGTACACGTTCATCGTCTTGTCGTGGTAGTCGATGCCGAGTAGGCCGACCTTGTCCGCCAAGCCGTGCCGGGCGAACATATCGGCGTGGTCGGCGAGACCGGCCGGCATGGCGGGTAGTGCGGCGAGTTCCGACACCCTCTGCACGCCGTCCGCGGGAAAGAACGGCCAGATCTTCTTGAAGCCGCCGGCGACACCGATGTCGATGCCGTAGCTGTCCACGGGGAATTGCTCGCGGACCTGGTCCAGCAGTGAGCCGATCGGATGATCGGTCTCCGGGATCAGCCCGTTCGAACGCGCGATGTCGTAGGGGTCGATGGCTTTCGGCAGCGTGAGAAAGCGATAGTCGAGGTCGCCCGAGCGACGGGCTTGGGTGACCACCCGGAAAGAGATCACCGATTGCGCGAGCATCGGGCCGTACGCGTTCAGGACCGGCCACACAGCGTCCGGAGTGCAGGCGACGTTCGCCAGCCGCGCGGATTTCTCGATGGCCGCATACAGATCGTCCAGCGCGGATTCGGTAGTGGTGGACATGCGTCCTTCCTGAGGTGGGTGCTACGAGCAACATCGCGGTCTCGCCGAGACTGCGGCCGGGCAATGAGCGGTGCCCGGCGGAGTCGAATGCGGAACGCGCACAGGATTTTACGAATCGAGGTGGCCGACAGGCCGCGGTCGACTGCCCGCTGCTGGGAGCTTGTCGGGATCGGGACTTCGCCCCTGCCGACCAAGGAGGAGCGCTTGAGATGTGGACTCCGGCTGCGAGCAGGATGGCTCGACGACCGGTCCGGTACTTTCGTGGAGCGGATGACGGGATTCGAACCCGCGACCCTCACCTTGGCAAGGTGATGCGCTACCAACTGCGCTACATCCGCATCCCGCCTCGCGGCGGTGCGAGAAAAACAATAGCCGATGGCGGCGCGCAACCGCGAATCCGCAGGTCAGCGCGCTGCGTATGTGACCTCAGCTGAGCAGCAGGTGCACCTGCAGTTCACCCACCAGAAAGCCGAGCACGCCGCCGATGGCGACCAGTTTCCACTCGTCCTGCTTGAACGCCGGGCGCAGCAACCCTTCGTATTCGTCGTCGGTGAGCTGGCGGGTCTTCTCGATCACCAGATTGCGCAGATCCAGCGTGCGCATCGCGTGATCTTCGAATCCGGCTGCGGCACTGCGGATGTAGGCCAGCATCTCGGGGACGATCTCGCGTTTGACCCGGGTGATGGAATCGCCGGCGACCAGCATCACCAGCGGTCGCGCGGGTGCGGACTGCGTATCGATGAATTCGTCCATCCGTCGCGCCAGAATCGACGCCAGCCGGTCCGAGCGCTCCCCGTTGAGGACCGCCTCGAGCATCTTGGCCGGGGTGAGGATTTCGGTGGCGATCAGATCGCCGTAGTCGATGCAGACCTGTTCGCGGCGCTTGTGGAACAAGCCTTGCCAGCCGACCCGGCCGAAGATCCGCCACGGCCGCACGGGCCGGAAGATCATTTGCAGTGCCAGCCAGTCGGTGACCAGGCCGGTGAATCCGCCGAACAGCGGCATCAGCCACGAGGAGTGGGTGAAGGCCCAGGTGATCATCTGGACGAAGCCCAGCAGGGTGCCGAACAGCAGGCCGGAGCGCACGATGAAGCGCAGTTCGTGATGGCCCACCCGGCGCACCATCTCCACCAGCAGCGCCTTGTCGTTGACCAGGGTGTCGATGGCGATGGACCGCAGATCCATGATCTGGTCGAGATTGGTCCGCAGGTCGGTGACGATCTCGTCGATGAGGTCGGGGACATCGCGCTGGACCCGGCGGATCATCGCCTCGCGGGCGAACTGCGGCATGGTCACCCACAGTCGCGGTTCGTAGCGCATCATCAGCTCGTCGACGGTGTGCGCGACGGCGTCGTCGAGCGGTTCGCGCAGGGTGGTGGTGAGCTCGGCGACGTCGATGCGGCCGAGGATCTCCTGCGGATCGATCAGCCGCGAGAACATCAGGTCCACCGCGATCGTCGCCATCCGCGGCGCCGCCTTCGGGATCACGCCCTGCCACCCGAACCAGGGCGGGATGCCGCGGAATTCCAATGGGCGGCACAGCATTTCGACGGCGACGAGTTTGGTGGTCCAGCCGATGAAGGCGGCGATCACCGGAATCGAGCAGTAGAGCAGCCAGTGCTCGGTGAAATCGGCGATCACGCGTCCGCCCTGTGGGGAGCCCGCGCCCAGCGGTGATTCGGCGAACAGCGCTGCAACGGTGAGGAAATGTCGAGCCGCACGCGCGAACAGTAACAGGTTCTAGGGAGGCGCTTTACTGGGAGCCGGGGGTGGCGGCCAGGAACATGTAGCTCTTCTCCTCGACCCGCCGCGCGATCCGCCAGGCGCCGTCCACGCGGGTGAAGGTATCCAGATACCACAGGCCGCACAGCATGAGGTTCTGCTTGCCCTCCGCTTCGCCGACGAGCATCGGGTTGTGGCACATGGTGCGGCCGGTGGCGGTATCGCCGTCGACGGTGATGGAGGAGTTGCTGATCAGATGCTGGAAGGCGGGAAAGTTCGGCATCACCGTGGCGAGGAACTTCTTGATCTCGGGCAGGCCTCCGCTGGCGCCGCCCATGGCCGAGTAGTCGATCTGCGCGTCGGCGGTGAAGACGTCGTCGAGCAGATCCCACTGCTGGGTGTCCACGGCATGGGAGTATCGGACCATCAGATCCTCGATCTCGATCCGATCCGAAATCTCTTGCAGCGACAGCATTTTTCCTCCAGTGGTAGCGGCTCGGCGACGATGCGGACCAGACGATGCGGGCTATCCGGAAGCCGCGTCGAAGGCGCGCACCAGGGTGCGCGGCGCCTTGTGTCGCCAGGCGTCGGTGAGCAACTCGCTCAGTAGGCCGGTGTCGGCGGCGCCGAGGTCGACGCGGACCGCCGACAGGCGCTTGCCCCACCACTTCTCCGCGCAGCAGTCCGGATATTCCGCGACCGCCTCCCGGATATCGGCTTCACTCGCCATCACGTGGGCGTGTGCGGGATCGGGCAGCGTCGCGAAGATCGCCTTGCGGACGCGGAACGACGGCATGTCGAAATGCGGCGCTTCGGTGGACTCGGGTAGTCCCAGCGCAATTCGCCGGACGTCGTCGGCATCGGCCATGGGCCGATTATGCGGCCGAATCCGCGTCGTCGCGTCCGGTTCGGCGAGATGGGCCGGACTAGCCGAGGTCGGCGAGGGCGGCCTCGATCGCGCGGTGGAAGGTGGGGTAGGCGTAGATCATCTCCCGCAGCGTGGTGACCGGCACCCGGGCGTGCACCGCGACGGCCAAGGCGCTCAGCACCTCGCCACCGACCGGGCCGACCGAGGTGGCGCCGACCAGGATGCCGCGATCGGCGTCGGCGACCAGCTTGACGAATCCGGCGTTGCCGGGCCCGTGAATCCAGCCGCGGGTCGAATCCGGAACCTCGGCCCGTCCGGTCCAGACGCTCAGTCCGGCGTCGCGGGCCTGCGACTCCGTCATCCCGACCGCGCCCACTTCCGGTTCGGTGAAGGTGACATTGGGAACCGCGTGATACTGCGCGGGCTCGGTAAGAGAACCGAGGATGTCCGCGGCGGCGATGCGCGCCTGGTACATGGACATGTGGGTGAAGGCGCCGTGCCCGGTGACGTCCCCGATCGCCCAGACCCCCTCGGCGGCGCGCAGCCGGTCGTCGACCCGGATGCCGTGCGCCTGTTCGTCCAGGCCGATGGCGCCTACGCCCAGTGCGGACAGATCGGTGTAGCGGCCGGCGGCGACCAGCAGGCGCTGGGCGCGGATCGGATCACCGTTGCTCAGCCGGACGGTGAAATAGCTGCCGTCGTGGTCGATCCGGGTGGCCTCGACGCCGGTGCGTACCGAAATACTCTCTTCGGCAAAGACTTTCGCGAGCAGGTCGGCGGCCTCGGGCTCGGCGCGCGGGAGCAGCCGGCTGCGCACGACCATCGTCACCTCGGCGCCGAACCGCGAGAAGATCTGGGCGAATTCCGCGCCGACCGGTCCGCCGCCGAGCACGATCAACGATTCCGGCGCCTCGGTGGTGGTCACCGCCTCGCGATTGGTCCAGTACGGGGTGTCGGCCAGACCCTCGATCGGCGGTACGGACGGGGCGGTGCCGGGATTCAGCACGATCGCCCGCAGCGCGCGGAAGTCGCGCGGTCCGTCGGCGGTATCGACGCGGACCTGGCCCGGACCGGTGATGCGCCCCCAGCCCCGCACGAAGGTTCCGCCGGCGGACTCGAACCGTTCGACCGCGACCTTGTCGTCCCAGTTGTCGGTCGCTTCGTCGCGGATCCGCTTCGCCACCGGCGCCCAATCCGCCTGCACCTGGGCGCTTCCCGCGAGGGTGCCGACCCGGCGCGCCTCGGCCAGGGTCTCGGCGGCGCGCACCATCATCTTGGTCGGCACACAGGCGTAGTAGGGGCATTCGCCGCCCAGCAACCGGCCTTCGACGCCGACCACCGCGAGTCCGGCGCGCGCCAATTCGGTCGCCACGGCCTCGCCGCCGGGCCCCATGCCGATGACGACGGCATCCACGGATTCGGTCGCCGGGGTTTCGGCGGGCATGCGATCACGCTCCTCTGATTCGACTCGGTGGGGGACGGCGGGGTCCCGCAGACCATGGTGACAGCTGGGACGCTGCCGGTGGGGGATCGACAAGTACCCATTGCGGGATTCCGTTGCCGCGGGTGGCGTGGGAGGAGATCGGGCGAGTCGCCGTCTCTCGCGAAAAGCCCCTTCGCACTTGGTCGTTGATGGGAAGCCGCTGCGGTTGACGCGGTTTCGCCGAACCGTTTAGGTAAGCATCATGCGAATCGGCGGTGCGGGAATTCTCGACGTGCTCGGTAGCCGACGGACGGCGGTGGCGGTACTCGCGACGATCACCGGCTTCTACTACTTGTTCGTCGCGATCACCAACTGCACCGACACCGTCACCAATCGCCGCGGGGTGGCCGCTGTGCTGTCGATGCGGGCCACGATCCACAATCCGGGCACCGACTGGCGTGCTCTCACCAACGGCGACATCGCGCTCGTCGTCTACATCCTCGTGGTGATCTGGGAGTTCTCGATCGCCCTCGTGCTCCTCGTCGCCGCGGCCTGCTGGCTGCGGGAGCTGAGCGGGCGGCCACGCCGGGTGCCGGTGCGACCCGGCACCGCGGCGAAGTTGTCCAGTATCGGTTGGACGATGGCGGTGCTGCTGTTCGCGGGGGCGTTCCTGACCGTCGGCGGGGAGTGGTTCCGGATGTGGGCGAACAAGGAGGTCAACGCCTCCTCGGCGGCGTTGCAGAACTTCCTGATCGCGGGCATCGGCCTGGTGCTGGTACATCTGCCCGACTCGGCGCCGCGGGCCGCCGCGCCGTCGGAATGAGTTGCGGCTGTGCGGGAACAGTGTCCGCGCGGCCGGGGTTGCAGCGCGTATGGAACTCGACACCGCGCTCGACTTCGCCCGTACGACCTCGCGATCCGTCCTGACCACCCTGCGTCGCAACGGGCGTCCGCAGCTGTCGAACGTCACCCACTGGGTCGCCCCGGACGGCATCATCCGGATCTCCATCACGGCGGACCGGGCCAAATACGCCAATCTGCGCCGGGAGCCGTGGGCGGCCCTGCACGTCACCCGTGACGACTTCTGGGCCTACGCCGTCCTGGAGGCCGATGTCGAGCTGACCCCGGTGGCCGCGACCGCCGACGACGCCACCGTCGAGGAGCTGATCGCCTACTACCGGGCGCTCAGCGGCGAGCACCCGGACTGGGCGGACTATCGCCGCGCGATGGTCGCCGACCGCCGGGTGATCGCGCGTCTGCGTCCCACCCGCGCCTACGGCATGCTGCCCTGAGGCCTGCGCTCGCCGGACGTGGGCAGTCCCTCGGGAATCCATTGCGGCGCACGCTTTTCCATGAAGGCGCGCATTCCCTCCCGCGGTTCCGGCGAGGTTTCCAGGGCGAGGAACATAGTCTGATAGTCGATGCTGCCGTAGCGCTCGTTCAGCATGCGTTTCACCTGTGCGCGGGCCTGCGGTGCGGTCTGCAGGATCTCGGAGACGGCCGCGACGGCCTCCTCGCGCAGTCGCTCGTGCGCCACCACCCGGCTGATGACGCCGAGTCGCCGCGCTTCGTCGGCGTCGAATCGCCGCGCCGACAACAGCAGATCCCGAGCCACCGCCACGCCGACATGGGCGGGCAGCACCGCGGCGTAGGTGGCGTCGGGAATGCCGCGCAGTAGCTCCGGCACCCGGAACACCGCCCGCTCGCTGGCGACCGCGATATCGGACATCATCGCGATGAGCAGACCGCCCGCCTGACAGATCCCGTTCACCGCCGACACCACCGGGGCGCGGCTGTCACGAATGGCGAGGAAGGGCAGCACATCCTGGCCCGACAGCTCCGGCGGCAACGCATCCCCGGGCTCGGCGCGCCCGCCCAGGTCGCCGCCCGGCGCGAACACGTCATCGGTACCCGTGATGATCAACGCCGCCAGATCCGGATCCGAATTGACCAGGTGCACCGCGCGTTTGATGCCGAAATACATCGCCGGCGTCAGCGCGTTGCGCGCTGCGGGCCGGTCGATCACGCACCATCCGATCACGCCGTCGCGCTCGAATCGCAGCCCCGCCGCACCGAGATCGTCAGTCATGAGGGAAGAATATCAATCTCTCGTATCGGATATTCCCTTCTCGTCCGGGCGACTCGACTTCACCAGCGCATAACCTTGCGGCAACGTTCGGCATGCATGCTGGCACCCTCCGCTGAATCGAAAGGTAAGACCCGAATGGACTTTCTGACTGTGCTCGTGGACATGTTGGCTGCGCTGGGGGCCAGCGGTAGCGCGGCCTGACCACCCATCACGACACAACCCGGCCCACCACATCACGGATGTGGTGGGCCGCAGGCGTTCCGGGGACCGTTTCGAGCGTCGCTCACCGCGTGGGAGGGGATCATCCGGTCAGAAAGGCGACGGCCTGGTCGGCGACGGCGTCCGGTGGCCGGTCGGCGTGCAGGATGAGGCCCCGTTCGGCGGGTTCGAGCGGTTCGAGTGTCGCGAGCTGGGATTCGAGCAGCGACACCGGCATGTAGTGGCCGTGGCGGTGGGAGATGCGTTCGCTGAGGGTTTCCCGGTCGGCGATCAGGAGCAGGAAGACGGTCTCCGGCGCGGCGGAACGCAGGATGTCGCGGTAGCGGCGTTTGAGCGCCGAACAGGCGACCACACCGCCGTCTCCGCGGAGATGGCGGTCGCGCAGCCAGTGGCTCACCGACATCAGCCAGGGTTCGCGATCGGCGTCACTCAGCGCGATGCCGGCGGTCATCTTGGCGATATTGGCCGGCGGGTGGAAGTCGTCCGCGTCGGCGAACGGCAGGTCGAGCCGTGCGGCGAGCAGGCGGGCCGTCGTGGTTTTGCCGGTTCCCGACACTCCGGTCACGACAACGCAGGGCGGGACCGTCCGGCGGGGCGTCGGCGCGGGCACGGGTGATCATTCGCTGTGATCGGCGCCGGCCGGTCCCTGTGACCCGGCCGGATACTCGTCGAGCGGCACCACATCGCGCGACCACGCCGACAGGATCGGAGTCACCACCCGCCAGGCCTGTTCGGCCTCGTCCGCGCGGATCGAGAGGGCCGGGTCACCGTTCAGTACGTCGAGCAGTAGCCTGCCGTAGGCCGGCAACTCCGGCGGTTGCACCTGAGCGATCAGTGTGAGCGGTACCAGGGTCCCGGCGGTGGCGCCGACGGCCGTCAGACCGAGCGACAGGCTTTCGGGGTCGAGCCCGAACCGCAGCACATTGGGCTCCGGCGTTCCCTGATGACCGAAGGGCATATGTGGAACCGGGCGGAAGTGGACGGCGACCTCGTTGCGATCGGTCCCGAGCGCCTTGCCGCTGCGGAGCACGAAGGTCGTTCCCGACCATCGCCAGCTGTCCAGCGTCAGTTCGACCTCGGCGAAGGTCTCGGTCCGGCGACGCGGGTCGACGCCCTCCTCGTCCACGTAGGACGGAACGTCGCGATCGCCGATCCGTCCCGCGAGATATCGCCCGCGACGCGTGCGGGCGGCGACATCGGCATCGGTCAGCGGACGCACCGAGCGCAGCACATCGACCTTGCGGTCGCGCAGGTCCCGTTCGGACAGCGTGATCGGGGGTTCCATGGCGATCAGGCACAGCAGTTGCAACAGATGGTTCTGCACCATGTCCTTGAGGGCGCCGACGTGGTCGTAGTATCCGGCCCTGCCCTCGAGGGTGAGGGTTTCGTCCCAGACGATCTCCACCTTGGCGATATGCGCGCTGTTCCAAATGGATTCGAGGACGCGATTGGCCAGCCTGCTGCCGAGCAGATTCTGCACCGTGGTCATGGCGAGGAAGTGGTCCACACGGAAGACGGCTCGCTCGGGCACCAGATCGGCCAGTAGCCGATTCAGTTTCTCGGCACTGTCGAGGTCTTCGCCGAACGGTTTCTCGAGGACGATCCCGCTGCCCGCGGGCAGTCCCACCTCGTGCAGCGTCGTGATCGCGGCTGGAAACACCGCCGGGGGCAGGGCGAGGTAGACCGCCACCGGACCGTCGCCGGCGATAGCCGCCGCCACCTCGTCGGCGTTCTGGATGTCGGCCCTGCGGTACCGCGTCGCGGCCGCGACCGCCTTCCGGGCGTCGGGCGGCGCCTCCGCGGCATGGTCCTCGAGCTGGGCCACCACCCACTCGTGGAACTCTTCGTCGCCGCGGCCCTTCCGGTCGGCGCACACCACCTCGAAACGGCTGTCCAGATGCCCGGCCTGGAACAGAGCGGCCACGGCCGGCAAGAGGTAGCGCCCAGCGAGATCACCGGTGCCGCCGAAGACGACCAGACGCGTGATCATGGCGCACCCGCCTTCGCTCGCGCGAGTTTCACCCCGCTGGAAATGATGCCGATATGACTGAACGCCTGCGGAAAATTACCCATGAACGTGCCGGTCGTCGGGTCGATCTGCTCCGCGAGCAGGCCGACGGTGCTCGCGCGGGCGCACAGGGAGGTGTAGAGCCGCTCGGCGTCCTCGAGCCGTCCCTGCGCGGTGAGGTTGTCGACCATCCAGAAACTGCACAGGACGAACGCGCCCTCGTTGCCGGGCAGGCCGTCCGGTGATTCGTCGTGCAGGTAGCGATACAGCAGTCCGTCGCCGGCGCCCAGCCGATCGGCCACCGCCGCGGTCGTCGCCGTCATACGTGGATGATCGGCGGGCACGACGCGGCGCAGCGGCAGCGCCAGCAAACTCGCATCCAACTCGCCGCCACCGTCCAGATGGGCGCTGAGGGTGTGGGCCCGCTCGTCCCACGAGTTCTTGAGGATCGCCTCGCGGATCTCGTTCGCGGTGCTGCGCCACATCGCGACGGGACCGGGCAGGTCGAATCGTTCCCCGATCGACGCGGCGCGGTGCAGTGCCACCTGGCACAGCGCCGCGGAATAGGTGAAAACCCGGCCCGGGCTGCGCACTTCCCAGATGCCCTGGTCCGGCTCCTGCCACGATCGGCCCGCGGCCTCCGCCAGATCGGACAGGTTCGACCACAGCAGCGGCTGCAACTCACCGCCGGTGCGCAGCCATTGGTCGGCGCAGTCGAGGATCTCGCCGTAGACGTCGTGCTGACGCTGGTCGGTGGCTCCGTTGCCCCAGCGCACCGGCCCGCTTCCGCGGTAGCCCTCCAGGCCGGTGTCCACCATCTCGTCCGGAACCGGATCGCCGTCGATGTCGTACATGATGCGTGGCTCGCCGCTGCGCTCGAACGCGTCGAGCACCCAGCCCAGGAAGGCGTCGGCCTCGTTACGGAACCCGATGCGGCGCAGGGCATAGACGGCATACGACGCGTCGCGGATCCAGACGTAGCGATAGTCCCAGTTGCGGACGCCGCCGATGGGCGCCGGCAGCGACGAGGTGGGTGCCGCCACGACGGATCCGCTCACCCAGTGGTCGCAGAGTTTGAGCGTGATCGCGGAGCGCCGGACCAGTGCCTGCTCGGGACCGTCGTAGACGCACGTCCGCATCCACGATCGCCAGGCGTCGGCGGTGTGGCGCAGCATCGCCGCGGCGTCGAAGCGATGGTGACGGTGAAAGCGTCCCCACGACAGCACGAGCTCCAGTCGCTCGCCCTGGACCAGGTCGAAGGTGGTGTGCACGCCGTCCAGCGGCCGGTCGGCGCGCAGATGCAGCCGCAGGTTCGGTTGCGAGGCGACCCGGATCTCCAGCCCGCTGAGCACCGGCCGCAACTGCGCACCTCCCTGCGGCGCGATCTCCACCGCCACCCGGACGTGCCCGCTGACGACGATCGCGGAGCGAACCAGTTCCGAGCGATCGGCGGGCGCGTCGTCGCCGAGATCCGAGCCGGGGCGCACCACCATGGCGTCGGTCACCCGGAGAACGCCGGTGGCGCTGCGCAATTCGGTTTCCAGCACGCCGGTGTCCGGCTGATAGCGCTGGCGCCCTTCCAAAGGATCGGCCGGCGCGACGGTGAAGTGGCCGCCGTGGGCATGGTCGAGCAGCCCGCAGAACAACGGTTGGGCGTCGAAGCGCGGCAGGCACAGCCACGGGATCGAACCGTCCATCCCGACCAGCGCGGCCGTCGTACCGTCTCCGATCAGACCGTAGTCCTCCAGCGGGCGATACCCGTCGCTCCGGGGGATCGGCCGGAACGGTGGATCGGGATCGTGCACGCCACCCCCTTCCACGAGTGGAACGCCCGGCGACAACTAGAGGGAAGGCTATCAGCTGGCATCCGGTGGGAAACCGGAACAGAGCGGCCGATACCTGCCTGAAACACCGATCGATCGACTGGCTGGCTAACGCACGCTTTCCCGGCGGGACGCACAGGCCGACGGGGGGCCGGAGACTTGGGGGAGCGGGAGGCGGTGGTGACTGCCCGACGACATGCGAGGCTCGCCCCGCGACCGAAACTTCCGCGAAATTCTTGTGTGTTTAGCCGTTGAAGCGAGTGGGTAACCACAGTCCAACCCGGAATATACGCAGGTCAGACTGGCGAAGCGCCCCCGGCAGGAATCGAACCTGCGACCTAGGGATTAGAAGGCCCTTGCTCTATCCAACTGAGCTACGGAGGCATGGCAGTACCAAACACCATGCCCGGTTTGGGGCAGCGTGTCCAGCGAGTTGATTATAGCGAGCGTCCAGATCGGTGCTGGTCATCGACAACGCCGTGGACGACTGTCGGCCTCGTCACAGCGAGCGGGGTGGATTCGGGCCGGGAAGGCTGTGAGGTGGGCCGCCAACTACGCTGAATAGTATGTCGTCACCGCAGGATCCGCCCGTCGAAGCCGACCCCCAGGCCGTGCGGCCGGAGGCGACGGCGTTCCCGGTGCTGGCGGTGGTGGCGGTAGGTCTGACCGCGTTGGTCGCGCCGATCGTGGTGAGTCTGTCCGCGGCGCAGGCGCTGACTCTGCTCGGCATTCCCGACCCCGGCCCGCTGACCACCTACGGCCTGCCCGCAGTGCGGGCGGTGGCCGATTTCTCGGCTGCGATCGCGGTCGGGTCGCTGCTGTTCGCGGCCTTCCTGTGCCCACCGCAGCGCGACGGCCTGCTCGATGTCGGCGGTTACCGGGCCCTGCGTCGCGCCGGGATCGCGGCGCTGGCCTGGGCGGTGACCTCGGCTCTGCTGGTGCCGTTGACGCTGTCGGACACCACCGGCCAGTCCGTGCGCTCGGTGGTGCGGCCCGATCAGATCTGGCATGCCATCGGCAAGGTCGATGTCGCCGGATCCTGGCGCGCCACCGCGATCATGGCGATTCTGCTCGCCATCGGCTGCCGGCTGGCCTTGCGTTGGGGCTGGACGCCCGTGTTGTTCGCCTGGTCGCTGTTGTGCTTGATTCCGGTTGCGCTGACCGGACATTCGTCATCGGGTGGCGCCCACGACGTCGCGACGAACAGCCTGATCCTGCATCTGGTCGGCATGGCGGTGTGGGTCGGCGGACTGTTCGCGGTCCTCGCCTACGCCATGCGCGGCGGAAAGTACACCGGTCTCGCCGCACGGCGATTCTCCCTGGTGGCGACGTGCGCGTTCGCGGTCGTCGCGGTGTCGGGTGTGCTCAACGCCTGGGTGCGGGTGCCGTGGGACGAACTGTTCACCACCACCTACGGCCGGTTGGTGATCGCGAAGACGGTCGCACTCTGCCTGCTCGGTGTCGCCGGATTCCTCCAGCGCCGCCGCGCCCTTCCGGCGCTGGCCGACAATCCCCGCGACCGCTCGGCCCTGATCAGTTACGCCGGAGTCGAGATCTTGATCTTCGCGGCCACGATCGGCCTGGCCGTCGGGCTCGGCCGCACCCCGCCGCCGGATCTCAAACGGGTGCCCTCGCCCGCGGAGGTCGAACTCGGCTACAACCTCGCCGGGCCGCCGACCGTCGGCCGCATCCTGTTCGACTGGCGCTTCGACATCATGTTCGGCACGCTCGCCATTGTGCTGGCGGTGCTGTATCTGGTGGGCGTGCGGCGCTTGCGCGCACGCGGCGACGCCTGGCCGGTGGGGCGGACCGTGGCGTGGCTGTGCGGTTGTGCGGTGCTGCTGATCGCGACGAGTTCCGGGGTGGGCCGGTACGCCCCGGCCATGTTCAGCGTGCATATGGCCCAGCACATGCTGCTGTCGATGCTCGCGCCGGTGCTGTTCGCACTGGGTGGCCCGGTGCTGCTGGCCCTGCGCGCCCTGCCCGCCGCTGGTCGCGACGCACCGCCCGGGCCGCGGGAATGGGTGCTGGCCGCGGTACACAACCCGGTCTCGCGTTTCCTGACCCAGCCGGCTGTCGCGGCGGCGTTGTTCATCCTCGGCTTCTACGCGCTGTATCTGGGCGGCATCTTCGACGCGGTGGTCGGCGAGCACGGCGCCCATCTGGCGATGAATCTGCACTTCCTGGTGTCGGGCTACCTGTTCTACTGGGTCGTTCTCGGTATCGACCCCAAACCGCGCCAGGTACAGCCGCTCACGAAGGTCGGCATGGTGTTCGGATCGCTTCCGTTCCACGCCTTCTTCGGCGTCGCGCTGATGAGCATGACCACGGTGATGGGCGAGTGGTTCTATCGCGGGCTCGGATTGAGCTGGAACACCGATCTGCTCGGCGATCAGCGCACCGGTGGCGGGCTGGCCTGGGCCAGCGGTGAGATTCCGCTGGTCCTGGTGATGCTGGCGCTGCTGGTGCAGTGGTCGCGCAGCGACAACCGCACGGCCAAGCGCTTCGACCGGGCCGCCGAGCGCGACCACGACGCCGCCCTCGCCGCGCACAACGCCATGTTCGCCGAACTGGCCAAACGTGACCGCGAGGTGAAACCGTGACCGAGGCGCCCGCGCAGATTCCGCGCCTTTTTCGCGCCGATATCCGGGCCGCCCGCGAGCGGCTGGGTAACGACGTGCGGGTCACGCCCGTATTCCACACCGAGGTGGCCGGTCCCGAGGGGCCGGTCAAGGTCACTCTGAAGCTCGAACATCTGCAGTACGGCGGCACGTTCAAAGTGCGGGGCAGTCTCAACGCGCTGCTGCAGTCGGCCGACGACGGCCGGCCGGTGGTGATCGCCTCCGGTGGCAACGCGGGGATCGCCGCGGCGCTGGCCTGTGCGTTGCGCGGCCGCCCCTGTACCGTCGTCGTCCCGGAAACCGCACCGCACACCAAGGTCGCGGCGATGTGGGGGTACGGCGCGGAAGTGCTGTGGCACGGAACGACCTATGCCGAATCCAAACGCCACGCCGACGCGGTGACCGCGGAGCGGAACGCGCTGCAACTGCACGCCTACGATCTGCCGGCGGTGGTTGCCGGGGCCGGTGTGGTGGGGCTCGAGATCGAGCGTCAGGTGCGCGGACGGCCGCCGGTGCTGATGGCGGTCGGCGGCGGGGGCCTGATGGCCGGTATCGCGATCGCGCTCGGCCCGCGGTCACGAGTGATCGGCGTCGAACCCAAGGGCGCGCCGACGCTGTACGCGGCGTTGTCGGCGGGGCGCCCGGTCGATGTGCCGGTCGACAGCATCGCGGCGGATGCGCTGGGCGCCACCAGGATCGGCGATATCGCGCTCGATACCGCGATTCGCTACGGCGTCGGCTCGGTCCTGGTGGGCGACGACGCGATCGCGATGGCACGCGAATATCTGTGGCGGGAATTCCGTCTGGTCGTGGAGCCGGCGGGCGCGGTCGCCCTGGCCGCAGTACAGAGTGGGGCCTATGTCCCGGAACCCGGCGAGCGGCCGGTGATCGTGCTGTGCGGCGCCAATACGGACGTGAGCAACCTCTGACCACGTGGACTCCGGAACGGGGCCTGTTCACACCCACGTGAGTTGTCCACATATTCGCATCCGGGGCTGGTGAGGCGTCGCGGCATCGGCGACGCTGAGTAGGTCACGTCCGCCGAGGGCGCCGCGGACGGGGGCACAGTCGAATCGCGAAGGGGGACAACCATGTACGAGGCGAATACCGCCGTGATCGGTACCGTCGTCACACATCCGGTACGGCGGAGCCTGCCGGGTGGTGAACAGGTGATCAGCTTCCGGATGGCCAGCAATGCCCGCCGCTTCGATCGCGATACCGGCGGCTGGGTGGACAGCGGCACCCTGTTTCTGACGGTGACATGCTGGCGCCGCCTGGTGGAGGGGGTCGACGCGTCCATCCGTCGCGGGGATCCGATCATCGCCTACGGTCAGCTGCGCACCAACGAGTACCGGACCAGGGAAGGTGTGCAACGCCACGATCTCGAGATGCGAGCCGCCGCGCTGGGGCCCGACCTGGGCCGCTGTGCCGCTCCGGTGCTGCGGCGGGGCGGCGCCCGGAACTCCGGACCGGACCTACACGTTGTCCCCGAAGGGGACGACGCGGTGCCACAGGCGCCGCCGGGCGAGTCCGGCCCCGCCACGGGCGAGAGATCGACTACGGTCGAGCCGGTCTCCGCGGCGGCCGCCGACGCCGGATGACTACCGTTACCTCTGCTCCGCTCGCGCGGTCCTCCGTTTCGACCCACTGGTTCCGACACCGATAGGCTTTCCTACATGGCTGAGTTCATTTACCAGATGAAGAAAGTTCGCAAGGCGCATGGCGACAAGGTCGTCCTCGACGATGTGACCTTGAACTTCCTTCCAGGCGCCAAAATCGGCGTCGTCGGTCCGAACGGCGCCGGTAAATCGAGCGTGCTGAAGATCATGGCCGGACTGGACCAGCCCAACAACGGTGACGCGTTCCTGGCGCCCGGAGCGACGGTCGGCATCCTGCAGCAGGAGCCGCCGCTGAACGAGGAGAAGACCGTCCGCGGCAACGTGGAGGAAGGCCTCGGCGAGATCAAGGTGAAGCTGGACCGCTTCAACGAGATCGCCGAACTCATGGCCACCGATTACTCCGACGAGCTCATGGATGAAATGGGCAAGCTGCAGGAGGACCTGGACCACGCCGACGCGTGGGATATCGACTCCCAGCTCGAGCAGGCCATGGACGCACTGCGCTGCCCGCCGCCGGACGAGCCGGTCGGCAACCTTTCCGGCGGTGAGCGCCGCCGGGTGGCGCTGTGCAAACTGTTGCTGAGCAAGCCGGATCTGCTGCTGCTCGACGAGCCCACCAACCACCTCGACGCCGAGAGCGTCAACTGGCTCGAACAGCATCTGGCCCAGTACCAGGGCGCGGTCCTCGCGGTCACGCACGACCGGTACTTCCTGGACAATGTCGCCGGCTGGATCCTCGAGCTCGACCGCGGCCGGGCCTACCCCTACGAGGGCAACTACTCCACCTACCTGGAGAAGAAGGCCGAGCGACTCGAGGTTCAGGGCAAGAAGGACCAGAAGCTGCAGAAGCGGCTCAAGGAGGAGCTGGCCTGGGTGCGTTCGGGCGCCAAGGCTCGCCAGGCCAAGAACAAGGCCCGCCTCGGCCGCTACGAGGAGATGGCCGCCGAAGCGGAGAAGATGCGCAAGCTGGACTTCGAGGAGATCCAGATTCCGCACGGCCCGCGCCTGGGCAATGTGGTGGTCGAGGTCGAGCACCTGGACAAGGGTTTCGGCGACCGGCAGCTGATCAAGGATCTGTCGTTCACCCTGCCGCGCAACGGCATCGTCGGTGTGATCGGCCCGAACGGCGTCGGTAAGTCGACGCTGTTCAAGACCATCGTCGGACTGGAGCAGCCCGACAGCGGCGAGGTCAAGGTCGGCGACACGGTGAAGCTGAGCTATGTCGACCAGAACCGTGCCGGCATCGACCCGAAGAAGACGGTTTGGCAGGTGGTATCCGACGGGCTCGACTACATCGAGGTCGGCAATCAGGAGATGCCTTCGCGCGCATATGTTTCCGCCTTCGGCTTCAAGGGCCCGGATCAGCAGAAGCCGGCCGGTGTGCTGTCCGGTGGTGAGCGCAACCGCCTGAACCTGGCATTGACCCTCAAGCAGGGCGGCAACCTGATCCTGCTCGACGAGCCCACCAACGACCTGGATGTGGAGACTCTCGGCTCGCTGGAGAACGCGCTGGAGAACTTCCCCGGCTGCGCCGTGGTCATCTCCCACGACCGGTGGTTCCTCGACCGCACGTGTACCCACATCCTCGCGTGGGAGGGCGACGACTCGAATCCGGCCAAGTGGTTCTGGTTCGAGGGTAACTTCGAGGCCTACGAAGCCAACAAGGTCGAGCGTCTGGGCCCGGAGGCGGCCCGTCCGCACCGCGTTACTCACCGTAAGCTGACTCGCGACTGACCTTTTGGCTCGCGCAGTCGACCGACCACCCGGACGTGCGTCAATCTCTCAGGGGCGCAACGTCATCGCGGTCTACCCGGGTCTCGGCGTAGGCTGCGAACACGGGCGTACCAACCGGCACGTTCGAGGTAGCTGAGCGTCGCCGAGGGTTTAGAAGGAATACACCCCGGCGCCTCGGCTGCCCAGCTACTCTCGATCCCGGCGTCACTTTGTTGCGGAACCGAATCCGAGGGAGTTGGCGAAAAAAAATGACGGTCTCGTCCGAATTGTCCAGTAACGCGTGGGCGGAAAGTCTGCCGGAGCCGCTGCGGGGAGAACTCGCAACGCTCGAATCGGCGTACTTCCGTCACGTGGATGCCGGCGATGTGGACTGTGCGATCACCGGAAGTTCGGCGCTGGTCTTCCGAAGGCATCTCGAACTCGGCTTGCAACGTCCCCCGGGCGCGGCGCTCGTGCGGGTGTACCACCCCGACGACGGCAGCGGCATCGGGGCGGCGGTTCAACTGGTCACGGACGACATGCGTCTGCTCGTCGAATCGGTGGCTTCGGCCCTGACCCGGATCGGCGCCACCGTCAGCGAAGTGATCCATCCGATCTTCGAGGTGATGCGCGACGACGAGGGGCGGCTGCATTCCGCGGCCCCGCACGAGGTCGACGGCAACGGTGTCACCGGCTTGCGCGAATCCTGGATTCACGTGCAGCTGCATCCGTCCACGAGCCGCGACGTCCTCGAGCGCATCGAGGCCGAGGTGCCCGATGTGCTCACCGACGTACGCCAGGTCATCGGCGATACCGAAGCGATGCGGGCGGTGCAGGATCGCCTCGCCCGCGAGCTGATCCGGACGGCGGATGCGGGATCCTCGCCGTACCCGGTCACGGACCTGGTGGACTGCGCGCATCTGCTCCGCTGGCTGGCAGACGGGCATTTCACCCTCCTCGGCTACGCCCGCTTCCAGCGTCGCCCCGCGACCGGTGCGGAAGCGAAATCCGTTGTCGTGCCGGACAGTTGCCTCGGTGTCCTGCGACCCAACGTCGGGACCGACTTCCAGGTTCCGGTCGACGGCGGCCGACGTCCGCTGCTGATGCTCACCCAGGGGCTGGTCCCGGCGACGGTGCACCGCTCGGTCTATCCGTATTTCATCGGCGTCGCGGAGGCCGACGCCTCGGGCACGGTCGTCGGCGAACATCTGTTCATCGGTGTGTTCACCGTCGCCGCCCTGCACGAGAATGTGCTCGATATTCCGGTGATCGCGCGCCGGGTGCGCACCGTGATCGAACAATGCGGATTCGATCTCGAATCGTTCTCGGGCCAGGCGATGCTCGAGGTGATCCAGTCCTTCCCACGGACCGAGTTGTTCTCCTCGGATATCGACACGATGCGGCGGACCGCCAGCGCCGTGCTCAGCGTGGGCATGCGTCGACAGGTGCGGCTGTTCCTCCGCCAGGATTCCTACGGTCGTTTCGTGGCCGCCATGGTGTATTTGCCGCGCGACCGCTACACCACCCGGGTTCGGCTCGAGATCCAGGACATCCTGGTTCGCGAGTTGGGCGGCGTATCGATCGACTACTCGGCGCGCGTGTCCGAAAACGAGCTCGCCAGCGTGTATTTCACCGTGCATCTGCCCGAACCGGGCACTCGGGTCGATACCTCCGAGGCCAACCGGTTGCGGATTCAGAATCTGCTCGCCGAGGCCAGCCGCACCTGGGACGATCATCTGCGCGACGAGGTGGCTCGGTCCACCGTGCTGGATCCCGCGGTCGTGCAACGGTATGCGGCCGCACTGCCCGACGGGTACAAGGAGGATTTCGGACCTTCCCGGGCGCTGGCCGACATCGTGCGGCTGGAGCGCCTCGCCGGCGAGACCATCGATCAGCATCTGTACCGCAGGCCGGACGCCGCGCCCGGGTCGTGGCGATTCACCCTGTACATCGGCAGCGGTATTTCGCTGAGCCAGGTGCTGCCACTGCTGCAGAGCCTCGGTGTCGAGGTGGTCGACGAACGGCCCTACGAGGTCGAATTCGGCGACGGTCGGAGGGCGTGGATCTACGATTTCGGTTTGCAGGCGCGACCCGACCTGCTGCGAATGTCGTTGGACCGCAACATGGATGCCGAGCTGCTGGAAACCGCCGACCGGCTCGATCTCCTCGACGCGCAGGAATGTGGATTACGCGAGCGCTTCACCGAGGCGTTCGACGCCCTCTGGCACGGCCGGGCGGAAAGCGACCCCCTCAACGAGTTGGTGTTGCGGGCCGGACTGCAGTGGCGGTCGGTGTCGATTCTGCGTGCCTATTCGAAGTACTTGCAGCAGGCGGACTTTCCGTACAGTCAGGCCAATATCGCTCGCGTTCTGCTGGCCTCGCCGGATATCGCGCAGCTGTTCGTCGGACTGTTCGAGGCCATGTTCGATCCCGATTCGGCCTCCGCGGACCGTGCGGACGAGCTGCGTGCGGCGGTACGGGAACGGATCAACGAGGTCGTGAGCCTGGATGCCGACCGCATTCTGCGTGCCATCCTCGGTGTCGTCACCGCCACGCTGCGTACCAACTACTACGTCGTCGACGCCGACGGGTTGCCGCGTGACTATCTGTCGCTGAAGGTCGAGCCGCACGCGATTTCGGAGCTCCCGCGGCCGCGGCCGCAGTTCGAGATCTTCGTATATTCGCCGCGGGTCGAGGGCGTCCATCTACGTTTCGGCCCGGTGGCGCGTGGTGGTTTGCGGTGGTCGGATCGCCTGGAGGATTTCCGGACCGAGATTCTGGGTCTGGTGAAGGCGCAGGCGGTGAAGAACGCGGTGATCGTGCCGGTCGGCGCCAAGGGCGGATTCGTGGTGAAACGCCCGCCGGCGCCCAGTGGCGATCCGGCAACCGATCGCCAGGCCCTGCAGGGCGAAGGAGTGGAGTGCTATCGCACCTTCATCAGCGGTCTGCTGGATGTGACCGACAATGTCGATCACGCCAGCGGCGAGGTGGTTCCGCCGGCGCGGGTGGTGCGCCGCGACGGGGATGACACCTATCTGGTGGTCGCGGCGGACAAGGGGACCGCGACGTTCTCCGATATCGCCAACGACGTCGCCAAGAAATACGG
>NZ_BDBF01000042.1 GCF_001612845.1 Nocardia elegans NBRC 108235 | reverse complement strand
CTCTCCCGGCGCTCCCCCGCGCCGCACCGCCACCGCGGTCTCCGCCGCGGACGTCACCTGCGCCTGCACCCCGGCCAGTCGCCGCGCCACCGCGACCGCATCCCCGCCGTCACGCGCTTCGACGAAGCCTCGCCGCAATCGCCACGCGAACACCTGACCCCATGTGACCTTCACCGCACCTCCCACATCCGCACACCCGCCGATCCGCGCGCTCACCTTACGGCTCGCCACCGACAACCACAGAGTCGTGACGCCTCGCACACCCCGAGGGCAATTCATGCGTGTTTATGCATGTATTGCTAGTCTGTTGCCGTGACTCCGAAATCCGAAGACTCCCCCGAGCCGTTCTGGACGCTGGAGACCCGGCTCGCCTCGGCACTGCTGATCCTGGCCGGATTCGTGGGCGCCGCCGCCTACACCCACTCCGAGGGCTACTTCGTCACCTTCATGACCGGCAATACCGAGCGCGCCGTCATCGGCGGATTTCTCGGCGACTACACCCTCGCGGCCGGCGCCTTCGCCCTGATCGTGTTCTTTCTCGCCGGCGTCCTGGTGGCATCGATCTGCCGCCGGCACTGGTGGCGCAATCATCCGCACGGCGCGACCATGCTCGCCACCGCCGCCCTCACCGCGGCCGCCGTCCTCGACACGATTCTCTACCGGCACGACTCCGATCTCGGCCTGGTGCCGATCCTGCTCGTCTCGTTCGGGATGGGGTCGCTGAACACCTCGTTCGTCAAGAAGGGCGAGGTGTCGATCCCAGTCACCTACGTCACCGGAACCCTGGTGAAATTCGCTCAGGGCGTGGAGCGGCATATGGCCGGCGGCACCCATCATGAATGGCTGGGCTACGCGGTGCAGTGGCTGTCGTTCGCCGCCGGCGCCTTGATCGGCGGTCTGGTCTCGCTGGTCGTCGAGGGCGGCGACATGCTCTACACCGCCGTCATCGCCTCCGCGATCGTGGCCGCCTACACCTGGCGCGCGGACCTCAGCTGGGTGCAGCGCCATCCCTCGTCGGACTGACGGGCGCTCCTGCGAGTAAACGGGCGCGGCCGTGGTATCTGCGCGACCGGCGGCACCGAATCATAGATGTCAGGTCGTCTCGCCGGCCGCGTTCGCGCTGTCGCCGACCCGCCCGGACCTGGGTTGCGGTGGATGTTCGTGTCAGAGGGTTCGTACCAGAGGGTCAGGCGTCGGAGAAATGAGGTGTCCGGTGAACACTGCTGCCGATATCGACGAGATGGGTCCGATCGACTATCTCGTCATCGAGTTTCCCGCCGACCGGCAACCGGACGGATCGGCGTTGCCGCTGCTGCGAGATCTGGTGGACCGCGGTGTCATCCGAGTCCTGGATCTGGCCTTCGTGCACAAGGATGCCGACGGTTCGCTGACCGGGATCGACATCGCCGATGTCGGGTTGACCGGAAACCTGGATGTGACCCTGTTCGCCGAGGCGGCGACCGGGTTGCTCGACGAGGGTGATCTGCGCGAAGCCGGTAACGCCTTGGAGCCCGGCCATTCGGCCGCGGTCCTCCTCTACGAGAACGCGTGGGCGGCCCCGCTGGCGGTCGCGTTGCGGCGCAACGGCGCCGAACTCGTCGCATCCGGTCGCATTCCGGTGCAGGCCATCCTCTCGACCCTCGACAAACTCGAGGCTGATACCTAAGGAGAAGCAGCATGCCCGGACTACTTCGTGGTGTCGCCCGCACCGCAGTCGTCGCCGGAACGGCCACGGCCGTATCCAATCGCGTGTCGCGCCGTCAGGGCCAACGCTGGGCCGCGCAGGAGGAGTATCAGTACCAGCAACAACCGCCGCCGCCCGCACCGAGCGGCGGGGGCACCGACCGCATCGCCGCCCTGAAGCAATTGGGCGAGTTGAAAGCCCAGGGGGTGCTCACCGAGCAGGAATTCGAATCGGAGAAGGCGCGCATTCTCGCGTCGTGACCGCCGGGCGCCACCACACGGAGATCAGGAGAAGCAGCATGAAACTCGTCAAGGCGGTAGCAGTGCTGGCGACCGGTGCGGCAGCGCTGATTCCGATCGCCGCATGTTCCTCGGACAACAACAGCAGTCCGGCCGTGGTCACCACGACCACGGCGCACGGCGAGCACACCGATATGCGAAGCAGTCTCGCCACCACGGCCTCGTCGGTGGTCGGCTCGGCCCTCAACTCCGCGCAGCAGGCGGTGCAGAACGCGATCAACAGCGTCCTGTCCGCGGCGCCGATCACCTTCGACAAAGGCAGCTCCGATCTGAGCCCGACCGACGTCGCCACGATCAAAGCGGTGGCGCTTCCGCTCAAGGGCAACGACACCGCGGTGAAGATCGAAACCTACGCCGTCGACGCGAACTCCGGGGCGGCCGACTCGCTCGCCGAGGCGCGGGGCAACAACGTCGCCACGGCCCTGCAGAACGAGGGGATCGACAAGGGGCGCATCACCGTCCACGCGGAGGGCAATCCGATCGAGTCGAACGTGCAGATCGATCAGGCGACGATCTCCGTCACCATGAAATAGCGGTCATCGTTCGGCGTCCGGCTCGCCGCCCTCCGCCTCCGTGCGTGTCGGGCCGGGCATCAGCACCTTGGTGATCGCCGCCGCCCCGACCACCACCAGCGACAGCACGAAAAGCCAACTGATGGCGGTGAACACCGGGCCCAGCAGCCCGAACTTGGCCTGCGCGGACGCCGTGATCTTCGGCAGTACCAGACGTCCCGCCGCCCGGACCGTCGTCAGTCCGACGGCTGTCAACGCCCCGGTCGTCCACAGTGCCGGCCCGCGCAGCTTGCCCAACGTGAGCAGGTACGCGCAGAGGGTCCACACGATCATCCACACCAGCAACTCGCCGCCGACGGTGAGGGGCAGTCCGAAGTAGCGCAGTCCGGCGAGTTCGCGCACGGCCCCGATGGTCGCCGCCGAGAATGCGACGACGAGCAGGACCACCGGCCAGCGCCAGGCATCGCGCAAACCGATCGCCGGCACATCCCACAGCTTGCCGTAGATCCGGGCGAGGGTTTTGGCGAACGAGGCGCCGCTGATCACCACCATCAGCAACCCGACGACCCCGAACGCGGCGAATGTCGGATCGCTTGCCGCGACGACACCGAAGGCGGACCGGAACGTCGCCCGGTCCAAGCCCAGCTGGTCGTCGATCGCGCGGGTCGCGAGATCCAGCTGGGACAAGACGGACCCGGCGATGATCACGGGCAGCACGCAGGTGAAGATCTTGGCCGCCAGCGTCATCGATCGATCCACGATTTCGATATCGGCGAATTCGCCGATCACCTGCCGGAGCGGCCCGGACCAGGAACCCGGTGAACCCCGGCGCGCCGCGGCCGTCGTGGCGCTCAGATTCATCGACCACATAACGTCGATTCAACTCCGGCCGATGCGTGTGCGCGAGCGCCGAAACACCCCGATATTCGTGGCCTGGTTATGCGCGCGGGCCGGGGCGCTTGTCCATCAACCGCAGAATGAGCGGGGTGAAGATCAGCTGCATCGCCAGATCCATCTTGCCGCCCGGCACCACGATGCAGTTCGGGCGCGACATGAACGAATCGTGCAGCATCGACAGCAGATACGGGAAATCGATCACCTTCGGATCGGCGAAACGGATCACGACGAAACTCTCGTCGGCGGTCGGAATGCTGCGGGCGGTGAACGGATTGGAGGTGTCCACGGTCGGCACCCGTTGAAAATTGACGTACGTGCGCGAGAACTGCGGGCAGATGTACTTCACATAGTCGGGCATGCGCCGCAGGATCGTATCGATCACGGCCTCGCTGGAATAGCCTCGCTCGGTCTTGTCGCGAATGACCTTCTGAATCCATTCCAGGTTCACGATGGGCACCACACCCACCAGCAGATCCGCGTAACGCGCCACATCGACGGTGCCGGTGACCGCGGCGCCGTGTAACCCCTCGTAGAAAAGCAGGTCGCTGCCGGGGGCGAGTTCCTCCCACGGCGTGAACGTGCCCGGTTCCAGTCCGTAGGGTTTGGCCTCGGTCTCGTCGTGCAGATATTTGCGCACCAGGCCGACGCCGGACTGGCCGTAATCGCGAAAGAGGCTTTCCAGTTCGGTGAGCAGATTGGCCTCCGGGCCGAAATGCGAGAAATGCAGGTTCAGATCGGCTTCGGCCTCGGCCATCGCCGCCTGCATTTGGCCGCGATCGTAGCGATGGAACGAATCCCCCTCCACGATCGCGGCATTGATGCCCTCCCGCCGGAAGATCTCCTGGAAGGTCCGGGTGACGCTGGTCGTTCCGGCGCCGGAGGAACCGGTGATGGCGACCACGGGATGTTTGCGCGACATGACATCTCGATTCGATCAGCCGGCGTTCAATGACGCGCCGGTCGGAACAGGGTGCGGGTGCCGAACAACGACGCGTCGAACGGCGGCCCGGCATCGGGTTCACGGTGATAGCGCTCGATCCGGCGCACCTCGTTGAGCGATCCGAAAACCAGCGGGATCTGCTGATGCGGGTGCTCGGGAATCACCTCGAGCACCCGCTCGTGGCCGGTGGTCGCGGCACCGCCGGCCTGTTCGATGACGAAGCCGATGGGATTGGCGCCGTAGAGCAGCGAGACCCGGCCCGGCCGGCCGGGATCGCGGGTGTCGTACGGATACAGATAGACCCCGCCGCGGGTGAGGATATGAAAGGCGTCGGCGACCAGCGACGCCACCCAGCGCATATTGAAGTCGCGCGACCGCGGCCCCTCCACCCCGTCGAGACATTCGTGCACATAACGCCGCACCGGGCGCTGCCAGAACCGCTCGTTGGCGGCATTGATCGCGAATCCCGAGGTGTCCTCTGGAATGCGCATGCGCGGATGGGTGAGGACGAAGGCGCCGATCTCTCGATCGAGAGTGAATCCGTCGACTCCGCTGCCGGTGGTGAGAACCAGCATCGTCGCCGGGCCGTACAGCGTGAATCCCGCGCACACCTGCCGTACGCCCGGTTGCAGAAAATCCGCCGCCTGCGGCGCCCGCCCGTCCTCCGGTGCCCGCAGCACACTGAATATCGTGCCGACCGGCAGATTCACATCGATATTCGAGGAGCCGTCCAGTGGATCGAAGGCCAGCATGTATTTGCCGCGGCGCACCTGCCCCGGCACCGGATGAAATCCGTTCATCTGTTCCGACAGCAGCGCCGACAACGGCCCGCTCGATTCGGATTGCTCCACCATGATGTCGTTGGCGATGGCGTCCATGCGCCGATGCAGGCTCACCGGCGGATCCGAGCCGTCGGATGCGTCGAGCGCGCCCACGATGCGGCCGCGGGTCACCTGATTGGCGATGATCTTCGCCGCGGTGGACACCACATTGAGCAGCGCGGAGAATTCCCCGGAAGAACCGGGATGCCGATGTTCCTGTTCGATCGTGTAGCGGGTGAGGGTTTTCATTCCGTCGGGCATGCCGCCTCCTCCGCGGCACGCACACCATCGCCGAAAACGCTGCTGCCGTAGATGTCTTCGGCCGTCAACGTCATCAGATCGGCCTTGCCGAGCGGGCGATGCTCCTGCACGAGCCGATTGGCCTGGCGCAGCCGGCACCGGTCCACGGCGTTGCGGACACTGCGCGCGTTCGCGAACCGCGGCCGCCCCATCCGCACCTCGAGGTAGTCGTCGAAGGCCGCTGCCGCCGAATCGCCGAACCGGAAATTCTGCTGTGCCACCATCACTTCCGCGATCGCCAGCAATTCCTCGCGCGTGTAGTCTGGGAATTCGATGTGGTGGGCCACCCGCGAGGACAAACCGGGATTCGCGGAGAAGAACGTCTCCATCCGGTCCGGATATCCGGCGAAGATCACCACCAGGCTGGAACGTTCGGTCTCCATCTCCTGCAGCAGGATCTCGATGACCTCCTGTCCGTAGTCCCGCTCGTTCTCCGGCCGGAACAGGTAATAGGCCTCGTCGATGAACAGCACTCCCCCCGCCGCTTTGGCCAGTGCCTCCTTGGTCTTGGGGGCGGTGTGGCCGATGAACTGGCCCACCAGGTCGTCGCGGGTCACCGTGTGCACCCTCGGTTTCCGGATGTAGCCGAGGGCGTGCAGCATCTCCGCCATCCGCAGCGCGACCGTCGTCTTCCCGGTGCCGGGACCGCCGGTGAAACTCATATGCATGGTGGGACGGTCGGCCTGCAATCCGAACCGCTGCCGGGCCCGGTCGATCAGCAGCAACGCCGCGATCTCACGCACCCGCTGCTTGACCGTGGCCAGCCCGATCAGTTCCGCATCGAGCCGGGCCAGGGTGTCCTCGACGTTCTTACCGGCCAGATCCGTCGACAGATCGACCGTCGCGTCGTCGGCCAGCGTGATCTCCGACGGCTCGGGATCCGCTTGCGGCTCGATGTGATTCGCACCCGAACCGCTCGCCCCGGGCCGGTACATCCGAAATCCCGATCCGCTGCCCTGTACGCCACCGGACATCGCCGGCCTCCCGTCCACCATCGCCTCAGTCCCGGTAGCGCGCGCCCGCGGGCACGTCGGTGGCGTAGGACCGCAGGCCGTAGTGCTGCCGGCGATCCTCGGTCTCGGTGCGCACCACCAGGAAGCCCGGTTCGTCGGCGGGCCGCTGCACCAGGAAACTCAGTGCGGTCGTCTGCCGGCCGTAGCTCGCGTCGTAGGCGTTGACGCGGATGTAGTGGTGCGGGAACGTCGAACGGCAGGCGTTCACCTCGGCGAGCACACCATCGGGTTCGTCGAGGTCGAACAGCGGCAACCCCCACATCTCCCAGTAGACGTTGCGTGGATGCGGATCGTCGGTGTACTCGATCGAGACGGGCCAGTTGTTGAGCAGCGCATAGCGGATCTGAGCGCCGATTTCGGTATCGGTCAGGTCGGGCAAATGGGAGAACGTCCCTTGACGCAGATGCATTGCGTCTCCTTGTGTGTCGTCGGGTCGATCGGGCCGAGCGGTCAGGCGGTGACCGTCGGTACCGCGTCGGGGGCGTCGGTGGAGGTGTAGTCGAAGGTGACATCGCCCCAGGTCGCGAGCGCGACGTCCAACGACGGACAGATCTTCGCCGCGGCGCGCAGGGCGTCGGGCCCCTCCTTCAGCAGATCGCGACCTTCGTTGCGCGCCTTGACCATTGCCTCCAGGGCGACCCGGTTGGCCTCCGCGCCCGCGGCGATACCCATCGGATGGCCGATGGTGCCGCCGCCGAACTGCAGGATCGCGTCGTCGCCGAACAGATCCAGCAGTTGATGCATCTGTCCCGCGTGGATTCCGCCCGATGCCACCGGCATCACTCCGGGCAGGCTCGCCCAGTCCTGGTCGAAGAAGATGCCGTTGCGCGGATTGGCCGGAATGTGGTTGTCGCGCAACGTATCGTAGAAACCCTTCACCGTGTGCGGGTCCCCCTCGAGCTTGCCGATGACGGTGCCGGCGTGCAGGTGATCCACGCCGATGAGGCGGCACCATTTCGCCAGCACCCGGAAGCTGACACCGTGGGTCTTCTGCCGGGTGAAGGTCGAATGCCCGGCCCGGTGCAGATGCAACAGCATGCCGTTGCGCCGCGCCCACTTCGACATCGACTGCATCGCCGTGTAGCCGACGGTGAGGTCCATCATCACGATCACGCTGCCGAGCGATTTCGCGAACTCCGCGCGCTCGTACATATCCTCCATCGTGGCGGCCGTGATATTGAGATAATGACCCTTCAATTCTCCCGTTTCCGCGGTCGCACGGTTCACGCCCTCCATGGCGAACAGATAGCGATCGCGCCATCGCATGAACGGTTGTGAGTTGATGTTCTCGTCGTCCTTGGTGAAATCGAGGCCGCCCTTACACGCCTCGTACACCACCCGTCCGTAGTTGCGTGCCGAGAGGCCGAGTTTCGGCTTCACGGTCGCCCCCAGCAACGGCCGTCCGTACTTGTTCAGATATTCCCGTTCCATAACGATTCCGTGTGGCGGCCCCTGAAAGGTCTTGACATAGGCCACCGGAATGCGCATGTCCTCGAGCCGCAATGCCTGGAGCGGTTTGAAACCGAAGACATTGCCGATCACCGACGACGTGAGATTGGTGATCGAACCCTCTTCGAAAAGGTCCAGATCGTAGGCGATATAGGCGAAATACTCGCCCGGCCGCCCCGGCACCTCCTCGACCCGATAGCATTTGGCCCGGTAGCGGTCGTGCGCGGTGAGCCGGTCGGTCCACACGACAGTCCATGTGGCAGTGGAGGATTCGCCGGCCACGGCAGCTGCCGCCTCGATCGGGTCCACCCCCGGTTGCGGCGTCACCCGGAACACCGCCAGCACATCGGTATCGCAGGGTTGATAGTCCGCGTCGTAATAGCCCATCGACGCATACGAGTGCACGCCCGGATCCCAGCGGTCACGAGTCGATTCGTCGGTCATCGGTCCTCCTGTATTCTGCGGGACACCCGCACCCGGTCGGCATCGCGAGCCGCTGCGCGAATCTCACCTGCGACACCTCCTGGGATGGTGCGGCGAGTGCGCAGATTCAGGATGCGGGCACCCGCCCGGCGAGGACAATTCGATTGTTTCCGGTCTCGCTCAACCGAATCGTTGAGTTTGCTACCGTCTGTAGATGGGAACGGTGAGTGCGGTCCGAATGGAAACATTTCTGGCTGTGGCCCGGCACAACAGCATTCGGCGCGCCGCTGCGCAACTGCACATCACCGAGGCGGCCGCATCGGCGGCGGTGGCACATATCGAAAAGCAACTCGGCGCGAAACTGATCGCGAAATCCGGACGCGGTATCGCACTCACCGAGGCGGGGCGGGTCTATGCCGAATACTGCCGCAGCATCCTCGGTTTGATGAAAGAGGCGCATGCCGCGGTCCGCCGCGCCGAAACGGGGCGGCTGCGTATCGGGGTGGTGGCGACCGCCGGGGAATACGTGCTGCTGCGGCTGCTGGTGTCGTTTCGCGACCGCTACCCCGAGATCGAACTGGGCCTGTCGATCCACCCGCGCGATCTGCTGTTCATCGAATTACAGCATCACGAAACCGATCTCGTGATCGCCGGGCGTCCGCCGCGCGACACCGGGCTGGTGGTACGGGCGCGCCGACCCAGCCGCCTGGTCGTGGTAGGAGCGCCGGGACGATCCCACGATCCGCGCACCACGACGTGGCTGTTGCGCGGCCCCGGCTCGGGCACCAGGGACACCACACTGGCCCTGCTGGACCGGCTGCAGATCCGCCCACCCGCCCTCACCCTCGGCACCCACGGCGCCGTCCTCGCCGCCGCCCGGGAAGGGCTGGGGATCACGCTGATTCACAGCGACGCGGTGGAAGCCGATGTGGCGCAAGGCAACCTGGTCGTCGTGCCAATCGAGGGAACACCACTGGACCGGCCGTGGCATGCGGTGACGACCGGCACCCCGACTCCGGCGGCGCGCCTGTTCGTCGCGCATATGGTCGACCCCGCCCGGGTGGGTGACCACGCCTTCCACCCGACCACCGACCACCCCACCGGCCCCTTGCCGACCACCTCCGCCGCCCCCGACCCGGCCCCGCATCCTCATTCGACCACGCGACGCGCCGGCACCGGACCGGAAGTGTCTCCACCGCCGGAGCCATAGCGTCACGGCTGCCAGGGATCGGCGCCCATCTCTGGTTTGAGATGGTGCAGATTGGTGATCCGGCGTGCGGATTCCCGCAACTGACGCCTGTGCTGCTCCAACGCAGGGTCGTTGGTCACCACCGACCGGTGATATCTCTCCGCGATCGCCAGGTGATTCTCGGCCAGTCGGTTGCCGATGTAGTAGCGGGTGTCGCGACCGGCATTGTTCCACTGGTCCGGAGTGATCCGGCGTATCGCCGTCTCGGAGTCCCAGGATCGCTCGACCAGCCGCACGAAATTGTGATCGATCGCGGCGCCGTCCTCGGGAGCGTTGGCGTGTCGCCTGAAGTTGGCCGCGGCCACCACCGCCTGCGCGGAGAAGGCCTCGTGCGCGCGATCGCCGACGTGGTTGTCGACGGCCATCGACGCGGCGAGCGCCTTTTGCAGCGGAGCGAACCCGTACGGTGACGCGTCCCGGAGGCTCGCCTTCTGCACGGCCAATGCCCGCAGCGCGTCGATAACTCCCTGATCGGTGGCTCCGGTCGCCAGAAGGGTGGGAGCGAGATACAGGTCCGGCACCCGGCTGTCGGTCAACCCGTCCAGCGCATTGGCCACGCCGAGGGTCGACTCCAAACCGTCGCTGCCGGCGCGCGCGAGCGCCTTCTCGCGCCAGTTCAGCCGGTTCAGCTGGAGCCATTGCGCACCCTCGCGGTTCAGCGGCGCGCTGTCCATATTCGCCAGATCTGCGCGCTTGCGCCGTAGCGCGAACGGATTCAACGGTCCCATCGTGCGCCCGGCAGCCCAGGCGGCGATCGGTGACGAGTTCAAGGTGTTCAGGGCCGCCACGGTGGTCAAAAGCTTTGTCGGAGAATGCGCGCCGGATCCGCCACCGGGCATGCCGAGGGCGGTCTTTCCCCCGGCCCCCGTGGCGAAGCCACCCTGGGTCGCGAGCGCGAATCGGTTGGCGATCCAGTCGTTTCCTCTGTCCAGGTTGAAATCGAGGCGGCGCAGCTGCGTGATCGCGATGATCTCGACACACACGACAATTATCAGAACGGCGAACACCTGGCCCTGCGCCTGGTCGAACAGGCCGCCGAGAAGGACGAGATATATCCCGAGAAATATAATGAAGGCGACCATTTTGAATCCGGACACGAAGGAATGCACGAGACTTCGCACCAGATGCGTCTGGGTGGGTCCGTATATGAATCCGCCCGCGGCGAACCCGAATATCGTCATGAACGCGTAGTAGATGGCGTCGAACGCCGTGCGCATGATTTTGAGGGCCATGTAGACGCCGAACAGGATTGTTATCAACCCGCAGAGGATCAGCACCAGGCCGGTACCGACCTGCGACATCGTCGGATGGTCGATGCGGTGGATCGCATCCATGTCATGACAGTTCTCCAGGCCCGAGTGCAGCAGATTCTTGCTGCCTGCCGTGATTCCGGCGGTCCACGCGTTCCGGCACGCGGAATTGCCGTCGATGACATGTCCGAAATTCCATACCTGCACCGGCTTGCGTACCAAGTTGTCCGCCAGGGCGCTCTGGATGTTCTTCACAAATTCGCCGGCCGCGGGCGTGGATCGGCCTTGCAGGCCTGCTACCACGGCAATGCCGAGGTCGCGGCCCTGAGCCATCAGTCCGTCGGAGGAGAGGACATCGGCCAGCGGGTTCGCCAGGAAGAACGGTCCGGCTATGCCGATGAGAATCATCGTTACCGCTTGTGACGTGGCTTTGGAGTGGAATCCGCGCACGACGAACCAGGCCACGACGAGTGCGCCGATGGTTGCCGCGGTGACGAGCATCATCGGAGTCGCAAGCTGTTCGGTGAGTGCGGAGGCCAGCCCGCGCAGCGGGTTTGCCAGCATATCCAGCCATTTGAAGCTGAGGGCCATGCCGATGAGCCATATGGCGGTCGTCATGATGACGACGTACAGGATCAGTTCGAACCCGAGAGCCGACCACAACACCGTGGTGCCGGGATGCAGTATCCCGGGGTCTTTTGCGGCGAATTGATAGTTCGCCAGCGGGGCCCCGGTGGAATCGTGTATCTGCATCCAACTGACGGCATCCACGGACGAACTGTCGTCTCCGGTATCGGTACCGGGTTGCGCCCGCGCCATTCCGATCATGCCAGGCGGTGCGAGGACGGCCAGTACCGAAAGAAACAGGAAAAGAAAGAGCCGGCGTCGTATCGGCGAAATGCCGGGCTTCGACGGACTCGCCATCGGCTGTGAAGCTGCGGTACTGCGATCGATTCTCATCGGTCGTGCCAACTTCCGGTAAGAGAGCAGCGTTGTAGCCGTGCCGAAAGCCGCCCTTCGACTCGGGGCGTTTTTTTACATGCTCGGACTACCCGCCGCTCGCATTGTCGAGGGGGTTCACACAGGTGACGCGCGGCCGGAACCTGAGCCGCCGCAGACAGAATTCGGCTACGGAGCCCAGCGTTCCGGCTTCGATATCAGTGCTGTTGCAGACTGCAATGCCGACAACCAGTGCAACGCAGTCGGAAAGGCGTGATCACCCGAGTCGCGTCGTCATCGCAAGCGACGGCGGCCGCGTCTCCAGGCGGTGAAACGGCGATCGACGTTACATCCCGAGCTCAGCTCGAGCGCGGGCGTCCCACTCGGGGGTTCGAGTGGTCGAAGCGCTGTGTTGCGCGCGGAGTTCGTTTGCCGCTGTGTTCATCGCCGTCCTGAGTCCGTTAACCCATTATTCAAGATCAAGATACCGTGCGCCCGAGGCATTTTCGACTCTCCACGCCTGGGGCGCCGGGTCCGGAACGTCCGCCGTCGATCCGGCCGCCAGCGTGTTGCGCGGGGAACGGTGCGCAACCGCCACGCGGAACGCGGCCGGGTCGGCCGAGGAAACACTCGGCGCCGCCGATGAGCAGGCCGAACGCGTCGGGATCGAGCGGGAGGGCATACTTACTGAATCGGATATCGCCGACGGTGCGGCTGCCGACGGTCCCAGCACACGCGTAGGAGCGACAACGCCCATGATCCAGCAGGAGCGCGCACGCAGCGCGGAGGAACTTGCCGAGGCGGCGGATCTGTATTTCGCGCTCGGCAGGATCACCCGGCTCCTGCGGCGCTCCGGCGACCTGGGTTCGCTGAGCCCCGGTTCGGCGGCGGCACTGGGCACGCTGGTGCGCAGCGGTCCGATGCGACTGGGCGATCTGGCCGCCGCCGAGCACGTCACCGCCCCCACGATGTCGCGCATCGTGTCGGGTCTGGAGAAGTACGGATACCTCGAACGCACCGCCGACCCGGCCGACGGCAGAGCTCAGTTGCTGACCGTCACCGAACAGGCGAAATCACTGGTCAACGGGCTCACATCGGCCCGGATCCAGCGCTTCGCCGCCGCCCTCGACGATATCGATCCGCAGCAGCGCCGCACGCTCGGCGACGCACTGGCCGTGCTCGTCGCACGGCTCGACGACGACGGGTCCCGGTAACGGCTTGACTTGGAGCGCACTCCAAGTCGTAGCGTCGGCCTCGTGAGTTCGTAGGGACTCACCATCCAATCCGATGGCACCTCAGGAGGACCGCTCGCATGATCGCGACCAGGAAACTCGGCGAATTGACCGTCGGCGCACAGGGACTCGGCTGCATGGGCATGAGCCAGGCCTACGGTGTGCGCGACAACGACGAGGAGTCGATCGCCACCATCCATCGCGCCCTCGACCTCGGGGTGACCCTGCTCGACACCGCGAACGTCTACGGCGCCGGCGCCAACGAGGAGCTGGTGGGCCGGGCCATCGCCGGTCGGCGCGACCAGGTGGTCCTCGCGACCAAATTCGGCATCGTGTGGGGCGAGGGCGGCAGCATGGGCGCCCGGGGCGACGCCGCCTACGTCGCGCAGTCCTGCGACGAATCGCTGAAGCGCCTCGGCGTGGACCACATCGACCTGTACTACCAGCACCGCGTCGACCCGAATGTGCCGGTCGAGGAGACCTGGGGCGCGCTGTCGGAGCTGGTCACCGCGGGTAAGGTCCGCTACCTCGGCATCTCCGAGGCTTCCGCCCAGACCATCCGCCGCGCGCACGCCGTACATCCGGTGACCGCACTGCAGAGCGAATGGTCGCTGTGGACGCGCGGTATCGAAGAGGAGATTCTGCCCACCTGCCGTGAACTCGGCATCGGAATCGTGCCGTTCTCCCCACTCGGGCGCGGCTTCCTCACCGGCTCGATCACCTCCACCGCCGATCTGCCCGCCGACGACCTGCGCCGCGCGCTGCCCCGCTTCGCCGACGACAACATCGACCGCAACCTGGCCGTCGTCGCCGAGCTGCGTGCGATGGCGGAGGAAAAGGGCGTGACCGCAGGACAATTGGCGCTGGCCTGGGTTCAGTCGCGCGGTGACGACGTGGTCCCGATTCCGGGCACCAAGCGCCGCACCTACCTGGAGCAGAATGTGGCGGCCACCGAGATCGAGCTCAGCGCCGAGGATCTGGCGCGGATCGAGGCCGCCGCCCCGGCCGACGCCTTCGCCGGAGCCCGGTATCCCGAGCACCTGGCCCGCGCCGCCGGCAAGTAGCGATCAGTGCGGGACGTCGACCGTCAGCGTGACCGGGGTGTCCGCGGCGACCGGTGTCCCCGCCTCCGGCTGCTGGGCGGTGACCGTCCAGGGGGTGGTCGCAGCGCCCGGATCGTGCATCACGTCGCGTCCGTCCGCGGTGGTGATACCGGTGACGTCGAAGCACAGCGCCGCACCGACCACGGTCTGTCCCAGTGGCTTCCCGCGGAAGTCGGGTAGCGGACGGGGCCAGGGCTGCGCGCCGCAGTCCTGGCCGGCCGCCGCCGCGACGGAACTCGATTGCGCCGCAGCGGATGTCGCGGTGGTACCGCTCGCCTGGTCGCCGGAGGAGCCGCCGCAGGCTCCGACAGTGCAGGCGACAGCGAGCAGGGACGCGGCGAATGCGATGCGGCGCATGAATGTCCTTCGGATCGAACGGCGTGTTCGGCGCCGCCGACCAGCGAACGGACGCGCGTGCAACGCACCCTAATACGCGATCGGTCACCGATCGAATCGGCCGGATCACCACCCGGAAATGCGACGTGGTCGGCGGCCGTTCGGAACGCTCCACAACGCAGACGCCGGGCGGTGAGCTCCGAGGGACAGCGCACGTCTCGAACCCCACCCGATACACCCGATGCCGGCATCGGCGACCTCGTGGTTCCGAACGAACCGCCCGAGGGAATTCTGCTCCGAAACTGGCGCGCGCAGACAACCTTTCGTGGTTACGAACCGGTGAATATCCAATCACCGTGCGGCAATGACGGATTCGGCGGATGCCTGCTGCGGTGACGAGGCTCGACACCCTCACCTCGATCGCGGCGAGCATCGTCAGCCTGCTGCAGGCATTCCATCCGATGTAGATACACGGTCGAGAAACGTCGAATCCGCCACCGGCGTATCTGGGCCACCCCGCCTGCGGCCGGTTCCGCCGTATCGAATCTGGCCGATACGGTGACCTCGCGCCCCGCCGACGTCACCTATCTGCGGCAGGCGTGGGACCGGGCCTAATTGTTACCGGCACCGACCGAGCCCAGGTCCCGGTGGGCCCGGGCACGGTGCTGTCGCGGCCGCACTCGCGGCCGGAACCGGACCGGATGTTCAACCCTGCAGATAATGCTCCAGGTGTTCGCGTTCGTCCTGCAACTCCGAGATCGCGCTCTTGACCACATCGCCGATGCTGACGATTCCGACCATTCGCCCGTGATCGACGACCGGCAGATGCCGGATCCGATGTTCGGTCATCGTCGCGCGCAAACTCTCCACCCGATCCTCGGGCGAGCAGGTGTGCACGATCGCGGTCATGATGTCGGACACCGGCCGATCCAACAGCTGTGCGCCCTGCCTGTGCAGGCAACGGACCACATCCCGCTCCGAGACGATCCCGTCCAACGCGCCGCCGGCACCACACACCACCACCGCGCCGACATTGTGTTCGGCCAGCACCGCCAGCAATCTGTCGACCGTCGCCTCCGTCGCGATCGTCACCACATCGGCCCCCTTGTTGCGCAAAACCTCCGAAATTCGCATCGTCCACCGCCCTGTCGAGCCTGTCGTTGTTACGCCCTGCCGGGACAGTTCTGCCGCCGAACTGCCGCCGGTTATAAGGATCGCGCGTTTTCTCCGCGGTGACCAGCAACGATTCCGATCGGCACGATCAACCTGGCGGTGAAGCGGGCGGCGAGCGCCACGCCCGGCGCGGGGACCGTTGCCGCCCAAGCTGCCACCGCGGCCGATCCGATGGACGTAGCATCCCAAGCGTGGCCGATGCGAACCGTCCCGCGCTGCGGGTTCTCGTCTACAGCAGCGATGCCGACACCCGTCGCCAGGTGATGCTGGCGCTGGGCAAGCATCCGCATCCCGACCTGCCGCCGTTCGACTACCGCGAGACCGCCACCGCGCCGGTGGTGATCGAACAGCTCGACGCCGGCGGGATCGACCTGGCGATTCTCGACGGTGAGGCCACACCCACCGGCGGAATGGGGCTGGCCAAACAGCTCAAGGACGAAATCGCCGATTGCCCGCCCATCGTGGTGCTGACCGGCAGGGCCGACGATGCCTGGCTCGCCGCTTGGTCCCGGGCCGAGGCGGCGGTCGCGCATCCGCTGGACCCGTTCCAGCTCACCTCGGCGGTCACCACGGCCCTGAACGCTCGCCCCGCCGCCTGATCAGCGCTTTTCCGGTCGGCCGACAGTCTCGTCGGCCGACCGTTTTCGTGCGCGCCGAGGGGCGCGGCGCGCCCGGCTACGGGGAGGCCATTGCGCTGTTTCGGTCATAAGTGACAGTTCCGAATTCGATCAAACACCGGGGCGGAACCGTGAGTATTCAGAAAGAGCGGTTGTAGGCTGTGCTGTAGCTCACACGAGCGTGGCTGTTGATATGAATGGCGCCCTGCCTGCCTGTCGTCCCGCGCTCGCGCTCGAGCTGCGCTTCGGGGTGAGACTGGCCCGGCAGACGACGATGTCAGCCCCGCCTCGGCAGTTGCCGGCGAGGAGAGGGGTTGTGTCGTTGTGAATACCCAGGTGCCGACTCTTGTACTCGGTGCGATCGCTGCCGCGTTCGCGCTGGGATCGGTGTTGCTGGCGGCCGTGATCGGGCCCAAACGCTACAACCGCGCCAAACTCGAAGCCTACGAATGCGGTATCGAACCCACCCCGCACGCCATCGCCGGCGGGCCGGGAAATGCTGCGGGACAACGCTTTCCGGTGAAGTACTACCTCACCGCGATGCTGTTCATCATCTTCGACATCGAGATCGTATTCCTCTATCCGTGGGCGGTGCACTTCGATGCCCTCGGCGTCTTCGGGTTGGCGGCCATGGCGCTGTTCATTGTCAACGTCTCGGTTGCCTACGCCTACGAGTGGAGGCGCGGCGGCCTGAGCTGGGACTGAACGCGGGGCGGGCCGCTCGGCCCGTCGGCACCGCATACCCAACCCGTCGTCCCGGCGTCCGCCGGGACCGAGGATTCGCACACGGAAGTGAGAGTTGATCCGAGATGGGGCTCGAGGAGAAATTGCCCAGCGGATTCCTGCTGAGCACGGTCGAACAGTTCGCCGGATACATGCGTAAGGGGTCCCTGTGGCCCGCCACGTTCGGGCTGGCCTGCTGTGCGATCGAGATGATGGCCACGGGAGCCGGTCGCTTCGACAGCGCCCGCTTCGGGATGGAGGTCTTCCGCGCCTCCCCCCGGCAGGCGGACCTGATGATCGTCGCCGGCCGGGTCAGCCAGAAGATGGCGCCGGTGCTGCGGCAGGTCTACGACCAGATGACCGAACCCAAATGGGTACTGGCGATGGGGGTCTGCGCCTCGTCCGGCGGCATGTTCAACAACTACGCCATCGTGCAGGGTGTCGATCATGTTGTGCCCGTGGACATCTACCTACCCGGTTGCCCGCCGCGCCCGGAGATGCTGCTGCACGCCATCTTGACACTGCACGAGAAGATTCAGCAGATGCCGCTGGGTGCCGACCGCGCCGAGGCCGTGCGCGCGGCCGAGGCCGCCGCGCTCGCCTCCACTCCCACGATCCGGATGGAGGGGTTGCTGCGATGAGCCTTGACGCACCGCGCAGCGCCGGCGATCCGCCCGACAGCCCCGCGGACACCGAATCCTCCTCGGGCGCGCGCGGTTCCGGCCCGGCCGGCGAGCCGGCGATCGAACCCGAATCGCGCGGCCCCTCCCCCGACCGTCCCGACGACGAGGTCATCGGCGTGCGTCGCGGCATGTTCGGCGTCCGGGGCACCGGTGACACCTCCGGGTATGGGCGGTTGGTGCGGACCGTCGCACTGCCCGGCAGTACCCCCGCGCCCTACGGCTCCTATTTCGACGAGGTGGTCGCCGCTTTGGCGCGGTCATTGACGGACGACCTGTTCCGCGCCGCGATCGAGAAGATCGTGGTCTTCGCCGGGGAACTGACCCTGCACGTGCGGCGGGAACGGGTGGTGGAGGTGGCTCGGGCGCTGCGCGACGACCCGGCGCTGCGCTTCGAACTGTGTCTCGGAGTGAACGGCGTGCACTATCCGGACGACACGGGCCGCGAATTGCACGCCGCCTATCACCTGCTGTCGATCACGCACAACCGCCGGGTGCGGGTCGAGGTGTCGGTACCGGATTCGGATCCGCATATGCCCTCGCTGTTCGCGGTGTATCCGACCACCGACTGGCACGAGCGCGAAACCTACGACTTCTTCGGCATCGTCTTCGACGGGCACCCGTCGCTGACGCGGATCATGATGCCCGACGACTGGCGTGGACATCCGCAGCGCAAGGACTACCCGCTCGGCGGGATCCCGGTCGAGTACAAGGGCGCGCGTATTCCGCCGCCGGACCAGCGGAGGACCTACAGCTGATGAACCACACCGAAATCACCGGCGCCGCGACGGATCCGGTCGCCGAGAGCCCGGCGGTCACCGTCGTCGGACAGGACTGGGACGATGTGCGCGAGGCCCTCGACGGCGCCGCGGAAGAGCGCATCGTCGTCAACATGGGACCACAGCATCCGTCCACGCACGGCGTGCTGCGGCTGATCCTCGAGATCGAGGGCGAAACGGTCACCGAGGCGCGCTGCGGAATCGGCTACCTGCACACCGGCATCGAGAAGAATCTCGAATTCCGCAACTGGGTGCAGGGCGTCACGTTCGTGACCCGGATGGACTACCTCTCCCCGCTGTTCAACGAGACGGCCTACTGCCTGGCCGTGGAGAAGCTGCTCGGCATCACCGACGATATTCCCGAGCGGGTGAACATCGTCCGCGTCATGCTGATGGAACTCAACCGCATCTCCTCGCATCTGGTGGCGCTGGCCACCGGAGGTATGGAACTCGGCGCGCTGACGCCGATGCTGTTCGGATTCCGCGAGCGCGAGCTGATCCTCGACATCTTCGAAACCGTCACCGGACTGCGGATGAACCACGCCTACATCCGTCCCGGCGGACTGGCACAGGATCTGCCGCCAGACGCGGTGGGCAAGATCCGAGACCTGCTGGCGCTCATGCCGAAACGGCTGCGCGATATGGAGTTGCTGCTCAACGAGAACCCGATCTTCAAGGCTCGCACGCGCGGCATCGGCTATCTCGACCTGGCCTCGTGTATGGCTCTGGGAGTGACGGGCCCGGTCCTACGCTCGACCGGACTGCCACACGATCTGCGCAAGTCGCAGCCGTACTGCGGCTACGAGAACTACGAGTTCGACGTCATGACCGACACCGGATGCGACTGCTACGGCCGCTATCTGATCCGCATCAAGGAGATGAAGGAGTCGCTGAAGATCGTCGAGCAGTGCCTCGACAAACTCCGCCCGGGCCCGGTCATGGTGTCGGACAAGAAGATCGCGTGGCCGGCCGACCTGAAGCTCGGCCCCGACGGACTCGGCAATTCCGCCGAATATATCGGCACCATCATGGGCACCTCGATGGAGGCGCTGATCCACCACTTCAAACTCGTCACCGAGGGTATGCGGGTGCCGCCCGGCCAGGTGTACGCATCGGTGGAGTCCCCGCGCGGCGAACTCGGCGTCCACATGGTCTCCGACGGCGGAACCCGGCCCTATCGTGTGCATTTCCGCGATCCCTCGTTCACGAATCTGCAGGCCGTGGCGGCGATGTGCGAAGGCGGCATGGTCGCCGACGTGATCGCCTCGGTGGCCAGCATCGACCCGGTGATGGGTGGTGTCGACCGATGACAGCCGAACCGATTCCCGCGACCGCGACCGGTCGCGACCCGATCCTGCTGCAGTTGTCGCGGCGGCCCGTCCCCTACCCGCCGCAGGTGCAGGAGAATCTACGGGCGGAGGCGCGCGAGATCATCGACCGCTATCCGCACCCGCGCTCGGCACTGCTGCCACTGCTGCATCTGGTGCAGAGCGTGGAAGGCTATGTCAGCGGCACCGGGATCGCGTTCTGCGCCGAGCAACTCGGGCTCACCGACGCCGAAGTGACCGCGGTCGCCACCTTCTACTCGATGTATCGCCGCACCCCGACCGGCGACTATCACGTCGGAGTCTGCACCAATACGCTGTGCGCGGTCATGGGCGGCGACGAGATCCTGGCCGCGCTCACCCGGCATCTGGAGATCACCCCCGGGGAAACGACCGCGGACGGGTCCATCACGCTGGAACATCTGGAGTGCAACGCCGCCTGCGATTACGCCCCGGTCGTCATGGTGAACTGGGAATTCTTCGACAACCAGACCCCGGAGTCGGCCCGCGCGCTCGCCGACGCGCTGCGAGCCGGGCGCGAGGTCACCGGCACGCGCAGCGGCGCACCGTTGTGCAGCTTCCGCGAAACGGCCCGCATCCTCGCCGGATTCCCGGATCGGCGGCCCGACGCCAACGAGGGCACCCCCGGAGAAGCCACGCTCGCCGGTCTGCGCGTAGCGGCCGAGCGGTCGACACCTGCTGCGCCGCAGGGTGATTCGGATAGCGAACAGGGGGAACGGTGATGACGCTCGCGCCCGTACTCACCCGCTACTGGGATCAGCCGCAATCGTGGACCCTCGACACCTACCGGGCACACGACGGCTATCGCGCCCTGTCCCGGGCGCTGGGCATGCATCCCGACGAGGTCATCGCCACGGTGAAAGACGCCGGGCTGCGCGGCCGCGGCGGCGCCGGATTTCCCACCGGCATGAAGTGGGGTTTCATCCCGCAGGATCCCGAGGGATCGCCGGCGGCCGGTAAGCCGCACTACCTGGTGGTCAACGCCGACGAATCCGAACCCGGCACCTGCAAGGACATCCCGTTGATGATGGCGACCCCGCATGTGCTGGTCGAGGGCGCCATCATCGCCGCCTACGCCATCCGCGCCGCCCATGCGTTCATCTATGTGCGCGGCGAGGTCGTGCCGGTGCTGCGCCGACTCCAGACCGCCGTCGAAGAGGCCTATGCCGCAGGCTATCTGGGCCGAAACATCCTCGGGTCGGGTTTCGATCTCGATCTGATCGTGCACGCCGGGGCCGGTGCCTACATCTGCGGTGAGGAAACCGCCCTACTGGATTCGCTCGAGGGCCGGCGCGGCCAGCCTCGCCTGCGCCCGCCCTTCCCCGCCGTCGCCGGGCTGTACGCGTGCCCGACCGTGGTCAACAACGTGGAGTCCATCGCGAGTGTGCCGGCCATCCTGCACAACGGCGTCGAATGGTTCCGTTCGATGGGGTCGGAGAAATCGCCCGGCTTCACCCTGTACTCGCTGTCCGGGCACGTCACCCGGCCGGGCCAGTACGAGGCGCCGCTGGGGGTGACGCTGCGCGAACTTCTCGGCCACGCCGGCGGTGTGCGCGCCGGGCACACCCTCAAGTTCTGGACACCCGGCGGCTCCTCCACGCCCTTGTTCACCGCCGAACACCTCGATGTGCCGCTGGACTACGAGAACGTGGGTGCGGCCGGATCCATGCTGGGCACCAAGGCATTACAGATCTTCGACGACACCACCTGCGTGGTCCGCGCGGTCCTGCGCTGGACCGAGTTCTACGCCCACGAATCCTGCGGAAAGTGCACCCCCTGCCGGGAGGGCACCTACTGGCTGGTGCAGCTGCTGCAACGGCTGGAGTCCGGCGGCGGTACCGACGCCGATCTGGACACCCTCCTCGATATCGCCGACAACATCAACGGCAAATCGTTCTGCGCGCTCGGCGACGGTGCGGCCAGCCCGATCGTGTCCTCTCTCAAATACTTCCGCGACGAATACGCCGAGCACATCCGGCTGGGCCGGTGCCCGTTCGATCCCGCTCGCTCGACCGCCTGGGCCGCCGCCACGGCCGCGACCGCCACCGCAGCGACGCCTGCCGAAGGAGTGCGATGACAGCGACAGTGAGCCACGACAGCAGTGGCGTCATCCCCCAGGACATGGTCACCGTCACCATCGACGGCACGACGATCGCGGTGCCCACCGGAACGTTGCTCATCCGGGCGGCCGAACTCGTCGGAATCCAGATTCCTCGGTTCTGCGATCATCCGCTGCTCGATCCGGTCGGGGCGTGCCGGCAGTGCCTGGTCGAGGTGGAGGGGCAGCGCAAGCCCGTCGCCTCCTGCACGATGGCCGTGACCGACGGGATGATCGCCCACACCCAGATCAGTTCGCCGGCCGCGCAGAAGGCGCAGGCCGGGGTGATGGAACTGCTGCTGATCAACCATCCGCTGGATTGCCCGGTCTGCGACAAGGGCGGGGAATGCCCGCTGCAGAACCAGGCGATGTCCAGCGGCCGGCCCGAATCACGCTTCGAAGGGGTGAAACGCACCTACCCCAAACCGATTCCGCTCTCGCCCGCGGTGCTGCTGGATCGGGAGCGGTGCGTACTGTGCGCCCGCTGCACCCGGTTCTCGCAGCAGATCGCCGCTGATCCGTTCATCGAGTTGATGGACCGCGGCGCACTGCAGCAGGTCGGGATCGCCGACGGCGAGCCGATGGACTCCTACTTCTCCGGCAACACCGTCCAGATCTGTCCGGTCGGCGCCCTCACCGGCACCACCTACCGCTTCCGCGCCCGCCCCTTCGACCTGGTCTCGAGTCCGGCGGTGTGTGAGCACTGCGCCGCCGGGTGCGCCCAGCGCACCGACCACCGCCGCGGAAAAGTGCTGCGCCGCTTGGCCGGTGACGATCCGCAGGTCAACGAGGAATGGAATTGCGATAAGGGCCGGTGGGCCTTCACCTACGCGACCGAACCCGACCGGATCACCACTCCCCTGATCCGCGACGACAGCGGCGTCCTCGTTCCGGCTTCGTGGTCGGAGGCGCTCGCGCGAGCGGGTGCGGGACTGGCCGCCGCCCGCGGGAACGCCGGAGTGCTCGTGGGCGGCCGGGCCACCGTCGAGGACGCCTACGCGTACGCCAAGTTCGCGCGTATCGCACTGGGCACCAACGACATCGATTTCCGCGCTCGCGCCCACTCCGCCGAGGAGGCCGAGTTCCTGGCCGCGGCGATCGCCGGACAGGGGGTGCGGGTGGACTACGGCGCGCTGGATTCGGCGCCCGTGGTCCTGCTCGCCGGACTCGAACCCGAAGAGGAATGCCCGATCCTGCATCTGCGGCTGCGCAAGGCCGCCCGCACTTCGGCGACCGCGATCTATTCGCTGGCCGCCTACGCGAGCCGGGGCCTGAACCGGATATCGGGGCGGTTGATTCCCACCGTGCCCGGCGACGAAGCGCGGCTCTTGCAGGCGTTGGCGGTCTCGGGCGCCGGATACGAATGCCCGCCCGATCCACCGGGACTCGACGAACTCGCCCGCGCGCTGCGCCGTCGCGGCGCGGTGATCCTGGCCGGCGAACGACTGGCCGCACTCCCCGGCGCGCTGTCGGCGGTGGCGGCACTGGCCGAGACCACCGGCGCCGCGCTCGCATGGGTGCCGCGCCGCGCCGGGGAACGTGGCGCGCTCGAGGCGGGAGCGCTGCCCGGTCTGCTGCCGGGCGGTCGTCCGACCGCGAATGCGCGTGCGCGCCAAGAGGTCCAGCGGATCTGGCAGGTCGACGAACTGCCGACCGCACCCGGTCGCGATACCGCCGCGATTCTCGACGCCGGCCGCCACCCCGGCGCGCTGCTGGTCGGGGGCGTGGAGATCGCCGATCTGCCCGATCCCCGCGCCGCCCTGGCCGCCGTCGAGGCCGCCGCCTTCGTGGTCAGTCTGGAATTGCGGCGCAGTGAGGTCACCGAGCGGGCCGATGTGGTGTTCCCCGTCGCCTCGGCGATGGAGAAGGCGGGGACATACCTCACCTGGGAGGGCCGGCCACGGCCGTTCGGCGCCGCCCTCGGCGATGCGACGGTGCGGCGGCAGGCGGCTCCGCTGGCCGATCATCGCGTGCTGCACTCGCTGGCCGACGAGATGGGAGTGCGGCTGGGCCTGCCGACGGTCGAGGCCGCCCGCGCGGAACTGGACGCCCTGGGAGTCTGGGACGGGCCGCGGCCGCAGCCGCCGTCGTATCCGTCGGCGGCGCTACCGGATACCGAAACCGGCACCGCGATCCTCGCCGGCTGGCGGATGCTGCTCGACAACGGCCGCATGCAGGACGGTGAACCGAATCTCGCCGGCACCGCCCGGCCCGCGGTGCTGCGGCTGTCGCCGGCCACCGCCGCCGAAATCGGCGCGGCCACCGGCGATTCGGTGCGGATCAGCACCGGGCACGGCCGCATCGTGCTGCCGCTGGAGATCACCGATATGCCCGATCGTGTCGCCTGGCTGCCGTGGAATTCGGCGGAGTCGACGGTCAACGACCGGCTCACCACCGCCCTCGGTCACCGCGTGCGCATCCAACGGGAGGACCCCCATGAGTGAGATGTCGCCGGCCGTGCTGGTCTCGGCCCCGGCCGATCTGTCCGCCTTCGGCCACGACCCGTGGTGGCTGGTTGTGGTCAAATCCATCGGTATCTTCATCTTCCTGCTGCTCATCCCGCTGCTCGCGGTGGTGATCGAGCGCAAGGTGGTGGCCTGGATGCAGATGCGGGTCGGACCCAATCGGGTCGGGCCGCGCGGTTCGCTGCAATCCATCGCCGACGGGGTGAAGATGCTCCTCAAAGAGGACATCGTCCCGGCGATGGTGGACAAGCCCATCTACATTCTGGCGCCGATCGTCGCGCTGATTCCGGCGGTGATGGCCTTCGCGGTGATACCGCTCGGACCGGAGGTGTCGATCTTCGGCACCCGCACACCGCTGCAGTTGACCGATATGCCGGTGGGGGTGCTCTACATCCTCGCGATGACCTCGATCGGGGTCTACGGCATCGTGCTGGCGGGATGGTCGTCGGGATCGACGTATCCGCTGCTCGGCGCTCTGCGGTCGACCGCGCAGGTGATTTCCTACGAGATCGCGATGGCGGCCTGTTTCGCGGCAGTGTTCCTGCTGGCCGGGACCATGTCCACCTCCGGCATCGTGGATCGGCAGTGGGGCACCTGGAACGTGTGGCTGCTGCTGCCGTCGTTCGTCATCTACGCGGTGGCGATGGTCGGCGAAACCAACCGCGCCCCCTTCGATCTCCCCGAGGCCGAGGGTGAACTCGTCGGCGGTTTCCACACCGAATACTCGTCGCTGAAATTCGCGATGTTCATGATGGCCGAATACATCAACATGGGCACTGTCTCGGCGCTGGCCACCACACTGTTCTTCGGCGGCTGGCACGCACCCTTCCCGCTGAACCTGTGGGACGGCGCGAATTCGGGCTGGTGGCCGCTGCTGTGGTTCACGCTGAAGATCTGGACGTTCCTGTTCGTCTTCATCTGGTTGCGCGGGACGCTGCCACGGTTGCGCTATGACCAGTTCATGAATCTCGGCTGGAAACTGCTCATTCCGGTGTCGCTGCTGTGGGTGATGATCGTCGCGACACTGAAGGTCGTGCAGGACAACGGCCACGACGTGCAGACCACGGGCCTCGTGATCGCCGGGGTGATCATGTCGGTGGGCCTGCTGGCGATTATGCTGCGCGCCGGGCGTGCCGGCGACAATCTCGCACCGGAAACCACTGGCACGAAACAGTTCTCGGACTTCCCAGTTCCGCCGATGCCCGAAACCGCGCCGGCTGCCACCAAAGCCGGTCTGCTGGAACCCATCGGCGGATTCTGGGTCACCTTCGTCACGATGTTCAAAAAGAAGAACACCGAGTTCTACCCCGAGGAGAAGGTGCCGACCGCGCCGCGCTACCACGGCCGCCACCAGCTCAACCGCCATCCCGACGGTCTGGAGAAGTGCATCGGCTGCGAACTGTGCGCGTGGGCCTGCCCCGCGGACGCGATCTACGTCGAGGGCGCCGACAACACCGAGAGCGAGCGCTACTCCCCCGGCGAACGCTACGGCCGCGTCTACCAGATCAACTATCTGCGCTGCATCGGCTGCGGACTGTGCATCGAGGCGTGCCCCACGCGGGCATTGACGATGACCAACGAATACGAGATGGCCGACGACAATCGCGCCGATCTCATCTACGAGAAGGACCGGCTGCTCGCGCCGCTGGGCGACGGGATGATCGCCCCGCCGCACGCCGCCTATCCGGGCGCCACCGAGGAGGACTACTACCTGGGCGCGGTGCCCGCCGCCCCCGGCAGCGACCGCGATACCGGGCTCCGTCCCACCGGCACCACCGCCGCGGACACCGGTCGCGAACCGGCGGCCACCGGTGCGCAAGGAGGTGCGCAATGACCCCGGCCGCGAATGTGCTTGCCGCCGAAGCTGCCACCCGTACCTCGACCGGGGAGGCGGTGCTGTTCTGGGTCCTCGCCGTGGTCGCGGTGGCGGGCGGTCTGGGCATGGTGTGTGCCCACAAGGCCGTGCACTCCGCGCTGTGCTTGGCGGCCACCATGATCACCCTGTCGGTGTTCTACATCGCCCAGGACGCGCTGTTCCTGGGTGTGGTGCAGATCGTGGTGTACACGGGCGCGGTCATGATGTTGTTCCTGTTCGTCCTGATGCTCGTCGGCGTCGACTCGGCCGAATCGCTGCGGGAGACGTTGCGCGGGCACCGCATCGGTGTCGTCGTGGTGGGTGTCGGATTCGGGCTGCTGCTGATCGGGGCGATCGCCCGGGGCGTGCGCGACGATTCGGTGGCGGCGACGGGTCCCGGATTCGGCGCCGACCCGATCGGCGCGCTGGCAGAGCTGATCTTCGTGCGTTACGTGTGGGCCTTCGAGCTCACCGGGGCGCTGCTGATCACGGCAACCATCGGCGCGATGGTCCTCGCGCATCGGGAACGGTTCGGTCCGCGCACCGGGCAGCGCGAGCAATCGCAGCGCCGCCTGCGTGAAGGCCACCGCATCACGCCCCTGCCCACCCCCGGTGTCTATGCCCGCCACAACGCCGTCGACGTGCCGGCCCGGCTGCCCGACGGCTCGTTCGCCGAACTGTCGGTGAGCACCATCCTGCGCCATCGTCGGCGCCGCGCCCACACCGAGGACGCGGTGATCGGTATGCGAGAAGGCAACGGCGGCAACGGCGGTGGCGAGAACGAGCGCACCGACAGCAACGGCGCTCACGCGACCGGCGACAACGAGAGGAAGGCTCCGCGGTGAATCCGGACAACTACCTGTATCTGTCCGCCCTGCTGTTCACCATCGGCGCGGCCGGGGTGCTGGTGCGGCGCAACGCGATCGTGGTGTTCATGTGCATCGAATTGATGCTCAACGCGGTCAATCTCGCCTTCGTCACCTTCGCCCGGCAGCACCACAACCTCGACGGGCAGGTGTTCGCGTTCTTCACGATGGTCGTCGCCGCGGCGGAAGTCGTCGTGGGCCTGGCGATCATCATGACCATCTTCCGCACCCGCCGCTCGACCTCGGTCGACGACGCCAACCTGTTGAAGTACTGACGTGGGTACCGGGAATCTGCTCTGGCTGCTGCCGGCCCTCCCCGCCGCCGGCGCGCTGATCCTGCTGCTGGCAGGACACCTGAGCGACCGCTGGGGCCATTGGATGGGCTGCGCGACGGCGGTCGGCTCGTTCGGCGTGGCGGTGTGGGCGTTCGCCGAGATGCTCGGCCGTGCCGGCGCCGATCGAGCGGTGTCACACAACTTCTTCAGCTGGATACCGGTGGCCGGACTCCAGGCGGAGTTCTCGCTGCAACTGGATCAGCTGACGATGTGTTTCGTCCTGCTGATCACCGGCGTCGGCTCGCTGATCCACATCTACTCGGTCGGTTACATGAGCGACGATCCGGCGCGGCGGCGGTTCTTCGCCTACCTCAATCTGTTCCTGGCCGCGATGCTGATCCTCGTCATGGCCGACAACTATCTGGTGCTCTATCTCGGCTGGGAGGGCGTGGGCCTGGCCTCGTACCTGCTGATCGGGTTCTGGCACGAGAAGCCGTCCGCGGCGGCGGCGGCGAAGAAGGCCTTCGTGGTCAACCGTGTCGGCGACATGGGGCTGGCGATCGCGCTGTTCCTGATGTTCGCCACCTTCGGTTCGGTCGATTTCGGGCACGTGTTCGCCGGTGTCCCGCAGGCGAGCGAAGGCACCCTGACCGCACTGGGCCTGCTGTTGCTGCTCGGCGCGTGCGGTAAATCCGCGCAGGTGCCGCTGCAGTCCTGGCTCGGCGACGCGATGGAAGGCCCGACTCCGGTGTCGGCGCTCATCCACGCCGCCACGATGGTGACCGCGGGTGTGTATCTGATCGCGCGGTCGAACGCGATCTTCGACGCGGCCCCGGCGGCGCGCGCGGGCGTGCTGGTGGTGGGCGCGGTGACGTTGCTGTTCGGCGCCGTGATCGGCTGTGCGAAGGACGACATCAAGAAGGCGCTGGCGGCGTCCACGATGAGTCAGATCGGCTATATGGTGCTGGCCGCCGGACTGGGGCCGGCCGGATATGCCGTGGCGATCATGCATCTGCTCACCCACGGCTTCTTCAAGGCCGGATTGTTCCTCGGCGCCGGATCGGTCATGCACGCGATGAACGACGAGACGGATATGCGCCGTTACGGCGGGCTGCGAAAGTATCTGCCGATCACGTTCGTCACCTTCGGGCTCGGCTATCTGGCGATCATCGGGGTGCCGCCGTTCGCGGGGTTCTTCTCCAAGGACCGGATCATCGAGGCCGCGTTCGGCTACGGCGGCGCGAACGGCATCACCCTCGGCGCCGCCGCGCTGCTCGGCGCCGGGATCACCGCCTTCTATATGACGCGCGTGATGTTGTTGACGTTTTTCGGCGAAAAGCGTTGGGCTGCAAACGATTCCGAGCAAGAGCCGCATCCGCACGAAGCCCCCGCGGTGATGACCGGCCCGATGATCGTGCTGGCGATCGGCTCGGTGTTCTCCGGCGGGGTGTTCGTTTTCGGATCGTCGCTGCAGAACTGGCTGGCACCGGTGGTCGGCACCGAACATGCCGAAAGCGCCGTGCCGGCGTGGGCGGTCACCGTGGCCGCGCTGGTCGTGGTCGCGATCGGTGTCGCGGTCGCCTACCGCCAGTACGCGCGGCGGCCGGTGCCGCGCACCGCCCCGCAGGACGTCACACCGTTGACCGTCGCGGCTCGCCGCGATCTGTACGGCGACGCGTTCAACGAAGCCGCGTTCATGCGTCCGGGCACTCACCTGACCCGCTCGCTGGTCTTCCTCGACAACCGCGGTATCGACGGCATCGTCAACACCACGGCCGCGGTGATCGGCGGCCTGTCGGCGCGAATCCGGCGCGTGCAAACGGGTTTCGTGCGCTCGTACGCCCTGTCCATGTTCACCGGCGCGGCCCTGGTGGTCGCGGCCCTGCTGGCGGTGAGGTTGCTGTGACGGAGTATCCCTGGCTGACCACACTGTGGGTGCTGCCCCTGGCCGGCGCCGTCGTGGTGCTGGCCGTTCCGGCCGGCCGGCGCACGGTGGCCCGGGTGACCGGACTCGTGTTGTCGCTGGCCACCTTGGCCGTCGCGATCGTGGTCGCGGTGCGGTTCGATCCCGGCGGTCCGCAATACCAACTCGTCGAATCACACCGCTGGATACCGGCTTTCGGCGCCGGCTACACCCTCGGCGTCGACGGCATCGCGCTGGTGCTGCTGCTGTTGACCGCCGCACTGGTGCCGCTGCTGATCCTCGCCGGATGGAAGGACGACCGCGAAGCGGGCAGCGGGCGGCGGGTCGCGCACATCTACGTCGCGCTCACCCTGATCGTCGAGTCGATGGTGCTGATCTCGTTCGTCTCGCTCGACATCCTGCTGTTCTACGTGTTCTTCGAGGTCATGCTGATCCCGATGTATTTCCTCATCGGCGGCTTCGGGCCCCGCACCAGCGGCGGTGAATCGGCGGCCGTGGAACTGGCACTGCGGCAGCAGCGTTCGCGCGCGGCGGTGAAATTCCTGCTGTACAACCTGTTCGGCGGCCTGATCATGCTGGCCGCCGTCATCGGGCTCTACGTACTCACCGCACGGGCACATGTCGGCGGTGAGGGTGGCACCTTCGATTTCCGGGCGGTCACGGCGGCGGCGAATTCCGGGCAGCTCGGCGCCGGTCCGGCCGTGCTCAACGCACTGTTCCTCGGCTTCATGTTCGCCTTCGCGGTGAAGGCGCCGCTGTGGCCGCTGCACACCTGGCTGCCCGGCGCGGCGGTGTCGGCGACACCGGCTAGCGCGGTACTGATGATGGCGGTGGTCGACAAGGTGGGTACCTTCGGCATGCTGCGCTACTGCCTGCTGCTGTTCCCGGCCGCCTCGACCACCTACGCGCCGATGATCAGTGTGCTGGCGGTGATCGGCATCCTCTACGGCGCGCTGCTGGCCATCGGGCAGACCGATGTGATGCGCCTGATCGCCTACACCTCGATCTCGCATTTCGGCTTCATCATCCTCGGCATCTTCGCGATGACCAATCAGGGCGGGTCGGGTGCGACGCTGTACATGGTCAACCACGGCATCTCGACCGCGGCGCTGTTCCTCATCGCGGGATTCCTGGTGTCGCGCCGCGGAACTCGGGTGATCGCGGAATTCGGCGGGGTACAGAAGGTGGCGCCGGTACTGGCGGGCACCTTCCTGATCGCGGGCCTGGCGACGCTCTCACTGCCCGGCCTCGCGCCGTTCGTGAGCGAATTCCTCGTCCTGTCCGGCACGTTCACCCGCTATCCGGTGGCGGCCGTGTTCGCCACCGGCGCACTGGTGCTGGCGGCGCTGTACGTGCTGTGGATGTACCAGCGCATGATGACCGGACCGGTCCGCAAGGGCAACGAGCGATTGCAGGATCTGCTGCCGCGCGAACTGCTGGTCGTGGTGCCGCTGCTGGCGGCGTTGCTGGTCCTCGGCGCGTATCCGAAACCGGTTCTCGACCGGATCAATCCGGCGGTGGCCGGCACGCTCACCACCATCGGCAAACACGATCCGGCGCCCACGGTCGCGCCGGATGCCGCGACCGTACCGGCCGCGACCACTCCGAGCGGAGGTAACCACCGGTGAATCAGCTTCTGGCCGCGACGGTTCCGGCTCCTTCGATCGAATATCACGCTTTGGCACCGATGCTCGTCGTCTTCGGTGTGGCCGTCGCCGGGGTGATCGCCGAGGCGTTCCTGCCCCGGTCCTGGCGCTATCCGGTCCATCTGGTGCTCGCGCTGGGCGGTTTGGTGGCGGCATTGGTGGCCGTGATCGCGCTCGCGGGCACTCATGCGACGGTGGCCGTCGGCGCGGTCGCCGTCGACAACGTGACGCTGATGCTGCAAGGCACCATTTTGGTGGTCGCGATTCTGGCGGTCGCGCTGATGGCCGAACGCGGTATCGAACCGCGGCTGGCGCGCGAAAGCCGGGAGGGCCCCGGGACCTGGAGCCGGGCGGCCGCGGCGGCTTCCGGTGCGGTCGTCGTCGACGCCTTCACTCCGCAGGCCGCGGCGGTGCCGGGCAGTTCGGACGAGATCGCGGCGGCGCGGGCCGGTATCACCACCACCGAGGTGTTTCCGCTGACCCTGTTCGCGGTCGGTGGCATGCTGCTGTTTCCCGCGTCCAACGATCTGCTGTCGATGTTCGTCGCGCTCGAGGTGCTGTCGCTGCCGCTGTATCTGCTGTGCGGGCTGGCTCGGCGGCGTCGGCTGCTGTCGCAGGAGGCGGCGCTGAAGTACTTCCTGCTGGGCGCGTTCGCGTCAGCGTTCTTCCTGTACGGGATGGCGCTGCTGTACGGCTACGCCGGCACGGTTCGCCTCTCCGGGATCGCCGACGCCGTGGCCCGCGATTCCGGCTCGAAAACCCTTGCGGTGCTGGGTGTGGCGATGCTGGTGGTGGGGTTGCTGTTCAAGATCGGTGCCGTGCCGTTCCAGTCATGGGTGCCCGATGTATATCAGGGGGCGCCGACCGCGGTCACCGCGTTCATGGCCGCGGCGACCAAGATCGCGGCGGTAGGTGCTCTGCTGCGCATCCTGCAGGTCGCGGTGCCGGGACTGAGTGCGGACTGGCGTCCGATCCTGGGCGCCGCGGCCGTGGCCACGATGGTGCTGGGCGCGATTCTCGCCGTCACTCAGACCGATGTGAAGCGCATGCTCGCCTACTCCTCCATCGCGCACGCCGGCTTTATCCTCACCGCGCTGGTGGCGGCCAATTCCGACGGGGTGTCGTCGGTGCTGTTCTATCTGGCCGTCTACGGCGTGAGCACGGTGGGTGCGTTCGCGGTGGTCACGCTGGTGCGCGACCGCGTGGGAGACGAGGCCACCGCGCTGTCGGCGTGGGCGGGGCTCGGGCGCCGTTCACCATGGCTGGCAACGGTTTTCGCGCTGTTTCTGCTGTCGTTCGCGGGCATTCCGCTGACCAGTGGCTTCGTCGGAAAATTTGCGGTGTTCTCGGCGGCCGCGTCCGGACATGCGGCGTATCTGGTGATCGTCGGTGTGATCTCGAGTGCGATCGCCGTGTTCTTCTACATTCGCGTCATCGTGCAGATGTTCTTCACCGATCCCCCGGAGGCACCGCCCGCCGTGGTCACCGCGCCGGTGACCACCATGGTCGTCATCGTCACCGGCGCCGCCACACTCGCCCTGGGTATCATGCCGCAGCCGCTGCTCGACCTGGCAAACCGCGCGGTCGGATTCGTCAGCGGATGATGCCGGAGACTGCTTCGGGAACAACGGTTCTCGTCGAGGTTGCACCGAAACGTCAACGGTGGCTCTAGGATCGAGTCCGACGACGACCTCCGCGCACAGAAACTGGTGTGATGACCGACAGCGCCGCACAGGTGGATCAATCGAAGCCGAGCATCGCCCGCGTGTACGACTATCTGCTGGGCGGGCGCGACAATTACGCCGTCGACCGCAAGGTCGGTGACTACTTCATCAACGATCTACCGGGTTCGGTCGCCATCGCCTATGCCAATCGGCAGGCCATGATTCGCGCGGTCGCCGATATTGCGGACTCCGGTGTGCGCCAGTTCATCGATATGGGCAGCGGGTTGCCGACCGTCGACAATGTGCATCAGGTCGCCCAGCGTCACCTCGACACCGCGCGCGTGGTGTACGTGGACAATGATCCGATCGTGCTGGCCCATGGTCGCGCCCTGCTGTCCGCCGACGACAACACCACGGTCATCCACGCGGATCTGCGCGATCCGGAGGCCATCTTCTCTCATCCGGACCTGCGGCGGCTGATCGATTTCGACGAGCCGGTGGCGGTGATCTTCAGCGCGATCCTGCACCATCTCAACAACGACGAGAATCCGGCCGACCTGGTGAAGTGGTGGACCGACCGGATCCCGGTGGGCTCACAGATCTACATCTCGCATTTCCGCTCCGGCTTCAACGAGGAGACGCAGGCCGCGGAGGAGAAGCTCCAGGCGACCTTCGGGCGTGGCCGCTGGCGTTCGGACGAGGAAATCCTCGATCTGTTCGGCGATCTCGAGGTGCTCGAGCCGGGGCTGGAGATCTGCGCCCGGTGGCGGCCCGCCGACGCCGACGCCTCGGTCTCGCGCATCGGCCCCGCCGAGCGCGAGCCCACGCTGTGGGAACAACTGATCGCATGCGCCCTGGCCCGTAAGTCGTAGCGGTCACACGTCGCGGGGCACTAAGCTTCCGGGCACCATGTGCGCACCTCGGATCGTCCGGATCGCCCACGACGGTGCCGATTTCGCGACGGTCCCGTCGCGGCGCGCCTTGGCGGGCGCGGCCGGCCTCGCGGCACTGGCGGTGGCGGCCACCGCACCCGCCGCACGCCCGCGCGCCGGAGCCGTCGTCGATCTCACCCATCCGGTGGGCCCGAATACGCCGATGTGGCCGGGCAATCCGCCGTTCGCGATGGTTCCGGTGGCATGGCATGCGCTGGGCAGTTTCGACCAGAACACGATCGCGTTGTGGGAGCACACCGGAACCCATGTCGATGCGCCGCTGCGCCGCGCCTCCGTCGGGGCATCGGGCGGCACCTTCTCGGTGCGTGATCTGGTGGCTCCGCTCATCGTGATCGACATCAGCGCGAAGGCGGCGTTCGACGTCGACGCGACGGTCACGATCGACGACATCGATGCCTTCGAGCGAATCTACGGCCGCATTCCGCCCCGGGCCTTCGTCGCCATGTACTCCGGGTGGGAACGCCGGCTCGCCCATCCGGCGGCCTTCGTCAACCTCGACGTCCAGGGCACCCCGCGTGCGCCCGGCTTCTGCGCCGAGGCCGCGGATTACCTTGTGCGCCAGCGCGATATCGTCGGCGCGGGGGTGGATACACTCAGCCTCGACCATGCGGACGATCCCGACTACGGCGCACACACCGCCTTCCTCGGCGGCGGGCGCTACGGCGTGGAGATGGTGGCCAATCTCGGCTCGGTCCCGCCGACCGGCGCCACCGTCGTGGTCGGCGCGCCCGAACACATCGGCGGTACGGGCCGACCGTGCCGAATGCTCGCCTACACCTGAGGCCCGGCACCCCCGCCGGCTCGGATCACCTCAGCCGGTGACCGGATGCACCTCCAGAGCGCAGGTGTCGATGGTGGTGTGCACGGTGCGGGTGTAGGTCGAATCGGGAGCTGTCACATCGAGACTCGTGTACAGCGGGCAGTCTTCGCCGGCCGGGCCCATCGCGGAGCCTTCCACGACCGCGCGGGCGGGGCGACCGGGCAGCACCGTGACGGCGGGCGGCGTGTCGTCGTCGCGGGGCAGGCCCCCCATATATCCGCGCGGGGTGCGTCGGGCGTGCAGGGCCGGGCCGCCCTCGCCCGTGTCGACGCCGGGATAGCCGCCGATCGTGCAGGGCGGGGTGTCGGCGGCGAGGGCGAAGCTCAGTTCGACGCCGCGATGCATCATCCCCGGCGAGAGGGTGTGGGCGGTGATGTCCAGCTGGCGTGGCCGGCACGCCGCGATGGCCGGCGCGGCGGTGGTGGGCCCCGGTGTGGGGGTGTGCTGCGGCGAAGGCGACTGCGCGGCAGGCGTTTCGGTGGCCGGTCGCGCGGAGGGTGCGGTCCCGGAGTCACGTTGCGCACAACCGGCGAGGGTGGTGGCGGCGGTCGCGCCGAGCAGCACCACCGCAGCCGTCCGATATCCGTATCTGCCGAACCTCACCTCGACTCCTTCCGACCGCACGCGTGCGCGCTCAGTTCACCGCTACCTCCAGCACTACCCCCGCCGCCGGCGCGCCCTCCGCATCGGTCCAGCTCACCCGGGCCCACCCGGGCGCGGAGGCGGCCGACGGCGAGGGAATCCGATTGACGCGCACCGCGTTCGGCGTTTCCGGATCGGCGGCGGACACCTCGACGGTGTCGGCGGGGGCGTCGCTGCGGTTCTGGTCCTGGGCCACCGCGCGTCCGGCGAGCAGCGCCGCCATCTGCGCGAGGGCCACCGGGTCGTGCGCGGCGTCGTAGATCCAGCGAGTCCCGAGCACACCGTGTTCGGAGGTGCCGATCAACGCCGCCTCCGCGCCGGGCAGCGGGGCGCCGCGATAGGTCATCGGCACGTGGTAGACGGGGTGGCGGGGATCGGCGGTGTCGACGACGAGCATATGCTCGATGCCCACCTCCCCGTCGGGGTCGTCGAGGCGGAACCCGCCCGCCTTGTGCAGGTGCGGCGTTGTGCCGGTGAACCATTCGCGCGTCGGCAGCCATGCGGTGAGCAGTTCGAGTTTGCCGGGCTCGAGGGTGGTGTGGTGAACGACAGCCATGTCCCGACCCTAATCCGCGGCCCGGACGGGGGTCTGCGCGCGCGGTCCGAGCAGGCCGCGCACCCCCACCGGGTCGCCACCACCTTCGGGACGGCGGACGCGGACGGCCATGCGGATCTCCATCGCGCCGAGCAGCATCAGGCAGACGCCGACCAGAACCGACAGGGCCGCGACGGTGTCGATCGGCCACACCAGCACGATGAGCCCGGCCAGCAGTGTCGCCAGGCCGTAGCCCTCGCGCCGGCCCGGCTTCGGCAGGTCCTCCGACCAGGCAGCGACGATCGCCTGCACGATGCCGCGGATCATCCATCCCATGCCGACCCACATCGCCAGCAACGCCACCCAGTCACCGCTGCGCATGCACCACAGCGCCAGCAGCACCGACAGGGCGCCGCTCCCGAATTCCAGCGCCTTGAGCCCGCCGCGGATGCGCGCGCGGAAGGCGACCGTGAGCTGCCAAGCGGCGGTCAGCAGCAGCGTCGTTCCGAGCAATAGTTCCGCTACCGGAACGGACTTATCGGGCCAAACGAGCAGAATCACCCCGACGGTGATCGACGCACAGCCGATCGCACACGCCAGGTGCCAGGCATCACCAGCGAAGACATCCCTGCGTCCGGCCGCTCGGAAGGTGGGCATGGCCCCGATGATATGGCCCCGGACGGTGCACCCTGCGCAATTTCACGGGTTCGGCCCGGCCGATCCAGCTATCGGACAGCCGCCCACTGCTCATGGAACGTGTGTGGTCCGGTAACGGTTACCGGGCTACCGTGGGGTGGATATCGGATCTCGCACCGCCGCGGACCGTCGGGAGGTAGCCCCATGACCACTGTGTTCCCGCCGGGTCCCCGGCTGCCGCGGGTGGCTCAGACGCTGTTGCACGCGAAGTGGCGGGGCTGGTTCGCCGGGGTGGCCTCGCGCCGCTACGGCGATGTCTACACGATGCGCATGATCGCACCGTATGCCGAGAATCTGGTGGTGTTCTCGCGTCCGGAACACATCCGCGAGATCTTCGCCGGCGCCCCCGCGGATCTGCATGCCGGCGAAGGCAATCGGGTGCTGGAGCCGGTGATGGGACAGCATTCGCTGTTACTCACCGACGAGGACGAGCACGCGCGAGCCCGCCGGCTGCTGATGCCGGCGTTCACCGGCTCGGCGCTGCGCGGCTACCGCGACCTGGTCGAGGCGATCGCCAAACACCACATCGACCAGTGGCAGCCGGATACCACGCTGGTGACGCTGCCACGGATGAACGAACTGACACTCGATGTGATCATGCAGGTGGTGTTCGGCATCAGCGAGCAGCGCGGACGTGCCGAGCTCGCGCCGCGGCTGCGGTACCTGGTCGATGTCGGCCCGCTGATCTTCCTGGGCTGGAAATGGCATCGGCTGCAGCGTTTCGGCCCGTGGAAGCGATTCGCCGACAACAAGAATGCGATCGACGCGCTGCTCTACGAGGAGATCGCGCGACGGCGCGACGAGGCGGATCCCGGTGAGCGCGCCGACGTGCTGGCCCGGTTGCTCGCGGTGGGCGCGGAGGCCGGCGACGAGCCGCTCTCGGATGCCGAACTGCGCGATCAGTTGGTGACCCTGCTGCTGGCCGGGCACGAAACCACCGCGTCGGCGCTGTCGTGGGCGATGTTCGAATTGGCCGCTCATCCCGAGGTGCAGCAGCGGGCGCGCCGCGCGGCCGCCGAGGGCGACGACAAATATCTGGAAGCGGTGCTCAAGGAGGCGATGCGCCGCCATCCGGTCATCGGCGGCACACTGCGCCGGCTCACGCGCGAGACGACGATCGGCGGGTACACCCTGCCCCGCGGCACCGTTGTGCAGACCTCGATCGTGCTGGCGCATGCGAATCCGGACAATCATCCCGAACCCGAAAGTTTCCGACCCGAACGCTTTCTCGACGGCAGCGTGGCCGCCAACACCTGGCTGCCGTTCGGTGGCGGTGTGCGTCGCTGTATCGGCGCCGGATTCTCACTCATGGAGGGCACGGCGGTGCTGTCGGAAGTGCTGAGCCGATTCGCCCTGGCGCCGGTGCGCACCCACGAACGCGGCCGCATCCGCAACATCACCAATGTGCCCGCTCACGGTGCGCCGGTGTTGCTGCGACCGCACCCGGGCACGCTCTGATCCCACACGAGCGATCCCACAGCACCGATCCCGCGGCACTCCGGCCCGCTACTGCACTCGTTCCCAGCCGCGCGGCGGCCGGTGCGCCCCGAGCGACACATCCCGACTGCGCACAACGGATACGGAGTCGAAATCGGTGACGATCAGCGACCACCCAGCATGCCGTGCCACCGTGCACCCGGGCGCGGGACGTTTCGGCGCGGAGTCCACAATCGGCAGTGGACCGCACTCGCCGACAGAGAGGTGATCGCTCGTGAAGGTATTCCAGATCGGCGCGGCCGGCGGCGTGGGCCGCCGCCTCGCGCAACGCCTCGCGGACCGCGGTGACAAGGTCACCGGTATGCACCGCAATCCCGAACAGGCCGAGACCGTCGCGGCGACCGGGGCGACGCCGGTGACCGGCGATCTGATCCACGATACGGTGGAGGAATTGGCGGCCGAGATCGCCGGGCACGACGCGGTGGTGTTCTCCGCGGGCGCGCACGGCACCGGCCCCGACAAGACCACCGCCATCGACGGCGCCGGACTGGAGAAGGCCGCCGCGGCCGCCGCGCAGGCGGGCGTCTCGCGCTTCGTGCTGGTGTCGGTATTCCCCGATGCCGGGCGCGACCGCGAAACCTCGGCGGGGTTCGAACACTACATGCGGGTGAAGAAGTCCGCGGACGTCCATCTGACCCACACCGCGCTGGACTGGCTCATCGTGCGTCCGGGAACGCTGCTCGACGATCCGGGGTCCGGCACCGTCACCGCCGGCCTGGCCATCGAATACGGTTCGGTCTCCCGCGACGACGTCGCCGCCTTCATCGACGCGGCTTTGCACGAACCGGCACTGAACCGGGTCATCGTCGAGCTCACCGGCGGCAGCACTCCTGTCGCCGACGCGGTGGCCGAACTGGTGGCCGCGACCACCCCGCGCAAAACCATGTGACAGCCGACGCCGCCCGGCCTAGCGTTCTCGGGCATGTCGAGGATCGCGCCCGAGGTCACCACCGGGGGCCGGCTGGGTTCGGGCACGGGGTGCGCGATGGTGTCGGCGGTGTCGTTCGCACTCTCGGGCCCCTTGGCGCGCGGCCTGATGAACGCCGGCTGGAGTTCCGCGGCGGTGGTGATCGTGCGCGTCCTGGTCGGCGCCGCGGCACTCACGCCGATAGCGGCCGTCGCACTGCGGAAGAACTGGAAGTCGGTGCGCGGCAACGCGGCTCTGATCCTCGGCTACGGGCTGGTGGCGATCGCCGGAGTGCAGCTGGCGTATTTCACCGCCGTATCGCGTCTGTCCGTGGGAATGGCGTTGCTGATCCAGTACACCTCGCCGATCGCGGTGGTCGGTTGGTTGTGGCTGCGTCGCCACCAGCGTCCGGCCGGATCGACGGTGGCCGGAGCTTTCCTCGGCCTCACCGGCTTGTTCTTCGTGATCGACCTGCGGTCGGGCGCGGCCACCGACTGGATCGGCATCTGCTGGGCACTGCTGGCCATGGCCTGCGGGGCGGTGTACTTCCTGCTCTCGGCGCACGGCCACGGCACCCTGCCGGGAACCGTCCTGGCCACCGGTGGGCTGCTCGTCGGCGGACTCGGACTGCTCGCCGCCGGAGCGACGGGCGTCCTTCCGCTGCGAGCCACCGCGAATCCCGTTGTGTATCAAGGTGTCACGATGCCGTGGTGGCTGCTGATCGCGATTCTCGGCACCGTGACCGCTGCCCTGGCCTACGTCGCCGGCATCGCCGCCACCCGCCTGCTCGGCTCCCGGGCGGCGGCGTTCACGGGGCTGCTCGAAGTGGTGGCGGCCCTGATCGTCGCGTGGGCACTGCTCGGTGAGGCCCCGCACCCCGTCCAGTTGCTCGGCGGCGTGCTGGTCCTCACCGGCGTGCTCATCGTGCGCCGCGGCGAGGCGGCCAGTGCCTACACCGATCAGTCGGTGAGCCGCTGCTCGGCGTAGACGGCCATGGCGTCGCGCTGGTATTCGGCCAATCCGGGCGCGATCCGCTCGTAGTTCGCCTTGAACCGTTCGTCGTCGACATACATCTGGCCGAGGCAGGTGTACGCACTCCGGTTCGGGGTCCAGAAACGGCGGATCCCCTCGTACTGAGCGTGGATTTCGGCCTGTACCGCCGCATCCTCGACCGGTGTTCCGGCGGCCATGAATTCGGCCATCCGGATCATCGCCGCGGTCAGTTCCCGCTGCATGCGCTCGACGTCCTCGGCGGTCATACCGGCGGTCGCCTGCCGCGACTGCTCGAACTGTTCGGGCCAGCGCTCCCGGGCCTCGTCGTCGTACTGCGTGTGATCGAAGCCCGCGAACAGATTTTCCGGGCGGTTGATCTGCACTGACATCTCCTTGTTCCCTTCGAGTTCGGCGATGGTGCGCGCCACGGTCTCGGCCATCCGTCCCAGCCGGTCGCGTTCGGCGAGCAGCCGGGCGTACTGGCGTTTGAGCGCTGCCAGCGTGTCCGGTTCGGAGTCGACCGCCTCGGCGATCTCGGCGAGACCGAGCCCCAGCTCGCGCAGCACGAGGATTTGCTGCAGCCGCAACAGGCTCTGCTCGTCGTAGTAGCGATAGCCGTTGCTGCCCACATGGGCCGGGGTGAGCAAACCGATGTCGTCGTAGTGGCGCAAGGTGCGGGCAGTGACTCCCGACATCTTCGCCACCTCCGCGATCGACCAGCTCATGGTGCTTCCCATCTGTCCTGAGGCCGGTCGCTCCGGCCTCGTCTTCGACGGTAGAAGTTGCCGTAACGTGAAGGTCAAGCCGAAAAATCGGCGGCCGGGCGCAGCCCGAGCAGGGTTTCGGCGATCTGCCGCATCTCGGCCAGATACCGGGCGCGCTCGGGCGGCGGATCGGCCCGGCGGGCGAGCATGCCGCTGGTCAGCGCATAGCCGACTGTTTCGGCGACCACGCGAACCGGCGCCGCGGGGGTGACGGTCCCCGCACGGTGTTCCCGGTCCAGGTAGCGGGCGAAGCGGCGGATGGGACGTTCGGAGATTTCGGCGGCCAGCTCGCCGATCTCGGGGTCGACGGCGCCGCGCTCTTCGATCAACCGCAGCAGCGGGCCGGCGTGCAGGACCGCCTCGGCGAACGATTCTATGGTGGCGCGCAACATCTCTCGCGGATCGGAATCGGCCAGTTCGGGTTCCTGGGCGGCGAGGAATTCGTCGCGAACCCGGGTGGCGAGCGCGTGGAAGATCTCGTCCTTCGAGGCGAAGTAGACATACAGCGTCGCGCGGGAGACACCGGCCCGGGCGGTGATCGCGGCCACCGTCGTCGCCGCGTAGCCCCGTTCGATGAAAACGTCGGCCGCGGCATCGAGCAGGGCACGATGCCGGTCTGTATCCGAGCGCTCCCGGGCCGCTCGCACACTCCACGACGAGGTCATACCGTCCAGCATATTGACGTTGACGTCAATGTCAATCAAACTGGCGGCATGCAGGTGGTGGTGGCGAACCGAGGTGAAGTGGCGGTCCGTGTGTTGCGTACGGCGCGAGAGCGCGGCTACGGCACGTGGGCGTTGTCGACGGCGGACGAGCCGGACGCGATGCCGGTGCGGCTGGCAGACGAGGCGGTCCGGTTGCCGGGCTCGGGCGCCGCGGCCTACCTCGACATCGACGCCGTCGTCGCGGCCGCCGGCAGTGCGGGGCCGGGCGCGCTGGTACATCCGGGCTACGGATTCCTCAGCGAAAGCGCCGATTTCGCCGCCGCATGCGCGGCAGCGGGACTGGTGTTCGTCGGGCCGGCTCCGGAGGTGCTGCGAACCTTCGGCGACAAGGTGGCGGCCCGGCGTGCCGCGGAACAGGCCGGTGTCGCGGTGCTGCCCGCGACCGCCGGCGCCGCCGGGCCCGAGCAGATCGAGGCCCTGCTCCTCGCTCACCCCGAAGGCGTGATGATCAAGGCGACGGCCGGTGGCGGCGGCCGCGGGATGCGCGTGGTGCGCCGTCGCGAGGAACTGGCGCAGGCCTACGCACACTGCCGCGCCGAGGCTCGCGCGGGTTTCGGTGACGACACCGTCTATGCCGAGGCGTTGGTCGAACACGCCCGCCACATCGAGGTGCAGATCGTCGCCGACGGTTCGCGCGCGGTCGCGGTCGGCGATCGCGATTGCAGCGTGCAGCGGCGCCGCCAGAAATTGATCGAGATCGCGCCCGCGCCCTCGCTCCCGCCGGAGATGCGCGAGCGCCTGCATGCCGAGGCGGTACGACTGGCCGAAACGGTCGGTTGTCGTGGTGTGATCACGGTCGAATTCCTGGTGCGCGGCGACACCGCGTGGTTTCTCGAGGTCAATCCGCGGCTGCAGGTCGAGCACACCGTCACCGAGGAGGTGACGGGCCTGGATCTGGTGGCCGTACAGTTCGACCTCGTTCAGGGCCACACACTGAACGATCTCGCGCTGTCGCACGCCGCCCGCGGATATGCGGTGCAGGTGCGTGTCAATGCCGAAATCCTTAGCGCGACAGGTGATGTGCTGCCCAGCACCGGCGTGCTCACCCGGTTCACTCCCCCGACCGGATCCGGTGTGCGCGTCGACACCGCCGCCTACAGCGGGATGCGGCAGGGCGCCGGCTTCGATTCACTGCTGGCCAAGATCATCGCCCGCGGACCGACCTGTCCGGCAGCGCTGCGGCGCGCCGCCGACGCACTGGCCGAAACCACGATCGACGGCGTCGACACCACGGTCGCCCTGCAGCGGGCCGTCCTCGACGCCTTGCCCGGCGACACCACGGTCGACACCCTGTGGTTCGAACGCCACAGCGCCGAATTGGCGCGCCGAACCGAGGAATCCGCTCCCCCGCCGACACCGCCCGCGACCGGTGCCCCGGCCCCGGCGGAGCAGTTCGACGATGACGAGCAAGTCTTGCGCTCACCCCTGGGTGGCACGGTGATCAGCGTGGTCGAACCGGGCACGGTGGTGGCCGCGGGCGCCGAGGTCGCCGTCGTGGAGGCGATGAAGATGCATCACGTGGTCCGCGCCGGACAGTCGTTGCGAGTGGTGCGGGTGCTGGCCGAACCCGCGACGGTGGTGGATCCGCATGCAGCACTGCTGGTGTGGGACGACGCGGAGCACGACGGCGAACACGCCGACCTCACCGCCGTGGACCTCGACGCCGAACGCGAGGATCTCGCGGAGGTGCGGGCCCGCCACCGTGCCGGACTCGACGCCGCACGCCCGGAGGCGGTGGCCAAGCGACACCGGCTGGGGCGTCGCACCGCCCGCGAGAACATCGCCGATCTGGTCGACGACGACAGTTTCGTCGAATACGGGGCGTTGGCGGTGGCGGCGCAGCGTTCCCGGCGCAGCATCGAGGATCTCATCGCGAATACGCCGGCCGACGGGCTCGTCGCGGGCGTGGCGACCGTCAACGCCGGACGATTCGGTCACAACCGCGCCCGGGCGGTGGTGATGTCCTACGACTACACGGTGCTGGCCGGTACTCAGGGCATGCGCAATCACGCCAAGACCGACCGCATGCTGGAACTGGCCCGCGAACAGCGACTTCCGGTGGTGTTCTTCACCGAGGGCGGCGGCGGACGGCCCGGCGACACCGATCACTCGGGTATCTCGGGCCTGGACGTGACGACTTTCCGTGCGATGGCCGCCCTCTCGGGCACGGTCCCGCTGATCGGCATCGTGTCCGGGCGCTGCTTCGCCGGAAATGCCGCGCTGCTCGGCATGTGCGATGTCGTCATCGCCACGCCGGACGCCAATATCGGCATGGGCGGGCCCGCGATGATCGAGGGCGGTGGCCTGGGTGTCTACGCACCGGAAGAGATCGGCCCCGTGCGGGTGCAGCGCCGCAACGGTGTGGTGCACATCGTCGCGAGCGACGAGGCCGAGGCGGTGGCGATCGCGCGTGACTATCTCGGCTATTTCCAAGGGGCCCTCGACACGTGGGAGGAGCCGGACCCGCGGCTGGCCCGCCATGTGGTGCCGCAGGACCGGCTGCGCGCCTACGACATCCGCGCGGCCGTCGCCGCGGTCGCCGACACCGGTTCGGTCTTGGAATTGCGCCGCGATTGGGGCGCGGGCGTGGTCACCGCGCTGATCCGCGTGCAGGGCAGGCCCTTCGGGCTCATCGCCAACGACTGCCATCACCTCGGCGGTGCCATCGACGCCCCGGCGGCCGACAAGCTCAGTGCCTTCCTGCGACTGTGCGACGCACACGGGCTGCCCATCGTATCGCTGTGTGACACACCGGGTTTCATGGTCGGGCCGGAAGCCGAAACCCATGCCACCGTCACGAAGTTCAGCCGCCTGTTCATCGACGCGGCCGCCATGTCGGTGCCGTGGGGCACCGTCATTCTGCGCAAGGGCTACGGATTGGGTGCGCAGGCGATGGCGGCCGGCTCGTTTCGCGCCCCGCGCTTCGTCATCGCGTGGCCCACCGGGGAAATCGGCGGAATGGGTCTGGAGGGCGCCGTGCGGCTGGGGTTCGCGAAGGAACTCGCGGCAATCGAGGATCCGGTGCAGCGGGCCACCGCATTCGACAATCTGGTCCGCGCCGCCTACGAGAGCGGGAAGGCGCTCACCGCCGCGACGGTACTCGAACTCGACGACGTCATCGATCCGGCGCAGACGCGCCGCTGGATCGGCACCCTGCGCTGAGCGCGGGTGCCGATCCCGGTGCGGCTCAGGCGGATTTGCGGGCCAGTCCGGCGACGATCAGTTGCTCCCACACGCTGAGTTCACGGCCACTGCCGGAATCCTCGGCGGCCGAGCGCGGCCACCAACGCGCGCACGGCTGCAGGCCCGGATCGATCAGTTCCAGGTCGCCGAACAGCGCCTCGATCTCGTCGTCGTTACGCCAGCGACCTCGACCGAAGGCGTCGAGCACCTTCCGCTCGGTGGTGTTGGTCTCGCGGTTGTGCCCGGAGCGGAAATGGGAGATGTAGACCTGACTGCCGGCCGGGACACGGGCGGCCCAGTCGCCGACCACACCGGCGGGATTCTCGTTGTCCTCCACGAAAGCCAGCACGACCCCGAACAGCAGGCCCACCGGTTCGTCGAAGTTGATCAGCCGCTTCACGTTCGCGTCCTCGGCGATGGCCGAAACCTGACAGAGGTCCTGCTGCATGACCGCGATCCGATCGTCGATCGACAGCAGCGCGCGGCCGTGGGCGACGACGAACGGATCGTTGTCGACGTAGACGATCGGCGCGTCGGGATGCTGGCGGCGCACCACGTCGTGCACGTTCTCGGTGGTGGGCAGCCCGCATCCCAGATCGATGTACTGGCGAATTCCGTTGGCGCACATGCTGCGTACCGCGCGCAGCGTGGCCGCGCGAGCGGTGATCGCGACCTGTTCGGAACCGGGCAGGAAGTCGATGAAGTAGTCGGCGAGGTTCTGGTCGACTCCGTAGTTGTCCCGTCCGCCGAGGATGTAGTCGTATACCCGTGCCACGCTCGGCCTTGCTTGCCGCGCTCGCATGGCGTCGTCGTTCACTTGTCACCTCTCGATTCCCACGACGCCCGTCGCAGCCGTGGCTGATTAGTTGACGAGCATAGCGGTCGGCCCCCGCCGAAGCCGACGATCGACTCGGTCTCGGCGTGGTTTCCAAGCCTGTCGCCGGTTGATTGCGTGATTGATCACCACGTCAGCGGGGATCGGCCATTTCTGGTGCGCCAGTGCCTGATTCGCTTTCCCGCTCGGTACGCGTGTCGGTCCGCCGCGACAGTTCGGCGTCGAGTTGCGCCTCGGCCCGTTCGGCCCGGGCCAGGGTCTGGCGTCGTGCGTCCTCGACCGCCGCGAGCCTGGCCGCGGTCTGCTGCGCGACGTGTTCGGCGGCCGCGGCGGCTTCGGCGCGCACGGCGGCGATATCGTCGGCGGCGCGCTGTTGTGCCGCGTTCGCCTCCGTCCGCATCCGGTCGATCTCGCCGCGGGCGCGGGCCAATTCCGCCTTGGTCTCCTCCAGGGTCCGGTTCCGTTCCGCGACGGCCGATTCGGCGCGCTCGATGGCGCGTTCGGCGTCGGCGGCGCGCTGGACGGCCAGGTCGCGTTCGGCGCCGGCGGCGGTGATCCGCTGGGCACTGTCGCGACGCACCTGTTCGAGTTCCGCGGTGAACGTGGTGCGCGCCAGTTCGATTTGCTCGCCGGCCTGCCGCCGCGCCTCGTCGATGTCGTGCGCGCACTGCGCGCGAACCGCGCGGATCTCGGCGTCGGCCTCGGAGCGTGCGGCGAATACGTCGTCGGCCGCCTGTTTGCTGACGCGCTGCACTTCCCGCAGTGCGTCGTCGCGTGCGGTGAGTGCCTCCGTGATGCGCGCTTCGGCCGTCTCGGCGGCCGCGGCGGCGTCTTCGGCCGCCGATTCGGCTGCGTCGCGGGCTTCTTCGGCCTCGCGCCGCGCCTTCTCCGCTGCCACGGTGGCGACCTCGGCCTCCGCGATGCGCCGCGCGGCATCGGCCTGCACGGCCTGGACCTGCGCCTCGGCCACCGAGGGGTCGGCCAGGGTCGACAATTCGGCCACGGCGACCGACAGCGTGTTACTCAGCTGGTCGGCCAGAGTCCGGAACTGAGTGAGCAACTCGTCGGCCCGCAACCGGGCCGCGGTCACCGGACCCGGTTGCGTCACAGTGACGTTCGTCTCCGTCCCCTCACCCTCCTGCTGACGACGCTGACGCTCCCGCCATGCCCGCCACCGCGTGTGTTCGGGATGGTCGCAATATTCCGATGGCCGTCCCGGAGTCCCGCCACGAGTGATGGTGCGCGTACAGCCCGGGTAGTTACAGATGCTCGACACGCGGGAATCGTAGCGTTTGTTTCGTCATTCCCAACGGAAGGACACGAAACGAAAGCCGGGAAGCGCCGGCGGATTTCGTTCCTGCCTGACCTCCGATAAGTGAACCTTATCGGAGGTCAGCCCTGCGCTTCGCTCCGAAATCCCCTCTGGTTATTACGTTTACGTTTGGTCGCATCCAACTAAACGTAACTACAACGCAACTCGCCAAAAACTGTGCTCGGTGGTACGGCCGTACCAATTGGCCCCGAGGTTGCACCCGGCGCCTGAAAAGCGCGAGGTCCCGGTAGAACTCGCGCGATGAACAACAGCAATGGCTTGACCGGCTTCGGGATGAACCCATCGTCATATGGAGCGATCGCCGGTGCGATCGAACCCTTCCGCGTTGGATACGTGGGCTGCTCCACTGGCGAACCGAACACCCTGATCACGATGTGATCTGACGGCTGGAATCCTGTCGTTGTTCGCTATTTAGCTATAGTGCTAAAATCCAAATATGACCGAGATCGGGCCTGAAGAGGAAGCCGGAGTGTTCCGCGCGCTGGCCGACCCCACGCGCCGACAGATCCTCGAGGATTTACGCTCCGGCGAGTTGACCGCAGGGGAAATCGCCGCCAAGTTTCCGATCAGTGGTCCGTCGATCTCCCGGCATCTTGGCGTACTCAAGGCAGCCGGGCTCGTCCGAGAACGCCGAGCCGCCAATCGAATCTTCTACTCGCTTGTCAAGGAACGACTGGCTTTGTGTGTCGGCAGGTTCCTGAGCGCGATCTGCCCGGAGCAGGTCATCGTCAGACAGCGCAGACCCCGAACCACCAAGAACAGGGGAACCTGATGAGACCTCCGCGGATGTCCAGCGTCGTCGAGCGACGCCTTCTTGTGAACTACCGCGTCGACCCTGAGGCTGCCGCGAGCTTGGTGCCGCCGCCGATGCGGCCCCAATTGGTCGGCGGCTGGGCGGTTGCCGGAATCTGCCTGATCCGCCTCGGCCAGTTCCGACCCAGTCGGCTACCCGGCTGGATCGGGCTGCGCAGCGAGAACGCGGCACATCGCATCGCGGTTGAGTGGGATGGTCCGCAGGGACGCACGACCGGTGTGTACATCTCGCGTCGCGACAGCGGCTCGGTGGCCAATGTCCTCGCCGGTGGCCGACTGTTTCCGGGTGAGCACAGTCTGGCGCGGTTCGACGTGCGGGAGACGACGCAGGACCTGCACGTGGCCTTCGCCAGTCATGACGAGGCCCTCTCCGTGAGCGTGGATGTCCGGACCGCCGAGCGGTTCCAGGGCAGCGAACTGTTCGCGGATCTCGCGCAGGCATCGGACTTCTTTCGGCATGGCTCGGCCGGATTCTCGGCCACGCGTGGCGGTCAATACCTCGATGGGCTCGAGCTCCAGACGAGCTCGTGGCACGTCGAGCCGGTCGAGGTCTGCTCGGTTCGGTCCACGGTCTTCGACGACCGGGACCGGTTCCCGCCCGGCACCGCAGTACTCGACTGTGCCTTGCTCATGCGCCAGGTGCCGGTGTCCTGGCACCCCCTTCCGCCCCTGCGGATCGATGCCGGCTCCGTGCCCGCGGGAAATACCGCACATCCGGAATAACTGCTCTGCGCCAGTCTGCGGCGGCCGCGAGGTCGGCCACGCCCAGTCGGCTCGTTCTCCGAGGCACCGGCACACGCTTGCTCCGGGAACAACGGATCCGAAATCACCCCGTCGCCGGGCCGCCGGGGGCCGTACACCCCTGATCACATACACCGCCGAACCCGGCAGCGCATCCGAAGACCGGCTCGAACTCCTCGCCGGTGGGGCAGCTACGCCCCAGGCCGGGAACACGCCGGCCCGCCCGCGTGCGACCGGTGCGGCGGACCACCCGCGACATGAATCTCTTCCGCCCGCGACAAGCGGACACAATCCGACCTAGTTCGCTGCGATCGTTGGTATCGGAATCGACAACGACCCGAAAGGACAACGATGACCACCGAGAACACCCCGGCGTCCGCACTCGACGGCGAACGCGCCGATCTACTCGCCCAGCTCGCCGCCGCACGCAGCGCCCTGCGCGGCACCGTCGACGGGCTGACCGACGAGCAGGCCGGCGCGCATCCCACCGTCAGCGCCCTGTCGCTGGGCGGGTTGGTCAAACATGTTGCAGCGATGGAGGACAACTGGCTGCGGTTCGTCGTGGAGGGCCCCTCGGCCATGACCTACGAGCTGCCCGAGGGGGTCACCTGGGCGGACTTCGCAGCCGGCACCGCGCGGGAGTATCCCCAGTGGGCCATCGACCACCGCAACACCTTCGTGATGCTGCCCGGCGAAACCCTCGCCGGCATCCTGACCCGCTACGAGCAGATCGCCGCGCGCACGGAGGAGATCATCGCCGCCGTCCCCGATCTCGCGGCCACGCATCCGCTCCCCCACGCGCCGTGGCATGAGACGGGTGCGGTGCGCAGCGTGCGCCGGGTGCTGATGCATCTGATCCAGGAGACCGCCCAGCACGCCGGGCACGCCGACATCATCCGCGAGTCACTGGACGGCCGGACCGCGGGCTGACGCCCGGACCATCACCGGGCCCACGCGGCGGGCGCATACCGGCCGCCGCGCGGGCCCGGGCGAAGGTGGCGCTTTCAGCGCCCGGCGGTGACGCGGTCGCGCAGCTCTTCGGCGAAGGTGCGTGCCGCGTGGAGGTCGGCGGCGTCGGGATGTCCCTTGCTGATTCCGCCGACGATTCGCATCGGCAGCCAGGTATCGAGGCCGCGGCAGGTGAAGGTGTCGAGCACGGTGAAGCCGCGCCGGGTGAGAAGCGTTGCGAGCGAACGGGTATAGCGGCGCAGGGGTGTTTCCGGCATACCGCTGGTGGCGTAGACGAACGCCTTGGTACCGGACTGTGCCGGCAGCGCGCGGATCAGCTCGCGCAAGCGGGGATGGAAGTTCATGGTGAAGATGCCGGACCCGAATCCCACGAGGTCGCAGGAGGCGAGTTCGGCGGTGTCGAGTTCCTCGGGCCCGACGACCCGGGCGCCGAGCACTTCGCCCATGGCCTCGGCGATTCTCCGGGTATTGCCGTGCGATACCGAGACACACACGATGACGGCCTTCATGCGGGCTCCCTTGCTCGTCCGGTTCGACTCGGATTCCCGGATCGTATCGACCGCGCCCTCCCTTACGATGACGCCATGGCGGAGATCACGGTGGAGCGGCGCGATGCGGTCGCGGTGGTGACGGTATCGGACCCGCAGCGCCGAAATGCGTTGACGCTCGGGCTGTCCGAGCAGCTGGCGGCGGCGATCGCGGAGGCGGAAGCCGATGCCGGGGTGCACGCGGTGGTGATCACCGGAGCTCCGCCGGCATTCTGCGCGGGCGCCGACCTCAGCGCACTCGGCGAGGCGGCGGAGGAAGGCTTGCGGGCCATCTACGCGGGATTTCTCGCCGTGGCCGAATGCTCGCTGCCCACGGTCGCGGCCGTCGGCGGGGCCGCGGTCGGCGCGGGACTGAATCTGGCCCTCGCCGCCGATGTACGCCTCGCCGGACCGCGCGCTCGGTTCGACGCGCGATTCCTGCGGCTGGGTATCCATCCCGGCGGCGGTATGACCTGGATGTTGCAGCGCGCCGTCGGGTCGCAGCAGGCCGCGGCCATGACGCTGCTCGGCCAGATCCTCGATGCCGACGCGGCACACAGTGCGGGCCTGGTGCATCGTGTCGTACTCGGCGACCACGACGACTTGCTCTCCGCCGCAGTCGAATTGGCGGCGGGTGCGGCCGAGGCGCCGCGCGATCTGCTGATCACCACCAAACGCACCATGCGCCATACACGCACCCTGGACGCGCATGCCGAGGCCGTCGACGCGGAGATCGTGCCGCAGGTGGCATCGCTGGAATCCGAGGAATTCGCCGCCCGGCTCGCCGCGATGAAGGCGCGCATCAGCGCCCCACGATAGCCGACGAGAATGCGATTCTCTTTGAAGTAGAATCAAATCGCTCATGTGTGGCCCCGCCGGGACGCACCGGACCGGAGGAGATGCCGTGAGTGTCGAAAGCAGACTGTCCCCGCGCCGCCACGTGCTGCTCGAACTCGGCTTCGCCACCCGGCGCGCCGGTGACGAGGTGCACGGTTCCGCGACCATCGTGCCGGAACTGCACGCGCCGGGAACCGCGCATCTGCGCACCTCCATTCTCGCCACCTGGGCCGATACCGTTGCCGGGTTGCTGGCGTCGCTGGTGATGCATCCGCGGGTTCCGGTGACCCTGGAACTCGACGTCAACCTCTACCGGCCCGCGCCCGCGGCCGGGCAGCTCGAGGCGATCGGCCGCACCGTGAAGGTGGGCCGGTCGGTCTTCGTGGCCGAGATCGACTTCGCCGTCGACGGCGAACCGCTGGCTTTGGCCGGCGCCTCCTTCATGGTCGCTCCCGACCCGGACCTGCAACTTCCCCGCGCGCTCAGCATCGACATGCCGGCCGGCCGCGACCGGCTCACCACTCCCCTGGCCGAACGCCTGCGCTGTGAACGGGTGCACCCCGGCGTGGCCGTTCTCCCGCGCACCGACGAGGTGCTCAACGCCGCCGGCAGCGTCAACGGCGGCCTCATCGCCGTCGCGGCCGAGGAAGCCGTGCTGTCCCTGGCTCCCGGTGACAGCCTCAGCTTCCTCGGCCTGCGTTATCTGCAACCGGCCAAGGTGGGCCCGGTGACGGCCTCCGCGACGCTGCGGGGCGGCGTCGGCCGGGTCGATCTGCGCGACACCGGCGCCGGCGACCGCCTCGCCACCATCGCCACCGCCCGCACCTTCGGTGTCGCGGCGCGACCGTAGATCCGGCGGCCGATCAGGCCGCGCCGAACCAGGTCGGGAGATGGGCGAGCAGATCGTCCTGGTCGTCGCCGACCCACGCCACATGCCCGTCCGGCCGTAAAAGAACTGCGGGAACATCCAATTCGTCGCTGACATCGACGACGTGATCCACCCGATCGGCCCACCCCGCCACCGACAGCCGGCCGGTCTGATCCAGCAGCAGTCCGCGGCCCGCGTGCATCAACTCGTAGAGGCGCCCGTCCTTCAACCGCACGTCCCGCAGGCGCCGGCCGAGCAGTTCGGGCCCGTCCCCGAAGTCGTAGCGGATCGCGGTGCCGGTGATTTTCTCGGTCAGCCGCCGGTTGACCTCCTCGATATCGATGAGCTCCGTGAGCAGCCGCCGCACCGCACGGGGACCCGGCTCGAGCGATATCAGCTCCATCTGCGCGCGCGTATTGTCCAGCACGGCGGCGGCGACCGGGTGCCGCTCGGACTCGTAGCTGTCCAGCAGCCCGGCGGGCGCCCAGCCGGCTACTTCGGCGGCCAGCTTCCACCCCAGATTGAACGCGTCCTGGATGCCGAGGTTGAGCCCCTGACCGCCGACCGGCGGATGGATGTGCGCGGCGTCCCCGGCCAGCAGCACCCGCCCGGCCCGATACCGCTCGGCCAGCCGGGTCGCGTCGCCGAAACGCGAGAGCCAGCGCGGTGAATGCACGCCGAAGTCGGTGCCGGCGGTGGCCACCAACTGCCGCTTCACCTCCTCCATCGTCGGTGGCACCGTACGGTCCTCGGACAATCCCTCGGCCGGCACCACGAAGCGGAACGTCCCGCTGCCCGACGGCCCGACCCCGAAACGCCGCTGGGTCTTGCGGACCTCGGTCACCACCGCGGTCACGGTCTCCAGCGGCGCGTCCAGCTCGACCTCCCCCAGCAGCGTCTCCACCCGCGTCGGCTCACCGGGGAAATCGATCCCCGCGAGTTTGCGCACGGTGCTGCGTCCGCCGTCGCACCCGACGAGATACTGTGCGCACAGCCGGCTGCCGTCGGCCAGGTCGACGGTCACACCCTCCGCGTCCTGGGTAGCGCCGACCACTTCGCGACCGCGCCGGATGTCTACGCCCATCTCGGCCGCATGTTCGGCGAGCAGCCGATCGGTGACAGTCTGCGGGATACCGAGCACATACGCGTGCGCCGAGTCCAGCTCCGGCTGCGGTGCGGTGATACCGGCGAAGAACCCCCCGACCGGATACTTCGTGCCCAGCTCGAGGAAACGTTCCAACAGCCCGCGTTGATCCATCACCTCGATACTGCGCGCGTGCAGGCCCAGCGCGCGGACAACCTTCGTCGGCTCGGTCTCCTTCTCCAGCACGACCGGGTTCAGGCCGTGCAACCGCAACTCGCACGCCAGCATCAGACCGGTAGGTCCGGCACCGGCAACGATCACGTCAATCATGAAACCCCATTCGACACGGTGGTGGCCGAGCCCACGGAACGGCCGATTTCCGCAGGTCATGGCGTTGGCTCGACGATTGTGCAGCACACCCCCGGCCTTGCCGCAAGACCCCCTGTGCGATATACATTGATAGTGGAAGGGAGTTCGGGGGAACTCCGCGCAATCCGATTCCGGGGCGTAATCCGATTCCGGGCTATTTCTGTTCCCGCGCTTCCGCATCGTCCGCAGCTCCCACCGCGCGAGTCATGAAGACACTCGTCCCGTTGTCGAGGTAGTCGCCGAACGCGCCGCACCGCACGAACCCGCACCGTTCGTACAGCGTGCGCGCAGGCCGAAACGCCTCGCCCGCACCGGTTTCCAGACTCACACACACCCAGCCGCGGGCGCGTGCCAGCTCGAGCAGATGCGTGACGATCGCGGTGCCGACGCCGTGTCCGCGTGCCGCGTCGACGGTGTGCATCGATTTCAGTTCCCCGTGCCCGGCACCGAGATCACGCACCGCGCCCATACCCAGCAGCAGACCGTCGCGCCGAGCGGTGACCACCGTGAGTAATGGATCGGCCCGTCCGCCCTGGTCGAGTGCGAAGACGGCCTCGGCGGGGGTATGGGCCCGCGCGAAGGCGAGATGGCGGGCGGCCAGAGCCAGCACGTCGGCTCGGGCGGGATCGTCGGCGGCGACTGTCACGGACGGCACGGTCGATCATTCTTCCCGGCGCGGGCGGGCGCGGCGAACGTCGTTGCCCGGTAGCCTGTCTCGCGATGAGCGTCTCACCGGATCCCGTGGTCGTCGATATCGCCGTGCCGGAGGCGGTTCGCACCGAATTACGGCGGGGTGTGCGCAGTGTGCTCGTCGACACGGTCGCCCTGCGGATGGTGCGGGAGCGCTTCGACACCGAGCAAGCCGGGGCACTGGGCCGTTATCTGGAGGCTTCACAGTCGCCGAACACGGTGCGCGCCTATCGGTCCGACTGGATCGGGTGGTCGGCGTGGTGTGCGGCCGAGGCGCGGTGCGCACTTCCCGCGGACGCCCTGGACGTCGCGGTATATCTGGCCGCGGCCGCCGATGCGCGAAAACCGTCCGGCGAGTGGGCATTCGGGCCGGCCACACTGGAACGCAAGAGCGCAGCCATCGCCGCGGTCCATGCCGCCAACGGGCTGCCCTCCCCGACCCGATCGGATGTGGTGCGGCTGACCCTGCGTGGCATTCGCCGCACCCGTCGCAGCGTGCCCAACCGTAAGCGTCCCGTGCTGCTGCACACGCTGGAACAACTGCTGGACGGATTGCCGGCCCCGGGCTGGCCCACCGAGCCTGCCCGCCGCCGAGACCGGCTGATGCTGCTCGTCGGCTTCGCCGGGGCACTGCGCCGGAGCGAACTCGCAGGACTACGCGTCGGCGATGTGGCCGTCACCCTCGATCACCGCACCGGCGAGCCCGTGCTGCTGGTGCGGCTGCCGGCAACCAAAACCGATCCGACCGGCGCGGGCGCCCAATCGGTGGCTCTGCCGCGTGGGGCACGACCCTCGACGTGTCCGGTGTGCGCCTTCGCGGAGTGGATCGACCTGCGCGACATCCACTCCGAGGGCGGCGCTGACGATCTGCGGTCCTGGACAGAGCGCACTACCGCCGCTACCGACATCCATCGCTGCCACGGCTTCACCGGCGCCACCCGGGTCGATCCGCAGGCCCCGCTGTTCCCGCCGGTGTCGCGGCACGGCGGCATCGGCGCGCAGCCGATTTCCGGGCGGGCGGTGGCGGAACTGGTGAAGCGCTATGCCGCACGGGCGGGACTCGATCCGGCCCTGTTCTCCGGACATTCGCTGCGCGCCGGATTCGCCACCCAGGCCGCACTGGGCGGCGCGAGCGACCGCGAAATCATGCGCCAGGGCCGCTGGTCCAATCCACGCACCGTGCACGGCTACATCCGCACCGCGAACCCGTTGGAGGACAACGCGGTAACGAAACTCGGGTTGTGAGGCCGGAACCGAGCCGGTAACGCGGCCGAACCGCTGACGTTCATCGGGATTCGGAACTGCAATGCTCTTCCGGCTCTCCACGAGGTCGACCTGCCTCGTCCGCCGGATTTTCGGCCAGCACCGATCTCGCCGGGCGACCGGTCGAACGGTCTGCGGCAGAAGTGGAAATACGGCAGCCATTGTGACATCTATCCCGTTGTCTGAAACGGCATTTCATGGCTTGCGCCGGCAAAGTCGGGTCACTGTCTGCGTCATGACCTGGGGATATGGCAGAACGAATGCGTTGATCTGCCCTGCAAGTGGCCTCGTTCGAATTTCCTCTTTGCGCGAAGAGGTATTTTATGCCCCCTGCCGCGGGCCAATACCTTCCGATTCATGGAGTGGAACTTTCAGTCGGCCGAAGAAATTGCGGCTGCCTTGCGCGCCGGTGTGGTGACCTCGGTCGAACTGACCGACGCGGCGATCGCCCGGATCGAACGCGACGACAAGGCGATCAACGCGATCTGTGTGCCGGACTTCGACAATGCGCGGGCCGCCGCGCGCGCCGCCGACCGGGCGCGCGCCCGCGGCGAGGACCGCCCGCTGCTCGGTATTCCGGTGACGGTCAAGGAGTCCTACGATATGGCCGGGCTGCCCACGACCTGGGGCATACCGCAGCACGCCGACTATGTACCGTCCCAGGACGCGGTACAGGTATCGCGGCTGAAGGCCGCCGGCGCGGTGATCCTCGGCAAAACCAATGTGCCGGTGATGCTGCGAGATATCCAGAGCTTCAACGAGATCTACGGCACCACCAACAATCCGTGGGATCACGGCCGCACGTCGGGTGGGTCGTCCGGCGGTTCGGCGGCGGCCCTGGCGTGCGGATTCGGCGCGCTGTCCATCGGCTCCGACCTTGCCGGTTCGTTGCGCACCCCCGCGCATTTCTGCGGCATCTACGCACACAAGCCGACACTCGGGCTGGCACCCACCCGCGGGATGGTCGCGCCACCCGCACCGGCACTGCCGGTGGACCTCGACCTCGCCGTTGTCGGTCCGATGGCGCGCACCGCTCGCGACCTCACACTTCTGCTCGACGTGATGGCCGGACCGGACCCGCTGACCCACGGCGTCGCCTACGACGTCGTGTTGCCGCCCGCGCGCCACGACCGGCTCGCCGACTTCCGTGTGCTGGTCCTCGAGGACCATCCGCTCATTCCGACCGGGGCGGCGGTGCGGGCGGGCGTGAACCGGGTCGCCGAGGCGCTCGTGGACGAGGGTGCCCGCGTGGAACGGCACAGCCCGCTGCTGCCCGACCCGACCGAAGCGGCGACACTATATATGCAGCTGATGCTGTCGAACGCCGCCGCAGGTCTTCCCCTCGACGTGTACCGGCAGCTGCAGACCCGAGCCGCCGCTCTCCGCGCGGACGATCGAGGTCTCGACGCGGCACGATTGCGCGGCATGGTGCTCAGCCACCGCGACTGGGTCGCGGCGAACAACGGTCGCGAACTCCACCGCCACGGTTGGCGGCGACTGTTCTCCGAGTTCGATGCGGTGGTGTGCCCCATCACGCCCACTCCCGCCTACCCGCACGACCACAACGGAGATCTGGAGGACCGGTACATCGACATCGACGGCGTGGAGTACCCGTACTTCGACCAGCTCGTGTGGGCCGGCATGGCCACCATGCCCGGCCTGCCCGCCACCGCCATACCGGCGGGCCGCTCACCCGAGGGCCTGCCGGTAGGAGTGCAGCTCATCGGCCCGATGTTCGAGGACCGCACCCCGCTGCGGCTGGCCGAACTGCTCGAGCAGAAGATCGGCGGCTTCCGGGCACCGTAGTGCGGGCGCTGAGTCGGACCAGTGCGTCGGCGCCGTGCGCAGGTGTGAGTGGCTGCGCGGCCGGAAATTGATGTGCGCGTGGCCGTTCGCCCGCACTATCGTTGCCTCTCCGGTGATGGTGCCGGTGCGCTTCGGGGCGCGGCTTGGTCGCAGCGGGCGACAGGGCGTACGGACGGGGGTGGGCAGGTGAAGAATCTGCTGTTGGAGGGCGTCGTCGGGTCGCAGGCGTACGGCTTGGCAACGGAGACGAGCGATACCGACTATGCCGGGGTATACGCGGAACCGACGAGTGCGTTGCTGGGTTTGCATCCGCCGGCGCGAGCCAGCCGCACCGGCCGCGGTGGCGACGACGCCGTCTACCACGAAATCGGTAAGGCGATGGCCCTGATGCTGTCGTGCAATCCGACGGCCTACGAATTGCTGTGGCTCGACACCTACACGGTCACAACGGCTTTCGGGCGGGAACTCGTCTCGCTGCGTGGATGTTTCGCGTCGGCGAGGCGGGTCCGCCGGGCGTATGTCGGGTATGCCGCCGCGCAGCTGCGTGATCTGGAACAGCGCCCGCATCCGTCGCCGGATCGGCGCGCCAAACAAGCCCGCCACACGTTGCGGCTGCTGTGGCAGGGACATCATCTCTACACCACCGGCTACCTGCCGATCCGGGTGCCGGATCCGGAGCGCTACCTCGAGTTCGGGCAGCGGGCCGCGGCCGAGGGGGCGACTCCGGTGCGGGCGGTGCTCGCCGAGTACGAGGCGGCATTCGCCGAGGCGACCTCGGCCCTGCGGGAGGAGCCCGACGAAGCGCCGATCGAGTCGCTGCTGCAACGGATCCGGCGTGCCTATCTGAACGAGGAGACTTCATGAGCGAGGTGTGGTTCCTCGCCGACCCGCACGTGGGACATCGGCTGGTGTCGAGCCTCCGGGGGTTCGACACACCCGAGGCGCACGATGCCGAGTTGGCCGAGCGGTGGGACAGCAGGGTCGGCGTCGAGGATCAGGTCTGGGTGCTCGGCGACATCTCGGTCGGTGGCACGAAGGCACAGACGACCGCACTCGAGTGGATGTCGCGGCGGCCGGGGGTGAAGCATCTGGTGGCCGGCAACCACGACGGCTGCCATCCGATGCGCAGCCGGGCGCATCACTGGCAGCGGATCTATTCGGAAGTGTTCGCCTCGGTGCAGCAGTCCGCGGTGCGCAGGATCGACGGCCACCGGGTGCTGTTGTCGCACTTTCCCTTTCACGGCGCCGCGGACGGGGACCATACCGCCGAGAACCGGTTCGAGGAGTGGCGGCTGCCCGCGACCGGTGACAATGCCGGTCGCTGGCTGCTGCACGGCCACACGCACAGTTCGGTGCGGATCCGCGGCCACATGATTCACGTCGGTCTCGACGCCCACGAGCTGGCGCCGGTACCGTTGGAGTGGGTGCGCCGAGTCATTGCGGGAACCGAGAAGGAGTCGGAAGTCCGGTGGCCGGGCCGGTTCGCCGATCGTTAGGGTCGTCCTGTGGTGGCGCGTGATCATCTGCTCGAATTCGCCGGATTGGCCGCACTGCTCGTCGTCATTCCCGGGCCGAGTGTCCTGTTCGCGATCACCCGTGCGATCACGGTCGGGCGGCGGGAAGCACTGTTCACCGTGGCCGGCAACGCGCTCGGTGTGTGCCTGCAGGTTGCCGCGGTCGCGTTCGGGCTCGGGACGGTGGTCGCGGCGTCGGCCACCGTGTTCACCGCCGTCAAAGTCCTGGGCGCGACCTACCTGATCTATCTGGGGCTCCAGGCGATTCGCCATCGAGCCCGGCTGGCCGACACCTTCACCGCTGAGGTGACCGCACTCCGGCGTGGCCCGCTCACCATGCTGCGCGACGGGCTGATCGTCGGATTCGCCAACCCGAAGTCCGTGGTCTTCCTCGCTGCGCTGCTGCCGCAATTCGTCACCCCGGAAAACGGCTGGGTTCCGGTGCAGATGCTGATACTCGGCATGTGTATCCCGGTGTTCGGGTTGATCTTCGACTCCGCATGGGCACTGACCGCCGGGACAGCGCGCGCCTGGTTCGCGCGCTCACCCCGACGACTGGCCGCCGTCGGAGGTGCCGGCGGACTCATGATGATCGGACTCGGTACCAGCTTGGCGTTGACCGGCCGGAAAGACTGAGGCCGGAGCCCGGCACATGGGCGTGCGCCGGAGCCGCCGGACGTGGTTGTCCGGCAGACGATTACGAGCGAACGTCCGATGAGTCCGAAACGATCCGCGGTGGGGTGAGTACCGTCAGCTCCGGAACCGCGCCGTGATAGGCCTCGATCTGCACGAGCGCCAGTTGTCCCGTACTGCCCTGGCTCAGCGTGGAGGAGGGGCGGTCGGCGGTGAGCACGTTCGGGTTGCCGTGCCGGCAGAACGACGGATCGGCGGGATCCGGGTCGTACCACGCGCCGGTGGACAGTTGCGCGATACCCGGCGCGACGGCGTCGTCGACGACGAGTCCGGCCAGGCAGGAGCCGCGGTCGTTGTACAGACGCACGATATCGCCGTCGGCCAGTCCGCGGGAGTGGGCCTCCGTTGGATGCAGGCGCACCGGTTCGCGGTCGCGGATCTTCACCGATCGGCTGTGGGCGCCGACGTCGAGCTGGCTGTGCAGTTTGGTGCGCGGCTGGTTGGCGACCAGTTGAAGCGGAAAGTGTTGTGCCGCAGCGCTGCCCAGCCATTCATCGGGTTCGAGCCATACCGGATGGCCGGGGCAGTCGGGGTAGCCGTACCCGGCGATGGTTTCGGAGAAGATCTCGATGCGACCGGAGGGTGTCGGTAGCGGATGCGTGCCGGGGTCGGCGCGGAAATCCGCGAACACCACCTGCGGTGGGTCGGCGACGGGCAGGTCGAGACCGGAACCGGCCCAGAACCGGTCGAAGTCCGGGAAGCCGCGTCCTCGTTCGCCGAGGTCGGACAACCATTGCTCGTACAGGTGCCGCAGCCATTCGCCTGTTGTGCGTCCCTCGGTGAATTCCTTACCGGTGCCGAGTCTTTCGGACAATTCGGTGAGGATGTCGTAGTCGTCGCGAGCTTGTCCGTACGGGCGGGTGAGGGCCGGCATCGGGAACAGGACGCCGTCGTTGTCGCCGGTGCCGTAGTCGTCGCGTTCGATGGTCATGGTGGCCGGCAGCACGATATCGGCGTGGCGGGCGGTGGCGGTCCAGAACGAGTCGTGGACGACGATGGTGTCGGGCCGGTCGAACGCGCGGCGCAGGCGCGCCAGGTCCTGATGGTGATGGAAGGGGTTGCCACCGGCCCAATAGACCAGGCGGATATCGGGATAGCGCAGCTCACGTCCGTCGTATCGGAACGGGGTGCCGGGTGCGAGCAGCATATCGGCGATGCGCGCGACGGGGATGAATCGGTCGATCGGGTTGGCGCCCTGGGGAAGTCGCGGCAGCGGCAGGGTGCGGGTGGGTTCGCCGACGCTCGCCGAGGATCCGTAGCCGTGTCCGAAACCGCCGCCGGGCAATCCGATCTGACCCAGCATGGCGGCCAGCACCACGCCCAGCCACGTCGGTTGCTCCCCGTACTGCGCGCGCTGCAGCGACCAGCTCACCGTGACGAGCGTGCGCGCCGCGGCCATCTCGTGTGCCAGCGCCTGGATGCGTTCGGCCGGCACCCCGGTGATCGCGGCCGCCCACGCGGGATCCTTCACCACCCCGTCGAACGTGCCGCGTAGATAGTGTGCGAACTGTTCGTAGCCGACGGCGTGGGAGTTCAGGAATGCGGTGTCGGCCAAGCCGTCGGCGTCGAGAACCTGGGCCAGCGCGAGCATCAGCGCGGCGTCGGTGCCCGGGCGCGGGGTGATCCACTCCGCCTCCGCGACCTCGGCGGTGTCGTCGCGCAGCGGGGCGACGGTGACGAACCGGCAGCCGCGCCGCCGGGCTCGCTCGATCCAGTCGCGAGTGTGGTGGCGGGACACGCCGCCCGGATTGACCGCGGCGTTTTTCGGTGAGATACCACCGAACGCGACCACCAGTTCGGTGTGTTCGGCGATCACCGATTTGGCGGTGAAACGTCCCAGCAGGGTGAACAGCGGTCCCAGCACATAGGGCAGCAGTACCGTGGAGGTGCCCAGGCTGTAGCTGTTGACGTGACGGACGTAGCCACCCAGGCAGTTCAGGAACCGGTGCAACTGGCTCTGGGCGTGATGGAATCGTCCCGCGCTGGCCCAGCCGTAGGAACCGCCGTAGACGGCTTCGGGGCCGAATTCGGTGTAGACCCGGCGCAATTCGCCGCTGAGCAGATCGAGTGCGCGGTCCCAGCTCACCGGGACATAGGAATCGCCGCCGCGGCCGGAGGCTCCCGGTCCGTGTTCGAGCCATGATTTCCGGACGTAGGGCTGGTCGATGCGGGTTGGGTGATGGTGCGCCGAAGCCACATTGCCGATCAGCGGGGTGGGCTCGGGATCGCCGGGCCAGGGCCGTACGTCGGTCAGCCGTTCGCCGTCGCTGACGGCGTCGAACGCTCCCCAATGCGTCATGTGCGTGGCCATGGCCGCCACCCTAGCCGCGCGCACCGACAGTGTTCGACCGAATTCCGCAACATCTGGACACTTGCCCAATTGCGGGTGAGAATGACTGCGCCGCAACCGGCCGTACGCGAATGGTGACCGGGTTACCGTTGCCGGAGCGTGCCCCACCGGATACCGAGGAGTTCGATGCGCAACGTCAGTCGCCGCGAGGCTTTCGGTCTGCTCGCCGCCGGGACCGCCGCCGCCGTGGCCGGTCCCGCCGCCGTGGCCGGTCCCGCCGCCTTCGCCCGGGCCCGTCCCGCCGCGCCGGCCACCGTGCCGAATCTGGGCGGTGACTTCCTGTGGGGTGTGGCCAGCGCCGGATTCCAGTGCGAAGGCCATGCGCCCGACAGCAACTGGCTCCGGTACGTGGCCTCGCATCCCGACTTCGACCGCTACCACGATGCGGTCGACTTCTTCACCGGCTATCGCTCCGATATCGGATTGGCCGCCGGCCTCGGCGTCGGGGTCTACCGCATCAGCGTCGAATGGGCACGGGTGCAGCCGCGGCCCGGCGAATGGGACGCGGCCGGATTCGCCTTCTACGACAGCGTTCTCGACACGATGGCCGCGCACGGCATCCGCCCGATGCTGACCCTGGACCACTGGGTGTATCCCGGCTGGGCCGCCGACCGCGGCGGCTGGGCGCATCCGGCGATGCTCGACGACTGGCTGGCCAACGCGCGAACGGTGGTGCAGCGCTACGCCTCTCGCAATCCGCTGTGGGTCACGTTCAACGAGCCGGCAATGTACATCGTCAACGAAACCCGCAACGGCGGATTGTCGCCGGCGGACGTCCCGGCGATGCAGCAGCGACTGATCCAGGCGCACAACACCATCTACGACGACATCCACCGGATGCAGCCGGGCGCCATGGTGACCAGCAACCTCGCCTACATCGTCGGCACCGCGGAGCCGGTGGTCAACGGCCCGATGATCGATGCCATCGCCGCGAAACTCGACTATGTCGGCATCGATTACTACTACGGGCACACCCCGCAGGACCTGGCCCGGCTGTCGCCGGGCGACCTCGAGCAGCTGTGGAAGATGCCGCTGCAGCCCGAGGGGATCTACTATGCGCTGGAATACTATTCGCGTCGATTCCCCGGTAAGCCGCTGTACGTGGTGGAGAACGGCATGCCGACCGAGAACGGCGCGCCCCGCCCCGACGGTTACACCCGCGGCGACGATCTGCGCGACACCGCGTACTGGCTCCAGCGCGCCAAGGCCGACGGCATCGACGTGATGGGCTACAACTACTGGTCGATCACCGACAACTACGAGTGGGGCAGCTACACACCGCGCTTCGGCTTGTACACCGTCGACGTGCTGACCGACCCCTCGCTGACCCGCCGCCCCACCGACGCCGTGGACGCCTACCGCGCGATTACTCGGGCCGGGGGTGTTTCCGCGGACTACCGTCCCACGCGCGGGCCGGTGGCCTGTTCGCTGGTCGACATTCCGGGCAGCTGTGCCGATCCGGTGACCGTGCCGCACTGATCGCACCGCCCGGTATGCGGGCGCGCGGCACTGGGGCTAGTTTCAGAGGGGCAAATGTTGCGGTCCGGTCACGGACCGACGAAACACCCTGATGGAGGACAGCTCGTGCGCATCCTGTTGGTCGCCAGCGCATTCAACAGTCTCACCCAGCGAGTGCATGCCGAATTGCGGGAACGCGATCACGAGGTCGGCGTCGAGTTGGCTCTCGGCGACGATCTACTCCGTGCCCGGGTCGCCCGCTTCCGGCCGGATCTGATTCTGGCGCCGATGCTCACCACGGCGATTCCCGAGGATGTGTGGACCGAACATCCGGTGTTCATCGTGCATCCGGGACCGATGGGCGATCGGGGGCCGTCGTCGCTGGACTGGGCTATCACCGAGGGTGCGACCCGCTGGGGTGTGACGGTGCTGCAGGCGGTGGCGGAGATGGACGCCGGTCCGATCTGGGCGTCGGTGGGTTTCGATGTGGCGCCGTGCGGCAAGAGCGAGCTGTATCGCAACGAGGTGTCCGACGCGGCGGTCGAGGCGGTGCTGACCGCGGTGCGCCGCTTCGCATCCGGCGACTACGTGCCCGAACCGCTGGATTACGACCGCCCCGACGTCACCGGCCGGCTGCGGCCGTTCCTCACCCAGCAGGTGCGCCGCATCGATTGGGCCACCGCCGATACCGCCACGGTGATCCGCACACTGCGCGCGGCCGATTCCCAGCCGGGTGTGCTGGACGAACTGTTCGGCCGCGAATACTTCGTCCACGGTGGCCATTACGAGGACCGGCTGCGTGGCGAACCGGGCGCGGTGATAGCCACCCGCGACGGCGCGATCTGCCGGGCCACCGTCGACGGTGCGGTGTGGTTGCCACAGCTGCGCCCGCGCCGCGTGCCGGGCGGACCGGTGACGTTCAAGATGCCGGCCACCGACGCGCTGGGCGCCGATCTGCCCGCCGCAGTCCCCGAGGTGCCGGTCTCCCCCGCCGAGGCGTCGGGGCGCGACACCTGGTCGGAGCTGCGCTACCACGAGGACGCCGGCGTGGGATATCTCGAATTCGCCTATCCCGGTGGGGCGATGGACACCCGGCAGTGCCGGCGGCTGCTGACCGCGTACCGCGAGGCCTGCGATCGACCGGTGGATGTGCTGGTGCTGGGGCCGCGGCGCGACTTCTTCTCCAACGGCATCCATCTCAACGTGATCGAGGCGGCCGCCGATCCGGCCGAGGAGTCGTGGCGCAATATCAACGCGATCGACGATGTGGTGGAGGCGATTCTCACCACCACCGACAAATTGGTGATCGCGGCGCTGTCGGGCAATGCCGCCGCCGGTGGGGTGATGCTGGCCCTGGCCGCCGACCACGTGTGGTGCCGGGAATCGGTGGTGCTCAATCCGCACTACCGGCTGATGGGCCTGCACGGTTCGGAGTATTGGACCTACACCTTGCCGCAACGGGTGGGCACTGAGATGGCGGAGCAGCTGACCAGCCGGACCCTGCCGGTCGGCGCGCGGGCCGCGGCGCGAGTGGGCTTGGTGGACAAGGTGTTCGAAGGCTCCACCGAGCAGTTCCGGGCACAGGTTCGGCGCGAGGCCGAAACCCTAGCGGCCGCACCGGAACTGCAGAATCTACTGCTGGCGAAGAAGCAGCGCCGCGCGGCCGACGAGGCGGTGCGGCCGCTGGCGCGGTATCGGGCCGAGGAACTGGCGCATATGCATCGCAACTTCTTCGGCGACGGCGAGTCCTATCACCGGTTGCGGCGCGAATTCGTCGCCAACACCAAACCGCTGGCGACGCCGGCGCATCTGCTGGGCTGAGGTCCCGGGCCGTCCGGTCGTGGCCGTGCGCTGCCGCGACCGGACGGAGTTCCGCGCGAAGATGTTCAGGCGGAACGGGATTCGACGACCGGGCGAGCGGCCGCCGAACGGGTGCCGAAGCGCAGGATGCCGTCTTCGAGGTCGGCTTTGCGCAGCAGCGCGCGGTCGCGGTAGTAGTTGTTGATCACCTTCCACGGGCCGCGGCGGCCCTGGCGCGGCATGACCGCGTCGCCGCGGGCGATGTAGCCGGAGGTCAGCGCGCCGCCCATCATCGATTCCGGCGCCCGGTCGGCTTCCTCGGCTTCGGCGACGAACGTCGAATACCCCTTGGCCTTCATGTGATTGAGCAGGCGGCAGAAGTATTCGGCGGCGAGATCGGCCTTCAACGTCCAGGAGGCGTTGGTGTAGCCGATGATCATCATGGCGTTGGGCAGCCCGCTCATCAGCGCACCTTTGTAGGCGACCAGATCGCGGGTGGCGATCGGGGTGCCGTCCACGTCGATCGCCGCGCCGCCGAGCATCTGGATGTTGAGGCCGGTCGCGCTGATCACGATGTCGGCCGGCAGTTCCTCGCCGGATTCCAGGCGGATGCCGGTTTCGGTGAAGGTCGCGATCCGGTCGGTGACGATGGAGGCGCGTCCGTTGCGCAGCACCTTGAACAGGTCCCCGTTGGGCACGATGCACAGCCGCTGATCCCACGGGTTGTAGCTGGGGCTGAAGTGGCGCATGTCCACGTTCGGCCCGACGGCGACCCGCACGGCCTGCAGGAGCAGTTTCCGCGACAGGGCGGGGTTGCTGCGGGAGAGGGCGAAGCTGGCGCGCTGCAGGGCGATATTGCGGGCGCGGCCGGTCTTGTAGGCCAGCGCGGCGGGCAGTTTGGCCTTCTTCATGCCGACCGCGACGGGGTCCTCGGCGGGCAGCGGCGCGATGTAGGTGGGCGAACGCTGCAGCATGGTCACGTGCGCGGCGTCCTCGCTCATGGCCGGGACCAGCGTGATCGCGGTGGCGCCGGAGCCGATGACGACGACCCGCTTGCCGCGGTAGTCCAGGTCCTCGGGCCAGTGCTGGGGGTGCACGATCTGCCCGCCGAAGTTCTCCTCACCGGGGAACTGCGGGCGGAAGCCCTGGTCGTAGTCGTAGTAGCCGGTGCAGCCGACCAGGAAGTTGCTGGTGTA
>NZ_BDBF01000041.1 GCF_001612845.1 Nocardia elegans NBRC 108235 | reverse complement strand
TCGGTGGTCCACAGCTGTTCGGTGCTGGACCAGCTCGACTTCACGACCTTGCGGCCGAAGCGGATGTGGCGGGTGACACCGTATTCCTCGGCGGTGTCGGCGATGTACTGGCGGATATGCGGTCCGTCGGCGAGCACCTTGGTGCCGATCCAGGGGCGGAAGCCGTAGCCGAAGGTGAGCATGTCGGAGTCCGAGCGAATGCCCGGGTAGCGGAACAGGTCCCAGGTGCCGCCGATCGCGCTGCGCCGTTCGAGGATCGCGTAGCTGCGTCCGGTGTTCTCCCGGCTGAGATGGCAGGCCATCCCGATCCCGGACAGGCCCGCACCGATGATCAACACGTCGACATGCCGCGTCATTGAGGTATCCGTTTCGTCCGAATGTGAGCCCGGACCTCGCCGTCCGGATACCCGAAGATTACGTGTTATTTCTGGTTACGTCTAGTCGCGGCAGGGGCGGAGTCAGTGCATGGCCGCGCCGAGTATCTCCCCCGCTCCCGCGGTGGTCAGCCCGATCGCGACGACGCCGACGGCCACCCGCGACACCCTGGCCCGCGCGACCCCGCGCCGACTCGCCAGATGGACCCAGCAACCGACCGCGATCGCCGTTGCCAGCAAATGCAACCAGATGAGATTTCGAAGCAGTACCGTCGTCACCCCCGCGCCCGGTGGCGCCTGCGGCCCCACGTTGTCCAGCTGAGCCGTAAAAATGTCGTGAACAGCGTTGACAGTCATCGCGGGCACGCCCTTCCCCTCGCCCGTCCGGTCGGGCGCACCGCTGCGGACGCACCCATCCGTGACCCTCAACGGTACCCCTGTGGCAAATTTCTGGCATCCCCGTTTCGGGTCCTTCGTGAGCGGTCGGAGGCTACGCTGACCGAGGCGCACCACCGCCCCCGCGAGGGGTCGGCCGGCCGATGACGGCGAGGTCGTCGACGGTCGCCGGTGCCGCCGAGTTTCGTGTCCGGGGAAATGAGGGACCGACAGTGAGGAATCGACGACCGTGCGTACGCTCGATACCAATTTCAGCACCCGCAACGGCGGCTTCCGTGAGGTAGTCGTCACCGCGATGGAGATCACCACCTCCATCGGCGCCGATACCGAAAGTACTTGGCAGGCGCTACTTTCCGGCGCCAGCGGGATCAAGGTCCTCACCGACGAGGACATCACCCGCCACGATCTGCCCAATGCGATCGGCGGCAAACTGATCCACGACCCCACCACCGATCTGGACCGGGTGCGCAAGCGCCGCATGTGCTACGTCCAGCAGATGTCGTACGCGATGGGTCAGCGGCTGTGGGAGACCGCGGGGACACCCGAGGTCGACAAGGACCGCCTCGGCGTCTGCATCGGCACCGGCCTGGGCGGTGCCGACGTCATCGTCGACGCCCACGACACCATGCGCGAACACGGCTACCGCAAGGTGTCCCCGTTCGCGGTGCCGATGAGCATGCCCAACGGCGTCTCGGGCGTGGTCGGCCTGGACATCGGGGCGCGCGCGAGCCTGGTGACGCCGGTGTCGGCGTGCGCCTCGGGCAACGAGGCGCTGGTGCACGCGTGGCGCTCGATCGTGCTGGGCGATGCCGACATGGTCGTCGCGGGCGGGGTGGAGGGCTACATCAACCCGATGGCGATCGCCGGATTCACCATGGCCCGCGCGCTCAGCTCCCGCGTCGACGAACCCGAACGGGCGTCGCGGCCCTTCGATCGCGACCGGGACGGTTTCGTCTTCGGTGAGGCCGCCGCGCTGCTGCTGCTCGAATCGGAGGAGCATGCGCTGGCGCGCGGGGCGACACCGCTGGCCCGGCTGCTCGGCGCCGGATTGACCGCGGACGGGTACCACATGGTCGCCCCCGACCCGGAGGGCCTCGGCTGTGCCCGGGCGATGCGCCGGGCCATCGAGACCGCGGGTGTCAGCGCCGCCGATGTCGATCACGTCAACGCCCACGCCACCGGCACCTCGATCGGCGATCTGGCCGAGGCCAAGGGCATCGCCGCCGCCATCGGCACCCATCCGGCGGTCTACGCGCCGAAGTCGGCGCTCGGGCATTCGGTGGGTGCGGTGGGCGCGCTCGAGGCCGCGATCTCGGTGCTGACACTGCGTGATCAGGTCATCCCACCCACGCTCAACCTCGACAACCAGGACCCCGAGGTCGACCTCGACATCGTGCACGACAAACCGCGGCACACCGACGTCGAGTTCGCGATGAACAACTCCTTCGGATTCGGTGGCCACAACGCGGCGGTACTGTTCGGCCGCTACTGACCGCAACGGGTTTCGGCGCCCGATTCGCCCGATCGCGCCGGACTCACAGCAATCTCCAAGGGTTCGGACAGGGTGGTCACCGGATGGGCTGAGACGCTCCCGCGGTGACAGTGACGACTGCCGACACCGCCGTGCCCGTATCGCCCGAATCGGCGCGTCCGCCGGATCCGGATCTGCCACCGCCGCGGCGCCGGGACCGGCTCGCGCTGGTGGTACTGCTGGCCGCCACCGCGGCCGCGTATCTGTGGAACATCACCGTCAACGGGATGGGCAACGGGTTCTACGCGGCGGCGGCGTGGTCGGGGTCGCGAAACTGGAAGGCGCTGCTGTTCGGGTCGCTGGATCCGGCCAACTTCATCACCGTCGACAAACCGCCGGTCTCGCAGTGGGTGATGGGGTTGTCCGGGCAGCTGTTCGGTTTCTCCAGTGCCTCCATGCTGGTTCCGCAGGCGTTGATGGCGGTGGCGGCGGTCGCGCTGATGTACGGCGCGATCACCCGCGCCACCGGCAGCCGCGGCACTGGTCTGCTGGCCGGTCTGCTGCTGGCGCTGACACCGGTGGTGGCGTTGATGTTCCGGTTCAACAATCCGGATGCGGTGATGGTGCTGCTGATGACCGCCGCCGCCTACTGCACCGTGCGCGCGTTGCGCCACGCGAGCCGGCGCTGGCTCGTATTAGCCGGTGTCGCATTGGGTTTCGCGTTCCTGGCGAAGATGCTCGAGGGCCTGATGGTGCTGCCCGCACTGGGCGTGGCGTATCTGGTGGCGGCGCCGGCGGGTATCGGTAAACGGATCGCGCATCTGCTGGCCGCGGCGGTGGCGCTGGTGGTCTCGTCGGGGTGGTATGTGCTGCTGACGATTCTGTGGCCCGCCGATTCGCGCCCCTATCTGGCCGGTTCCAAGGACAACACGTTCATGGATCTGGTGCTGGGTTACAACGGTTTCGCCCGCTACCTCGGACACAACCACGCCGGGCGCAAACCCTTCGAACTGCCGCCGGGATACGAGTTGCCGCATATGGGTGGCGGCGGCCTCAACGGTTTCGGGTCCGGCCCGCAGCGGTTGTTCACCGGCGAGATCGGCTTCGAGATCTCGTGGCTGCTGCCGGCGGCCGTGCTGGGGTTCGTCGTCGTGCTGATCACTCGCTGGAAGTATCCGCGCACCGACCTCGTGCGCGGGGCGGCATTGGTTTTCGGGCTGTGGCTGCTGATCGACGGGGTGGCGTTCTCGGCGATGAAGGGCGGCATGCACGCCTACTACACCCTGGCCATCGCGCCCGCGGTGGTCGGCAGTTTCGTCCTCGGCCTGGCCGAGGTGTGGCGTTGCCGGGATCGGATGTGGGGCCGGGCCGGGGCGGCGGGACTCGTTGTGGCCGGGGGCGTGTGGGGCTTCGTCCTGCTCGATCGCAATGCGGACTGGCAGCCGTGGCTGCGATGGACGATCCTCGCGGTGACCGTCGTGGCCGCCGCCGCTCTCCTGCTGACGGCGCTGCCGGTGCTGTCGCGACGGGTGCCCGCCCGCGCGGTCGCGGTCGCCGTGGGCGCCGGTGTGCTGGCCGCGACGGCCGGGTCGAGCGCGTATGCGGTGGCGACGCTGCCGCAGTCGCATACCGGCGGCAGCCCGGTCGTCGGGCCGGCGCATCCGGACCTGCCGCAGGCGCTGAATCCGTTCCGCCGCCAGATCGGCATGCTGATGGGCGGCACCGACACCGATCCGAAGCTGGTGGAGATGCTGCGGGCGACGCACACGACGTGGTCGGCGGCTATCGACCGCTCGGGACCGGCGGCCGGGCTCGAACTGGCCAGCCGGACACCGGTGATCGCCATCGGCGGATTCACTTCCGAAGATCCGGTCCCCACCGTGGCGGGATTCCAGGACATGGTCCGAGACCACCGGATCACCTACTATCTGGCGCCCGAGATGAAGCTGCCGGACTCGTGGCGAACGCATGACCAGCACCGATCCCCCGGCGGCGCGCACACTCCGGCGATCGCGCCGAACCCGCCGGCCACCGACGCGGAGCCCGAGATGTGGCATCCGGTCGGCAACACAGACATCTATGCCTGGGTGTCGGCGCATTACACGTCGCAACACCTCGGCGGTCTCGAGGTCTTCGACCTCACCGCACCGCCGCACTGACCCCGGCGTCGAGCGGCCGATCACCCGCTCGACACGCCCTTGCGCACACCGGAATTCAGCAATCTCGCAGCTACGATTGCCGGATGCGAGAGCCGAACCGCCGCCAGGTGCTGGCCACCGGACTGGCCGCAGCCGCCGCGCTGCTGTTGCCGGTCCGCGCGGGCGCCGACCCCGTCCGCCGGGCGGCGTCGGCTCTCGCTCCCCTGGGCCCCGAATTCGTGTGGGGAGTGGCCACATCCGGATTCCAGACCGAAGGCCACGCCCCCGACAGCAACTGGACCCGCTACATCGCGACCGGGGCGGCCGAACCGTATCGGGATTCGGTGCGCTTCCTCGACACCTACGCCGACGATATCGAGCGCGCCGCGCAGCTGGGCGCCACGAGCTTCCGCATGAGTATCGAATGGGCCCGGGTGCAGCCCCATCCCGACGAATGGGACGAGCAGGCATTCGCCGGCTACGACCGGATCGTCGACGCCGTCTACGCCGCGGGCATGACCCCGATGCTGACCCTGGACCACTGGGTGTATCCGGGCTGGGCCGCCGACCGCGGCGGCTGGCGCAACCAGGCCATGGTCGACGACTGGCTGGCCAATGCGCGGAAAGTGGTGCAGCGCTATGGTTCTCGCGATCCGATCTGGGTCACGATCAACGAACCGGCCGCCTATCTCGGCACCGAGATCCGCATCGGCGCCCTCTCGCATGAGGAGTGGCCGGCGGCGATGGACCGGCTGGCGCAGGCCCACAATCAGATCTACGACGACATTCACGCCGCATATCCGAAGGCGATGGTGACCAGCAACATCGGCTATGTACCCGGCGCCGATACCGAGGTGAATCAGCCGTATATCGACAAGGTGCGCGACAAACTCGACTTCGTCGGCGTCGACTACTATTTCGGCCCCACTCCGGCCGCGGACGGCTCGTCGGCGACCTCGGCCGGTGCGCCCGCGATGTGGGAGTTGCCGCTGCAGACAGAGGGCGTCTACTACGCGCTGCGCCGCTATGCCCGCCAGTTCCCCGGCAAACCGCTGTACGTGGTGGAGAACGGGATGCCGACCGAGAACGGTAAACCCCGCCCGGACGGCTACACTCGCGCCGACCAGTTGCGCGACACCGTGTACTGGATCCAGCGCGCCAAGGCCGACGGTATCGATGTGCGCGGCTACAACTATTGGAGCCTCACCGACAACTACGAATGGGGCAGCTACACACCCCGTTTCGGCCTCTACACCGTCGATGTCACCTCCGATCCGGATCTGGTGCGCCGGCCCACCGACGCGGTGGAGGTGTTCGCCTCACTCGTGCGCGCGGGCGGGGTGCCCGCCGATTACCGGCCCACCCGCGCCCCCGTCGCCTGTTCCCAGGTCGATCCGCCGGCCAGTTGCGACGAGCCGGTGATGCTGTCGGGCGCGGATCCGGCCGCCACAGCGAGCCCGTAACCACCCGCCCCCGGCGGGCGCACCACGCGATCGATTCCGCATACGGAGATACCGCGGCCAGGGCAGGCGGGTTACCGGTCTGCCGACCCCTGCCCTCTCACTCGAGGGCGACCGTGAACTTTTCGACGCCCAGCACCTTCGACGCCCAGCACCTTCAGCAAGGCGAGCTTCTGCTGGTTCTCGGTACCCGGGGTAGCGGTGAAATGAGAAGCGCCTGTCCCTGATCCGGCTCGAGCAGAAGCTGGCAGTAAGGTCCAGCCGCCCGATCTCGGGGTGGACGAACCGCTTGGTGTCGCTGGAACGCAGACCCACCTCATGACGCTCCCACCGGGCGCCCGGATCGGTGAACCAGCGGAACGCCGCGCTACGCGAGCGGCCGGTGTATCCCGTCTGTGTGCCCAGCAGGGCCACCGCGGACGGGGTCTGCAGCAACGTTTCCCATCACCTGCTCCGGCATGTCGCAGAGGCCGTCCATCACGCGCATCAACCCGGGACTCACATGCTGAACCTGCAGGTCGTGGCGAACTGTGCGGTACCCCATGGAGCAGAAACGAACTTCCCGACATGACAGGACGGACGGTGGTGATCACCGGCGCCGGCCGCGGGCTGGGCCTGATCACCGCACGAGAACTCGCAAGTGCCGGAGCACATGTCGTGCTGGGTGTCCGTGGCACGCAGCGGGCCCGCCGCGCCGTCGCGGACCTCCCCGGCATCTTCGACGTCCGACGCTCGATGTCGCGGAGCTCGGCTCCGTGCGCGCCTTCGCCGAGGCATGGTCCGGCGACCTCGACATCTTGATCAACCATGCGGGTGTGATGGACATCCCCGCCACACGTACCCGGGACGGGCCGGGCGGGCCGGGCGGCCTGCGTGGCTATCCGGCGGTCGCCCGGCAAGGCAAGGCCGGTCTCGACGAAGAACTGGCCGGACGGCTGTGGAACGCGAACGCCGAACTTCTCGCGGCAGTGGATCGATGAGCTGTCGGGCGGCGCCGAACCAGACGTTCGCCGCTCAGGCGGGAAGTTGCAGCCCGGCCGCGAGGACCGGCCACGACTGGATCAGCGCGTCGTGCCAGTAGCCCCAGGAATGGGTTCCGGTCGGGGTGAAGTCGTAGGTCGCCGGAATGCCCAGACCGTTGAGCTTGGCCTGCAGGTTGTGGCTGCAGTAGTTGACCGCGGCCTCGATCACGCCGCCGATGATCACTTGATTGGCCAGGCCGCCCGGTCCAGGCAGCGTGTAGGGCCCGTTGAGAGTGTCCCACTGCCCGGGCAGTCCGGATCCACTGGAGATGAACAGGTTGAGCCCGCGCAGCTGGTCGGCGTGCACATACGGATCGTTGGCGGCCCACATCGGATCGTTCTGCGGCCCGTACATATTCACGGTGTTACCGCCGCCCCACACGTTGACCGCGAGATTGACCGCGGTGTAGCCCACGGGGTCGCTGATCTGGGCGCAACCGCTGTAGGCGGCAACGGATTTGTACAGGCCGGGTTTGGCGATCGGCAACTGCAGCACCGAGGTCCCGGAGGTGGACAGCCCGGCGATGGCGTTGAGGCCGTTGGTGCCCAGGGCGCCGTCGATGATGGGCGGCAGTTCCTCGGTGAAGAACGTCCGCCACTTGTTGACGCCCAGCTTCGGATCCGGTGCGCGCCAATCGGTGTAGTAGCTCCAGGCGCCGCCGACGGGCTGGACGACGTTGACGTCCTTGTCGGCGAGGAACTTCAGCGCGTCGGGGGCCTTGTTGTCCCAGGTGGCGCTGTCCTCACCGCCGCCGGCGCCGTTGAGCAGATACAGCACCGGACGCGGTGTGGAGGCGTCGGCGGGCCGCTGCACGTTGATCGTGATCGGTTTGTCCATGGCCGCGGAGTACACCTTGAAGGTGACGTTGCGGCCGTCGACGACCGAGAAGTCGACGATCTTGGATCCGTCGGCGGATACCGGATGTGCCAGCGGGGCACCGGAATCGACGACCGGATCGCCCGCGGCGGCGGCCGGTCCCGCCGCCATGGTCGCCGATACCGCGGCCAGCACCGCCGCGGCCGCGACCGTCGCGATCCAGGTGCTCCCACGTACCCGCTCTCGCACCGCCGATCTGCCTGCCCGAATACTGCTGGCCACGTGCACCTCCGAATCCCGTTCGGTCTCGCGCGTTCCCCTGCCTGGGCAGACTAATTCAGCGGCAACCATTTGGCGATCGGTTCGGCGGGCGCGTCGAGCAGGTCGTCACATTCGTCGCATCACGGACACGACTCTGCCGAGCACGACCGCACGGTCGCCGTCGATGACGTCGTAGGCGGGGTTGCGGGGTTCGAGGTAGACATGGCCGTTGCGCCGGCGATAGACCTTCACGGTGGCCTCGTCGTCGATCATCGCGGCCACGATGTCCCCGGAATGCGCTTCGTGCTGGCGGCGCACGACCACGATGTCGCCGTCGCAGATCGCGGCGTCGATCATCGAATCACCGCGCACTCGGAGCCCGAATACGGTTCCGCGCCCGACCAGTTGCCGCGACAGGGTGAGCTGGTCGTCGGCGTGTTCCTCCGCGAGGATCGGGGCGCCGGCGGCGATATCGCCGACCACCGGCACGATCACCGAATCCTGTTCGCCGCCACGGCTTTCGGCGGGGGCGAGGAACAGGCGTACGTCGATGGGCCGGGAGACGCTGGCACTGCGGCGCAGGAATCCCTTGTCCTCGAGATCCTTCAGGTGTTTCGACACCGACGAGCCCGATTTCAGTCCGACGGCGGCCGCGATCTCCCGCGACGACGGCGCATACCCGTTGCGCTGCACCGCATCCCGGATCACGCCGAGGATGCGCCGCTGCCGCTCGGGCAGCCGGGAGGTGTCGAGATGGTCGTATGCGTCGTCGTATCCGGTCACCGGGGAATCGTAGACGGCCGCCGCGGCGGCGCCTCAGTTCACGCAGGGTATGTCGGATCCGATGCTGGTGGTGACCGGTTTACCGGAGTCGGGACGATCGTCGGTGGTGGCGGTGGTCGACGCCGAACTGCCACCGCTGGTGGTCGTGGTGAGCCCGGTGGTGGGGTCGGTGGTCGTCACTGACGACGCCGAGGACGAGGTGAGGCTGTCGGGCATGCTGAAGTCGCTGCCGATCACGATCTTCACCGTCCCCGGATCGAGGGATTTCGATGCGGCCGTGGGCAATCCGCCCAGCATGTCGGCGGCCTGGGTGGCGTCGGTGTCGGCGCCGGAGCCGAAGTACACGACCGAACTGGATCCGTCGCTGTAGGTGGCGTTGCCGACATTGCCCTTGCGGAAGCCCTTGTCCACCAGTGCGGTGGACACCTTGGCCGCCATGCCGCTCGCGCCGCCGGCGTTGACGACGTCGATGGTGCTGGTGGGGGTGGTCGTCGGGGCGCTCGATTGTGGTTCTGCCACGCCGAAGGCGGTGCGCACGGTCTTCTTGATCGCGGCCGGGTCGACGATGTTGACGTCCTGGCCGTCGACGGTGTCGTAGGCCTTCACCGGCAGGGTCTGGAATTCGATCGGTATGGATCCGGCGCGGCCGAGGGTCTGGGCGAAGTCGAGCAGGTTCCAGCCCTGCGACAGCACGATGTCGTTCTGCGCCGCGCTGATCAGGTCCTGCAGTTTGCCGATATTGGTGAGCGTTCCCGAATCCTTGAGCTGTTTGGCGACCGAGGTCAGGAATGCCTGCTGGCGGTGGGTGCGGTCGAGATCGCCGTTGTCGAGGCCGTGCCGCTGACGCACGAACGACAGCGCGTTGGCGGCGTCGAGATGCTGGCGGCCCGCGGGAAACACCGCGCCGGAGTAGTACTCGTCGTCGACGGCGTGGTTGAGACATACGTCGACGCCGCCGAGGATATTGGCGAGATCGTAGAAGCCGACCAGCGAGATCTCGGCGAACCGGTTGATCGGCACACCGGTGAGCTGTTTGACCGTCTGCACGATCGATTCGCGCCCGGCCTCGCGGCCCTGGCGTTCGAGCTCGACCTTGTCCTTGACGCCCTGATTCTCCAGCTTCTGTTCCACCGAGGCCTTTTTCAGCCCGTAGGCCTCCTTGATCTTGGCGTGGTCGTAGCCGGGGATGCCCGAGACCGAGACGTAGTCGTCGCGCGGGATGGAGAACGCGGTGACCTTCTTCAGATCCTTCGGAATGTGCACCAGGATCAGCGAATTCGCGTTGTAGCCGCCCTCGCTGCCGTCACCGGCGTGCAACTGGTCGAGGATGTTCTTGGGCAGGTCGTTGCCGTTCTGGTCCTTGCGGGTGTCCAGGCCGATCAACAGGATGTTCAGATCGCCGTCGAGGGCGGCGGCATCGGCCTCGCTGATCGCATTGGACCGGGTGAAACCCTGATCGACGCTGCGTTCGGTGTAGTAGGCCAGGCCGGTGCCGCTGACCACGACCACGGCCGTGACCGCGGCCAGCACACGACCACCGACCCGCACGGCCTTACCCCCGCGATTCGGTCGCGGCGGCGGTGCGGTGCGAGCGCGGCGGGCCCGCCGATTCGGC
>NZ_BDBF01000040.1 GCF_001612845.1 Nocardia elegans NBRC 108235 | reverse complement strand
CGGCACCGTGCCGACGCCGACCGCAGGCGGCGCGAATATGGTCACGCCGCCGGAGAACTCCGGAGCGGGCACCGAGCCGACGCCGACCGCGGGCGGCGCGATGCCGCCCACGCCGCCGACCACCTCGGGCGCCGGGGCGGATCCGATACCGACGGCCGGGGCGGGTAGTTCGGCGATGAATCCGGCGGACACGGCCGGGGCGGGCACAGTGCCTCGGCCGCGCGCCGGCGGCCCCAGTACATCGACCGGAACGTCGCCGCTCCATAGCTCGACATCGCCGAAGTACATGCGCCGGGCCCGGATCTCGCCGACGTAGACGCCGACCGGTGCGTCGCCGTGTAGCCAGATCGGCATGACTACTGTGCCTGCAGTCGCAGGATCCCGGCGGTGTTGATAGTGACTTTGAACGGCGCGTTATCCGACGACTTGTTCGCCTCGAAATCGACATACAGAATCAGCGGATTCGTTGCGACCGAACCAGAATTCACATCCGAGATGACGCAGTACCGGACGTTCGACAGTGTCGAGGGATCCCACACCGGATCGTCGCAATCGACCCACGCGGTATCGGTTGCCGCGTCGTAGGCGAGCACCTTGTTCGCGACAGTAAGACCGCCGGTCGTGTAGCCGTTGCCGTTCGGGATCTCGTTGGTGAGGCTCGACTGATACCGGTGGTTGTCCGGGTCGAGCGCGTAGCTCGCGGTGTGAAGTGTCGCCTTCCAGGTGTGGGCGACGCTGATCTCGCCGTTGAGCAAGCTCTGATGGAATCGCGGGAATTCGTGTGCGACAGTCATTTTCGTTTCTCCGATCAATCGGGCAGCACGATGTAGAACGTGGCTGGGTCGTGCGGGTTGCTGTCCCACCAGGACTGGGTGACGGCCTTCATGCCCGAGACACCGCCGAAGTTGTGCACCGCGGCTGCGGTTTCGGCCGGCGGCATCGGCAGCGCGGCTTCGATCAGCGGCATCAGCCGGATGGCGTCGCTGGTGTCGGGGATCTCGATGTTGTAGGTGCTCAATCCGACTCGCACTCTCGCGGGCCCGGGGTCGAGATCGTCGGTGGTGAAAGTGCCGTCTTCACCTGGCGCGTAGCTGTGGCGGCGGGTGGTCACGATCGCGGTCTCGCCGATGTTGTCGCGGATTGTGATCGTTTCGAACACGACGTTGTCGGTTTCGCCGAGCCCCGCGATATCGGTGATCTTGTCGCTGATCACGGTCATGTTCGGGTGCCTCCTTGCTACGTGGCGCGTCGGAAGACGCTGAGTCGGTCCCATGAGGGCGAGTTCGTGCCCGAGGTGCGCTCGACGCGAGCGCCTGCCCACGAATTCGCGACCGCTACTTGGTTATTCAGATCGGCCATGAGCACAGTCGCGCCGTTCACCTTGATCCACGCGTGCTGCGCGTCGCACGCGAACTCGACGGTCTCGGTGCCGTCGAGCGCCGCGGCGTCGGACAGGTAATCAACCATGGTCGGATTGGCCAACCCGCCGGTGAATCTGGACAAGTAGATGCGGCCGTTGTAGTAGTTGCTCGCGAGGCCGGTCGTGCCGTCGGAGGAGACTCGGAGCAGCAGGCTGCTGTCGGCTGTCGAGTTCGGGGCGCTGCCGAACTTGCCGACGACGCGCTGCTGGCCGTCGGTGGCGCCGGTGTTGGTGAGCAGCGCCCGGCTGCCGTTGGCCGTGCCGGTGCTCGTCCATTTGCCGCCCACAATGCCGGCGTCGGTGCCGACCTGCACCCATCCGTTATCGACAGCGCCGTCGGGACGGTCGAAGTCGTCAGTTTTCGTCAGCGCCCAATCGGCCTCGACGAGGGTCGGGAAGTCCGATTGCCGGTCGAACAGCTTGAAGTTTCGGACGTAGGCCGGGTTGGTCGTTTGGTTGAGCATGTTGATTCCGCGGCGCAGGACACCTGAGGCGTATTGCGCGGGCAGCCAGTACGCGAAACAGAATGTGCCGTTGACGTATACGCGGATGAGTCGGTCGCGCTCGACCAGCATCGTCAGCGTGTACCACTGGTTATTGATCAGACCATCGATGCTGCCGGACTGCGCGAGCGTGTCGATCTGCGCGAGACTACGGTAAATGATGATTCGAATGTTCTGTGTCGTGCTCGCCACGTCGCGCCAGATCGCGACCATCGGCAGATTGATCAGGTCGCTGAATCCGACTTTCGCCCACGACGGCGAGATCGCCATCGCCCAAAACTGCTGCTGAATGATATTGCCGTCGATGCGCAGGTCGTACTCGCACCCGTAATTCGTTGTGAACGGCATCATTTCGTACGACACACCGCCGACCTGAAACGGCGTTTCGAGCGCGTCTGCGATCACGAGCTGGTTGCTCACCAGCTGCACCGTGCGGGAGGAGTTCGTGCTCTTCCACGGCGGCCGAATCGGATTCTCGTCCGCGCGGGCGTGATACACGTCGAGGTCGCTCCAAGCGGCCACGGCGAGCGGCCAATGCCGCCCCACGTACGTGCTCACGCCTCGTCGACCGCGCCTGAGATCGTTCCGCCCAACAGATCCATGTGCTTGCGGAGCTTCACCAGCGCGCCGCGGTTACCGCGCAACCCGATCGGGTCATCGGCCGCAAGAAAGGGGCGCAGTTCCTCCGGATCGGAATTGAACTTGCGGATCGCGGCATCGAACAGTGGAATCGCCTTTTCGACCGGCGTCATATCGAACATGCCATCCAGACTGTCGACGCCGAACGCCTTCGCCCACAGCGCTTCCCGATTCGGCTGGATCGACAGCGATTCCTGAAAACCATGGCTCGCTGAGATGTACTCGAACGCTTTCATGCAAACTCCGGATCCTCGATGAAAACACCAGCGACACATATCGACAGCACGGTCGGCGGGGCGCTGCCGACGATGTCGGTCACGTACGCCCAGAACCGTTCCAAGTCTTCGACGTTGACCGTCAGCGCCGGGAAGTGGCGCCGCGTCACATTCGGCTCGATCACTGCGGTGTACGCGACGCTGTACGCCGTGTTGTCGGGATTCCAAATGCGCAGTTCAAACGTCAGCCCGCCGTGCTGTTCCAAGAATGCGGCATGGACATCCGTCAGAATCGCGAGCTGACCGTCGCGGACATTCAACATCGGCCCGACCAAGACTTCCCCGGTGGCGCGCACCACCTCGGCCGACGAGTGCACGAACTCCAATTGCCAGTCGTTCGCGTTCTCGTAGGCGATATCGGCTTTGTTTCCAGCGTTCGCTGCGGCGTTGATCGCGGCCTGCGCCTGCGTGTACGCGGTTCCGGCCGCGGCCTGAGCCGCGCTCGCGGTGCCCTGGGCGGTGAGGATCGGCGTGTGGAGATTGGTGCCGATCTTTTCCTGGACGTCTTCGTATGTGCCGAGCACACCAGCGGTCATCTTCGAGGTTGCGACGTCCTCGGTGTCCTTCTGCCCGAACCCGCTGCCGAGGTGATACGAACCTTGTGGCGGTAGTGGAGGATTGCCTGGGGTTGTCATCGTCCGACCCCGTTCACGTCCCGCCACTGCCGCAGTGAGAGGTGCGCGGGCGATTCGTAGCCCGCTGCTGCGGCGGCCAGTTCGGCGTCGTAGTGCCAGCGGGCGTCGTAGAGCAGATAGCCGGCGGTCGCCTCGTGCTCGCTGCGGCACGTGTCGAGCGCACCCGCCAGGTAGTCACGCTGGCGCGTCATGTCCTCGAGATCGGCCGCGCGGGCTTCGCGCTGCTCTATCCGGATCTGCCGGCGACGCTCCCCGCGTTCGCGCCAACGGCGCCCCAGCGGGCCCAGCAGCCGGGCCCACGTTTCGGACGTTTCGGCCGCGGTCCGGCCGATGTAGCCGATCGCCACTAGGATCACTACTGCCCCGACCGCCCACTCGGGTGCGCGCTGCCAGATCTCATCCACTCCGCCGCCTCTCTCTCCACACATCCAGCGCCGCGTCCGCGTAACCCCAATGCACGACCGCGAATACGAGCAGCCAGTCGGTCGGGGTGCGCCAGCCCTCGACCGGTGCCCGGCGAAGCACCTCGCAGAAGGCGCCCACGGCAAAGCCCGCATACGCCGCGGCGAGGACCGCGTGCCCGATCGAGGCGAGCGGCCACCTGTCCCCCACGAGTCCGACGAGTCCGAGCACCGCGCCGGTGATGAACATTGCGGCCCACGCCTCCAGTGGCATGGTTCGTTCGATAACCGAGAGGGTGGCCGTGCCGCCGACCGGCGGGGCGAGATAGTCGATGCCCCGGCACAGTGCGGCGACCAGGACGCACACCTCGATCAGCACGACCTCGGGCCAGATCAACCGCACCCGCAGCCGCACGAGGCGCGCCCATGATCGCCACGGCTGCGCCGGGTCGGTCACCTCTCGACCTCGCGCGGCTTCGGCGCGGCGGCCAGCCACGGCGCGACTGTGGCGAGGAGTGCCTCGATCCGCGGATCCGCCATCAGCCGAGCGACCGCGGCCGAGACGGCCAGCAGGACGCCGACTCCCGCTGTTGTCTCCGGTATCCCCGATGCCTGCACGAACACCGGGAGCGCGGGCAGCAGCCCGACGAGCAGCTGCACCATCGTGCGGGCGATAGTGCGCCACGGGTGCTGCACCTGTGTCGGCACGGGCGAGGGCGTGCCGTCCGGCTCGATAGCCGGCCCGGTCACTGCGCACCACCGAGCGCCTGGTCGAGTTTGGCCTCGATCCGTTTCAGGATCTCGCCGCGGTCGCGGCCTTCGGCTACGCCGGTCAGCGTCCAGCCGACGAGCGAATGCCGTTCGGGGTCCGGGGTGTCGGCGTCGACGCCGGGCAGTGTGAAGCCGTCCCAGACGGTTTCGTTCCACATGTCGGCCCACATGTCATATGGCCAGGCGGCCTCGGGCGATCGGGTCGAGCTGTTGACGTTGTCCGGATGCAGGATCGGCCGGATCTTGTCGGCGAACGGGTGCAGTTGGCCGGCGCCATCGACGATGGGATCGGACACGGCGGTACCTCCTTCGATTCCGAGCAGTGCCAGCAGTTGCGGCAGCTCGAGCGGGGACTGATTGAGATCGACGGGATTCGGCCACGGTGCGCACCGGCCGCGGTCGGTGTACTGCTGCGCGAATGCGAGGGCCTGCATCCACTTCGGCGGCGGGGTCGACGCCCACACGCCGGGGGTGTGGCTGTAGTTCGGCGTGATGAACGGCAGCGCGTCGGGGCGGGTGCGCCACAGTCCGGCGTCGGCGACCGCGTTCAGGTAGCCGACTACGCGTTTCGCATTGGCGTACCAGCCGCGCAGTCGGTCGACCTCGTCGTTGACCTCGTCGGACTGGTCGCCGCGAATCTGCCCGTTGGCGCTCTCGACGTCGACCATCGTGACCAGCCGCGGGTGCCCCCACAGTCCGCCCTCGGTGAGCACGTCACGGTGCAGGTCGCAGTTGGCCTGCCCGGGCCGGAAAAAGTAGTAGGGCAGGGCGAGGGCGAGCTTGCCGGAGTCGAGCAGCGACCGCACCCGGCGTGCGTTCTCGACCGCGATGGTGTCGGTCTTGTCGCCGGAGTTGGTGCGAAAGCTGTAGACCGGCCAGGGATACGAGGCGTCGATCGGCAGCGACCGGCCCCCGTTGTCGGTGTTGTACTGGCTGGTGTCAGCCCATGTCACGGTCATTGCGGCCACCTACTCGGGGGGATGAGTTGCAGGAATCCGGCGCGCACGTACGGGTCGGTGCGCGGGTTGTATGCCGGTGTCGGGTTGGTGATCTTCGCGACGATGCGGTCCAGTCGCGGATCCGATTCCGGCCATCCGATCTGGAAGTGCATTTCGTCGGGGCGGTCCCACCAGCGGCCCCAGAACACGGCGCCCTCGTACTCGGCGACGAGTGCCTCGATCCGGTCGACGAGGGCGGCGGGCATGGTGCGCACTCCCCACGCCCACTGCGGCGCGTTGATATCGACCGCGGTGCCGGACAGGTGATTCGAATCGCCCACGTTGTTGAGCGCCGACCAGCCCCACACTTCCGAAAGCACCGGCGCGACCTCGCGGTCGTAGCGGCGCACGAAATCGCCGAGGATGATCGCCGGCGCCCCAGAGCGCAGCGGGGCTGTATCCATCCACGGGCCGTCGACGAGCTCGCACGCGTCGCGGTTGCACATCCGCCACCCGTTCTCGGACCATTCGTTGCCGTAGGCAGTGCGGAAACTCATTCGAACCTCCTGAGAATTCCGTTGCGGTTCTTGCCGTGTCGCTCGGCGTAGAGGACGCGGCCACGTTCGACGGGGTCGGTGTCGCCGAGCTCGCGCAGGTACACGCACACCTCGGTCACGGTGTGATCGCTGGGGTTGAACCGCGGTGGTTCGTCGAGTGCGTCCTCTGCGGCGAGCGTGCTGGGCTCGGGTACCGGTTTCTCGACTCGGTAGCCCATGTGCCGATACCGCTCGAGCTGTGCTTCCTGCTCGTGCCGGGTGAGGCTCTCCGGGTCCTGCACCAGATACGCGGGGGGCGGCGGGGTGCCGGGCTTCACCCAATCGGCATCACCGTTGAGCGGGTGATTGATCCCGCGCCGCGGTGGCTGGTATTGCTTGGTGGCGAGCGCGGGATCCATTGGCGGGCACCCGCACTCGGTGAGGTGCTTGGAGATCATGCGCGCGAGCGGCTCGGGCATCGTGATCTTCTGCATCGCCGGTCCGAGCGGAATGCACTGCAGCGCAGGCAAAAACCGTTCTTCCGGGTCGTCCGGGTTGATGTCTTCGATACGCCAGATACGGCCGGCCATTGGTCGCGGATCGCCTTTCCTACAGGACACCCAGGTCTCGGGTGATGCTGAACAGCTCTTGTGCCATCTCGATTGCTTTCGCAATCGGGTCCTCGGGGTCGCGGTGACCGACGGTGATGGTCCACGCGACGGCCTTGTCGCGGCCCCACTCGAGGACGAGCTCGCTGATTCGGTCGACGTAGACGCGGCCAGGCTCGCCCCAGTCCTTGACGGTGGTGCCGATGCGGGTACCGAGCCAGGCGTTGCCCTTGCCGTTCTGACCGATCCGCAGCCCCTCCATGCCGTCGACGACGGTCACGGTGTGCGTGGTTTTCTCCGACGTCCGCCAGATGCCCGTGCGTAGCGCGATGAGTGCGTTCACCCAGTACGCGCGATCGCTTCCCGTGCAAAGGGTTTCGTGCAGGTGCGACCATCCGAGCTCTTGCGCGCGGTCGATCAGTTTGATCTTTTGCCAGGCGGCGACGACGTCGGTGTAGAGGGGCTTCGCGAGGGCATCGAATACGCCCCCGAGGGGCGGTGCGCCGATTGGGATAATGGCGCTGACCAGGTCCCCGGCGAAGTTGACCGCTGCCCCGATGAGCTCGTTTACGCCGTAGGCCGAGTGTCCTCCGGCTACGAATCCGACGTCGGTCGCCGGTTTCCAGTGGAACGAGTTCGATTGGATGGCGGTGTGCTCGCCGTCGCGCAGGATGACTTGCGGCGCACGGGGAATCGTGCCCCAGTAGTTCGGTTGCCCGTACTCGCTCGGGAAGGTGGGGTCGTCGATGATGTCGACACCCTCGGTGTATCCGTCGGAGGCAATCTCGGTGACTGCGCGCACGAGCCCGGTCCACACCGAACCGCCGAAACTGGTCTCGGTGTTCCATGCCGAGTTGTCGACCAACTTCCAGATGATCGCGCCCGGTTTCACATTCGCGCCGGGCCACGGCGGCGGATCGCCGGCCTTGTGCCGCCGCGGCTGCCACGTCAGCTGCGCATCATCGGTGATGCGTTTCTGTACGTCGTGGAAGTACTTGAACCGCGAGTGGACGAAACAGATCGTCGAGGAGTCGGTGAACAGGTCGACCGGCTCGACCACCTGCGACCAATGCGACTGGTCGAGGTCGAGCCACTGCGACGGGTCGAGCGGGTTGTCGGGCAGCGTCCACAGGTTGCCCTCGAGCCGCAGCAGCTGCAGGAACAGCGTCAGCGTCAGCGCGAACCGCGCGGGCAGCGGCCCGAGGATGAACACGCGCGGGAACTGGAATTCCGGCGGCAGGAACGGATTGCAGTAGACGAGAATGTGTTTCAGATGTTCGTAGTCGTGCAGGAATGTCGCCCGCACGATGCGCTGACCGGTCTCGGGGTCCTTGAACTGCTCGAGGTCGTCGAGGAATCCGGACCATTGGGCCCCGTCCTTCTCGACGGTGATGATCACGTTCTTCTTCGACCGCTTGTGGACGTTGGTCATCCAGCGGGCGAGGTAGTACTGCGCGGGCAGCTCGACGACACCCTTGCCCGTTTCGTTCTCGGGCAGAGTGAATTTCGCGCTGATCTCGCGGTGGATTTCGCCGGCCGCGACCATGTCGCCGTCGTAGAGCGTCATGGTCGGCGGGATGAGTCGCCGCTCGTCGTCCTTTCGGAGCTGCTCGACGATCTCGCCGAATACGGCGTCGAAATCGATTTCCTCGGCGACGAGCGTCATTCGTCCATCCCCCACGGGCGGGGCCACTCACGCGGCACGGTGACCCGGATCCGGGTGTTCTTCGGCGCACCGGTCACCGTGATCGGGACCTGTTGGCGCGGGGTGCCGCCCGGGATCGGGTACATGAACCGCAGACCGTTCATGCGGCCGGCGTATTCGCTCTTGGTGGCGGTGTTGTACTGGCCGCCCATGCTCATCGGGTCGGTCGTGATCCGCAGATGCTCGCCCAGATGCAGCGGGGCGAGCGGCACCTTGCGAAGCGCGTCCTCTTCGGCGCGCTCGTGCAGATCGCTGCCGAACGAATAGTCGGGCAGCTTGACCGTGACGCCCTCGTACGACGCCTGCACTTCCCAGATCGGCCACGCGTCGTAGTCCTCGGGCAGAGGGTTGTCGATCCACACGTACCCGGTCTCGGTGCCGCCGCCGGTGGTGTCGGTCTCGGTGTAGAACGACGACGGTTGCGGCGCCTCGATCCACCGCGGGTAGCGGCCGACCAGCGGCATCAGCGCCCGCAGCCCCTTCTCGGAGTTGGGGTCGTTGTTCGACTTGATCCGCGGTTTGCCGCCGAGCCGCACCGGCAGATGCCGGCGCGACTTGTTCGCCGTCACCCAGATTTTCGAGTCACGCTTGAAGCTGAACGATGTGCGGAACAGCGAATCGACTTGCGCCACAGTGAGCCCGTTCGCGGGCTCGATCTCGAACGCGAGGACGAAATCGTATTTGTCTTCGCGGATGCCGTCGAAGTCGGCGCCGATCTGGAATGCCGTGCTGTTGTAGAGCGCGGTGGTCGGCACGTCGAACATGCCGTCGAAGTCGGTGCCGGCCTCCTCGTCGGCCAGGGCCACGCCCTGATCCCATTGGCCCTCACCGGCGACGGTCCACATCTGGCCGCGCGGTCCCTCGATCTCGATCAGGGTGTCGTCGGGTGGGATCATCCGCGGCGGCTCAATCCTGTGATGCGGTCGCGCTGATCGGTCTGCATCAGCCGCCATTCGCGCCGGAACTCGCCCGCCGACATACCGGTGTTGAGGTTCTGAATCGTCACGCTGCCGTCGATGTTGTGGACGGGTGCGGGCGCCGGGGCGCGGCTGGCCGCGAGCGTGCGCGCGTTGCGCAGGTCGCCGGGTGAGAGCACGTATTCCTCCTCGCCGGAGAGATTGAGCGCGGCGACACCGTGCGGCAGCGGGCCGCCCTGGTCGCGCAGCACCATCGGGAGCTGAAACGTCTTGAGCAGCTGCGGCAGCCAGTTGTATGTGCCGGGCGTGACCGGTCCCTGCGCCCGGATTTCGTCGTCGCTCGCGGGCGCCGGCGTCGGGGGCGGTGCCGCATCGGCAGCGTTGGCGGCCTGTTTCTGGGCCACGGTCGCGGCGATGCCGATCAGCGCGCCGGTTGTGCCGCCGATGTCGCCGCCGAGACCGATCGCCGACAGCGCCTCACCGGCCGCGCCGGTCACCGCGGACTTGACCGCTTCGCCGAGCAGCGCGACCGGTCCGCCGGTACTGCTGCCGCCGAGGCCCCACGCTTCCTCGCGCTGTTTCTTGATCTCGGCGCGTTCGGCGTTGATCGCCTTCTGATAGTCGAGGTCGGCCTTGTGCCGGTCGGCCTCGGTCGCGGTCGGGTCCGCGTAGACGTCGTCGCGGTCGAACTTGGCGTCCTCGACGGCCTGGTGCAGTTCCTGTAACCGGATCTGGTCGTCGGTCAGGTTCCCTTGCAGCGGTGGTGCTTCGGGCACGTCGCCGCCGCTGCCCTGCGCGTCGGACTTCTTCTGCTCGAGTTCCTTGACCCGGAGCTCGGCCTGCTGTGCCGAGATCTGCGCCTGCTTCTTGTCGTTGGCGTCCTTCTTCGGGTCGGCGGCGTCCTTCGCGGCCTGTGCGTTGGCCTTGTCGCGTGACACGATCGCCGACTGCAGTTCGAGTTCGTCGGACTCGTCCCACGACTTCTCTTTGCGCCGCTTGCTCTTTCGGCCGCTGCTGTTGTCCGGCGGGTTGAACGCGCTGCCCGGCAGATACATCTTGAGCGGGAACTGTGAGTCGCCCGGGTCGGTTGCGCCGGGCCCGATGTGCACGCCGGACGAGTTCGACTCGATCGGAGTGCCGTTGAGCTTGCCGGACATGTGCGAGTACTCGCCGCCCCCGCCGCGGTACACGCCGATCTGCAGCCCGCGGCCGGTGGGGTCGGAGCCGGGCAGGAATCCGAGTGCGCCGAAATCCGATTCGGTGGTGAAGTAGCGGACGTGCGGTTCGAGCCCTTTCAGCAGTGCGTAGGCGTAGGAGACCAGCGCCGAGCAGTCCCACGAGGGGTTGCCGACGCCGCCGTACTGGTAGGGCTTGCCGTCCTCGGCGCGCAATGCGGTCATGGTCCGGTCGATGGCGATTCCGCCGTCGGCCATCGGCGTCAGCCCGTACCCGAAATGCGATGCGACGGTGCCGAGGATCTCGGTCGACCGGGCCCGCTTCGCAGGCGCCAGCGGAATAAATGCCTCGCCGCCGGTCTCGGGTTCGGATACCTGGTAGTAGCGAGTCTGCGCCGACCAGACCGTCGCCTGCCCTGGCAGGTTGTCGATACCGCCGTCGGCGCGCGGTTTCGGCGCGACCGTGACCGGTCCGACGAAGTCCGACGGCTTGCCCTGCTGCGTGAGTGCCTCGCCGCGGGTCTGGTACTCGACGTTGATCCGCTGCGTCTTGTCCGGCAGGTTCTTGTTGATCAGTTCGTCGAGCTTCGCGATCACGGCCGCCAGGTCGGGCGCGGACACATGCACGATGCCGGGCTTGCCGCTGACCTCCTCGACCTTCGCACCCGTACGGTCGAGTTCGGCCCGCGCTTCGGCAGTGAGCGCGGTAACCGGGATGTCGACACCCTGTGCGTTGGTGCGCAGCAGTCCCTCGACGACGACGAGCTGCTGCTCGACGCTGTCGGCGCCCTTGAGCTGGGCGAGGATCGTGATGTCCTTGGGCAGGTAGCCGAGCTGCTCGGCCATCACGCGGACCTGGTCGACACTCAATCCGGTTGAGGCGGCGAGCTGTTCGAACTGCTTGCCGTTCTGCGCGATGATCGGATCCATGTTCGCGCCGGCCTCGGCCGCGGTGATCGTCGCGTCACGGATCTTGGTCAGCGAGTCGTAGAGCCGCTGGCCGTTCGATGTGGCGGTGTCGACCTGGCCGCCCTGCCCGATCAGCGCCTGCCCGAACCCTTGGGTCTTGTCCCACACGTCGACGGTGGCCTGCGCGGTCTCGCGAACCTGCTGGTTGTATTTCGCGAGTGCGTCCTGCACGGCGACCGGCTTGCCCGAAAGCACCTGCAGCGCGGTCTTCATGGCGTCGATGCGGTCGGCGGCCGAGCTGGACTGGTCGGCGAGGATCTTCACCGCGGCGGACAGGTCGAAGAATCCGGGGCTCGCGGTCTGCGCGGCGCGTGCGGCCTCGGCGAGCTGATCGTGCGCGGTCTTCAACGTCGCGGCGACCTGTTTGCCGGCGTCGCCGGTGGCTTCCAGTTTCGCGATGAGGTTGTCGTAGGCGGGCCCGCCCTGGGTGACCACTTCCCCGACACCGTTCATGTCGAGCTTCAGGTCGCCCATCACCTTGCGCAGCGCCTCATACTGCTCGGTCGCGCCGGTGACCTTGTCGTACTCCTTCTCCCACGCGTCGTTGCTGCCGAACGCGTTGCCGGAGACGTTGTCGAGCAGATGCCCGAGGTTCTCAATCGAGCTGTGCCCGCGCTCGCCGAGCTCGGTGATCTGCTTCAAACTCGCCTGCACCGCAGCCGAACCCGCGGACACCGCCTGCTGTGACAGTCCGCCGTTGGCGGCGCCGACCGCTTTCGCGAAATCGGCCTGCGCCCTTGCGCCTTGGGCGGTGGCGTCGGCGAGTGCGCGCTGCGCGGCCTTCGCCGACATCGCCGATTCGATATTCGCGGTGATCGCGGCGACACCGGCGGTCATCGCCAGCGCCCACGGTCCGCCGAGCATCGACACCACACCGCCGGCCGCCGACCGCAGCCCGGACGATGCCGCGGCGACGGTGCCCTGCGTGCGGGCGAACACGGTCGCCGATTCCGCGGTGTTGCGGTACGCCTCCCCCATCTTCGACAGCACGGGCACGCGTGCCTCGAGGGTGGCAATCGCGGCGCCGTAGCGGCCGAGCTCGACACCGCTGCGGGCGGCGAGCTGCTGCTGTACCGCCATCTCTTCGTTGAAGCCGCGGAACTTGTCGCGGACGTTGCCGACCTGGGTGCCGAGCGTGTTGCCGATTCCGCTGGCGCGCAGCGCGACCAGTGCCGCGGTCGCGGCGAGCACAGGCGCCGGGAGGTCGGCGACGAACTTCACCACGGGCGCGACCGCGCGCCCGAACTCGACCGCGCCGTCAGCCGCGGTGTGCAGTCCGTCGACCAGGCGCGGGGTCGCGTCGTTGATCAGATCGGCCGCGCCGGAGGCGAATGCCGTCAGCGGCCCCTTAGCGAGGTCGTACACCTCGAGGGCCATGCCCTCGGCGGCGTTCTGGATCCGCTCCATCGCGCCGGGCAGGCCCTGCATTTTCGCGTTCGCGACGTCGGCGGCCGAGCCCTGCCGCGACATGGCGTCGTGCATGGCGTCGTAGCCCGCGGCGCCCTTCTCCGCGGCGATGCCGGCCAACCGTGCTGCGTCGCTGCCGAACAGGGTCGCGGTCGCGGCCTGGTACTGCTGGTCGGTCATCCGCTTCGATGCGTCCTGCAGCTGACCGAACAGGCTGTGGAGTCCGACGAACTTGCCCTGTGCGTCGTAGGCCGTCAGGTTGAGCGACTGCATCGCCTGCTGCGCGGGCTTGCCCTGGTCGGTGAGCGCCAGCAACGCCGATTTGAGCAGGGTGCCGGCGTCGGAGCCCTTGATACCGGAGTTGGCGAATAGACCGATCGCCGCCGCGGTGTCCTCGACCGTGAGCCCGAATTGGTGGGCGACCGCCCCGCCGGACTGCAACGCGTATGCGACGTCGGTGATCTCGGCGCTCGACGCGTTGGCGGTGTTGGCGAGCACGTCGGCGACCCGGGTCGCGTCGGAGGCTTGCAGCCCGAACGCTTGCAGGGCCGCGGACTGGATGGTCGCGGCCTGCGCGGCGTCGATCTGGGCGGCGGCGGCCAGCTGCAGCGAGCCCTTCGCCGCGTCCATCGACTGTTTGACGTTGAACCCGCCTTTGGCGAGCTCGGTCATCGCCGCCGCGGCATCGTTGGCCGAGGTGCCCGGCAGGGTGATGTCGTTGCCGAGCTGCTTGGCCTTCTCCGATACCTCGGCCATCTCGGAGGCAGACGCGTTCGCGACCGCCTTCATCGTGTTGAGCGTGGTCGTGAAATCGTTGCCAATTCGAATGATCTGGCCGAATGCGGCCGTGCCGGCGAACGCCAGCCCCAGCGCGCCACCGAGCGCGGTCGCCGCCCCGATCGCGGGCTGCAGGTCCCGCTTCAACTTGCCCGCGAACTCGCGGGTATCGGGCGCTACGAGGATGTCGATCCGGCCACCGGCCATGCGGTCACCTCCTCCCGTCGAATCGGGCCATCAGCTCCCGCAAACTGACCTTGCGGGGCGGGGGCACTTCGTACTTCTGGTGCTCGGCGCGAGCGCGCTCGGCGAGCTCGGCGGTGACGTCCGGATCGCGCAGCGCGACCGGCGCGAGGATCGGCAGCGGTGGCGGTTTGAAGCCGGCCTCTTTGCGGCGCTCACGCTCGCGTTTGACGTCGGGGTCATCCGGATCTGTTGTGGCGCCGACGTAGTCGAAATTGAGCAGATAGTCGAGGCGGTCGACCAGGCGCGCGATGTTCTCCGAATCGCGGGCCGATTGGGTGTCGCGCGCTGCCGAATCCTTGAGCAGCGCGGCGACATCCTGGTGCGGCATCTCGGCGAGAGCCGCGCGCAGATTCAGTCCGTAGTAGTGCTGGACTCGGGCGAAGGCTGCGCCCCAGCGGCCGGGCTCGAGTAGCTCGGCAAGGGCCGGGGCGCGAACGGTTCCCCCTCGGGATAGATCCCGGATATCGCCGTGATCCGGTTCAGGGCCCGCGCAGCGTGGTCGGGGCTGAGGACGCGGATCTTTTCCCACAGCGCCGGACCGTCGGTAGCACTGGTGATCAGCGTCAGCGCTTCATCGATCTTGTCGTTGAGCAGCAGGTGATAGAACATGGCGGCCTCGTCGCCGGTGAAGCGCCGGCGCACGTCGCACTCGACACCGAGCAGCGCGATCGGCTGCGGGTCGCCGCCGTCGACGCCGAGCTCGTCGAGGATGCCGATCCGTTCCGGCGCCACAGGCGCGGCCGGGGTAGCCGGCCGCGCCGTGCGCCGCGAGGTCGACGCCGTCGAGGCGCCGGACTTGCGTTGTGTCGCCACTGATTACCCCTGCTCGACCGACACGGTGCCGGACGGGGTCAGGCCCGAGCCGTCCGCGCTGAGCTGGCCGGGCTTCTTGATCAGCACCGTGTAGGGGCCGCCCGCCGAGCCGGTCACGGTCGCGTTGCCCGTGCCGATGGTCGACAGCCCTTCGAGCGCTGTCTGCACCGCGGAGTTCGCGGCGTTGTAGGCGATGCCGCTGGTGTTCTGCCCACCGAACCCGAGGGTGAAGGTGCCAGCGGTGGTGCCCGCGGGCAGGGTCACCACGAAGTTGCCCCACAGCGGGTTCCACGAGGTCAACGGCACGAACGGATCGAGCGCGAGCAGCTCGAACTCGAACCCGTCGAGGTCTTCCTTGCCGAAGGTCCGCGGCGGCGGCGTGGTCAGGGTGACGCGCGGCGAGTAGAAACCGGCGTTGCCGTCCTCGTCGCGCAGGACACCGACGAACGCGAAGTCCTCGTCGTCGCCGGCGTTCCACAGGAACACACCCGAGCCGGGCGACGTCTCGGAGATGCTGCCGCCCTGCAGCGCGGTCAGCGTCGATGCGACCGAGTAGTCGACGCACCGCAGCTTGATGCGCTCCTCGGTGGGCGACTTGACCACCTTGTAGGGCGCCCGGCGGCGGTTCCACACCTTTTTCGGGGTGACGTCGCGGGTGCCGTTCAGCTCGAAGCCAGCTTCGATGCCGCCGAACGCATCCCACATGACAGAGCCGGACACCAGGTTATCGGCGAACGGGTCGGTGGGCAGCAGGGTGCCCGCCGGCGCACGGTATCCGTCGCCGTCGAGCCACACATACGCCTTTTCGGGATCAGCGTGAACGCTCATGACTACCTCCTCGGAGGGAATTGCGCGCAGCACGAAATAGGCTGCACTGGAATGGTTTTCAGAGGCGCGGCGCGCGCATCTTGAGTTCCACGCGGATCGTCGCGCGGTACAGCGGATCGTCGGGGCCGCGTTTGGTGTCGATCATGTTGATCGGGCCGTCGGTCCATCGGGCATTCCAACCGGAGCCCCGGAACTCTTGCGGCTTCGCGCGGGCCAGCAGCTCGCCCGCCAGCGCCGCGATATCCCACGTGAGTTCTTCGGGGTCGGTTGTGCCGCCGAGGATTTCGATTTTCGGTGCCCACACGTCGACCTGGACCAGCGGCTTTCGCAGCAGCGGGTCCTCGCCCACGTTGCCCGGCGCCCGGATGGTGACACAGGCACCGGTGAGCGGGGCAGGCAGTTCGCGGGTGGTGATCGCGTCCGCCGACACCATCGCGGTGAATTTCGGCTGCGCGATCAGGAACGCCCGGACAGCACCGGGCGCGAACGGTATCGGTGTCATCGGCGGCGCCCTCGCGGCTGCCAACCGGAATACCGGCCGTGCTTGCGGGCAGCGTCGGTCAGCGTCGCATGCGCGGGCGTGTCCGACGTGCCGTATTCCTTGTACATGGCGTCGGGGTCGTCATCGACGACATCGACGTCGTTGCCGTGGATGTCCTCGCGGATGCCGTCACGGAATTCGCCGGTCAGCACGGGCGCGGTCGCTCGCGCTTCCTCGACGATCTCCTTGGCGATCTCGCGACGCCGCGGCGTCGACAGCACCCGCGCCGAGCCGTTGACCACACCATCGAAGATGGTCAGCCGTGCCGAGCCGGCCATCGGCTATCGGCTGCGCTTCCGCGGCTCGACCCCGGCAGCGGGCTCGGCAACCGCGGTCGGCTCGACAGCCGGCGCGGCCTCGGACGCCGGTTCGGCTGCCTCGGTGAGCGGTTCGGGGATGGCCCGAATCAGACCGCTCTCGACGGTGCCGACTGGCTCGCTCGGATGCGCGGCGGCCTTCGCCTGCTCGGCCTTGTGCCGCTTGTAGGCGCGGCCGTCGGCAGAGCCGGTGTGGGTCACGCCGTTCTCATCGGTCCATGTGGCGATCATGGGTTACTCCTTCTGGAAATCGCTCGAATGCCGCACGATCGCGGCGATATACGCGGGCCGCCGGGATCCGCGCGCTGGGCGGCGGACTCGGGGTGTGCCCTGCACGGTGATGGTGTCGCCGACCGCGACGATGTCGGAGACACCGGCGGGCCCGTCGAACCGCAGCACCGCACGCCGCTCGAGCGCGACCGGCAGGCCGGGATCGAGTAGCAGGGTCAGCCGCTCGGTAGTGACGCCGCCGCCGAGGTCTTCCTGCTCGGGCGCGGTGATGATCCGCTGCTGCAGCAGACCGGTCCACGGCACCTCTTCCGGCTCGCCCGGAATCGCGTTGCCTGTACTGGGATCGGTCGTCACCGGGCCGGGCAGCAGCACGGTCCAGCGTTCACGGAATGCCATCAGTAGCGCCCGGTTCGGATGGTGAACGATTCACCCGTGTCCGGGGTATCGGTCAGCTCGTCGAGCTCACCGGCGGTCAGATACACCAGGCTCGCCGCGGCGTCGCCGCCGTCCGAGTAGGACTCGGAGACTTCGGGGTATTCGGTTCGGGTGACGCGGATTCCGCGACGAAGGGTGTCAAGGGCACGCAGCACCATCGCGGCGCCGATGCCCTTGACCGTCTCCGGGTCGAGGCGGCCGTCGACGAGTCGCTCGTCGATGCCGGCCACGCTCGACCGCATTTGCGCGGACGCGCGAGCGATGAACCGAGTCACCTGCGTGATCTCGGCCGCATCGGTATAGGTCTCGCCCGAGTACTCCTGCACGTCTTCGATTGCGAACAGCGGCGGTTTGGTCATGCCTGGGCGTCGCCGTCCGGAGCGGGGACAGTGGCCGCCTTGACCGTCGCGAGGATGTCGGCGCGCCTGGTGGCGTTGCCGAGATCGATGCCGGCCTTGTGCGCGTACTCGCGCAGTTGCGGCACGGTCCACTCGTCGACCGGCTTGACGGCAGGATCGCCCTGGCCGTCGCCCTGGCCGTCGCCCTGGCCGTCGCCCGAGTCCTCGGCGTGTGCCTCGTCCTCGTCAGCCCACACATCGGGGTTGGTGATCTTCGCGATCGCCCAATCCGGCGGCTCGGCTCCGGGACCGAAGACATGCGCGATGCCGGTGTCGTCGTAGACGTGAACGGTGGTGTTGAGCGATGCCATCACAGCACCGTCGCAACCATGGTGGCGTTCGCATTCAGCAGCAGCGGCATGCCGATGCCCGACGCCTTGGTCCACCGCGCGACCGGATCGGCGTCGATGTACGAGCCGACGACGATGCCTGGCGCGTCCGTCTCGTCGATGCCGTAGTCGGGTTCGAGCGCCTCGGCGGTGGTGCCCCACGCGGTCTCGCCGATCTTGACGCCCGAGCCCGGCACGTACACGACCGCGGTGTCGGGGAACAGTCGCGTGACGTTGCCCGCCGCGTCTTCGACCTGGGCGTCGAAGATCTCGAACGGCGGATGCCCGAACGAGGTGAACAGCGCGTTGACCTGGTCGCGGGTCACCACGCCCTGCGTCGAGCCGGGCGGCAGGCAGTAGGCGCGGATCTTGTCGTTGCGCATCAGCGCGGACATGACGCGCTGCGAGGTGATCGCGCGGGCCGGGTTTCCCGAGTTGGTCGCGCGGTAGGTGGCAAACCACGACTCCTGGTCGTTGATCGGGTCGGCTGCGCCGGCGCCGGTCACGTTCCACTTGGTCGCCGCGGTGACGGTGTTGCCGGGCGCGCGACCGAAGTCGGCGGTCAGCGACAGACCGTTTTCGGCGAGGGTGACCTTGCCGTTGTAGATCGCGTCGGCCTTGGCCATGATGATCCGGGTCCGCAGCGCGTCGGCCAGTTCGACCGCGTCGTTGAAGATCAGGTCGCGGATCGCGGTGTCGGCCTTGCGCAGCCGCAACCGGTCGTATTCACCGAGCCGCCGCTTTTCGCTCATCGGCGGGAGCTCGCCCGAGATTCGGGTGATGCCCTTGCGGCCGGTGATCCGCGCCTCGGTGTCGTACGACCGGAACTGAGCAGCCCGGCGCAACCCGCGCTGAGTGATGTTCGCCCGGAACTCGACGTCGTCGATCATGGTGTCGGGCAACAGGTTGTCGACGATCGCGAGGTCGTTGACCGGCATGTCGGCCAACGCTTCGCGGACGTAACCGGTCAGTTCGGCCGGCTTGACGTAATCGGAATTGATCACGAGTGCCATCGGTTACGCCTCCTCTCAGAAGTAGGTGATCTGCTTGGCAGTCGCCTGCCCGGCAGCGTTGACGGTGTGGGGCAACTTGGCGACGATCACGGCGCCGTGCCAGTGCAGGGCACCGGCCACCTTCGTCAGGCCCGCCGGCACCTTGACCGCGGTCAGCAGATGACCGGCGATCACCGCGGCCGACTCGTCCCCTGGGCTGAACAGCCCGTAGAGGCCGCTGCCGAGCTTCTTGAGTGCGTAGCCCGACTTCATCCAGCCCTCGGGGTAGTGAGTGGCCGGGGTGAAGGTGGACAGGTCGAGGGTGATCGTGCGTGCACGGTCGGTACCCTCGGCCGAGGCGAGCCACGACTGATCGTCCTGACCGAAAATGTCGGTCTTGATGTTGAGGTCCATCGTGCGCCCCTCCTTTCAGAGTGTGGGATTACTTGGCTTTCTGTTGTTTTCGCGCCCGGTACTCGTCGCGACCGGCCGCCATTGATCCACCAGTGGCGTTGTTCTGCCCGCCGCCCTGACGCCGGTCCGGCTTCGGAATCGGCGGGGCGGGAGGCGTTTCTGCGGGCTTCACGCCGGCGAGTTCGGCCTTGAGCGCTTCGGCGTCGGCGACCAGTTCCTCGAGGGTGTCGCCGACCAGACGTCCGGCCATCGACAACGGCAGACCGGCAGCGTTGGCCGCCTCGTATCGGGTTGCCTTCGCGGCGTCCTTCTCGAGCTCGCGCATGCGCTCCTCGCGGCGCTGCTCCTCGGTCTTGTTGGCGTCCTCGATCGCCTTGAGCTTGGCCTCGGCTTCGCGCCGCGCCTTCTCGGCTGCCTTGCGTGCTGCCCGTTCGGCGGTGAGTGCGTTCTTGCCGCCCTCACCGAGCTCGGTTGAGTCGGCGGGCGGTTCGGTCTCACCGGACGTAGTGCCGGGTTCGCCGGTTGTCGCGTCGTTGCCCTGGCCGCCATCGGCGGGAGGTTCGCCCTCCCCCGAGCCGCCCTGGATCAGGTAGATCGGTGCGCCGTTTCGGCGGAGGCCGATCGCGCGTCCCCACACCGGGTGCGTAGGCAGCTTGATATCCACTGGTGTTCCTCCGTCGCGGAGATTCCGGCCGGCCTCGCGCCGGTCGGGACGATTAGGGGTGCCGCCCAAGGTGCGCGGGGCGGTGCGCGGATCCCGCTTAGCTGCGGGACGATTCGTCGGCGTCGCGGCCGGATTGCCAGCCAGCGAGCCACAACCGGGCGAGCCGGGTCGCTTTCGGGTTCGCCTCGGCGATATCGGCGCCGTCGACGACGATGTCGCGGTACGACAGCCCGGCGCGGGCCGCGGCGGCGTAGGGGTTCGCGGTGGTCGGTTCGCCGCGGTCGAATGCGGCGCGTCCGGCGTTACGGGCGTCGAGGTATTCCTGAGCGCTCATGTCAGGAAATCCCTTCTGCTCGACTGGATCCGCGCGAGCTCGGTCGGGTCGAGCAGCTGCGCTTTCAGCTCGGCTTTCGTCACGCGGCCGTGCTCATCCCACCATGCTCGCAGTTCTTCGCTGGCGTGCTTGCGTGCCTGCGCCTCGGGCATCGACCACAGTCGCCGCGGGTCGGTGCCGGCTTTCTCGCCCGCCTTGGACAGCATGTAGCCGTTGGTGTCGTTCTCGGCCTGCAGCCACGCCCGATACGCCTCGTCCTTGTGCCACGCGCTGATTTGAGCGTCGAGGCTCTTGCCCTCGTAACCCCAGCTGCGCAGCGTGGAGGTGGCGTTGTAGCGGCGCTGTTTCTCGACCGGCACGCCGTATGCCTGCTCGATCGCTTCCTCGTCGTCGACGCCCTGCGCGAGCAGCTGCTCGTAGGTCGAGTCCGCGGTACGGTTCTTCGTCTCCCGGGCTGTCGCGCGGCGCTCCCGCTCGACCTGCGCGCGCAGGGTGCGGCGGTCGATCTCGGCGGCGAGAGCGTCGAATTCGTCGTCGACGATTCCGGCCTCGGCCTTGGCGAACATCCGCGCCTCCAAGTCCGCGGTCGACTGCCCCGCGAACGGTGAGGTCTTGCGCGCCTTCCGCTTCGGCGCCGGCTCGCCGACATTCGGTGTCTCGACCGGTGTGGCCTCGACCGCGGGCGCGGGTTCGGCTGCAGCGGGTTTCGGGGTCGGCTTCGGTGCCCGTTTCGGCTGCCCGTCGAAGATGTAGCCGTTCTTGCGCAGCAGCGACAGCACTTCGGCGCGGTCCTCAGCGATCTCGTAGATCGCTTCCGGCATCAGTCGTGGCGTGGTCGCAGCGTTGCGGCCACGGGCCCGGATCGCCTTGCCGGCGATGCCGCGCTTAGTCACGCCCTCCGTGGTGATTGCGAGCTCGCGGCCGTAGACACCGGCGACCTTCATGCCGCGCTCGGCGTTGACCACCTGCGAGATATCGGCGCCGTCGCGGATCGCCTCGGCACTGGCCTTGCCGAATAGCTTGTCCTGCTGCGCGGCCGACAGGCTGTCGAAGTAAGCGCGCGGGTCGGTGGTCAGATCGTCGGCGACGTCCTCGCTGGCGGGGATGTTGCGGCAGTCGCAGCCGGGGTGGCGCAGAAACGACGCCTTCTTGTACCAGCGGCCGGCGAGCACCGCGCAGCGCGGGCAGCACGGCACGTTGATCAGCCGCACGTAACCGATGTGGGGTCGGGCGGTGATCGCGAGCCCGGATGCGACGCGGGCCGCGTCGGCGACCTGAGTCTGCGTGTACTGCAGCAGTGTCTCGCTGGCCTTCTTCCACGCCAGCGACGGCGAATAGCCCTGCCCGACATTGTGTTTGGCGTGCACGATCGCCCCGTACAGCAGGCCCTCGAGGTCGCGGCCGTCGGAGGCGATACCGATCAGGCGCGAGGTGTCGATACCGACATCGGGGTCGACCGGGGTGCCGAGCTGGCCGAGCACCCGCCCGACATAGTCGTCGGCGCCGTCGACCGCTTTCGCCTGCCCCGCGGTGATCGTCGCGACCAGCCGGTCGGCGTTGGCAGCGAACCACTCGTCGAACTCCGCCGGGGGTTGACGCCCCCAGATATCGCGGGCCGCCTTGAGGACCTTCGCGGTGATGTCGCGCTGTTCGGAGTAGTACTCAGCCGACGCCGGTGGCAGCAGCGGTGGCATCGCCCGCACCGTTCGTGTTCAGGTCACGGGCCAGCCGAGCGACCGGATCGGCCTCGGCCTCGGCGGCGAAGTAGCCGCGCTCGCGCGCCTTGCGCGGCTCGTCCCAGCCCATTTCGTCCCACGCGCCCTCACGCGACAGCACTGGTGTGCCGCCGGTCTTCTTGACGATGGAATCGGCTTCCTCGGCCAGAGTCGGGGTCGCGGGGTTGCGCCAGTCCACCGCGATCGGCAGACCGGCCGCGGGCCATTCCCCGGTGCGGAAACGCTCGTAGAGGGCCATCGTCCAGCCGAGCGCGATACCGATCTCGGTGTTGGATTCCTCGACGTTGGAGACGATGCGGGACTCGTCGGCCCGGATCGCGCCCTCCGCGGCGGGGTTCGCGGTGTTCTGGCCGAAGAACCGGAACGGCAGGCCGGTCACGCTGGACGCGAGTTCGGCGTACATCTTCACGGTGTTGTGGAATCCCGAGATGTCCGCGCCCGGCAGCTGCCCGATGTGGGCGTCCTTCGGACTCTTCTGGGTCGCCCACAGCGCATCGAGGTAGGTCTGCCACACCGGCTGCGGGTTGCCGTCCTTGTCGACGAAATCGCCCTTGCTGAAACCGAGCGCGTACCGCTTCGGCATGGCCACGGTCTCGACGCCGTACTGCAGATCGGTCAGCGTCCGCGCGCACGCGTCGGTGATCGGCATGACCGATGCCATCTCGGTTTCGCCGTCCCACTTCCCCGTCTCGCGATCGTTGAGCACCAGCACCACCGGTACGCGCCCGAGCCTGTGCTCGTCGACACCGGTGTCGTCGCCGACGACGTCGAGATCCCATACGCCCTGGCGCATCACGATCTGCAGCGTCTTGTCGGGTAGCAGCAGCGTGCCCACCCGCTCTCTCATGTCCTCGTCGTAGTACTGCCGCAGCGCCGCGGCGATACGCCGTTTCCGGGTATCGACGAGCACCGTCATCTGCCGCGGAGACTCGACCCGGATCAGCGGATGATCGGGGTCCTCCTCGTTCGCGCCGACCGACAGCATCGCTCGCCCGTAGATGCGGTTTTCCTTGCACAGCACCGGGATTTCGGAGGCGAGGTTGTTCGCGGTGAAACCTTCCTGCAGCGCCATGTCGGCCGGGCCTTTGCCGTCGCTGCCGGGCTGGTAGATGCTCTTGATCTTCTGCCGCCGCATGAGCTCTTTGACGTACATCTTGGGCCAGTTGATAACCAGCTCGAGAATGCGAAGCTCCTCGGGCACCGCGAGACCGAGGTGCTTCAACCGCTGCGTTCCCCCGTAATAGGCGCGGTGTCTCTCGTCCTGGCGCACCAGGCGGTGAAACTTCGCGTTCAGCCGGTTGACGATGTCGCGTTCGTCGTCGGTGAGCGTTGTACGCAGCTCGACCATGTAGGCGCTCACCTCCTATGTCATCGCATCGAGAACATGCGGCCGTCGATGTCTTCCCAGCCCGCCTCGCGCGCATCCGATGCCGCCTCGTGGGCGAGGATGGACGCGATCGCGGTGTCGATCTTCTGGTGATCAGCCGGCTTGCCGAGCACGTATTTGTCGCCCGGTTTCGTTACCTTGCGGGCGTTGCCGATGTGGGTGGCCGCGATCGGGCAGCCGTCGTGGGTGATGCGCCGCGTGGTCAGGTCGGTTTCGAATCGCCGGATCGCGAAGTACATCGGGCTGATTCGGTTTGTCGCCCACTCCATGACGTGTTCCTCGCCGTATGCGAGTGCCCAGTCGCCGATCTCGCTGCGCCAGTCGAGCGGGTCGGCGTAAAACCTTGCTACCCGCCAGGTCTCGAATACTTCGGCGACCGCGGCGTGCACTTCGCCGCGCGGGATCCTGCCATTCCAGTCGGCCGGATTCCAGATCGTCGGCCGCTTATCCGGTCCGTATCGCGGCGTGAACTGGAAGCCCTCACGGGTCTCGGCCCGCAGCGCGGTCCAGTCGTTGTTCTCCGAACCGTCGAACCCGACACAGATTGCGGTGCCAGGCGGCGGGTTAGGAAGCCACAGCTTGGGCATACGCCGCGTCCCACAGGTCGGGCGGCAGCCATGTGCCGGCGCGGGCGACGAGTCGGTTGCCGAAGAATCGTTCGGCCTGCGCGGGGTCGACCTCGTTCAGCTCGGCGGCCTCGGCCTCGATGCTGTCGAGGTTCACCCACGGCGAGCCCTCGTAGACGTATTTCAGGATCCGGCGGCGGTCGCGTTTGTTCTTCCACGACAACGCTTTCGGCGGCTCCCGGTAGAACCTGAAAACGTCTTTGGCGTTCGATTCGTAGGTGCGCTGCGCGGTCGAGTTCTCGGCCGGATCCCACGCGTTCGTTGTCTCGAGGGTTCGCCCGCCCATGCCGGCCGCGCCGCGGCGTTGGGTCTCGGCGATGCCGACCATCTTGTTCTGCTTGGTGTAGAGGCCGGTCTCGTCCTGCAGCACCCACGACACCGGGTTGCCGACTCGGCCGCGCGCCGAACTGGTGACGGCGTCGATGCGGTCGAAGTCCTCGCCGCCAGTACCGCCAAATATGCGAATGAAGCCCTCGCGCACGGCCATCAGGTCGCCGAGCGGACCGAGCCGGATCATCGCGGTCAGCGGCCGGTAGACGTTGCCGACCTGGTCTTCGTTGTTCGCGGTCAGCTGGATGACCGGCGACGGGTGACGCATGCCCATCGGCTCGCCCGGGAGATACGGGTACTCCCAGCCGCAGCCGCAACCCCAGTCCGAGCACGCGTACCCGTCGCCTTCCTCGGCCCAGCCGAGAAACTGTGACGGTCCGACCGCTTCGAGACACGCCATCGACGCGCCCCACGGGCCCTTGCCCGTCTTCTGCGGCGCGACGACCTGCGCACGCCGATAGACGAATGCCTGGTTGAACAGCGGTTCGTCATCGGACGTCCACTGCACGCCGGGACGGACGCGGTAGTAGTTCGCTGAGCACCAGAACTGCCAATCCGACCAACGGAATTCGGCGCCGCGGCGGTAGCCGTCCGGTTGTCGGCAGTGCCGTCGAATCCACGCCTCGCCGATATCGCCGAGGGTCGGGAAATCGACGACCCAGCCTTCCTCAGCTGCCCCCACCGGGCATCGACCTCAACCGGCGCTCCGGCGGCGCCGAGGTCTCGACCGGCGCCGCCTCCCGCTGAGTACGGGCCGCGGCCACCTCGTCGGCCGCTATCTCCCAACCGTTCTCACGCAGGCCAGCCGGAGTGAGACCGATCTGATCGGCGAACCGGTGAGATGCGGCAGCGTCCGCAGCAGCGGCATGCGGCTGCTCGGCGCGAACCTTCCACCGCACATACATCGCGATCGTCTCGTGCCGCCACGGTTCGCGCGCCCACTGCGCCGCCTGCGGATACGTCCAGACCTTCGCCCACAGCTGCTTTTCGCGGGCCTTCGGCCGCGACAGCGGGAAGTCCGGCGCAGGACCGGAGTAGCCCTCGGCCGGCAACTGGACGAACGCCAGTCCTCGGCGATCGGTGCGGCCTGAGCGGGGATCCGGCTGCGGCCCACTGCGATTGCGGGCACCACCACGCGGCATCGGTCAACCTCCTCCCGGCAGCATCGCGCCGCCCGGACAAGACACATCCCGACCGGCCTCGCGCCGGGCAGGGGGTAACAGCCACATTCCGGACACCGACATTGATCGCAACGCATCCGCGCCATCGCGACGCGGGTCGACCAATCCCGAGGGGTCTCAGTGACTTACAAACGATTCATGGATGCGGTGATCATCACCGTCGGTCTGCTGCTGTTCCTGATCAGCCTTACCGGCGGCGAGCCGATCGGCGTCGTGCTCGGTCTGTTCGTCGCCGTGCTCGGAATCGTCAGCCTCATCCCGAAGCAGCGGAATCGGACGCCGGATTCGGGCGACTGAAAACTTTTGAACCCTCCGCACCACCGAGCGACCTCAGACGGGGCGAAGCGCCGTCGGGGGGTCGGGGGCACCCCCCTGGGCTGGCGGCCACCCCTCTGACCTGCGGAAATACCCGGCCGATCGTGCTGGAATGTCCGATTTGACCGGGTCAGTGGTCGCGCTTGCGGCTGTTGCAGGACCGGCAGAGCACCTGCAGCGGGCCATCGGGCCGACCGCTGGCGACCGGGGTGATGTGGTCGGCAGTCAGGTCCGCGCTCGGGTGAGGCGGCCGTCGCCAGCCCGGGCACCAGTCTCCGCGCCGCGCTCGGTGTGCCCGGACCGCGGCGGCTCGGCGTTGCTGCTCGCGGTAGTCGCGGGTCGCCTTGGTCGGGGTGGTGCGGCGTAGGTGCCGGCCTCGCTCGGTCTCGTGCTCGGCGCACCGGGGGCCAGGCTGTAGCCGAGGGCATCCAGTTACCGAGCACGTATGGAGGCGGGCCCGTGCCATCGGCCTACTCGGCCCAGTCGGTGGTGCACAGCATCGGCCCGCGGTCGTCGATGCCGCACCCCGAGTCGAACTGGGCCGCCCATCGCACGGCGCTGTGCACTGCGTCGTAGGGCTGCGCTTCGTAGTCGAGCGCAGTGTGCATGGCGCCGAGTGCGATGTCGCGGCCCGAACCTATGGCGGCGATGCCATCGTGCGGCCGGATGGCCGAGTGAGTCTGGACAACCCACAGGTACTGCCGCCAGGCCATGAGCAGGATGCCGTCGAGGCATGCGGCGTGTTCGCCTGCGGGGCTGAGTAGCGGCGGGTTCGCGTCTGCGAGTACGCCGGTGATCGCTTCGGCGACTGCGCTCGCCCATCCTTCGGCGCCGATCTCGTCTTGCTCGCGCGGGCTGCCGTCGATGGTGAGGCGCCGTTGCAGCGTGGGAATGATGGCGGCGTGGCCTGCCCCACCGATGAGGACGGTCTCACCGTCGGTGGTCTTGAATCCGCCGATCTTCCCGAGCCTGGTGTAGAGCGCGGTGCCGTTGTGGTCGGATGCGGTGTCGCAGCCCATGACCACTCGGCCTTGGGCTGCGACGGCAGCGATGACGGTCATGCGTCCGGTTGCTCGGTTTGCGGCGGCCAGGTCCAGTGCCGATCGGTCGGGGTCTCGGCGAACGGCACGGCAATCGGTTGGTTGTATGCGTCGTTCAGCGGGCCCGACGTGTACCCCGGCGGGAACACGGTCAGGTACACGCCGCCTTCGGCGGTTACCGCAGTGATGAACGCCGGGCACGTTCCCACGTCAGGGTGCTGGAAGTGAACGACGCTCCCGACGGTCGGGGTCATCGGAGCGCGGCCTGAATGGCGTCGCCGATCAGGCCGCCGATGGCGCTGCCGATTGCGTGCCAGGGCAGAAGTTGAGCACCGGCGGATAGGACGTTGAGCAGCATGATCGTTTCCTCTCGGATCGTCACCGGCCTGGGCGGCGCGGTGAGGTCAGCGGCCCGGCAGGCGAGCGGTGTCTTTCGGGTCGCGCTCGCGGCAGTACCGGGCGAGGGCGTCGCAGTCCGCGACCTTGATTGGCTCGCGCCGAATGTGGGGCAGGCGGGGCGGGTCGATGTGATCGGCGAGGTTGCGTAGCCAGCAGGCAACGAGTCGGGTCACCACACGGTCTCCCACAGGAAGGGCGCGATGTAAGCGGGGGCGGTGTGTCGGCCGAGCAGGGCGCACACCAGAGCGGCGAGATCCATTGCGGGTACCTCGGTTTCGGGGAGGGTTGCAGCGCTGGACGCAGCGACACCACCCGGGGCATGGTCCCGGGCTTGCACGCTCGCTCTTTGGGTGTGCTTGCCGGGCCACAGTCACCCGGTTTGACGTGGTCGCGCTGCAAGTTTGGGGATACAGCTACGCCCACCGCGACGGAGTCAGGGTGGGCGTAGGTTGGAGCCCGAGCGGGCCGCTGCGCTGCCGGTTTCCGATTTTGGGGTCGGGTCGTCAGCGGGATTTTGTAGTGCCACTGTACATGAGCTGGAAGTTTGCGACGAGCATGGGGCGCCACGCTGTCACTAGTCGAATTTCTCTAATCCAACTAGAGATTTGAACTCTAATCGTGTTAGAGTTATCGTGTGAAGAAGAACAAGCTGATGCGGGAGCTGCAGAAACTGGCTGACGCCCGCGGGCTCAGCCTTGAGTTCGTCCGCCACGGCAACCGGCACGACATCTACCGCCTCGGCAACGTTCAGTTCCCTGTCGGACGCCACGCCGACATCCCGGAGCGCACCGCTCAGGCGATCATCAAGGAAGCGGGTAACCAATGACCACCACCTATAACGCCACCGCCACTCGCGACGGCCGGTGGTGGGCCGTCGAGATCGAGGGCTTGCCGCCCAACATGGTCGGCGTCACTCAGGGGCGCGACCTGGAGGAAGCCAAGTCGATGGCCCGCGAAGTCGTCGCCCTGCTGCTCGACGTTCCCGAGGACGAGATCGACATCGACCTGCGTGTCGCCGGCACCGAAGGGCTGCTGGACGAGCTCGCGCAGGCACGGGCCGCGAAGGAAGCGGCCGCACGCGCCGAGCAGGAAACGCTGGCCAAGGTCGCACAGAACCTAACCGGACAGGGGATCACGCAGCGCGATGCGGCTCAGTTGCTGGGGTTGTCGCCGCAGCGGGTGGCGCAGCTCGCGCCGCGACGCACCGATGTCGCGTTTCCCGCCGGCAGGGTGTACGTCGCGAAGAAGGTCAGCGCGCCGAAGGTCAGCGCGAAGAAGGGCGCTACGACGAAGAAGCGTCGTCGCGCGGCGAGCTGACCGACTCTTCGGGCGTCTCGGCCGTGAAGTAGTGCTGGATGGTGACGCTCGCGTCGTCATGCATCACCTCGAACTCGGTGACGCCACCGTGCGCGAGCCACGCCCGCTGTGTCCGCTCCCAGGCCTCGCGCTCCTCGGGAGAGCTGCTGACGAACGTGTGTTTCGAGTTGAAGCGCTTCCCGTCCTGAGCAGTCACGATCTCCATACCTCCATCCGTCATGGCCCAGCTTCCGCGAGTTCCGGGTAGATATCACACCACGGGGGCTCACCGCGGACGTAACTATTGAGAGGAGAACCGATGGTTGGCGCCGCTTTGGCGGTTTCCCTTCTCGCCCTTGTCGTCTCTTGCGTCAGCGCGGCCTACGCGCGGATCCAGGCTCATGCAGCGCGCGAGCAGAACCGGATAGCTAGAGGCCCAGTGTGGCGAGTGGTAAAGGCGTCGGATACCAAGTATCGGCTGGTCAATGTGTCCGACCACGACATCACTGGAGTGTCTATCGACGCGTCCCGGATCCCCTGCCAGCATTCCAATTTGCCATACAACGCAACGATCGCGGTCGGCTCCGGATCCAAGGATGGCCACGTGTTCACGATGGCGGCCATCAGTGGAGCGAGTCTGCCGAAGCACATCTACGTTGCGTCGGACGAGCGTCCGCGATCCTGGCTGCAGAAGACGTTGCATCGCCCACCGAACTATCAGGCCGTTCCGATTGCGGATGTTCCCTACTTTGGCATCGGCTGACGCGCTTTAGCGCGAGTTGTCGTCTACCCATCCGCACGGGTCGTTTCTTGCTGTGTGGGCGATACGGGTGAAGCAGTCAGGGCACATGACTCCACCTGGCCCGACTGGGTCTTCTCTGCAGGTGTCACATAACCGCGGAGTGTCGCTCACGAGGACGGTGCCCGCGTGCAACAGCGCCTAACGTTCAGGGACGGGTTGTGGTGACGGCTTGGATACGAACCTTCACAGGTTTGCCGTCGATGGTGGTGTCGACGATGTCGCCAACTATGTGGCCGAGCAGAGCCTGGCTTGCAGGCAGGCTCGAGGCATAGCGCGTATTTTTGGGATCGGCGGCGCTGTCAATGGCGATGGTGTAATCGAACTGGCGTTTGATCGTTCCGTCGCTCTTGAGCTCCGACAACAGCATGCGCGTCCCCAGCCGCACGACTCCGGCCAGCGCACCGTCCAGGAAGTCGGCGTACGCGCCAGCCCAATCGCAGGCTGCATTCCGATACCCATATGCCGCGTTCAGCGTTACGCGGCTCGGCTCCGTCTTGGCGCTGATCCACAGGCGATGCAACTGTTGCAACACCTCGACTATGTTCGCGGGGGTTTCCGGCCATAGCTCGGGAAGTTCCCACGGGTCGGGATCATCGCTGCGGGCCAGGAGGCCGAAGAGTCTCTTACCAGAGTTGACGAGTGCAAGCGCAGGATCGGTCTTGGCCTTGCGGAACCATGCCTCATCGACCTTCATCCGCGAGAACGCGCGCAAGAGCAGGAGATGGCGTTCGGCCGCCCGCCGTTCTTCGATGGTCAACGCAGCAGCAGCAGCCGCGCCGGGCCGGGGGAACATCGGTACACGGGCGTGCACTCTCAGCTTCGCCTCGTCCAACGCCGGAACCTCGATAGGCTTGGACACTTCGGCTTCGGCGGTCATCGTGGCCGTAACAGACAGTTCGGCGGTGCCGTCGGCCGGCTTACTGTCTGCCGCCGCCTTGCTGAGGGCGCCTGCCTCTTTCTCGGCGTCAGTGACCTGGCGGTTGAATGAGAACTTGGCGAGGCTTCCGAAATTCATATCGCCCGAGGTGATTTCGCTGAGAAGCTTCGAGATGGCGCTCCGGAAGACAAAAAGGCCACCGGCGGCGAGTACCCACCATTTGAGGGCGTTGATGTACTCCAGAACCATCTCCGGTGCGCTCACCCGGCGATTGTACTGACCGAACCTGGTGCCACCCACCGCGACTCGAAGATTCGCCGCTCCCCCGTGCCGGTCATGCTGCTGATCCTTCCTCGTCGCGTTGTGCGACGTCGAGGACGTCGCCGAGCCGGTAGACGCGCGGGTCGCGCGGATGGACGGGGTGATCGGTGATTCGGGTGCCGTACTGCTTGTCGGTGTGCAGGTAGCCGCGGGCCTCGACGCGGTTCTCCTGCGCCCACCGGTGCAGGGTGCGTTTCGCAATAGGCTCGCCGAATTGCGCTGTGATGCGCACTATTTCGAGCACTGTGAACAGCCGGTTGCGGATTGAGTCGAGCGCGTCCTGCATGACGGTGTGGACGTGCTGCTGCGCGCCACACTCGCTGCAGCGCACCCACGCTGGTAGCTGGCCGTCTTCGTCGGGGTGTGCAAGTAGCTCGACACCACAGTCGGGGCACGGTCCGATCTGCCGCGGCTCGCGCGGCCGGTCGATGGTGGCGCGGATCTGTTTCAGCGCCTTGTGGATGTCGGACGCGAGGTCGCCGGCGGTGTCGAATCGTCGGAGGTCGAGCGGGTGGCAGGCGAGCCAGATAGCGGCCTGCTCGATCGCGGTGGCCGGTGAGGTGAGCGCGTCGGCGTTGCGGCGCGATACGCGGTAGTGCCGGTTGCCGTCCTTGTCGACGCGGGTGAGGGTCGCGGTGGTGGCGGTGTGGTCGCGGGCGGTGGTGCGGCCGGTGGGCTGCCACGCTGAGGACGTTTCGGGGAGATAGGCGCGGGCGCGGCCGTTGGCGACGAGCTGCACGAGGCCGGGGGCGCCGATCGGGATATCGACGCGGTGGTGTTCGGCCAGTAGCCGCGCCCACTGCCCGACCGCGGTGCTGAGTCGGGCGATCGTGTTGTCGCCTTGGATCGCGACGTCGGCGGCGAACAGCCCGAGTGCGGTGCGGCCCTTGGTGGGCCGGATCGGTAGTGGTGTCTCGGCGGATCGGCCGCCGGTGCGTTCGCCGTTGAATTTCGCTTGCCCTGCCCGGGTGACCGCGAGCTCGGCGAGCAGCGCGGGCACGGTGAGCAGATCGGCGACGATGTCGGTGCCGCACCGCTGGCACAGCGTGAGGTTGTCGGGCACGGCGGCTTTGCAGCTGGCGCACCGAACATCAGCCTTGGTCATATCTGGCCCCATTCGTGGCCGCACCGGCAGGTGCGGATGACTTCGTACATGGATTCGTCGGGTCCGGTCATCCCGTCCCATCGGTGCAGCTCGCTCCCGTCCGGGAACACACGCACGGGCCCGCGGCGCGGTTTGGGTCGCGGCGCGCGCAGGCTGTGAAGGTCGAACCGTTCGCACCGTGGGCATATCGACCGCGGTGCGAACCGTTCGGGGGCGGGCACGCTCACGCGCCCTCGCGGACGAATTCGGGCGCCCACGGGTCGCAGGTGACGAGGTGGCCCGGGTTGCTGTCGTCGGGCACCATGACGAGGTGATCGCCCGGCTCGCCGAGGTAGTCGCGGATCGTGCGGGCCCGCTCGACGGGGAACCAATCGAGCGCCGCGCTCGGCGGCGACGGCTCAACCACGATGAGCGCGACCGGTTTTCCGTCGATCTCGGCGTATCCGAACGGGCCGCCCTGGCTACATCCGATCGTGTGCGGCGCGTCCTTCGCGATGTGGTAGTCCGTGATCCGCAGATACATGTCGTCCCATACCACCCACGCGGGCTGCATCGGCCGAATCGCGAGCGCGTGGATCGCGCCACTGTCGGTGGTGAGGATGCGACCGGCGCGGTACTGCCGGCTGCCTGCCCACCGCAGACCGATTTGCGGGGTCGCGCCGTTCACAGTGCACAAGTAGTCGAATTCGCCGGGTTGGCCGGTGGTCGACAAGTAGATATCGCCGTTCTGGGTCACAGCATCCCCCGTTCGGTCCAGGACTGCATGTACGTGTTGGTCAGCCAGCGGTCGAGCGCCGAGCGGTCGGGGCGCGCGGGCAGATCGGCGGTGTCAGCGAGCGTGTGCAGCTGGTCGAGCAGTGCGTTCGCGCGGTCGAGCGCTTCGTCTTTCGTGTGCTCGCCGTTGCGGAGCTCGGTGAGCCACGTGCGGTCGGGTTCGGGCATCGGCAGCGTGATGCGGCCGGTGGTGAGGAGCTCGACGCCCTGCAGTCCGAGCCTGATCATGTGGTACGCGAATTTCGTGTCGAACCCGTACGCGTCGACCAGTTCGGGGCGGTTGGTGTGCTTCTTCGCCCTCAGCCCGAGGAGCTGATTCTGCTGCGATTTCAGGTATCCGCCGAACCGGGCCGCTACCTGGCGCGACAGGAACCGTTCGGGGTGGGCTTGCAGGTCTGCGCCGATGTCGGTGCGCTCGACGATCTCGGCGTCGGGCACAAACAGCAACAGCAGCACGGTCGGGTTGCCCTGCGCGGCAAGCCTCGACCACTTCCGCAGCGAGTAGATGACAAGGTCGAGGTCGCCGGGCCCGGACCGCACGCCCTCGGGCTTGCTGCGCCACTGGAACTGTTCGAACTGGGCGTTGCCGATGACGTATTCGGGTGGCTCGATGCAGATGCCCATCTCGTCGCGGTCGTCGGCGCCGGTGGTGACGCCGTGCAGTCCGCTGCCGACTTGCGCGCGCAGCACGGTGCCGTCGGTGGCGATCTGCTCGAATGTGCTGCAGCTGTGGGCGATCTGGGTGTCGGTCATAGTGTCGATGTCTCCTTCGGGGTTGTGGGTTTGGTGCAGCTCGCGCAGCCGTGCCCATCCGGCGGTCGAGAGTCCGCCGGTCTTGTCGTATGCGGCGGCGCCGAGCTCGGCGACGACGATCGGCACGAGTACTTGCGTTTCGTACGAGATGAGTTCGTTCGCGGTCCACATGGTCATGCCTCCCAGGCGATTTCGAGCCAGAGCGCGCCGGTTTTGCCGCGCTCCGGGGGATGGATGATCGGTTCGGGTGTGGACACGTGGCGGGTGTTGTCGTCGACGACGAACCCATATCCGGGGTGGACGTTGAATCCGCGGCTGGTCTTGACGGACTTCTGCGGTGTGAGTCCGTCGACGATCGCCTTGACGGTCGGGGCGAGGTTGATCGAATCCCGCGGCCGGTTGTCGCGCGGCCGGTAGTGCAGCGTGATCGTGGCCCGCTCGACGCCCTTCGGCAGTTTCGCCTTGCGCGCGAGACCGATCATGATGAGCCGGATTTCGCTGATCTTGCGCGCCTTCGCGAACACGGCGCCCCGGGTAGCACCAGAGTCGTTCATCGACAGCGGCGGCGCGGACCAGGGCAGCGTAATCGTGGCCGCGTGGGTCTCGGTTTCAGGCATGTTCGCTCTCGATCCACATGCCGTGCCGCGTGTCGAGCGTGCGGTCGAAAGCACAACCGGTGAACCGGATCGTGGCGCCTTTGTCGAACCGAATCCGAAGCGGCTCCCCGTCGAGCAGCAGCACGGGCGGCCAGATCGGCTCGCCGTGCCCGTCGTAGAGCACGATCCGGACACCGCGGCGGCGGTAGCGACCGCGGTCTTTCATGCGCGGGAAGTACGCCGGCCATCGTGGCCGCTGTCCGCTGCTCATTCCGCCGCCCTGCCGTCCGGGCCCTCGACGGTTTCCGAATCGCCAGCGCCAGCAGTGAAGTCGAAACCAGCCTGGTCTCCGGACTCGTCGGCGCGCAACTGGACGAGGCGGCAGCGGCGCGCGGCGACCTCGGCGTAGTGCGGGACCTGTTCGATGCCGACGAATCGGCGGCCCTCGAGCAGGGCACCGACGCCGGTCGTGCCGGATCCAGCGAACGGGTCGAGCACGGTGCCGCCAGCGGGCGCGATCTTCACGATCTCGCGCATGATCTCGACCGGTTTCTGCGTGATGTGCTCGCGCGTGCGGGGCGTGTTCACTTGGAAGAATCCGGGCAGCGCCTTGTCGCCGATGAAGTCCTGCGCGCGGGGGCCTGCGGTGCCCCACGTGACGTACTCGCAGAGGTTCGCGAATCGGCCCATGTTGCGGCGGCCGTTGGGCTTGTACCAGGGCACGATGCCGCGCCACACGATCCCGCCGGCTTGCAGGACATCGGTAGTGAGCGGGAGCTGCCGCCAGTCGGTGAACAGCGCGATCGCCGCGCCGGGGCGGGCGACGCGCAGGCACTCCGACAGCCACAGCGAGCACCAGTATCCGTAGCCGCGTTGGTCGCGGTTGTCGCCGGAGAATTCGGGCAGCGCCGCGCCGCCGGTCCCGCGGGCGACCTGCGCGGACTGCACGTACTTGTTGTGTACGCTTCCGGCTCGGTCGTCGCGCATCATGCCGCCAGAGCTGTAGGGCGGGTCGGTGATCACGGCGTCGACCGACCCGCTGGGTAACTCCGCGAGGATGGCGAGCGCGTCGCCCTGGTAGATCGCGGCGCGCTCGTCCTGGTAGTAGGTGTCCATGACCGGTGCTCCTCTCTCCGGACGCCCCGTTGCGTCCATCGTTTGATTAGCTGGGCGGCGCGGTAGACCAGCCACACAGCGCCGATGGTCAGGTGGCAGCCGACGCGGGTAGCGCCGACGGGCGCGACGAGCAGGATCAGCGCGAACAGCAGCTCAACCATGCGGTCACCTCCAGATCGGCTGTTGATCGTCGAGGGGCGCCTCACCGCTGCCCGGGCACCGCGCCATGCGAACATCGGTGCCCTGCTGCGCGTTTGGCGGGTAGTGCGGCGCCATCGTGCGTGTTTTCGTCAACGCGAACGTGCCGCTGCAGCGCGGGCACTGGCCGGTCTCGCTTTCGGTCGGCTCACTCATCGCCGTCGGCTTTCTCGATCGCAGCGCGGGCGCGGTCGCTGAGTCGGGTCGGTTCGTAGTCGGTGCCGGTGTGGGTGCGCGGCGGGCGGTGAATCGGGCACGGCTGTTGCACATCGGCGTCTTCCGGTGTGAGCCAGCCGTTCCGGCAGCAGCGTTCGGCGGGTTCATCGCCGTAGCGGTCAGGCATTGACAGTCACCGCCTCGGCCGCTTCGGATTCGAGCAGTTCGATCGCGAGCTGGTAGAGCTCTCGGTGCGAGCGTTCGCGCCGAGACTCGCCAGGGAACAGCGCAGCAATGGTGGCTGTGAGCTGTTCGGCAGTCACGTCAGCCGCGGCGATGTACAGCCCGTCGCGGCGTCGGCGGATGACGCCGTTCTCGTCGCGGACGGCGGCAGCGCGCAGTGCGTTCTCGATTTGCTCGGGTGGGGGCAACGTGGCGCCCGCCGGTGCGACGCCGGGCAGGTACACGTTGATCAGGCCGTCCTCGTCGTCCTCGCCCTCGCCGTCGTCGCAATCCTCGTCGTCGTCCTGGTCGCGCCAGTCGATGTCGCCGGCGTTCGTCCAGGCGAGACCATCGGGGTCGATGGTCGCGGTGATCACGAACTCGATGCCGACATGCGTGGCGTGCGACCAGCCGTCGGGGCTGCGCTGGAGCGCGAAGTCGTCCGGGGTGATCTCGCGGACGTCGAAGCCAGCCGCGGCGGCGTACTCGATCGCGGAGGCGATCACGTCGGCCAGGGCGGGGCGTTCGGTGCTACTCATCGCCGACCACCTTCCGCAGCTCGTACACCTCGAACTCGGTGCGGCGGTCGTGTGGTCCGCACTTGGCGGCGAAGGCCTCGGCCTCGCCGCGAGAGCCGTACGCGCGAGCGCGGTCGCCGAACGGGTCGACGTGCGTCGGTTCGAACTCCAGCAGCGTCGCGTCGTCGTACTGGTGCCCGACCACGTAGCCGACCGGTTCACGCTGCGCCGCTTCCAGTTCGGCGATGCGGGCGCGGGCGGTCTCGAGTTCGGCCAGGAAAGCGGGAAGGTGCTCCCCAGCCCAGCCGTAGACGTTGAATGCGCCGGCCTTCGCCAGCCTCAGCGCCATGTGTCCGTCGGCGACCAGGTCGCGCGGTTCGGGTGTCTGCTCAGGCATTGGCGCCCACCTCGGCGAGCGGGAACGACGGCGCCTTGTGGCCGTCGGGCATGACGATCGACCACGGGCCCGAGAACAGGCCGTAGGCGGCCCAGTCGCATCCGCGCGTGGCGATTGACTTACCGGCATCGGTCGTGGGCGGACCCGTCAATGCGCCGAGGTGCCGGCCGATGCATTCCTGGCCGATGAGTTCAGGGGCGGCCCCGGCATTCTGGAAATCGCGCGCGGTCGCGATGTCGCCGCAGCTCGGGCAGCGGAACGCCCAAGTCCAATGGTCGTCGCCGAATCGGCGCCGCGCCTCGTCGACGAGTTCCTGCTGAGTCCAGGTGGTTTTGGTGTCAGGCATGGTCGGCCTCTTTCGTGGCGAGTGCTGTGAGTAGGTCGGATACCGCGCGTTCTTTCGCTGCCCACTCGTCGTGCAGCCACGTGGGCAGGCTCATTCCGGAGGTTTCGTCGCGGTGGTTCCGAATCAGGTAGGCGGCCTGCCGGATTCCGCACACCTCGAGCGCGATGTCGCGGTCGCCGCCGGCCAGGGAATGGAAGTCCGCGGGGTTGCGGACATACTTCTCGCGCATGACGGCGTAGGCGTCGATCATGTCGGCGAGCGTGGATTCAATGCGTTCCAACGCTTCTGGGATGTCGCTCACGATCGGCTCGCTCTCAGGTGGCCGAGCACGTGCACCTCGGTGTGTCCCTGCGCGTCGATGTAGGCGTTGATCACTTCCGCCGCGGCCCGAATCGACCACTGCTCGGGCGGTTTCGACAGATCGTCCTGTGCGATGTAGGCAGCCTCGATCAGCGCCGGCGTCGGGTTGTTCGGGTCCGGCCGCGTCACGGTGATCTGCTGGGGCTTGAAGGGTGCGTAGCGCACCATGTCCGCGGGGCCTGCCCAGCCGCCGCCGGTACGGATCCAGCTGACCTCGCTTGCGCTGCCGTTGCGTTTGGTCCAGATGTCGCCGTCACGATCCGAGACGACGGTGCCGACCGGCGCCTGTCGCAGGTATGTAGCCCAGTCACGCATCGGTGTTCGCCCCCTCGGGGTCGCGGCGGGCGCCTTCGAATTCGAAGACGGTGCCGGTGCGGAAGGTGATGGTGACCGTGGCCGTGCGGTCGTCGGCGAACTTGATGCGGGGGCCGGAGCTGCCGATGTGGTACGGGAGTTCGGGGCCGTCGCCGAGTCGCACGGTCTGGTTGGTGCGGTCGATGTGGATGGCGGCGAAGTCCGGGCCGGACGGTTCCGGTGCGGTGTCGACGCGGTCGAGTTTCACGAGCCGGTCGAGCGCCATGCTCGTGCCACGCATCGGGGCGACGATGCGGTCGCCGATCTGCTGCGCGACCACGGTCAGGATTGCGGACTGGTCGACGATGGTGTCGACGAGCAGCCAGCGACCACGCTGGTCGCGGAAGATGTCGCCGGGCTTGATCGGATCACTCACCGTCGGCCGCCTTCGCGGCGCCGCCCTTGGCGGTGGTTTCGTCGCGGTCGAGGATCGCGAGGATCTCGCGGCCGGCATCACGCCGGTAGGCGGTCTGCGCGGTGATGGCATACGAGCCGACTCCCTGTTCGGCCCATCCGCTTGCGAGAGCGCGGATGTCGGCGAGCTGGGCCTCGGCGCGGGAGGCACGTGCCGCGTTCAGCTCGGCCAGGCGGGCGTCGCGGGCGTACTGCAGTTCCGCGATGCGCGATTGCGCCGCAACGATCGTCTGTTCGTGGTCGGCGATCACGGCGTGCAGTTCGTGGGCGTGCGCGCGGGTCGCGCGCAGCCGCTCGTGCGCTTCCCGCCGCTGGGCGCGCAGCACATCGACGAGTTGCCGATCGCCGTCGGCCTCGCGAACAGCCTGGTCGCGTTCGGCTTCGGCGTCAGCGAGCCGGTCGAGCACGGCGGCAAGGTTGTTCGTCGCCACCGCGGCGAGTCCGGCGACGGCGCCGGCGTTCGGGACATCAGGACCGACGACCGTCTCGACCTGTCCGCAGCCGCAAGTGCATTCGGCGGTAAGTCCGTGCGCGTGGGCGGTGAGGTGGTCGCTGGCGGACCATGCGGCGAGCTCGAGCGCGTCGCGGCACTCGGTGACTGGATCGACGGCGGCAGGCTTGGCGGGTTCGACCGGCGGTTGCTGCGGTTCGGGGTCGAGGAGTTCGGTCACGGCTGCGAGGGCGGTGCCGACGAGCACCATGGCCCGGAGCATGGCGTCGGGGTTCTGGGCTGTGTCACGCATCGGCGTGGGTCCTTTCGGGGGCTGTGCGGGCCGTGGGCTCGCGATCGGGGGTGTCCGCGGGGGCGGACAAGGGCAAGCCGTTGGCGGGCGCTGTGGGCTTGCGGTGGTCACACTCGGTGCCGTCGGCGCGGTGGCCGGTCTCGTCGCACATGCGGCAGATCGCGATTCGGGCCTTGCGGGCGCCGTCGCGGTCGATCTCGGCCGCCTTCGGGTCGTGGTCGCACGAGCGATTGCGGGTGCGGTCCCAGCCGGTCTCGTCGCACATGCCGCAGTTGGCGATCGCTCGGGCGCGTTCGTCGGCGGCCTTGCGAGCCTCTGCGGATTCACGCACCGCGGCTCGGTGTCGACGGTCGCGGTGCCACTGGTCGTTTTCCGTGCGCTTGGTGGCGCAGTCACGGCAGGCGTTGAGCGTGCCCTCGGGGTGGCGGGAGCAGACGCGGGGCGGTTCGGTGTCGGCCAGGCGCAGCGTTACCCACCGTTCGTAGACCTGCCCGGTGCGTTCGCAGTCGACGCAGTCGGTCACGTATCCGCTGTCGTGGCCGGGGTGGTATCGCGGTGGGGGGTCGATGCTTTCGGGCGCGGTCGCCTGGTGACGTTCCCCTGTTACGTAACCCCCAATGGAGCTGGAGTAAGGAGCTGGAGCAGGAGCTGGTAGGGAGCCGACCCCCTGCGGGATCCCCTGTTCGACGGGTTCGGTTTCGGGCTGGTCGACGGGCTGAGCGAGCCCATGATCGAGGGGGTAATCGACGGGCTGACCGACCCCTGATGGAACCCCCTGCGGAACCCCTTCCGTTAGGGGGTAACCGACCCCCTGCGGGAAGGGTTCGGAGACACCGTTTTCGACCCCTTCCGGGGAGGGGCAACCGAGAGGGTAAGTCGCGGGATCGATCGCCTTGCGGTCGAGCAGAGTCGCCACCTTCGCCCACCCTTTGAGGTCCGGGTCGGACTCGTGCAGCCGCCTCAGCTCGTGCACGATCACGCCCCGCAACTCCGGCGACGCAGCATCAGCGAACGCCAGCGCCATCGACACCGCCATGTTCGGGTTCTTCATGAGCCCGTCGTGCCGGATGAAGGTGCGCAGGAGCGCCTCTTCGGAGTCCTCGTCGACGAGGATGTACAGCCCGCGAATCAGCGGGCCCGCCGCGGAGCGCACCTCGTCGGCCTTCCAGCCGGCGGCGTTCTTCGCGATCCGGCCGGGTCGCCAATCGACGATGCCGGCATAGCTGAGGCTCGGCGAGGTGAGCAGCACGAAATACAGGTGCTGCGACTCTTTCGGCAGCGCCCGGAAATCGTCGTCTTCCCAGATCGACAGCCATATGCGGGCGTGGTCGCGTGCCACTACAGCACCTCCTCGAAATTCAATGTGGGATGGCCGATCTCGCGGTTCGACCACACGATCTCGGTCCGGGTGCCGCTATTGGCGTTGCCGTTGAATGTCGAGATCTCCACGCGGGACCACCCGGCGAGCGCGGTGTCGTATAGCTCGGAGGCGTAGCCGGACAGCACGACCGCGGCACGGGCGCGCAGCAATGCCTCGATCAGCTGCTCGTGGTCGGCCGCTGCCGGCATCTCGTGCGCGTAGTTCGTGCCGTTGCGTGTCGATCCGAGATACGGCGGGTCGACGTACAGGCACACCTCACGCGACCGGCCGTAGGACTCGATCACCTCGAGTGCCGGGCGGCATTCCAGACTCACCGAGTGCAGTCGGTCGGCCGCCGCGGCGATCCGCTGCACGTAGCCGGCGAGGTAGCCCGGCATCGACGACGAACACCCGGCGGGGTCGACGTAGTGCCGCCATCCGGTGCGCCGCAGCGTCGCCGACCGGGACTGCGACAAGCGAACCCACACGCGCCGGGCACATTCGAGTTCGTCCTCGGTGGCGAGGTCAACGGCGGCGGCGTACTCGGCACGGGAATGCGGGGTCATGGCACACACGCGGGCCAGCTCGGTCGGCCGGTCGCGCAGCACCCGCCAGAACGTCATGAGTTCCTGGTGAAGGTCGTTGACCGTTTCGAACGGCTTCGGTGCCTTCGCCAGAAGCACCGACAGCGAGCCCGCGAACGGCTCGACGTAATGGCCGTGCGGCGGCAGGAGGTCGACGATGCGTTCTGCGACCGACATTTTGCCGCCGAAATACGGGAACGGTGGCCTCACTCGCGCACCGTCCGGTTGATCGTCGAGGCGAGCCTGGCGGCGATCCCGAGCTCGATGTAGGCGGCGGTGTGGCGGCCACCGCCGACCGGCGGCTGCAGGTAGTTCCACGCGTACTCGATTGCGCCGCCCCAGTCGCGCCAGTTCTCCAGCGACCACCAGCGCTGCCAGCGGCAGGCCTTCGCGCGGGCAACGAGATCCTCGCCCCACTTCACCGCGTCGGCCGGTGAGGCGATCGTGAAGTACTCCGACACGTCGGCGACACCGCGGAGCGGATTGCCCGCGGGCAGAGCCGATATCGGATCGCCCGGTGCGGCGGCCCAGTAGGCTGGGATGCCATCGACGGGCCGCTCGTCGCTCACGCCATATCCGGGTGCCGGTGCCGTATCCGGCAGGCCGGTCAGCCGCGGGCGGCGTGGGTCGGCGATCAGCGCGCACGCGTCGACCTCGAGTCCGGGCCGTTCGCCGCGACCTATTTCGGCGACCACATCGCCGGCGATCCCGGCGCCTTGGCTGTAGCCGCCAGCCACGACGCGGCCGGGGGCGTTGCGGATCGCGGACGCGAGAGCGAACCGGCCACGGGCCACGGACTCGGCGTACGACAGGCGGGTGCCGTAGTCGGCCGGGTACGGCACGGGCTGGAATTCGAACCGCGTCGGGTCGAGGCAGTCGGCGAACACCTGCGATATGCCGTCGATGCGGTCGCCGAAGCCGGTGCCGCACAACCAAACCACCGTGATCATGCGTTGCTCTCCCCCGGGTCGTCGGTGGCGTCGGCGACGGTGTCGCCGGTGCGATGCGCCCGCGCGATTTCGTCGGCGAGGTCGGCGATGCCGCGGACACCGATATCGGCGACGCTGCGGGCGAGAACGTAGGCGCACTCGATTCCGGCGGCGCTGCTGTCGCTCGCGATCCCGACGATTCCGAGCGCGGTCCGAATCCGCTGTTCCTCGACCAGCTCGCCGAGGCGTGCTTCGATCGCCAGCAATGCGTGCGCAGTGGCTTGCGTGCTGATTGCTGCCCTGTCAGCCAGATTCGGCGCGCGGTGCAGGGCCGCCTTGGCTTGCATCCTGTGCTGGTCTGCGGCGCTCACGATCGGCGAGTCGGTCACGGTGTCTCCTGATTTCGCTGGGTGGCTTGCGCGGCCGGCGCGGTGATCCGGCCGACGGTCCGCGCGAGGTCGCCCGTAGTGGCGGTCACGGGGTCGACGAAAACGGCGAGCGTCATGAGCAGTTGCGCCATGCGTTCGGGGTCGCGGAGGCACTGGTGCGCGAGGACGCGGTAGGTGTGCTGCGGCGGGCTTTCCCGCACCCGCGAGCACAGCGCGAGCGCGTCCTCGGCGCATTTGTCGAGGTCTCGGTATCGGGCCATCACGCCGCCCCTGCCTGCTCGGGCGCGACCTCGATCGAGAGGATTCGCTTCTCGGCATCTGCGCTCACCCATTCGCGACCGGGCCGCGGAAGGCTCTGCACGGTCGAGTAGCTCACGCCCGCCGCAGCTGCGATCTCGCCGAACTTCCATCCGGCGTCGCGCAGTTCCCGGACCCGCGCGATAGACGGTTCAGCGGGTACCAACCCGCGTTTGCAGGGCCCGCACTGGTCGACATCAGGCTCGCGCGCGACGAATTCCGTGCCGCATTGCGAGCAGCGGACAGCCTGTTGCTCGGGAGTGCGGCGGGGCGGCACCGGGCGACCGATATAGACGTGCAGTCGTTCCCATTCGTCGGGGTCATCGGTTCGGAATCCGCCGTGGATTCCGAATCTTTCGTGGCGGTCGGCGGCGTCCTCCGCACATGCGCGTCGCACCGGGCAAACCACACACAACGCTTTCGCGTCGAGCGCACGCGACTGGTCGCTCGGGTCCGGATAGAACACGTCAGGGTCGGGATCGGCGCGGCACAGCGCGTCCTGTCGCCATTCGGCCATCACGCGGCCTTTCTGTCTTGGTGCGGTTCGATGGACGGCGCCGCCTGGCGGCGCCGGGTTTCGGCCGGTCGCGCGTTGCGGTCTGCGTTGCGCTCGCGAATAGCGTTCTGCGCCAGGCCGTAAGCGACAGCGACGAGGAACAGCAGGCCAGCGATGGTGTAGGCGTGTCCGAAGATGATCACCGGGCACCGCCGATCAGGTGCTGCGCAACCGCGACGTCGAGATCGTGGCGAGGCACCGCGGCGAATCGGCTGCGGATGACGTGCCGCAGCCGGTCGGCCAGGTCGAGGTGCCCGAGGAACCGCAAGTCGTCGGCGGCTTCGGCGAGCACGTTGACCGCGGTGATGTCGTCGAGGTTCGGCGGCGGCAGCTTGCCGGCGTCGGTGAGCGCGGCGAGCAGCTGCTGCGCGAGGTGCAGCGCGGCGTCGGAGGTGATCAGGAATCCGGGTCCGGCTTGGAACTCGACCGCGAGAGTGAGGTCGGGGGCCGCGGCGAGGGGGGTGATGGTGTCGACACCGTGATTGATCAGCACGACGGCACCTCCGGCGCGTAGATCGGCAGCTTGTCGGTCGGCGGGTCGAACAGTTCGGCGACCGCCGGGTTCTCGGTGGGCGGCGGAACGAGTGCCCGCAGCAGCTGGGTGCCGGGGTCGTAGGCGTGCTGCGCGGGGCGGCGGCCGGTGATGCGGCGCAGCAGTGTGCCCCAACGGGATTGGGAAACCACGTGATGTCTACCCATCGGATATGCTCCTATTTCTTGATGGCGATGTGCGAGGTGAGAGCTCACGCAACGCCGGGAATTGGGTTGGTCGGTCAGCCCAGCGCGAGGGAATCTGCACCCGCGCTGGGCGACCGCATCCCGCACAGGGACGATTCGGCGAAACCCATTGCAGCGGCGAGCAATACGAGCCCCGCGTACGCATACATCACGGAGCCAGTGACAAACGCTGCGAACAAGTTGAGGTCAGCCATCACGCCCCCATCCGCCGGTTTAGGGCGCGGCGGCTACCGCGAGAGAGCCCGGAGGGATCCGGTTTCGGAGCGATGACGGGGCGCGCCATCGATTCGATAGCGGCCTCGATATCGGCGCGGGTCAGCATCCAGTACCGACCGACCTTGCGGCCGGGGATCTTCCGCGCACGCAATTGCCTGGTGAGCCACTCGTCGGTGACATGTGGTCCGAGGAGCTCAGCCACTTCGGGAACGGTGTATAGGCGGAGGTCCGTGGGAGTTGTCATGCCGCGCGCTCCCGGATGATCAGCCGCGAGATAGCCTCTGCGCCGACTGGAGTGATCTTGAGCGTGTGCATGACCTCCCCCCGGAAACGGGGAGCCTCATGTACCTCGACGGGGCGGAAGTACTGCCGCTTATGGGCATACGCGGAATAGCGGCGCCGAATCTCCATGCAGCCCTTCCGGTTCGACCACCGCGACTCGGTCTCGACGTAGATCCAGCCCTTCGCAACGAGGAGGTCGCGCAGCCACTCCTCCCCCACATCGTTTGCAGCCGCGACGATCCGAAACTTCAACAGGTCCGCGTCAGCGACGTATAGCTCGACGTAGTTGACCTTCGGGGCGTCCTCCGCGACCTTTGCTGTGAGTGCACGGTTTTCCTCGCTGAGGGCAACGACGCGACGATCGAGGATCGCGACCGCGTTGCGGATGATCTCGTCCTCGGTGAGTGCCGCTGGACGTGTCCCGGCCTCGATATCCAGCAGCATGTCGCGGACGCGGCGGGCGACAGCGGAGTCGCGCAGCAGCATGCCGACACGCAGTACCGCGCGGCGCGGAAACAGGCTCATATTCGGCGCCGTGCGGGACATTCCGATCTGGTCGGGAGTCACGTTCAGAATGGACGTGACTTCGGATCGGCCGATGACGCGGAATCCATCGTCTTCGAGTTCGTCGCGGTTGCGCTTGACGACCGTGAGAACGGTCTCCCGGTCCACCTGGTAGAACTCGGCGACCATATCGGTGATGACGTGCAAGTCGTCGGGCAAGGTGCGCAGCACGCCAACCTTGTCGAGCACGTCGACCCGCATGGCCAGTGCGTTGCGTTGGTCGCGCGCCCCGGCTGCCGTGAGGTCGAGCGCGGCAGAGTGCGTCATCGACGATTCCTTTCTGGTCTTGAACTCGCATCCACCCCCGGACTCGTCGGGGGTTGTTTCGTCTACGCGGTGAGCTGATGACTCTCGGCTCGTGTGTCATGTGTCAGTGCGGCCATGGGTTCAACCTCATGAGCCTCGAAGAGGTCCTCCCATGGGACATCGAGCCTCGATGCGATAGCTACTGCGAGGTCCTCGCTGATAGACCGAAGTTTCCCGGTCTCGATGAGGTAGATCGTGCTCTGGGTCCGGCGCACCAGAAATGCGAGTTCGCGCTGGCTGAAGCGTCTTTGTTTTCGCCACCGGCGGATCTGGCCACCATCCTTGACTTGCATCCAGACCTCCTTTCGTCGCGTCGGCGGGCGTTTGCGGGCAGTTCGCTTGTTCATCTTGCTCCCCAATCGTTGGCGTGACAAGTGGATCATGTGTCATGAGCCACCTACTTGTCAACGTGACAAGTAGTCATTGACTAGCCTGAACACGCATGACTCGTGTTCCACTTGTCATGGAGATTGTTTGCGAGCCTGACACGACCGATGACGAACGAGGAACAGTTTCCGCCATGACCGAAACGCCCACGCTCGACGAACTGGTCGAGACAGCCTCTGCTCGCCATAACGGCGCGTCCGGCCGACGGCTCGCCGATATTGCCCAGAAGGCCGGCTATGAGGTCTCGCACGCAACCCTCAACCGAATCCGCCGTGGCACGTACACCTCAACACCAACAGACCAGACCCTTAAGGCGATTGCGTTCCTAGCCGGCGTGGATCCGAAAGTCGCGTTCGCCGCCCTCGCCGCCCAGAATGAGGCAACCCGGCACACCGCCGAGCTGTACTACCAGTGGGCACGCCTTCAACTGCAATCCCGACGATTGACGCATGAGTACGCCCATGCTCGCGAGATCAGCGTCGACGAGGCCGAGGATGAACTAGCAGAAATCTTCGAAATGGATGAGGACCGCCGTCAGGGCAGGCCGTGGACTCCCCCTTGGGACCCAGGCCCCGAATACAGCGAAGATGACACGCCCTGGCTGCGAAGTTGGTGGTCGGATCCCCCGAAGCAAGACGCACGCGGCGTCTACACAATGAACCTTCCACGCTGGATGCATGGCAACATCCCCATTGGCGGAGACGCCGAGGCTCAACAGGTCGGACACATCCTCAGCCGACATCCCGGCTCCATGAGCTTCGTCCTGCAAGGAATCGCTGACGAATCAGCGTTTCGCACGATCGTGTACCTAGCAGTCGCGAATCCGTCGACCTTCCGCGCCGACTTGGCGGAGCAGGATTTACAAGGGTTCCTGAACGAGGATCGCCATCTGGTCGAACTGGTGGTTGTCGACAAGATCCCAACCTCAGCGGATGGCGGCGCCGATATAGACAAGTTGACAGCGATCAGGAACGCCAGGCTCACGTCGACTGCTGCACCCCCGCGCCGAGACTCGATGCCACCGTTCAATCCCGCCAACGAGCTCGCCGCCTGGGCACACGACAAGTCCGACATCCCGCCCGACGACTACGAGGATGGGATCGAGGATCGGGCAGACGACGAGGACTTTGAGGGGCGATGAAGCATCACCAGCCTGGCATTCACATTCAGTCATATGACGTCATCACAGACGAGCACGGCGGTAGCCTCGAGGCGTGGTGGGGGCAGGCCACCGTGCACGTTAAGGCTCAGGACGGTGACATGCCATGCATGGTCGCAAACGAGCTGATCTGCTCTCGCCTCGCCGCTGCGCTCGGCCTACCAGTGCTTCCCGGCGAAGTAGCCACGCATCCCGACCGTCGGCTGTGCTGGGCTACTCCCCAGATCAAATATGCCGGTCTAACACCGCCGCCGCCACTCTTGTCCGAGATCGTCGCCACCTATAGCTCAACTGCCGCAGGTGCGTTGGTCTTCGACTGCTGGGTGCTGAACGAGGACAGGCACGAGGACAACTTTCTGTTCCACAAAAACCTCGGAATGTGGTTGATCGATCACGAGAACGCACTGGCAGGGCGGCAGGGGGAACGATTCGAGAGCCTGCACGCACATCCGACACCGTTGCTCGGCTACCACTGCTTCCGCGATGCCTCGCTCAACAACGACGATGTCCAGTACTGGGTAAGGCACGTCCGTTCCGTGTCTGAAGTCGTCGTCGACCTGGCGCTTAATGAGGCCAACGATCGAGGCTTGATCACAAAGGCACGTGCCGCCATCCTGAAGAAGGTGCTTATCCGACGACGCAACGGGATAGGGTCACTGGTATCTAGGTTTGTCCAGAAGGCTGACGGCACGGGTCCGGTGGAGCAGCTCGACATCCTGGCTTGAGGAGGTGCTGACGATGGACGCGATGTGGCACCTGATCCAGTACATCCCCGACATGCGACGCAAAGAACCACGCAACATCGGCGTCGCGATGCGGGCAGATGGTCAGTGGCTACTCAAGCTATATGCGGTTAGCGAGGACGGCCACATCAACGGCCGTGCCCTGCGGAAGTTCGAGCTGTCGAAAGATGGCTATGAGGCTTGGGTCGGCTATCTGACCATCCGGATCTTGCGCGGCGAACTCGATGACCTGTTCCGCTTCCAGCGTCGACATCCCGCAGAATTCCGTGTGGTCCCTGGGGGATACACCGAGCTTTTTGGGGAGCCTAAAGAGGTCCTCTCGCATCTCTACTCAGAACTTGTTGTGCGAGAGACCATTTCGAACGAGCCCTGGGCCAAGCTATTACGTAACCGCGTAGAACAAGCGCTGACCCTGGCGGAGATCATTCCTCAGCCAGAGATCGAGGTACCGGCGCGCTGGGGCGAGGAGACCACCGCCGAGCCGCAAGACACTGTCAAATTCAACTACAGGTACGTCAACGGCCGTACGCATCTGATGGACCGGCTCCAGCTACATCAGGTGTCCGTCGACCACGCGAAGATGATCGCTAACGACTTCTACGCAAGGGCGAATGCTGCCCGGGCGGCTGGTGCAGCACAGAACTTCATCGCCTTCTATTCAAGCGAGGCGGTGGACGAGATGGGCAGCGACTCCATGCTTACCCCGATGTTTAAGGTCGCAGAGATCGTCGACGTCGACAACGTGCCGCACGCCGCCGAACAGCTACTACAGATCATGCACCACTAGCCAGGAAACGCCGGAATTCCATCAGTGAAATTCGGGCCAATCTCTAGCTACCAAGATCGAACGCATGTTCTAATCGGGCCTTATGGGACATTCCGGTACTCGGTGGCATCCCTGGCGTCACGCGCGTGACCGCTATCCACACATCCCGGTCACCTGCCTACACAAACTCCCTGGCAGGCGTGCATCCTGGACCACTGACGGCATCTACATCGACCGCGCTCTCGGTCAAGCGGCCCGCCGCTGCGCGCTCACTCACGAGCTCATTCATCTCGAACGCGGGCCCCTTCCCGCAGAGCCACGCCTCGCGGCGATCGAGGAGCGAACGGTGAGCGCACTCGCAGCACGCCGACTCATCACGTTGCTCGATCTGGCGAATGCGTTGTCGTGGAGCGACCCGCGGAATCTGGCGGAGATCGCTGAGGAACTTTGGGTCGACCTACCGACATTGCGCATCCGGCTCACCAATCTCACCGCGGCCGAAGTCCGGCGCGTCGGCGTCGAAGTCGGCCACCGGTGGCCGTGGCACTGTGACGCCTAAGCTGCTCCCCCGCGAACCGCGGTGCGTACCAGCGCCTTCGAGATCGCGGTCGAGGCGCGCTTGCCCGATCGGCGGTCGAGGTGTCCGTACACGCCGACGGTAGTCGTGATGGACTCGTGCCCGAGGTGGCCCTGTACGTCGGTCAGCTCAGCGCCGTTGTTGATCATCCACGACGCGCAGGTGTGCCGTAGATCGTGTGGGCGGGGCCGCTTTCCGACCTCGGCCGCCAACTTTTCCACCGCGGTGCGCCAGCACTTGTTGTGGAACAGCTGCGACGAGATGCGGCCGCCGTTCTGCGTCGGGAACAGCAGTTCGCCCGCCGCGCGGTTCTCCAGCCCGAGTTTCGCGACGGTCTCGGCCGGCACATTGATCGTGCGGATACCGCGCTTCGACTTCGGGCCGCCCAGGCGCTTCTCGGCGGTGCCGGTGTATTTCCACGCGCGGGCGACACGGCAGGTGTAGGACTCGGGTTCGCCGTTGGAATCCAGTACGGCGGCACCGAAGTCGCGCACGTGCAGTGCGGTCGCCTCCGAGTACCGGACGCCGGTCGTGACGAGGAACAGCACCATCGGCCGCCAGCGCTTCGGGACCGCGTCGTACAGGAGATCGAATTCCTCGGGCTCGAGGAAACATGGTTCATAGTGGCGCGGCGGCAACTTTGTGTCCTCGCACGGGTTGAACGGGATCAGGCGCCGCTTCACCGCGGCCTTGAGGCACCCGGACAGGAATCCGTGTTTGTTGGCGATCGTCTTGCCGCTGGCGCCGTCGGCCTCCATGTCGTTGACCCAGTCTTGCACCGGACTGTTCTCGTCCGCCGAGGCAGCGCACAGCGCCTCAAGCGGCAGATCGGCGAGCGCGCCCATGTCGTTCTCCAGATAGGACGTGTAGCGGTCGCGGGTGGCCTTCTCGACGCCGGTCCGGCCGGCGATGTAGGTCGGCGCGAACGTCGCGAGCGTCACGACATCCTTGGCCCGCTCGGTGTCCTCGACCGCGAGCATCTTTCGCGTCTGCTCGGGCCCGACCTGATCGAGAATCTTCTGCCACCGGACCGCGTCAGCGTGCTCGTCGAATGACAGCGACGACTGCACCTTCCGGCCCTTCGCTGGGTCGAACTCGCGGAAGAGAATCTGCGTGTAGGTGGACCCGTCGCGGCGGGTCCCGATACGTAAACTCGACATGTTCGAAAGCTCCGCTCGATGCCCGTTCGACACCTCTCGACGGTTGCTCGCGGCCTCTCAGTGAACGCAAAAAACCGTGCAGGTGTTGATCGGCTTTGTTGATGAACGCTCAATCGCGTTAGCATCATAGCCGTGACCTGCACGGTTGCGGTGGAGCTAAGGGGACTCGAACCCCTGACCCCCACACTGCCAGTGTGGTGCGCTACCAGCTGCGCCATAGCCCCAGATTTTCGCACCCCGGGGGTGTTCCCCGCGTGCTTGAAAGAAGTTACACCACCTGGACTCGGCGTACCAAATCGCCTGCATACAGGGGTGGTGGAACACACGTTCGAACGATAGACTCGAACACATGTTCGAAGGCAGAGAGCTTCAGGCGATGAGCGACGAGGGGCTGGTCGATGCGCTGCGACGGGCACATGGGGCGGCGGCATTCGCACAGGCGGCGGAGGTGCGGGCGGTGCGCGAGTTGTATCGGCGGCATCGCGCCGGCAACGCCGCGCCCGGGCCGGGCGGGGTGCGGGCGGGAGAGTTCGCCGCCGCGGAGGTCTCGATGGCGGTACAGGTTTCCGAGCAGGTCGCGGCCGCGCTGATCGATATCGGGCTGGCGCTGGACACCTTGCCGCGTACCCGGGAGGCGTTCGGATCGGGCCGCATCGATCTGTCGCGGGTGCAGGTGATCGTCGACAACGTCCGCGGACTGTCCAGCGATCTACTCGCCGATGTGGAAGTTCCGCTGGTCGAGGCCGCGGCACGAACCACACCGGCGCGACTGCGGCAAACCGCGCGTCGCTGGTTGAGCCGGCTGGACGGCCCCGGCGAGCAGCGCCGGCGGGAACAGCGCGAGGACTGCCGCGACATCCGACTGACCGCGGTCCAGGACGGCACTGCGGTCGTGGCGGGGCTCCTGCCCGCGGACGGGGCCCAAACGGTCGCGATGCGACTGCGGGACATGGCATACGAGGTCTGCCCCGAGGACCCGCGCACCATGCCGCAACGCCGCGCCGACGCACTCGTCGCGCTCGCCGAGGGGTCGGAGCGGCTCGACTGCGCCTGTGGACGCGGAAGACGCTGCACCGCAATCGTTTCCGAGCCGACTGCGCCCAGTACCCCGCACATTTCCGGACGAGCCAGGAACCGCCGCCCGCTGATCCAGGTCGGTGTCAGCGCCGAAGCCCTCAGCGGGGACAGCGAGGAACCCGCTTATCTGGCCGGCTACGGGCCGATCGACGCGGAGCTTGCGCGGCGGCTCGCCGAACGGGGCGAATCGGTCACCGTGGCCGAATCCGCCGCCCGGATCGACGGCCTGTGCGCATTCCCCGGCTGCGTAATGCCCGCCGTGACAACAGACTTGCCCGTACCGGAGGGGAGCACGGGCAATACCGACGCGAGTCGGCACGGTAATGCCGGCAGCCCGAAGAATGGGGATGTCGCACTCGGAACGGAATCACCGAGCCGGGAATCCGCATTTGCCCGCGGCAACCGCCGTACAACCGCTCGGAGATCTCACGCGAGTTCGCCGAGCAGACAAAGGTTTACGTTGTGTTCCCATCATTCCCGCTTGGCGCTGCTCACCGTTCAGCACCGGACCCGGTGGGAGGTGCGCCGGCTCGATGCGGACCGGGTGCAGTGGACGAGCCCGACCGGCGACGTGCACACCACGGTCGACGAGGTGGCTCGCTGCCTGTTCCCGCACCGTGATACCGATACGCCGATGGTCGGCCCCGGCCCGGTCTCCACATCCGTTGTGGCATGGCCTGTTTCGACGCTCGACCCGGCCTATCCGATCGGGGATCATGCCCTGGTGCATCGACGACTCGCGGAGGGCACTCCGGAGGACTGTCTCCTGTCCGGCGAAAGTTACCGCCGCTGAACAACTTTCGTTCCACTACTACTGCCCATCCCAGTGATCGGAGGACACCGCGAACACCATGACTTGCCAGGATCGTCCACCCGCGCCGACCGTTATCGACGCCGGTGTGGAACGGGAACGGATCGCCGCGCTCGAGAAGTTGCGGCTCCGGCTGGAATCCGAACTCGACCGGACGGCCGCGGGCGCCGGATATGCCGCCATGGCGGGGCAATTGCGTGACACCGTGAACGCGATCGCGGACGCCCGCAATCGCATTTACGAGGTGCTGCTCGGCGACGACGAGATCTGTTGAACGTCGGCTCCACGACTCCGGCCCGGGCGGTTGGGGATACCGTCCGGGCCGGGACCTCGACAAGCGCGACATCGCCGCGCGAGTGCGATCAGCTCACGAGCTTGGTGACCCAGTCCGAATTTTCCACATCGACATTCTTCCCGCCGTCGAGCACCGTGGGGGTCTGCACCTGACCGACCGCGTCCTTCAACGCCGCCAGCGACGACTGGGCGTGGTTGCGCGCGGAATCCACCCGGTCGCCCTTGGCGATACAGGACTGCACCTCCGCCGACGCACCGGAATCCTTGGCGATCGCGGCCAATTCATCGTTGGTCAGATTACCGCCGTCCTCACTGGGCTGCTTCGTGGTGAACAGCGCCATGTGGAACTTCGAAAACACCGGACCGTCACCGGCATCGGCCACACATTCGCTCGCGGCCACAGCGCGGGTCGAATAGTCCTTACTGCTGGACTTGGGATCCAGGAAGTTCACGAACCGATAGCGCACCGCGAGCTTTCCCTGGTCGATCGCTTTGGCGATCTGCTGTCCGTAGTAATGCTCGAGCGCCCCGCAGGACGGGCACATCGGATCCTCGAACATATCAATGGTCTTCGCGGCCGAGGTCTTACCGAGCACGATCGCGCCGTCGGAATCCAGTAGTGCCTGGACCGCCGGATCGTGCGCGGCGCCGTAACCGTCCTCCTGCACCGTCAGACCATGGTCGCTGTTCCAGCGCACGACGAGCACCACGATCACCGCGACCACGACCAGAGCGACCGCACCCAGTGCGTAGGTGGTGCGGTTCGACATCGGTCGCGGGGTGTATTTCGAATCCGAGGAATTCACGGCGTCCACTCTGCCAAAACCGGTCCGTCGCCGGAATCCGGCCGTCCGATTTCCCGGCGACCGGATTTCACCCGCCTACGCCCGCGGTTCCTCCGCCTCGCTCGCGGGCACGCCGACCAGCCCGTAGAGGACCAATTCCTCGAGCGACCGGGCGAAACCCTCCGTATCGTCGATATCCCGGATACACATGGCGAACAGTGCGGCACCGGCGATCATGTCCAGCACCGTGTCGGAGTCGATTCCGCCACGCACGGCCCCGGAATCGAGATACCGCGCGAGTTCGCGCCGGGTCGGCGTGTCCAGTCGTGCCGAAAGTTTCTGGTACAGACCGGAATCCGCTCGCATCTCGGTCATCAACCCGGGCATCGCCTCGCGCGCGGGCCGGGCCCCGAAGAGGTGAATCGTGCCCCGGATAACCGTGCGGATCTCCTCGATCAGATCGCTCGCCTCGTCCTCGCCGCCCACATCCGGAAAGACCGCTCGCGCGATCAGATGCGCCTTCGACGGCCAGCGCCGGTAGATGGCGGGCCGGCTCACCCCGGCCCGGGTGGCGATCGCATCGATCGAGACGGCGGCATAGCCACGTTCCACCAGCAGCTCGCGGGCGGCCTCGAGGACCGCTCGATCCACCTCCGGATCGCGATGCGGACCGAGTCGATGGCGAGCGTTCACGACACAACCGTCCTTGTCAGCGCGAGCATCAGTCGTTACAGTCTGTCACATCTGAGTCGTTACATTCTGTAACTGCTGAATCCGAGGAGAAGTCGTGTCCACTACCGACCAGCCGATCGCCACCGCGGATACCTACCGGCCACTCCCCCTGCTCGAGGGCAAGGTCGTCGTGCTGTCGGGTGTGGGCCCGGGCCTGGGCCGCGCGCTGGGCGCCGAGGCCGCCCGGATGGGCGCGGATCTGGTGCTGGTCAGCCGCACCGAACGCCGGCTGGAGAAGATGGCCGAGGTGGTGCGGTCTCATGGCCGCAAGGCACTGGTGGTGCCGACCGACATCACCGACGAGGAGCAGCGGCGGGCGCTGGTGGACCGCGCCCTCGCCGAATTCGGCCGGGTGGACTGCCTGATCAACAACGCCTTCGCGATCCCGCCGATGGAACCGATCACCGGCATCGAACTGGACGCCTTGCGGACCGCGAACGAGACCAATGTCTTCGCACCACTGCGACTTTCGACGCTGTTCGCCGATGCGCTGGCGGCGACAGGCGGCTCGATCATCATGCTCAATTCCTGTGTGAGCTTCGATTCCGAGCCGATCTACGCCGGCTACAAGCTCTCGAAAGGCACACTCGCTCATTTGGCCTCGTCGCTGGCGACCGAATTGGGCCCGCGCGGCATCCGGGTCAACAGTGTCGCGCCCTCCTACATCTACGAGGACGTGAACAAGGCCTACTTCGACTGGCTCGCCGCCCAGGACGGCGTCACCCACGAGGAGATCTACCGGCGCAAGGCAGAGCCGACCGACCTCAAACGCCTCGCCTCCCCCGAAGAGGTGGCCCGCGCCGCCCTGTTCCTGGCCACCGACCTCGCCTCCGCCGTGACGGGCCAGATTCTCACCGTCGACTGCGGCGAATACCACAACTGAAATACTCACGGCTGCAAGGAGTTCCGGTGACCGACGCGAAGAAGCGAATCGTCCTCTGGGGTACCGGTGTGGTGGGCTCCATGGTGCTCGCCGAGATCATCCGCCATCCGCTCTTCGAACTCGTGGGCGTCGGCGTCAGCAACCCCGACAAGGTCGGGCGCGACGCCGGACTGCTGTGCGGGGGTGGTGAAACCGGTATCCGCGCCACGGATTCGGTGGAGGAACTGATCGCGCTGCGCCCGGATGCGGTGGTGCATTACGGGCCGACCGCACAGTTCGCCGACGAGAACATCCGGGTCATCGGATCGTTCCTGCGGGCGGGAATCGATGTGTGCTCCACCGCGATGACACCGTGGGTGTGGCCGGATATGGCGCAGACCCCCGCCGCGTGGCGTGATCCGATCACCGAGGCCTGCGCGGCGGGGGGCGCGTCCTGCTTCACCACCGGTATCGATCCCGGCTTCGCCAACGACCTGTTCCCGATGACCCTGCTGGGCCTGTGTGGCGAGGTGGAGTCGGTACGCGCCTCGGAGCTGCTCGACTACACCGCCTACGAAGGCGATTACGAGGTCGAGATGGGCATCGGGCGGCCGCCGGAATTCCAGGCCATGCTGGAGATCCCCGATCTGCTGATCATGGCGTGGGGCGCCACCGTGCCGATGATCGCGACCGCCGTGGGCATCGAACTCGACGCCGTCACCACCACCTGGGAGAAATGGGTGACGCCCGTCGATCGCCCGTCCGCGAAGGGCGTCGTCGCGGCCGGCAACGTCGCCGCCATCCGATTCACCATCAACGGCGTCTACCACGGCCGCGAGGTCATCACCCTCGAACACGTCAACCGCATCGGCACCGACGCAGCTCCCGACTGGCCCGCCGGCACGAAGGACGATGTGTATCGGGTCGACATCATCGGCTCGCCGTCCATTTCTCAGGAGACGTCCTTCCGGTTCACCGACGGATCCGGGCGCACGCCCGCCGTGGCGGGATGTCTCGCCACCGGAATGCGGGCCCTGAATGCCGTCCCCGCGGTCAACGCCCTGCCACCGGGCTGGGTGACGCCGCTCGACCTGCCCCTCGTTCCGGGAGTCGGTACCATCCGCTGACCTACCGAAAGGCGCTCTCCCTCAGCATCTTTCACAGCACAGCGCCGAACTCGCGCGGATGCCGCGTGGCCGCCGGCGCGAGTTCGGTGCCGATACAACACAATTCTCACTTCGCCGGCCGGCCCTTCGGGACGAACGGCTCGTTGACGGTGGTGAAGTACTGGACCACCGAGGCGACGGCCACCGGGGCCGCGACCAGCAAGGCGCCGGCGAAGGCGCCGACTCCCGCCCCCACGGCGATACCGGCCAGGCAGCCCGCCAGGGGGCCCGCGCCGAACAACGCCGCGAGAATCCCGGTGACGACGGCCCCGACCAGCGCTCCGCCCACACATCCGGCGATACCACCGATCGCCGTGCCGACCGCAGCACCACCGGCGGCGGCTGTCGTAATCTGCAGTGCCGCACGGGAAAACGCCGCCTGCTCCCGCTCGTAGCGGGTGCGCCACGGCGCCTCGTCCTCGAAGGGCAGCGCGACCGGGGTGAGAGTGGCGGTGTGGTCACGAATCGACGCCTCGACCGGATAGTCGACGTCGTCGACGCGAATCGTCAGCGGGATTCCGGCCAGCACCACACCGGAGGCGGATCTGATCCGGAAGATCCCGTCCGAGACGTCCATCGAGCCGGAATCGGTGGTGATCTCCGCGGCGCCACCGGTATTCACGGCCCGGTAGTGCACAGCGCCGTCGGATGCCGCACCGCTCGGCGCCGCGGCATCCGACGGGACAGGACCGGCCGTGGCGTATGCGGACGAAGCGGTGACGGTCGCGATGGCGAGCGTGGTGGCGGCTACCCAGCGTTGAACCCGCATCGGTTCTCCTCTCGAAACTCACCGTGGCACTGCGGAATTGCCGAACGAGGCCGACGGTGATGCGCAGACAACATGTATGTGGAACATGTCACAATGCACGGAGTCGCGGTCTCGGGCTCTCATTCAGCGGGACCCGGTCGATGCGAGCTCGCGTTTTCGTCGATTCGCCGACAGATGCCGGATGACCTGCGGCACAGAAAGATTCAGCGCCCGCAGGTGGTGGGCGTCGACTCGCCCGCCATCACCCGCGCCACGAAATCCTGGGCGTCGGCCAGGGACGCGGGCACACTGCCGCGATGATCCTGGCCGGCGTAGACCCGGTAGTCGACGTGCACTCCCCTGCCGCACAGGCTCTTCACCAGCGCGTCGGTCCCCGGTTGCGCGACGGCGGCGTCGGCCGTGCCCTGCGCGATCAATGTCGGGACGGTCGGCGTCACGCGGCTGGGGTCCTGCGCGTCCAGATAGCGGGTCAGCGGTCCGACGTCCGCGTTCGGCGCGAAGACCTGGGCCGGCGGCACCGGTGGCACCGCGCGGATCTGGGCGAGACATCCGGTCCGCGCGGCCGTGAGCAGCGGCGCGGCCTGTGGCGTCACCAACGCGTCCGGATCGATGGCCGGTTCGGCGGCGTGGGCCCCCAGCAGAATCACCGGCAGGAAAGCCTCGGCGGCTTCGGCGCCGGGGCGATTCGATCGCAGGTAGTCGACGGTGCCGCTGAGCCCCACCCCGCCGGGCGCGATCGACACCGCGCCCTTCAGCTCCAGCTCGGGCGCCCGCTCGGCCGCGGCCTGCGCGGTGAACAAGGCCGCCTGTCCGCCTTGGCTGTGCCCGGCGACCACCCAGCGTTTCCCGATCGAGGGATCCAGCGCCCGGGCCGCGCGCACGATGTCGACGACCGTATCGGCCTCGCTCGTGCCGTTGATGTACGGATGCCCGCCGGGTGTACCGAGGCCCTCGTAGTCGGTCTGGACCACCGCGTAGCCCTTGGCGATCCAGGTGTCGAGGATCCGGTTCACCGGTCCCAGGTAATCGTGATCCGGGCCGTCCGCGGTGTCGGCGGAAGGCGCACAGGTGTCGGCGTAACCGGTGGTGCCGTGCGCCCAGCTGAGCACCGGCCAGCCGTCCTTCGGCGGCGCTCCCGCGGGCACCGCGACGGTGCCCGACACGACGATCGGCTGACCGTGCGCATCGTCGGAGACATAGGTGATCAGGCGAGTGCTCGCCGGACCGGTCAGGGCGGCGCCACTTGTCAGCGGCCGCGCGGTCAGCAACTGCCCCGCGCGCAGGGCGGCAGGGGTGGCCGGCTCGGTATCGGACGCACCGGAGCACGCGACGGCCAGCAATCCCACTGCCAGGACGCCGACGCCGATCCGAGCCGATTTCCGCATGCGACGAGACGGCACAGTCATCTCCGATCTGTGGATCCAGTAGGTCGGCCACAGGGTAGGGCGGCCGCGGCGATCGAAAGCCGATGCTCCCGCCAGGTAGGACCGCGCGGCCGAGTGGCGGAAATCAGTCGACGGCCGCGGTGACCGGATGCCGCAGGAGCGGCTCTCGCACCACCGTCCATCCGGCCGCGGCCACCACCAGCAGCGCACCGGTCACCGCGAGCGCGAATCCGAACGATGCCCGCTGTGCCAGCCACCCGATCGCGATCGGGCCCACCACGGTGCCCAGATCGGCGGCCATCTGAAATCCGGCCAGCACCGGGCCGCCGCGCGCCCGCGGGCCGATCACATCGGCGACCGCGGCCTGCTGCGCGGGTGTATACATTCCCGAGCCCAGGCCGGCGACGAACGAGGCCCCGAGCAGCCACACCAGATTCGGCGCGAGCCCCAGCGCGATCGTGCCCGTCGCGCACACGAGGGTGCCGGCGATCAGGAAGGGTCGGCGCCCCCACCGATCCGACATCCGGCCGGAGGCGAACAGCACCGCAGCGTTTCCCGCGGCGAAAACCGTCAACGCCACCCCGGCGACTCCCGGCGATTCGCCGAGTACCTCCACCACCAGCAGCGGAACCAGCGCCATCCGCACGCCGAACACCGCCGCGCCGTTGGCGAAATTGGACCACAGCACCGCGCGGTACACCGGATCCGCCAGTGCGCGGCCGAAAGTCACCGTCGGCAACGGCTCCGCGCCCACCGGTTCGGCCAGCTGCGATCCGCGCAGCTTCCAGAACACCACCGCACTCGCCCCCAGCAGGGCCACCGCGTAGATCGCGAACGGGGCGCGCAATCCCAGCCCGCTCAGCGCACCGCCGAGCAGCGGACCGGCCAGCGAGCCGATCAGGAAACTGGTGGACCACAACCCCGAGACCCGCCCGCGTTCGCCGGGCGGCGACAACCGGATGACCAGCCCCAGCGAGGACACCGTGAACATGGTGGATCCGATTCCACCCAGCGAACGCAGCACGATCAGCTGCCAATAGGTCTGCGCCAGCGCGCACGCGCCGGTGGACAGGGCCACGATCAGCAGACCCGTCAAATACAGCGCGCGCTCACCGAATCGCTGGACCAACCGCCCGCTCACCGGCGCGAACAGCAGGCGCATCAGCGCGAAACTGCTCACGATCGCCGAGGCGGCCGCGACGCCGACGCCGAAGCTGCGCGCGAACTGCGGCAATGCCGGTGCGACCAGCCCGAATCCGAGCGCGATGATGAATGCCGCGCCGATCAGCACCCAGGTCTCGGCGGGCAGCCGGGAACCGGCACCGTAACTATCGCTCACCACATTTCCGCGAATCAGTCGACCGCGGGCTCCTCGATGCCGAGTGCGCGTCCGACCACTTCCTCCGCCGCCGCCTGCACCCGAGCCAGATGTTCGGGCCCCTCGAAGGATTCGGCGTAGATCTTGTACTTGTCCTCGGTGCCCGACGGGCGCGCCGCGAACCACGCGTTCTCGGTGGTCACCTTCACCCCGCCCAGCGCGGCGCCGTTGCCGCGGGCGCGGGTCTGCACCGACAGCACCGATTCCCCCGCGATGTCGGTGGTGGCGATGTCGTCCGGCGTCAGCGCCGCCAGCCGCCGCTTCTGCTCGGCATTCGCGACGGCATCGATGCGCGCGTAGGCCGGTGTGCCGTAACGCTTTTCGAGTTCGGCATAGCGCGCCGACGGACTCTGACCGGTGACCGCGGTGATCTCGGCGGCCAGCAGTGCCAGCAGAATGCCGTCCTTGTCCGTGGTCCACACCGTGCCGTCGTGGCGCAGGAACGAGGCTCCGGCGCTCTCCTCGCCACCGAAAGCCAGGGAACCACTGAACAATCCGGGGACGAACCATTTGAAGCCGACCGGCACCTCGTGGGTCTGCCGGCCCAGCACGCCCACCACCCGATCGATCATCGAGGAGGTCACCGCGGTCTTGCCGATCTTGGTCAGCGCGTCCCACCCCATCCGGTTCGCGACCAGATACTCGATCGCCACCGCCAGGAAGTGGTTCGGATTCATCAATCCCGCATCGGGTGTCACGATGCCGTGCCGGTCGGCGTCGGCGTCGTTGCCGGTGGAGATGTCGTAGTCGTCGCGGATCGCCACCAGCGAGGCCATCGCATAGCGCGAGGACGGATCCATCCGGATCTTGCCGTCACTGTCGAGGGTCATGAACCGCCAGGTCGGGTCGACGAACGGATTGACCACCTCGAGTTCGAGGTCGTAGCGCTGGCCGATCTCCTCCCAGTAGTCGACGCTCGCCCCGCCCATCGGATCCGCGCCCAGCCGGATACCGGCGCCGCGCACGGCGTCCAGATTCAACACGTTCGGCAGATCGGCGATGTACTGATCGAGGTAGTCGTAGCGCTGCACACCGGTGGCCAGCGCGTGCTGCAGCGTGGTGCGTTTGATCCCGGCCAGCCCGCCGCGGAGCAGTTCGTTGGCGCGGTCGGCGATGGCGTCGGTCGCGACGGTGTCGGCCGGGCCGCCGTGCGGCGGGTTGTATTTGAAACCGCCGTCGCGGGGCGGATTGTGCGAGGGCGTGACCACGATGCCGTCGGCCTGATGGCGGGTGCCGCCCCGATTGTGACGCAGCACAGCGTGACTGAGCGCCGGAGTGGGCGTGTAGCGCCCGCGGCTGTCGATCACGGCGGTCACGTCGTTGGCGGCCAGCACCTCCAGCGCGGTGGTCCACGCCGGTTCCGAGAGCGCGTGGGTGTCGCGCGCCAGATATACGGGGCCGGTGATGCCGCGGGTGGCGCGATACTCGACGATCGCCTGTGTGATGGCGAGGATATGGGCCTCGTTGAACGCGCAATCGAGGCTCGAACCGCGGTGTCCCGAGGTACCGAATGCCACCTGCTGCGCGGGTTCGGCAGGATCGGGGATGCGGCTGTAGTACGCCGTCACCAGATGCGGCAGATCCTCGAGATCGCCGGCCCGCGCCGGTCGGCCGGCTCGATCGTGGGCCATGCTCGGGCCTCCCTTCCTCGGCACCTGCGCCCGGCTCGTCATCACAATCACGGCGACACCCCGCCCGACTGCCACACCTGGACTGCGGACAGGGTCACGGTCCCGGATTCGAAGAGTTCGGCGTTGGCCACCACGAAATCGCGCAGCAGCTGCGAATCGTCGATGATCATCACCATCACGGGCAGGTTCTCGGCGAGATCCAGCATGCGGGTGGTGTGGATGCGCGAGGAGACGCCGTAGCCCTCCATACCGCGCCAGACGCTGGCCCCGGCCAGGCCGCTGTCGCGAGCCCGCCGCACGATCTCGTGATAGCGGGGCCGATGCTTGTAGTGGTCGTCCTCACCCAGCAGCACCGTCAAGCGGGCCGCGGACCGCCAGCGTGGATCCGGCTGCCACGCATCGGCTTCGGTGACGATCTGCATCGCGGACTCGTCCGGTGCTTCACTCATCGCCAACCCCCTGTCGTCGTGCCGTACCAGTTGTCCGTTCTGCCGCGCCGCGCGCTGTCACCACCGTCCGCCCGTCCATCCGAGCGACGGACCCGCCACACCCGATCCGTGCAGTCTAGAACGTCGTCCGATCGGGCGGAGCAGCGGTCGCATATGCCACAGAGAGCTGTCCAGACTAACGGATTCGCTTGCGACGAGCAAAAACTCGTGCGCAGGACGCTCGCCCCCTCCGGCGTGTCCATCACCGTGGCGCCGGTCCGCGAACCCACCTGGTGCACCTCCCTGCCCGACCGAATGTGTGGAGCCATGCTAACTGTCAGCGACCGAGCCGCGGCCCGCGTGCGGGTCGCGCGGGCTCGCCGCACCGGCTGTGCGGCCCCGACCGGCCGCGGTCCGGGCGACGGATTCGCCCTGCCCTGTTCGGCCCCTGCCCGCCGACCGGCGGGCCGCGCAGGGCTCGATACCACCCACCCCGAACCGCTTCACCAGCACCGCCCTGTCGCTAGCCATCGGTTTGCTCACGGCGCCACGGAGAGTAACAACCGAATTCGCGCCGGCCCCTGCCCGGATGGACGCCGGCGCATCGCGGTCCTGTCCACGGCGGCAGCCGCCGAACGACGTTCGGGCGCGTCCCTCGTATCGGGACCTGCCGAACCTGGGACTCAGACCACGAGGCGGTGCGGCTCGTCGACGCGCCGCTGGCCGGCCCACTTCGGTCGCGCCCACCTGTACCACCACCACCGGCGGCCGGGGCGAGCGTGCGAACAGCGCGCGGCGGCGACCGATACGTGACAATGCCCCGGACTCCACGAGTCCGGGGCACCGTCCCTATTCGATTGTCCCGCAGTGTCCTACGCGGCCGCAGGTGCCGAACTCAGTGCGCCAGCACCGGCTCGCCCTCGGCCGGGGCCGGTGCGGTGCTGGGCATCAGCACCGCCGCGAGGACCGCGCCGACCACGAAAATCGCTGTCGCCCACCAGAAGCTGGTGGTGTAGCTCTTGATCAGCGATTCGGCGACCGCGAGCTGGCTGGGCTGGCGGCCCGACAGGTAGTTCGCCGCCGCCGAGGACGCGATGGTGCTCAGCAACGCGGTACCGATCGAACCACCGACCTGCTGGCTGGTGTTCACCATCGCCGATGCCACACCGGCATCCTCGTGGTGCACACCGGCGGTCGAACCCTGGAAGGCGGTCGACATGGCGCCACCGAGACCCAAGCCCAGCAGAATCAGCGCCGGGAGGATGTGCGAGGCGTAGCCGGTGTCCAGTCCGATGCGGGTCAGCCACGCCATCCCGGCGGCCGCGACCAGGAAGCCCGCGGCGACGGTGATCTTCGGTCCGATCTTGGGCAGCAGCAGCGAGGGCACGGTGGTCGAGGAGGCGATCATCGCCGCGATCATCGGCAGGAACGCGACGCCGGTCATGATCGGCGAGTACTTCAGCGTCAGCTGCATGTAGTAGGTCAGGAACAGGAAGATCGCGAACATCCCGATACCCATGACGAAGACCGTCATGTAGGAACCGGCCCGAGTGCGGTCGAGCAGGATCCGCAGCGGCAGCAGCGGATGCTCGACCCGGGTCTGGAGCCACGCGAACACACCCAGCAGCACCGTGCCGCCGATGAGGAAGGCCAGGGTGAGCCCGTTGGACCAGCCGTGCGATTCCGCGTGCGAGAAGCCGTAGACGATGCCGAACAGGGCGGCACTGACCGTGACCGTGCCCGGGATGTCGAGCTTGGGCCGGTGCTCGGCGGTGTGCTTGGCCAGCAGCAGCACGGCGCCGACCAGCGCGACGGCGGCGAAGATCAGGTTGACGTACATCACCCAGCGCCACGAGGCCCATTCGGTGAGCGCGCCACCGAGCAGCAGGCCGAGCGCACCACCGGTACCGGCGACGGCGCCGAAGATGCCGAAGGCCTTGGCCCGCTCCGACGGTTCGGTGAAGGTCACCGTCAGCAGCGACAGCGCGGCGGGCGCGAGCAGTGCGCCGAACACACCCTGGGCGACGCGAGCCACGACGAGCATTTCGAATCCGTTGGCCGCGCCACCGACCGCGGAGGCGACCGCGAAGCCGACCAATCCGATGATGAAGGTCGTACGCCTGCCGAACAGGTCGCTCAGCCGGCCACCCAGCAGCAGCAGGCTGCCGAAGGCGAGGGCATAACCGGTGACCACCCACTGGCGGTCGGCATTGGAGAAGCCGAGGTCCAACTGCGCCTCGGGAAGTGCGATATTCACCACGGTCGCGTCCAGCACGACCATCAGCTGGGCGACGCCGAGTACGGCGAGCACCCACCAGCGCATTGCGTGCGAGCCACGGCGGCCCGCGGAGCCGGAAGACTGCCTCGACGGCAGGTCCGACCGGCTCTTTTCGAGATCGATCGCGGAAGTCATGGGTCCCCTTGTCCGACGACGGTTGTGGTGGAGTTGAAGTGGAGGAGTCATCTCCGCTTACATGGAAAGCTATCACGATAACGGAGAGAGCGCCTCCGGTTAATCCCCGAACTTGGTAATATCGGGGTGTGAATCACGCCACGGCCGCTCCCGCTCCCCGGCGCCTGCGCGCCGATGCCGCCCGCAACCACGCGCGCATCCTCAGAGCGGCCAGAGAGCTGTTCGCCGATCGAGGCCTGGAGGTGACCCTCGACGATGTGGCCGAAGCCGCCGGTGTCGGCGTGGGGACGGTGTATCGGCGGTTCGCGAACAAGCAGGAGCTCATCGGCGAGGTCTTCGACCAGACCGTCACCGATATGGCCGAGGCGACCGAGGCCGCCTACGCCGATCCCGACACCTGGCACGGACTGACCCGGCTGTTCGAGTGGAGCTGCGAACACATGGCCAGCAACCGCGGCTTCGGCGAGGTGATGCTGGAACTGCCCGACGCCATGGAGCGCTTCGTCTCGGTCCGCGAGCGAATCAAGCCGATGGTCACCCGCCTGTTCGACAAGGCCGTCGCCGAGGGCGTGCTGCGACCCGGCATCGCCGCCTCGGACTTCTTCGCGATGATCAACATGGTCGAGGCGATCGCCAGCTTCGCCAAGCCGGTGAACCCCGACGTGTGGCGGCGTTACATGAGCATCGTCCTGGACGGTGTGCGCGGCGACTGCATTCCGCGGCAGCCCCTGACGGTCCCACCCCTGAACGACGACGACGTCGACAACGCGAAGGAAGCCGTATTCGCCTGCCGCAGAAAGTAATTCCTGTCCGGCACCGTGCACCCGCCAACGTTACCGAGCGAACCGTCCGCAACGTAAGTACTCCCGGCGCACTCGTGGCCGTGTGATCGGACACGTTCGCGCTCGAACGAGGGCTGGCGCACAGTTCGGCCATGTTCTAAAGTTGGACGCATGACCAATTCGTGGGTGAACTGGGCCGGCGATCAACGGTGCGCGCCGGCCACGTACGCCGCTCCGCGCACGCGCGACGACGTCGCCGAACTACTGGCCCGGGCCGAGCGCGCGGGCCATACCGTGCGCGTGGCCGGAGCCGGACATTCGTTCACCGACACCGTGCTCACCGACGGCACTCTGCTGCAGCTTTCGGGACTGAACCGGATTCTGCAGGTCGACCGCGCCACCGGCCTGGTCCGGGTGGAGGCGGGCGCGACCCTGAACGCGCTGAGCACCGCCCTGCACCCGCTCGGTCTCGCCTTCCCCAACCTCGGTGACATCGATGTGCAGTCGATCGCCGGGGCGACCGCGACCGCGACCCACGGCACCGGCGCGGCGCTGCAGAACATCTCCGCCGCACTCCATTCGGTGGAACTGATGCTCGCCGACGGCAGTGTGGTCGAACTCGACGAGCGCGGCGACCCCGACGGCTGGCGCGCGGCACGAGTGAATCTCGGCGCCCTCGGTGTGGTGACCGCGGTGACGCTGCAACTGGTGCCGTCGTTCGTCCTGGAGGGCATCGAGCGGCCCGTCCCGGTCGAGGAGGTGCTGACCGAACTCGACGAATTCGTCGACGGCAACGAGCATTTCGAGTTCTACATGTTCGCGCACAGCCCGCTGGCGATGACCAAGCGCAACAACCGCGTCCCGCTGGCCGAACAACCGCGCGCCAAGGCCGTGGACTGGTTCGCCGACATCCTGATGTCCAACCACACCTTCGATGCGCTGTGCCGCCTCGCGCGCCGGCAGCCGAATCTGATTCCGTGGATCCACCGGGGCGCCGCCTACGCCGGAAGCTACCGCCGCCAGATCGACCGCTCCTACCGAGTCTTCGCCTCCCCCAGACTGTTTCGCTTCACCGAGATGGAATACGCCATCCCGCGCGAATATGCCGTCGACGCCATTCGCGAGATCAAAGCCGTTGGGCAGCAGTTCGATTCGCCGATGCCGACCGAGGTGCGGTTCGTGGCGCCCGACGACGCGTTCCTGTCCCCCGCGGGGGGCCGCGACACCTGCTACATCGCCGTACACCAGTACCGAGGTATGGACTACGAACCGTATTTCCGTGCCTGCGAAGCGATTTTCGATCGCTACCACGGCCGTCCGCACTGGGGCAAGCGACACTTCCAGACCGCGGAAACGCTGCGCGGGCGCTATCCGGACTGGGATCGGTTTCAGGACGTGCGGCGGCGGCTGGACCCGAAGGGACGCTTCGCCAACGCCTATGTCGAGCGGGTTCTCGGGCCGCTCGACTGAGCGGCCGCTATTTCGCCCGCGCGGTGCGGCCGCGATAGGCGAGCCGCAGTTCCAGCGACACCGGTACGGTATCCACCTCCAGCGCCTGCTGCAGCCGGCTCACCGCGTCGGAGAGAATGCGCCGGCGCAGCGCGGTCAGATCCGCATCGGGTTCCGCCGTGACCACCAGGTGCAGGTGCGGTGCGCGACCCGGCCCCGACAGCCTGGCCTGCGCCGACCGCACCTCCGGGTAGGACTCGATATCGGCCGCCACCGGAGCGGCCGCGACATTCGAATCCATGAGCGTCTCACCGGTATTGCCGACCGTGCCGATATGCCAGCGCATCCGCGCCGGCAGCCGGGCGAACTGCGCTGCCAGCCACCGCAACGCCGCCAGGCCCACCACGACCGCGCCCGCCACCACCGCCACGAACACCCACTGCGACGGCTCGGCGGTACCGGGCACCAGCGGCGCATCCCGATCGACCCAGTGCGGCACGCCCGCGTACGCGAGGATGGCATAGACGCCGGCGAGGATCAGCGCCAGCCCGATGAGCGCGAGCAACGCCCGATTGAGCCGCGCCGGACGATTGGCCGAACTCGAACTCACAACACCTCCCGTAATCTGCGGGACACCCGCACCCGGTCGGTGTCGCGAGCCACGGCGCGATTGTCGCTCACAACACCTCCCGTAATCTGCGGGACACCCGCACCCGGTCGGTGTCGCGAGCCACGGCGCGATTGTCGCTCACAACACCTCCTTGCGGACATGCACTCGCTTGTCCACCCGCTCCGGCTGCTGGGCCGCGCGCAGGCGGGTGCTGACCGGCGGGGCGGATTTGGGGCCGATGCGGGCGAGCCGGTCGCCGACCGTCGCGTTGACCGTCTGCTCCAGATCGGCGTGGTCCGGGTGGGCGGCGCGGCCAGTGACTCGAATGTTCTTGCGGCTCCGGCGGACTCGTGCCGCTTCGAGTCCCGCGACCGAGCTCGCCGCATCGTTGAGGGCGCCGTCGAGACTGCGCCGGGTGATGCCCGCGTCCATGCCTTCCTCGGCGTCCAGCGCCTCCACCACGCGGCGCCCGGGCAGCAACGCCGCGAGCATCAGCACCGCACCGAGCACCGCGAGCCCGATGCCGACACCGAGGACCCAATAGCTGTGCCAGGTCGTCTCGTGCAGGTGCACAGCGATGCTGTGGTAGGACACCAATTCCTTCGTGTCGCCGAGGTTTTGGATCAGCGACACCGACACGAGGACCGCGATCACCAGCAACGCCACCGCGACCAGCACGGCCGGGGTGATGCGCCGGGGCCTGCGGTTCATCGCAGGCCGCCGGCGGGTTCGATCGTGTTGACCAGTTCGGAGACTTCGATGTCCACCCGCGGAACCACCAGTCCGGACAGTTCGTGGGTGCGCTGCATCAGGTGCTCGCGGCACGCCTCGGTGACCACCGCGACCGGCATCGGATAACCGACCGGCAGTCGTACCCGCAGCACGGCGGTATCGGCCGTGACGCGCGCGGAGACCTCCGGGCCGCCGGCGACACCGTCGACCTCACGCGCCGCCCGGGCCGCCAAGCGCCGCACCGCGCGCTCCGACACCGTGGTGCGCCCTCGAAACTCGGCCGCGGAGAGAAACGGTGCCGCCGCAGTCTCCGCGGCGGCGCTCATTTCCGGCCCCGATCCTGCGCCGAGCGGATCAGACCGGACAGGTCGACATGGCCGTCGAGCCAGCGGCCGATCACCAGTCCCAGCGCGCCGAAGATCAGCACCACCGCGAAGGCCGCGAATCCGCCGAACGCCGCGGCGAATCCGAGGGAGAGACCGAAGATCAGGCAGATCGTGGTGGCGTTCATATCACTGCACCCGTTCGCGGGCCGGCGGCTGATCCTCGTCCTCTTCGATGAAGACGTCGTTGACGTTGATGTTCACCTCGACCACCTCGAGACCGGTCATCTGCTCGATCGCGGTGATGACATTGCGGCGCACCGCGCGGGCCAGTTCGGCGATGGAGACGCCGTATTCGACAACGATCTCCAGGTCCACCGCCGCCTGCGTCTCGCCGACCTCGACCGAAACTCCTTGTCCCACACTGGCCGAAGCACCGGGGATGCGATCGCGGAAGGCGCCGAACGCGCGTGCCGCGCCACCGCCGAGGTTGTGCACCCCGCGCACCTCGCGCGTCGCCAATCCGGCGATCTTCTGGACGACGACGTCGGCGATGGCGGTGGTGCCCTGATCGCTGACCAGCGCGCTGCTGGTCCGGGCGGGGGCTTTGGCAGCGGCTCCGCCCTGGCTCGGGCCGGCGCCGGTGTCCTTACTCGTCTCGGCCCTGGCGTTCTCCGCGCCCTTACCGGCTGTCGTGCTGGTCATAATTACCTCCAGTTCAGTTCCCTTGCGGTACAGCGGATAACGAACCTTCACTGATACGACACCGCCGACGGCGAAATGTCACGGGCGAGACCGATGATCTAGGTAACCGCGGTGTCGAAGACGTCCGCGTCCAAATCGGTGACCACGATGCGCAGCCGCGCACCGGCCCACCGGGTCACGGCCAGCAGCTCACCCACGGCCGCCGCGAGTTTGTCCAGCAGTGGTGGCAGCGGCAGCGCCGAGGCGGTCACCCGGATCTCGACGATCTCCGAGCTCACGTCCACCGCCGAGCGCGGCCCCAGCCGCGGCACCCAATCGGCGAGGGCGACGCCCGGTGGCACGGCCGGATGCAATCCCGCCACCGATTCGATGGCAGTGACGATCTCGCCGGCCAGTTCGTCTTCGCTCACGGCCGTCACGACGCTTCCGGTTGAATGTCCAGAATCGCCACCGACACCGCGTCGACGACCATCCCGGTTTGCTGCGCGACCATCCGGACCACCTCCTGCTGTACCGCCTGCCCAACCTCGCCGACGTGGCATCCGCCCGTCACCGACAGGTCGACCTGCACCTTCAGCCAGCCACCGCTGTGCCGGACGCGCACGCCCGCTTCGGGTGCGATGTCCTGGCCGCTCCACCACTGCCGCCCCGTCCGGGCGAGGTGGCCGAGCAGACCGAGGACACCGGGCTCGAGCCGCGCCACCCCGGGAACCGAGGTCGCGGCGCGAGCCGCTACTGCAGCGATTACCGCATCGGAGGCGATATATTCCGCCTTCTCCGTGAATCCCGCGCTCACGACTCCTCCTGTGTCTTGCGGGGCACCCGCACCCGGTCGCACCGGCGAGAGGCTGCGCAAGTGTGTCTCACCGGTCCTCCTGGTAGACATCCACCACGGTGATGTCGAGCCGCTCGAGCGCCAGACCGGCGCGGGCCGTGGCCGCCGCGCGTACCCGTTCGCGAACCTGCGGAACGACGCGTTCGACGGCGGTGTCGCCGTGCCGGACCGAGATCGACAGCGCCACCGTGATCGCGTGGCCGCCGTCGGCATCGGGTCCGTGGTCGTCGATGCGGCAGCTGCGAGCGCGCACGCCCGCCACGGTGTCGGCGGCATAGCGCAGCACCGCAGCGATCGCCTGCTCGCTGACCTCGACCGAGCCAGGATGGGGGGTCGCCAGGCTCACCATCCGGCCGCGCCGGACCTCCGCCCGCACCGCGGACATGATCCGGTCGAACATCGCGGGTGGCGGTGGGTCCGGCTCGTCGACGAGTTCACGGGTGGCGGCGCGCAGCGTGAGCAGGCTCTCGCGCGCGGCCGCGCAGTGCGGGCAGTCCGATTCGTGTTCGTCGGCCAGCCCCGCCTCCACGGCATCGAGGCGGTCCCAGACCTGTTCGACGCTGCGCCCGCAGGGCAGCGTGTAGTCGCTTTCGGTCAACTCCGTCAGCGCCACGGCTTCATCACCTCCGCCAATTGCGCCCGGGCTCGGGCAATCCGCCCCCGAACCGCGGTGGTGTTGGTGCCGACGATCTCGGCAATCTCCTCGTAGGAGCGGCCGTGCACCTCCCGCAACAGCCAGCAGGCGCGCTGTTCGGGTGTCAGCCGCTGTAGCGCCGCGGTGAGCGCGGCCATCTGGCTGTGCACCTGTGCCGCGTGTTCGGGCTGGGTCGCACGCTGTGGCGATTCGGTGGAATCGGGATCCACGTCGGTGCGGTCCGGCCGGGACCGGATGACGTTGAGGCAGCGATTGGTGGTCATCCGGTACAACCACCCCGAGAAGGCGCTGTCGTCCTGCAGTTGAGCCAGGCGGCGCCAGGCGGTCAGGAAAACCTCCTGGATGACGTCCTCCGCCTCGGACCGATCGGCCAGCATCCGTGCCGCCAACCGGAACATCGCTCCCTGATAGCGCAGCACCAGTTGCTCGTAAGCCCGGACATCGCCGTCACGTGCCCGCCCGGCCAGGGTGGCGTCGTCCAGCGCTGCCTCGGGTGCCGCTGCCGCCTCGGTCACACAGCACCTCCTCCGCTGCTCGAATCGATAGACACCGGCCGGCAGGAATCCTCACGTTGGATTATGCGTGATCGGCGTCTCACGAGTAGCGGACCGCGGATTCCGTGTCCGGATCGACAGCTGAGCCGACTCGGGCGCGCGCAGAATCCTCCGGGCCCGAGTTATTCGTTCACCAGCCGCAGTGCCGGACTGCGCACGGCGCGCCGGTCGACAAGCCACACCTGCACGCTCTGATCGATTGCCGGACTGAGGCTTTGGATCTCGACCTCGACCTCGCCGCGCTGCGGATGCTCGATATGCAGCGCACCGGACCGGAATTCGGTGACCCGGTGTTCCCGCCAGCGGCAGGAGAATTCCGGAAACCGGTGCAATCCCTGGACCAGCGCGTCGAGTCCGGGATCGTCGGGCCAGTGCGTGCGCGCCGAGCGCAGCGTCGACACCATCATCTCCGCGGCGACCGGCCAGTCCCGCCACCGCTGCGGCGCCTCCGGGTGCGCGAAGAAGTAGGTGGCCAGATTGTGTTCGGCGACGTCGTCGAGCAGTCCCAGCGGTTCGGCGAAATCGCGCCATGCCGGATTCCAGGCGAGGATGTCGAGCCACCGGCCCGCCACGAAGGCGGGCGTGGGATGCATGGCATCCAGCACGGCCTGCACGGTGTCGGTGACCTGTTCCCGTGCCTGACCCGAGGATGGGCACTCGCGGGCGTGTTCCATGCCGACGGCGAGATTGCCGAAATGGTGGCGTTCGACCTCGTTGAGCCGCAGCGCCTCCGCCAGCGCCCCCAGCACCGCCATGGACGGGTTGGTGTCGCGCCCCTGTTCGAGGCGGGCGAGATAATCGACACTCACCCCGGCCAGCGCGGCGACCTCCTCGCGCCGCAGTCCAGGGGTCCGCCGCCGGCGCCCGGCCGGTAAACCGACATCTTCGGGCTGCAACTGGGCCCGCCGCGCGATGAGAAACTCGCCGAATTCCGATCGTGCCACCACACCATCCTGTATCTGTCCGGGCCTTGTTATCCACGCCCTGCCAGTCCCAGGATAACCGCGGTGTGGCTAACCGGACCACGGTCCGCAAATCTGGTGGACATGACCACTTCCGAGCAGACCACTCTCGCTACCGGTTCCTGGGCCCTGGACCCCGCCCACTCCTCGGTGAACTTCACCGTCCGCCACCTGGGCATCTCCAAGGTCCGCGGCCGCTTCAACAACTTCGAGACCAGCTTCGTCGTGGACGCCTCCGGTGCGGCCACCATCGAGGCCACCATCTACCTCGACTCGTTCGACACCGGCAACTCCCAGCGTGACGAGCACGTCCGCAGCGCCGAGTTGCTCAATGTCACCGAGCGCCCCACCCTGCACTTCAAGGCCGTCGAGCCGGTGCGGGTCGCCGAGGAGTTCGAGGTCACCGGCGAGGTGACCCTCGGTGGCGTGACCAAGCCCGTCACCCTCGACGTGGAGTGGGGCGGCCTGCAGCAGTTCCAGGACGGTAGCCGCCACGCCGGATTCACCGCCACCGGCACCATCAAGCGCAGCGAATTCGACGTCGCACCGGCCCTGCCCACGGCCATGCTCAGCGACAAGGTCGCCATCGAACTCGACATCCAGCTGGTCGAGCCGCAGGCCTAGTCGACACCGACCACGGTCACACCGCCGCCGCGGCGAGCGGAACACAGCACCTGCCGGTCCGGTTTTCCGGGCCGGCAGTCGCGTATCCGGGGCCGGATCACCGCCCGCGGCATCACGGGAGCAGCCCGCACCGCCGCGCCCGGACCACCGCCTCGTGCCTGGTGTGTGCGCCGAGTTTCGTCATGGCACTGCGCAGATAGCTCTTCACCGTTTCCGGACGCAGCGAAAGCCGCTGTGCCGCTTCACCATTGGTACAACCGAGGGCCACATACGACAGCACGTCCAGTTCGCGCGGAGACAGTGCGGGCGCGGAGTCCGCGGCCACGGTCTCCTCGGGGCCGCCCATCAACCGCACCAGGGTGTCCGATACCGCGCGCAACCGCTTGCGCGCCTCGGCATCGGTGAGCGTCTGCGCGATCCCGCGCACCTCGGCGTGCAGATCCCGAAGCTGTTCCGCGACAACGGCATCCGGCGCGAGGCCGGTGGTGACCTCGGAGGTCCCCCGCGTCGCCGCCTGCAGGCGCAGCCGCCGGTCCACCTCGTCGCGCACCGCCAGTTCCACGGCCAGGCGCCGGCTAGACCGCAACACCAGCTCGGCGATTCGATCGCCGATCGGCCCCGGTTCGCGACTGGCGACGTAGAGCACGGCCCGGGAACTCCCGTCCACCACGACCGGCACCCCGACCACCGCGCGCAGTCCCTCCATCGACACCGGACCGTCGTAGTGATGGGTGATGGTCGCCGCCGCCCGATAGTCCGCGACCGATGTCGGACGCCGGCTGGCCACGGCCGCACCGCCCACCCCCGAGGTGGGGGATACCACCAGTCCGCGCATCGCGGCAGTGCGTGTGCCGAAGAACTCGCTCAGGATCAGCGCGCCGTCGCAGACCTCGCCGCCGAACACCACCGGCATCCCGGACAGGGCCGAGACCTGCCGCAACTCGGCCCGCAACGCATCGACGTCGCGCGGGCGGAGCAGATCGGCGGAGGCCATCGGCGCTACCCCTTTCCGGGGGTGGTGGAGAGCAAAGTGTGACGTGAATCCTATATGTGTGAGCGCGAGTATGGGCCGGGTCCGGCCGGTCAGTTATACGCACGGGGTATGGGATGCGCCGCTACTGGGCGAGACGATCGGGGCGAATCTCGATCGCACGGTGGCCATCCACGGTGATCGAGACGCACTGGTCGACCGGGTGACCGGAGTGCGCTGGAGTTACCGCGAATTCGCCGCCGAGGTCGATGCCGTGGCACTCGGTCTGCTGGAGGCGGGGATCGGCAAGGGCGATCGGGTCGGCATCTGGTCGCCCAATCGTGCCGAGTGGACGCTGGTGCAGTTCGCCACCGCGAAGATCGGGGCGATCCTGGTCAACATCAATCCGGCCTACCGCAGCGAGGAAGTGCGCTATGTGATCACCCAGGCCGGGATCCGGATGCTGATCTCGGCGCGAGAGCACAAGAGCTCGAACTACGCCGAGATCATCGGCCGGGTGCGGCCCGAATGCCCGGATCTGGAGCAGGTGGTCCTGTTCGACGGCGCCGAATGGGAGGCGCTGGTCGCCGCCGGCCGCGCCGCCGATCCCGCGCGCCTGGCCGAGGCGGGAGCGCGACTGGCCGCCGACGATCCGATCAACATCCAATACACCTCGGGTACAACGGGTTTCCCCAAGGGCGCGACGCTGTCGCACCACAACATTCTCAACAACGGCTATTTCGTCGGCGAATTGTGCGGCTACACCGAGGCCGATCGGATCTGCATTCCGGTGCCGTTCTACCACTGCTTCGGCATGGTGATGGGCAATCTGGCGGCGACGAGTCACGGTGCGGCCATGGTGATTCCGGCGGCTTCCTTCGAGCCGCGGGCCACGCTCACCGCGGTCGCCGAGGAACGCTGCACCTCGCTGTACGGGGTGCCGACGATGTTCATCGCCGAACTGGCCGATCCGGACTTCGAATCCTTCGACCTGAGTTCGCTGCGCACCGGCATCATGGCCGGCTCACCGTGCCCGGTGGAGGTGATGAAGCAGGTGATCGAGCGGATGGGCATGGCGGAGGTGTCCATCTGCTACGGCATGACCGAGACCTCACCGGTGAGCACTCAGACCCGCCGCGACGACACCATCACCCAGCGCACCGCCACGGTCGGCCGGGTGGGACCGCACCTCGAGATCAAGATCGTCGATCCCGACACCGGATTGACCGTTCCGCGAGGTGAACCGGGCGAGCTGTGCACGCGCGGATATTCGGTGATGCTCGGCTACTGGAACGATCCGGACAAGACCGCCGAGGCGATCGACGCCGCCCGCTGGATGCATACCGGGGATCTGGCCACTATGGACGACGACGGCTACGTCGCGATCACCGGCCGGATCAAGGACATGGTGATTCGCGGCGGTGAGAACATCTACCCGCGCGAGATCGAGGAATTCCTCTACACCCACCCCGACATCCTGGATGCCCAGGTGGTCGGGATCCCGGATCCGAAATACGGCGAGGAATTGGTGGCCTGGATCCGGATGCGCGAGGGCGCAGCCACATTGGACGCGCAGACGCTGGCCCAGTTCTGCGGCGGTCGCCTGGCCCATTACAAGATTCCGCGCCACGTCCACGTCGTCGAGGAATTCCCGATGACCGTCACCGGCAAGGTGCGCAAGGTCGATATCCGCGCGACCTCGGTCCGCCTGTTCGGCGTGCCGGAGCAGGATAAGAAACAGACAGGAGAGCAGTGATGACGTCCAACACCGAGTTGTATCGCCAGGCGCGCGACCGGCTGGTCGAGCTGGCGACCGACTACGACACCGCGGTGCGGACGTTCCACTGGCCCCGGCTGACCGGCGAATTCAATTGGGCCGTCGACTGGTTCGACGTCATCGCGCGCGGCAACGACCGCACCGCGCTGTGGATCGTCGAGGAGGACGGCAGCGAACTGCGGGTGAGTTTCGACGAGATGGCGCAGCGCTCGGATCGGGTGGCGACCTGGCTCGCCGAACTCGGTGTGCGCCAGGGTGATCGGGTGATCCTGATGCTGGGCAACCAGGTCGAGCTCTGGGAGTCGATGCTCGCCGTCGCCAAACTCGGTGCGGTGGTCATGCCCACCACGGGCGCGCTCGGGCCGGCCGATCTGATCGACCGGATCACCAGGGGCGCGGTGCGTTTCGTCATCACCAACGGTCGCGACACCGCGAAATTCGACGAGGTCCCCGGCGACTATCGGCGCATCGCGGTCGGCGGTCCGGTCGAGGGCTGGCACGACTACGCGGAGGCCGCCGAGGTGGAATCGGCGGGCCCCTTCCCCGCCGTGACGCAGGTGGGCGACGAACTGCTGGTCTATTTCACCTCCGGCACCACGAGTAAGCCGAAGATGGTGCAGCACAACCAGACCAGCTATCCGGTCGGACATCTGAGCACCATGTACTGGATCGGCGTCCGACCGGGCGACGTGCATCTCGCGATCAGCGCGCCGGGCTGGGCGAAACACGCCTGGAGCTGCTTCTTCGCGCCCTGGATCGCCGAGGCGACGATCTTCGTCTACAACTACGGCCGGTTCGACGCCGAGGCGCTGCTGGGTCAGCTCCGCCGCGCGGAGGTCAACACCTTCTGTGCGCCGCCGACGGTGTGGCGCATGCTGATTCAGGCCGACCTCGGCGAGCGCCCGGCCGGCCTGCGCGAAATCCTCGGCGCCGGTGAACCACTCAACCCCGACGTGATCGCACAGGTGGAAAACGCCTGGGGACTGACCATCCGGGACGGGTTCGGGCAGACCGAGACGACGCTGCAGATCGCCAACACCCCCGGGCAACCGGTCAAGGCCGGCTCGATGGGCCGCCCCATGCCAGGGGTGCCGGTGGTGCTGGTCGACCCCGTCACCGGCGCACCCGCCGAGGAGGGCGAGATCTGCCTGGATCTGAGCGCCCACCCGGTCAACCTGATGAACGGTTACCTCCAGGACCCGGAACGCAATGCGGCGGTGATGGAAGGCGGCTACTACCACACCGGTGATGTGGCGGCGCGCGACGACGACGGCTACATCACCTATATCGGCCGCACCGACGACGTGTTCAAATCCTCCGATTACAAGGTTTCCCCGTTCGAACTCGAGAGTGTGCTGATCGAGCATCCGGCGGTCGTGGAGGCCGCGGTGGTACCGCAGCCCGACGACACTCGCCTGGCCGTACCCAAGGCGTATGTCACGCTGGCCGTGGGCTGGGAGCCGGACCGCGAAACCGCAAGGGCCATAATGGAATACGCGCGCGATCACCTCGCACCGTATCTGCGGGTGCGGCGGATCGAGTTCACCGAACTGCCCAAGACGATCTCGGGCAAGATCCGCCGCGTCGAGTTGCGGCAGCGCGAGGAGGCCGCCCATGCCGCCGGCACCGGGATCGCACAGGAATTCCGCTACGAGGACGTCCTCGCGCAACCGACCGGTTAGTGGTTCGCCACGACTTTGCCGATGAGTTGCTCGCCGCCGGACTCTTGCCGGCGGCGCTACACTTTCGATGAAAAGTTTGGTCGAAACCGCCTGCGGGTACAGAATTCTCACGCAGATTCCTCGCGGCCGTCAGAATGTGAAAATGGCACATTTGCCCGGATGTGGCGCGTTCGGCGCTGGCCCGAATGTGACAGCGTGACAAGACTGACAAAGTACGCGCAGCGCGTTCCGGATGTGTAGTTACGACCGATGGGAGAGCACCGTGTTGTACACCTTCGAAACCGCCACCCAGTACGTGATCGCCGAACTGGAGGCCAAGGGCACGGCGACCCGTGAGGACTTCGACGTACCGGCCATCGTCGCCACTTCCCACGCCATCGCCGAGAGCTGGGATTTCCAGGCGCTGGACCGGCATACGTTCTGGAGTATCGCGGCGAGCAATCTGCGGGCATAGCGCGGCCCGCGGTGCCGCTCGATCACCCACCCCGGCGTCGGTCGCTTCCCACGCACGCCGAGGCCGGTGATCGAGCGAAGCGCTCCGCGGCCACGCCCGCCCCGCGATCAGGGGCCGCATCCGGTGAATCAGGCCTGGCAGTCGGCCGATCCCGCAGTGCGCGTGTGCGCCACCATCGACCAGCGCCGCGCCGCACGCCGCATCGAGCCGGCGTCCGCATAGCCGAGCAATGC
>NZ_BDBF01000039.1 GCF_001612845.1 Nocardia elegans NBRC 108235 | reverse complement strand
CACGCACCAGCAATCTCGCGGGATTCTTCCCGGTCGATCGGTTGGGCAACTTTTACAGCTTAGCTCAGCCAGAAGTTCCCGACCAAATCGGGGTCCCTCTTACAGAACCAGTGTGATTGTCAGGCGCTCCTCGTCCGACCTCGTTGTCCCGGGCCTCTCGGCTCCGGGTCGGTGTCCGTGTCGCTCTGACCTGGAATAAGTTACGTGCCAACCGCATTCGAAGTCAAATCGCCTGGTCATCCGGCCTAACGACGCACATCGGATGCACTCGTAACGCCATTCACGACATCGGCGCCCGGCAAGAAATTCCTGCCGTCGGTCGAAGCCCGCCCCGAAATGCCGGAAGCCGGCCCGCCGTGGGTGCGGGACCGGCTTCCGATCGCAATTCGGGATACGCGTCTCGGGATACACGACGATTTCGGCTGCGAGTCAGCCGTTGCAGCGCGACGCGCTGATGACGGCGGGGCCCGAACCGTCCGAACTCAGGGTCGGCGGGCGATCCGGGCCCAGCGCCGCGATCGCGTTGCGCTCGGCCTCCTGCAGGGTGGCACCGGTTCCGACGGCATGAACGTCGTCACGCCTGGCGACCGCCCCGCATCCGTCGACGAAGCGAAGGATAGTCGCGCAGCCGGGCGCCCCCTTCGACCCGCACACGTCCACCGCATCCCGGTCGGCCGTGTCCTGATCGAGCGCGTTGACGACACTTCCGATGTGCCAGCCGTCGTCCATTTCGTAGGAGATGGCGAACGCGCCGTACAGGTGGCCGTCCGACCCCCGCTCCGCCGCCGCCGAACCGGTTCCCGCGACGACGAAGGCCGTCGCGGTGGCCGCGACGAATCCCAGGGCAAGTTTGCCCATCGACAACATTGCGTTTTTCCCCTATCGAAGGCTTCCGGATGAAGCCAACCGAAAAGAATGCGTTCCACAACCGGTGTTGTCCAGGCCCGGTGTCCCGAAAGCCCTTACGAGACTGCAAGTTAGGGGAAATCTGACGGATAACCGCTATCTTCGACAGTCGGCGTAGACGTTCGACCGCCGAAACGCCGGTAGCCGGCCCGCCCGAAGGCGGACCGGCTACCGGTTCGAAAGGTGTTGCCGGAAGGCAGGACCCGGAACGACCGGGTCAGGGCCGGAGGCGGCAGCGAAGCGTCACCACGCGGGCCCCCCGGTCGTTCCCCATGGACTCAGAAGTCCATGCCACCCATGCCACCGGTCGGGTCGCCGACGGGAGCGGCGGCCTTCTCCGGCTTGTCGGCCACGACGGCCTCGGTGGTGAGGAACAGCGCGGCGATCGACGCGGCGTTCTGCAGCGCCGACCGGGTGACCTTGACCGGGTCGGCGACACCGGCGGCCAGCAGGTCCTCGTACTCGCCGGAGTCGGCGTTGAGGCCCTGGCCGGTCGGCAGGTTGGCGACCTTCTCGGCGACCACGCCGGGCTCGAGGCCGGCGTTGAAGGCGATCTGCTTCAGCGGCGCGGCCAGCGCCACCTTCACGATGTTCGCGCCGGTGGCCTCGTCACCGGTCAGCTTCAGGTCGTCCAGCGCCGGGCCGGCCTGCAGCAGCGCCACGCCACCACCGGGGACGATGCCCTCTTCGACGGCGGCCTTGGCGTTGCGCACCGCGTCCTCGATGCGGTGCTTGCGCTCCTTGAGCTCCACCTCGGTGGCGGCGCCGGCCTTGATCACCGCAACACCGCCGGCCAGCTTGGCCAGGCGCTCCTGCAGCTTCTCGCGGTCGTAGTCCGAATCCGAGTTCTCGATCTCGGTGCGGATCTGGGCGACGCGACCCGCGATGGCGTCGGCATCACCGGCACCGTCGACGATGGTGGTCTCGTCCTTGGTCACCACGACCTTGCGGGCGGTGCCCAGCAGGTCGACGGTGGCGGTCTCCAGGTTCAGGCCGACCTCTTCGCTGATGACCTCGCCACCGGTGAGGATGGCGATGTCGGCCAGCTGCGCCTTGCGGCGGTCGCCGAAGCCCGGGGCCTTGACGGCGACGGACTTGAAGGTGCCGCGGATCTTGTTCACGACCAGGGTCGACAGGGCCTCGCCCTCGACGTCCTCGGCGATGATCAGCAGCGGCTTACCGGCCTGGATGACCTTCTCCAGCAGCGGCAGCAGGTCCTTGACGGTCGACACCTTGGAACCGACCAGCAGGATGTAGGGGTCCTCGAGGACCGCTTCCTGACGCTCGGCGTCGGTGACGAAGTAGCCCGAGATGTAGCCCTTGTCGAAGCGCATACCCTCGGTCAGCTCCAGCTGGAGGCCGAAGGTGTTGCTCTCCTCGACGGTGATGACGCCTTCCTTGCCGACCTTGTCCATGGCCTCGGCGATCAGCTCACCGATGGACGCGTCGCCGGCGGAGATGGCCGCGGTGGCAGCGATCTGCTCCTTGGTCTCGACCTCCTTGGCGGTGTCGAGCAGCTTGGCGGTGACGGCCTCGACGGCCTTCTCGATGCCGCGCTTCAGGCCCAGCGGGTTCGCACCGGCCGCGACGTTGCGCAGGCCCTCGCGCACCAGCGCCTGGGCGAGCACAGTAGCGGTGGTGGTGCCGTCACCGGCGACATCGTCGGTCTTCTTGGCGACCTCTTTGACCAGCTCGGCGCCGATCTTCTCGTAGGGGTCCTCCAGCTCGATCTCCTTGGCGATGGACACACCATCGTTGGTGATCGTGGGGGCGCCCCACTTCTTCTCCAGGACAACGTTGCGACCCTTGGGGCCCAGCGTCACCTTGACCGCGTCGGCGAGGCTGTTCAGTCCCCGCTCGAGACCGCGACGGGCCTCTTCGTCGTACGCAATTGTCTTGGCCATTGCGTTGAGATCCTCCACATGTATATGGGGCTGACACACAGAGCGACCGCAGGTTGGATCGCCCCATTACGCTGGCCAGGTACGGTGCCCGCGACGGACGACCGAGGGTGTCTGGGAACCCGGTCTCACCTGCCCGACCTAGCACTCACTGGTCGAGAGTGCCAGAACCTTTCTAGCACTCGACGGTACCGAGTGCAAGGTTACGGACCCGGTGGCCGCACCGTTCGCAATCGGCGATATCGGCTGCACGGCGCGATATCCGGGCGGGCGCGCTTACGTATCGTCGGTGACTCGCAGCGCCAAGGCGACGAAGGCGTCGGTACGGCGCTCCTCCGGACTGCGCGGTTCGCCGCGTTCCACGGTCACCTGCTCGGCGTCGTGAAGCAGCAGTTCCGCCTCGATTCGCATGATCGCCCGGATGAACGGAGGCGCCACCTCGGGCGGCAGGTCACCGTTGACGATGTAGCTGCCGTCCGGGCCGTCCTCGGTTTCGACATAGGACAGCGCGCGCAGCAGGTCTGCGCGTAGTTCCCCCGCGATCAGGTCGGAATCCGATCCATCCGCCATAGCAATATCGTATCCGGACCACCGATCACCTCATCAGTCCCACAACTGCACAGCCGTATCGGTGAGTGATCGGGTACGGCGTGGCCACCGCGGAATCGGGCACGGCCTGGGCGGATTCGGGGGGGCGCATTCCGGGCCGCGGAACCGGCCGCGACGCGGCGAGTCGCGCCGGGCCGGATATCGCGACGACGGCCGGCGTGCCGAATCGGGACGCCGGCGAGCATCGATCAGGCACTCGGCGGGGCCGGCGGCTGCGGCGGAGCGGGTGGCGCGGGCGGAGTCGGCACGGCCGGCGGCTGGGGTGCATCCACCGGATTCGGCGGCATGAACTGGGCGAGCTGGGCAACGAGATCGCGTTCGATATCCGTCTTGGTCAAGCCCAGTCCCGACAGCACGCCGCTGCCGTCCTCCTGCTCGAGCAGCGCGAGCAGCAGGTGTTCGGTGCCGATGTAGTTGTGGCCGAGCCGAAGCGCCTCGCGGAAGGTCAACTCCAGCGTCTTGCGGGCACTCGCGGTGTACGGGATGAGGGCGGGAACCTCGTCCACCGCCGCCGGCAGCGCCGCCGTCGCCACCCGGCGCACCGCGTCCAGCGAGACTCCCTTGGCGACGATGGCGTGTGCGGCCAGCGCGCCCGGCTCACCGAGCAGCCCGAGCACCAGATGTTCGGGCTGGATCTCCGCGTTGCCCGCGCGCCGAGCCTCCTCCATGGACGCCATCACCACATTGCGTGCCCGGGGCGTGAAGCGCGCGAACCCGGCATTCGGATCCATCGCGGGATCACCCGGTTTCGGCACGAAACGCTTCTGCGCGGCTTGTTTGGAGACGCCCATGCTCTGGCCGATATCGGTCCAGGAGGCGCCCGAGCGGCGGGCCTGGTCGACGAAGTGGCCGATCAGATGATCGGCCACCTCGCTCATATGTTCGGCGACCACGATCGCGTCGGACAGTTGTTCCAGGACGTCGTCGGGCCGGGCGCGTTTGATGCCCTCGATCAGATCGTCGAGGCGGATACGTTCGGTCATACGTCAACGCTAGGTTGACTTACATGTATAAGTCAACCATTGGTTGACGACAATTCAGGGGTGCGCCTGCATCGCCGCGCCGCGCACGATCATCTCCTTCACCACCGCGGCCGGACGACCGGTCAGGGCACGCGGCGTCGGGGCGTCGTCGGCGCGGACGAACTGCACGACCGCGTCCCGGCGACCGAGACTGATGCACTGCAGGACATAGCGGAAACGCAGATCGTCCGGCTCCGCGCCGCGCATCCGCGCGAGCGCCGACCGCGCGGCATGGGATCCGGTCGGCAACGCCGTCGCACAGGCCATCCGCAGTTCGCGGCCGCCCGGTCCGGTGATCGCGGCGCAATCGCCTGCGGCGTAGATATGCGGGTCGGAGGTGCGCAGCGTGGCATCCACCAGGACGCGACCGCGCGCATCGACCGCCAGCCCGGCGCGGGCGGCGAGGTCGCTGGTGGTGAAACCCGTTGTCCACAAAACCGTTTCGGCGTCGATGTGACCACCGTCGGCGAGCCGCACGCCGTCCGCCGCGACCTCGACGACCTTGGCGCCCGCGTGCACCTCGACGCCGAGCCGCTCCAGGGTGGCGGCGATATGCCGCTGCGCGCGATCGGAGAGCCAATAGCCCGGCTGCTCCGAACTCACCAGCGCCACCGACAGTTCCGGATGTGATTCGGCGAGTTCGGCCGCGGTCTCGATGCCGGTCGCACCGCCGCCGACCACCGCGACACGACCACGCAGCGGTGGCAGCGCGGCGATGTTCTCGAGTGTCGCGATCGGATGGGCGTGATCCCGCACGCCCGCAACGCTGTCGGTATCCGCGGCGCTGCCGAGGATGTACACCAGCGTGTCGTAACCCAGCACCGAACCATCGGACATCGAAACCTCTTGTGCCGCAGTATCTATCGCGGTAACCCGGCCACGGACGAAGTGGGCGCCCTTGCGTTCCAGCATGGTCCGCAGATCCCGGCGCGCGATCGTCTGCCCGGCGGCGAGCTGATGCAGCCGCACCCGCTCGACCATTTCCGCACGGCTGTCCACGACCGTGATCTGCGCGCCGCGAGACTTGCAGAGTCTGCCCGCCGCGGCCAGGCCGGCGTAGCCGGCGCCCAGCACCAGGATTCGGTGGGATGCGGTGTGATGTGCATTCATGGGTGACTCCTTTTCGAGGCCGACACCCTTCAGACCGGACAGCTCGCCGATCCCTGACAACGAACAGTTGTGTTCCGCATCACTACCCGAGGCGATCGGCCTCCGCCGGTGCCGGGAAGCGACCGAAGTACGCGAGTTTGTCGGGATTCACCAGGATCCGGATCGCCGAGATCCGCTCACCGTCCACGTCGGCCGCGCCGATCAACAGCAGGTCACCGTGGACCCGGGCCACGGCGGCCGGTGCGCCGTTGACCTCCTCGATGCTCAGTTTGAGGTCCTCGACCTCGCGGTGGAACAGACCGGCCAGATAGCGCGCCACCCGGGCCGCCCCGACCACGGGCCGGCGAGCCGCGCTCATCTTGCCGCCGCCGTCGGCGACCGAGACGATATCGGCGGTGAACATCTGTTCCAGCGCGGCGATATCGCCGGCCCTGGCGGCCACGAGGAAGCGCTGGAACAGTTCCCGGGCGCGGGCGGGTTCGGCGTCGAACCGGGTGTGTTCGCTGCGGACGTGCATGCGGGCACGGCGGTAGAGCTGCTGCGAATTCGCCTCCGACAGCTCGAGCATGTCGGCGATCTCGCGATGGGCGTAACCGAAGGCCTCGCGCAGTACGAAAACGGCGCGTTCGGCGGGCGACAACCGTTCCAGCAGCGTCAGCATCGCCAGCGAGACGAGTTCGCGCTGCTCCGCGGATTCCATCGGACCGAGCTCGCCGCCGCCGGTCGGCACCGGTTCCGGCAGCCAGGGGCCGACATAGGTTTCGCGGCGTGTGCGCGCCGACTCCAGCCAGCTCCGGCACAGATTCACCACGACCGTGGTCAGCCAGGCCTCGGCGGACCGAATGTCGGCGCGCTCGGTGCCCTCCCAGCGCAGATAGGTCTCCTGGACGGCGTCTTCGGCCTCGCTCGCCGAGCCGAGCATGCGATAGGCGAGTGCGAACAGGCGGGAACGATGGCGTTGGAATTCGGCCAGACCCGTATCGTCCATCCGCTCCGCCCTCCAGTGCAGGCCCGGTAATCGAGGGCGAGACTACTCGCCGTCGGCCCCCGGGTCGCGTTTCGGCCAGGCGATGTGGGACAGCCGGGGCTCGCTGGCCGGCGGCGCCGGGGCCCAGCACACGCCAGGCCCGGAGCTATTCCGTGACCATCCCGATGGCGACCGCGACGGGTTTGTCGGCCTCACTCTTGGACAGGCACACCAGTTTCGCGGTCCCCAACGCCACATTCGGGCTGCCGTCGAACTTCGAGCCGGGGTTCTCCGCCAAAATGCGGTCCATCAGGGACTTTTCACCCTCGATATCGAGTTTGCGGAACTCGCCGCAGGTGGTCTGCGAGGCCGGGCCCAGTCCCGAGTTCTCCGGATGCGCGGTGGTGCCGGGCGCCTCGGTGGGCGTCGCCGGCGCGGGGGCGGTGGACGAGGCGGGGGCCGGGGCCGAGGTCGCGACGGCCGAGCCGTTTCTGCGCAGGCCGTTCGCGTCGGTGGACGAATGGTCGCCGCCGCCGCAGCCGGTGAGGCCGATGGTCAGTGCGCCCAGCGCGACGGCCGTCACGGTCAGTCGTTTCATCTCGTGCGTAACCCCCGAGTGGTCCGGCAACGCCGAATCTCCTCCGGCGCGCGCCGGATGCCTCCGGCGCGGCTCGCAGCGTACCGGCCACATCGGCCGTTGAAAACCCCGGCCTCGCGGCGAGGACCGGATCGAATTGCCGCCCTTACGATTCGGCCCCGGCGGCGGCCGAACCACGTCCGGAGGCCGCCTCCAGCGGCAACCGCACGATGAATCGGGTGTCACCCGGCGTGGAGTCCACCCGGATATCGCCGCCATGTTTGTTCACCACGATGCGGAACGAGATGTCGAGGCCGAGTCCGGTGCCCTCACCGACCGGTTTCGTGGTGAAGAAGGGCTCGAAGATCCTGTCCCGCAACGCCTCCGGGACCCCCGGCCCGGTATCGCCGATCTCCACTGCGGCACAGTCGTTTTCCCGATAGGTACGAACCGTCAACGTGCCCGACCCGTTCATCGCCGCCACCGCGTTGTCGATGAGGTTGGTCCACACCTGGTTCAATTCCGCTGCGTAGCAAGGGACCTCGGGCAGCGCGCGATCGTATTCCTTGACCACGGAGATGTCGTCGCCGATCTTGCGGGCCAGCATCACCAGCGTGCTGTCGAGCAGTTCGTGGATGTCGACCACCTGGAACGGAGCCCGGTCCATCTGCGAATACTGCTTGGCCGCATGGACGAGCGAGGAGATGCGCCCGGTCGAATCGGTGATCTCGTTCATCAGCAATTCGGTTTCGACGGTGTAGTTCAGCCAGCGGATCGCACCCTCGAAGACTCCGTCGTCGCAGTGTTCGAGAGTGCCCGCGACCTTCTCCAGCCAGTCGATGTCGAAGCCGGCCTGAACGAAGTTCGGGGCCAGATCCCAGCCGTTGGCGATGCCGTGATCGGCGAGCCAGTCACCGAGTTCGTCCTCGCGGTCGGCGGCCTCCATCGCGGTGAGGGTCGGCGCCTTGGCCACCTGGGTGGCGGCCTCCTCCTGGAGCTGCACCAGCGCCTCGAGCGCGGCGGAGTCGAACTTGCCGTGCGCCATCATCTTCAGCTTGTGCCGCATACCGGCGACCCGATCCCGCAGCGAGGAGGTGGCCCGCACCGCGGCCGCCGCGGGATTGTTCAGCTCGTGGGTGAGACCGGCAGACAGCGAGCCCAGCGCCAGCAGTCGTTCCCGCCGGCCGATGATCTCGTTGGTATTGCGGTTGCCGAAGAACACGCCCTCCAGCAGATGCAGGGCCATCGGGAACCATTCCCGCATCATCCGCGCGAAGGTGTCCGCGTCCAGGACGAAGAACTTCGACGGTTTCGTCACCGTCAGCGAGCCGGTGTAGTTCTGATCGGCCCGCTCACCCATATACGCCGTCCACGCGCCGGCGTACGAGCCACGGTGGTCGGTGCGGACGAGTTCGAGATCCTCGCCGGCCGACAGTTTCGACAGCACGACCTCGCCGTCCATCAGGACGTAGAAGCAGGTCGCGGGCTCGCCCTCGCGGTAGACCGGGCCCGGCTCGAAGTATTCGACCCGGCCCTCCCGGCAGAGCCAGGCCAGCTGATCGTCGTCGAGCTTCTCGAACAGGAACAGGGTGCGCAATTCCGCGGGATCGCACAGAGTCCGGGAGCCGGTGACCGTGCGGTTGTCGTCGCTCACGTGCGCCTCCTATTGTTTCGCGAGGTATCGGTGGACCAGCATGACCGCCATCGCACCCTCGCCGACCGCGGACGCGACCCGCTTCGCCGATTCGGAGCGCACATCGCCGGCGACGAAGACGCCCGGGATGCTGGTTTCGAGATGATGGGGCGGGCGGGGCAGTTCCCAGCCCGGCGGCCGGGAACCGTCGACCATCAGATCCGGTCCGGCCAGGACGTAGCCGAATTCGTCGCGGACGACGAGTCCGTCCAGCCAGTCCGTTTCGGGCGCCGCGCCGATGAACAGGAACAGCCGTTCGGCGTCGACCTTGTCCTCGGCGCCGGTCGCGTTGTTGCGCAACACGATTCGTTCCAGGTGATCGCTGCCGTCGGCGGCGACCACCTCGGTGTTGGTGTGCACCTTGATATTCGGCACGGCCTCGATCTGCTGGATCAGATAGTGCGACATCGACTGGTCCAGCGAACTGCCGCGCACCAGGATGTGCACCGTGCAGGCGTGCCGGGACAGGAAGACCGCGGCCTGGCCGGCCGAATTCGCCCCGCCGACGATGTAGACCTCGCGTTCGGCGCAGTCGGCCGCCTCGGTCATCGCCGAGCCGTAGTAGACGCCGCGACCGGTGAAATCGTCGACGCCGGGCGCGGGGTGGTGTCGGTAGTTGACGCCGGTGGCGATGAGCACCGAGTGGGCGCTGACGCAGGAGCCGTCGGAGAAGAGCACCCGCCGCGCGGAACCGCACGCCTCCAACCCGACCACCTCGCGGGCGGTGATGAGTTCGGCGCCGAATTTCACCGCCTGGCGCCGCGCCCGATCGGCCAGCTGGGCGCCCGAAAGCCCGTCCGGGAAGCCCAGATAATTCTCGATCCGGGAGCTCTGCCCGGCCTGCCCGCCGGTAGCGGTCCGCTCGACCAGGACGGTGCGCAGCCCCTCGGAGGCGCCGTACACGGCCGCGCCGAGTCCGGCGGGGCCGCCACCGACCACGATCAGGTCGTAGAACTCACCACTCGGATTTGTGCTCAGGCCGACGCAGCCGGCGAGTTCGCTGTCCGACGGGGACAGCAGCACATTGCCGCTCGGATCGATCACCACGGGGCACTGCTCGGCATCGGCGCCGGCGGCCTCGAGCAGGCGTTGCCCCTCGGGATCGTCGGCGAGGTACCACCGGTACGGCAGCTGATTGCGGGCCAGGAATTCCCGCACTTCGGAACTGCGCGCCGACCAGCGGTGCCCGATCACCTTCGTCTCGTGCACCGGGCGGCGGTCGTCACCGCGCCACGATTCCAGCAGCGCGTCGACCACCGGATACAGCTTCTCTTCCGGCGGGTCCCAGGGTTTGAGCAGATAGTGGTCGAGATCGACCACATTGATCGCGTCGATGGCGGCATTGGTGTCCGCATATGCGGTCAGCAGCACCCGGCGCGCATAAGGGTGCAGATCGATCGCGTTCTCCAGGAATTGGATGCCGTCCATACCCGGCATTCGATAATCGGCGATCAGCACCGCGACCGGCTGGCCGCGCAATTTGAGTTCGCGCAGGACGTCGAGTGCCGAGGCACCGGATTCCGCGCGCATGATGCGATAGTCGGCTCCGTATCGCCGCCGCAGGTCGCGCACGACGGCCCGGGAGACGCCGGGGTCGTCGTCGACACTGAGAATTACCGGTTTGACGGCAGCTGGTGAAGTCACATCGAAAAGTATGAGCGCCCGGGCGGCGAGTTGCCGAGGATGTTCGCTACGGGCACCACATCGATCACACCAGGCGGTGCTCGACGAGATCGAGTTCGCTCGGCGTCAGCAGCCGCTCGAGCCTTTCCTCCCGCTCGGCCAGATTGCGGCGCGATCGCCGACCGTGATTGCGGAAGGGGGCGACCACCGACGGCCCGGATTCCGAATCGGGAAGTAACGGAACCGATTCCGCCTGCCGACGATGGAGGATGGTTCGAATGTTCACGGCCGATCACCTCACAGGGACGTAGCAGCGTGTGCTCCGGTCGAATGCTTCGTTGCCTGCCGTAGTTGCCTATCCGCCATTGTGCGTCGTTTATTACGGCCGGCGAAACGGATCACATCAGAATGTGACCTAGCTGATCTTCGATGGAAAAGTGGTCCCCCTCACAGGGTCGCGTGTCCGGTTGCCACGTCTAGGATTACCGTTACCGACCGTCATAACCACACCCGTCACGATCTCGGAGGCAGCGTTGCCGAACACCCTGGAAGCCACCATCGACATTGCCGCCACGCCGGACAAGGTGTGGGCGGTCGTCTCCGATCTCGGTCGGATGCCGGAATTCAGCCCCACCACGTTGAAGATGATTCCGCTGGGCACGCCGCGCGCCGGCACGTGGACGGTGAATTTCAACAAGGTCGGCCGCAAGTACTACCCGACCACCTCACGCATCGTGCGTTACGAGCCCGATCAGGCCTTCGCGTTCCGGATGAACGAGAACGGCACGGTGTGGAGCTACACCCTCGAACCCACCGCGGCGGGCACGCGGGTGACCGAGCGCCGCGACGTGCCGAACGGGGTGCGCAAACCGGTGCGGTTGATGATCGACGCGCTTCTCGGCGGCGAACAGCGGTTCGAGGCCGATCTGGTCGCCGGGATGAACGAAACCCTCGGCAAGATCAAGGCCGCGGTCGAGCGCTGACCCGGCGCGCCCTTGGCCCCACAGGCGGGTTCGACGGCGTAATTTGCCCGGTATGCGACGGATGACGGGCGTGTTGGCGGTACTCGCGGGAACCGCCGTGCTGCTGAGTGGTTGTGGCAGTTCGGATTCGGGGACCTCACGCGAGGTGACGGTGGTCGGCACCGGTCAGGTGCGCGGAGCGCCGGACACCCTGAACGCCGACGTGGGTGTCGAAGTGACCGCGCCCGACGTGTCCACCGCCATCGCGAACGCCAACGGCAAGGCCGAGGCGATCACCGACGCGATGGTGAACGCGGGCGCCACACGCGAGGACATCCGGACCACCGATGTGTCGGTGCAGCCGCAGTACGGCCCCGACCACAACGTCACCGGGTACACCGCGACCAACACCGTGCACGTTGTGGTTCGCGATCTGCCCAAGGCCTCGAGCGTATTGGCGTCTGCGGTCCGGGCCGGCGGGAACGACACCCGCATCCGCGGCGTCTCGTTCGCGCTCGACGACAATTCGAAACTGCTGGCCGACGCCCGGGCCGGCGCCTTCGCCGACGCCAAGGCGCGCGCCAACCAGTACGCGGTGCTGTCGGGCCTGAAGTTGAAGGACGTGAAGACCATCAACGAGACCAGCAGCGGGGAATCGGCGCCGCCGCAGGCCAAGGCCCAATTCGCTACTCCGGACGTACCTTTGGAACCCGGTCAGCAGACGGTGACCTTCACGGTGACGGTCACCTGGACCATGGGCTGACTCGCGCCCGCCGGACGCCCGCGCAGTTCGACTCGGCTACTGCCAGTTCGGCAGTTTCGCCACCTGCGCGGCGTAGGACAGGCCCGCGCCGAAGGCGACCAGCAACGCCGCCGCACCGGGCTTGCTCTCGCCCGACCGCAACATGGCCTCCATGGCCAGCGGAACCGAGGCGGCCGAGGTGTTGCCGGTCTCCTCGATGTCGTTGGCCAGTGCGCAATTGGCCGACAGCTTCAGCTCGCGCGCCATGATCTCGATGATGCGGCCGTTGGCCTGGTGCGGAACCATCGCGTCGATATCGCCGGGGGTCAGGCCGGCCCGCTCGATCGCGTCCAGGCAGACCTTCTTCAGCGAATGGGCGGCCCAGCGGAAGACCGCGGTGCCCTCCATCGCCAGGTACGGGCGGACCGCGTCGGTGCCCTTTTCGTCGATCTCGCGGAAGAACTCCATCCAGTCCTTGTCCTGGCGGATCGCGTGATGCTGTTCGCCGTCCGAACCCCAGACGGTGGGGCCGATACCCGGCTCGTCGGACGGGCCGACGATCACGGCACCCGCGCCGTCGGCGAACAGGAAGGCGGTGCCGCGGTCGGCCGGGTTGAACGTGTCCGTGAGCCGCTCGACGCCGATCACCAGCACGTGGCCCGCGGTACCACCCTTGACCAGATCCGAGGCCACGCCCAGCGCATGGCAGAAGCCCGCGCACCCGGCGGAGATGTCGAATGCGGCCGGATTGTTCATCCCGAGTTCGGTGGCGATCTGCGGGGCGGCCGCCGGGGTGAGCAGCAGCCAGGTCGAGGTCGCGACGATGACGCAGTCGACCTGCTCGGCGGTGATTCCCGCGGCGGCCATGGCATCGCGCGCCGCGGCGGCGCTCATGGCGATGATGGTCTCGGATTCGGAGGCGAACCGCCGGGTCCGGATGCCCGAGCGGGTGCGAATCCATTCGTCGCTGGATTCGATCGGTCCGGCGACTTCCTCATTGGTCACGACCCGGGCGGGGCGGTACACACCGAGCCCGAGCATCGCCGTGTGCTCCACCCCGGTGACTTGGGCGAGTCGAGCAGCCATCGCGCATCTCCTATGTACCTGCCGGCGGGCCGGAGAACCGGAAATTTGCCCCGGTCCGGGCGCCACCCGCTATCGAACATTCCTTCATCGGGCCTCGGGGGCCGACGCGCTCGTCGTTCGCGAACCGACGGTTCGACCCGACGAGTCCGAGTGCTACGTGCGCGTAGACATGAGGCCCCCTCATATTAATAGGAATGCTAATCCCCACGGTGGGTATTGTCACAATCGATTCGTGTAGAACCGGCTCGCAGACTGGTTCCGATACCGAACCGTGGCGAGGCGACGACGGCAATTTCCGACGAGTTTCCCTGGAGGACACCATGCTCGGTCTCGGAATTATCGGCTGGATCATCATCGGCGGCCTGGCGGGCTGGATCGCCAGCAAGATCATGGGCACCGACGCCCAGCAGGGCATCCTGCTCAATATCGTCGTGGGGGTGATCGGCGGCCTGATCGGCGGTTTCATCCTGCGGCTGTTCGGCGTCGACGTGCACAGCGGCGGATTTTTCTTCAGCTTCCTCACCTGCCTGGGCGGAGCGGTGATCCTGCTGTGGCTGGTGCGGCTGGCCACGGGGCGCAAAGCCGCGCGCTGACGCCACGCGGCGGCGAGTACGCCCGATCGGGACCACGCCACGGTGATGCCGTGTCCCGTAAGGTGTGAACGCGGTCGGCGGAAGCTCTGCGGACCGAATGTCATCCGCGCACGAAAGAGGAGTCCGTGGCCCGCCGCCCCACCCCGCCCGGTACGCCCGAACGTACCGGGCTCGGTCATGTCGCCGACCTGGTCAAAGCAGCGATTCCGCCGCTGCATCCCGCCGGCCTGCCCTTCGTGGCCGCGCCGCTGGCGGTGGCGGTCCTCGGCGGGCGGCGCCGGCGCTGGCTGCGCCGCACCGGGCTGACCGCGGCCGCGGCCTCGGCGGCCTTCTTCCGGCATCCGCACCGGGTGCCGCCGAATCGGGCGAATATCGTCGTCGCCCCGGCCGACGGTGAGATCGCACTCGTCGACACCGCGGTGCCGCCGGCCGAGCTGAACCTCGGTGACACCCCGCTGCCCCGGGTGAGCATCTTCCTGTCGGTGCTCGACGTGCACGTGCAGCGCACCCCGGTTTCGGGCACCGTGCGCACCATCGCCTACCAGCGTGGTCAATTCCGCTCGGCGGATCTGCCGGAGGCCAGTTCGGTGAACGAGCGCAACAGCATGGTGCTCGAGACCGCGTCCGGTCAGCTGGTGACGGTCGTCCAGATCGCCGGACTGCTGGCACGGCGCATCGTCTGCGACGCCAAGGTCGGCGACGCGTTGAGCATCGGCGAGACCTACGGTCTGATCCGGTTCGGGTCGCGGGTCGACACCTACTTCCCGGCCGGCACCCGGCTGCTGGTCGAGCCCGGACAGCGCACGATCGGCGCGGAAACGGTGCTGGCCGAACTGCTGCCATGATCGAGAACACCGTGACCGAACCGGGTCGCCGCCGCCGCACGATCCGCCTGCTGCCGAGCATCGTGACGATCCTGGCGCTGTGTGCCGGACTGTCGGCGGTGAAATTCGCACTCGACGGCTCCCTCGACATCGCCCTGGCGATGATCGGCGCGGCCGCCGTCCTCGACACCCTCGACGGCCGGCTGGCCCGGATGCTGTCGGCGACCACCAAGATCGGCGCCGAACTGGATTCGCTGGCCGATGCCATCTCCTTCGGCGTCGCACCGGCCCTGGTGCTGTATGTGACCTTCCTGCGCCAGGACAGCGCGGGCTGGATCATCGCGCTGATCTACGCGGTGAGCATCGTGCTGCGGCTGGCCCGGTTCAACACGATCATGGACGACGACACCCGGCCCGACTGGGAGCGCGAATACTTCACCGGCGTCCCCGCGCCGGCGGCGGCGTTGATCGCGCTGCTGCCGATCGCGCTGCACAGCCAGTTCGGCGAGGGATGGTGGAACAACTTCCCGGTGGTGGCGGCGTGGACCGTGTTCGCGGCGCTGCTCGCCGTCAGCACGATCCCCACGCTGGCGATGAAGTCGGTGTCGGTCGCGCCGCAGGCGGCCGCACTGCTGCTGGTCCTGGTCGCGCTGGCCGCGGCCGCCCTGGTCACCTATCCGCTGATCCTGCTGATGGTGCTGATCGGGCTGTATCTGGTGCACATCCCGTTCGCGTGGCGCTCGCAGCGCTGGGTGGCGGCGCGGCCGGAGACCTGGCATCACAAACCGGCCGAACGCCGTGCGCAGCGGCGTGCGGCCCGGCGGATGCCGCCGATCGGCGAGGGTGCGCGGCTGCGGCTGCGGCGGCCGCCGGGCATTCGCGAATCGTCGGCGCGGTTGCGGTTGCGCAGGCCGGGCGGGCGCTGAGCGGGAGAGCTCGATCCACACAGCCGCTACCGCGCCGCGGGCACAATGGCAGACGTGCCTGAATTGTCGCTGACCGCCCGACTCAACCGCTCGGCCGCCGACGCCCGCCGGGGCGTGGTCCGCTTGCATTCCGAGGCGCTCGCGGCCCTGGGATTGCGGGAGTGGGACGGGATCAGCGTGATCGGCTCCCGGCGCACGGCCGCGGTGGTCGGCCGGGCGCCCGCCGATACACCCGCCGGAATCGCCCTGCTCGACGATGTGACGCTGTCCAATGCCGGGGTGCGCGAGGACGGCGCGGTCGTCGTGGCCCCGGTGACGGTGTACGGGGCCAGGCACATCTCGGTGACCGGCTCGGTCGCGGCGATGGGCGCGATCGCGGAATCCACACTGCGGCAGGCGCTGCTCGGCAAGGTCGTCACCGTCGGTGACGCGGTGTCGTTGCTGCCCCGCGATCTGGGGCCGGGCACCAGCTCCGCCGCCGCGACACAAGCGCTCTCGCGCACCTTCGCGATCGCCTGGACCTCCGAACTGCTGACCGTGACCACCACCGATCCCACCGGAGGCCCGGTGAGCGTGCAACCCAACAGCGCGGTGGTGTGGGGCGCCGCGGCCCCGGCGGCGGACGCCTCCCACGATCCCCGGGGCGCGCTCGCGCCGAATCGTCCCGGCAGCCGGATGCTGGTGCGCGAGCGCCCCTCGGCCGTCCCGGTGGCGGATCTGGCCGGGGTGCGCGCGCCCGCGGCGAAACTGTCGGAATGGCTGAGCCTGGCGCTCGACGAACCGGAACTCCTGCGGACCCTCGGCGCCCCGCCGCATCTGGGCGTGCTGATCACCGGGCCGGCCGGCGCAGGCAAGGCGACCCTGGCACGCGCGGTGTCCACACCGCGTCGCATCGTGGAACTGGACGGACCGACCGTCGGCGCGTCCGAGAGCGGCACCCGGTTGCGCGAGGTGGGGCTCGCGGTCTCGGAGGTCTGCTCCGGCGCGGGTGGTGTCCTACTGATCACCGATATCGACGCCCTGCTTCCCGAGCAGCCGGAGCCGGTGGCGACGCTCATTCTCGATCAGCTGCGCGCCGCGGTGGCCACGGCCGGAGTGGCCTTCCTGGCCACCACCTCTCATCCCACCGCGGTCGACAGCCGGCTGCGCGCACCGGATCTCTGTGATCGCGAAGTGACGCTGACGCTGCCGACCGCCGCGGTCCGCGCGGAACTGCTGCAACAACTGCTGCGCAAGGTGCCGACCGAGGATCTCGATCTCGACGAGATCGCCTCGCACACACCGGGATTCGTTGTCTCGGACCTCGCGGCGCTGTGCCGGGAGGCGGCGCTGCGGGCGGCCTCGCGGGCCAGCCGCGATCACGCCGAGCCGAAGTTGAGGCAGGCGGATCTGGTCGGCGCGCTGGAGGTGATCCGGCCGCTCTCGCGTTCGGGTACGGAGGAACTCGCGATCGGCAGCCTGAGCCTCGACGACGTCGGCGATATGACCGAGACCAAACAGGCGCTCACCGAGGCGGTGCTGTGGCCGCTGCGGCATCCGGATTCGTTCGCGCGCCTGGGTATCGACCCGCCGCGCGGAGTGCTGCTGTACGGCCCGCCGGGCTGCGGGAAGACCTTCCTGGTCCGCGCGCTGGCCGGAAGTGGGCAGCTCAGCGTGCATACGGTCAAGGGCGCCGAACTGATGGACAAATGGGTCGGCTCCTCCGAGCGCGCGGTACGCGAACTGTTCCAGCGAGCCCGCGATTCCGCTCCCTCGCTGATCTTCCTCGACGAGATCGACGCCCTCGCCCCGCGACGCGGCCAGAGCACGGACTCCGGCGTCGGCGATCGGGTGGTCGCGGCGCTGCTCACCGAACTGGACGGGGTGGAACCGCTGCGCGATGTGGTGGTGGTCGGCGCCACCAACCGGCCCGAGTTGATCGACCCCGCGTTGCTGCGCCCGGGCCGGCTGGAGCGGCTGGTCTTCGTCCCGCCGCCGGATGCCGGGGCCCGCGCCGAAATCCTGCGCACCGCAAGTCGTTCCGTACCGCTGAGCGACGATGTGGACCTCGCCGCGCTGGCCGCCGACCTGGACGGCTACTCGGCGGCCGACTGCGCGGCACTGCTGCGCGAGGCCGCGATGGCCGCGATGCGCCGCGATGTGGATGCCGCCGCGCTCGGCGCCGCGGATCTGGCGACGGCCCGCGGCAGTGTGCGGCCCTCCCTCGACGCCGATCAGGTCGACGCGCTGCGGCAGTACGCCGGCAAGCGCGCGACACTCTGATTCGCCGCGCCTCCGACCGGCGCGCCCGATCCGGCAGGTCTGCCCCGGTTCCACCCGGTTCGCAGGTATTTTCGGCTGGTGCGCACGCACCACGCGGTTCTGGAGATGATCACGGCGGCTCTGGCCACCCTGGTCGCCGGGCTGTCGTTGCTGCTGCCGAACGGCTTCCGCTGGGCCTCGCAGACCTCGGTGCTGCAACTGGATATGCTCGCCGCCAGCCAGCCGAAGGCTATCGCCGTGGGCGCCATCGTGGCGCTGATCGTGGCCGTCTTCGCCACCACGGTCAACCATGCCCTGGTCGCCTGGGGCACGGCGCTGTGCGGGGTGGCGACCATGCTGCTGGCTCATCTGCTGGCCGAGAGCGGCGACCAGAGCATCGCGCCCGCCACGCTGAATTATCTGGAGGCGCTGGCGGGCGGAATTCTGCTGGGCGGAATCGCGGTCGCGGTGCTGCGCGGCTGGCTGCAGGTGTTCGGCTGGACCCTGGGCGCGCTCGCGGCAGTGGTTTTCGGGCAGCTCGGTTCGACCTCGACGGGCACCGTGCGGGGCGGAGTGATGGGCGCGCCGGGCTGGTCGACGACCACGCTGCCGCCGCTGTGGTTGATCGTGATCACACTCGTCCTAGTGATCGTCGGCATGGTCGTCAATCGCAACCAGGACACCGTCGAGCGCCGCTCGGTCGAATTACCGATGGCGCCGATCGTCGCGGGACTGGTCTTCGTGATCGTCGAGGTGTTCGGTGCGGAATGGCTTGCCCGCCACGCCGAGAGCACGGGACATATCGTCACCGCCGCGGTGCTGACGGTGGCCGCGGCGGTAGTGGCGGCGGTGCTGCTGCCTCGGCGCGACGGTGTGCTGATCCTGCTGGCGGTCGCTCTGGCCGCGGTGGGCGGCGCGCTGATTCCGGCGCGGCTGCCGCTGTGGTCGGTCGCCCCCTTGGTGCTGCTGATCGCGCTGGGTTTGATCGCGGGTTTCCGGCGCCCGATGCCGATGCTCGCGGTCGTGGTGCTGGCCGCGATGGCGTTGTACTGCGCGTTGGTCACCGGACATCGGATCGGCGGTGGCGTGCAGGCGGCGGTGTTGAGCGGGCTGCTGGCGGTGGTGGCCGGCTACAGCTTCGGCAGTGCCGCACCGCGCTACAACCCGACCCGGGTGCTGGGTGTGGCGATCGTGTTCGTGCCGTCGGTGATCACCGCGCTGCGCGACCGTCTCGGCCGGCAGCAGTGTGTCTCGGACCTCGGCCGGTGGTACCTGTGCCCGGCTCCGACGATGGCCTCGCCCGCGCCGTTCTGGACCGCGCTGGGGATCACCGCCGGGTGCGCGGCGGGCCTGCTCGCCCTGCGCTATTGGCGCAAGCCGACCACCCCCGAATCGGTAGCCGATATATAGCCGTCGCCTCTGAAAGGCCTCGCTCCGGACCGCGCCGGATCCGGCCGTGACCACCGAAGCCCGGAGTCACCAGTAGGATCGGGGCGCCACCACCCCGCCGCCGACCGACGGAGTGACGTTTGCTCGCCATCCTGCTAGCCCATGCTTGTGCCGCCCTGCTCGCACCGCTCGCTGTGCGCGTATGGGGAAGGCGCGGGTTCTACCCGATCGCCCTGGCGCCGCTGGCCGGGCTGGTATGGGTCATCGCGAACTGGAACAGCGACGCCGAGGTCCGGATCGCCTGGGCGCCGGAGATCCACATGAATCTGGATCTGCGCCTGGACAGCCTCGCCTCCATCATGTCGGTGCTGGTCCTGGGCGTGGGCGCGCTGGTGCTGGCCTATTGCGCCGAATATTTCGACGACGACGACCGAGCCCGCCTGGGTATCTTCGCCGGCTATCTGGTGGCCTTCGCCGGGGCCATGTTCGGGCTGGTCGTCAGCGACAACATGCTGGTGTTGTTCACCTTCTGGGAGCTCACCACGGTGCTGTCGTTCCTGCTGGTGGGCCATCACGCCGAACAGAGCACCGGCCGCCGCGCGGCGCTGCAGGCGCTGCTGGTCACGGCCGCGGGCGGGTTGGCGATGCTGGTCGGCCTGGTGCTGCTCGGGCAGCGCTGCGGCAGCTACCTGCTCTCCGATGTGGTGGCGCGGGCCGATCCGCACGACTGGTCGACCAATGTCGCGGTAGTGCTGATCCTGATCGGCGCGTTGAGCAAATCGGCGATCGTGCCACTGCACTTCTGGCTGCCCGGCGCGATGATCGCGCCCACCCCGGTGAGCGCCTATCTGCACGCTGCCGCGATGGTGAAGGCCGGTATCTACCTGGTGGCGCGACTCGCCCCGGGCCTGTCCGAGGCACCGGTGTGGCATCCGATCGTGCTGACCCTCGGCATCCTGTCGATGCTGCTCGCCGGTCTGCGATCGCTGCAGGTCTACGACCTGAAACTGGTGCTCGCCTTCGGCACCGTGAGCCAGCTCGGATCCCTGCTGGTTCTGGTCGGTACCGGAACCCCGGAGGCGGCGCTGGCCGGTGCGGCGTTGCTGGTCGCGCACGCGCTGTTCAAGGGATGTCTGTTCATGGTGGTCGGCATCATCGATCACAGTGCCGGCACCCGGGATCTGCGCCGGCTCTCCGGCATCGGGCGGCGCGCGCCGGTTCTGTGCGCGGTCGCGGCGCTCGCCGCGCTGAGCATGGCCGCGATTCCGCCGCTGTTCGGATTCGTCGGAAAGGAGAGCGCCTTCGCCGCCGAACTCGACGCGGGAAATCTGAGCCCACCGGTTCGGATCGCCGTCGCGATCGGCATCGTGCTCGGGTCGATGTTCACCGTCGGCTACAGCGCGCGCATGGTCTGGGGCGCGTTCGGGACGAAACGGGCCGCCGAGGGTGTGCCCGAGCCGGAGCCGTCCTGGCATCGCCCGAGTGCGCTGTTCGTGGCGCCGCCTGCCGTGCTGGCCGTGGCCTCGCTGGCCGCGGGTCTCGCCTCGCCCTGGATGGACCGGCTGCTCTCGCCCTACGCCCGCACACTCGGGCCGCTGGAGGCGCATCTGGGGTTGTGGCACGGCTGGGGCACCCCGCTCACCCTCACCCTGATCGCCATCGCCTGCGGTCTGGTGCTGTTCGAGATCCGCGACCGGATCGGCGAATCGGTGAATCCGCGCCTCGGCAACGCCGACCGGGTCTACGACGCCGTACTGCGCGCGATGGATCAGCTGTCGCTGCGGATGACCGGTGCCACCCAGCGTGGTTCGCTGCCGCTGAATCAGGGACTGATCCTGATCACGGTCGTGGCGTTGCCCCTGGTCCTGTTGTTCATCGGCGCGCGTTCGCGCATCTCCGTGCGGGCGTGGGATTCCTCACTACAGCTGGTGATCGCGCTGGTGATGGCCGCGATGGCCCTGGGCGCCACCGTCATGCGCAACCGCCTCGCCAGCGTGCTGCTCGTCGGGGTCACCGGCTACGGCTGCGGTGTGATCTTCGCCCTGCACGGCGCCCCGGATCTCGCCCTCACCCAGTTCCTGGTCGAGACACTGACGTTGGTGATCTTCGTGCTGGTGCTGCGGAAGTTCTCCGCCGAGATCGAACCCAGCCGCACCGCCGCCCTGAAGGTACGCCGCGCCATCCTGTCCGCGGCGGTCGGAGCGGCGGTGGTGATCGTGGCGGCCTTCGCCACCGCGGCCCGCAGCACCGAACCGATCTGGCATCGAATCCCGCCCGCCGCATACAGTTTCGGCGGCGGGAAGAACGCGGTGAACGTGCTGCTCGTCGACATCCGGGCGTGGGACACCCTCGGTGAGATCTCGGTGCTGGTGGTCGCGGCCACCGGTGTCGCCTCGCTGATGTTCCGCAGCCGCCGGTTCGGCACCCTGCCGCGCGTCTCCGAAGCCCCCGGCTACACCCCCGATCCGGATCGGGCCTACTGGTTGCGCGCCAGTCCGCTGGTCGCCCCACGGGACCGGTCGATGGTGATGGCGATGACCACCCGGATGCTGTTCCCGACCATGATGGTGCTGTCGGCGTATTTCTTCTTCGCCGGCCACAACGCGCCGGGCGGCGGCTTCGCGGGCGGTCTCACCGCCGGATTGGCCCTGGTCATGCGCTATCTCGCCGGTGGCCGCTACGAGCTGGCCGAGGCGCTGCCGGTCGACGCCGGACATGTGCTGGGCGCCGGGCTGGTGCTGTCGGCGGGCACCGCGACCGGATCGCTGCTGCTGGGCGCGCCACCGCTGTCCTCGGCCATCATCGAGGTCACCCTGCCGGTGCTCGGACATATCAAATTCGTCACCGCGATGCTGTTCGACCTGGGCGTGTACCTGATCGTGGTGGGTCTGGTCCTGGACGTGCTGCGCAGCCTCGGCGCCCGCCTCGATATCGAATTCCTGGACGGCACAACGTCTTCGACGAAGGGAGGGATGCGATGAGCGCGAATATCACCATGCTGGCCCTGATCGGGATCATGGTCGCCTGCGGGGTGTATCTGGTGCTCGAACGCGCGGTGTCGAAGATGCTGCTGGGGCTGATCCTGTTCGGCAATGCGGTGAACCTGCTGATCCTCACCATGAGCGGTCCCGACGGACGGCCGCCGATCCTCGGCGAATCGGACCGGCGCCATCACGACCCGGCCGATCCGCTCGCGCAGGCGATGATTCTCACCTCGATCGTCATCACCATGGGTTTGGCGGCCTTCGTTCTCGCCCTGGCCTATCGGGCCTTCGCGCTGACCACCACGGAACAGGTCGAGGACGACCCCGAGGACGTGAAGGTCGCCGCGCAGCGCGAGGGCGAGGATCCCGAACAATGAGCCTGTCCCCCGATCTGCTGCCCGCCCTCTGCCCGCTCCCGGTGCTGATCCCGCTGCTCACCGCGGCCGCGACCCTGATCGTCGGTCGCAAAGCGCGCGTGCAGCAGGCGATTTCGATCGCGGCGCTGACGGTGGTGGTCGCGATCTCCGGGGTGCTGCTGTATCTGGCCGATCGCGACGGCATGGGTGCGGTGCAGGTCGGCCGCTGGGAAACGCCGATCGGCATCACACTGGTGGTCGACCGGCTCTCGGCGGGCATGCTGCTGGTGTCGTCGATCGTGCTGCTCGCGGTGCTGATCTTCGCGGTCGGGCAGGGTATCAGCGACGGCACCGAACGCCAGCCCACCTCGATCTTCCAGCCGACATATCTGATTCTGAGCGCGGGTGTTTCGCTCGCCTTCCTGGCCGGTGACCTGTTCAATCTGTTCGTCGGATTCGAGGTGTTGCTGGCCGCGTCGTTCGTCCTGCTCACGCTGGGCGCGAGCGCCGACCGGGTCCGGGCCGGGGTGTCGTATGTGATGGTGTCGATGGTGTCGTCGCTGATCTTCCTCACCGGCATCGCCCTGGCGTACGCGGCGACGGGCACCCTGAATCTGGCCGATATGTCGGTGCGGATGGGCACCGTGCCGCTGGGCGTGCGCAGCGCGATCTGCGCGGTGCTGCTGGTGGCGTTCGGCATCAAGGCCGCGGTGTTCCCGCTGTCGAACTGGCTGCCGGATTCGTATCCGACCGCCCCCGCACCCGTCACCGCGGTCTTCGCGGGTCTGCTGACGAAAGTCGGTGTGTACGCCATCATCCGGGTGCACGCGCTGCTGCTGCCGGCCGGCACCTTCGACAACGTGCTGCTGGTGTGCGGTCTGCTCACCATGGTGATCGGCATCCTGGGTGCGATCGCGCAGAGCGATATCAAACGTCTGCTGTCGTTCACCCTGGTCAGCCATATCGGCTATCTGATGTTCGGGGTGGGGCTGGGTTCGGTCGGCGGCACCACCGGCACGGTTTTCTATGTGGTGCACCACATTCTGGTCCAGACCACCCTGTTCCTGGTGGTGGGCCTGATCGAGCGGCAGGCCGGGTCGGCGTCGCTGAGCCGATTGGGCGGATTGCTGGCGGCGAGTCCGGCGCTGGCCCTGCTGTTCGGCATTCCGGCGCTCAATCTCGGTGGTATTCCGCCGTTTTCCGGCTATATCGGCAAGGTGCGGCTGTTGCAGGCGGGCGCCGCCGACGGGAGCGTGCTGTCCTGGATGCTGATCGCCGGCGCGGTGACGACCAGCCTGCTCACGCTGTACGTCATGGCGCGAGTGTGGAGTAAAGCGTTCTGGCGCCCGCGCGTACAGGCCCCGGAGGGCGAACTGGCCGATGCCGCCCCCTCGGCGCTGATCGACGAATCCACCGATGTGCTGTTCGACGACCGCGTCGATCCCGGCCGCATGCCCCGGCTGATGGTGGCTCCGACGGCGGCGTTGATCGTGGTAGCGCTCGCGCTGACGGTATTCGCCGGGCCGATCCTGGGTATCTGCCAACGCGCGGCCGAAGATCTCAACGATCCGCACCGATATCTGGGCACCGTGCTCGGCCCGCCGGAGACGTGGCAGTCGGGAGGAAACCGATGACGCGGGAACGACTGGTTCGCATCGGCGTGCTGATCTGGCTGGCCGTCCTCTACACCGCGCTGTGGGGTAATGCCAGCATCGCCAATCTGCTCGCCGGGCTGGTGGTCGGCATCCTGATCATGGTGCTGCTGCCGCTGCCCCGGGTTCCGGTCAAGGGCGGGCTGCGGGTGTTGCCGCTGATCGAATTGGTCGTGCTCACCGCCTATTACGCGATCGAATCCAGTCTTCAGATCGCGTGGTTCGCGGTGCGGCCCGCCGGTGCGCCGGTCTCGGGGGTGCTGCGGGTGCGGCTCGCGATCGACTCGGATCTGGTGATGGTGCTGTGCGCCGATGTGCTCAATCTGATCCCCGGCACGATGGTGCTGGAACTGGATCGGGTGGCCGGGGTCGCGTGGGTGCACGTACTCGATGTCGGCAGCGACGACGCGGTCGAGAAGTTCTACTACATCACCCGCCGGTTGGAAGGCCTGCTGATCAGGTCCTTCGAAGGCAACAAACAGGAGGCAGCGTGAGCGACCATCGCGTAGCGGCTCGCGCCGCCGACCGGGTGCGGGTGTCCCGCAAATTACAGGAGGCAGGTTCATGACCTTTGTCGCGATCGTGGCGGGCATACTCCTGGCGACCGCCGCGGCTTTCACTTCCTTCCGGGTGCTGACCGGTCCCGGCACCCTGGACCGGGTCGTCGGCATCGATTCGCTGGTCGGCATCGCGGCGGCGGGGTTGGCGGTGTGGGCCGCCTACAGCGACGACACCACGGTGGTGCCGGGCATCGTCGCGCTGTCGCTGGTCGGCTTCCTGGGATCGGCAGCGGTTACCCGTTTCCGGGTGCGGGACGACACATGAGCGGCATCTTCCATACCGCGCTGATCTGGTTGTCGTACGCGACCATCCTGCTCGGGGCGTTCCTCGCCGCCACCGCCGCGGTCGCGATCGTGCGCTTCCCCGACACCCTCTCGCGCATGCACGCGGCGACGAAACCTCAAGTCGTCGGCCTGGTTCTGATGCTGACCGGTTCGGCGATCCAGCTGCGCGGCCATCCCAACGTCTGGATGTTGGTGCTCGTCGGCCTGTTCACGCTCGTCACCGCACCGGCCATCGCCCATCTGGTCGGCCGGACGGCCTATCGGGAGCAGCGCCACCGCGACGGACTGCTGCTGATCAACGAGATGGGTGACGAGGACCTTCCCGACGACTGACCGTACCCGCTACACCGCGACCGGTTCGGGCACATCCGCGGCCGTGCGCGCGAACCAGGTGCGATAGAACGCCGACACGAATCCGGCGAACAGACCGAGCGCGATGATCCCCGCGGGCAGCGGATATTCGGCCATCCACACCGCCAGATACCGGTAGGCGAGCAGCAATCCGATCAGCAGCGTGAATCCGGCGGCGACCAGCAGTGCGCGCGCCCGGTCCCAGCCGCGCTCGGGGGCGCGAAGCACCGATTCGAGGGTCAGGGCCAGCACCGCACCCGCCAGCAGGTCGGCGCCGTAGTGATAGCCGAAACCCAGAGTCGCCGACAGCGTCGCGAGCAACCAGAACGTCCCGGCCCAGCGCACCCAGCGGGGTGCGGGCGCACCGTCGTTGTCGCGGCGGGTGTGCAGGAAAACCGCGGTCGCCCAGGCGGTGTGCATGGAGGGCATGCAGTTGCGCGGCGTGTAGCGGTCGAACGGCATGGGCTTCGGGTGGTAGTCGGTCGGTGGCACGACGTGGGGCCAATAGTCGCCGATCTGCAGACCGTGCCCATCCGGTCCGTAGGCGAACATCGGCCCGACCACCGGGAAGATCAGGTAGATCACCGGGCCGACCAGGCCCAGCACCAGGAAGGTGCGCACCAGATAGTGCCGGGGCCACACCCCGGTGCGCACCACCTTGCGCAGCTGCCAGACCGCCACCACCATCGCGGCCACCGGCAATTCGATGTAGACCCAATGCAATACGCCGTAGACCACCGGCCCCAGGGCGTCGATCACCCGGCCCATCACCCATGCGGGCTCACCGAAGGCGTGATCGGCCAGCACCAGATAGCGGTCGCGGACCTCCGGCCCGGCCACCACCGTGAAGTGCAGCCACACGTCACCGACCTTGGTGGCGATGATCAGCAGCGATCCCAGCGCCGCCGCGTGCAGGGCGTTGCGTTTGGGCACACCCTCCCAGCCGAGCCAGGCGATCAGCACCACCGCGGTGAGGGCGATGACCGCACCGTTACCGATGGTGAGCGGGCCGCCGAGAAGCACCCGGATCGACGCACCGACGGCATCGACGATCACCGCCACGCCCACGGTGATGAACCGCCACCGCCACGACAACCCGACCAGCGCCAGTGCCAGCCCCGCCCACGGCACGGAGACCGATTTGGGTGTCCCGGCGAAATCCTCCCAGAGGCTGTGCAGCGGGCCCTCGAAGTTGTTGCGCACGGCCACTGTCTGCAACACGACCAGCAGCGCCGGCACCGCGGTGACCAGCACCCAGGCCGCGTAGTGCGGCGACAGGTTCCGGAACCGTCCACGGCGAGCGTCACCGAAGTCGGAACGCGGATCATCGAGCAGCACCCGATCATCGTAAACAGGCGATGAACGCCGCCCCTCGCACAGCGGAAACGTCGGCGACGGATGTGATCTGCGCCATTGTCGCGGCGGGCCCGGCCGCGACAACCTTTCCGTAAGCGATCACCAGGGGCGCGCTGCCAGAGTTCGAGCCATGTTCACTTGGTATGTCGCACTGCTCGCGATCAGCGGGATCGTCATGATCGCCATGGCGTCGGTGAAGCAGGGGCAGAGCAGCGCGTCACGATCCTTCAACGGCATCTTCGGCGGCATCTTCCTCGGCTACGCCTTCTACCTCGCCTTTCTCTTCGACGGCGGCTCGTACCTGATCTTCTTTCACGCGTTCATCGTTCCGGTGACGATGGTGGTGAACTTCTTCCGCAACCGCACGCCCCGCCCGAAGCTCACCGACACCCAGAAGGCCTGGCGCGAATTCCACCGCTGACCGAAAGGCGTTGCCGTGGCTCCGAACCGGTGAGATACGTCGCAAGCTGGGCAGGCGCGAGACGCGCGCGGGCCCTCGGGCCAGACTGCACGCATGGGTGAATACATCGACGCGGGCGGGTTGCGGACCTACTACGAGGTGCACGGGGACGGTGAGCCGGTGGTGTTGTTGCACGGTGGGCTCGGGACGGCCGAATCGTGGGGACAGCAGGTGGGCGAGCTGGCTCGGCACTATCGGGTGTACGTGCCGGAGCGGCGCGGACACGGCAGGACCGCCGATGTGCCCGGGCCGATCACCTATGCGGCGATGGCCGAGGATACGACCGCCTGGCTGGACGCCATGGCGCTGCGCGGTGCCCATCTGATCGGGTGGAGCGACGGGGGCGCGGTGGCGGCGCTGGTTGCCATCGCGCGACCGGAGCTGGTCGGCAAATTGGTGGTGATCGGCCAGTATTTGTCACTGGACGGCGAGTGGCCGTCGTCGCGGGCGGCATTGGACGATCTTGCCGAGGACGCCGGCACCCGTGCCATGTTCGAAGGGTTGCACGCACCGCTGTCCCCGGACGGCCCGGACCACTTCCCCGTGGTCTACGACAAGATCATGCGAATGTGGCGCGAGGAGCCGGAGATTCCCCTCGGCGACATCGCCCGCATCACGGCACCGACACTTTTCCTGCAGGGTGACGGCGATTGGGTGCGAGTCGAGCACAGCGCACTGCTCGCCCGCACCGTCGCCGATGCGCAACTGGCCGTCGTTCCCGGGACTTCGCACGCTCTACCTCTGGAAAAGCCCGAGCTGGTGAACCGGTTGCTGCTCGACTTTCTCGCCGACGAGCAGGTCGCCCGCTTCCTACCGGTCGGACACGAATAGCTGCTGTCTCGAAAGGTGCTGTCGGGGAGGCGATTCGAGGGCAGGAATTGGTCAGCGTCGGGCGGATATCAGGTCTGGAGCGAACGAATTCAGGCCCATTCCTTTGTATTTCGAGACCAGCTTGCGGTAGCGGCGCCGGTTGCGCGCCAAGGCTGTATCGGTCACCGCGGGACCGGATCTGCACGAACAGGTCCGTGCCGCCGCCGATGCCGCGCTCGGATTCCTCGCCGCGGACCCGCGACGCCAAGCGCTGGTGCTGGCGTCCCATTCCGATGCCGCATTGCAGAGCGGCCGGCTCAGCACTCAGCGCGACATCGCGGCCGCCATGGCCGCGGTGGTGCGGGAACTACGCCCGCCCGACCCGGCCGCCGCCCCGCTCGACCTGGATATGACCGCCTACGCCGTCGTCAGCGGCACGCTGGAGCTGGTAGCGGCGTGGATTCGTGGCGAATTCCGCGCCACCCGTACCCATCTCACCGAATTGATCGCCGCCCTGCTGCTGGCCGGCACCGCCATCACCCCGGCCGCGCCGGAGGACCGCTGACTCAGCTGTTCAATTCCTTGACCAGCGCGTCCACCACCGCGACCAGATCGCCCTGCGCGGCCGCCGCCACTCGCCGCTGCCGCTGATACGACGCCCCGCGTTCGACGATATCGGGCACCCGCGCGAGCTCGTTCTCACACTGCAGCAGCTTCGCGGTGGGCTGCAACCGATCCAGCAGATCCATCAGATCGTCGGTGACCAGCCGCTCGTTGCTGTCGGAGTCGGTGATGATGATCGCGTCCAGGCCGTAACGCGCTGCGCGCCACTTGTTCTCCTGCACATGCCACGGCGGCAGGGTGGGCATGGTCTCCCCCGCCTCCACCCTGCGATCCAGATCCACGATCAGGCAGTGGATCAGGGCGACGAGTGCGGAAAGTTCGAAGCGACTGGGGATGCCGTCGCAGACGCGGACCTCGATGGTCCCCCATTTCGGCGCGGGGCGGATATCCCAGTGCATCCCGCCGAGTTGTTCGAACACACCGGTTTTCATCTGGTCGTGCACGAAAGACTCGAACTGCGACCAGTTCTCGAACTGGAACGGCAAGCCGGCGGTCGGCAGCTGCTGGAACATCAGCGCGCGATTGCTCGCGTACCCGGTATCGATGCCGGCCCACATCGGTGAGGACGCCGACAGCGCCAGCAGATGCGGATACGAGAGCAGCAGCGTGTTGAGAATCGGAAAGACCTTCTCCGGGTGCGAGACTCCCACGTGCACGTGCACGCCCCAGATCAGCATCTGGCGGCCCCACCACTGGGTGCGGCTGATCAGCTCGTCGTAATGCTCGGAGCGAGTCAGCTGTTGCGTCGACCACTGGGCGAACGGATGGGTGCCCGCGCAGAACAGGTCCACACCGACCCTGTCGGCGGCCGCGCGCACGGTGTCCATCGTGGCGTGCATCTCGTCGACCACCTCGCCGACGGTGTCATGGACACCGCTGACGAGTTCGACCGTATTCTTCAGCAGCTCCTTGGTGACATGCGGCGGGCCGTTGGGCGCCCGCAGATCACCGATCTGATCGAAGACCGCGGCGGCCGTATTGGAGAGATTGCGCGTCTGCTTGTCGACGAGCGCGATCTCCCATTCGACGCCCAGCGTCGGGCGGGGCGAGCCGTTCCAGGGAACCGTTCGAGAGCCAGCCCCACCCATGACGAATCCGCTCTTACCCGATGACGCCGCAGGCGACCCGGCCGCCCGCGTCGCCGGTTGCCAGAGTCTCGGCATCGGGTCCGGGCGCGCCACCGTTGGCCTGCAGGTAGCGGTTCGGGATGTTGCCGAAGTTGTCGGCGCCGGCGTGGATCATCAGCGCCTTGCCCTTGACCTGGTCCAGCGTCACGGAGTCGGTGGTGGTCACCAGCTTCGCGGTGCCGTCCTTGCCGACCTCGAGCGAGGTCAGATCGCCGCTGGAGGGATGAGCGTTCGACTCGCCCACCTGGAGGTGGCCACCGGCGGACAGGAAGTTGCCCGGCGCGCCGCCGGACGGGGCGGTGGAGTTCGGCTCGCACTTGCCGTTCTGGTGGATGTGCAGGCCGTGGAAGCCCGGCTGCAGGCCGTGCGCGTCGACGGTGATCTGCAGCTTGTCGCCGGACTTGGCGATGGTGGCGGTGCCGACCTGCGCGCCGGAGGGGTCCTTCAACTGCACCGAGACCGAATCGCCGGAGGGCGGGTTCTGCTCGGCGCCGGTGCCGGAGTTCTCCGCCGGACCGGCGCTACCGGTCCATACCGGCGGGGTGGTCCCCTTGACGTCGCTCGACTCCTGGCTGTTGCTGCACGCGACCAGGCCGAAAGCCGCGATCGCCAGCATCGGGGTCACAGTCCGCCAGGAGGGGCGACGGGTTGCGGAGGGGGCCATCGGAGAACTCCTTTACGAGTACCGAGTTTACGAGTAGTGCTGGTTGAACAGATTCCTTACCGGACAAGATGATGCCAGAGCCGTTATGCACCGCACTGGTGGGGCTCGGTTGGGTTCTAGTTACCGGTGACGATGACGATGATGCCCGGCGGCGAGTCCGCGATTCCGGCGAAACGCGGTTCGGCCGATACTCCCAGTTCATTCGCGATCGCCTGGGCAGTCTCCCGTTCGTGCGGGGAATTTCCGTAATAGACAGTTGTTTTCGCGATCACACCGCCGGGATAGTTACCGGTCTCGGTGACGTCGAAGCCCGCCGCGGTGAGCTGGCTCCCGGTGCGGGAGGCCAGGCCGGCGACGGTGCTGTTGTTCAGCACCCGGACCGGGACGGTCTTGTCCACACCGGCCGTCGTGCTGGTCGCCGCCGCGGTGGTCGTGGTGAGCGTGGTCGTCGGCGCCGCGGTGGTCGTGGCCGCCGCCGTCGTGGCGGCGCGGGTGGTGGTGACCGGGGCGGCCGTCGTTTCGGTATCCGACGAGGTCTCCGCGGCAGCGGAGTCGGAACTCGAGTTCGACAGCGCCATCGCGCCGAGGCCCGCGAAGACGATGGCCAGCGCGATCAGCACCATCGCGAGTGCTCGCAGCGGCGGTCCACCGGAGGGCGGATTCGGGTTGCTCACGGTGTCGACCCTAGTCGCAGGAATGAGCGGGCGCGCGCATCGGACATCCGCCGATCAGACCTGAAAGCCCAGCCGCCGCGCCGCCCGCGATTTCTGCCGGCTGGCCCGCAACCGGCGCAGCCGTTTCACCAGCATCGGATCGGCGGCCAGCGCCTCGGGCTTGTCGACGACGGCGTTGAGGACCTGGTAGTAGCGGGTGGCGGACATGGCGAACAGCTCCCGGATGGCTTCTTCCTTGGCACCGGCGTACTTCCACCACTTGCGCTCGAAATCGAGGATGTCGAGTTCGCGACGGGTGAGACCGTCGACCGCAACCCCCTCGGGGGCGCCCTCGACCACCGCGCCGGAGGCGCCTTCGACCACTGCCACGATCTCTTCGCTCGCGGAGCTGTCCTCGCTTGCGGATAGATTCCGGGCCGCTGCGCTGTCCATATCGCTCCCTCGCCGAATCAACAACGGACGACAGTCGTCGTCATTCAACCACGCGGCACACCCGTTCACCGAGGCGTCGTACGGCGTGTCGGGCCGTACACGCGGCGCCGCGTAAAGTGTGCCACCATGGCGATTCTCCCGATCCGCATCGTCGGCGATCCGGTGCTGCACAACCCGACCCGGCAGGTGTCGCAGTCGCCGGACGAGCTCGCCGGCCTGATCGCGGACATGTACGAAACCCTCGATGCCGCCAACGGAGTCGGGCTGGCCGCCAATCAGGTCGGTGAATCGCTGCGCCTGTTCGTCTACGACTGCCCCGACGTGCAGCCCGACGGTTCGGTGCAGCGGCGGCGCGGCGCGGTGATCAACCCGGTGCTGGAAACCTCCGAGATCCCCGAAACCATGCCCGATCCCGACGACGACGAGGAGGGCTGCCTCTCCGTTCCGGGTGAGCAGTTCCCCACCGGCCGCGCGGACTGGGCGCGGGTCACCGGCACCGACGAACACGGCGAGCCGGTCACCATCGAGGGCAAGGGTTTCTTCGCCCGCATGCTCCAGCACGAGGTCGGCCACCTCGACGGCTTCCTCTATGTGGATGTGCTGATCGGCCGCAACGCCCGCGCCGCGAAGAAGGCGATCAAGCGCAACGGCTGGGGCACACCGGGTCTGAGCTGGGTGCCGGGCGAGGTGCCGGATCCGTTCGGGCATGACGACTGACCGTCCCGATATCCCGCTCGGGCGCCGCGTGGTGGTGCGGTACCGCCTGCCCGAGGGTTATCCGCAGCAGTTCACGGACGTGATCGGCGAACTCGTCTCACCGGATCCGGTGCAGCTCCGCACCGCCGACGGCACCACGGTGACCATCGCACCCGATCGGGTGGTGGCGATGAAAGCACTGGGGCCGCGCCCGATCCGGATCGGTGAGATCCGCGCGCTGGAAGCGGCGGCGATCGACGGCTGGCCCGGCCTCGAGCGGGCCTGGTTCGACGGCTGGTTGTGCAGTGCCGGCAACGGATACAGCCATCGCGCGAATTCCGCTGTGCCACTGGGCGAATCCGGTCGCAACGCCGCCCTCGACATGCGCACGTTGCAACGCATCGGCGAGTGGTACACCGAACACGGTCTGCCGCTGCAGCTTCGGCTCCCCGACCGCCTGGCGCCGGTGCCGCCGGGCTGGCGCACCTGGGGCGAGACGAGGATGCTCGGCATCGATATCGCCACTTTCGTACTGCCGCAGGGTCCGTCGATGGTCCGCATCGACGAGCGGCCGCACCCGGCCTGGCTGGAACTGCACCGGCACCGCGGGGAGGACACCGTCGACGTGGCCGCGCCGCTGCCCGATACCGACGTGCTCACCGCGGTCCGCGACGGTGAACTCGGTTTCGCCGCGCTGGGCCTGCCGACTCCGCTGGCGATCGGCCGCGGCGCCCTGACCACCGCCCCCGACGGCCGCCACTGGATCGGCCTGAGTTGTCTCGCGGTCGCCGCACCCCACCGCCGCCACGGCCTGGGCACCCTCGTGTGCGCCGAGCTGATCAACTGGGGCTACAAGCGCGGCGCCACGCACGCCTACGTCCAGGTGGAGGCGAACAACGACGCCGCCCTCGCGATGTACCGGGAAATGGGCTTCGTGGACCACCACAACTACCGCTACGCCGCCCCGGACCCCGACGCGGGCCGCCACCGCCGCGAGTGAACCCGCCGACTAACCTCGTTTCATGCGGTTGGCCACCTGGAATGTGAATTCGATTCGATCCCGAGTGGATCGGGTCGTGTCGTGGCTGGACCGCGCCGATATCGATGTGCTGGCCATCCAGGAAACCAAATGCCGCGACGACCAGTTCCCGGCCGAGCGGTTCGAAGAGGCCGGCTACGAGGTCGTGCACACCGGCTTCAGTCAGTGGAACGGGGTGGCGATCGCCTCCCGGGTGGGCATCGACGAGGTCGAGGTCACCTTCCCGGGCCAGCCCGGATTCGACAAGGACGCCGGGGCCTCGCTGATCAGCGCGCCGGTGGTGGAGGCACGGGCGATCGGCGCCACCTGCGGTGGCGTCCGGGTGTGGAGTCTGTACGTACCCAACGGGCGCACACTGACCGATCCGCACTACACCTACAAGCTGGAATGGCTTGCGGCCCTGCGTGATTCCGGTATGGCCTGGTTGGGGGCCGACCCGTCGGCGCAGATCGCGCTGTGCGGCGACTGGAATATCGCACCCACCGACGACGACGTGTGGTCGCCGGAATTCTTCGCGCACAAGACGCACACCTCGGCCCCGGAGCGGGCCGCGTTCGACGCCGTCGTGGCGGCGGGATTCACCGATGTGATGCGCCCGTTCGCCCCGGGTCCGGGTGTCTACACCTACTGGGACTACACCCAGCTGCGCTTTCCGCGCAAGGAGGGTATGCGCATCGATTTCGTCCTCGCCTCACCCGCGCTGAGCGCCCGCGCCGTCGATGCCGGGGTCGATCGCGAGGAACGAAAAGGTAAGGGCGCCAGCGATCATGCGCCCGTGGTGGTCGAATTCTCGAACTCTCCGGCGCTTTCGGAGCAGCCGGGACCGGAGGTCAGCTCTGCCGGGTCTTGATGGCGTCGTGGGAGATGTAGACGTCGTAGCTGCCGGGCATCGCGATCACCGCATTGCCGTAGGCCGAGCGGATGAACGGTTCGGTGTACCAGCTGTGATCGCGCATATCAGTGAAGAAGTCGCCGTCGCCGCCGCCCAGCATGGTCTGGTGCTGACTCACCGCGGCACCGTCGAGCCGCTGGCCGTAGAGCCGGGTCACCTTGTAGCCGGAATGGAATCCGAGCGCGTTGACCCACGGCTCCAATTCCACGATATCGGCCTGTAGCACCCACAGATCGCCCTCGATCCGATAGGTCTGATGCGTCTCGTCGTGATGGCCGTCGCCGTAGAGGGTGAGCTCGATATCGAGGGTATGGTCTTTGCCCGCAACGCTTTTCGCGACGACGTGCGCGGCCTTCACCTCGCCGGTCAGCCCGAGGTAGGTCTGCAGCAGGGTCACCGCCCACAGCAGGACGACCGCCACCAGCAGCACCACCAGCCCGCTCGCGCCGCGCCCGATATGGCCGCGCCAGCCCGCTTTCCGGGCGCGCAGCACGGCCGTGACCAGCATCGCGATCGCGACGACGAAGAGCACCGCCAGCAATGCCTGGATCCAGCCGAAGGCCATCGGGAACACCATGCCGACAGTTGTACCCGCATTCGGGTACCGCACGCGGGCGAGTCGGACACGAATACGCCACGGCCGGCCGGGATTTCCCGGCCGGCCGTGTGCGCGGTGTGGGCTTCGAGCCTAGAAGGCGCCCTCCTCCAGCTGCATGATGTCGGTGTCGAGGTTTTCCACCACGGCCCGCACACCACTCAGCAGCGGCAGCTGGTTCTTGGCGAACCACGATGCGACGCCGACCTTTCCGGCGTAGAACAGCCGATCCTTCTCCGCCGGCTGTCCGGCCAGCGCGGCCTGCGCGACCTGCGCCTGCGCCAGCAGCCGCCAGCCGATGACGAGATCGCCCACGGCGTGCAGGAAGCGCACGGAACCGAGTCCGACCTTGTAGATCTCCTCCGACGTCTGCGCCGCGGCCACCAGATAGCCGGTGAGCGCGGTCGCCATCGCCTGCACATCCGCGAGCGCGGCGCCCAGCAGCGTCTTCTCCGCCTTCAGGGAGTCGGGCTCGCTCTCGACGAACTGCTGCACCAGTCCGGCGACATGGGCGAGCGCCACGCCCTTGTCGCGAACGATCTTGCGGAAGAAGAAGTCCTGCGCCTGGATCGCGGTCGTACCCTGGTACAGCGAGTCGATCTTGACGTCGCGGATGTACTGCTCGATCGGGTAGTCCTGCAGATATCCCGATCCACCGAAGGTCTGCAGCGACTCGGTGAGGGTTTCGTACGCCCGTTCCGAGGCGACGCCCTTGACGATCGGCAGCAGCAGGTCGTTGACCCGCGCCGCGGTATCGGGGTCGGCGCCGAAATTCGCCTGTGCCACATCGTCGTTCTGATACGACGCGCAATACAGATACAGCGCCCGCAGACCCTCGGCATAGGACTTCTGCAGCGCCAGGCTGCGCCGGACGTCCGGGTGGTGGGTGATGGTGACGCGCGGAGCGGTCTTGTCGGCCATCTGGGTCAGATCGGCGCCCTGTACGCGAGACTTCGCGTACTCCAGCGCGTTCAGGTATCCGGTGGACAGGGTTCCCGCCGACAGCACGCCGACCATCATGCGAGCGTTCTCGATGACCTTGAACATCTGGGCGATGCCGTTGTGCACGTCGCCGACCAGGTAACCGATCGCGGGCTTGTCGCCACCGTAGGTCAGCTCACAGGTCGGCGAGGACTTGATGCCCATCTTGTGTTCGAGGTTGGTCACCAGCACGCCGTTGCGCTCGCCCAATTCCATTGTCTGCGAATCGAACAGGTACTTCGGCACCACGAACAGCGACAGGCCCTTGGTACCCGGGCCCGCGCCCTCGGGCCGCGCCAGGGTGAGGTGGAAGATGTTGTCGGCGGTATCGCCGACGTCACCACCGGAGATGAAGCGCTTCACCCCTTCGATGTGCCAGGTCCCGTCGGGCTGCTGAACGGCCTTGGTGCGGCCCATACCGACATCCGATCCGGCGTCGGGTTCGGTGAGGACCATCGTTCCGCCCCAGCGGTTTTCCCAGGCGTGCTCGGCCCACCGCCGCTGTTCCTCGGTGCCCTCGCGGTACAGCACCTGGTGCATGAGCGGGCCCATATTGAAGAAGCTCGCCGAATTGTTCGCCGCCACGAGCATTTCCTGAATGGCCCAGATCAGCGGCGACGGGGCGTCGACACCGCCCATGTCCTCGGGCATACCCAGTCCGGACCAGCCGGCCTCGTTGACCGCCGCGACCGTCTTGCGCAGCGGGTCCGGCACGATGACCTCGTGCTTGGCCGCGTCGAACGAGATCGGATTGCGATCGGCGTCGACGAACGACTCGGCTACCGGCCCCTCCGCCAACCGCTGCACCTCGGTGAGCATTCCGCGTGCGGTTTCGGTATCCAGATCGCCGTACGCGCCGGCCTCCAGCAGCGCACCGATTCCCAACACCTCGAACAAGTTGAACTCGATATCCCGAAGGTTCGCCTTGTAGTGCGACACGCTCAGGGCCTCCTCGCCATCGTGGGATGTTCTCCGTCGGAGGTTGCCGTACCCGCGTTCACTTACGCAACCGTAACCGGCCGAGACTAGAGAATTCGGGGTAACTTATGCGGCGGACCAGTCCATCCGCGATTCACTTTTCCCAATCGCGGTAAGCCTCGCGGCAATTTGCTCGGAATGTGCTCGCGTTCGATATCCCGTTCGGCATCCCCGATCGGCCGAGACTCGCCCCCGCGGCTGCCCTCCGCCGGCGCGATGCGACCGGCATAACCGCCCTCTACCACTGCTATCTTGTTCGCCATGGCTTCGGAATCCGCGGTACGACCGCGTCAACGGGCCCAGCATCTCGGCCCCGAACGCCGCCGCCCGCAGGTTCTGGATGCGGCGCTGCGCATCGCGGCGGACGAGGGGATCGCGGCCGTCACCATCGCCGCCGTGGCCGAACGCCTGACCGTGACCCGGCCGGTGGTCTACGCCTGCTTCGCCGATCGCGTCGAACTCATCAACGCCCTCATCCAGCGTGAGGAGGGGCTGCTGCTGGCCGGCATCATGGACGCCCTGCCGCCGCGCCGGGTGGAGGCCGACGAAGAGGTTTTCGTCGAGGGCTTCCGCGCCCTGCTGGAGACGGTCTCCAAACGCCCCGACACCTGGAAACTGCTGCACGGCAACCCCGATCCGGCGGTGGCGGGTTCGTTCGGACGCGGGCGCAACTTCGCGGTCGAGCGCTGTACCCGCCGGTTGCGGCCCACGCTGGAGGCGTGGGGAACCGTCGACGCGGAACGCAAACTGCCCGCACTGGTCGAGTTGTGGGTTTCGGCCGGTGAGGGCGCGGTGCGAACGCTGGTGACCGAGGGCGACAAGTGGACCCCGCAGGATCTGGGCGCCTTCGTCGGCGCGGCGGTCTACCGGGCGCTGCGCTCGGCCTGAGAGCGGTCGCGAAACCGCCGATCGACTGGTATTTCTGCCGACCGAAGTTCGCCCTCTCCGGCAATCGGTCTAGCTAAAATGGAAATCGGCGTCCATTCGACCAGCGACCCGGCGGGAGAGCGGTATGGCGTTCTATCGGCAACTGGGATCCCTACCGGCGAAGCGGCACACCCAGCATCGTGACGAACGGGGGCACCTGCTCTACGAGGAGCTGATGGGCGAGGAAGGCTTCTCCGGCGACTCGTCGCTGCTGTATCACCGCGGACTGCCGCCGGCGATCGTCGACTCCTCGGTCTGGCGGCCGCCGAATCCCCGGACCGTGCCGAACCATCCGCTGCGGCACCGGCACCTGCGGCTGCACGAACTGTTCCCCGAGTCCGCGCTCGCACAGACCGACGTCGTGACGGGCCGCCGCCTGATCCTCGGCAACGACGACGTGCGCATCTCCTATGTTGCGGCGCTGCGCGAATCACCCTTGTACCGCAACGCGATCGGTGACGAGCTGGTCTACGTCGAATCCGGATCGGGCGTGGTGGATACCGTCTTCGGGCGGCTGCCGGTGCACGCCGGCGATCACGTGCTGCTGCCGCGCGCGACCACGCATCGCTGGCGGCCGGAGGGCCCGGAACCACTGCGCGGCTACATCATCGAGGCGACCGGACATATCACCGCACCGAAGCGGTATCTGTCCGCATTCGGTCAGTTCCTGGAGAATTCGCCGTACTGCGAGCGGGATCTGCACGGTCCGGCCGAGCCGCTGCAGGAGTCCGGCACCGAGGTCGAGGTGCTGGTGAAACATCGGCCCGGCGCCGAAATACTCGGCACCCGAATGGTGTACGCCGATCATCCGTTCGACGTGGTGGGCTGGGACGGCTGCCTGTACCCGTACACCTTCGATATCGCCGATTTCGAGCCGATCACCGGCCGCGTCCATCAGCCGCCCCCTGTGCACCAGGCCTTCGCGGGGACGAACTTCGTGATCTGCGATTTCGTACCCCGCAAGGTCGACTACCACCCGCTGTCGATTCCGGTGCCCTATTACCACTCCAACGTCGACTCCGACGAGATCCTGTTCTACTGCGGCGGAAACTACGAGGCGCGGCGCGGTTCCGGTATCGGACCGGGATCGGTCTCGGTACACCCGGGCGGATATGCGCACGGTCCGCAGCCGGGCGCCTACGAGCGCAGTATCGGCGTGGACTATTCCGACGAACTGGCGGTGATGGTCGACACCTTCCGCCCGCTGGGGCTCGGCGAGGGCGCCCTGGCGTGCGAGGACCCGGATTACGCGTGGACCTGGTCGGGCCGCGGGCCGAGTTCGGGGCGGGCGTGACCGCCACGGTCCGGCTGGAGGTGTCCGACGATGCCCCGTTCGGGCCGGACAACCTGCCCTACGGGGTGTTCGCGCCGTCCGGCGGCGATTTCCGAGTCGGCGTCCGGGTCGGCTCGAATGTCGTGGATCTGGCTGTGTTGCTGGATGATTCGGCGTTCGCGCGACCCGATCTGAACGCTTTCCTGGCCCAGGGGCCACGGCGTTGGCACACGGTGCGCGAACGGCTGCGGGAGGCGGTGCGTGGGCCACTGCCCGCGGCGGTGATCCATCCGCTCGCGTCGGTGCGATCGAAGCTCCCGATCGCGATCGGCGACTATGTGGACTTCTACGCGAGTATCGACCACGCCACCCGGCTCGGGCGGTTCCTGCGTCCCGACGGCGAACCGCTGCTGCCGAATTGGCGACACCTGCCGGTGGGGTATCACGGGCGCGCGGGCAGCGTGGTGGTCTCCGGCACCCCGGTGATCCGGCCCTGCGGACAGCGCCGGACCGGCTCGGGCGCGACGGAATTCGCGCCGTCCGCCCGGCTGGACATCGAGGCGGAACTCGGCTTCGTCGTCGGCGCCGGTTCCGAGCTCGGGACATCGATCGCGGTGGACGCGTTCCCCGATCATGTTTTCGGCGTGGCGCTGGTCAACGACTGGTCGGCCCGCGACATACAGGCCTGGGAGGGACAGCCGCTCGGCCCGTTCCTCGGCAAATCGTTCGCGACCTCACTGGCGGCGTGGATCACTCCGCTCGCCGCGCTGGAATCCGCCCGGATCGCGCTGCCGGAACAAACCCCGGAGCCGCTTCCCTATCTACGGGGACGACAGGATTGGGGATTCGACATCGACGTGCGCGTGCACTGGAACGGTGTCCCGGTGAGTGCGCCACCGTATCGGGCGATGTACTGGTCGGGGGCGCAGATGCTGGCCCATCTGACGGCCAACGGCGCCGGCACCCGGCCCGGCGACCTGTTCGCCTCCGGCACCATCTCCGGTCCCCGCCGGGATCAGAGCGGATCGTTCATCGAACTCTCCGGCAACGGCGCCGAACCCGTCGAAGTCGGTGGCGCCGAGCGGACCTTCCTCGCCGACGGGGATACGGTCCTGCTGACCGCGACGGCCCCTGGCCCCGGCGGCTCACCTATGGCGTTAGGCGAGGTCAGCGGCCAGATCCTGCCCGCTCGCCGCTGATCGGCAGCGTGTCACCGTCCTGGCGGACACAACCCGATAATTGTGCAACGCGACTACAATGTGAGAGGCGTCACAGCGCACGGAACGCGTCTTCATCCGTTCGGTGCGGTGAACACCATCGGCAGCGTGGCTTACGAGGAGCACCTATGCGCGAATACAGCCTGCCGGCCCTACAGGAAGTTCCCCCCGGCGCCACCCTCGGCGACCTTGTTCACCGCAACGCCGAAGAATGTCCCGACGTCGCGGTCATCGCTCGAAAACGCGACTCCCGATGGGAGGATCTGACCGCGGTCGAATTCCTCGCCGAGGTGCGAGCGGCGGCCAAGGGCCTGATCGCCAGTGGTATCGAGCCGGGCGATCGGGTGGCGATCATGTCCCGCACCCGGTACGAGTGGACACTGCTCGATTTCGCCGTCTGGTGCGCCGCGGCCGTCACCGTTCCGGTGTACGAGACGTCCTCCGCCGAACAGGTGCAATGGATACTCTCCGATTCCGGAGCCGTCGCGGTGATCACGGAAACCGCCGCGCACACGGCCGTCGTGGGCAAGGTGCAGGAACAGGTGCCCGATCTCGCGCACATCTGGGAGATCGAGGCGGACGCGGTCGCCACCCTCGTGCGAACCGGCGCCGATGTCACCGACGTCGCGCTGGACGAACGGCGCTCCGCGATCGCCGGGGACTCTCTCGCGACCATCGTCTACACCTCCGGCACCACCGGCCGGCCCAAGGGATGCCGGATCACCCACGGCAACTTCCTCGGCGAACTGAGCAACGCGACCGCACGCCTGCCGCAGCTGTTCCGCACGGGCGAGTCGTCGGTCCTGCTGTTTCTGCCGCTGGCCCATGTGTTCGGGCGGCTCGTCGAGGTGGCCGCCGCGCTCGCGCCGATCAAGATCGGTCATGTCGGCGACGTCAAGAACGTCACCGAAGAGCTGGGAACCTTCCGGCCGACGCTGATCCTCGGCGTACCACGGGTGTTCGAAAAGGTCTTCAACACGGCACGCACGCAGGCGCAGTTGACGCACCGGGGCCGGATTTTCGACATCGCCGCCGATACGGCGATCGCCTACAGCCGCGCCTTGGATACCGACCACGTCCCGCTGGGGCTGCGCTTACGCCATCAGCTGTTCGACCGTTTGGTGTACCGCAAGCTGCGAGCCGCACTCGGTGGCCGGGCCACGCACGCCCTCTCCGGCGGTGCTCCACTCGGCGAACGGCTGGGGCACTTCTTCCGCGGCGTCGGCTTCACGGTGCTGGAGGGTTACGGGCTGACCGAAACCTCCGGAATCGCCACTTTCAACCCGGACGACCGGCCGAAGATCGGAACCGTAGGCCAGCCGGTGCCGGGCACGACGGTTCGCATCGATGAAGACGGCGAGATCCTGCTGCGAGGCCCCCAGATGTTCCCCGGCTATTGGAACAACCCCGTGGCCACCGCGAACACCTTCCGCGACGACTGGTTCGCCACCGGCGACATCGGCTCACTCGACGACGAGGGTTACCTCACCATCACCGGCCGCAAGAAAGAACTCATCGTGACCGCCGGCGGCAAGAACGTCGCCCCAGCGGTGATCGAAGACCGCATTCGAGGCCACGCCATCATCGGTGAAGTTGTTGTCGTCGGCGACGCCAAACCCTTCGTCACCTGTCTGGTCACCGTCGACAGCGAGCACTTCCCGATCTGGAAGCAGCTGCACGGAAAACCCTCCGAGGCCACCCTCGAAGACCTCGATTCCGACCCGGAGCTGCTGAGCGCGATCCAGGCCGCCGTCGACGACGGCAACGCGGCCGTATCCCGAGCCGAGGCGGTCCGGAAGTTCAGGCTGCTGCGTACCGAATTCACCGAGGCCAACGGCTATCTCACCCCGTCACTCAAGCTCAAGCGCAACGTGGTCCTGCGCGACTTCGCCGACGAGATCGACGCACTGTATTCGACGTAGCACGGCCGGTTCGATCACCGAGTCCGATTCAGGGTCCGATCGCTGGGGCAGTGACGCGCCCCACGGTCGCGCGGTACCCTCGGCCGGGTACCACATCGTGCCAACGGGGGCTCGCACCAGCGGGCTGAGAGGACGGCTAGCCCATTCGAGCGGATCGAGGGCCGTCGACCGTACGAACCTGACCGGGTAATGCCGGCGTAGGGAGGATTGAGCTCACATGTCGTCGAACCATGTCACCACCGGCCCCATTGCGGGCAGCGCAAAGCACTACGAGCAGATCGACGCCGACGGGACGACGTTGCGCATCCCGGTCCGCCGGATCAACCTGACCAACGGCGAACACTTCGACGTCTACGACACCTCCGGGCCGTACACCGACGATTCGGCGACGATCGACCTGGAGGCCGGACTTCCGAAGCTCCGCGCCGGCTGGACCGAACCGGACGTGCCGGGCCCGCGCACTCAGCTGGCCTGGGCCAGAGCCGGCGCGATCACCGCCGAGATGCGGTATATCGCTGCGCGCGAAGGTGTTTCGCCGGAATTGGTTCGCGACGAGGTGGCCGCCGGCCGGGCCGTGATCCCCGCCAACCACAACCATCCCGAATGCGAGCCGATGATCATCGGCAAGAAGTTCGCGGTGAAGATCAACGCCAACATCGGCAACTCCGCGGTCACCTCCTCGATCGCCGAAGAGGTGGAGAAGATGGTATGGGCCACCCGCTGGGGCGCCGACACCATCATGGACCTGTCCACCGGTAAGAACATCCACGAGACCCGCGAGTGGATCCTGCGGAATTCGCCGGTACCGGTCGGCACCGTGCCGATCTATCAGGCGCTGGAGAAGGTGAACGGCGATCCGACCGAGCTGACCTGGGAAATCTATCGCGACACCGTGATCGAGCAGGCCGAGCAGGGCGTGGACTACATGACCGTGCACGCCGGGGTGCTGCTGCGGTACGTACCGCTGACCGCCAAGCGCGTCACCGGCATCGTCTCGCGCGGCGGTTCGATCATGGCGGCGTGGTGTCTGGCCCACCACCAGGAATCGTTCCTGTACACGAACTTCGCGGAGCTGTGCGAGATCCTCGCGAAATACGACATCACCTTCTCGCTCGGCGACGGACTGCGGCCCGGTTCCATCGCGGATGCCAACGACGAGGCGCAGTTCGCCGAACTGCGCACCCTCGGCGAGCTGACCAAGATCGCGAAATCCCATGGCGTGCAGGTGATGATCGAGGGCCCGGGCCACGTCCCGATGCACAAGATCGTGGAGAACGTGCGGCTGGAGGAGGAGCTGTGCGAGGAGGCGCCGTTCTACACCCTGGGCCCGCTCGCCACCGACATCGCACCGGCCTACGACCACATCACCTCGGCGATCGGCGCGGCGATCATCGCCCAGGCCGGCACCGCGATGCTCTGCTACGTCACCCCGAAGGAACATCTGGGGCTGCCCAACCGCGACGATGTGAAGACCGGCGTGATCACCTACAAGATCGCCGCGCATTCCGCCGATCTCGCCAAGGGGCATCCGCGGGCGCAGGAACGCGACGACGCATTGTCCAAGGCGCGCTTCGAATTCCGCTGGCACGACCAGTTCGCGCTGTCGCTGGATCCCGACACCGCGCGGGAGTACCACGACGAAACGCTGCCCGCCGAACCCGCCAAGACCGCTCACTTCTGCTCGATGTGCGGTCCGAAGTTCTGCTCGATGCGGATCTCCGCCGATGTGCGCGAGTACGCGGAGAAGCAGGGACTCACCGACGTGGAGGCGATCGAGGCCGGTATGGCCGAGAAGTCGGCCGAGTTCGCCGAGGCCGGTGGAAAGGTCTATCTGCCGGTCGTGTCCTGACAGCGAAAGCTGTTGTGCCGTAACGGTCCGGCCGTTGCGCTGCGCGCGCCGACGCCCGCCTGCCGCCAGGGCGTGCGTCGGCGCCGCAGATGTGCCGCACGCTCGCGGCTCATCACTCGACGTTCGCGAGCGTCCGGATTCCGGTGAGGATCACGCGAACGCCGTGCTCGAATTCGTCGTTCGGGTCGATCGCGGACAGCGTGGTGACCAGGTGGGCCGTACGCGGATAGCGATCGGGGTCCACCGCCCGGTCGAGGTGGGCGTAGGGATTGTCGCCACCGTAGTCCGCACCCGTACGCGCCTGCTCCTCGATCACGAAGCCGACCGTGTAATGCAGGACGATCGGGAAGACCCACCCGGCCTGATCGGCGGAGAAACCCGCGTCCTCCAGTGTGCGTAGCGTCAATTCCATTGTGCGCCACATCGATTCGTCGCTGACGTAGGTGCCGGCGAGCAGTCTGCCGCCGTCGCGGTGGCGCAGCATCGAACGCCGCAGCCGGCCGGCCAGTTCGGTGATCCAGTCCTGCCAGGGCTCGCCCCGGCGCGGCCCCTCCACGCGGTCGACCGCGGCGGTGAAGACCGCGCGCGCCATCACATCGAGCAATTCCTGCTTGTTCTTGACATGCCAGTACAGCGCCGGCGCCTGCACGTTCAGCGCCGACGCCACCTTGCGCATGGTCAGCCCGTCGAGCCCGGTCTCGTCCAGCAGCTCCAGCGCGGCCGCGCCGATGACGTTGGCGTCGAGTTTCATCGCACCTCCCAGTCGATTGCTTGACAGCTTAACAATGTTCTGGTGTCCTTAACGGCGTTAAGGATTTAACAACGTTAAGGAGCGGGTCGTGCACACAACCGAGGTAGTCGTCGCAGGTGGCGGGCCTACCGGCCTGATGCTGGCGTACGAATTGCGGCTGGCCGGGGTCGAAGTGGCACTGCTGGACGCGCTGCCGGCCCGCACCGGCGAATCCCGGGCCGGAGGTATTCACGCGCGCACCATGGAGATCCTCGACCAGCGCGGCCTGCTCGACGAGCTGCTGCGTCAGGGACGCACTCTGCCGCGGGGGCATTTCGGCGGACTTCCGCTCGACTTCAGCGACTTCCACACCCGCTTCCCGTACACGCTCGCGGTGTTGCAGTCGGTGATCGAGCGCGAGTTGGACCGTCACGCGACGGCGGCCGGCGCGCCCGTCCAGTGGGATTCGCCGGTCACGGGATTTCGTCAGGACGATTCCGGGGTGGAGGTCGAGGTCGGCGGGACCCACCCCCGCCTTATCCGCGCCGCTTACCTGGTCGGCTGCGACGGCGGGCGCAGTGCGGTGCGCAAGCTCGCGGGCATCGGCTTCGACGGCACCGACGCGACGGTGACGGGAATGATCGCCGATGTCGAACTCGCCGCTCCTCCTGCCGAGTTGTTCTTCGGCGCTCGGGGCGCGACCGGCGACTATTCTGTGATCCAGTTCGAGCCAGGGTGGTACCGGCTGATCGCCCAGTGCCACGACCGGGTGCGCGAGCGGGGCAGCGAGTTGACCTTCGACGAATTTCGCGACGCATTCACCGAACTCGCCGGCACCGATTTCGGTATGCACAGCCCGCGGTGGGTCACCCACTACAGCGACGCCGCCCGGCAGGCCGATCGCTACCGCGTCGGCCGCGTGTTCCTGGCCGGCGATGCCGCGCACATCCATTTCCCGGCCGGTGGCCAAGGCCAGAATCTGGGTCTGCAGGATGCGGCCAACCTGGGCTGGAAGCTGGCCGCCGTCCTGCGCGGCAATGCCTCCGACGCGCTGCTGGACACCTACGAGTCCGAACGCCGGCCGATCGCCGCACGGGTACTGCAGAACACGCGTGCCCAGACGGCGCTGTCACGACCTGGCGCACACGTGGACGCGTTGCGCGACAGCATGTCCGACCTCCTCGCGATCGACGGGGTCCGTCATCGCCTCGGCCTCATGATCACCGCGCTCGACATCCGCTACGACTGCGGTGACCACCATCCGCTGTGCGGCCGGCGTGTTCCGGATTCCGACATCGTGACTGCCGACGGCCCGGCCCGCGTCCATGAACTGCTGCGCCCGGGGCGCCCGATACTGTTGGTGCGCAATGCAGCCGAGGTGCCCGATATCAGCGACTGGAAGGATCGGGTGGACATCGTGTGCGCACAGGATCAGGGCGCCGAATGGACCGTTCCCGGCCTCGGGCCCGTTCCGGCACCCACGCATACCCTCATCCGCCCGGATGGCTATATCGCCTGGGCCGCAGTCGATTCCACCACCGACGGGTTGAACGCGGCGCTCACCACCTGGGTCGGCCCGAATACCGCACCGCGGTGAATTCGACGGCTACTTCCGGGGCTGCCAGCGCGCGGCGAAATCCTCGGGTTGCGGTGCGGGACCGGGGAGTTCGCCCGGGGTGCGCAGACCGTCGAGCAGCAGGGCGAGCATGCGATGACGCAGTTGCGTGGTCCGGGTGGGATCGGGGAGGACGATCGCCGCGCACGCCTCCAGCACCAGACTGAGGTCGGCGACCGTCACCCCGTCGCGCACGGCGCCGGAAACCGTTGCCCGGCGCAGTATCTCCTCGTTCAATTCCGCCGAGCGCCGCACCTGAGGGGCGAAAGATTCGTCCGGCGTGAAGGTCCCGGCCAGTCGCACGGTCAGCGAATGTACATCGGCGTCGACCACCCGGCGCAGGAATTCCGCCAGCACGTCCGCATCCGCCGGCAACTCCAGCGCGGCCTCGCCCTCGGCGTTGTAACGGCACAGCCCCTGGTAGCAGAGCGTGCGCAGCAGCGCCTCCTTACTCGGATAGCGGCGATACAGCGCGCTGATCCCCACCCCGGCCCGTTCGGCGACGGCCGAGATCGGCGCGGTCGCATCGGCGAGGAAGACCGCGCGGGCGGCGTCGAGGATGATCCCGTCGTTGCGCGCGGCCTGCGCCTTGCGGCCGGGAAGCGCCTGGTGAGCTGGGGCGTCGGCTGATTTCGACATGATCGCAGCGTAGCACTTGAAACGGAATGATCCGTTCTGATACGGTCTAAACAGAACGAAACATTCCGTTCCAGAGGGAGACGATCATGACCATCCACCCGTTCCACATCGACATCCCGCAGGACCGCCTCGACGACCTCGCCGATCGGCTGCGCCGGGCGCTGTGGCCGAACGAGCTGCCCGGCGTCGGTGACGCCTACGGTGTGCCGGGCGAGCGGGTGCGCGCGCTGGCCGAGTACTGGCTGAACGAATTCGACTGGCGTGCAACGGAAGCCCGGCTGAACGCGTATCCTCAGTTCCGCGCGGAGATCGACGGCGAGGACATCCACTTCCTGCACGTCCGCTCATCGCGGCCGGATGCCCTGCCGGTGATCCTCACCCACGGCTGGCCCGGTTCGGTCCTGGAGTACCTGGACGTGATCGAGGCGCTCACCGAACCGGAATCCCCCGACCATCCGGCCTTCCACGTGGTCGTGCCGTCGCTGCCTGGTTTCGGCTTCTCCGGCCCGACCCGCAGCACCGGCTGGGACACCCAGCGCACCGCCCGGGCCTGGGTGGAGCTGATGGATCGGCTCGGCTACCAGCGCTTCGGCGCGATCGGCAACGACGGCGGGTCGATGATCTCCCCGGAGATCGGCCGGCTGGCCGGTGATCGCGTGGTGGGGGTCCACGTGACGCAGTTGTTCTCCTTCCCCTCCGGCGATCCGGCGGAATTCGAGGGACTGTCCGAAGAGGACCTGGGGGCGCTGGCACACCTGCAGTGGTTCCAGGACAACAAGATGGCGTTCAACATCCTGTGCAGCCAGCAACCGCAGACACTGGCCTACGCGCTCAGTGACTCCCCGCTGGGGCTCTTGGGCTGGAACGCACAGCTTTTCGGTGAAAGCCTCGATCCGGAATTCGTGATCGCCAATATCGCGCTGTACTGGCTCACCGGCACCGCGGCCTCCTCGATCCGGTTCTACTACGAGAACGCCCACGCCACCGCGCATCCGGACGGGCCGACCACCACCCCGACCGCGCTGGCCATGTTCGCCGGCGATTTCCGCTCGATCCGCCGGTTCGCCGAGCGTGACCACAAGAACATCGTGAGCTGGAATTCCTACGACGCGGGATCGGTGACCGGCGGCCCCAACGACGCGGCCGGACATTACGCCGCGCACGAGGCGCCGGATGTGCTGGTCGGCGATATCCGGCAGTTCTTCGCCCGAGTGCGGTGAGTCCGGGCTGCTGAGCAGTCGCACCGGACTGCTCAGCGCGGGCCCTACCGGCGCTTCTTCCCTTCGAAGGTGGTCTCGACCCCTGACTGGGTGACACCCTTGGCTTTCTTCTCCGCTCGCTTCTCCTTGAGCGACTTTCCGGACTTCTTGGACATCGTGCTACGCGGAGATTTGTCGGACATAAGCTCCTTTTGTTTGCAGGAACTGAATGATCCTGATACTCCGACCGTACGCGCTGCGCGTCCGATCGGAGTGCGTCGTAGGGTCTTCTGGTGAAACTGCTGCCGTTGCCGGAACCGGGTGCTACCCCGGTCCGGGTGCTGACGATCGCCGGAACCGACTCCGGGGGCGGGGCCGGAATTCAGGCCGATTCGCGGACCATGGCACTGCTGGGGGTGCACGCCTGCGTGGCGGTGGCCGCGGTGACGGTGCAGAACTCGGTGGGGGTCAGCGGCTTCCACGAGATCCCGCCGCAGACCGTCGCCGATCAGGTGCGGGTGGTGACGGGCGACATCGGGGTCGCAGCGGCCAAGACGGGCATGCTGGCCTCGACCGCCATCATCGAGGCGGTGGCGCAGGTCTGTGACGAGGTCGGCATCGGACGCGACGGCACGGTGCCGCTGGTGGTCGATCCGGTGGCGGCCTCCATGCACGGCGACCCACTGCTGCATGCGGAAGCCCTGGACGCACTGCGCTCGGTTCTCATTCCGCGCGCCACGCTGGTGACCCCGAATCTGGACGAGGTGCGGCTGCTCACCGGCATCGCCGTCACCGACGACCGCACCGCCCGCAAGGCCGCCGAGGCGCTGATCGCACTCGGCCCGCGCTGGGCCGTCGTCAAGGGCGGCCACCTGCGCTCCTCCGAATTCAGCACCGATCTGCTGTTCGACGGCGAGCGCTTCCACGAGCTCACCGCGCCCCGCATCACGACCGGTAACGATCACGGCGGCGGCGACACCCTGGCCGCCGCCTCCGCCTGCGCCCTGGCACACGGCTACCGGGTGCCGGAGGCGGTGGCCTTCGCCAAGGAGTGGACCACGCGCTGCCTGAAGGATGCCTACGACCTCGGCGCCGGCCACGGTCCGGTGTCGCCGCTGTGGCGGCTGCGCGAGAACTGAATTCGCCTCACGACCAGGCCGGACGAACCGGCGCGCTCCCAGGAAGCTCACAGGTCGGACGCAGCGCTGCCCAAGGCTGATCCCCGAGATTGGGATCATGACCGAGACAGCGATGGCGTTCCAGGCGGCCACCACCCCCGACTCGACGCGCACACCGGTGCTCGAGGTCGTGATCCCGGTGTACAACGAGGAGCGCGATCTCGCCGGATGTGTCCGCCGGCTGCACGCCTTCCTGCGTGACGGATTTCCCTTCTCGACCCGAATCACGGTGGCGGACAACGCCTCCACCGATTCCACGCTCGCCGTGGCGCGCGCACTCGCCGAGGAGCTGCCCGAGGTCGAGGTCGTCCACCTCGACCGCAAGGGCCGCGGGCGCGCGCTGCGTGCGGTGTGGGAGGCCTCGAAGGCACAGGTCGTCGCGTATATGGACGTCGACCTGTCCACCGACCTCAACGCCCTGCTGCCGCTGGTGGCCCCGCTGGTCTCCGGACATTCCGATCTGGCGATCGGCACCCGGCTGGCGAAATCCTCACGCGTGGTGCGCGGCCCCAAACGTGAGATCATCTCCCGCTGCTACAACCTGATCCTGCGAGCCTCGCTGCAGGCCCGGTTCTCCGACGCCCAGTGCGGATTCAAGGCGATGCGCACCGATGTGGCGCGCCGGATCCTGCCGCTGGTCGAGGACGGGGAATGGTTCTTCGACACCGAATTGCTGGTGATCGCCGAACGCGCCGGGCTGCGCATCCACGAGGTGCCGGTGGACTGGATCGACGATCCGGACAGCCGCGTGGACATCGTCGACACCGCCCGCAAGGATCTGCTCGGCGTGTGGCGGGTGGGCCGCGGCCTGGCCACCGGCGCGCTGCCGATCAACGAGCTGCGCGCCGCCATCGGGCGGGAACCGCTGGTGGACGGGGTGCCGCTGGGCATGGTCGGGCAGCTGGTGCGCTTCGGCATCATCGGTGTGCTCTCCACCCTGGCCTACATGCTCCTGTACGTGATGTTGCAGGCCGTGGTGGGCGCCCAGCCCGCGAACTTCGCCGCCCTGCTGATCACCGCGGTCGCCAACACCGCGGCGAACCGCGCCTTCACCTTCGGCGTGCGCGGCTCGGGCAACGCGGTCTCCCATCACTTCCAGGGCCTGCTGATCTTCACCTTCGCCTGGGGGCTGACCAGTGGTTCGCTGTTCGCCCTGCACCGGTGGGCGCCGGACGCGTCCGTGCACGTGGAATTGCTGGTGCTGGTGGTCGCGAACCTGGTGGCGACGCTGACCCGATTCGTGGGACTGCGCTGGGTTTTCCGCAACGCGGTCGCCGGCAGCGCCGTCGAGGACATCGCGGTCGAGGACATCCCGACGGCACAGGCCTCGCCGGAACCGCGGTGACCACCACCCTCATCCGGCCGATGTCCCCGGACGCGTCGGCCGCCCCGCCCTCGCCGGCTCCGGACCGGCCTGGGTGGAGCGGCCGGCGCTGACCGCGCTCCTGCTCACGACAGCCGTCGCCTACCTGTGCAACCTGAGTGCCAACGGGTGGGCGAATTCCTTCTATACCGCTGCGGCACAAGCGGGTTCGGTGTCGTGGAAGGCCTTCCTCTTCGGTTCCTCGGATGCCGCGAACGCGATCACCGTGGACAAGACCCCGGCCGCCCTGTGGCCGATGGATCTGGCGGTGCGGGTGTTCGGGCTGTCCAGTTGGAGCCTGCTGGTGCCGCAGGTGCTGATGGGCGTGGGCGCGGTCGCGCTGCTGTGGGCGACGGTGCGCCGGCCGTTCGGGCCGGCGGCCGGTCTGCTCGCGGGCGCGGTGCTCGCCGTGACACCGGTGGCGGCGCTGATGTTCCGGTTCGACAATCCGGATGCGCTGCTGGTCCTGTGCTCCGGAAACGACAATGCCCGCCCTCGAAAGAGGGCGGGCATCGCGTTGTTGTAGCCCCGACGGGATTTGAACCCGCGCTACCGCCTTGAGAGGGCGGCGTCCTAGGCCGCTAGACGACGGGGCCGAGAACTTCGCTCCGGGAACCGGAGCCCGGTCAGCTTATCGGTCCCGGGCGGCGGCACCAAATCCGGTGTTCACATACCGTCGATCTCAGAACGGCTTGCCCTGGATGAGTCCGAAGATTCCGGCGATGAAGAACAACGGAATGAACAGCGCGGTCGCCACCGGGTCGCCGTTGAGATATCCCTGCCGAATACCTTCCAGAGCTGCCGCAGAACCCGAATCCATGATCGATTCCCCTCGCTCGATATCCGATGAATTTGTCCGGTTACGGTAGCGCGGCGCGGCGCTGTTCCCACCGGCGGGCATGGGTCAGTGCGGGGTGTGCAACCCCATGTGCAGGGTCGCCGCCCATTGGTGCACGATCTGCTTGCGACGGACCGAGTCGTCGGTGAGGACGTCGGCCAGGCCCAGGCCGCGTGCCATGTCGAGGGTGGCCTGCACGAGGTGGTGGGCGACCGGGTCGGAATCGTCGACGCCGAGGGCCTCGACCGCCAGGCGATGCGAGATGCGGCCGAAGTGGGCCTCCAGCGGCACGATGCGTTCGCGCAACACCGGATCCGCCGCGGCGTGGGTCCACACCTGAAGCGCCGCCTTGAACAGCGGAGTCGTATAGGACTCGACCAGCTGCGCCACCACCGCCTCGGTGCGGCCGACGCCCTGCGCCACCTCGGTCACGGCCGCCGCCTCGGCCTTGGACTGCGCCATCCGGGTGTCGAACATGTACTCGAGGGCGGCGGTGATCAAATCCTCCCGGGTGGGGAAATGATGTTGGGCCGCCCCGCGCGAGACCCCGGCCCGTTCGGCGACCACCGCGACAGTGGCCGCCGCCCAGCCCATTTCGGCCAGACAGTCGATGGTCGCCTCGAGCAATCGCTGACGGGTGGCCCGGCTGCGGTCCTGCTTGGGTTCGTGCGATGCGGTCATGATCGGTTCATTCTGCCCAGCTGGGTGGGCGACGCTGGAAGAAGGCCGTCATCCCCTCGATCACCTCGGGTGTGCCGAAGAAACTGCCGGAACGTTTGGCCAGCTCATCGGCGGTGCGATCGAATTCCGCGACGATGGACGCATTCACCAGCCGCTTACTTTCGACCAGCCCCTGCGGGGACCCCTTGCGCAGTTCGCCGCACAGGCGGGCCACCTCGGCGGCGGCATCGGCGGCCGCGACGGTGATCAACCCGATCCGCTCGGCCTCGGCCGCGTCGAAGGTCTCTCCGGTCTGGTAGTAGCGGGCGGCGGCCCGGGAGGTCAGCCGCGGCAGCAGTGTGAGCGAGATCATGAACGGCGCCAGGCCCAGCCGTGCCTCGGTGAGCGCGAAACTGCTCGACGGTCCGGCGACCGCGATATCGCAGGCGCCGACGATACCCATCCCACCCGCACGTACATTGCCGTCGACCTGCGCGACCACCGGCTTGTGCAGTTCGACGATGCCGCGCAGCACGTCGATCATCCACCCGGTGCGGATATCGGCGGCCGCGGCCGGATCGGCGTCGAGCGCCTCCTTGAGATCCGCGCCGGCGCAGAACGTATTACCGGTGTGGGCGAGGATCACCCCGCGGGCCTGCTCGTCGGCGCCGGCCTTGCGCAGTCCGTCGAGCAGCTCCCGAACCAGCTTCGAGGACAACGCATTCCGATTGTGCGGTGAATCCAGCGTGAGCACCGCGAAGCCGTCGCGCACCTCGTATCGCACGAAAGGCGTTTCGGTGCCGCCGGTTTCGGTGATCTCGGTACCGGTTTCGGTGCCGGTGGTTTCGCTCACGTGCGTTCCTCCTCGTCCGGTTCGGGTGGGTATGTCTCCGCCGGGCCGCGCAGGGGCGGCCCGGACAGGGCGCCGCTCAGTACGACTTCGGCAGGCCCAGCGAATGCTGGGAGACGAAGTTCAGGATCATTTCCCGGCTCACCGGCGCTACCCGCGCGATCCGGGCGGCGCCGAGCATGCCCGCGAGGCCGATATCCGCGGTCAGGCCCGAACCACCGTGCGTCTGGATGGACTGATCCAGGGCCTTGATGCTCGCCTCCGCCGCGGCGTATTTCGCCATGTTGGCGGCCTCCGCGGCACCGAAGTCGTCGCCGGAATCGTAGAGGACCGCGGCCTTCTGCATCATCAGCTTGGCCAGTTCGAGTTCGATCTTCACCTGGGCCAGCGGATGCGAAATGCCCTGGTGCGCCGCGATCGGCGTCTTCCAGACCTGCCGCTCCCGGGCGTATTCGACGGCCCGGTCGATGGCGTAGCGGCCCATGCCCACCGCCATCGCCGCACCCATGATGCGCTCGGGATTCAGACCGGCGAACAGCTGCGCGATGGCGGCGTCCTCCTGGCCCACCAGTGCGCTGCCGGGCAGCCGCACATCGTCGAGGAACAGCGTGAACTGGTTGTCCGGCTCGATGATGTCCATCTCCTGGCGGTTCTTCTGGAAGCCGGGAGTATCGGTCGGGACGATGAACAGGGCCGGCTTCAACTTGCCGGTCTTGGAATCCTCGGTGCGCGAGACGATTAGCACCGCCTCGGCCTGATCCACACCGGAGATGAAGATCTTGCGGCCGTTCAGGATCCAGTCACCGCCGTCGCGCCGCGCGGTGGTGGTGATGTTGTGCGAGTTGGAGCCGGCGTCGGGTTCGGTGATGCCGAACACCATCTTCGACGAGCCGTCGGCCAGCTTGGTCAGCCAGTACTGCTTCTGCTCCTCGGTGCCGTACTTGGTGATGATGGTGCCGCAGATCGCGGGCGAGACCACCATCAGCAGCAGGCCGGCGCCCTGGGCGGCCAGTTCCTCCATCACCAGCGCCAGCTCGTAGATTCCAGCGCCACCGCCGCCGTACTCCTCCGGCAGGTTCACGCCGAGGAAGCCGAGTTTGCCGGCCTCGTCCCACAATTCGTCCAGCGGTTCGTTGCGGCGCGCCTTCGCGGAGACGTAGTCGCGGTAGTTGTACTTCGCGGCGAGCTTGGCGACGGCGGCCCGCAACTGCTTCTGTTCGTCGGTTTCGATGAAACTCATGGAAATTCTCCTGTTGTGGGCGGCTATCCGGCGGTGACTTCGGCCGGTGCGGAGGTGGTTTCGGCGTGGACGACCGCCAGCACGGCGCCGACGTCGACCTGTTGTCCGGCAACCACATTCAGTTCGGTGAGCACACCGGCCGCCGGGGCGGCGATGGTGTGTTCCATCTTCATGGCCTCGAGCCAGAGAATCGGCTGTCCCTTCTCGACGGCGGCGCCGACCTCGGCGCCCAGCCGGATCACCGAACCCGGCATCGGCGCCAGCAACGACCCCTCGGCGACCTGGTCGGCCGGGTCCGAGAAGCGCGGGAGCCGGCGCACCGCGACCGGGCCGAGCGGCGAATCGACGGACACCAGGTCGCCGTAGCGAGCGACCTCGAACCGTCGCCGCACCGAGCCACGCTCGCCGGGCACACCCAGGACCACGACATCCGGTGTGGCCTCGATCAGTTCGAGTCCCGCATGGCTCTCGACCTCGAGCCCGGAGCGGGTCAGGCGGTAGCGCACCTCGTGCGTCCCCGACACCCGGCTCTCGTAGGACTTGCTCTGCGCCTGCGAGGGCAGATTGCGCCATCCGCTGGGCAGCCCCGCGCCGACGCGCGCCCGCGCTCGGTTGGCGGCCGCGTCCGCCAGCGCCGCCGCGACGATGGACAGCGCCTCGTCGTCCGCCGAAACCAGCGGCGCGGCAAGGTTTTCCAGTCCGTGCGTGGCGAAGAACGCGGTATCGGTATCACCGGCGAGGAAGGCCGGATGGCGCAGTACCCGGACCAGCAGGTCGCGGTTGGTGACCAGACCGTGAATGCGGGCCCGCTGCAAGGCGGTCGCCAGCAGATGCGCCGCTTCCTCGCGGGTGTCGGCGTAGGAGATGACCTTGGCCAGCATCGGGTCGTAGAACACCCCGACCGCCGAACCGTCCACCACACCGGAGTCCAGCCGCAGACCGGGCTCGGACAGCACGGCGAATTCGACTGTACCCGGGGCGAATTCGATGCGATGCACCGTGCCGCTCTGCGGCTGCCAGTCGTGCGCCGGATCCTCCGCGTACAGCCGCACCTCGATGGAGTGGCCGCGCAGGGGCGGCGGGTCCTGCGGCAGCCGGTAGCCCTGCGCCACCTGTAGCTGCAGCCGGACCAGATCCAGCCCGGTGGTGCATTCGGTGACCGGATGTTCCACCTGCAGGCGGGTGTTCATCTCCAGGAAGAAGAAATCGCCCTGCTCGTCGGCGAGGAATTCGACCGTGCCCGCACCCTCGTAGCCGATCGCCTCGGCGGCGAGACGAGCCGCCTCGAACAACCGCTCCCGCATCCCGTCGACCCGCTCCACCAGCGGCGACGGCGCTTCCTCGACGACCTTCTGATGCCGCCGCTGAATGGAACATTCGCGCTCGCCCACCGCCCAGACCCGGCCGTGGGTGTCGGCCATCACCTGCACCTCGATATGGCGGCCGGTTTCCAGGTAGCGCTCGCAGAACACCGTCGGATCGCCGAAGGCCGATTCGGCCTCGCGCCGGGCGGCCTCGAGCTGTTCCGGCAGGTCCGCCGGCGAGCGGACCACACGCATACCGCGCCCGCCACCTCCGGCCGACGCCTTGATCAGCACGGGCAGCATGTCCGCGGTGACCTCGGCCGGATCGAGTTCGGCCAGCACCGGAACGCCCGCGGCGTCCATCATCTTCTTGGATTCGACCTTCGAACCCATCTGCTCGATGGCCGCGACCGGCGGGCCCACCCATGCCAGGCCCGCATCGATCACCTGACGCGCGAATTCCGCGTTCTCGGAGAGGAAGCCGTAGCCGGGATGGATCGCGTCGGCGCCCGCGGCACGGGCGGCTTCGATGATCAGATCGCCGCGCAGATAGGTCTCGGCGGGGGTGTTGCCGGGCAGCCGGATCGCCGCATCGGCCTCGGCCACATGCGGTGCGTTCGCATCCGCGTCGGAATACACCGCGGTCGTGGCGACGCCCATGCGCCGGCAGGTCGCGAACACCCGACGGGCGATCTCCCCGCGGTTGGCGACCAGGACGTTCGTGATCGGCCCTACTGTCATCTCAGACCTCACATCCGGAAGACGCCGAAGCCCTCGGCGCCCTTGATCGGGGCATTGTGGATGGCCGACAACGCCATTCCCAATACCGTGCGGGTGTCGCGGGGGTCGATGACGCCGTCGTCGTAGAGCCGGCCCGACATGAACATCGGCAGCGATTCGGCCTCGATCTGGGCCTCGATCATCGCGCGCATGCCCTTGTCGGCCTCCTCGTCGAACGCCTGGCCGCGTGCTTCGGCGGCGGCCCGGCCCACGATGGAGATCACGCCCGCGAGCTGCGCACCGCCCATGACGGCGGATTTCGCACTGGGCCAGGCGAAGACGAAGCGCGGATCGTAGGCGCGCCCGCACATGCCGTAGTGCCCGGCCCCGTAGGAGGCGCCCATCAGGAGCGAGATATGCGGCACCTTCGAATTGGAGACGGCGTTGATCATCATCGCGCCGTGTTTGATGATGCCCTTCTGCTCGTATTCCTTACCCACCATGTAGCCGGTGGTGTTGTGCAGGAACAGCAGTGGGGTGTTCGACTGATTCGCCAGCTGGATGAACTGCGCGGCCTTCTGCGCCTCCTCGGAGAACAGCACACCGCGGGCGTTGGCGAGAATGCCGACCGGATAGCCGTGCAGCTCCGCCCAGCCGGTCACCAGGCTGGAACCGTAGAGCGGTTTGAATTCGTCGAAATCGGATCCGTCCACCACCCGGGCGATGACCTCGCGCGGGTCGAACGGAATCTTCAGGTCGGTGGGCACGATGCCGAGCAGTTCCTCGGAATCGTAGAGCGGTTCGATCACCTCGGCGCGCGGTCGCGGGGCGGGTCCGGTCTTGCGCCAGTTCAGCCGTCGCACGATGGAACGGCCGATCCGGATGGCGTCCTGTTCGTCGGCGGCGAGATAGTCGGCCAGACCCGAGGTGCGGGCGTGCATCTCGGCTCCGCCAAGCGATTCGTCGTCGGACTCCTCACCGGTCGCCATCTTGACCAGCGGCGGACCGCCGAGGAACACCTTGGAGCGTTCCTTGATCATGACGGTGTAGTCGGACATGCCGGGAATGTAGGCGCCGCCGGCGGTAGAGTTGCCGAAAACCAATGCGATGGTGGGGATTCCGGCCGCGGAGAGTCGGGTGAGGTCACGGAACATGCGACCGCCCGGGACGAACACCTCCTTCTGCGTCGGCAGATCGGCGCCGCCGGATTCCACCAGGCCGATCACCGGAAGCCGGTTCTCCAGCGCGATGTCGTTCATGCGCAGGTTCTTCCGCAGCGTCCACGGATTCGACGTGCCGCCGCGCACGGTCGGATCCGGGGCGACGATCATGCATTCGACGCCCTCCACGATGCCGATTCCGGCGATCACCGAGGCGCCCACGTGGAATTCGCTGCCCCAGGCGGCCAGCGGCGCCAGTTCCAGGAACGGCGAATCCTCGTCGATGAGCAGTTCGATGCGCTCGCGCGCGGTGAGCTTGCCGCGCTTGCGGTGGCGCGCCATCTTGTCCGGGCCACCGCCCGCGATGTTCTTGGCGTATTCGGCTTCGACCTCGGCCAATTTCTCGGTCATGGCGTCGGCGGCGGCGCGGTAGTCCGCCGAATCCGGGTCGATGGCTGTACGGAGAGTGCTCAAGATCGGTACCCCAATCGCTTGGCCGCGAGGCTGGTCAGGATTTCGTTGGTGCCGCCGCCGATGCCGAGGATGCGCACATCGCGGTAGTGGCGCTCCACCTCGGATTCGCGCATGTAGCCCAGGCCGCCGAACAACTGAACCGCTTGGTGGGCAACCCATTCCGCGGTCTCCACCGCGGTGTTCTTGGCGAAGCACACCTCGGCGATCAGATCGGTTTCCCCGTCCGCCGCGCGTTCGGCCACATGCCGGGTGTAGACGCGGGCGACGTCGATGCGGCGCGCCATCTCCGACAGCGTGTTCTGCACCGCCTGCCGGCTGATGAGCGGACGGCCGAAGGTCTCGCGGTCGCGGCACCACCGCAGGGTCAGATCCAGGCAGCGCTGCGCATGCCCGTAGGCCTGCACCGCCAGCCCTACCCGCTCGCTGACGAAAGCCTGTGCGATCTGGGCGAATCCGGAGTTCTCCGCGCCCACCAGATTCGACACCGGCACGCGTACGTCGACATAGGACAATTCGGCGGTATCGGAGGCCAGCCAGCCCATCTTCTCCAGCTTGCGGCTGACGGTGAAGCCGGGCCGGTCCTTCTCCACCAGCAGCAGCGAGACACCGGAGGCGCCGGGCCCGCCCGTGCGCACGGCCGTCACAACGTAGTCGGCGCGCACGCCGGAGGTGATGAAGGTCTTCGACCCGTTGACCACGTACTCGTCGCCGTCGCGGACCGCGCTGGTGGTGAGGTGGCCGACGTCGGAGCCGCCACCGGGTTCGGTGATGGCCAGTGAGCCGATCTTCTCCCCCGCCAGGGTGGGCTTCACCCAGCGTTCGATCAGTTCGGCGTTGCCGGACGCGGCCATGTGCGGCACCGCGATACCGCAGGTGAACAGGGATGCGAACAGTCCGCCCGAGCAGCCGGCGTAGTGCATCTCCTCGGCCACGATCGCGGCGTCGATGCCGTCGCCGCCCGCGCCGCCGACCGCCTCCGGAAACTGGATCCCGAGCAGTCCGAGCGCGCCCGCCTTTTTGTGCAGTTCGCGGGGGATCTCGCCGGCCCGCTCCCACTCGTCCAGGAAGGGCAGCACCTCGCGCTCGGCGAAACCTCGTACGGTAGCGCGTAATTCACGCCGCTCCGGCGTCTCCCAGACACTGGTCACGGTAGTAACTCCACAGGTATGTCGAGGTGGCGGGACCGCAGCCATTCGCCGAGTCCCTTGGCTTGCGGATCGAATCGGGCCTGGTAGGCGACGCCGAGGCCGAGCAGGTCCTCGACGATGAAGTTCACCGCGCGCAGATTCGGCAGGACGTGCCGGGTGACGGTGAGCTTCGCGGTCTCCGGCAGCAGCGCCCGCAGCGTGTCGACGGTGAGGGTGTGCACCAGCCAGCGCCACTGGTCGTCGGTGCGTACCCAGACCCCGATATTGGCGTTTCCGCCCTTGTCACCGCTGCGGGCGAGAGCGATGGAACCCAGTGGGACCCGGCGGGTTTCACCGGGCGGCAGGGGCTGCGGCAGCTCGGGTTCGGCCACCTCGTCCAGTTCCCGGGTCTGCGCGGGCGGGGCGATCGCCACGCGCGAGCCGTCGGGGAGCACCGCCGTGTGCGCGACCTCGGCCGCGTCGACATAGCCCGCGGTGTAGACGCCGTAGGGCGCACCGTTTCCGGGCGGTGTGGTCATGGTGAAGCCGGGATAGCTGGCCAGCGCCAATTCGACTGCGACGCTGGAGAACGCGCGTCCCACCTTGTTCGGGTCGGGATCGCGGACCACGCAGCGCAGCAGCGCGCTGGCCTGCTCCTCGGTCTCGGCATCGGGACGATCCAGCCGCGACAGCGACCAGTCGAGTTCGGCCGGACGCACCGGCAGCCAGCTTTCCAACTGCCGTTGCGCCAGTGCGGCTTTGGCCTCGATGTCGAGTCCGGTCAGCACGAACGTCATCTCGTTGCGGAAGCCGCCCAGGGTGTTCAGCGAGACCTTCAGCCGCGGCGGCGGCGCCTCACCGGTCACGCCGCTGATCAGCACTCGGTCGTCACCGTCGGCGGCGAGCCGGATGCTGTCGAGGCGGGCGGTAACGTCGGGTCCGGCGTAGCGCGCGCTCTGGATCTCGTACATCAGCTGCGCTTCGACGGTGTCGACGGTGACCGCGCCACCGGTGTTCGCGTGTTTGGTGATGACGCTGCTGCCGTCGCGGCGTACCTCGGCGATCGGGAAGCCGGGCCGGTCGAGATTTTCGATCTCGGTGAAGAACGCGAAGTTGCCGCCGGTGGCCTGCGTGCCGCATTCGATGACGTGCCCGGCGACCACCGCACCGGCGAGGGCGTCGAAATCGTCTCGGGCCCAGCCGAAGTGGGCGGCCGCCGGTCCGACGACCACGGAGGCGTCGGTGACCCGGCCGGTGACGACGATATCGGCCCCCGCGTTCAGCGCCTCGGCGATACCCCACGCGCCGAGGTAGGCGTTGGCGGTGAGCGGTGCGCCCAAGCCCAGTTCCTGGGCGCGCGGCAACAGGTCGTCACCTTCGACGTAGGCGATCTTCGGTGTGAGGCCGAGCTTGTCGGCCACCTCAGCGATCCGCTGCGCCGATCCGGCCGGATTGAGTCCGCCCGCGTTCGCGACGATGCGCACGCCGCGTTCGAGAGCCAGGCCCATGCAGTCCTCGAGTTGCCGCACGAAGGTCTTGGCATAGCCGAGGGCCGGATCCTTCATCCGGTCGCGGCCGAGGATCAGCATGGTCAGTTCGGCGAGATAGTCACCGGTGAGCACGTCGAGTTGCCCGCCCTCGAGCATCTCGCGCATCGCGCTCAACCGGTCGCCGTAGAAGCCGGAACAGTTGCCGATCCGGAGGACCTCCGGGTCGGCGCCGAGACTCGTCATCTGCGCGGCGCCTCCTCATGCGACGTGCCTGCCGCAGCGCCTTCGCTGCGTCGGGTTCCAGGGTCACATCGGGTATGGAAAAAATCAAGCCTGCGTGCTTGTTAATTGGGGAAACCGCAGGTAGACACGGCGCGGCGCCGCGCGACCGGCCCGAACGTGGCCCGATCGGGTACACCGCGAACCGTACCGCCGGCTTGCCCGGCGGCTACCGCGGACCGGCGGAACCGGCCGGTGCCCGAGGTCCGCGAGCCGCCGGGCAAGATGGCAGGGTGTCCAATTCCGTGATCGTCGTACTCCTGCTGGCCGTGGCCGGATTCCTGGTCGGCGGCGCCTTCACCATGTGGAAGAACTCTCGGGTGCTGTCGGTGATGCTGGGCGTCTGCGCGGTCCTCGCGGTCGTCGGCGTGGTCACATGGTGGTAGACCGCCCGGCGTCTAATCTCCGGCGAGCCGGAAGATGCGCATCCCCTCCGGAACGCCGTTGAGCGGTGCGGCGAACATGCTGCGCCGATAGGGCTTGGCCGCGACCTCGAGTTCCTCGAGTGTGCTCGGCTCCAGCGCTTCGAGCGTGGTCTCCGAGATCATCGTATTGCCGTTGCCGCCGGCTTCCATCACCCGCGCGGCGATGGTGACGTCCACGCCCAGCCAGTCGCCGCCGATCTCGCGCGGCGTCCCGGTGTGCAGGCCCGCCCGCATGCGCGGCCGATATCCCGCCACCTCGACCCGGTCCAGATTCTTCTTCGCGGTCAGCACCGCGCGCACGGCACTGTCCGGGGAGGCGAAGACCGCCATCACCCCGTCGCCCATGCGCTTGACGACCTGACCGCCCCGATCGACGATCGGCGGTTCGATGGCCCTCGCCACCCGCCGCAACAGCTCCAGCGTCGCCTCGTCACCGGCAGACAGCGACCAACGGGAGAACGCCACGAGGTCGGTGAAGACCACCGTGATCTCCGCATTGCCCTTACCGCGGCCGACACGCTCCAGCATCGCCTGCCAGACCTGCAGCGCGCCCAGACCCAGTTCCTTGGCCGCACTGGGATTGTCGCCCACGATCTTGTCGGCCGCGCGAGCCACCGCCCGCGCGCCGCCGGGGCCGGACAGCGACAGCGGGTCGCCGAATGCGGGATCGCCGGGCAGGCTCTCGCGCGCCTTGCGAATCACGCCGATGACGTCGGCCCGCTGATTGGCCGCGGCCATCAACGAGGACAGCTGATCGGTTCGACGCCGGCCGAACGAGCGCAGGCGAGATTCGGCCTCGTCGGCCGACGTGAGCGGAATCACAATCTCGACATCCGGATCGAGCCCGGGATCGACCCCGGATTCGGGCCGGTCGACCGGCAGCACCGTATCGGCTCGTGTCGTGTCGCCGGCCTCGGCCTCAGCGTTTCGACGATCGGCCTGGGCGTTTCGACGATCTGCCTCGCCGTTTCGACGGTTGTCCGCACCGGAACCGGTCCCCCTTTTGCCCCGCCTACCGGCGGTGCCGTTGCGACGCGACCCCGAACCGCCCGTGCGGTCTCGCGCATCTCCGGGACGGGCTGCGCGGGACGCGTTTTCGCCGTCGCCGGAAGGTCTTTCGCTCACATCCCGAGCGTAGCCATTAACTCTTCCCCACGGTCGAGGCCGGGGGATTTTCAGCTCGGACAGCATCGCTGACCTCGAAGGGAGGACACCAACGTCTTACATCGTCATCACTGGCACGGTCGAGCTCTACCGTGGCCGCCAGAATCACTCGGGCGGCGTTGCGGTCCCGGTCGGCGATGTGCCCGCAAGCACCGCACCGGAACACACGTTCATCCAACGCGAGCCGCTGCTTGGCTCTCGCACCACAGCTCCCGCAGGTCATCGTCGTATAGGCAGGCGGAACCAGCACCACCTTCCGGCCCGCCCGCTTGCCACGCTCGATCACCTCCCGTTTCGCGATCCCGATCGCGGCATCAGCCGCCTTTCGCGCCATCGTGGAGCGGGACAGAAAATTGGGCCTGAAATCCTCAACTGCGATCGTGTGGTGGTCAGCAACAATCCGCCGAGCCCACACCCGCGCTGCATGCACATTCTGCCGCGCCGCCTTCTTGTGCAGACGGGCCGCCTCCCGCCGCGCCCGCTGATAGCCATTGCTCGGGCTGTGGCCGCGCGGCCGTCGGCGCCGAGCCATTTTGCGTTGCGCACGAGCGAGTTCAGCGGCGCACCGCTTTCGGTGGCCGCCGTAAGGCAGATCATAGGCGGCATCGGTTGTGGTCGCGGTTGTGGAGACTCCCCAATCGATACCGATCGTGCCCGTCGCGGACGGCATGGGCCTGACCTCACGGCGCACCACGAACGAGGCGTACCAGTGCCCCAGCGAGTCGCAATAGACCCGGACCGACGTCGGCTCGGACGGCAGCTCACGCGACCATACGATCGGAATCAACACCTTGCCAGGCAATCGGAGCCGACCGTCGGTGACCGAGAAACCGCGCGTGGTGTACTCCAGCGACGGCAATGAATGCTTGCGGGACTTACGCACCGGCCTACCGCGCCCATTCACAGTGAACGAGTGACCAAGAGCACGCGCGAAATCTCGCAGAGTTTGCTGCTGCGCGACCTGAGAGCCTTCCCTCAGCCAGGTGTTACGGGCACGCGCCTCGGTTAGCATCCTCGACAACCGGCCGAAAGTCGGTTTCGAGCCGGTTCTCTGTTGGTGCACCGCCTCGTTCCACAGGAATCGGCACCGATGCCACTCAGAGATCAGCACCCGCTCCGCGACGGCGCCGGGGCGCAACCGATACGTGTACCGCACGACCTCCGCCACACGAAATACAATACAGCACAAGGTAATACACCTTCGGTGCATCGCTGCGCCGGCCCGTCGTGCCGCCCTCCCCACTAATCACCGGCCCCCAACACGACAGTGCGTATTCACAGGCAACGAAGGCTTTGCACACAGCACACCGGCCCGATGCACAGCGCGAAACGGCTGCACATCGGGCCGGTGATCGTCACATTCGCCGGGCAGTGGCGGCTGTGACCGGGATAGCAGTCCCCCGACAGGACCGCCCTCCCGTTCCCGGGCTACGCGAGGGTGAACGCCCGGGAGCGGGCAGGTATGAGGTTGTGGATCAGGCGTCGCGGCGATCGACCACGATCAGCGCGGCACCGAAGACGACCAGCACGAAGACGACGAAGTAGACCAGTCCGCCCCACGGCCCCCAGTGCCAGTGCGCCGCGGAGGAGGTGTCCTCGCCGAGGAACCGGTTGATGTTGGCGAAGGGCAGGAACGGCTGCACGGTGCGGCCGAAGCTGCCGAAACTACCCAGCAACGTCTCGATCAGCAAGGGCCACAACACGATCAGCGAGATCGCCGCGGCCGACTGCCGCACCAGGGCGCCGATGCCGACCGACAGGACCACCGCCAGGAAGGCATAGATCGCCAGTCCGTAGAGCGCGCGCCAATCGGCGTCCGAGCTCAGACTCATCTGCCGCCCCGCATCGCCGGCCAGCGGCTTCGCGATGAGATAGGCCAGCATGCCCAGCACGAAGGTCAGCACCGCCGCGTAGGCGCCGGTCAGCAGGGCCTTGGTGGTGAGGACCAGCGATCGGTTCGGGGTCGCCTGGAACGTGGTCCGGATGATGCCGAAACGGTATTCACTGGTCACGGTGAGGGCGGCCATGATCATCAGGACCATGACGCCGAATCCGGAGACACCGACCGTGGCGCCGGCGGTGGTCAGCGTGGTTTCGTTCTCGTGGCCCATACTCGCCCGCGATACGGCCGCGAACAGAGCGGCCATGCCCAGGCCCAGCGCCACGACGATCGCCGAACACCACCACGGCGACCGGGTCGAGGTGAGTTTGATCCGCTCCGCGGTGACGACACCCATCAGAGCGCACCTCCCATCGCCTGCTCGATGCCCTCACCGTGGTACTGCACCGCACCTCCGGTCATCCGCATGAACGCCTCCTCGAGCGAAGCCTGTTGCGGCGCAAGCTCATACAGGGTGATGCTGTTCGCGCCCGCCAATTTGCCGATGGCGTCGCTGGTTTCCCCGACCACCACCAGGGCGGGGGCGGTGTCGATCGCCCCTTCCCGGTCGGCCGCGCTGCCGTCCTCGCGCACGGTCATCCCGTTCGAGGTGAGCAGGCTGCGCAGCTCGTCCAGCTGCGGACTGCGCACCCGCACGGTCGATTCCGACGACTTCGCGATGAAATCCTTGGTGTCGGTGTCGGCGATCAGCCTGCCGCGCCCGATCACGACCAGATGGTCGGCGGTCTGCGCCATTTCCGACAGCAGATGGCTCGACACCAGCACGGTGCGCCCCTCGGCGGCCAACCGCTGCATGAACCGCCGGATCCACAGAATGCCCTCGGGGTCCAAGCCGTTGACCGGTTCGTCGAACAGCAGTACCGGCGGATCGCCGAGCAGCGCCCCGGCCAGGCCGAGCCGCTGCGACATGCCGAGTGAGAAGCCACCGGCCTTCTTGTTGGCCACCTCGGTCAGGCCCACCAGCCGCAGCACCTCTTCGACCCGGCCGGCCGGAATGTCGTTGGTGGCGGCCATCCAGCGCAGATGCGAGCGAGCCGACCGGTTCGGATGGACCCACTTGGCATCCAGCAGGGCACCGACCGTGCGCAACGGATGATCCAGCTCGCGGTAGCGCTTGCCCTGGATGAACGCCGTCCCGGCGGTGGGCTGATCCAGGCCGAGGATCATCCGCATGGTGGTCGACTTACCGGCGCCGTTCGGGCCGAGGAACCCGGTCACCTTGCCGGGGGTGACGGTGAACGACAGGTTCTCGACGGCAACGGTCGCACCGAAGCGCTTGGTAAGACCTCTGCATTCGATCATGGGCACCAGTCTTCCCGAGAAAACGGCACGCGACCATCGCTCACAGGTCGCGAGTCCGGTCATCCTCGAGGATGAGGGGGACCCCTAGGGTCCCGGTGGGCTCACCCAGCCGCGACCTGGGGACATCCCCGTGTTCACACCGCGGGTGAGGACGCCTGGGCCCAGAACCGCTTGGGGATACGCCCGGCGTGGCGCGCCAGATGACCGGCCTGCACCGCGGCGGCCATCGCCCTCGCCATCCGAGCCGGATGCCGGGCCCGGGTGACGGCGGTCGCGAGCAACACCGCCGAACAGCCGAGTTCCATCGCCAGCGCCGCGTCACTCGCCGTGCCGATTCCCGCGTCCAGCACGACCGGAACCCCGGCGGCCTCGACGATCATCTCGATATTGTGCGGATTGCCGATACCGAGGCCGGTGCCGATCGGCGAACCGAGCGGCATGACCGCCGCGCAGCCGGCATCCTCCAGGCGTCGCGCGAGCACCGGATCGTCGGTGGTGTAGGGCAGCACCACGAAGCCGTCGTCGACCAATTGCTCTGCGGCCGAGACCAATTCGATGGCGTCGGGCAGCAGCGTGCGTTCGTCGGCGATGACCTCGAGTTTCACCCAGTCGGTCTCCAGCGCCTCGCGCGCCAGCTGCGCGGTGAGCACCGCCTCGGCCGCGGTGCGGCAGCCGGCGGTATTCGGCAGCGGGGCGATGTCGAGGCGTTTGAGCAGGTCGAGCACGCCCGTTCCGCCCGCGGCGTCGATGCGGCGCATGGCGACCGTGGTCAATTCGGTGCCGGAGGCGACCAGCGCCTCCTCGAGCACCGCTAGATTCTCCGCCCCGCCGGTGCCCATGATCAGCCGGGAGCCGAATTCGCGATCCGCGATCCGCAGCGGCTCGGCCGGTAGCGGTCCGGTACCCGACCTGTCAGCCACCCTGCACCGCCGTCAGGACCTCGATCTCCCAGCCGCGGCCGACCGGCTCGTCCCACCGCGACTTCGGGAACAGCGCACCGTCGACCGCCAGGGCGACGCCGCGGCACGGCAGTTCGAGCCGCTCGAGCAGTTCCCGGACGGTGAGCGGCTCCGCGAAGACGTGTTCGGTGCCGTTCACCGTGACGCCGATGGGGATCGATGTGGACGCGGAACTCGGTTGCGCGGTCACTGGTTACCTCCTGATGATGATGCGGGAGTAGCGGTCTCGGCGGTGGCGAAGCGGTGCGGATCGGCGGCCTTCGCCTCGGCGAGGACGTCTCCGGCCAGCAGCGCCGCCACCGCGTCGACGGTGATCGGTACACCGAGGATGCCGTTGCGGCCGTGCCCGGTGGCGGCGATCACCCGATCCGAGAGCCATCCGATCAGCGGCAGATTGTCGGGAGTGCCGGGACGTCCGCCCGCGGCGGCCTCCGCCAGTTCGTATTCGCCGAGGGCCGGCCACACCGCCTCCGCGTCGGCGATCAGATCGCGGACCCCCGCGACGGTCACGGTGGTGTCGAATCCGGCCTCGTACTGGGTGGCGCCGACCACCAGGCCGTCGGCGCGCGGGACCAGATAGACCGGCCGGCCGTGCACCCGCGCGCGGATCACCGAGGACGGCGGCGGCGGGGTGCCCGGGCGCCGGCGCAACCGCAGGATCTCGCCCTTGACCGGCCGCACCGGCAGATCCCACAGCCGGGCGCTGGCCGAACCCGCGGCCAGCACGATCCGGTCGTGGTCGAGTTCGTCCACCGCCGCCACCGACACGGGCTCGATGCGCACACCGGCCTGTGCACAACCGCGACGGAGGGCGTCGAGGAGCAGGCGGTTGTCCACCGCGGGTTCGTCCACGGCGAGCAGGCCGGCCCGGACGGTGCGCGACAGACCGGCCTCGATCGCGCGGACCCCGGCCCGGTCGAGCACGCGCATCGGATATCCGTGGGTGCCGCAGAAGTCGGCGATCGTGCGCAGGTCGGCGGCGTCGGCCGCGTCCAGCGCGAGGGTGAGGGTCTGTTCGGCCACGAAGACGTCGACCCCGGTGGCCTCGCGCAGCCGCGCGCCGAATTCCGGCCACCGCCGCAGCGAGGCCGCACCGAATTCGAGCAGATCGTCCTCGCCGGGCCAGCCCTCCGAGAGCGGGGCGAGCATGCCGCCCGCGACCCAGGACGCGCCGGACCCCACGCCGGGATCGAGAATCGTCACCGACCAGCCCTGTTCGGCGGCCCGCCAGGCCACCGCCAGACCGATCACACCCCCACCCACGACGGCCAGACTTCGCATCACTCCACCTCGCTCGGGTCCCGGACTCGCACGCACCGCGCCGTGCACGGCCGACACCGGGAAATCGGCGTTCCCGCGCGGCCGCCATCGCTGCGGGAATGCCCTCTTGTTTCGCCTCTCCACGGTAGCGCGGCTACGGTCGAAGCCGTGCAACCGTCCCAACCGCAACGCCCGATGGCACCGCGCGAACGCCTGGCCTCGGCCCGGCTCTACCTGTGCACCGACGCCCGGCGCGATACCGGTGATCTGGCCGCGTTCGCCGAGGCGGCGCTCTCCGGCGGCGTCGACATCATCCAGCTGCGTGACAAGGGTTCGGCCGGCGAGGCGAAGTTCGGGCCGCTCGAGGCCGGTGCCGAACTCGGTGCGCTGGCCGAACTGAAGGCCGCCGCCCGCCGCCACGGCGCGCTCGTCGCCGTCAACGATCGCGCCGATATCGCGCTGGCCGCCGGCGCCGACGTGCTGCATCTGGGCCAGGGCGACCTGCCGCCCTGGTACGCCCGCCGGATCGTCGGACCCGATGTGGTGATCGGCCGGTCCACCCACAATCGCAATCAGGCCGGACTCGCGGTCGTCGACGAACACATCGACTACTTCTGCACCGGGCCGGTGTGGAATACCCCGACGAAACCGGGCCGCACCGCGGCGGGTATCGAGCTGGTGCGGTCGACCGCGGAGTCGCATCCGACCCGGCCGTGGTTCGCGATCGGCGGTATCGATCGCGACCGCCTGCCGGAGGTGCTCGCGGCCGGCGCCGACCGGGTGGTCGTGGTGCGTGCCATCACCGCGGCGCGCGACCCCCAGGCCGCCGCCCGCGAACTCAAACAGCGGCTGCTGGAGAACGCGGCGAACTGATCCACAGCCGTACACATGGGGAGGACACGGCTATTCACACACGGCGTTCAGCCAAGCACCTGGTCCAGGGTCAGGACCAGCGTTTCCTGGTACCGCACGAATCCGCCGGATCCGTTCTCGCGCTGGGCGATCCGGGCGGTCGGCGCGGCGAAGTCGTGGGCGTCCAGCCACAGGAATCCGCGTTCGGCGAGGTCGACCGTGCGCGGCAGCGCTGCCGCGATGGCGGCCGCCTCGGCGAGGCCGTCGAGTTCGAGCCGGGCCGCGGCCGCCCGCAACCCGGGCCATGCGGCGGCGAATCCGGGATGCAGCGGCCGGGCGTCGACCTCCTCCTCCGGAACCCACGCCAGCTCCGCACTTTCGCGATTTGCCGTGGTAGCCAAGGTTTCCGACACATCGGCCACCACGGTGGTGTAGGTCCAGCCCGAGTCCGCGGTACTTGTCACCCGGCTGCCGCGCACCCGCACCGCGTCCGGATCGATTCCGGCTTCTTCCTGCGCCTCGCGCACCGCAGCGTGCACGCTGGTCTCATGACTGTCGCGTGCACCACCGGGCAGCGCCCACGTTCCGCCCTGATGGCTCCACGGCGCCCGATGTTGCAGCAGCACCAGCGCGCCGCCGCCCTGCCGGGGTGCCCGCAGCAGCAGTCCGGCGGCCCCGAACAGGCCCCACTGCCGCGTCCCATCGGGGCTTTCCAAGAAGCCGTCTCCGTCACCGCGCATGCTCCGCCTCGTCCCGATCCGCGCCGGCGTCCTGATCACCGGCCTCCGGATACCGCCGTCGTGACCGACACATATCGGGCGGTACCGGTACGACCACAATAAGCTCAGTCCGCACAATGCAACCCGCTGAACGAACGGAGGTGGGCATGGCTCGAATCGGGCATTCGCAGCTCGACGAGCTGTCCCCGCGGGCCGCGGCTGCCGCCGTGCGCAGCCGGCTCGACGCGACCGATGTCCGGGCGTTCGCGCGCTCGTCCCCCGCCCGGCTGATCGCGCTGGGCCTGCTGCTGCTCGGGCTGTGCCTGGTCGCGGGCGCCGTCACCTCGGGCGAGGTGGGCAACCGCCAGCACGCCCTGGACTATCTGCTCGACGAGGCCGAACCCGACGCCAATTCCGCCCAGCATCTCTACACCTCGCTGTCGGTGGCCGACGCGGCCGCGGGCACCGCCTTCATCTCGGGCGGGCTGGAGCCGAAACCGGTGCGCGATCGCTACGACCAGGCGGTCGGTGAGGCCGCGGCGGAACTGGTGGCCCAGTCCGACAACGCCGGGACGCCCGGCTCGGCCACGCCCGACGCCGACACCCGCCTGCGCACCGGTGTGGCCACCGAACTGCCGGTCTACACCGGGCTGATCGAGACCGCACGCGCCAACAATCGCGAAGGCCATCCCGTCGGCGCCGCCTATCTGAGTGAGGCGTCGAATCTCATGCAGACCACCATGCTCCCGACCGCACAGGAGTTGCAGGAGCACCGGTCCGCCGCGATCGCGGCGACTCAGCGCCGGCACGTGCGGCCGCCGTGGGCGGCGATCGTACTGCCGATCCTGACCCTCGCCGCACTGGTGGCGGCGCAGTTCTATCTGGCCCGGCGCTGGCATCGGGTGCTCAATCCGGGGCTGCTGGTGGCCTCGGGCATTCTGCTGATCCTGCTGGCCTGGACGGTGATCGCCGGATCGTTCTCGGCGGTGGCGACCAGCTCGGGACGCGACGACGGCGCGGTCCCGGGCGCACAGCTCACCGAGAGCCGCATCCTCGCCCAGCAGGCGCGAGCGGCGGAGACGCTGAAACTGGTGCGCCGCGATGCCAGCGGCGACTACGACCACATCTACGACACCGCCACCGCGCGGCTCGACGATCTGCTCACCCACTATCGCGGCGACGCACCGGGGGCCGACGATGTGCGCAATGCCCATGCGGCACTGGGCCGTTGGCGCTCGGCACATCAGCGGATGAACGACGCGCTGGGCCGCGGCGATTTCCCGGCGGCCACCGTGGTGGCGATCGGCGCGGATCCGGCACAGGCCAGCGCCGCCGTCGACACCCTCGACACCGCGCTCGCCGCCGGCATGGGGGAAACGCGAAATACGTTGCGCGGGGAGATATCCGATGCCGCGCGTGCGCTGGATTTCCTGGCGCCGGGCGCACTCACGCTGGCCGCGCTGGCGGCGGTGTTCGTGGTGGCCGGGTTGTGGCCGCGTTTGAGGGAGTACCGATGAGGGCGAGGCGGGTCGCGGCAGCGGCATTGGCGGCATCGGCTCTGCTGGCCGGGGGCTGCGGCGGTGCGCCGGCCACCACGCGCACCGGCGGCAGCGGCAATTACACCGAACCGCCGCTGCCCGCCAATGCCGTTGTGACACAACCGCAGTCGGCCCCCGCGTCCGATCTCGAACCACAATGCGGCAATCCCACCGCCAGCCTGCGTCCCGGCGCCGACCACGGGCCGGCCCTCGACGCCGTCCGCGCGCGCGGGCGCTTGCTGGTCGGCCTGGACCCGGGCAGCAATCTGTTCAGCTTCCGCGATCCGATCAGCGGCACCCTGGCCGGATTCGACGTCGACGTCGCCGCCGAGATCGCGCGCGATCTGTTCGGCGATCCGCGCCGCATCGAATATCGGATCCTCGGCTCGGCGGATCGCGAACGGGCACTGCAGGATCACAGCGTGGACGTCGTGGTGAAGACCATGACCATCACCTGCGATCGACGGCAGCGCGTGGACTTCTCCACCGCGTATCTGATGTCGCATCAGCGCGTGCTGGCCGTGAAGGGCTCCGGCATCGGCTCGATGGCGGATCTGGCCGGGAAGCGCGTATGCGCGGTGGGCGGCACCACCTCCCTCGACCGGATTCGGCACATCCAGCCGACGGCCGCGATCATGACGGTCCCGACCTGGGCGGACTGTCTGGTGGTGTTGCAGCAGCGCCAGGTCGACGCGGTCAGCACCGACGACGCGCTGCTCGCCGGGCTGGCGGCGCAGGATCCCTACGCCGAGGTGGTGGGTCCCGCCCTCAGCGACGAACCCTACGGCGTCGGCGTGCCGAAGGGGAACGACGATATGGTCCGATTCGTGAATGCCACCCTGCAGCGGTTGCGCACCGACGGCACCTGGGATCGGCTCTATCAGCATTGGCTGGCGCCCGCGCTGGGTCCCGCGGCCGGACCGCCGGAACCGACCTATCGGGACTGATCGATGTCCGAACACCACGCATTCTCCGAATCCGATCCCCCGCCGACGTCGCTCACGTCCACCCCGGATACCGGCGACAATCCGACGACACCGCAGCCTCGGCATGCCCCGGAACCGCCGCCAACCCAGCGAACTCCCGGGACACGGCACCACCTCCAGACCCAGCGCACCCCGGGAACTCAGCACCCCCCAGGGCCGCGGAACACCCCCGGCACGCAACGCACCCCAGGGCCCCAACGCACCCCGGAGGTCCAGCGCACCTCCGGGACAGAAAACGTCCCCGGCACGCAGCGCGCCGACACATCCACGGCCGCACTGCCTTTCACCGGCCCCGACACCGCTGCCGCCGCGACCGGCACCGGAGGTTCCGACACCTCGTCGGATGCGAGCGAGCCGAGTCGCCCCACCGGGCGCAGCGGGCGCACGGTCCGCTCCCGCCCGACCGTGCGCCGCCTGGGCGCCGGCCTGGTGCCGATTCCCACTGTGCCGCAGATGGATCCGATGGTGGCCGTCCTCGCCGATCCGGTGGTGGCCGAGGGGCGGCGGTACTGCTGGCGCTGCGGCCGGCCGGTCGGGCGCACGACGCCTGCCCACGCCGCCACTGCCGTCGGAGTCTGCGACAACTGCGGGGCCCCTTATGATTTCCGTCCCTATCTGCGCGCCGGCGATCGCGTCGCCGGACAGTACGAGATCCAGGGCTGTATCGCGCACGGCGGACTCGGCTGGATCTATCTCGCGATCGATCGCAATGTCAGCGACCGCTGGGTCGTGTTGAAGGGCCTGCTGCACGGCGGCGATGCCGAGGCCCAGGCGGTCGCCGTCGCCGAACGGCAATATCTGGCCGAACTGGCCCATCCGAGCATCGTCAAAATTCACAACTTCGTCGAACATCCGGGGCCCGGCGGCTCGCCGATCGGCTACATCGTCATGGAGTACGTGGGCGGACGTTCGCTGCGCGATCTGCTCGACACACATCCGCGGCCGGAGCGGATGCCGGTGCCGGAGGCGATCGCCTACATCCTGGAGATCCTGCCCGCGCTGGAATATCTGCACGCGCTCGAGCTGGCCTACAACGACCTCAAGCCCGACAACATCATGGTCACCGAGGACCAGGTGAAACTGATCGACCTGGGTGCGACAGCTCCCTTCGACTCGTACGGAAATCTCTACGGCACCAAGGGTTTCCAGGCGCCCGAGATCGCCACCACCGGCCCCACCGCGGCCACCGACATCTACACGGTCGGCCGGACTCTGGCGGTGCTGACCGTGAACATCCCGATGGTCGCCGGCCGCTACACCGACGGCATCCCGCATCCGGACATCGAACCGGTGCTGGCTCGCTACGAATTCCTGCATCGGCTGTTGCTGACCGCGACCGATCCCGATCCGGCCCGCCGTTTCCCCTCGGCCCGGGTGATGACCACACAGCTCGCGGGTGTGCTGCGCGAAATCCTGGCCACCGACACCGGTACCGAACATCCACAGCTCTCGACGGTGTTCAGCCCGCCGCGTACCAGTTTCGGCACCGACGAGCTGATCGGGCAGACCGACGTCTACGCCGACGGTGTGGTCCGCGACAAGAGTCTCGCCGCCCGCGATATCGCCGCCGCCCTGCCGGTGCCTCTGATCGATCCGGCCGATCCCTCGGCCGCGCTGCTGGCCGGGACCGTGCACTCCGAACCGGAACATGCCCTCGACGCGGTGCGGGCCGCGCGGCGCCGAGCCGAGACCGCGCCGGGTGGTGCGCCGGACAGTTTCGCCACCGAGGCCACCCTGGCCGAGGTGCGTATCCACCTCGATCTCGACCAGCCGGCCGCGGCCCGTGAGCTGCTCGGTGACCTGGGCGTACAGGATTGGCGCACCGACTGGTTCCAGGGCCTGATCGCGTTGCGTGAGCAGGATTACGAACGCGCCTACGACTGTTTCGACGCGGTGTTGTGCGCGCTGCCCGGTGAGATCGCACCCAAACTCGCCATCGCCGCGACCGCGGAACTGGTTCTGCAACAGTGGGATTCGCCGGACCCCGCGCAGTGGCGGCACTGCGCCGAGAAGTTCTACGCGACGGTGTGGCGGACCGACCGCGGCGTGGTCAGTGCGGCCTTCGGGCTCGCCCGGCAGTTGGCCGCCGACGGCCGGGTCACCGCGGCGGTGGCGGCCCTGGACGAGGTCCCCTCCGCCTCCCGCCACTACACCGAGGCACGGCTGACCGCGGTCCTGTTACTCCTCACCGCACACCCCACCGAGCCCGGCGACACGGAGTCCGACGGCGGCGGCGATCGTCGGCAGGCGCACGTCGGCACCGATCGGCCGGCGGAGTCGACCCTGCACGTCGCCGCGGCGCGGTTGCAGGCGCTGCCCGCCGCGGAACGCCGGGTCGCGCAGCTGCGGGTCCTGGTCCTGGGCACCGCCCTGGCGTGGTTGCAGGCCGGAAACCGCCCCCAGGCGTCCGACCGCACCCTGCTCGGACAACCGTTCACCGAACGCGGGCTGCGGCGGGGGATCGAATCGGGCCTGCGCGCACTGGCCCGCACCGCCCCCGGCCGGACGCACCGGTACGCGCTGGTGGATCTGGCGAACGCGATTCGCGCCAAGAGCTGGTTCTGAGCCCCGTTCAGCCCACCAGCGCGGCTGCCGCGCGGGCGATGGCCAGTTCCTCGTCGGTCGGCACCACCAGCACGGCCACCTCCGCGTCCGGCGGCGAAATACGGCGCGCCGCACGGTCTTTCGCGGTGTTGCGCACCGGATCCACCGCGATGCCGAAGCGTTCCAGCCCGGCCAGCGCGTCGGCGCGCACCTGCGCGTTGTTCTCCCCGACTCCGGCGGTGAAGGTGATCGCGTCGACCCGGCCCAGATCCACCAGATAGGCGCCGATGTAATGGCGCAACCGATGCACGTAGACGTCATACGCCAAACGCGCCGCGGCATCGCCGGATTCGATCAGCCCGAACAACTGCCGGAAGTCGTTGACCCCGGACAACCCCTTGATGCCGGAGCGGCGGTTGAGCAGTTCATCGATGCCGTCGATGTCCAGCCCCGCGGTCCGCGCCAGATGCAGCGGAATACCCGGATCGATATCGCCGGACCGGGTGCCCATCACCAGTCCCTCCAGCGGCGTCAGTCCCATGCTGGTGTCCACGGCCCGGCCGCCGCGAATCGCCGAGGCCGAGGCGCCGTTGCCCAGATGCAGGACGATCTGGTTGTGCCCGGCCGGGTCGCCGCCGAGCAGTTCGGACACCCGCCCGGACACGTACTCGTGCGAGGTGCCGTGAAACCCGTAGCGCCGGACGCCGTGCGCGGCGGCGACACCGGCGTCGATGGCATAGGTCTTCGCGGCGTCGGGCAGTCCGTGGAAGAAGGCGGTGTCGAAAACCGCGACCTGCGGAAGATCGGGCAGCAGGGCACGCGCGGAACGGATACCGGTGACGTTGGCCGGATTGTGCAGTGGCGCCAGGGTGGAGAGTTTGTCGATGGATTCCACCACGGCGTCGGTGATCAGGGTCGGTTCGTAGAAAACCTCCCCACCGTGCACGACCCGATGTCCGACCGCCGAGAGCCCCTCGCCGCTCAGATCGTGACCGCTGCGCGCGAACAGGTCGAACACCACCCGCAGCCCGGCGGCGTGATCGGAGATCTGGCCGGTGTGCTCGAAATTCTTTCCGTCACTGTGATGCTCGACGGTGACCTCGTCCTCGGAGACCGGCTCCCCGATACGCGACACCAGCCCGGACGCCGCCACATGCGCCGTAACCGGGTCCAGCAGTTGATATTTGATCGACGACGACCCCGAATTGATCACCAATACCTGCATCAGCCCCGCGCCTCCTGTGTCTTGCGGGCCACCCGCACCCGGTCGGCACAGCGAGCCGCTGCGCGATTGTCGCTCACCGTGCCTCCTGTGTCTTGCGGGCCACCCGCACCCGGTCGGCACAGCGAGCCGCTGCGCGATTGTCGCTCACCGTGCCTCCTGTGTCCTGCGGGCCACCCGCACCCGGTCGGCACAGCGAGCCGCTGCGCGATTGTCGCTCACCGTGCCTCCTGCTGCTGCGCCTGAATCGCCGTAATAGCCACAGTGTTCACGATGTCGGCCACCAGGGCGCCGCGTGACAGGTCGTTGACCGGTTTGCGTAACCCCTGGAGCACCGGTCCGATCGCCACCGCGCCCGCGCTGCGCTGCACGGCCTTGTAGGTGTTGTTACCGGTATTGAGGTCCGGGAAGATGAACACCGTCGCGCGCCCGGCGACATCGGAATGCGGGAGTTTGGCGCTGGCGACCGTCGGTTCGATCGCGGCGTCGTACTGGATCGGCCCCTCCACCGGCAGCTGCGGCGCGCGCCGGTGCACCAGTTCGGTTGCGGCCCTGACCTTGTCGACGTCGGCACCCGACCCGGACTCGCCCGTCGAATACGACAGCATCGCCACCCGGGGCTCGATCCCGAACTGCTGCGCGGTGCGGGCGGAGGAGATCGCGATATCGGAGAGCTGTTCGGAGGTCGGATCCGGCACCACCGCGCAGTCGCCGTAGGCCAGTACCCGATCGGCCAGGCACATCAGGAACACACTGGACACCGTCGAGACGCCGGGTTCGGTCTTGATGATCTCGAACGAGGGCCGAATCGTATGCGCGGTGGTGTGCGCGGCGCCGGAGACCATGCCGTCGGCGATGCCCCGGTGCACCATCATGGTGCCGAAATACGAGATATCGGCCATGTATTCGCGGGCCCGCTCGACCGTCATTCCCTTGTGCGCGCGCAGCCGCGCGAACTCTTCGGCGAACTCCGCGCGCAACTCGCTGGTCCGCGGATCGAGTACCTGGGCGGCCTCGATATCGACGCCGAGTTCGGCCGCACGGGCACGCACGGTGGCCTCGTCACCGAGGATCGTCAGCTCCGCGATCTTGCGTTGCAGCACGCGGCCGGCGGCCCGCAGGATGCGATCGTCGTCGCCCTCCGGCAACACGATCCGGCGCGGATCGGCACGAGCCCGTTCCACCAGCTGATATTCGAACATCTGCGGCGTGACCACCGACGGCACCGGAACTTCGATGAGATCCAACAGCTTCCGGCTGTCCACCCGCTGCTCCATCAGCGCCAGCGCGGTGTCGACCTTGCGCATACTGCTGAGCGAGACCCGCCCGCGGGTGTGGGCGGCGGCGCTGGCGGTGTCGAATGTGCCCAGCTGCGTGGTGAGGATGGGCAGTTTCGGCTTGAGGCCCTCCATCAGGCGCGCGATCGCCGGATCCGGCAACATGCCACCGTTCATGATGATGCCCGACAGCGACGGAAATCCCTCCGCCTCGTGCGCGTTCACCAGCGACAGCAGGACGTCGGAGCGGTCGCCCGGCACGATCACCGCGACGCCGTCGCTGAGCCGCTCGAGAATGTGCTCGGCGGTCATCCCGCCGACCATCACCTTCAGCGCCTCGCGCTGCAGCAGTTCCGGATCGCCCGAGTAGACGGTGCCGTCGATGGCCTCGCAGAGTTCATTCATGGTCGGCGCGGTCAGCAGCGGCACCTCCGGCATCGTCCACGACGGGCAGGGCAGCACCCCCATGGCCTTCCGCACGTCCTCGAGCCGCTCGGGATCGCAGCGGTTGACGATGATCGCCATGAGCTGCGCGTGCTCGTGTTCGAGTTCGGCCTCGCAGACCCGGGCGACCTGCACGACCTCCTCGGGGCTGCGTCCGGCCCCGCGCAGCACCAGCAGGACCGGCGCGCCGAGGTTGACCGCGATCCGGGCGTTGTAGCGCAGTTCGCTGGGTCCGGCGACATCGGTGTAGTCGCTGCCGACCACCACCACGGCGTCGCAGACCTTGGCGACCTCGTGGAAGCGCATCACGATCTCACTGATCGCGGCGTCGGGATCGGCGTGCACCTGCTCGTAGGTCACCCCGACCGCCTGGTCGTAGTCGATATCGGCGGTGCAGTGTTCGAGCAGCAGCTCGAGAATGTAGTCGCGGCCGCGGTTGGACCGGGTGATCGGCCGGAAGACGCCCACCCGCGGCGTCGTCGCCGAGAGCATCTGCAACATGCCCAGCGCCACGGTGGATTTGCCGGTGTCACCTTCCAGTGACGCGATGTACACGATGGAGGGTGCGGGTTCGGCCATGGTCCCGAGCTTAGTGAGCGGATCCGCGCCCGCGGTCGTCCGCACGGGCGGTGCCGGTGAAATCACATTCGGGTGACTGTGGACTGGTTCTGCACGCGGGCTCGATGAGTGTTGCGGACATACTCGTGCGCTTCTCGACCATTCAACGGCTCACGATCAGCCCATAGTCTCGTCTCATGCGACTCGGAACCTTCCTCCCCACGTCCACTCCCGATCCCCAGCAGCCGATCCTCGGCGATGTCGGCGCCGCGGCGCGGTTCGCCGAGGAGGCCGGGCTCGATTCGGTGTGGTCGACCGACCACCTCGTGGCCAGCGCGCCGATCCTGGAGAGTTCGGTCACGCTGGCGACCGCGGCGGCGGTGACCGAACGGATTCAGATCGGCTACGGCGTGCTGCTGCTCGCACTGCGCCCGGCCGCGTGGGCGGCCAAGCAGATCGGCGCGCTGCAGTACGTGTCCTCGGATCGGCTGCTGCTGGGTGTCGGCACCGGCAATCCCGCCCACGGCGATATCGGCTGGCGAGCGGCCGGGCTGTCGTTCGCCGACCGGGGCCGGCGCACCGACGAGAATCTGCGCGTACTGCCCGACCTGATCGCGGGCCGGCCCGCCGTCCTGCCGGACGGTACCGAGGTCACGCTCGCACCCGGTGCGAAGGTTCCGCCGATTCTGGTGGCCGGCGACGGTCCGCGCGCCCGGCGCCGGGCGGCCGAATTCGCCGACGGCTGGCTCGCGATCGGCCTCGCGCCGCAGGAAGTAGCCACTGCCACAAAGGAATTGACCGAATTCGCCGCGGAGTTCGGCCGGAACACACCGACCGTCTCCGTCGTCACGCCGCTGCCCGCGCAGCTCGGCGAAGCCCGCGAACTGTTCGACGCCTATGCCGAGGCGGGTGTGGAACACCTGCTCACCGCGCCGCGCGACGGCGACTGGCGCCGGGGCTACGAATTCGCGGCCGCGATCCGGCGGTAAACGCTCTCACCCGCCCTCGCGACTGCGGCCGGAGCCTTAGGATCACTGTCCATGACGGCACAGTTTCCGGATCGGCAGTGGGGTTCGCGGACCGGTCTGCTCGGACGCACCGCGAGCGCGTTCGCCGCGACGAAGTTCGGTTCGCGGGTGGTCCGCACCCTCACCCCACTGGACCGGAAGGTGTTGCAGCGCACCGGCGCTCGCTATACCGTGCTCGGACCGATCGGCGCGCCGATCGTCCTGCTCACCACCACCGGCCGCAAGTCCGGGCAGCCCCGCACCTCACCGCTGTTGTACATCCACGACGGCGACACGCTGTACGTGATCGGCAGCAACTTCGGTCAGTCCCGCCATCCGGCGTGGACCGCCAACCTGCTGGCAGACCCCGAGGCGACCGTAACCCTTGCGGGACAGAGCATTCCGGTCCGCGCACAGCTGGTCGAGGATCCGGTGCGTAAGCAGCGGATCTTCGACCGATTCGTGGAGACGACCGAAGCCTATGCCGCCTACCGCAGCCGCACGACGCGCGATCTGCGCCTGTTCGCCCTGACCCGGAACTGAGCAGCGCAAGGCCGCTCCGAACGCACGGATGTCACGTCCGGTCCCGGGGGACCGGACGTGACATCCGGTGCGGCAGAGGCGGCGCTCAGAG
>NZ_BDBF01000038.1 GCF_001612845.1 Nocardia elegans NBRC 108235 | reverse complement strand
TGGGATCGCACCGTGAAGGCCGTACCGGTGAGCCCGCAGATCCGGCGCGCCCTCGGTCTCGACGAGGATGTCGTATCCCTGTCTCCGCCGGACATGATCCGGGCCATTCTGCGGGCACCTGTGCAATTGCTGTGGAACGGCGGAATCGGTACCTACATCAAGGCGAGTACGGAATCGAACGGCGATGTCGGTGACAAGTCCAATGACGCGGTGCGCGTGAATGCGAGCGATCTGCGCGTGCGCGTCATCGGGGAGGGCGGCAATCTCGGCGTCACCGCTCTGGGGCGCATCGAATTCTGCAAACTCGGTGGCAAATGCAATACCGATGCCCTCGACAATTCCGCCGGAGTCGACTGCTCGGACCACGAGGTCAATATCAAGGTGCTGCTGGACGGGGTCGTCTCCGCCGGCGAACTGCCGGTCGGCGACCGCAACCCGCTGCTGGCCTCGATGACCGACGACGTATCGGAAATGGTGTTGCGGGACAACGTCTCCCAGAACTTCCTGATGGGGATGTCGCGCACCGAGGCGCCGCGCATGCTCAACGTGCACATGCGGGTGATCGAGGACCTGGAACAGCGGCGGGGTCTGGATCGGGAACTGGAGGCTCTGCCCTCCACGAAGGAACTCGCTCGCCGTGCCGAGGCGGGGACCGGTCTCACCTCGCCGGAACTGGCGAATCTCCTGGCGCATGTGAAGTTGTCGCTGAAGGCCGATCTGCTCGACAGCGATCTGCCCGACAGCGCGTACTTCGCCGCCCGGTTGCCGAAGTACTTCCCGACAGCGCTGCGGCAGCGATTCGGCGGTGCCATCAAACGCCACCGGCTGCGCCGCGAGATCGTCACCACCATGGTGGTGAACGAGATGGTCGACCTCGGCGGCATCACCTACGCGCACCGGCTCAACGAGGAAGTCGGCGCCAGTGCAACCGATGTGGTGCGCGCCTTCGCGGCCACCAGCCAGATCTTCGACCTCCATTCGCTGTGGGAGCGCATTCGCGCGGCCGACGTGCCGACGGCGGTGAAGGACGAATTGGAGCTGGAAACCAAGCGGACCCTGGACCGTGCGTCGCGCTGGCTGCTGAGCAACCGCCCGCAGCCGGTCGCGGTCGGTGCGGAAATCCACCGCTACAGCGGTCCGGTGCGCGAACTCGCGCCGAAGGTTCCGGGGTGGTTGCGCGGCCACCACCTCGACACGCTGTCCGAAGCTTCGGCCAAGATCGTCTCGCGTGGCGTACCGGAGCACCTCGCCACCGAGGTCTTCGGTCTGCTCAACCTGTTCCCGCTGCTCGATGTCGTCGATATCGCGGATATCACCGACCGCAGTGGCGAGGAGGTCGGCGCCCTCTACTACGCGCTCAACGAGCACCTCAAGATCGACTGGCTGCTGCAGGCCGTCAGCCATCTCGAGCGGGGCGATCGCTGGCACGCGCTGGCCCGGCTCGCCCTGCGTGACGATATGTACGGGTCGCTGCGGTCGCTCACCCTGGACGTGCTGTCCGCCGGCGATCCCGAGGAGACCGCGGAGGAGAAGATCGCGTACTGGGAGTCGAAGAACCAATCCCGGCTCGGCCGCGCGCGAGCGGCGCTGTCGGAACTGTTCGCCTCCGGAGCACACGACCTGGCGACCCTCTCGGTGGCGGCGCGGCAGGTCCGCAGCATGGTCAGCGGGGTGGGGGCACAGTCGGAGGTGCCTCGCTGATCGGCGGTTGCGCCGCGAACTGCATACTTGTTAGCCGAAGCGGTCCCAGCGCGGTGTCGGACGCCGCTTCGGCTTGCTCGACCGCCCGCGCCGGCACCGCCGCACGATGCGCGGGGCGGTAATCCGATCGGAGGTGAACAGCGTGACCAGTGTCGGCTCGGTGAACGGAGCCCCCAGAGCGGGAGGCACCGTCGTCCTGCCCAAACGTTTTCACGCGAAGGTCGATGTCCGATGGTCGGATATGGACGTCTTCCAGCACATCAACCATGCCCGCATGGTGACGTTGCTCGAGGAGGCGCGGATTCCGTGGCTGTTCGAGGGGGAGCGGCCCACCGCCGGGCTGCGTACCGGCTGTGTGCTGGCAGATCTGCACGTCCGCTACCGCGGCCAGCTCCGGCACGAGGACACCCCGCTGGATGTGGCGATGTGGATCGAACAGCTGCGCGCGGTGGATTTCACCATCGGCTACGAGGTCCGCGCGAACGGCGTGGCACTGGATTCACCGCCGGCCGTCGTCGCCACCACGCAGATCGCGGCCTTCGATATCGACACCCAGCGGCTGCGCCGGCTCACCGACGACGAACGGGACTATCTGAGCCTGTGGCGGGCCGAATAGCGGCGACGACACTCACGGACGACATCGGTTCGATGCTGCGCATATCCGATCCCGCCGAGCGGGAGAATCTCGCAACCTTTCTCACCCACGCGATCCGCCTGGATCCGGCTGCCGTCGTGCGGCTGCATCGCCGCGGCGATCGCTACGTCACCGCCTGGACGGCCACCGGATTCGAGGTACTGGCCGCGCGCACGGTGGTCGGCGAACTGGACGTCGTGGACGTCACCGTCGCCGGCGACGCAGCGTTGTCGGGGCTCGAGCGGCCCGGCGCCGACGGGCGCATCGAGGTGGGGTACTCGATGGATTCGGCCTGGCGCACCGCCCTCCCGCCTGCCGTGGGCTTCGCCCATATCGACGATGTTCCGGCCCGGAGCCTGGTCGAACTCGCCGAACGCGGCGCGCAGGTGGCCGTCGAACACAGTGGCGGGCACGGCCCGCCGGCCTCGCTGCTGGAGCAGACGGTACTGACCGTCACCGGCGGCGACGAGCGGGTCGAGGTGCCGATGCGAGTCGTCTTCGCGCTCACCGCAATGGATTTCATTCCGCACGCCGGGGGCGAAGCAGACTCTCGGCGCATCGCGCCCAGCGAGACCGTGCGGGTGCGCGCCACCCGCACCTGGCTGCGGCTGGACGCCCGGTACGGCTCGGTCGCCCGTCGTCGCAGCGGGCCGCTGCTGGCCGGGTGACCGGCGCCGCATCGTTCACTTTCCTTCCGCCACCGCGGTTTTCCACCACGCGACCGTTCCGGCCGCGACCTCCGGCAGCGGTGTCGGCGCCAGGCCGAGCAGTCGTTCACTGTGCGTGGAATCGAGCCGGAAGGGCCGCTCGAACTGGTAGTTCATCTCCGCCAGCTCCCGCATCATCGAGCTCACGACGCCGGCCGTGCGCAGCGTCCAGCCGGGCAGCGCAACAACTTTCGGCATCGGCACCCGAGCCGCCTCGGCCAGCGCGGCGACCAGTTCGCGCATCGTGACGGCCGGGGCGGTCGGCGCGTGCAGGAAGGTGTTCCACACGGAGCTGTCCGCGGCCGCCCGGATCATGGCGGCGGCGAGATCGGGCATATAGGTGAACGAATGCGGCAGATCGGCCTTGCCGAAGATCTGAACGGTCTTGCCCGCCAGGATATTCGGCACCATGCGGTCACCGGCATGCGAGGTCCGCACATGCGGCCCGATGAAATCGGAGGCCGCCACACTGACCGTCGGCGTCGGCGACGCTTCGCGGGCGCGCAGGAGTTGCACGCGGATCGCCGGCTTGCCGAAATCGGCGGTGCGCGGCATATCTTCGGTCATCGGCCGGTCGACCGGGCCGTAGGAGTACAGGCTCTCCGGAAACACCACGACCGCGCCCGCGCGTCCGGCGACGTCCAGGATCGTCTGTTCGGCGCCGGGCAGTTCCGCCCGCCAGGTCCGTGCGGAGTATCGCGAGGCGTGGATGCAGTGGTAGATCGCGGTGGCACCGTCGACCGCGGCGGCGAGCTGGTGCCGATCGTTGACGTCCACCGGGCGCCGCTCGATGAGCGGATGATCGGGACCGCTGCCCGACCGGGTCAGGATGCGGACCGTCACCCCGGTGGCGGCGAGTTGTTCGGCGATCGTGGTGCCGACGGGTCCGGCTCCGGTGACGACATGCAGATCCGACATTGTGGTCTCCAATCACTTCAGTGAGCACTGCTCTTGCGTTCATGGACGAGTGTGCCCTACGTCCGTAGAGAAATCAAGAGCGGCGCTCACTATTGTGACCGTTGCACCGCGAATGGGTCAGGCAGCGCCCTCGCCCAAGTACTGCAACCACACCGGATCCAGATCCGACGTGGTCGACAGCAACCGCCAATGCGGCCCGGTCGGCGAGACCAGGGGGTGCATGAGCGTCCAGCCCAACTCGCTCAGGAGTTTGTCGGCCTTGCGGTGATTGCAGGGAGCGCAGGAGGCTACGCAGTTCTCCCAGGAATGCGCGCCCCCACGACTACGTGGAATGACATGGTCGATGGTTTCGGCCTTTCCGCCGCAGTAGGCGCAGCGATAACGATCCCGATGCATGAGTGCCGCACGGGTCATCGGGACCCGGGCGCGGTAGGGCACTCGCACATAGCTGCGCAGCCGGATGACCGACGGCAGCGCGACCGAGGCGCCGGCGGAGTGGACGACCGGGCCCTCGGGGTTGTGATGAACGGTATCGGCCTTGTCGCAGACCAGCAGCACGATGGCCCGCCGGGCGGGCAGTGCGGTCAGTGGCTCGTAGGTGGCATTCAGAAGCAGTACCCGGTTCTTCACCCAGGCGGTAGCTGCGGATTCGGTGTTTCGGTGCGCGATCGCACCCGGGGACGAACGTCCCGGTGACGAGGACGGATGTCCCGGAGAGGAATATGCGGAGAGGATATGCAGCGGAGTAGCCCCCGACCCACGATTGTGGACATCGGCGGGCTGGAGTTGTCGGTGCGTTCTCGCCTCGTGTGACCGGGCGCCGTGCCGCTGCTTCATTGATGGACCCCGAATTCTGCTAGGTCGGTTCGTGTGCTGATCGGCAGACACTGTCACCAAGTTGACCACGGAACGTGCCCGTGTGCACAGTGATTTCGGTGCCGAAATTCGGGCCGGGTGCGCGGATCGCCGGTGGTCGACGCGGTGCGGCTCGGTATCCGGTGCTCGGATACCGGTGTCGGAGGCGATTATCTGCCGCGTTGCCGTCCCTGCGGCGACCGTCGTCTGAACGTCGCGTGATCCGCCGGTGACCGTCGGGCGGCTCCCGCACGGGTGGGCCGTCCGTGGGCGGTGCGGGCACAATGGTGGGCGGATACGGGCAGGCGAGCAGATCGAGAGGGTCGATGACTTCCGGCGAACAGACGGCGACATCGTTCTACGAGGCGGTCGGCGGGGCGGAAACGTTCCGGCGGATCGTCGCGGCGTTCTATCGGGAGGTGGCCGCCGACGAAATCCTGCGGCCGATGTATCCGGAGCAGGACCTCGGCCCGGCCGAGCGCCGGTTGCGCATGTTCCTCGAACAGTACTGGGGCGGCCCGCGCACCTATTCCGACGAACGCGGACATCCGCGGCTGCGCATGCGGCATATGCCGTTCAGTATCGGACCACTTCAGCGCGATGCGTGGTTGCGCTGCATGCATATCGCGATTGCCGAAATCGAGCCGGACGTTCTCGACGACGAACACCGGCGTGCGTTGCTCGATTACCTGGAGATGGCCGCTAATTCGCTGATGAATTCCCCGATGTGAACCGAGCCGGGGACACGACTGTGACACCGTCATCGGCCGGGGAGCAGGCTGAGCTCGACGCGGCGGGGGTCGTCGCCGGGCACGCGGAGGAACCGACGCCGCCGTGGTGGCGTTCGGCGGTCTTCTATCAGATCTATCCGCGCTCGTTCGCCGATTCCTCCGGCGACGGGATCGGCGATCTCGCCGGCATCCGCGACCGGCTCGGCTATCTGCAACTACTCGGCGTCGACGCACTGTGGATCTGTCCGGTGATGCGGTCGCCGATGGCCGACGGCGGGTACGACGTGAGCGATCCGCGCGATATCGATCCGCTCTTCGGTGACCTGGCGACGATGGACCGGCTGATCGCCGAGGCCCACGAACGCGGTATCCGGTTGACGATGGATCTGGTGCCCAACCACACCAGCGACCGCCACCCGTGGTTCGCCGCCGCGGTGGCGGCCGCACCCGGCAGTGCCGAGCGAGCCCGCTACATCTTCCGCGACGGTCGCGGGCCCGGCGGTGCGCAACCGCCGAACAACTGGCCCAGCATCTTCGGCGGGCCGGCGTGGACGCGCGTCACCGAGCCCGACGGGACGCCGGGACAGTGGTATCTGCATCTGTTCGCATCGGAACAACCTGATCTGAACTGGGACAATCCGGAGGTGGTCGCCGATTTCGAGCAGACCATGCGGTTCTGGCTCGATCGCGGCGTCGACGGCTTCCGCATCGATGTGGCGCACGGTATGGCCAAACCGCCCGGACTGCCCGATATGGATCCGGCCGTGGTGGCCGCGGTCGGCCTCTCCGCCGACCCGTCGGCGGCTCATCCGCCGGACGCCGACGCGAAACTGCTGGTGCACGACGACAGCGATCCACGCTTCAACAATCCGGGGGTCCACGACATCCACCGTCGGCTGCGCAAGGTGGTCGACGAGTATCCGGACGCGGTGTCGATCGGCGAGGTGTGGGTCGAGGACAACGTCCGCTTCGGCGAGTACGTGCGTCCGGACGAACTGCACCTCGCCTTCAATTTCCGGCTTGCCGAGACGCCGTTCGACGCGGTGAAAATTCGTGCGGCAGTGGAGAATTCGCTGGAATCGGTGGCGCAGGTCGGTGCCGTCCCGACCTGGACGCTGTCCAATCACGACATCGAGCGGGAGGTGACCCGCTACGGCGGCGGCGCGTCCGGCATCGCTCGCGCCCGGGCGATGATCATGGTCGAACTCGCGCTTCCGGGTGCGGTTTTCGTCTACAACGGCGCCGAACTGGGGCTGCCGAACGTCGACGACCTGCCCGAGGACGTGCTCGCGGACCCGGTCTGGGAACGCTCCGGGCACACCGAACGCGGGCGTGACGGCTGCCGGGTGCCGATCCCATGGGAGGGGGTGCGTCCGCCCTTCGGATTCACCGAGGGTCCCGGCTCCTGGCTACCCATTCCGGCGGAGTGGGCCGATCGGACCGTGGCGGCGCAACTCGAATCGCCCGCCTCGACGCTGTCGCTGTATAGGACCGCCCTCGGACTGCGCCGCACCCGAGACGAATTCGACGGCGATACCGTCGACTGGCTCGGCGGGCCGCCCGACTGTCTCGTCTTCCGCCGGCCGGGCGGACTGATCTGTGTGCTCAACGCCTCCGCGGACCCGATCGCACTGCCTCCGGCCACGGTGCTGCTGACGAGTGTGCCGCTGCACGAGGGCCTGCTCGCACCGGAGTCGGCGGCCTGGTTGGTGTGACACGACGGCTCGGCGCGGAGCGGCAAACCACGATCGTCTACCGTTGATCCGTGAGCATTCTCGAAACAGTGCTGATCTTTCTCGGCATCCCGCTGGTGATCTACGCGGTGATCGCCGGACTGTCGTTCCTCGGCAAACCGCTGCCCGGCGAGAAGCCGGTCCACTACGACCTCGGGAAGAAGTGGACCGCGGAGCCGGTGCTGTGGAGCGCGACCGATGAGGTGACCGCATTCGGTCACGGTGTCGCTGAGTCGTCGCATGGGCACCATGCGGCCATCGAATCCACCGGGGCAGATCTGATCGGAGGCCGGGCAAGTGGCAACTTCTAATTGGCCTGTGGTGGACCCGTCCACCCTGCCGCACGGGTACGCCATCACCCCCAGCGGCCGGGTATCCGGCGTGCACGAAGCCGGTGATGTGTTCAAGGAAGCGCCGTTCAACGATCAAGAGCGGCTGCTGATGGACAACACCCTCACCGAGGCGACCCGGACTACCAAGGTCCGGTTCAACATCTACATCGGCGATCTGGGCGCGGATGCCGCCGCCGGCGCCGACGCGGTGTTTCCGTCGACCCCCGAGGCGGCACGTTCGGTGCTCATCGCCGTCTCGCCCAACGACAAGGCGGTCGAGGTTCGTTCCGGTCGCGATGTCGCCGACCGCGTGAACGACCGGGTCTGCCAGCTCGGCGTCACCGCGGCGCTCGCGTCGCTGCGGCAGGGACAGCTCATCGACGGAGTCGTCTCCGCCGTCCGCGTGATGGCGTCCGCGATCGGCCGCCCGAGCTGATTCGTTCGCACTGATCGGCACGCTCGCGCCGGTTCGCATCAGGGCCACGCACCCCTTCCCGGAACAACCGGGGAGGGGTGCGGCTGTATGCGGACGACCCGAAATACGCTGTGAGCGTAAGCGAGCGGTCCCGGCCCGCCGGTGGCCGTAGGCTCACCGCATGGCCGAGTATCCGCAACTGCATTCGATCCCCGGCGGACGTGACCTCGAGTCCCCGTCCTCGACCGGTGCGGACACTGCGGCAGAGTCCGCATCGCCGGCCGAATCCGATCCTCGACCGCAGCGAGACGTGCTGCGTTCGGTGCCGTCGCGCCCCGGCCGGCCTGGGGAGTCCCGCACCGCCCGGGAACCGCTGTGGCGTGAGGTACTCGGCGAACGGTTGCGCGAACTGCGCCGCGACCACGGCGAGACGTTGACCGAAACGGCGGGCCGAGCCGGGATTTCCCCGCAGTATCTGTCGGAGATCGAACGCGGTCGCAAGGAACCTTCGAGCGAGATGATCGCCGCGCTCGCCGGTGCGCTCGGCACCACATTGGGCGAACTGACCGCGGAGATCGCCGCCGACCTGCTGCGTGCCACTCGCCTCACGCCGGTACGCCCGCTGGCCGCCCGCCCACCGGCAGGCCCCACCATGCTCGCCCGCGCCGCCTGAGTCCGCGCCGCGCCGCACTGCGGACCGGCGAGCACTCACCGCCATCCGGTCAGGTCCGGGCGCCGAGGATGGTGTCGGCCAACCCGTATTCCACCGCTGCCTGCGCGGTGAACACCCGGTCGCGATCGGTGTCGTGTCGTAGCGTCGCGACGTCCTGGCCTGTGTGGCGGGACAGGATCGTCTCGATTTCGGCGCGCATCCGGACGAGTTCGTCGGCCTGGATGATGAGATCGGGGATCGCTCCCTGTCCGCGGGTCGCCGGCTGATGCAGGACGGCGCGCGCATGCGGCAGCATCGCCCGCCGGCCCGCCGCGCCGCCGGCCAGTAGCACCGCGCCGACCGCGATGGCCTGGCCGACACAGGTGGTCGCCACCGGCGACGAAATGTGTTGCATGGTGTCGTAGATCGCCAGCATCGCCGACAGATCGCCTCCCTCGCAGTTGATGTAGAGGTTGATCTCCTGGCCCGCGCTCTCGGCGTCCAGATGCAGCATCTGCGCGATCAGCGCATTCGCCACCCCGGAATCGATCGGCGTGCCGAGGTAGACGATCCGCTCGGTGAGCAGGTGCGAGTAGACGTCCATGATCCGCTCGCCGCGCGGATGCTGCGCGATGACATTGGGAATGGTGTAGCTGGTCATGTCGTGCCCCCTATGCTTTCCCGGCCGAGATTCCGATGCGCTGGCGTTGCGGGATGACCTGGTCGAAGGAGTCGACGATGTGGTCGATGAAGCCGTACTCCCGGGCCTCGGTCGCGGTGAACCAGCGGTCGTGCAGTGAATCCTCGTAGATGCGGTCGAACGGTTGCCCGGTGTCCTCGGCGATCAGTCCGAGCACGGTGTTCACCGTGTGGCGCAGATCGTCGGCCTGCACTTCCACCTCGCCCGCGCTGCCGCCGATACCCGCCGACCCCTGATGCATGAGGATGCGGGCGTGCGGCAGTGCGTAGCGACGGCCGCGAGTTCCGGCCGAGAGCAGGAATTGTCCTGCGCTGCAGGCCAATCCGAGCGCCAGCGTGGACACCCGGCACGGCACCAGTCGCATCACGTCGCGAATCGCGAGCATCGACGGCACCGACCCGCCCGGCGAGTGAATCCACAGTGAGATGTCGGCGTCGGGGTCTTCGGCCGCGAGGGTGAGCAGCTGTGTCGTGAGCAGCGTGCCGTTGTCGTCGTCGAGCCCGCCGTCGAGGACGAGGATGCGGCGGCTGAGCAGCTGCTCGCGCGACCGCCAGCTGAACAACGGAATCTTGTTGTCGTCGTGAGCCATACGCCCACCGTGCCGCAGCGGACCCGGCACGCGCCCGTCATGCTGCTGTCAGCAGATCTGCCCACAGCAGCGGCAGTCGATGCGCGGCCGAGGCTGCGCATCCCTCAGGTCTCGAGGCGAGCCGGCACGCCCCGATTCGGGGCCCGTGGTGGCGACCGCACCACCACGGGCAACCGGATCTCAGGCGATGTCGGCGGCGCGGGCGCGCAGCGAGCGTTCGATTCCCGCCTTACCCTCGATCACCAAGCGGCGCAGGGCCGGCGGATGCTCATCGGCGAGGAATTTGTCGGCCACGGCCACGGCTTCCTCGCTGATGGCCCAGTGCGGGTAGAGGCCGACCACGACGGTTTGCGCGACCTCGCTGGAGCGGCGTTCCCACACCGAGGCGATCTCGTCGAAGTAGCGCTGCACGTAGGGCGCGAGCAGTTCGCCCTGGCCGATGGGAGCGAAGCCGCCGACGATGGCGCGGGCGGTGATGTTCGGGACGGAGTCGTCGTCCATCACCGTCCGCCACGCCTTCTCCTTGACCTCGGCCTGCGGCCGGGCGGTGGCGGCCGCGGCCGCCTGGCGCCGGCCCGCGGCGGTGGGATCGCGCTCGAGTTCGGCGTCGATGACCGGGGTCTCGGTGCTCTCGGCATCGAGCTGACCGGCCGCCGCCAGCGCCTGCACGATCCGCCAGCGCAGATCGGTGTCCACCGCGAGCCCGGGCAGTTCGACCGCGGCGGGATCGGAGTCCAGCAGCAGCGTGCCCAGCACTTCGCTGTGCCACGGCGACAGGCGCGCGGCGGTGAGGGCGTTGACGAAGGCCAGCTGATGGTCGGAACCCGGTTCGGCCGCACGGGCCAATTCCAGGAGCCGGTCGGCGAAGGCCGGCCATCCGGTCTGATCGGCCCACTCGGGGTCGGCGTAGCTCGCCAGGGCGGTCTGTGCCTGCATCAGAAGCCGTTGCACCACACCGATTTCGGTTTCGGCGCCGATCCCGCGCTGCACCAGCGCCACGAAATCCCGTGCCCGCATCTCCGCCTGCCGCGTCATCTCCCATGCCGCCGACCAGCACAACGTGCGCGGCAGGGATTCGGCGATATCGGCGATGCGCGCGACCACCGTGTCGAGCGATTGTGGATCCAGGCGCAGCGAGCAGTAGGTCAGGTCGTCGTCGTTCACCAGCACCAGCTGACCGCGCTCGACGCCCACCAGCTCGGCGACCTCGGTGCGCTCGGCGGCGTCGAGATCGAGTTCGACCCGCTTGGTGCGCACCAGCTTTCCGTCGCGGTCGTCGTAGACGCCGATGGCCAGGCGGTGCACGCGGTGCTCGCCGGCGCCGGGTTCGGCACCGCCCTGCACGACGGCGAATCGGGTGAATTTCCCGTCGGCGTCGACCTCGAAGTCGGGACGCAGCGTGTTGAGGCCGGTGGTCTTGAGCCACTGCGCGCCCCAGCCGGAAAGGTCACGCCCGGAGGACTTTTCGAGCGCACCGACCAGATCGTCGAAGGTGGCGTTGCCGAAGGCGTGTGCGGCGAAGTAGTCCCGCAGCCCGGCCAGGAACGGCTCCAGCCCCACGTAGGCCACCAGCTGCTTGAGTACCGAGGCGCCCTTGGCGTAGGTGATGCCGTCGAAGTTGACCTCCACGGCCGCCAGGTCCGGAATGTCGGCGGCGATGGGATGGGTGGAGGGCAGCTGATCCTGCCGGTACGCCCACGACTTCTCCACATTGGCGAAAGTCGTCCAGGCGCCGGTGTATTCGGTGGCCTCGGCCTGGCACAGGACCGAGGCGAAGGTGGCGAACGATTCGTTCAGCCACAGATCGTCCCACCACTTCATGGTGACGAGATCGCCGAACCACATGTGCGCCATCTCGTGCAGCACGGTCTCGGCGCGACGCTCGTAGGAGGCTCGGGTGACCTTGGACCGGAACACGTAGTCCTCGAGGAACGTCACCGCGCCGGCATTCTCCATCGCGCCGGCGTTGAACTCGGGAACGAACAGCTGATCGTATTTCCCGAACACGTAGGGGACACCGAAATTGCGGTGGTAGAACGCGAAGCCCTGCTTGGTTTCGGTGAAAAGCCGTTCCGCGTCCATGAATTCGGCGAGCGAGGCGCGGCAGTAGATGCCGAGCGGGATCGTGGACTGATCGTCGGTGTACACATCGATCCACTTGGCGTACGGTCCGGCGATCAGCGCGACCAGATAGGTGCTCATCCGCGGCGTCGTGGCGAAGGTGTGCTCGACCACCTCGCCGACGGTGCGGGTGGCGGTCGCGGCGCCGTTGGAGATCACCTCCCAGTCGGCGGGCGCGGTGACCGTCATGTCGTAGGTCGCCTTGAGGTCGGGCTGGTCGAAGCAGGCGAACATCCGCTTGGCGTCGGCGGTTTCGAACTGCGAGTACAGATAGACCTTGTCGTCGGTCGGATCGACGAAGCGGTGCAGGCCCTCACCCGTGTGCGAGTACACGCAGTCGGCCTCGACCACCAGGACGTTGTTCTCGGCCAGATCGGTGAGGGTGAGCCCCTCGGACTCGTCGTAGCCGGAAACGTCGAGTTCGGTGCCGTTGAGTACGGCCGAACGCACACCCGCGGCGACGATGTCGATGAAGGTCTGCGCGCCCGGGGTGGCGGTGAAGGTGACGGTGGAGCGCGAGAAGAACGTCTCGCCGGCGGTGGCCGCGGGACCGGTCGGTTGCCCGGTGAGGTCGAGTTCGACGCGATAGTTCTCCACACTGATCGTCGCGGCCCGCGCGATGGCTTGGTCGCGGGTGAGGTTCGGTGCAGACAAGGAGACTCCTTCGCTCGGACCGGTCGTGTGAACCACGCTGCGGATGCAGTCGCTGACGGTGCCCAGAATGCCACGTTCACGACCGCACGGCTGGGCCGACCGTGTATCCGCACCCCGTGCGTGACGAAACGCCGCGCGCCACGCCACCGAGCGTCCGGGCCCGCCGGGGCGCTCGGTAGGCTGGGCGTTCGTGTGCGGCGGACAGCGAAGCGAGGAGGGCCGGTGAAGCACATCCACGCCGGTAAGGTGCGCGATCTCTACGAGGACGGGGAATCGCTGATTCTGGTCGCCTCCGATCGGGTCTCGGTCTACGACGTGGTGCTGCCGACGCCGATTCCGGACAAGGGCGCGCTGCTCACCCAGTTGTCGAACTGGTGGTTCGACTACTTCTCCGATGTGCCCAACCACGTGCTCTCGACCACCGACGTGCCCGACGAATTCGCCGGGCGGGCGGTGCGCGTGCGACCGCTGAAGATGGTGCAGGTGGAGTGCATCGCCCGCGGCTACCTGGTCGGCTCCGGCCTGCAGGAGTACCGCCGCACCGGCGCGGTCTCCGGGGTGGCGCTGCCCGGCGGGCTGCGTGAGGGCGACAAACTTCCCGAGCCGATCTTCACTCCCACCACCAAGGCGTCCGCGGGACACGACGAGCCCATCACCTTCGACGATGTGGTGAATCAGGAGGGTCGCGAGGTCGCCGAGAAACTCCGCGACCTGACCCTGCAGATCTACACCCGCGGCGCGGAGCACGCCGCGGGGCGCGGGGTGATCATCGCCGACACCAAGGTCGAATTCGGCTGGGACGGTGATGTTCTCACTCTCGGTGACGAGGTCCTGACCTCCGATTCGTCGCGGTTCTGGCCGGCCGACGAATGGGAGCCCGGCCGGGCGCAGCGCTCGTTCGACAAGCAGTTCGTCCGCGACTGGGCGACCTCCACCGGCTGGGACAAGGAGCCGCCCGGCCCGGAGATTCCCGCCGATGTCGTGGCCGTGACCCGCGAGAAGTACATGGATGCCTATCAGCGCATCACGGGCAACACCTGGTCGTGAGATCGGTCGCCTCGTGTTCGGAACCGGTTGCGTCGCATCGGTTTTCGATGATCGGCGGGCGCCCGCAGGCTACGATGCGCGCAGCTCGGCCGCGCGCAGCATGAGGTAGTCGCGCTCGGGCATACTCGTGGTCAGGTGAGCCGCTGCCGTATAGGACTCGATCGCCGCCGGGCGGTCACCCGCCATCTCGTGCAGGTGTCCCCGTACCGCCTCGAGTCGATGGCTGCCTCGCAGGCGATCCGCCAGCGCGTTCGCCGACTCCAGTCCGGCGGCGGGCCCGTGCACCATGGCCACCGCCACGGCGCGGTTCAGGCTCACCATCGGATTGTCCGACAGCCGCTCGAAGACGTTGTACAGCAGCAGAATTCGCTCCCAGTCGGTCTCCTCGGCGCTCGGCGCCCGGGTATGCAGTGCGGCGATCGCGGCCTGGACACGATACGGACCGCCCAATCCCGCCTCGACCGCCGTCGTCGCCAGCCGCATCCCCTCCCGGGCACGTTCGCGGTCCCAGCGGGTGCGGTCCTGTTCGGCCAGCGGAATCAATTCACCGCTGGGGCCCAGGCGTGCCGCGCGGCGGGCGTCGGTGAGCAGCATCAGCGCGAGCAGTCCCGTGACCTCCGGATCGTCCGGGAGCAGCCGCTGGACCTTGCGGGCCAAGCGGATAGCCTCCGCCGCGAGATCGGTGCGGTACAACCGGGAGCCGCCGGTCGCGGTATGCCCCTCGGTGAACATCACGTACAGCACATGCAGGACCGGCCCGAGCCGCGGCCCCCATTCTTCCGGGGCCCCAGCGGACTCGGCGAACGGGCGCGGCAGTGCGGCGAGCCGCTTCTTGGCGCGTGAAATACGCTGGGCCATAGTGGTTTCCGGCAGCAGGAACGCCCGGGCTATCTCCTCGGTGGTGAGACCGCCCACCGCGCGCAGCGTCACCGCGATCGCACTGGCGGGCGACAATGCGGGGTGGCAGCACAGCAGCAGCAACGTCAATGTGTCATCGGCGGCCGGATCGGTCTCCGCGGGTGGCACGTCCTGCAGGGCGACCGTCGTCTCGCGAGTGCGGCGTGCGATCTCCGCGCGCACCGAGTCGATCAATCGCCGCTGCGCGACCTGGAGCAGCCATGCCCGCGGATTGTCCGGGTAGCCCTTGTCCGGCCACTGGGTGACCGCGGCGAGCATCGCTTCCTGCACCGCGTCCTCGGCCGCATCGAAATCGCCGTATCGGTGCACCAGAATTCCCAGCACGACCGGTGCGACCTCACGCAGGAGCAGCGCGACCTCCTGTGCGGACTCGACGCGCTGCGCATCGCGTTCCGACGGCTGCCAGACAGGGACGGCCGGTACCTGTGATCCGGGCATGGCTCGGCGGCTCAGGCCTCGGTCGCCGGGGCGTCCATCACCGCGCGCACCTCGATGTATTCACCGATGGGTGTGCCGCCCGGGCCCGGTGCGGCCGATGCCTGCGCGGCGATCTCCAATGCCCGATCGGCGCTGTCCACATCGACGATCCAGTAGCCGGCCAGGAATTCCTTGGTCTCCGGGAACGGACCGTCGGTGACCACCGGCGCGGACCGCCCGTCGGCGCTGACGATGCGGGCCTGATCCGGAAACGCCAGGCCCTGGGCGTCGACCAGCTCACCCGATTCGCGCAGAGCCGCACCGAGCGCACGCTGGAATTCGATATGGGCCGCGATGTCCTCCGGCGGCCATTCGCCGATCGGAGTATCGCAGTGCGCGGCGGGGCGGTAGGTCTTGAGCAGCATGTACTTCACGATGATCTCCTCGGCTCGCCGGCGCGCCACCGCGGCGCGCTCACGATCGGGTCGGAGCCGGCCGCGACTCCTCGACCCACCTCGGCTGTGACTGTGGTCACAATGTGGTGCTCGTGTCGGCCAGAGCCTCCGGATTCACCGGTTCGCCGCCGAGGATCAGTTCCTTGATCCGATCGGTGACGTCCCAGACGTTGACGTTCATCCCCGCCAGCACGCGATTGCCCTGATCCAGCCAGAAGGCGACGAATTCGCGGCTCGCGGTGTCGCCGCGCACCACGACGGACGTGGTCGCGCCCGGCGCGACGAAACCGGTGTACTCCATGCCGAGGTCGTACTGGTCGGTGAAGAAGTACGGCAGCCGATCGTAGGTCGCGGGCCGGTCGAGCATCGTCAGCGCCGCCACGGCCGGTTGATTGAGGGCGGTGGCCCAGTGTTCGACCCGCACCCGCTGCCCGAGCACCGGATGCTGCTGGTCGGCGATATCGCCCACCGCGACGATATCGGGATCGCTGCTGGCCAGGCTCTCGTCCACCAGCACGCCGCCCTCGACCGCGAGACCCGCGTCGGCGGCCAGTTCGATATTCGGCCGGGCGCCGACCGCGATCAGCACCGCATCGGCGTCCACGACCGTGTCGTCGGCGAGCCGGACGCCGGTGGCCTTCCCGTCGGCGGTCACGATCTCGGCGGCCTTCACGCCGCAGCGCAGGTCGACGCCGTGCGCGCGGTGCAACTCGCCGAAGACCGCGCCCATCTCCTCGCCGAGCGCGCCCTGCAGCGGGACCGCGCCGACCTCCAGGACGGTCACCTCGAGACCTGCGGTGCGCGCGGCCGCGGTGACCTCCAGGCCGATCCAGCCCGCGCCGATGACGACCAGCCGCCGCGCCGAGCCGAACAGTGAGATCAGCGCATCGGACTGCCCGATCGTGCGCAACATGTGCACGCCCTCGGCATCGGCGCCGGGAATCGGCAATCGGCGCGAGCGCGAGCCGGTGGCGAGGGCGAGTTTGTCGTAGGGCCGGGTCGAACCGTCCGGCAGCGCAACCGTTTTCGACGAGCGGTCGATGGCCGTCACGGTGGTGCCGAGCAGCAGTTCGACCTCGTGATCGCGATACCACTGCTCGGTGTGCACGGTGAAATCGGCGAGCGATTTCTTGCCGAGCAGATGTTCCTTCGACAGTGGCGGCCGCTCGTAGGGTAGCTGCGCCTCCTCGCCGATCAACGTGATGGCGCCGTCGAAATCGTTGTCGCGCAACGACTCCGCCAGCTTCGCGGCGGCCAGACCGCCACCGACGATGACGAACCTGGAATCTGTGGGCATTGGGGAAAACCTCCGGGCAGCGGGCAACCAGGGTCGCATCCGACCCTACTGTGCGATCCCGCGGCGATCGGGAAATATCGCCAACTTCGCGGCGTTGACCAATGCTGAGGGCGGGTGGCGTGCGGCCTCCCCACTGCTTCTTCGAAGGGACGAAATGTGAGCGATCAGACGACCACCGCCGGTTCCAGGGACCGCGTCGATTTCTGGTTCGATCCGCTGTGCCCGTGGTGCTGGATCACCTCGCGCTGGATTCTGGAGGTCGGGAAGGTCCGCGATATCGACACGCACTTCCACGTCATGAGCCTGGCCGTGCTCAACGAGGGCCGAGAGGACCTTCCCGAGCGCTACGTCGAGATGATGAAATCGGCGTGGGGGCCGGTCCGGGTGGCCATCGCCGCGGCCGAGCAGCACGGTGAGAAGGTGCTCTCACCGCTGTACACCGCGATGGGCACCCGCATCCACAATCGCCGGGAGGAGTACGAGCGCGAGAACCAGGCCGACAGCCTGGCCGCGGTCGTCGCCGACGCTCTCGCCGAGGTGGGGCTGCCCGCCGAACTGGCCGAGGCCGCCACGAGCACCGACTACGACGAGGCGCTTCGCAAGAGCCACCACGCCGGCATGGACAAGGTCGGGCCGGATGTCGGCACGCCGACCATCCACATCAACAACACCGCCTTCTTCGGCCCGGTGCTGTCGCGGATCCCGCGCGGCGAGGAGGCGGGGAAGGTGTGGGACGGGGCGGTCGCCCTGGCGTCCTACCCGCACTTCTTCGAGCTCAAGCGGACCCGCACCGAGGACCCGCAGTTCGACTAGTGCATCGACGGCACGGGGCGACGCGCGCCCCGTACCGGGCGCACGGCTACCGCGGCGGCAGCCCCGGAACTTCGCCGTATCCGGGGTAGCTGCCCGTCTGGACGGGCGGTCCGGCCGGTGGCATCGGATGCGGCGGGGCCGCCGGCGGACGGCTCGGCCGCAGGAACATCCGCCCGTGCCGGCTGCGGTCGCGCAGCGCCCACATCCGCCAGGTCAGCACCGGATGCGAGGACATGGCGTTGACCATCCAGACGAAGAACCCCTTGTCCTGTGGCGCGCGGTCGGCCATCTCGTCGAAATCGACCAGCGAGTTCAGGTATTTGCCGCCCGCAAGGGTTTTCATCGCGCCCGGGGCGCCGAGATGGCGGTTGCAGAAACCGTGATTGTCGGCGGTGTACTCCTGCGCGCGAATCAGCGAGTTGCCGATGATCGGCAGGAACGGCACGAGGAACATGCCCAGCTGGCGCCAGTAGGACACATGGCCGGCCGCGATATGTCCGACCTCGTGGCCGATGATGAAGGCCAGCGCGTCGGGGTCACGAGCCTGACCGCCGATCTCGAACAGATCGCTGTAGACGACCACGTAGCGGCGGAATCCGTGTCCCGAGGCGAAGGCGTTGATCTGCCCGTTGCCCAGCACCACGTAGGCATCCGGGACGGTCGCCATGCCGAAGCGCGCGGCCGCCTCGACCACCATCCGGTATCCCTCCGGGAACTGGGTGGGCGACATCTTCACGGCATTGAGCCGCTGCATCGAATAATTGGTGCCGCGGCCGAACCACAGCAGCAGCGGCGCGAGGATCAGCAGCAGGACGTAATAGTTCACCGCACCGACGAGCAGGAACAGCAGCGCGATCAGATATCCGCTGACGGTGGCCAGAATCACGACGATCAGCAGCGGGATCTCCCAGCTGTGCCGGGCCGGCATACCCCACGGGGACAGTCCCCGCGTCGGTTGGTACGGAGGGATGTGCGGCGGCGAAAACGCTTGCTGCGGACCCCATCCCGGCGGTCCCAGCCGAGGATCCCACCCCGCCATACCGGTCGCCGGATTCCACCCCGGTCCGCGCCCCTGCTGTGGTGACTGATCGGCCCACTGATCTTCGGACTGCATGGGCTGAACTCTATAGAGGATCGGGAAACGACCCCATGTGGAGCGAAACCACCCACCTGACAGAATCTCAGCCATGCGCGTATACCTGGGTGCCGACCATGCCGGCTTCGAATTGAAGAACCAAGTGAAGGATCATCTGACGCAGGCCGGTCACGACGTGGTCGACTGCGGAGCCCACGAGTACGACGCCGTCGACGACTACCCGGCCTTCTGCATCGACGCCGCACGCCGCGTCGTCGCCGACCCGGGCAGCCTCGGCATCGTGTTCGGTGGCAGCGGTAACGGTGAGCAGATCGCCGCGAACAAGGTTCCCGGCGCGCGTTGTGCGCTGGCCTGGAGCGTGGAGACCGCGAAACTGGCTCGTGAGCACAACAATGCGCAGCTCATGGGAATCGGCGGCCGGATGCACAGCACCGAGGAGGCCTTCGCGATCATCGATGCGTTCCTGGCGACGCCGTGGTCGGACGAGGCGCGGCATCAGCGGCGCATCGACATCATCGCCGAATACGAGAAGACCGGTCAGCCGCCGGCGGTGCAGAGCTAGCAGGTACCGAACCGGGCCGGGCGGCGCCGTCCGGCGCGCCCGGCCGCGGGCCGGTGGGAGTGGAACGGGATTCGGTCGATGCCTGAGGGGCATACGCTGCATCGCCTGGCGAAGCTGCATCAGCAGCGCTTCGCGGGCGGTGTCGTGCGGGTATCCAGTCCGCAGGGGCGCTTCGCCGACGGTGCCGCCCTGGTCGACGGAGCCACGCTGACCAAGGCCGAGGCGTGGGGTAAACACCTTCTGCACCATTACGATTCGGGCCTGGTGGTCCATGTGCACCTCGGTCTCTACGGCACCTTCACCGAATCGCCCGCGCCCCTGAGCGACCCGGTCGGCCAGGTGCGGATGCGGATGATCGGCGCCGGGAAGTCGGCGAATACGCTGTACGGGACCGATCTGCGCGGGCCGACCGCGTGCGAGGTCCTGCACGGACCTGAAGTCGAGGTCCTCACCGCCCGGCTCGGGCCGGATCCGCTGCGGCGCGATGCCGATCCGGATCGGGCGGCGCAGCGGATCCGCCGCTCGAACCGGTCGATCGCCGCGCTGCTGATGGATCAGTCGGTGGTGGCGGGGGTGGGCAATGTCTACCGCGCGGAAGTGCTCTTCCGGCACGGCATGTTACCGCAGCGCCCCGGCCGCGCGATCACGGCCGGGGAGTGGGAGGCGCTGTGGGCGGACCTGGTCGCGCTGATGAAGGTCGGCGTGCGCCGGGGCGCCATTGTGGTGGTGCGCCCCGAACACGACCGCGGCGCGCCGTCCTATGCGGCCGGCAAACCCCGCACCTACGTCTATCGGCGTGCCGGAGAGCCCTGCCGGATCTGTGGAACCACCGTCGCCCATGCCGTGCTCGAGGGGCGAAACCTGTTCTGGTGCCCCACCTGTCAGCCGGACTGAGCAGCCGGTACAGCCGGGGCGCGGCGCCGGAGCAGACGCGTGAGCGCGAGTCCGAGCATCGCGACGGCGACGAGAACGTAGGTATTGCCCAGCAGGTGCTGCCACCAATTCCAGTCGAGCTCCCGGTCGCCGCCGCCCGGCACCAGCACCTGTCCGATCAGGAACGGGGCGGTGACGGCGGCGATCGCGCCGGCCACCGCCGCCGCGGATCTGCTCGCGGACCACAGGGCGGCGGTCACCAGTGCGGGCGCCACCCAGACCCAGTGATGGGTCCACGAGACCGGCGAAACCAGTAGCAGCACTGCGGCATTCAGCAGCAGGGCCGCGACCGAGAATTTCGTGATCGCGGGGGCATTCCCGGATGCGAGCGGGCCGGTGTCGGCGGTGCGCTCGGCGCGCAGGAGCAGGTGCATCGCGACCGCGCCGGCGGCGACGACGGCGAGGCCGAGTCCGAGCCAAACCGCCACGGCCGCGGATTCGGGCAGGCCGAGTCGATAGATCATGCCCTTGAGGGACTGGTTTCCGGCGTAGTAGGGCGCGCCGATGCGCCCGGTTTCGACGATCGCGTGCAGCCAGTACTGCGTGGACGTCCGCGGGAACAGCACGAATCCGGCGAGCACCACTCCCGCGGCGGTCGCCACCGCCGTTCCCGCCGCTTTCCAGTCCCGGCGGATCAGCAGATACAGCACGAAGGCCGCCGGAGTCAGTTTCGTGACGGTCGCGATGCCGATCAGCACGCCTCGGGGCCAGCGGGGTTTCACGGTCAGGCAGTCCAGCGCCACCGCGGCCATCAGGATGATGTTGATCTGCCCGAACCACAGCGTCGTGTGCACCGGTTCGAGCGCCGCCATCGCGATGACGACGGGGGTGGTCAGGGTTGCTTTCGAACGGGGGCTGAGATCGGGCCGGATCCGGGAGAGCACGAGCCAGACGGTCACCGACAGACATGCGAGCGAACTGGCCGTCACCGCGATCTCCGCCAGCCAGAGCGGCATCACGGCGAGCGGCGCCATCAGTACCGCCGCCGACGGGGGATAGGTGAACGGCAGGTCGGTATGGCCGGCCACCGGGAGCGGCGGACCGTACAGTGCGCCGCGGTGCAACCAGGCCAGGGTGTCGACCCGATAGACCTGCAGATCGAGGAAACCGTGCAGCGCCGAGATGAGCAGGGCGGCCGACACCGAGAGCAGAATTCCGATCACGATCGGAATGCGGGGGAAATATCTCGTGTCGTCCGAATGCTGGTGGCGGAGCAGCTGGCGCCGCTCCGTCCGCACCGTGATCATGAAGCTGAGACCGACCTTTCGATGTTCGCCGTTCGGCGCTCGGGCGCGGCGAACCACGTCGTGTAGAAGAGGGAGATCACGGCGGCCAGTGCGGCCAGGACGGCGAGTCCGGACGGCAGCGGGTGGGCGGCGATGGTCTCCGCGAGGAAACGATAGGACAGCAGCAGCCCCGCGAAAACCCCGGCGCCGAGCGTCACCATCCGGATCCGGTGGCCGTCCCAGCCGCGTTCGGGGTCGCGCAGTGCGGATTCCACGGTCAGGCACAGGACCGCCCCCGCCACGAGATCGCAGCCGTAGTGGTAGCCGAAGCCCAGCGTCGCCAGTAGCGTGCACACCAGCCACACCGCCCCGCCCCAGCGCAGCCACCGCGGCCCGGAGCGGGAATGAACGAACAACGCTGTGGCCCAAGCGGTGTGCATCGACGGCATGCAGTTGCGAGCGGTGCCGGAATCGAAGAGCATCGGCGCCGGGGTGCCGGATATCGCCGGCACCGTATGCGGCCAGTCGCCGATCTGCAGGCCGTGGCCCAGCGGACCGTAGGCGAACACCGGGCCGACCACGGGAAACAGCACGTAGACGAGCGGCCCGACGATGCCCAGTGCCAGGAATGTGAGCAGCAGGTTGTGTCGCGGCCACGGCTTCGTCGTCACGTGGCGCAGCTGCCAGACCGCGACCACCACGGCCGCCGCCGGCAATTGGATGTACACCGCGTGCAACACATTCGACGGAATCGGGCCCGCGGCGTCGAGCATGCTGCCCACCACCCACGCCGGATCTCCCAGTGCCCGATCGGCATACTGCACGTACTGATCCAGTACGCGGGGACCGGCGGAAATGCTCACCAGCAGCCAGGTATCGGCGAGCTTCGAGGCCATGATCAGCAACGCGCCGAAGGCGATGGCGCGCAGGGCGATCCGCCGTGGCCGGCCATGCCACCGGGCGACGGTCAGCGCCAGGGCGGTCAAGGCGAGCGTGGGTCCGGTTCCGATCGAAAGGTGCCAGCCGCACAGGGCTTGCACGCCGAGTACCAGCAGGTCCAGCACCGCCGCCGAGGCGAGGCTGACGACCCGGATGCGCGCGGGCACACCGACACAGGCAAGGCCCAGCCCCGCCCAGGAGACGAACGCCGACTGCGGATCGGCCGCGTAATCGGCGAGGAGACTACGAAAGGGCCCGAGGGCGCCGTGGTCGGATGCCCACACCTGGGCGATGGTGAGCAGGGCCACAGCGGCGGCGAATGCGGCAGCGGCCCGTAGTCGGGGCTTTTTCCCGCCCCCGGATAACGACGACGAGGGAACTACCCTCGCCTCGTGGTCGATCAACACTGAAGATCGATAACACAACGTAAACGGAGGCGCAACTTCCGGTTACTGGAAAGCTAAAAACCTCCGTCGAATCCGCCGAAGTCGCCCCCGTCGAAGCCACCACCGCCGTCGAAGAAGCCGCCCCCATCGAAGCCACCACCGTCGTACCCGCCGCCCTGGTCGTAGCCGCCGCCGTCGTATCCGGCGGTGTCGTATCCGCCCTGGTCACCGCCGTCGAAGCCTTGCCCGGGATCCTGACCGGCGTCCTGCCCCGCGTCGAATCCGGCGTCATACCCTGCGCCGTAACCGTTTTCGAAGCCGGCCGCTCCGTAACCGACGCCGTGCATGCCGCCGAACAGCGCGTCGAACAGCAGCACCGAGCCCACGCCCCAGGCGCCGGCCACCAGTGCGGTCTTCCACCACGGCTCGGAGTACCAGCCGGCCGGCACCGGACGACCGGCGACCCGGCCGCCCGGGTAGTAGTTCGGAGTTTGCGGGGAGGGTGTGGGCGACGCCTCGATGCGGCGGCCGTCGAAGTCGACGGTGCGGTCCTCGGTGACGCGTCCGGCGGACCGCTGGCCGTCCAGTTCGGGGACCGGTGGGCCGGGGTCGAGATTCATCGCGGTCCGCGCCGCGCGCACGTAGTACAGGCCCTCGATCGCGGTTTCCTTGGCCAGCCGTGCCTGGGTGACGGTGGCGGCCTGATCGATCTGCGAGCCGGCGGCGTTGAGCCGTTCACCCGCATCCGCGAGCGCCTGCTTGGAGGCCTGATCGGTGCCCGTGAGGTTGTAGACCTGGCCGCCGAGGCGTTCGATCAACCGGCGGGCGTCGGCCTTCGCGTCGGCGAGTTGGTTGTTCTCCCGGGTGCGTTGGTTCGAACGCCCCGTGACCGCCATCGCGACGAACGCGATCAGCACGACGACCAGAAGAATCAGCAGGAGCCACACATCGACCAGAGTACCCGTCGACGGTTTGCCCGAGGCTTGCTCTCAGCCTGCGACGGCCGCGTCGTAGCCGAGTCGGGCGGCGCCGTAACCGCCCGGCTCGCCGTCGGAATCGCCGAGTTCGGAGAGTGCGAACTGCCGCTTGCCGGCCGTCTTGGCCGAGTACATCGCCCGGTCCGCGCTGCGCAGCAGATCTGAGAAGTCGCACGGACGTCCGGGCGGGGAGAACGCCGTGCCGACGCTCGCCGACACCGGCACCGGCCCGGCATCGGTCGGCACCGGATCGTGCAGGGCGGTCAGCACGCGCATCGCCACCTCGGCGAGCGTATTGCGGCGGGCGGGCAGGGCGATGACGAATTCGTCGCCGCCGTAGCGGCATACGACCGTTTCGTCCGGGCAGGCCGCCCGCAGCCGCCGCGAGATCTCGACCAGCACCTCGTCGCCGACGGAATGGCCGTAGCCGTCGTTGATCTGCTTGAAGTCGTCCAGATCGAGCAGCAGCAGGCCGACGCCGCGGGTGTGGTCGGTGGCCATCAGCCGCACCCGCTCCTGCAGCAGGGAGCGGTTGGCGAGGTCGGTCAGCGCGTCGTGCGTCGCCTCGTGCCGCAGCCGGTCCTGCAGCGCGGCGATCTCCTGCACTCGCACCGAAACCGCCGCCGTCAGATTTCGCTCCTGCTGGGCCAGGGCGCGCTGCTGCAGGGCCTCGGCATAGCTGTCGATGGCATGGCTGGCCACGAACGGCCACCGGGTCGCCACCAGGGAGCCGGAATCACCCGGCGCGAAGCCCAGCAGCGCTCTGGTGGCAGGAGCGAGCATGCGGGTGCGGTCGAGGGGCGCCTCGGCCAGCCGACGCCCGATCGCGCGGGCGGCGGATACCGGAAACGGTTCGGACTGTGCAAGATTCAACAATTCGTCGACGATGGCCGCGAACACCTGCTCGAGGTGTTCGGGACCGACTGTCAGCCCGCTGCCGGGATAGACGGCACGAACCCAGTCCCGTGTCGTCGCCGCGACGATGGCGGCGGTCTGCGTGTCGAGTTCGGCAGGCATCGCCGATCACCTCGCGCAGACGTCGTCGACGCCGGCGCTCCGGCCGGTCACGCCCTCCGGAACGCGCTCACTGCTTCGCGGTCGAGTACACCTTCGGCGCACGCTCACCGCCCCCTTTCCAGATACCCCCGTCCGGCAAAAAGGATCCTAGCAAGCCACTCGGCACCGAAAAACGCTGTTTTACAACCTGTTCCGATACGTCGCGAATGGCGATCGGCAGTGTGATCGACGCCGGGCCTGCGGCGTTACACCTTGCCCCAGCGTGTCGCGCCCGGTGTGTTGGCGCCGACGTTCACCCGCGGGTGGGCGGGTCTTCGCGAATCGTTCTTATCGCAGGCCAGAGCCCTCGACATCGCACCGGCTCGAGCGGCGGCGGCGAGTCGCTGGTGACGAGTATCACAGGGGGCCGGCGAGGTTCGGCCGTGGAGTGAGCATTCGATGCTCCGCCTGCGCGAGGGGTCGCTGCGGCATCGCGTTGTGCCCAGGTGTGGGAACGGGTGGCGGCGGATGGGTGCGCCCGACCGCCGGTGGTGACCATGCCTTCGGCGGTGACGGCGGTCGTGCCGCGAATCGATCGGAAAGCGCCACCTCGACCGATCGACGCGGTTGCTGTGCAGTCGCTGTGGGTCGGCTGTGGAGGGAGTCGGGAGCGCCGGTGCGCAGTCCGGCGGACGCGCCGTGCGAAAACCGGGTGTGCGATTGGCATTCCGGAAGTGAAGTTCGGTACAGTCCTACACGCAGACGACATCGTGGCGATCCCATTGGTGTCGTATGCCTGCGGGTGTAGTTCAATGGTAGAACCTCAGCCTTCCAAGCTGATGGTGCGGGTTCGATTCCCGTCACCCGCTCCGATGAGGGGATTGTCGGCAATCCCCGGCCGCCGGATCCCGTCCATCGGGAGGCGCCAGCGGAGCCGCTGGACGGAAACGGGATGTAGCGCAGCTTGGTAGCGCATCCGCTTTGGGAGCGGAGGGTCGCAGGTTCAAATCCTGTCATCCCGACCACGGACGACCGGGAATTTTCGCCCGGTCGTTGGCGCTGGAATTGGGAGGTCGCGTTCTGCGGCCGACCGGACGATCGCAACCGTACCCGGGCCCGACAAGACGGTATTTCCGAAGGGAATGCCGCCTATGGCCTGGATCGTCTTGGTGCTGTCCGGAGTCTTCGAGGCCGTCTGGGCCACCGCGCTGGGGAAATCACAGGGCTTCACCCGCATCGTGCCGTCGCTCGTCTTCGCGGCCGCGCTGGTGGCCTCGATGTCGGGTCTCGCCTATGCGATGCGCACCCTGCCCGTGGGCACCTCCTACGCGGTGTGGGTAGGCATCGGGGCCGCGCTCACCGTGCTGTACGCGATGGTCACCGGGACCGAACAGGCGTCGCTGGTGAAGATCGCTCTGCTGCTGTTGATCGTTGCGAGCGTGGTGGGATTGAAGCTGACCGGATAGCCGGTGGGGGTTCACCGAACACGCCGGCGGCGTCCCGGCCGCGACGTTCACCCGGATGGGTGAGCGCTCGCCTGCCGAGACCGCCGGTCGGTGGAAGTTCCTTATCGATTGCCGCGCGCCGGCCGCGGTGATCCGGCCGAACGAGCATGCGCCTGAGCGCGTTTCGTTCCGCCGGTCGAGCGGGCGGACGAGCCGCGCTCGGTCCGGCCGGTGGCCGCCGCCGTGCGTTCACGCACGGGTTTGCCACCTGTGCGGGCGGGCACGTCGGCGGTGCCGCGGTGTCCGCGGCCCGTGCGCGCGCCCGCGCGTCCGTTGTCCGATGCGGCCGGGCGCTCGCCGGCGGTGGTGCGCCGATTTCGCGCCGCCGTGGTTCGGCCGCCGGCCGCGGTATCCGTGGTGGCCGTCGTCATTCGGTCGCCGTCGTGCCCGGATCGGTGACGTCCGGCTGCCGTGCGGCCCGCGGATACCGTCGCGGCGCTGTGGTTCGCCGATTCGCGGCGTTCGCTCCGCGCCGCCGGGCCGCGGCTCCGCCTCGGCTTGCGAGACGGGCTGTCGGTGCCCGAGGCGGGACGGCGTGAATTCTGTTCGGCGCGGCCGGTTTTCGAGGCGGTGGGAGCCACCGGCGCGGCGACCGGGCCGACCAGTGCGGTGACCTGGGCGGAATCCGGACGCACCTGTTGCGGGCGGACGTCGAGTCCGGCCTTGCGCAGCAGGACCGCGACGTCCTTGCGCTGTTCCGGCAGCATGATCGTCACCACGTCGCCGGTGCTGCCGGCGCGGGCGGTGCGCCCGGAGCGGTGCAGGTAGGCCTTGTGTTCGGCGGGCGGATCGACGTGCACGACGAGTTCGACGTCGTCGACGTGGACGCCGCGGGCGGCGATATCGGTCGCGACCAGCACGCGTGTGGTGCCGTCGGCGAAGGCCGCCAGATTGCGGTCGCGCGCGACCTGCGACAGATTGCCGTGCAGATCGGCGGCCGGAATTCCGGCGGTGGTGAGCTGCTTGGCCAGCCGTCGCGCGTGATGTTTGGTGCGCATGAACAGGATTCGCCGTCCGGTTCCGGAGGCGAGGGTGTGAACCAGTGCGCGCTTGGCCTCGCTGTCGCCGATCTCGAAGACGTGGTGGGTCATCGCGGGCACCGGCGAGTGGGCCTCGTCGACCGTGTGCGACAACGGGTTTCGCAGGAAGCGCTGCACCAGCTTGTTCACCCCGTTGTCCAGGGTTGCGGAGAACAGCATCCGCTGACCGTCGGCCGGGGTCGCGGCGAGGATTCGGGTGACACCGGGCAGGAAGCCGAGATCGGCCATGTGGTCGGCCTCGTCCAACACGGTGATCCGCACCTCGTCCAGGGCGACCAGGCGCTGTTTGATCAGATCCTCCAGGCGGCCCGGGCAGGCGACGACGATATCCGCGCCCGAACGCAATTCGCGGACCTGCCGGGCCTGCGGCACGCCACCGAACACCGTCACCACCCGCAAGTCGCACGCATCGGTCAGCGGTTCGAGAGTCGCCGCGATCTGAGTGGCGAGCTCGCGGGTCGGCGCCAGCACCAGACCCGCGGGGCGGCCCGGGAGGCGCCGGTGACCGAGCCGGTGCAGCCGGTCGACCATGGGAATCGAGAAGGCGAGGGTCTTACCGCTGCCGGTACGCCCGCGAGCGAGCACATCCCGGCCGGCCAGCGTGTCCGGAAGCGTCGCGGCCTGAATCGGCAACGGTGCGCTGAAACCCTGCGCGGCCAGCGCGCGCAACAGCGGCGCGCCGACGCCGAGAGTGTCGAAGGTGGCGGCAGGGCTCGATGAACGAGTCGTCATGAGTAGTCGTGGTGCCTTTCGAGCAGCAGAGGTGAACCGCAGCGGCGCTGGGTTGGCAGCGGAGCTGCGGTTGCAGCGACGCTGAGCTTCGTGGCCCGCACGAAGGCTGACCGCTGGGTGGCCGACGCGAAGAGTAGACATCCACGACGGAGGGAGTACGAGTAACCGATACTCCCCGTTGAGCCTATCCCGTCGGGGCCGTTTCTCCCCCATCGCGCGAGGGTGACGGTTCTCTCCTCGACAACCGGTGTGGATGACCGGGCGGCGGGGGACATCACTGGGCGGGTTCACAGGGTTCTCCCAGCGGCGTCCCAGCGCAGCGGGGGCACGGCCGACCATCATGGCAGCCATGACCGAAACTGCTATCGCGCCCGGCCGCCCCGCGGACGGGGTGGCGACGCCCGGCCGGGGCGGCACCCGGAGCCTGCCGTGGGAGTACCTGGGACTCGCCGCGCTGCTGGGCGGCACCGCGATCGCCTATCTGTGGAATCTGAGCGCGAACGGCTGGGCCAACTCCTTCTATGCCGCCGCGGTGCAGTCCGGGGCGAAATCGTGGAAGGCGTTCTTCTTCGGTTCCTCGGACTGGGGCAATTCGATCACCGTCGACAAGACGCCGGCGTCGTTGTGGCCGATGGAGATCTCGGCCCGACTCTTCGGGATGAACAGCTGGAGCATGCTGATCCCGCAGGTGGTGATCGCTGTCGCCGCGGTCGCCCTGCTCTGGTCGACGCTACGCCGGACCTTCGGCCCCGGCGCCGGGTTGCTCGGCGGGCTCGCGCTGGCGGTGACGCCGGTGGCCACGCTGATGTTCCGCTACAACAACCCGGACGCGCTGCTGGTTCTGCTGATGATCGCCGCCGTATGGGCGATGACGCGTGCGCTGGAGGACGGCCGGTGGCGCTGGCTGCTGCTGTGCGGCGGCTTCGTCGGACTCGGATTCCTGGCCAAGCAGTTGCAGGTGCTGCTGGTCGTGCCCGCCCTGGCGCTGACCTATCTGTTCGCCGGGCCGCCCCGGCTGGGTAAGCGCCTGCTGCAGCTGCTGGCCGCCGGAGCCGCGGTGGTGGTCGGCGCCGGCTGGTGGGTGCTGGTCGCGCAGTTGTGGCCGGCCGATTCACGGCCGTACTTCGGTGGTTCGAAGCACAATTCGATCATCGAGCTGACCCTCGGCTACAACGGACTGCAGCGACTCGGGGTGGATTCCGGCGGTGGGTTCGGCGGTCCGCCCGGACCCGGCGGCCGCGGCCACGGACCGTCGTTCGGTTCGGAGGCCGGGATCACGCGACTGTTCAGCGAGACGGTCGGCGGTCAGATCGCCTGGTTGATTCCGGCAGCGCTGATCCTGTGCGTCGCGGCTGTCGTGCTGTGCGGCAACGCGTCCCGCACCGATACCCGGCGCGCCGCACTGCTGCTGTGGGGCGGCTGGGCGCTGGTCACCGCCCTGGTGTTCAGCTTCATGAAGGGAATCTTCCACCAGTACTACACCGTCGCCCTGGCACCCGGTATCGCCGGCGCGGCCGCGATCGGGGCGGTGGTGCTGTGGCGGCAGCGCGATCGACTCGGCGTCCGCGTCGTGCTGGCCGCGGCTACCGCGCTGACCACGGTCACCGCGGTGATCGTGCTCGATCGCACTCCGGATTTCGTGCCGTGGTTGCGGTGGATCGTCGGCGTGGCGGGCGCGGTCGCGACCGTCGCGCTGGTGATACCGCAGCCGCGCCGGACGGCCACCTGGACGGCCGTTCTCGCGGTGCTCGTCGCGATCGCCGCACCGGTGGCCTATTCGATCCAGACCGTCGCCTCCGCCCACAACGGCGGCATCGTCCTCGCCGGACCGAAGACCAGCGGTGGCTTCGGATTCGGTTTCGGACCGGGCGGCCCAGCAGGCGCGTGCGGTCCCGCTGGGCCGGACGGATGTGCCCCGGCGGGGCCCAGCGGCGGGCCGGCGGACGACGGCTCTGATTCGGCCGGCGATAACCGATCTCCCGCACAACCGGGCCGGACGTCGCGGCCGGGCGACCCGGCGGCCGACGGACCCGGTGCCACGGAACGGGGTGCCGCCGATCGTCCGGCCGGTCCCGGCATGGGGCAGCGGACGAATCAGCAGCTGATCGATCTGCTGAAGAACAACGGCGCCGGCTACACGTGGGCGGCCGCGGCCATCAGCTCGATGGGTGCCGCGGACCTGCAGCTCGATTCGGGCTACGCGGTCATGCCGATCGGCGGTTTCGGGGGCGGCGATCCGTCCCCGACCCTCGATCGGTTCCGTGCCGATGTCGCAGAGGGGCGGATCCACTACTTCGTCGGTTCCGAGCGCAGCGGCCCCGGATCGGGTGCGACGTCGGAGGCGAGCCGGATCGCCCAGTGGGTGGAGAGTACCTACGCGGCCACCGATGTCGGCGGCACCAAGGTGTACGACCTGACGGCGCCGCCCCGGTAATCCGGGCGGCACAGGGCGGTGGCGGCCCTGTGCCGCCACCGCCCCGGTCCGGTACGGCAGACTGCGACCATGGCCACGGCGTCGAAATACAGTGCGGGCGTTCTGCTGTTCCGGCAGGCCCCGCGGCTGCAGGTCCTGCTCGGACATATGGGTGGTCCGTACTGGGCGCGCAAGGATGCCGGCGCCTGGTCGGTGCCGAAGGGGGAGTACGAACCGGATTCCGAGGATGCCCGGACCGCTGCGGCGCGGGAGTTCACCGAGGAACTGGGCCTGCCCGTGCCCGAGGGCGAGTGGATCGCGCTGGGGGAGTCGCAGTACGGCAGCGGTCGCTCCCGCAAGCAGGTCACCGTGTGGGCCGTGGCCGGCGACCTGGATCCGGAGCAGGTGGTCCCCGGCACCTTCGAGATGCAGTGGCCGCCGAGATCCGGTCGGATGCAGACGTTCCCGGAGATCGATCGGGTCGAATGGCTCGAACCGGAACTCGCTCGCGAGAAGATCGTCGCCGGTCAGCGGCCGTTTCTGGACCGGCTCACCGAGGTACTCGCCGTCGGCTGAGGTTCAGCGGTAGGTGTCCGCGAAGCGCTCGCCGCCGGCTTCGATGAGCCGCACGCCCTGGAGTTCGTGGACGGTCAGCCGATGCGCGGGTCGCCCCGTGTCCCAGGCCGGGATGAGATTACGGCGGCGGGCGGCGTAGGCGGTCATGAGATCGCGCGCCAGCCGGGCCGGCGATACGCGGTCGACCGCGGCCCGCCGCAGAATCACCACCAGCAAATGTTGCGGAATCTCCTCGACGTCGCCGAGCGGCCGGAAAGTTCTCGCCCGCACCGGAACCGACAGTGGCGCCGCCGTTTCCGTCTCCACGAATTCGGTGATCGCCGCCGATAATTCGGCCGCGGGCACCGGCGTCGGCACCAGTCGCGGCAACACCGCGGTGGTCGCGGACAAAACTCGGGGCGCGGCACTCGAGCCGGGCATCGGATATACGGTCCGCAACTGTTCGTGGCGTGCGATCAGATCGGCGAAGGCGTCGCGCAATCCGACGGCATAGAGATAACCCGTGAAATGCAGGGTGAACGATGCCGTGCCCGCGGGCGTCGGATCGACAGGCGGCACGGCGGGGACCACCGCGGGGGTAGAGCGCAGTTCCATGCGGTATTTCCGTTCCTCGTTCGCACCCCCGTCCCGGCGGGCACATGCGGAGCCTAACTCCGAACGGCCGCCCGCGCTGTTCGACGGGTACGACGAGGGTTATCGGCCGTACGGCCAGCGCCAGTCGGCCACCTCCGGAATATCGGCGCCGTGCTCGCGCGTCCAGATGCGCGCGGCCAACCGGGCGTCGGCCATTTCCTGGCGCAGGCCGGCCGCCTGGGTGCCCAGCCCCGGAACCCGGTCGATCACGTCCATCACCAGGTGATAGCGGTCGAGGTCGTTGAGCATCACCATGTCGAACGGAGTCGTGGTGGTGCCCTTCTCCTTGTATCCGCGCACGTGCAACTCGGAGTGGTTGGTGCGCCGATAGGTGAGCCGGTGGATCAGCCAGGGATAGCCGTGGAAGGCGAAGATGATCGGCCGATCCCGGGTGAACAGGGTGTCGAATTCGCGATCGGGCAGGCCGTGCGGATGTTCGTCCGCCGGCAGCAGCCGCATCAGATCGACCACGTTCACCACGCGAATGCGCAACTGCGGCAGCCGTTCTCGCAGAATGGCGGCGGCCGCCAGCGTCTCCAGAGTCGGTACGTCACCGGCGCAGGCCAGCACCACGTCGGGTGTCGTGCCCGACTCGTCGTTGTGGCCGGCCCATTCCCAGATTCCGGCGCCGCGGGCACAATGCAGCCTCGCCTCTTCGATCGACAGCCAATCCGCCTGCGGCTGTTTGCCGGCCACCACCACGTTCACGTAATGGCGGGAGCGCAGGCAATGGTCGTAGGTCGACAGCAGCGTATTGGCGTCCGGCGGCAGATAGACGCGCACGATCGACGGCTGCTTGTTCATCACCACATCGAGGAAACCCGGGTCCTGATGGGTGAATCCGTTGTGATCCTGCCGCCACACATGAGAGGTCAGCAGATAATTGAGGCTCGGAATGGGTCGGCGCCACGGCACCGCGCCACTGGCGTCCAGCCATTTCGCGTGCTGGTTGAACATCGCGTCGACGATGTGGATGAACGCCTCGTAACAGGTGAAGACGCCGTGCCGTCCGGTGAGCAGATATCCCTCCAGCAGGCCCTGGCACATATGTTCCGAGAGCACCTCGATCACGCGGCCGCGGCGGTCCAATTTCACGTCGAATTCACCGATTTCGGCCTGCCAATTGCGGCCGGTGACGGTGAGCACGTCCTGAAGCCGGTTACTGGCCAATTCGTCGGGTGCGAAGATCAGGAAATTGTCGCGATTGGCGTCGGTGACATCGCGCAGCCAGGTGCCCAGCACCTGGGTGGCCTCGTGCGAGGTGGCGCCCGGCGCGGGAACCTCGACGCCGTAGCGGCGCCAGTCGGGTAGTCGCAGATCCTGCATCGTGGCGCCGCCGTTGGCCACCGGATTGGCGCTCATCCGCCGCGGCCCCGGGGGAACCTGGCGCAGCAACTGTGGATACGGCCGGCCGTCCTCGTCGAAGAGTTCCGCGGGGCGATACGACTGCAGCCACTGCCCGAGCACGCGGCGGTGATCGTCGTCGGAACGCGCGGCCGGGAGCGGGACCTGATGGGCGCGGAAGGTGCCCTCGACGCGGTCGCCGTCGACCACCGGCGGGCACGTCCAGCCCTTCGGCGTGCGCAGCACGATCATCGGCCAGCGGGGACGCGTGCCGTCGGCGCTCTCGCGTGCGGCGCGCTGGAATTCGGCGATGCGGTCCAGGCTGCGATCCAGCGCCGCGGCCATCGCCTGGTGAACGGCCGCCGGGTCGTGCCCGGCGACGATGATCGGGTCGTAGCCGTAACCGTGCAGCAGCGAGAGCAGTTCGGCTTCCGGAATGCGGGCCAGCAGGGTCGGATTCGCGATCTTGTATTCGTTGAGCGCCAGAATCGGCAGTACCGCGCCGTCGCGCGCCGGATTGAGGAATTTGTTCGCGTGCCAGCTGGTCGCCAGCGGCCCGGTTTCGGCCTCGCCGTCGCCGACCACGCAGAACACGGTCAGGTCGGGGTGATCGAGCGCGGCGCCGTAGGCGTGCAACAGGGAGTAGCCGAGTTCGCCGCCCTCGTGGAAGGAGCCCGGCGTCTCCGGCGCGCAGTGGCTGGGTACGCCGCCGGGATAGGAGAACTGCGCGAACAGCGCGCCCATTCCTGTCGCGTCGCGCGAAATATTGCTGTACAGCTCGGAATACGTGCCTTCCAGCCAGGCACATGCGTTGGGTCCGGGGCCGCCGTGGCCGGGTCCGGCGACGAAGACCGCGTCCAGATCGCGGGCCCGGATCGCCCGATTGGCATGTGCCCACACCAGATTCAGTCCCGGCACGGTTCCGAAGTGCCCCAGCAGCCGCGGTTTGATGTGCTCGGCCGTCAGCGGGGTGCGCAGCAGGGGATTGTCCGTCAGATAGATCTGGCCCACCGCGAGATAGTTCGCCGCGCGCCACCACGCGTCCAGATCGGTGAGTTCGTCCGGTGACAGTGGGCCGGGAACCTCGGCCAGCCGATACGGCTCGGGCGCGATCGTGGCGCCACCACTGCCGCCGATATTGTCGGCCGCCGTATCGGCTCCGGTCGGATCGGTGGCCGGGACCCGTCCTTCCGAACTCGCCAAGTCGGTCACGATCGTGCTCCTCACACTGGGGTGTTCGCTAACCGCTTCGGATGGAGACTCGAGGCCAGGCTACCGGGCCCACCGCGAGAGCGCCGTGCGCACCGATTAGGGTGCCGCGCATGCAGACTTTGGCCAGGATCATCGGCTCGGCCGCCGTCGCGGTGGCCGCGGTCGCCCTCACCGCCTGCGGGGGCAACGACAACAACTCGGCGAACCCGTCGACCACCGCGCCCGGCACCCCGGCCCCGGCCGCGACCTCGGCCGCCGCGGCTCCGACGGCGAGCCACGGCCGCGAATGCACCGCCGACGACATCGGCGTCACCGGTGGCTTCGGCCAGGCGCCGACCATCACCATTCCCGACAACTGCGATCCGCCGAAGCAACTGGTCACCAAGGATCTCGTCGAGGGCACCGGCCCGGCGGCGGCGAGCGGCCAGCCGGTGGAGATGAACTACTCGCTGGTCACCTGGTCGGACAAGAAGAAGCTGGACAGTTCCTTCGATCGCGGCCAGACCTTCCCGCTCACCCTCGGCACCGGTGAGGTCATCCAGGGCTGGGACCAGGGTCTGATCGGCATCAAACAGGGCGGCCGCCGCCTGCTGATCATCCCGCCGGACCTCGGCTACGGCCAGGGCGGGCAGGGCGTGAAGCCGAACGAGACCCTGGTGTTCGTCACCGACGCGGTCAAGGTCGGCGGGGCATCGTAGGATTGCGAGGTTGTCCGAAACCGGACAACGGGTTTCGCACGTACATCGGTAACTCACCGGGTACGCCCAGGACGTTTTCCGCACCCGACGTAAGCCCGGGCAGGGACGCTTCCGGCTCCCAACGGCACGCAGAGGCCCGGGGAGGCGGCGCTGCTACCCTGATCGGGATGCGATTTCGGGGGAAACGACGCCGTCGTCACACGGCACCCGAACATCGTCGCCGGCGGATCACACCTCCGTCCGGCGGCCACACAGACCAGTGAACAACGAACAAGGAGCATGTCCGTGAAGAGCACCGTCGAGCAGCTGAGCCCGACCCGGGTCCGCATCAATGTCGAGGTGCCCTTCGAGGAGCTGAAGCCGGACTTCGACAAGGCGTACCGGGCGCTGGCGCAGCAGGTTCGCATTCCCGGCTTCCGCCCGGGCAAGGCCCCGGCCAAGCTGCTCGAGGCCCGCCTCGGTCGCGGCGCCATCCTGGAGCAGGTCGTCAACGACGCGCTGCCGGCGCGTTACAGCGAGGCCGTCACCGCCTCCGAGGTGAAGGTGCTCGGCCAGCCGGAAATCGAGATCACCAAGATCGAGGACGGCGACGAACTGGCCTTCACCGCCGAGGTCGACGTCCGTCCCGAGATCGCGCTGCCCGACTTCGAGAGCATCGAGGTCACCGTCGATCCGCTGAGCATCGGCGACGAGGACATCGAGCAGCAGCTGCTGTCGCTGCGCCAGCGCTTCGGCACCCTGAAGAGCGTCGAGCGCGCCGTGCAGGAGGGTGATTTCGTCTCCATCGATCTGTCGGCCACCGTGGACGGCGAAGAGGTCTCCGAGGCGACCACCTCCGGGCTGTCGCACGAGGTCGGTTCCGGCCAGCTGATCGAGGGCCTCGACGACACCCTCGTCGGCCTGAAGGCGGAGGAGTCCAAGGACTTCACCTCCACCCTGGTGGCCGGCGAGCACGCCGGTAAGGAAGCCGTCATCACCGTGAAGGTGAACTCGGTCAAGGAGCGCGAGCTGCCCGAGGCCGACGACGAATTCGCCCAGATGGCAAGCGAATTCGACACCATCGACGAGCTGAAGGAAGACCTGCGCAAGCGGGTCGAGCAGAGCAAGAAGGTGCAGCAGGCCGGCGAGATCCGGGACAAGGTGCTCGAGGCGCTGCTGGACAAGACCGAGGTGCCGCTGCCCGAGGCCGCGGTGCAGGCCGAGGTCGACGCCGTGCTGCACGACGCGGTGCACGGCTTCGACCACGACGAGGCGAAGTTCGCCGAGGCGCTCGAGGCCCAGGGCAGCACCCGCGAGGAGTTCGACAAGGACTCCAAGGAGGCCGCCGAGAAGTCGGTGAAGACCCAGCTGCTGCTGGACGCGGTCGCCGAAGCCGAGAACACCGAGGTCGGCCAGCAGGAGCTGACCGAGCGGATCCTGTTCCAGTCGCAGCGCTACGGCATGGCGCCGGAACAGTTCATCCAGCAGATCCAGCAGGCCGGGCAGCTCGGCGCGATCTTCGCCGACGTGCGCCGCGGTAAGGCGCTGGCCGGCGTGGTGATCAAGGCCAAGGTCACCGACACCGAGGGCAACACGGTCGACACCGCCGAGATGTTCGGTGAGCCCGCCGAGGCGGTGTCCGATTCCGAGGGCGCCGAGAACGCCGCCGAGTAGCCATCGGCGACATATGAGTCAGCTGTAAGCGAAGCAAGGCGGTACCGGGAGTTCGGTGCCGCCTTGTTTCGTTAGTGTTTGTGTCAACCGAATCAGGCCGCGGTCGAGCGTCGGGGACGGAGGCGGTAGCTTGCGTAACCACGAAGGGCCCCGGAAGACCGCATATTGGACAGAGGCTGTGCCGGCAGGCATCGTGCCGGCGAGAGAGGGCAGGTATCCGTGACAATCAATCAGGCTGTGGCACCTTTGAAGTCGGGGCCGGTCATGACATCCGCGACTGCTGGGCTCAATCTCAGTGATTCGGTGTACGAGCGTTTGCTCCGCGACCGCATCATCTTCCTGGGCACCCAGGTCGACGACGACATCGCCAACAAGCTGTGCGCGCAGATCCTGCTGCTCACGGCCGAGGACCCGAACCGCGACATCTCGCTCTACATCAACTCGCCCGGTGGGTCGGTCACCGCGGGTATGGCCATCTACGACACCATGCAGTTCGCCGAATGCGATATCGCGACCATCTCGTTCGGCCTGGCGGCCTCGATGGGTCAGTTCCTGCTCACCGCGGGCACCAAGGGCAAGCGTTACGCGCTGCCGCACACCCGGATCATGATGCACCAGCCCTCCGCCGGCATCGGCGGCAGCGCGGCCGACATCTCGATCTACGCCGAACAGCTCGCCCACACCAAGCGGGAGCTGAACGAGCTGCAGGCGCTGCACACCGGCCAGTCCGTGGAGCAGGTCACCGCCGACGCCGACCGCGACCGCTGGTTCACCGCGGCCCAGGCCCTGGAGTACGGCTTCATCGACCACGTGATCACCAATGCCCGCCAGGCGAACGGCGCCGGTAACTGAGCGCGAAACCGCTCATCCCCCATCGACTTTGGAGAAGAAGATGACCCTGATCGATCCGCGTGCCGGTCTGTCCGGTATCGCACCGGCGAGCCCGCAGGCCCGGTACATTCTGCCGTCGTTCATCGAGCACTCGAGCTTCGGCGTCAAGGAGTCCAACCCCTACAACAAGCTGTTCGAGGAGCGCATCATCTTCCTCGGCGTGCAGGTGGACGACGCCTCGGCCAACGACGTCATGGCGCAACTGCTGGTGCTGGAGTCGCTGGATCCCGACCGCGACATCACGATGTACATCAACTCGCCCGGTGGTTCCTTCACCTCGCTGATGGCCATCTACGACACCATGCAGTACGTGCGTGCCGATGTCGCGACGGTGTGCCTGGGCCAGGCGGCCTCGGCGGCGGCGGTGCTGCTGGCGGCCGGTACTCCGGGTAAGCGGGCTTGCCTGCCCAACGCGCGCGTGCTGATCCACCAGCCGTCGCTGGAGGGTGGCATCCAGGGCCAGGTCTCCGATCTGGAGATCCAGGCCGCCGAGATCGAGCGCATGCGCCGGTTGATGGAGACCACGCTGGCCCGGCACACCGGCAAGGATGCCGACACCATCCGCAAGGACACCGATCGCGACAAGATCCTGACCGCCGACGAGGCCAAGGACTACGGGATCATCGACACGGTGTTCGACTACCGCAAGCTGAGCGCCCAGAAGAAGTGATCCCGCCGCGGAGCTCGCGTGCGGGCTCCGCGGACGCTGGTCCGGGCGGCGGAGCGAGGTCGGCACCGCCCGGATCGGCAGCCGGGATGGGTCGTGGCGAGCGTGTCGGGTGAGCTTTCCGACACTCTCTCCGCGAGAAACATCCTCGAGTTGTCGACCTCCGTCGCGTCGACCGGGTACGGTCGGTCTAGGGACCTTGGCTCATGGGGTGTCGGCACGAACGACCGACCCGGACGACATACGCCGAAGTGCGAGAATCCGATCGACGCGCGACACTGATCGGATGCACGGCGGGTAGCGTTGTTCGAAGGCGGCTTGTCGGCATCCGGGACAGACGGTTGCACGCGGACAAGGAAGTAGGGACCCACGAGATGGCGCGCATCGGTGATGGCGGCGATCTGCTGAAATGCTCGTTCTGCGGAAAGAGTCAGAAGCAGGTCAAGAAGCTCATTGCGGGACCAGGGGTGTACATCTGCGACGAGTGCATCGACCTCTGCAACGAGATCATCGAAGAGGAGCTGGCGGAGTCGAGTGAGGTCAAACTCGACGAGCTGCCCAAGCCGGCCGAGATCCGGGAATTCCTCGAGCAGTACGTGATCGGCCAGGATTCGGCCAAGCGCACGCTGGCGGTGGCCGTCTACAACCACTACAAGCGCATCCAGGCCGGTGACAAGGGCCGCGACAGCCGCGGCGAGCCGGTCGAGCTGATGAAGTCGAACATTCTCATGCTCGGCCCCACCGGCTGCGGCAAGACCTACCTCGCGCAGACGCTGGCCAAGATGCTCAACGTCCCCTTCGCCATCGCGGACGCCACCGCGCTGACCGAGGCCGGCTATGTCGGCGAGGACGTCGAGAACATTCTGCTCAAGCTGATCCAGGCCGCCGATTACGACGTCAAGCGGGCCGAGACCGGCATCATCTACATCGACGAGGTCGACAAGATCGCCCGCAAGAGCGAGAACCCGTCGATCACCCGCGACGTCTCCGGTGAGGGCGTGCAGCAGGCGCTGCTGAAGATCCTGGAGGGCACCCAGGCGAGCGTGCCGCCGCAGGGCGGGCGCAAGCACCCGCATCAGGAGTTCATCCAGATCGACACGACGAACGTGTTGTTCATCGTGGCCGGCGCCTTCGCCGGACTGGAGAAGATCGTGCAGGACCGGGTCGGCAAGCGCGGCATCGGTTTCGGCGCCGAGGTCCGGTCCAAGGCCGAGATCGACACCGCGGATCACTTCGCCGAGGTCATGCCGGAGGATCTGATCAAGTTCGGCCTGATTCCCGAATTCATCGGCCGCCTGCCGATGGTCGCCTCGGTGACCAACCTCGACAAGGAGTCGCTGGTCCGCATCCTGTCCGAGCCGAAGAACGCTCTGGTGAAGCAGTACGTCCGGCTGTTCGAGATGGACGGTGTGGACCTGGAGTTCACCAAGGACGCGCTGGAGGCCGTGGCCGATCAAGCCATCCTGCGCGGCACCGGCGCTCGCGGTCTGCGCGCCATCATGGAAGAAGTGCTGCTGCCGGTGATGTACGACATCCCCAGCCGCGACGATGTGGCCAAGGTGGTCATCAACGCCGATACGGTCAACGACAACGTGCTGCCGACCATCGTGCCGCGCAAGCGCCAGGCGGCCGAACGCCGCGAGAAGTCGGCCTGATCGCCAGAGCATTTCCGAAAGCTGCGAAAGGGGCGGGAGGTCTGAACCTCCCGCCCCTTTTTCGTGCCCGCGATCCGGAATCGCTTCTCGCTCAGTCCTGTGCCCAGGGCACTCGACAGGAATCGGTGCTGAAGCCCTGCGCGGTGATGCCGAGCGCCGAATACGTTCGGGCGCGGGAATTCTCCAGCGCGATCTGATAACTCAACTCCACCACGCCCGCGTCGCCGAAGCGGGCCCGCAGGTCCTCGATCTGCTCATCGGTGACCGTGGTGGGAGTGGCGGTCATCGCGTCGGCGTAGGCGATCGCGGCGCGCTCGTCCGCGCTGTAGGCCGCCGAGGTCTGGTAGTCCGCGATCTGCTTCAGCTTGTCGATATCGAGGTGGCTCAGCCGCATGAGCATCGTGCCGAAATCGACGCACCAGGAACAGCCGATCGTCCAGGCCACCCGGTAGACCGCGATCTCGAGAACATCGTCGGGAACGACGGAGGTGGCGCGGCCGACCAAAGACTCGTGGGCCGCGTACGCCGTGAGCATTTTCGGATGATTGGCGAGCACGGCCATCGGCTCGGGCACCTCGCCGAACCTGCGCTTGCTGACGCGGTACATAAACCGGGTCAGTGGGCCCGCCTGCTGCGGCGGCACCGGGGGGATGCGGGTGGCACTCATGATTCTCCCTTCGGAAGACGGTTCACCCCTTGGACGAGACGCCGTCCCTCGATGTGACGGGGCGGAAATGTGATGCCGGTCTCATCCATCCTGAGCGTAGTCGCGGTGAGCCAGAAAGTAATAAGCGTAGACATATGATCAGCATCAGCATACGATAAGTCCATGACTAGTATTTCCGAACTCGATCGCAAGGCGGTCGACTACAGCGTGACGATCGTGTCGAAGGTGGCCCGTGCCGATCTGCACCGGCCCACACCCTGTGGCGAATGGGATCTGACCCAACTGCTCACCCATATGGCCGCGCAGCACCGCGGCTTCGCGGCCGCCGCGCGTGGCCACGGTGGCGATCCGGCCGTCTGGCAGCTGGATCCGCCGGCGGATCCGGTGGCGGTGTATCGCGAGGTCGCTGCCGATGTGACGGCGGCCTTCTCCGAAACCGGTGTGCTGGTAAGGGATTTCGCGCTTCCCGAATTCGGCCCCGGGTTCACCGCTGCGGGCGGTCAGGCCATCGGCTTCCATCTCATCGACTACGTCGTGCACGGGTGGGATGTGGCCCGGACGATCGGTCTGCCCTACGAGCTGGATCCGGAACTGGCGGAGCCCGCGCTGCGGATCGCCGAGGCGGTGCCCGACGGAGACTTTCGCTTGCAGCCGGGTTCGGCGTTCGCGCCCGCGGTGCCGAATACCGACCCCTCCGATCCGCTCGCTCGGATCCTCAGCCTGCTGGGCCGATCGCCGTCGTGGCCGGCAGGGGCGAAATAGGCGTTCGCCCAATGGAATTGCGCATCCCGGCGCCCGAGCTCCCGGCGGCGCCGGTGAAGTCGGCCGGACCCCGGCGGAAGCGGACCGGCGAGCACGTATCTTGTTCGGCATGGCGGATGCGCAGCGACCCGATCTGGCGGCGATGATCGTGCCGCTCGGACGTGCCCTGATGGCGGCCGAGCGGCCGGTACTCGAATCGCACGGGCTGACGATGTGGGCGTATTCGGTGCTGCTGGCGCTGGGCCGGGGGCCGGCGCGAGGGCAGGGCGTGCTCGCGGAGGAGATCGGCGCCGACAAGACCCGCATCATCGCCGTCCTCGACGATCTGCAGGAGCGCGGGCTGATCGAGCGGTATCCGGATCCGGCCGACCGGCGAGCCCGCCTGCTGGCCGTGACCGAGGCGGGGCGGGCCCTGGTGCAGGCGGCACAGGCCGATATCCAGGCCAAGGAAGAAGCGCTGCTCGACCGCCTGGATGCGGCGGACCGGGCTGGATTCCTCAACGCCCTGATGGCGCTTGCGGTGGTTCCGCGCGCCGACATCGTCGATGCCGGCGCGGATTCGCAGTAGAAGTATCGAGTTGTGGCGGTAGCGAGTGGAGCTGGTCGGAGGCGGTGACGACCGGTTGCCCCGTCGCGCCCGTTGCCGAAGATCGCCGTTGACCTTCCGTGGTTCGCCGTTGAACCTTTTCTCCGATGCTTGCTCATCGTCGGCGGGAGCCGCCCCGTTACTGCTGTTCGGAGGGCCTTTCCCGACGGCTGGGCGGTAGCTTCACCTACTACGACGGCGCGGGAACCGGATATTCATCGGCGCCGGATCGCGCAGTTGCACGCGCTCCCGGGGTGCGGCCACGACGACGGCGGCGGCGAGTGCCGGCAGCAGCACGGCGGCGATCAGGCTGAGGGCGTAGTTGCCGCCGCTCATCTGTTCCGGCTTGTGCGCGGCGTGGTAGATGAGGTGGGGGATTCCGAAGACCAGCCAGCCGATCCCGGCGACTCGGGCCACCACACTGTCGCGGTAGTACAGCGCCGCCAGGCTGACCGCGCCGAAGCCGAGGAAGAATGCCCCGACGTCGGTGGCCAGGTGGTGGTTGTAGGGGCCGTCCGTGCCCACCCAGTTCAGCCCGAAGCCGGGGAAACTGCGAAACCACGGTTCCGGCAGCAGTAGCGCCCAGAGTCCGACCACGACGCCGTTGATCGCCAACAGCCACAACGAGATTCTGGTGATCAACCAGCGGCGGCGGTTGACGTCCAGGCGCATGCGCACCCGGACCCCCTCACCCGTGCCGTGTACCGAAATCCGCATCGCGCGCCCTCCCGTCCGCCGGTTGTCGCCTTACGGTAAGCCGGGCAAAACGGATGGACAAGAGGTGGAACGCCTCCCGCGGCAGCGATGTGGTCGCGGGCCTCAGATCTGTTCGCTGATCAGGTCGTCGGGGCCCCAGTAGGCCCGCATGCTCGTGATCCGGCCCTGCTCGTCGAATTCCATGGCGTCGATCGCCGAGAGCGTCATCCGGTGGCCGCCGGCCTCGCCGACGAGGGTGAACGAGACGGCGGCGTGATTGCCCACGATACGGGCGGCGTGCAGCTCGGTCTTGCGCTCCATCGACTCCAGCGCCTGATAGAGCTGGCCGATGGCCTCGTGACCGTGGCGCGGGTCGCTGCCGATCGGATCCTCGACGACGGCGTCGGGCGCGTAGAGCGACAGGATCTCCGAGGTCGGTCCGGTGGCCACCAACTGCACGTAGCGTTCGGCCGTTTCGCGGATCTGCTGCGCTGCCATGTGAACTCCCAGGAAATTGAAACGTGTTCTAGTTGGCAGGGTAGCAGGGTTGCGTCGATCCGGTCGCCGGTTCGCGGCTCAGGTGCCGGTGGCCGCCGCGGGCGTGGTCTCGAGCCGGTCGGCCCCGCTGTAGATGTTCATCGTGTCGCCGCGCAGGAAGCCGGCCAGGGTGAGCCCGTTGTCGGCGGCCAGGTCGACGGCCAGCGAACTGGGCGCCGAGACCGCGCCGAGGACCGGAATGCCCGCTATGACGGCCTTCTGGACGAGCTCGAACGAGGCCCGGCCGCTGACGATCAGCAGTGTGTCGTGAGCCGGTACGCGCCCTTCGCGCAGCGCCCAGCCGACCACCTTGTCCACCGCGTTGTGCCGGCCGATGTCCTCGCGCACGACCAGTGCGGTGCCGTCGGGGGTGAACAGCCCGGCCGCGTGCAGTCCGCCGGTCGCATCGAAAACCGCCTGACGCGAACGTAACTCACCGGGCAGGGTGGCCAGCAGCCTCGGATCGACGCGCGGCGCGTCGGCCGGCGGCCGGAAGCGGCTGCGCGTGCGCACCTGATCGAGCGCGGTGGTGCCGCACAACCCGCAGGAACTGTTGGTCACGAATCCGCGGGGCTGGACGGTAACCGCACGGCGCAATTGGATATCGAGCACGTTGTATGTGTTGCGGCCGTTGTCGTCGGTGCCCGCGCAGTACCTCGCCGATACGATGTCGTCGGCCGACTCGATGATGTTCTCGCTGAACAGGAATCCGTGCAGCAGGTCGATGTCGTGGCCGGGGGTGCGCATGGTGACGGTCAGCGCCGTCCCGTCGACGCGCAGTTCCAGCGGCTCCTCCACGGCCAGCGTATCGGGCCGGGAGACGATGCCCGCGGGTGTGATGCGCCGGGTGGGTCTGCGCGCGGTTACTCTGCTCACAAGCTGCCTCGCAGTTCTGGTCGGTGCCGCCGTGCGGTCACGCGGTGATGTGGCGGTGCGGCTCCAGCCGGATCACGACCGCCTTGGACACCGGGGTGTTGGAGCGCTCGGCGACGTGGTCGAGCGGGACCAGAGGGTTGGTTTCGGGGTAATAGGCCGCGGCGTTGCCGCGTGGCGTGGCGTAGCCGACGATCCGGAAACCGGTGACCCGGCGCTCGACGCCGTCGCTGAATTCGGAGATCAGATCCACGAGATCGCCGTCGGCGAAACCGAATTCGGCGATATCGTCCGGATGCGCCAGCACGACGCGGCGGGCGTTGTGAATGCCCCGATAGCGGTCGTCGAGGCCGTAGATCGTGGTGTTGTACTGGTCGTGGCTGCGCAGCGTCTGCAACAACAGCCGCCCCTGCGGGATCCGCGGCCAGTGCAGGTCGTTGACCGCGAAGTTGGCCTTCCCGGAGGCGGTACGGAACTCGCGGTTGTCGCGGGGCGGATGTGGCAGCTGGAAACCGTTGCGGCCACGCACCTTCCGGTTGTAATCGGCGCAGCCGGGCACCACCCGGGCGATGGCGTCGCGAATGTGGTCGTAGTCGCGTCGGAACCGCTCCCACGGCACGGGGTGATCGGGGCCGAACAACTCGGCGGCCAGCTCGCAGACGATCGCGACCTCACTGCGCAGATCGTCGCTCACCGGCTGCAGCCGGCCGGTGGACAGATGCACCATCGACATCGAATCCTCCACCGACACCTGCTGTCTGGTCCCGTCCTGCAGATCGAGATCGGTGCGGCCGAGGGTCGGCAGAATCAGGGCGGTCCGGCCGTGCACGACGTGGCTGCGGTTGAGTTTGGTCGAAATCTGCACGGTCAGCTCGCACGCGCGCAGAGCCGCCTCGGTGACCTCGGTATCCGGCGTCGCCGAGACGAAGTTGCCGCCCATGCCGATGAACACCCGGGCGCGCCCGTCGCGCATGGCGCGGATGGAATCGACCGTGTCCCAGCCGTGTTCGCGCGGCGCGGCGATACCGAATTCGGAATCCAACGCGTCGAGGAAGCTCTCGGGCATCTTCTCCCAGATGCCCATGGTCCGGTCGCCCTGCACGTTGGAATGCCCGCGTACCGGGCAGACGCCCGCGCCCGGTTTGCCGATCATGCCGCGCAGCAACAGCAGATTCGTCGCCTCCTCGATGGTGGCGACACCGTGGCGCTGCTGTGTCAGACCCATCGCCCAGCAGATGATGGTGGACTTCGAGCGGGCCAGCAGCCCGGCCGTGCGGTCGAGCTGTTCGCGGGTCAGACCCGTCGCCTCGACGACCTCGTCGAGATCGACCGCGCGCATATGCTTTTCGTATTCGGCGAATCCGGCGGTGTGCGCGTCGACGAAGACCCGGTCCACCACCGTGCCGGGTGCGCGATCCTCCGCGTCGAACAGCAGTTTCGCCAGGCCCTGGAACAGGGCCATATCGCCGCCGAGGCGGATCTGCAGGAAATCGTCGGCGATGGTGACGCCGGAGGTGAAACCCTTCACCGTCTGCGGATCACGGAAGCCGATCAGTCCGGTCTCCGGCAGCGGATTCACCGCGATCACCGCGGCGCCGTGCGCTTTCGCGGTGCTCAGCGCCGACAGCATGCGCGGATGGTTGGTGCCGGGATTCTGTCCCGCCACGATGATCAGATCGGCGGCGGCGAAGTCGTCGATCGACACCGACCCCTTGCCGATGCCGATCGACCGGGTGAGCGCCGCGCCGGAGGATTCGTGACACATGTTCGAACAGTCGGGCAGATTGTTCGTGCCGAAGCTGCGCACCAGCAGCTGGTAGAGAAAGGCCGTCTCGTTGGCGGTGCGCCCGGAGGTGTAGAACACGGCCTCGTCCGGGGACGCCAGGCCGCGCAGGGTGTCCGCGATCAGCCGATAGGCCTGCTCCCACGCGATAGGGGAGTAGTGGGTGTCGCCGGGCCGCAACACCATCGGATGGGTCAGGCGTCCCTGCTGCCCCAGCCAGTACCCGGTCTTGCCGGCGAGATCGTCCATCGAGTGAGTGGCGAAGAACTCCGGCGTGACCGTGCGCAGGGTCGCCTCCTCGGCGACGGCCTTGGCCCCGTTCTCGCAGAATTCGGCCGGGCGGCGGTGGCCGGTGGGTTCGGGCCATGCGCAGCCGGGGCAGTCGAAGCCGTGGCGCTGATTGACCCGGGTGAGGGTGCGAGCCGTGCGAACGATGCCCATCTCCTCGACGGCCCGGTCGAGGGCGACCGCGACGGCCGTGACGCCGGCGGCCTGTTCTTTCGGCGGGGTCACCGCCAGCTTGGCTTCATCGATATCGCGAGTCGGCGGTTTGCGGTGCATAGCCCCATCGTCCTCCTGCGGGTGCGGGCGCCGTCCGCGGCCCGCCGATCGCTCGACATCGACACCGCGAACCGGGCCGCGCGGCCGAGCCTACGGGGTATCGTGCCGACAGACCGTGCGGCGCCGTCGGGGGATGTTCGCGCACGACAGACGGTCTCGGTTCGCGCTGCGGCGCCTACGACGAGGACGGCATCATGCACGAGACGACGATCAGCGGGCCGCCCCGGCAGCGGGTGCGCCGTCGGGCCGCCACGATAGTGGCCGGCGGCATCCTCGGCGCCGCGGCGGTGTTCGCAGTGGCGATCCCGCAGACGGCGAATGCCGCGGTGACCAGACTCGGCGCCACCCCCGACATGAACTTCGGCATCGCCACCAATTACGGCAGCGGATGCAGTTACACGCTGCAGGCGAATGTCACCGATCCGGTCGCGCCGGTCACCTTCTACGACAACGGAGCTCCCATCGGAGTGGCGCCGCCCGGCGGCGCGTATGCGCTCATCACGTGGGTTCCGGCGGTTCCGGGGCAGCACACGCTCAGCGCGGTGCAGGCCGGCCAGCCGGTGCAGATGCCGGCGGCGACGCTCGTTCTTCCGGTCGGCACCGGCATCCACCTCGGGTATTCCTGCCTGGTCGCCGGCGGTTAAGGCTCACCCGGGCGAACGAACTCCGCCCGCGCCCGGTAGCCCCGCGTCGGCGGCGAGGACGGCCAGGGCCGACTGCAGTGCGGTGCGCGGTGCGGCCGTCATGGACCCGGTGAATTCGCGGTCGAGCCGCCGCGCCCGCTCCTCGGTCGCGGCGAGCAATGCGCGCCCGTGGTCGGTGAGGGTGAGGATCTGACGCCGGCGGTCGTCCGTGGTGATCTCAGCCGACCCTGCTGGGAAGCTCGTGCCGCTCGAACGATGCTGTGCCGCCGGCACTTTCGTTCGCGCCGAGTTCGACCTCGTCGGCACCGGCGTCGCGGCCTTCCGGCCGCAAGCCGAACAGGGCGGCCAGCACGGTCGCCGCACACGCGGTGGCGCCGACCCAGAAGGCGACGGTGAACTGACTCTCCTGCGGCAGCGGCAGATGCGGCAGCAGTTTCGCCGTCAGCAGGGTGGTGATGATGGCGCTGGCCAGTGAACTGCCGACGGTGCGGGAGATCGAATTGATGCCGTTGGCGATTCCGCTCTGGTGGTGCGGGACGCTCGCCGCGATCAGCGCGGGCATCGCCGCGTAGGCGAAGCTGATCGCGACGCCGATTACCACGCTCGCGGCGATCACCGAACCGGTCGCGTCGTGTGCCAGTGCCAGCCCGCCGAATCCGGCCGCACCGATCGCGCCCGACAGGGCCAGCACGCGACGCCCGCCCAGCCGGCCGACCAGGATTCCGCCGGCCGGTGCCGCCAGCATCGACGAGAGTGTCGCGGGCAGCAGATATTCGACCGAGGCGCGCAGGATCGAGGCGCCGAATCCGTAACCGGCCACCCGTGACGGCATCTGGGCAAGATATGACACGCCCATGAACTGCATGAACATCGCGAATCCGATGAACATGCCGGACAGGTTGGTGAACAGCACCGGCCGGTGGGTGAACATCCGCAGATCGACCAGCGGGGTACGCACACGACGCTCGGTCGCCACCCACGCCACCGCCGTCGCGACCGCGCCGGCGAAGCAGGCGATCGTGCTCGCGGAGGTCCAACCCCATTCGTGCCCTTGGGAAATGGGCAACAGCAGCAGGACCAGGAAGCCACCGAGCGTGACCGCGCCGGGCAGGTCGACACTGCCCGGATGCCGCTTACCCGTGGCCGGCACGGCCACCGCGGCCGCGGCCAGCGCCACCACCGACAGCACCGCGGTGAACCAGAACACGATGTGATAGTCCGGGTCGGCCCCCTTGGTCAGCAGACCGGTCGACACCAGGCCGAGGCCGCCGCCGAAACCGAGTGTGCCGCTGACGATCGCCATCGCGTGATGCAGGCGTCGCGCCGGAATCTCCTCCCGGAGGACGGCCAGGGCCAGCGGGAAGATCGCCGTCGCGACACCCTGCAGCACCCGGCCGACCAGCAGCACGCCCAGCGAATTCGCCAGTGCCGAGACCGCGGAACCGGCCGTGGCCACCGCGAGCACGCCCAGCAGGGTGGGCTTCTTGCCGTAGAGGTCGCCGATGCGGCCCAGCAGTGGTGTGAAGACCGCGGCCGACAGCAGGGTCGCGGTGGTCACCCAGCTCACCGATGTGGTCGAGACCTGCAACTTCGTCGCGATCAGGCCCAGAATCGGCACGGCCTGGGTCTGCATGACCGTGACGATCATCGCCGCGAAGGCCAATACGCCGGTCAGCAGCGAACCTCTGCGCTCCACAGCCACCTCCAGAAAATTGAAGACCTATATGTTTGAAGACCTCAAGTATTTAAGGAGTCGACGATAGCCGTTGTCAATCGTTTGGGTAGCATCGAAGCTATGTCACCGGACACAGCGCAGAGCCCGCTGGCATTGCTGATCGCGCGCTTCGTCTCGGCCTATCTGCAGGATTTCCTGACCGCGGCCGAGGGGCACGGGCTCACACTGACGCAGGCCAAGCTGCTGCTGGCGCTCAACGAACCGCCCGCCGAGCTACCCATGCGGGTGCTGGCCGACCGGATGGCGTGCGACCCGTCGAATCTGACCGGTGTCGCCGATCGCATGGAATCGCGCGGCCTGGTCCAGCGCACGGTGAATCCCGCTGATCGGCGCGTCAAATACCTGGTGTCCACCGATGCCGGCCGTGAGCTGGCCGCGCAGATCCGCGGCTCACAGGTGCGCGCGTACAAGGCGCTGGCCGAATTGGCGCCGGAGGACGAAGAGGTGCTGCGGGAGTTGCTGGAACGTCTGGTTCCGAAACTCGAGAACGCGGATTAGCGCCGCGGCGGCACTGCTCTCAGGAAGCGAATCGTCCGCTGCGCAGCGCGCTTTCGCGGTGCTGCGGCGGAAAGCCCGGACCCAGCCGAGCCGATACTTCGGCGTGCCGCAGCGGTTCTCCGCACTGTGCGCACACCACTTCGGCGTGGGTGTCGTGCCCGCAGGTGTCGTGGTGGACGACCACCGGCGGTCCGGCCTCCGGGGCGAGCCAGCGGTCACCCCAGCGCATCATGGCCGTGAGCACCGGGAAGAAATCGCGTCCCTTGTCGGTGAGGCGGTACTCGTAGCGGACCGGACGATCCTGATAGGGGACCTTCGCCAGCATCCCCTCCTCGACCAGCCGCGTCAGGCGCTGGGTGAGGACATTGCGGCTCAGGCCCAGCGTGCGTTCGAAATCGTCGAAACGCGTTGTGCCGTAGAACGCTTCGCGCAACACCAGCGGCGTCCACCAGTCACCGATCAGATCGACCGTGCGGGCGACCGAACAGGGCCAGGTGGCGAAGGTGGTGCGCTTCATGTACCCACCGTATCGATCCGGGCGGGCACGTACTTGTGCCACGGGGTGCCGACCCATTCGTCGCGATCGTCGAACGCCGTCAACTCGTTGGGTGCGGCCCCGCTGGTGAGGACCTCGCCCGCCTCGACGACGGACAGGCCCAGGCCGTTGGGCAGCGCCAGATGTCCGCTGCGCATGCGGTCGGTCGGCTCGACGGTCACCTGCGCACTGCCGTTGCGGGTGGTGAGCCGCACCTCGTCGCCGGAGGTCAGGCCCAGCCGGAGGGCATCGGCGGTGCTGATGCGCAGCGCGCCGGCGGGGTCGCGTTTGCGCCAGGCCGGATCGCGCATGATGGTGTTGGCGGTGAAGGCGCGCCGCTCCCCGGCGGCCAGGACGAACGGCCAATCGTGTTCCTCGTCCGGTACGGGAAGCGCGGCCAGTGCCGACAGCAGTTCTGGAACGGCGAGCCGGACTTTGCCGCCGCGCACCCGGTTCCAGGTCTCGTCGACCTCGTCGTCGGTGATGACGACGCCGTGTTCGCCGGTGAGGATCGCCTCGAACAGCCGCTCCCCGGCAGCGAGGCCGGTGCCGTAGCCGGCTCGCTCCACGCCGGCCGGGTTCTTCCGGGCGCAGGTGTACGCGGCGCCCCACAACACCGCGGCGGCAGCGGCGCCGTCGGGCAGTGTCGGGCCGAGGGTGCGGTAGAGCAGGATCGGAGCCAGCTTCGCTTTCGCCGGATCGGCGAGGACGGCGAGAAATGCCATGGCGAAGGCCTCGCGGCCCTGGTCGAGCGCCGCGCGCAGCGGCCGGTAATCGTCGTCGGTCAGCACGCCGGCGGCCTCGACGAGCCGGGCGTGGATCTCGGGTTCGGCGAGCACGCCGGCCGGAGCCGCAAGCACCGGATGCCGGAGATGGAAGATGTTGCGCGGGAATTCGAAGTTGAAGAAGGTCGCCTCGTACTTCTCGAACTGGGTCGGCGCGGGCAGGACGTAGTCGGCCGCGCGGGCGGTTTCGGTCATCGCCACGTCGATGACGACCACCAGTTCCAGCGCCGCGAGTGCGTCGCGCATCCGGGCCGAATCCGCCAGTGAGTGAACGGGATTGGCGCTCTCGACGATCATCGCCCGATAGCGGGCGGGATGGTCGGTCAGAATCTCCTCGGTGATCACATTGCACGGCACCAGTCCGCTGATGATGCGCGCGCCCACGACCGGGCTGCGCGGCCCGGCGTCGGCGGGATGGCCGCGATCGTGCCCGATCGCCGCCATTCCGGAAAAGGCGTACTGCGTCCCGGGCTTGCCGAGGTTTCCGGTGAGCAGCCAGAGCAGTTTCTCGACGTAGCTGACCAGTGTCGAGTGGCGGTTCATCTGGACGCCGAGATCCTCGAGCGCGGCGACCGAGTCCGCCGCTGCCAGGCGGTGAGTCGCGGCGGTGACCAGGCCGATCTCGACATCGGCCAGGGCGCAGTACTCCTCGATCGGCACGGTGCGCAGCACCGCCGCCACCTCGTCGAAACCTTCGGTGCGCGCGGCCAGCCAGTCGTGGTCGACCAGGTCGTCGCGGATCAGGATCGCCGCCATCGCCGCCAGCAGATAGATGTCGGTGCCGGGGCGCAGTTGCAGATGGAAATCGGCCAGTTCGGCGGTCTCGGTGCGGACCGGGTCGAGCACGATGATCGAGCGCTGCGGATCGCGCGCGATCTCCTTCAGTACCGAGCGGGCGCGCGGGAAACCGTGGGATTGATAGGGATTCTTACCGATGAACAGCGCCACCTCGGCATGTTCGACGTCCGAGCGGACCGGGTGGCCGGTCATCCGCGCGCCGACCCAGAAGTCGCCGGTCTTCTCCTGGGCCAGCGCGCTGGATCGATATCGCATGCCGTAGGCGGCCATGGTGGCCGGAGCGTAGGCGCCGCCGAGATGATTGCCCTGGCCGCCGCCACCGTAGTAGAAGATCGATTCGCCGCCGTATTCGGCGCCGATCTCGCGCAGACGCGCGGAGATCTCCGAAATAGCGGTGTCCCAATCGATTTCGGTGAACGATCCGTCGGCGTTGCGGCGCAGCGGCGCGGCGAGGCGGCCGGTGCGCCCGTTCTGGTACCGATCCAGTTGCAGGGCCTTGTTGCAGGTGTAGCCCGCTGAGGAGGGATGCAGCTTGTCGCCGCGAATCTTGTCGAAGCTGCGGCCGTCGGCGCCCAGCAGCACCTGGATGCCGCAATTGCACTCGCACAGGATGCATGCCGTCGGATGCCAGTCGGTCATGGGAGCAGCGTAGAAGAGTTAGTTCACAAACGCTACCCACAAATCGGGCCGACTGCCGCTGCGTGGTGCCAGGCTTGAACCGGTGCCGATGAGTTTGTCCGTCCGGCGCCGTCGTACCGGTGAGAGAACGCAATCCCATCCAGAGGAGCGATCATGTCCTACACCTTCGAACCCGGAGATCCGTGCTGGATCGAGCTGTTCACCGCCGACACCGCTCGAGCCATCGATTTCTACGGCGAGCTGTTCGGCTGGACCGCCGAGAGCGATGAGCAGTACGGCGGGTACATCACCTTCCGCAAGGACGGCAATGCCGTCGCCGGAGGGATGCGCAACGACGGCACCGACGGTGCGCCCGATCAATGGACCGTGTATCTGACCAGCGTCGATGTCCATGCCACCGCCGCCTCCGCCGCCGACCACGGCGGCCGGGTCGTGGTGGAGCCGATGGCCATCGGCGACGTGGGCAGTATGGCCGTACTCGCCGATCCGTCCGGTGCGGGCGTCGGTGCGTGGCAGCCCGGCGTCCATCGCGGCTTCGGTTCCTTCGGCGTCGCCGGTGGCGGCCACTGGAGCGGGCACGTCGGGTACCCGTCGTGGTTCGAACTGCACACACCGGCCTATGCGGAGGCGTTGACGTTCTACCGCGAGGTGTTCGGCTGGCGCGATCCCTTCACCGTCGGTGATTCACCCGAGTTCCGTTACACGACAATTCATTCCGCGACGCCGATGCTCGGTGGCGTGATGGACTCGGCGGCGTATCTGCCCGCGGGATCTCCCGGCGGGTGGCGCGTCTACATCGGCGCCGAGGACGTCGATGCGACGGTGAAGCAGGCGGTGAGCCTGGGGGGTTCGGTCGAATCCGAGCCCGAGAACACGCCGTACGGGCGGTTGGCCGCGCTGCGCGATCCGAGCGGTGTCGCGTTCAGCGTGGGTGGTAACGCGTCCTGACATTTCATTACCCGTCCGGTAATCGCGCCGGGGGAATGGTCGTCGCTACCGTCGAGGTTGTCCCGAGCGGTCGGGAACGCGGTACGAGATGTGGGAGCGATGATGTCGGACGAGCGGGCGCTGGTGATCGGCGGCGGTGGGGTGGCGGGTATCGCCTGGGCGAACGGCGTGATCGCCGGGTTGGCCGATGCGGGCATCGATCTCACTGCCGCCGATGTGTACATCGGCACGTCGGCGGGCGCCAATGTGGCGGCACAGCTGACCAGCGGGCTGCCCCCGGAGGAGCTGTTCCGCCGCCAGATCGACCCGGCGCTGCAGAGCGCCGAGATCGTGCCGGAGGGCAATCCGCTCGAGGGGGTGTGGGAGACGATCAACCAGATCATCACCGAGAGCGACGGGGATATGGCCGTGGCGCGGCGGCGACTCGGCAACCTCGCCCTGGCGACCGAGACCGTGCCGGAATCCGCCCGGCGCGCGGTGATCGCATCGCGGCTGCCGGTGCACGAATGGCCCCGGCAGCGGCTGCTGATCACCGCCGTCGACGCCGGCACGGGTGAACCGCGCGTCTTCGATCGCGACTCCAGGGTCGCGCTGGTCGACGCGGTAACCGCCAGTTCGGCGGTGCCGCTGGTCTGGCCGCCGCACACCGTCGACGGCGTGCGCTATACCGACGGTGGCGTGCGGACCAGTGTCAATGCCGATCTGGCGGCCGGATTCGACCGGGTGCTGATCATCGCGCCGCTGCCCGATCCGGCGCTGGACGGTGAGATCGCGGAACTGATCGAACGGGGCGCGCGGGTGGAATCGATCGTCCCCGACGAGGCCGCGATCGCCGCCTTCGGGGCGAATCCGCTCGACACCGCCTCCCGCGTGCCGTCGGCGCATGCCGGTCGGGTGCAGGGGGAGTCGGCGGCGGCGCGGATCGCCGATCTGTGGGGATAGTCGGCGTTCCAGGGTCTTGACCCGCAGCGCCGACGTCGCGAACCGGTTCCGCGGTGAGCGGCTCGGAATGCGATCCGCCTCGGGGTCGCGGGCGCGTAGCCGTCCCGGTACGACGTCATGGCGGGCTGAGGTCGTTCAGGCCCGGCTGGCGGCGAGTGCCTCCTGTGCGGCCGGGAGGGCTGCGGCTCGGTCACTGTCGACGAGGCCGATCCGGGTGCGTCGATCCAGTAGGTCGCTCTCGTTCAGCGCGCCCTCATGAGTTGTCGCATAAGCGAATTCGGCGCGCAGCACGTCGATACCGGGTGCGACCGGTTCGGCGAGGCCCGGGTTGTCCCGCAGTGCGGCGAGCACCTGGGTGGCCTGATCCCCGTACCGTTCGACCAGCACCCCGGGTGCCGCGATCCGGTCGCGCGAGCGTCCGGACACCGCTCCTACCAACGGAATTCGCTTGGTCCGGCAGGGGCCGGCGGACAGGCCGGCGGCGGCTACGGCGGCATCGACCGCATCCTCGGCCATCTGCCGGTAGGTGGTCAGCTTGCCGCCGACGATGGTGACCGGGCCGCCGGGGGAGTGCAGGACCGCGTGCTCCCGGGAGATGTCGGCGGTGGAGTCGTCGGCGGTGCGCAGCAGTGGCCGCAGGCCGGCGAACGACCCGCGGATATCGCTGCGCCGCAACGGTTCCCGCAGCACGGTGTTCACCGTGTCGAGCAGGAAATCGACCTCGGAGTCGGTGGGCTTCGGTTCGTCCGGAACCGGGCCGGGTGCGTCCTCGTCGGTCAGCCCCAGATAGACGCGGCCGTGCGCGGCCGGGAAGGCGAAGACGAAACGGCTGGTGCTGCCGGGAATCGGCACGGTCAGCGAGGCGGTGAGCCCGCCGAAGGCCGCGGCGTCGAAGACCAGGTGGGTGCCGCGGCTGGGCCGCAACTCGATGCTCGGATCGACCTGGTCGGCCCACACCCCGGCCGCGTTGATCACCGAACGTGCTCGTACGGACAGGGTTTCACCGGTCAGCACATCGTGCAGGACCGCGGACTCACCGGTCACCTGCTCGGCGCGTACCCGGGTGAGCACGGTCGCGCCGTGCGCCGCGGCGGTGCGCGCGATCGTCACCACCAGTCGCGCGTCGTCGACGAGCTGGCCGTCCCAGGCCGTCATCCCGCCGCGCAACCCGGCGCGGCGCAGTGTCGGCGCCAGCCGCAGCGCTTCGGCCGCGGCGACCCGGCGCGATCGCGGCAATACCCTCGGCGAGGTTCCGGCGCTGCGCCGCAGCACATCTCCGGCCAGGAAGCCCGCGCGGACCAGCAGTCGCTGCGGCAGGGAACCGCCCGAGAACGACGGGACCAGCTGCGGAATCGAGCGAGTCAGGTGAGGTGCGGTTGTGGTGAGCAGGATGTCGCGTTCCACCGCGCTCTCGTGGGCGATTCCGACCCCGCCGGAGGCCAGATAGCGCAATCCGCCGTGGACGAGTTTCGAACTCCACCGGCTGGTCCCGAAGGCCAGATCGTGGGCCTCCACCAGGACGGTTCGCAAGCCGCGAGCGGCCGCGTCCAACGCCACCCCCGCACCGGTGACACCGCCGCCGACGACCAGGACGTCGATGCGGTCCGCGTCGCCGAGCGCCCGCAGTTCACGGCCGCGGCGGGCGGCGTTGAGTGCCGAATCTCCCGCGGTGTCGCCGAGCCCGTGGCCCGCCGTCGATGCGCTCTCGTCGAGCATGCGCTGTCTCGCTCTCTGTTTTCGGACTAGTCGGTATCGGGACGCAGGTAACGGTCGACGACGCGGGCGAGCTCGACATCGAGCCCGGCGTCGTCGAGCAGATGGCTGACCGTGCTCGCCGACTGCACGGTGGACTGGCCGATCAGCAGCAGCATGGTGGCCAGGTGGTCGGGATCGCCGGCGCGGATGGAACCGTCGCGTTGTCCCTCGCGCACAGCGGTCGAGAACACCTGGATCAATTGCCGCTGGTTGCGGCCGAGCCGGCCGAACACGTAGGTCAGCATCAGATCGGTGTCGATGCGGAAGATCTTGGCGAACAACGGGTTCGAGCGGATCTCGGCCGCGCCCGAGACGATGCCCTCCACCAGGCGCGCGCGGGCCGGGCCTTCGGTGGGAATGCTCGCCGCCACGATCTCGCTGAGCTCCCGGACCAGCAGCTCGGCGATCAGCGACCGGGTGTCGGGCCAGCGCCGGTACACCGTCGGGCGACTGACGCCGGCGCGCCGGGCGACTTCACTCAGCGTGGTCCGGCGTACGCCGAATTCCTCGACACAGGCGCGTCCCGCCTCCAGGATCGCCAGGTCGATGGCCGGCACTTCGCCGTCGGGGCCGGGGGATTCGTTGGGCTCCATCAACAACTCACCAATCGATCCGTATTCGTCAATTACGTTCATGTTCGTTACTGCTTGACAGTCTATGTCAGACTGTAACGCATGGTCGACACGCGACAGGACACATCGGCAGTACAACCGGAAAACTCGACGCCGGGCGAGTCGTCCGATCGCCCGAGTATGGTCTGGGATGCCTGGGGCATCGCCTCGGCGCATGCGCCGCTTCCGGACCGGATCCGGACCCTGGTGGCGCAGGTGTTCGGAGTGTCCGGGGACCCGGTGGCCCGTCGTGATGAGGGCGACGTGCCGCTGCGGGAATCCGGCTTGACGGCCGCGCATCGAGCGGGGCTGTCGGCGGTGGTCGGTGCGGACCAAGTGTCGACCGGCCACCGCGACCGGTTGTTGCACGCGGGCGGCAAGAGCACCCCCGACCTGCTGCGCCGGCGCGCCGAAGAGCCGCAGGACGCACCCGACGCCGTCGTCTTTCCCGCCGACCACGACCAGGTGCTGGCCGTTCTGGCCTACTGCGCCGAACAGGCCGTCGCGGTCGTCCCCTTCGGCGGCGGCACCAGTGTGGTGGGCGGGGTGGAACCCGCGCGGGGTCGCTTCGCCACCGTGATCGCCCTGGATCTGCGGCGCCTCGACGGACTGTCCGACGTCGACCCGGTGAGCGGCACCGCGACCCTGGGGGCCGGGCTGACCGGGCCGCAGGCGGAGAAACTGCTCGCCGGCCACGGCCTGTCGCTCGGGCATTTCCCGCAGAGCTTCGAATACGCGAGCATCGGCGGCTTCGCGGCCACCCGATCCTCGGGCCAGGCCTCGGCCGGCTACGGCCGCTTCGACGACATGATCATGCGCCTGAAGGTCGCAACACCCACGGGCACAGTCGATCTCGGCCGCGCACCAGCCTCGGCCGCCGGACCCGATCTGCGCGAGTTGTTCGCCGGATCCGAGGGCACGCTCGGCGTCATCACCGAGGTGACGCTGCGGGTGCATCCGATTCCGGAGACCACCGCGTATCAGGCGTGGTCGTTCCCGGACTTCGTCACCGGCGCCGCCGCGCTGCGCACCGTGGTACAGAACGGCGCGGCGCCGACCGTGCTGCGGTTGTCCGACGAGGCCGAGACCGGGCTCAATCTGGCCCGTTCCGGTGATATCGGCGGGGCGTCGGTCGGTGGCTGCCTGGCCGTCACCACGTTCGAGGGCACCGCGGCCCATGTGGCCGCGCGGAGTGCCGAGGCCTCGGCACTGCTCGCCGCGGCCGGCGGCACCGCACTCGGTGAGCAGCCGGCGCGGGAATGGGAACACGGCCGTTTCGCCGCGCCGTATCTGCGCGATGCGCTGCTCGACATCGGCGTGCTGTGCGAAACGCTCGAAACGGCGACCAGTTGGTCGAATGTCGAGCGGCTCAAGGCGGCGGTCACCACCGCACTCACCGAATCGCTCGGAGAGCAGGGCACTCCCGCGCTGGTGATGTGTCATATCTCGCATACCTACCCGACCGGCGCCTCGCTGTATTTCACCGTCGTCGCCAAACAGGCCGACGATCCGCTGGCGCAGTGGGCGCAGGCCAAACGCGCCGTCGGTGACGCCATCGCCGGAAACGGTGGCACCATCACCCACCACCACGCCGTCGGCGCCGACCACCGGCCGTGGATGTCGGCCGAGATCGGCGACCTCGGCGCGCGCATCCTGCGCGCGGTCAAGGATGCCGTCGACCCGGCGGGAATCCTCAACCCGGGCAAGCTGATTCCATGACCGCCATCCGATCGGTCGCGCTGGTGACCAACCCGCATTCCGGCCACGGCCGGGGACTGGCCGCGGCCGCCGCGGCCGCCGCCCGCTTCGCCGAACGCGGTGTGCGGGTGCGCGAGATCCGCGGTGCCGACGCCGCGGAAACCGTTCGCCTGCTCCGGGATTCGGTGCGGGGACCAGAGTGTCCCGACGCCGTCGTCTGCGCGGGCGGTGACGGACTGGTCTGCGTCACGCTGCAGGCCATCGCCTCGACCGGGGTGCCGCTGGGGCTGCTGCCCGGTGGGACCGGGAACGACCTGGCCCGGGAGCTGGGGGTGCCCGACGACGATCCGCGCGCCGCGGCCGATATCGTGCTCGGCGGTTCCGTGCGCACCATCGACCTCGGCGCGATCGAATCCCGGCCCGACCCCGAGCACGCCCAGGGGTGGGCGGCCGGCATCGAACCCGCGGTCGCGCATCGGCCCATGCGATTCGCCACCGTCGCCGGCACCGGCTTCGACGCGCGAGTGACGTTGCGCGCCAACAGCATGCGCCGGCCGAAGGGCTCGCTGCGGTACTCCTTCGCCGCCGTGCCGGAACTGCTCGGGCAACTCGGGGTGCCCTACCGCATCGAATTGTCCGGCGAGCCGGGTTCGGCCGGTGATCGCGTCTTCGAGACCGAGGCCGTGATGGTGGCGGTCGGCAACACCCGGACCTACGGCGGGGGCATGCTCATCTGCCCCGACGCGATCGTCGACGACGGCCTGCTCGACCTGACCGTGGTCGGCGACATGTCGCGGCTGCAGATGGTCCGGCTGCTCCCGGCGCTGGCCGCCGGCAAGCGCGTCGATCATCCGGCGGTCGGGCACTATCGGGCCCGGACCATCACCCTCACCGCCGCGGTACCGGCGACCGCCGACGGCGACCCGGCGGGACTGCTACCAGCTACCTTCCGCGCCGAACCCGGAGCGCTGGCGATACTCGTGCCGTGACCCGCCGCGCGCAGGCGGGGCGCGGCCTCCGCATCTCGGCGGCGAATCTGCGAGCATGCTGAGTGGCAAACCCGCACCTGCACAACGGATTCGGGCAAAAGCTGAGAATTGCATATGGATTGGTGTATTGCGCCGATCCGGGCGGTAGTCTCGAAGACGTGGGCGGGGGTTTCGGTGTCCCTCATCCGCCGAAACCCCCGCCCTATATCTTTCTCCGGTGCCGTGTGCAGGGCCCTGTCGAGTGCTCCTGCTCAACTCCGTAGAATCGCACGGTGACCAGCGCAGCCCCTGATAACTCGCGAAATCGTGCCGACGCCCTCCCCAAGAGCTGGAACCCCAGCGATGTAGAGGCCGACCTGTACGAGCGCTGGGTAGCGGCCGGTTACTTCACCGCCGACCCGGCGAGCGACAAGCCGCCCTATTCGATCGTGCTGCCGCCGCCGAACGTCACCGGCAACCTGCACATGGGCCACGCCTTCGACCACACCCTGATGGACCTGCTCACCCGCCGCAAGCGGATGCAGGGCTACGAGGTGCTGTGGCTGCCCGGTATGGACCACGCCGGTATCGCCACCCAGACCGTGGTCGAGAAGCAGCTCGCCGTCGACGGCAAGACCAAGGAAGACTTCGGCCGCGAACTGTTCGTCGACAAGGTCTGGGATTGGAAGCGCGAATCCGGCGGCGCCATCCAGGGCCAGATGCGCCGCCTCGGCGACGGCATCGACTGGAGCCGCGACCGCTTCACCATGGACGACGGCCTGTCCCGCGCGGTGCAGACCATCTTCAAGCGCCTCTACGACGCCGGGCTGATCTACCGGGCCGAGCGCCTGGTGAACTGGTCGCCCTCGCTCGAGACCGCCATCTCCGACGTCGAGGTGAAATACGAGGACGTCGAGGGCGAGCTCGTCTCGCTGCGCTACGGCTCGCTGAACGACGACGAACCGCACGTCATCGTGGCCACCACCCGGGTGGAGACCATGCTCGGCGATACCGCGGTCGCGGTGCATCCGGACGACGAGCGATACCGGGCGCTGATCGGCACCACCGTCTACCACCCGATCACCGGTCGCCAGATCCCGATCGTCGCCGACGACTACGTCGACCCCGAATTCGGCTCCGGCGCAGTGAAGATCACCCCCGCGCACGACCCCAACGACTTCGAGATCGGCCTGCGGCACAACCTGCCGATGCCGACCATCATGGACAAGACCGGCAAGATCGCCGACACCGGAACCGAATTCGACGGGATGGACCGGTTCGAGGCGCGCGTCAAGATTCGCGAGCGGCTGGCCGACGAAGGACGCATCGTCGCTGAGAAGCGTCCGTACGTGCACAGCGTCGGACACTCCGAGCGCTCCGGCGAACCGATCGAACCGCGCCTGTCGATGCAGTGGTGGGTGAAGGTCGAATCGCTGGCCAAGGCGGCCGGTGACGCCGTACGCAACGGCGCGGTGAAGATCTACCCGGCGAGCCAGGAACCGCGCTGGTTCGAATGGGTCGACAACATGCACGACTGGTGCATCTCGCGGCAGCTGTGGTGGGGCCACCGCATCCCGATCTGGTACGGCCCCGAGGGCGAGATCGCGTGTGTCGGCCCCGACGAGCAGGCGCCCGAGGGCTGGGTGCAGGACCCGGATGTCCTCGACACCTGGTTCTCCTCCGGCCTGTGGCCCTTCTCCACGATGGGCTGGCCGGACGCCACCCCGGAACTGGCGAAGTTCTATCCCACCAGTGTGCTGGTCACCGGCTACGACATCCTGTTCTTCTGGGTGGCCCGGATGATGATGTTCGGCATGTTCGTCTCCGACGATCCGGTCATCGCCGCCGGTAAGGACTCCGGGCGGCAACAGGTTCCGTTCGACGACGTCTTCCTGCACGGCCTCATCCGCGACGAATTCGGCCGCAAATACTCCAAGTCCAAGGGCATCGGTGTCGACCCGCTGGTGTGGATCGACGAGTTCGGAGCGGACGCAACACGTTTCACCCTGGCCCGGGGCGCCCAGCCGGGCAGCGACCTGTCGGTCGGTCCGCCGCACGTGCAGGCTTCGCGCAATTTCATCACGAAGCTGTTCAACGCCAGCAAGTTCGCGCTCATGAACGGGGCCGCGCCGGGCGAACTGCCCGAACGCGCCACCCTCACCGACACCGATCGGTGGATCCTCGACCGGCTGGACGAGGTGCGCGCCGAGGTGGACGCGGCCTTCGACCGCTACGAATTCGGCAAGGCCTGTGAGGCGCTGTACCACTTCGCCTGGGACGAACTGTGTGACTGGTACCTGGAATTGGCCAAGGTGCAGTTCGCCGAGTCGGAGGAGCGAGCCGCGAGCACGCGCATCGTTCTCGGCAACGTGCTGGATTCGGTGCTGCGCCTGCTGCACCCGGCCATCCCGTTCGTCACCGAAACGCTGTGGCAGGCCCTCACCGAGGCCGGCGATGACGACTCGCTGGTGATCGCCGCGTGGCCGCAGTCCTCCGGGGTCGCCACCGATACCGTTGCGGCGCAGCGCATCGCGGATCTGCAGAAGCTCGTCACCGAGATCCGCCGGTTCCGCAGCGATCAGGGCCTGACCGACAAGCAGAAGGTCGCCGCGAAACTGATCGGCATCGATACCGCCGACCTCACCGGGCTGCACGCGGAGATCGCCAGCCTGGCCCGGCTCACCGCTCCGGACGCCGACTTCTCCGCGACCGCCGCCGTGGAGGTGCGCCTGTCCGGCGCCACCGTCACCGTCGAACTGGACACCTCCGGCTCGGTCGACCTCGACGCCGAACGCCGCCGGCTGGAGAAGGATCTCGCGGCCGCGCAGAAGGACCTCGCCGCCACCAGCGCCAAACTCGGCAACGAGGCCTTCCTGGCCAAGGCGCCCGACGAGGTGGTCGCCAAGATCCGCACCCGCCGCGAGGTCGCCGAATCCGAGGTGACCCGGATCGGGGCGCGGCTGGCGCAGATCACGGAGCCGGCGGCGAAGAAGTGAGCGGCGGCGAAGGATTCGACCGCGAACCGCTCGCCGGCGGTGCGGACCGGCTGCGCACCGGTCCCTCGCCGGTGGACCTCGCCGAAATGGCGCTGGTCGAGGCCGAACTCGACCAGCGCTGGGGTGAAACCAAGATCGAGCCGTCGCTGACCCGGATCGCGACGCTGATGGACCTGCTCGGCTCCCCGCAGCAGAGCTATCCCGCCATCCACATCGCGGGCACCAACGGCAAGACCTCGGTCACCCGGATGGTCGACGCGCTGCTCACCGCGCTGCACCGGCGCACCGGGCGGTTCACCAGCCCGCATCTGCAACTGGCGACCGAACGGATCGCCATCGACAACGCGCCGATCAGCCCGGCCCGCTACGTCGAGATCTATCGGGAACTGCTGCCCTACGTCGAGATGATCGACGCGCGATCGACCGACGGCGCCCTCGGCGACGGACCGGGACCGCGGATGAGCAAATTCGAGGTCCTCGTCGCGATGGCGTACGCGGCGTTCGCCGAGGCGCCGGTCGATGTCGCGGTCGTCGAGACCGGGATGGGCGGCACCTGGGACGCGACCAACGTCATCGACGGGCAGGTCGCGGTGATCACGCCGATCGGCCTGGACCACACCGATTATCTGGGGCCGGATCTGGCCTCGATCGCCGGTGAGAAGGCCGGGATCATCAAGAAGTCGCCGCAGGATCTGCTGGTTCCGCGCGACACCGTCGCCATCATCGCCGAACAGGATCCCGAGGCGATGGAGGTGCTGCTGCGGCGCGCGGTGGAGGCCGATGCCGCGGTGGCCCGGGCCGGGTCCGAGTTCCGGGTGCTGTCGCGCCGCGTCGCGATCGGTGGTCAGGTACTGGAGATCCAGGGGCTCGGTGGCGTCTACGACGAGATCTTCCTGCCGCTGCACGGCGAACACCAGGCGCACAACGCGGCGCTGGCGCTCGCCGCGGTCGAGGCGTTCTTCGGCGCCGGCGCGCAGAAACAACTCGACATCGACGCGGTGCGCGCCGGATTCGCGGCGGCGGCCAGTCCGGGCCGGATGGAACGGATGCGCAGCGCGCCGACCATCTTCATCGACGCCGCGCACAATCCCGCCGGTGCGCGGGCGCTGGCCGCGACCCTCACCGAGGAATTCGACTTCCGTAAGTTGGTGGGCGTGGTCGCGGTGCTCTCGGACAAGGATGCGGCCGGCATTCTCGCCGCGCTGGAGCCGGTGCTGGACGAGATCGTTGTCACCACCAACGGATCACCGCGGGCGCTCGGCGTCGACGAACTCGCCGATCTGGCCGTCCAGCGTTTCGGTGATGAGCGAGTCGTCACCGCGAACAGTCTCGCCGATGCGGTGGAAACCGCGATCGCCATCGCCGAGGAAGCGGGCGATGCCGGCGAACCGGTATCCGGCGCGGGCATCGTGGTCACCGGCTCGGTGGTCACCGCGGGTACGGCGCGCTCGCTGTTCGGGAAGGACCCCGCGTGAAGCGGTGGGCCGGAGGCGGCAGCTCGCGTCACCACGCAGGCCCGGCGGAACGCGGCATCGGATACAGCGTGAAGCGGTGGGCCGGAGGCGGCAGCTCGCGTCACCACGCAGGCCCGGCGGAACGTGGATGCAGGGTGCAGTGGGAAGCTGGTGTCGAGGGCATCGGCGGTGCGGCGCGGAGGAGGCAACGTGGGTAGCGAGGACGATGTGCGCGGCGAGGCCGGCGCACCGAAGCCGGGTGTACCCGCGCCCGCGACCGACCCGTGGAAGGGTTTCCGCGGTGTGATGGCCGGTGCGCTGGTACTCGAGGCCATCACCGTGCTGCTGGCACTGCCGGTGGTCGGGGCCGTCGGCGGCGGACTGAGCTGGTGGTCGGTGACCTACCTGGTCGGCCTGGCCCTATTGATGTTCGTCGGCTCCGGAATGCAGCGCCGCTCGTGGGCCGTGCCGTTCAATCTCGGCCTGCAGGTGCTGGTGCTGGCCGGCGGATTCATCCATCTGTCGATCGGCATCATCGGCGTCGTGTTCGCGGCCGTGTGGGTGTTCATTCTGGTCCTGCGCTCCGACGTCAAACGCCGCATGGACCAGGGTTTACTGCCCAGCCAGCGGATGCAGGGCTCGTCCTGAGGGCTCGGTTCGGAATCCTGTGGCAGCGCCGGTTAGAGTGGCGCCGTGACTGAGCAGACGTTGGTACTCATCAAGCCGGACGGCGTGGCCCGAGGCCTGGTTGGTGAGATCATCACCCGCATCGAACGCAAAGGCCTGAAGATCGCGGCCCTCAAGCTCGAGCAGGTTTCCGAAGAACTTGCCGCCGCCCACTACGCCGAACATGCCGACAAGCCGTTCTACGGCTCGCTGATCGAATTCATCACCTCCGGACCGGTCGTCGCGGCCATCCTCGAAGGCCCGCGCGCCATCGCCGCCTTCCGCCAGCTCGCCGGCGGCACCGACCCGGTCGAAAAGGCCGTTCCCGGCAGCATCCGTGGCGACTACGCCCTGGAAACCCAGTTCAACCTCGTGCACGGCTCCGACTCGCCCGAATCCGCGAAGCGCGAAATCGCACTCTGGTTCTAGTTCTGTCTTTCGGCCTCCGATTCGCACCGGCGGGTTCGCGGTCTCCGGGCTCGCCGTTCGGGCACCCGACGGCGAGCCGGCCGCGAACGGTCGCTCGTAGGAATCGCTCCGGGCCGGGTGAGCAGGTTTGCTCGGGGGTCGCGGCGACACTCCAGCCGGTGATCGACGTCGGTCGGGAAAGACCTACTCAGCTGTAGGAAAGGGCCGCAGGTCGGGCCACGGAAACGGTGCGGTCGTGCTCCGATGGCGTACCACTGGGTCGCTGTGTGGGATACTGGAAGCGGATGTGATCGACGCCTACCTATCGGGGCAGGTGGCGAACGCAACCGAATGGCACCGCGGCTCGACGCCGATCATCGCTGCCCCGGACGGTTACAAGACTCGCTGTTCGGCGGCACGCTGGATGAGCGCTCGAGCTCAGGTGTGAAAGCCAACAGCCAGGCGCCGCGTGACCAGTTAGCCCGAACGACGTACGACAGGTGATAACCGGGCACGCGGGGCGAGACCATCAGACCTTGCGCCACAGGCGTGAGGCGAACGGACAGCGCCCCCGCGTCGGCCGCGTCACTCTCGTACGAGTGGGACGCGCCCGGGGGCCCGAGGAGATTTCGTGGCCGATCAAGAGCCGCAAGGAACATCGCAGAGCAATGGTGAATCCACCTCGACCGAGGTGGCCGGGGTAGGGGAGGCAGCGCAGTTGCCCGAACGTATCCGGGTGCACGCGCTGGCGAAACTTCTGGGAACCACCAGCAAGCGCATCCTTGCCCACCTGACCGAACTGGGTGCGGACGCCCGCAGCGCCCAATCCAGCCTGGACCGGACCGTCGCCGAATCCGTGCGCGACGCGCTCGTTCCCCCACAGGCCGGCGCCGAGCAACCGGTGGCCGAGCCCGCGACCGAACAGGCCGAGACGCCTGCTCCGGCGCCCGCCGAGAGTGCGTCTCCGGTGACCACATCCACCGCCGCGGCCGATACCGCGCAGACCGCCACCGCGCCGGATACGGCCGGCGAGCCCGTGCCGAGCGAGTCCGGCGCATCCACCGCGGTCGCCGAAACCGAGGTCGCCGATACCGTGCAGGCCGCGGGCGTCGCCGAGACCGCCGGCGCGGCGAACTCCGCGGTGACATCCGAGTCGCCGGCGACCCCCGCCGAGCCCGAATCGGCACCCCACACTTCGCTGTTCACCAGCCCGTTCCAGCAGCCCGCCGCGCAGCCCGAGGAGCCGGTCGTCTTCGAGCCGGCGAGTATCGCGGCCGCGCCGCTGTTCCTGCCGCCGGATGCCGCGGCGGCCGAGGAGATGCGCCGCCGCCGGCGCGCTGAACGCGAGGCCAAGGCCGCTGAAAAGGCCGCCGAGAAAGCCGCTGAAAAGGCCGCCGAGAAAGCCGGCGAAAAGGCCACCGACGCCGCGCCGGAAGAAACTCCGGCGGAGCCCGAGTCCGTCGCGGCAGCCGAGCCCGAGACCGAAGCCGGCGGCGACTGGGACGACGAGCAGTCGCGTGACGAGCAGGAGGACGGCGGTCGCTCGCGTCGTCGCCGCCGTGGCCGGCGCGGTCGCGGCCGGGGCCGGGGTGAACAGCACGCCGATCACGAGTCCGACGACGAATCCGACGACGAGGACGCCGAGTCCGACGAATCCGCCGAGGAGGCGGCCGCCGAGCAGACCGGCGAGGAGAGCGACGAAGAATCGGGTTCGACGCCGGAGGGTTCCACCCGCCGTCGTCGCCGTCGCCGTCGTCGCAAGGCCGGTGAGGACAACGAATCCGAGCCTGCCGACGACGATCCGCCGAACACCGTCGTGCACGAGCGGGAACCGCGCAACAAGCGCCGCACGGTCGACGAGGTGCAGGGCATCAGCGGGTCGACCCGGCTGGAGGCCAAGCGGCAGCGTCGTCGCGACGGTCGCGAGGCCGGTCGCCGCCGCCCGCCGATCCTCACCGAATCGGAGTTCCTGGCCCGTCGCGAGGCGGTCGACCGGGTCATGGTGGTCCGCGAGAAGTCGTTCCCGGCCGGTGAACATTCGCATGTCGGCGCGACCACCCAGGTGGCGGTGCTCGAGGACAACATCCTGGTCGAGCATTTCGTCACCAACACCGGCACGGCGTCCATGGTCGGCAACGTCTACCTGGGCAAGGTGCAGAACGTGCTGCCCAGCATGGAGGCGGCGTTCGTGGATATCGGCCGCGGCCGCAACGGCGTGCTCTACGCCGGTGAGGTGAACTGGGAGGCCGCCGGGCTCGGCGGCAAGGAACGCAAGATCGAGCAGGCTCTCAAACCCGGCGACACCGTCCTGGTGCAGGTCAGCAAGGATCCGGTGGGGCACAAGGGCGCCCGGCTGACCACGCAGATCAGCCTGGCCGGTCGCTTCCTGGTCTACGTCCCGGGCGGGACCTCGACCGGTATCAGCCGCAAACTGCCCGACACCGAGCGCAAGCGGCTCAAGGAGATCCTGCGCGATATCGTCCCGCAGGACGCCGGAGTGATCATCCGCACCGCGTCCGAGGGGGTGAGCGAGACCGAACTCGCCCGCGACGTCGAGCGGCTGCAGGCCACCTGGAAGACCATCGAGAAGCAGGCCGAGAACGGGTCGGGCGCGCCGAAGACCCTGTACGAAGAGCCGGACCTGCTGGTCAAGGTGGTCCGCGACCTGTTCAACGAGGACTTCTCCAAGCTGGTCATCGAGGGTGACCGGGCGTGGACGACGGTCGAGAACTACGTCCGCACCGTCGCACCGGACATGCTGGCCCGGGTCGAGCGCTACGAGAACAACGGCGTGGACGTCTTCGGCAGCCTGCGCATCGACGAGCAGCTGGCGAAGGCCCTCGACCGCAAGGTGTGGCTGCCGTCCGGCGGCACCCTGGTCATCGACCGCACCGAGGCGATGACCGTGATCGACGTCAACACCGGCAAGTTCACCGGTTCCGGCGGCAGCAACCTGGAAGAAACGGTCACCCGCAACAACCTGGAGGCCGCCGAGGAGATCGTGCGCCAGATGCGGTTGCGCGATATCGGCGGCATGATCGTCGTCGACTTCATCGACATGGTGCTGGAATCCAACCGCGATCTGGTGCTGCGTCGCCTCACCGAGGCGCTCGGACGCGACCGTACTCGCCATCAGGTGTCGGAGGTCACCTCACTCGGCCTGGTCCAGATGACCCGCAAGAAGCTGGGCACCGGACTGGTCGAGGCGTTCTCCACCACCTGTGAGCACTGCCACGGCCGCGGCATCATCGTGCACAACTACCCGGTCGAGACCGCGCCCGCCGAGGAAGGGTCCGGCCGCCGCGAAGGCCGTCGCCGCCGCAAGGACAAGGACCGCGACAAGGACACCAAGCAGCCGAGCACCGCCGCGCCCGAGACCGCGGATTCGCATCCCGAGGAGGAGGCGGCCGCCAAGCGCGCTCATCCGGTCGCGCTCGCGATGGCCGCGCATCACACCGACGACGAGGTGGCCGAGGCCGCCGCGCCGGTCGAGGCGAAGGCGGAACCGAGCCCGCAGGCCAAGGGCTCGCGGGATTCGCGCCGGGGACGTGCGAGGGCGGCAGCGGCGGAGGTCACCGAATCCGCTGAAGCCGAAGCCGTACGAGCGGAACCCGTGCACGCGGAAGCAGCCGAATCCGTGGTCGCCGCCGGTCGAGACGGCTCCGAGCCGGTCGCGGAGCCCGAGCGGCCCGCACAGGAGCCCGCTGCCGAACGGGAGCCCGCGGTGACCGGCCGCATCGGAGCACAGTCGGCGCAGGCCGAGCCCGCGTCCACTCCCGCTTCGGCGGAGACGAAGCCGGTCGAGACGAAGCCGGACGAGCAGGCTCCGGAGGCAGGCGCCCGTCGTGGCCGCCGTCGGGTGGCTCGCACCGCGTCGGCTCCGTCGACCGACAGCCGGGGCGCGGTCTTCGTCCTGACCGACGCCGATCAGGACAGCGCGCCGAAGTTCTCGCTCGACGAGCTGGCTCCGGCCGAGGTGACCCCGCGGCAGCGGACCCGTCGCCGGGCCGCCGGGCGAGCCGCGGGCGCGCCGGAATCGCCGAACTGATCCGGGGCGTCGAACCGGAGAACTCGCAGCACAGGCCCCGCCCGCACGGTGGGCGGGGCGCCGCCGCGGATCGCGTTCGGAGTGGTGGCGACCCGGTTTGGTGCGGGGGGTGGCAGTCCTGTAATCTTGGACAGTCGCTGCCCGGTGACAGCACCGTGTTGTGTTGAGAAAACGCTGCGCTGTCATGAGATCCGGCTCGAAAACGAGCCCTCCGGTGCGGAAGAAGTACCGAGGCGGCGGTGACTATCAGACCAGTCGTACGGCGGTTTCCGGTGTCCACCGGCAGGCGGCCGTGTGAGCAGAGTGCCGAGCACTAGTTGAGGAAAGAGGGCAGCCGACCGATGGCAACGTACGCGATCGTCAAGACCGGCGGAAAGCAGTACAAGGTCGCGGTCGGTGACCTGGTGAAGGTCGAGAAGATCGAGGGTGAACCGGGCACGGCCGTATCGCTGTCGCCGGTGCTGGTGGTTGACGGCGCCGAGCTGACTACCGATGCCGACAAGCTGGCCAAGGTTTCGGTGTCCGCCGAGGTGGTCGAGCAGACCAAGGGCCCGAAGATCCGGATCCACAAGTTCAAGAACAAGACCGGCTACCACAAGCGTCAGGGCCACCGTCAGAAGCTGACGGTCCTGAAGGTCACCGGCATCAAGTAATTTCGACCTAGCGGAACCACCCGGTTTCGAATCGAGGAGTTTTCAGCCATGGCACATAAGAAGGGTGCGTCCAGCTCTCGCAACGGTCGCGATTCCAACTCCAAGCGACTCGGCGTGAAGCGCTTCGGAGGCCAGGCCGTCAAGGCCGGCGAGATCCTGGTTCGCCAGCGCGGAACCCACTTCCACCCCGGCGTCAATGTCGGCCGCGGCGGCGACGACACGCTGTTCGCCCTCGAGGCGGGCGCGGTCCAGTTCGGCACCAAGCGGGGCCGCAAGACCGTCAACATCGTGGTACCGGAGCCGGTGCAGGCCTGAGCCGCGCCGGAGCCTTCTCCACACATTCTTCGAAGCGGGCCAGGGTTTAGCAGATAAACCCTGGCCCGTTCGCCGTTCCGGGAGGCTCACCACCACCGTCCACCGAAACATAGAGGTCCAGCTGGCATGTCCAAATTCATCGATCGTGTGGTGCTGCACGTCCGCGCCGGTAAGGGCGGCCACGGCTGTGCCTCGGTGCATCGGGAGAAGTACAAGCCGCTCGGCGGACCCGACGGTGGCAACGGCGGCAACGGCGGGGACGTGATTCTCGAAGTCGACCCCAACGTGCACACGCTGCTGGACTTCCACTTCCACCCGCACGCCAAGGCCGGCAACGGTAAACCCGGTGAGGGCGGTAACCGCGACGGCAAACAGGGTTCGGAGCTGCTGCTGAAGGTGCCCGACGGCACGGTCGTCATCGGCGACGACGGGGAGGTCGTGGCCGATCTGGTCGGCGCGGGCACCCGATTCGTGGCGGCGCGCGGTGGCCGCGGGGGACTCGGCAATGCGGCGCTGGTGTCGCGCGCCCGCAAGGCGCCCGGCTTCGCTCTGCTGGGTGAGGAGGGCGAGGAGCGCGATCTCGTTCTCGAACTGAAATCCGTGGCCGATGTCGGCCTGGTCGGTTTCCCGTCGGCCGGAAAGTCCTCGCTCGTCTCGGTGCTCTCGGCGGCCAAGCCCAAGATCGCCGATTACCCCTTCACGACGCTGGTGCCGAATCTCGGCGTGGTGTCCAGCGGGGACACCACCTTCACCGTCGCCGATGTGCCGGGCCTGATCCCCGGCGCCAGCGACGGACGCGGCCTGGGGCTGGACTTCCTGCGGCATCTCGAGCGATGCGCGGTGCTGGCTCACGTAGTCGATTGCGCCACACTGGAACCCGGCCGCGACCCGATCTCCGACGTCGACGCGCTGGAGGCCGAACTGGCCGCCTACCGCCCCGCCCTGCAGGCCGACGCCGGCCTGGGCGATCTGGCCGATCGGCCGCGCGTGGTCATCCTCAACAAGGCCGATATCCCCGACGCCGCCGAATTGGCCGAGATGGTGACGTCCGAGTTCACCGAGCGCGGCTGGCCGGTGTTCACGATTTCCGCGGTGAGCCGGGAAGGTTTGCGGCCGTTGACCTTCGCGCTGGCCGATATGGTCCGCGAGTATCGCGAGGCGCATCCGAAGGCGGCGCCGAAGCGTCCGGTGATCCGGCCGGTGGTGGCCGGGGAGACCGGCTTCACCGTCGAACCCGATCCGGAGGTCGAGGGCGGCTTCATCGTCCGCGGCGAGCGCCCCGAAAGATGGGTGCGCCAAACGCAGTTCGACAACGACGAGGCCGTCGGCTACCTGGCCGACCGGCTCGCGCGCCTCGGCGTCGAGGACGAGCTGGTCCGCCAGGGTGCGGTCCCCGGCGCCGAGGTCACCATCGGCGATGTGAGCTTCGAGTGGGAGCCGCAGATCTCGGCCGGGGTCGATATGGTGATGACCGGGCGCGGGACCGACCCCCGCCTGGACCAGACCGACCGCATCTCCGCCGCCGAGCGCAAGCATGCCTCCCGGGTGCGCCGCGGCCTGGTCTCGGAGGACGAGGACCAACCGTGATCGCCCGCCACGCCGGTTTCGCCGGTGTGTGCGGGCGTGCCGGTCCGGTAGTCGTCGTGCGTCACGGTGGTGGCGCGTCAAGTGAGTGAGTGTTGTTGTGACACAGGTGGATTCCGATAAGGGAGCGGTAACTACTCGGCAGTCGATCCGGACCGCGCGCAGCGTGGTGGTCAAGATCGGCTCGTCGGCGCTGACCAGCCTCGAGGGCGGACTCGACAACGCGCGCCTGGATAAGCTCGCCGAGGCGATCGAGGCCCGTATGCGCGCGGGATCGGATGTGGTGGTGGTGTCCTCCGGTGCGATCGGCGCCGGCATAGCCCCGCTCGGATTGGCCGCCCGCCCAAGGGATCTCGCGACGAAGCAGGCCGCGGCGAGCGTCGGCCAGTTGGCGCTGGCCCACGCCTGGGGCACCTCGTTCGCCCGATTCGACCGGGTTGTGGGGCAGGTGTTGCTCACCGCGGGTGACTTCGCCCGGCGCGAACACCACCGCAACGCGCAGCGCACCCTCGACCGTTTGCGTGCCCTGCACGCGGTCGCGGTGGTCAACGAGAACGACACCATCGCCACCGAGGAGATCCGCTTCGGTGACAACGACCGGCTGGCCGCGCTGGTGGCGCATCTGGTCGGTGCGGATGCGCTGGTTCTGCTGTCGGATGTGGACGGACTCTACGACGGCGACCCCCGCAAGGGCGCCGCCACATTCATTCCCGAGGTGCGCAGTAGCGCCGACCTCGACGGTGTGATCGCCGGTAGCGGTGGCGCACTCGGCACCGGCGGTATGGCGTCGAAGCTCTCGGCCGCCCGCCTCGCCGCCGACGCCGGCGTGCCCGTCCTGTTGGCCGCCGCCTCCGATGCGGCGCCGGCGCTGCGCGACGCCTCGGTGGGCACGGCCTTCGCCGCGCGCCCGGTCCGGTTGTCGGCCCGCAAGTTCTGGGTCCGCCACGCCGCCGACAGCCGCGGCGCCATCCACCTCGACGCCGGCGCCGTCAGGGCCGTCGCGCATTCGCGCCGGTCGCTCCTCGCCGCCGGCATCACCGGCGTCAAGGGCCGCTTCTACGGCGGTGATGTGGTCGACCTGCTCGCTCCCGACGGCCGCACCGTAGCGCGCGGCGTCGTCGAATACGACAGCACCGAACTGCAAGCCATGGCCGGCCACTCCACCTCCGAACTGCCGGAAGGTATGCAGCGCCCCGTCATTCACGCCGACGATCTGGTGAAGCTGTAGGCATCTCGGCTCCGGATCGAGAGTCATACCCGCAGCGCGAAAGCCACTCGGCCTCTGTACGTTCCAGCTCCGCTGCCGAGCCGTTCGATGCGAAGGCCCGTCGTCACCGTCGCGGTCGATGCCGCCGTGTCGGTCGGAGACAGCATTCTCGACGGAGCTCCTACCGCCGCGCCACGATGATCAACAGCGGTGCCAGGACCGGGCGGGGCGCGTTCCGCCCGGTCTGTCGGCGGCCGCCGAAATCTCTCGCGCGGCCGACTATCGATCAGCCCGGGGGATACACCGGTGGTCGGGAGTCGCCGGTGTGTCGGTGTTGGGGATGAGGGCTACGTGTGTGCGTCGGCGACAACGTTCTCGACAGGAGCTGTTCGCACTGAGTCGCGGTGGTCGGCCGGCTCACCTGGGTTGGGCGCTGGTGATGTGTCCACACATAGCTGGACTGCCGAAATCTCACGTCTCCGACTATCGATCAGCCCGGTGGCGAGATCCCGGGTTGGTCGGGAGTCGTCGGTGTATCGGTGTTGGGGATGGGGCCGGTGATACCTGGCTGGCCTTCTTGGTCGGTGAGCGGGGGCGCCGACGGGTCAGGTGGCTGCGGGGCCGGAGGTGGTGCGGGCGTGGGGGATTGGGGTGGCGGAGTGGATGCCGACGGGTCGGGTGAGTGCGGTGCGGGGGTGCCGGAGGGTGGCGCGGGAGCCGGTGCTGTGGTGGCCGGCGGCGCGGCATTCGGATCGGGCGGCGGTGGACCCGGCGGCATCGAACCGTCCGGACCGGACGGTGCCGGTGCCTGCGTCGGGTCGGGCGAGGGGGGAGTGGAGGAGGTCGGGGGCGCCGGGGTCGGCGCCGGGCCCGGATCGTGTGTCGGAGCGGCGGGGGGCGGCGCCGAGGGACTCGGTGCCGGGTCGCCGGGCGCGGGCGCGGGTTGCGTCTGCGAAGGTGCGGGAGCTGGGCTCTCGGGTGCGGGTGCGGGTGCGGGTGCGGGTGCGGGTGCGGGTGCGGGTGCGGGTGCGGGTGCGGATGGCGACTGCGGCGTGGGTGGAGACGGCGACGGCGGCGTGGGTGTGCCGGGGGCAGAGGTCGAGTCCGGTGCCTGATCCGGCGTCGAGGGCTCCGACTCGGAAGACGGTGGGGCGGTGGGGCTTTGGTGCGATTGCGGCCGGTCGCCGTCCGGGCGTGCGGGAGCGCTGGGACGCGGTCCGCCGGGGTCGGCTTGCGCTGGGGGTTCGGGCAGGGCCGGGACCGCGGTGCCCGCGGCGGAGTAGGCCGGTTTGTAGATCATGTTCATCGTCAGAATCGCCTCTTGACGCATGACCTCCTGGGCGATGCGCGCATCGATCACATGCGCGGCCTCCAGCACCCGGGCGATGGCGCCCACCGGTCCGGAATCGCCCGGCGGCGGTACCGCCATCTTGACCGCTTCCGCGGCTCCGGCGACCGCCCCGAGCCGAGCACCGACCTCACCGAAGACAGCGGCCAACTCGTCGACGGAGGCGGCGAAGCTGTGCGCGCTCGCGGCGGCCGCCTCGGCGGCCGGGCCCTGCCATCCGGCGTGATCCATGATTCGTTCGGCCTGCGATCGGGTGGCGGGCATGGACCCGGTCAGCGTGGCGGCCGCCTCCAACCAGATCAGCGACGCCTGCAGAATCTCACCGGCCTCGATCTTCTCGGTTCCGGCGTGGATCTGCTCATGCGTCATCGACTCGAAATGTTCCATGGCGCTGACGTATTGGGGATCGGTGCGCGAAGCGGCCGGCCCGTAACGGAATTCGGCGCTCATCGCGACAGCCCGGACGAGATCGCCCGCAGCGCGGCCGCATGCGCGGAATCGGCCTCCTCATAGAGCCCGGCGCTGGTCAGAAAGGCCTCTTTCATGCGGTAGGCGGCGGCGATGTACTGGTCGAGCAGTTCGGCCGCATCGCGCGCCTTGCGGCCGAAGCCGGCCTGCAGCTGCTGCGCGGAAAAGAAGCCTCCGAAGCCGCTGAGCTGCGACACCGAATCGAGGCGCTGCTGTAGTTCCCGAAGCCGGTCGGCCTGCTGCTGATAGATCTCCGCGCACCCACGCGCGGCCGCCGGATCGAAGGTGACGGTTCCCCCGCGCGCGGCCTGCAAGAAACGGGTGATATCGGCCTGGCTGGTCTCGATCGTCATGCGCACCCCTGAGATCGGTCGGTCCGATCAGCCTAATGGGGAACGCCCGGAGGCGGCAGCGGAGCGTTACCACGTAGGGCTCCCCATTGGGCTGTAATCACACAGCCCGATGGGGATGGCCGAGACGGCTTCCCGATGAGGCTGCAGGTCGACCCAGCTTACTGGTTCCGGCGATGTCCGGTCAGCCCGAGTTGCCCGAATCCGTGCATGCCACAGTCATCGCGGAATGCGTTTTTGCAGATGAGTGCCGATCTGCTGCCGGCTCGCGGGCACGATATGGACTTCGTCGCCCGCCTTGATGAGATAGCGCCCGTCGTCGGCGACGTCGATCCAGGTGTAGTACAGCGGTGCGGGTGGTGTGGCCCGGTCCAATCCGGATTCGATGCGGATATGTCCTTCGGCGGTATGCGGTTTCAGCAGCAGGCGGCGTATGCGCGGCGCCGGCGGCGAGGACGGCCGGGGGCAGTCGTCGTCACGCACCGCTTCGCTCGGCGCCGAGCGTGCGGGTTCGCTTCCGGCCGGGCACTCGGGCAGCAGGGCGGCGATGCGGGCGCCCAGTTTGGCGGTGTGACCGATCGACAAGCGGATGGACCCGCCGAATCCGGGTGTGCGTCCCGGTTCCTGGATCGCGAGTACGGCGTGGTCGTAGATCGCCGCCGCCACCGCCCGGATCTCGGTTCCCGCGCTGTGTGCGCCCCCGATCGCGACCACGCGGGTATGCGGCGCGGCCAGGATGCGCAGACATGCGGACAGGTCGGGGTCCGCGCCGAGCGGCAGCCGTACCTCGAGGGCCTTGCGCAAGGTGGCCGCCTCGTCCTCGGTGCGGGGTGACTCGAGGATGCGAAGCGGGAAGGGATGGCGATCGAGGTCGGTCTCGCGCCAGATGTGCGCGAACTCGTCCGGTGTGAATGTCCAACTCACGCCGAATTACACCCTCCACCGATCGTCACGAGCCTCAACGTAGCGTAGCCGCGCGCCCGGCGGGCGGCCAGCCGATCTTGTTCGGAATTCGGTTAACACCGGTGAGCGCGGCCGGTATATCGAGACAACGCCGTGGTGACCGCCTGTGCATCGCGGCATGCCGGATCCGTGATCACCGGTATTCCGAAACGTCGACACTTCAGATATATCGTTACGAACTCTGCGAGCGACCGCTGGGCAGGCGCACGGTCCGCGATGACAGGAGACCTGGTGCACGAATCCGAAGCGAGCCTTGCCGAAGCCGCGGAGGCGGGCGGGAAGGCGGCCGGGCTGCGTCGGTTGCGCGATGCGGCGTTGCCGGTGCCGGATTGGCTGGTCGTCGAGCCGTCGCTGTTCGAGCACATGCCGTCCGAGATCGTCGCGGCGGCAGCGGATTTCGTGGCCGCCACCGACCTCGACGAGGCGCTTATCCGCGGCGCCCGGCTGCGCGCGAGCATCATGACCGCCACACCCCCGGATGCTCTCGTGGGCGCGATGGACGAGGTGTGGCGTCGCCTGGGCCGTGGTCCGGTGGCGGTCCGGTCGTCGGCCGCGGCGGAGGACGGAACCACGTATTCGTTTGCCGGGCAATTCGATTCGTTCCTGAACGTCTCCGGCGCCGAGGCGATCGCCTCCGTGGTGACGGCCTGCTGGGCCTCGGCGTTGTCGCCGCGGGTGATCACCTACTGTTTCGCGCACGGACTGGCGCTTCCGGAGATGCCGGCGGTCATCGTGCAACGCTTGATCGCGGCGGAGGCCAGCGGTGTGCTGTTCACCTGCGATCCGAGCACCGGCGCTACGGACCGGATGCTGATCAGTGCCGTCTACGGACTGGGCGAAGGGCTGGTCTCCGGTGCGGTGGACGCCGATACCTATGTCGCGGACAAGTTTTCGGGCGAAGTGATCGATACGACTCTGGGAGAGAAGGCGACTCGCTACCGTCCCGACGGCGACCAGGGCTGCATCGCGGTGGAGGTCGATCCCGCGCTGCGTTCGTGCCCGGCGCTCACCCCGGATCAGGTGACCCGGCTGATCGAGGTCGGCCGTCGGATCGAGAGCGCGACCGGCGTCCCGCAGGACGTCGAATGGGCCTTCGATGCGGAAGGCCGGCTCTGGGTGCTGCAAGCGCGCCCGGTGACCACCGCGGTCGGAGATTCGTTGCGCGGCGCCGGGGAGGCGGTGCCGGACGGCGACCTGCGAATCTGGGACAACTCCAACATCATCGAGAGTTTCAGCGGCATCACCTCACCGCTCACCTTCACCACCGCGGCCGATATCTACGGCCGGGTGTATCGCGGATACGCCGAATCCCTGGGCGTGCCGAGGGCGCAGGTAGCGCAGACCGACAGCTGGACTCCGGTGCTGCTCGGTTACTTCCACGGCCGCGTCTATTACAACCTGCTGCACTGGTACCGGATGGTCGGCATCGCGCCCGGCTATCCGCTCAACCGCCGTGTCCTCGAGGCCGCGCTCGGCGTGGCCGAACCACTTCCCGACGACATCGCGAAGACGCTGCGCCCGTTCACTTTCGGCAATCCGGTGCGGCGAGCGCTGTCCCGGACGCGCACCACCGCGATCTATCTGCGCCGCATCGCCGGGATCGACGCCATGATGCGGCGGTTCCTCGACGATTTCTACCGCGTCTACGACGATTTCGAGTCCCACGACGACAGCGCCGACACCGGCGCCCAGGCCTACGCCCGCTATCGCGAACTCGATCGGGAGCTGGTGCATCGCTGGGGTCCGATGATGGTTCTGGACGCGATGCTGCTGACCCTCACCGGCCTGTTGTATGTGCTCACCCGGCTATTCCTGCCGAAGGCGCCGGAGTGGTTCCTCTACGCCGTCGCGGGGCCCGGGGCCGACGTCGAATCCGCCGAGCCGGCCCGCGCCATGTCCGCCCTCGCCGCCACCGTCCGCGAGAACGCCGAACTGCGCAAACTACTGGAAAGCACTGCCCCGGAAGGTGTGTACGACGCGCTGGTGACGGCGGGCCACGACGAGTTCCGGGCGCGCGTCGACGAATACATCGACCGCTACGGCTATCGCAGCCTCGACGAACTGAAGCTCGAGACGCCGGATCTGCGGGAGGATCCGTCGGGCCTGTTCGTCATGGTGCTGGCCGCGCTACCGGAACAGCAGGACCGCGCCGCCGACGATGCGCAACGATATCTCGATGCGCACCTGCGTGGTTGGCGCCGTGCGATCTATGAACGCTTGCGGCGCAAGGTGGCTCGCTGTGCCGCGCATCGGGAGAGTCTGCGCTTCTGCCGTACCCGCGCCTTCGGCATGGTCAAGCGAACAATCCGAATCATGGGACGAGACCTGGTGCGGCGCAATATCATCGACGAATTCTCCGATGTGTTCTACCTGACGCTGCCGCAACTGCGGAGCTGCTACGAGAGCGGCGAGACGGCCGGTCTGCGCGCGGTGGTCGCCGCCCGCAAACAGCAGCGCGCCGCCGACGCTCGCCTGGTCGCGCCGGCCCGCTTCGTCACCCACGGCGGTGGTTTCGGTCCGGCCGAACTCGCGGCGGTCGGCTGGGTGCCGATCACCGACACTCCGGCGGCGACGGCGGGCTCGGTCTTCACCGGGACGCCGTCGGGCGGCGGTATCGGGACGGGACCGGCGGTGGTGGTCGACGAACCGCGCGATGTGGCGGGCGGTGTGCTCGTCACCTATCGAACCGACCCCGGCTGGGTGGCGGTACTGCCGTCGGCGACGGCACTGGTCGTCGAGCGCGGCAGCCCGCTCACCCACGTCGCCATCGTCGCGCGCGAGCTCGGTGTGCCGACGGTGGTGCAGATTCCGGGCGTCACCAGATCCGTTCGTACCGGTATGCCGTTGCGGGTCGACGGCAGCAGCGGAACCGTCACCGTGCTCGACCAAGGGGAGGCAAGCGATGCCCAGTGAACTGCCGACGACCGGCGACGACCAGGAATTGGTGCGCGGCTGGCTGGTGAATCCCGCCACCGCCACCGGCATCCACCTCGCCGACGAAGCGGACGGCTGGCAGTTCCGCAGCTACGCGGAGCTCGCCGAGCTGACCTGGTCGGTCGCGGGCCGGCTCCGCGAACGGGGGCTCGGGGGCGATGACGAGGCCGGCGTCTGCGTCGTCATGCCGACCGGATTCCCCTGTGTCGCAGCGTTTTACGCCGTCTGGGCCTGCGGCGGGGTGTTCACGCCCATCGCGCCGCCGATGTTCGCCGATGTGGAGCAGTACATCGCGCATGTCGCGGCGATACTCGACCAAGCCGCGCCTCGCGTGGTCGTCACCTCGGTGGAACTGGAAGCACTGGTCCGGCAGGCGATGACCGCGGCCGGGCGTGCCGACGAACCGGTCGTCGTGGCCGAAACCGGGACGCCCGCCGAACGGACGCTCGCGCCCGTGGCCGAGACGGCACTGCTGCAATTCACCTCCGGGTCGACCGGAACCCCGCGCGGCGTGCGCGTGTCGTGGCACAACCTGGCCAACAACATCCGGATGATCAGCCGGCTGATCGACTGGCGGCCCGGCGAGGCGATGGTCTCCTGGCTGCCGCTCTACCACGATATGGGCCTGGTCGGCGCATTCCTCACCACGGTCGCCAATCAGGGGGACCTGTATCTGATGCGGCCCGATCAGTTCGTACGCGACCCCGCGCGCTGGTTGCGGGCGATGGCGCACGCCCAGCATTCGCCGTCGCCGTCGTTCGCCCTCGGCTATGTCGCACACCGCGTTTCCCCGGACGACATCGCCGATCTGGACCTGTCGGGATGGCGGACGCTCGCGGTCGGTTCCGAACCGGTCGAAGTCGAGGATCTGCGGTCGTTCGCCGAACTCACCGGCGCCCGCGGCTTTTCCGCTCGGGCCTACACCCTCGCCTACGGTTTGGCCGAGGCCACGCTGATGGTCACCTCCTCGGCGCGCGACCGGCCGCTGACGGCCTTGCGGGTCGATACCGCGACCCTGCGGCCCGGTGAGCGGGTGCGAGTCGTCGCTGAGGTCGCACTCGCCGACGATCGGTGGGTGAGCGGCCCGGGCTGGATCACGGGCTTGGGCTTCTCCACTCCCGAATCCACCGTCGTGGTGGTGGACGAGGACGGCCGCGAACTGCCCGACGGGGTGCTCGGGGAGATGGTGGTGATCGGCGATTCGGTCGCACTCGGTTATACCGACGGCGCCGGCGGCGCAACGCGCATCGCCGACGGCCGGCTCTACACCGGCGACGCCGGATTCCGTTATCACGACGAGGTTTTCGTGCTGGGCCGGATGGGCACGAGCCTGAAGGTCCGGGGACGTTCGGTGTTCATGGAGGACATCGAATCGCGGGTGGCCCGCGAAACCGGTATCACCAAGGGCAAGCTCGCGGCGGTCTCGCTGACCGGCGGCGCCGCACCCGGCATCGTGCTGTTCGTCGAAACGGCGCCGGGGGAGTGGATTGCCCGAGCCCGGACCGTGGTGCGTGGCGAACTGGGTCCCGCGGGCACCGTGGGCGTGGTCACCGGACCGCGCGGCTTCATCCGCCGCACCTCGAGCGGCAAACCGCGCCGCCGCCACATGTGGCAGCTGTATACCGAGGAGCGTTTGGCGGGCGCCACCGAACACCCCGCCACCGACACCACCACGACCGGTCTGTCCACCGAGCCCGCGCTGCCGCTCGATCGTGCCGAGCGGCTGCTGGCCGCCGCACTGGAAACGGTCTCGATCCCGCCGAATTCCGCCGCCCTGTTCGAGGGGTCGCTGGCGGAGGGATTCGGCAACGAGGGTTCCGATATCGACTTCCTGATCGTGGCACCCGGTGCCGAGGAGATGCCGACGCTACCGACCGTGGTGTTCGCCGACGGCCGCCGCATCGAGATCCGCACCCGGTCCGAGGCGCAACTGCGGGCGCAACTGGCTCGGGTGGCCGGTGCGGACGGCGCCGGCGACCTCGACGAGGACGTGCTGAACCGGTGTCAGCGGTTCCGGAACGCGACGGTGGTGCGGTCGAGCGCGGCCGTGGATCTGGACGGGTTGTCGGCGCTGCTGCCCGCCGGCACCTTCGCGGCGACCGTGTCCGACTGGTGGGCTCGGCGCAGCCGGCACGCGCTGTGGTTCGCGGTCGCGTTGCACGCGATGGGCGCCGACGCGGAAGCCGACGGGTGGGCCCGCGACGGCCTGCTCCAAGCCGTCAAATCGTGGGGCGCGCCGCGCGGGGAAACCTATATCGAGACGAAATGGCTTCCGCGACAGCTCGATCGAATCGCGTCGGTCGATCCGGACGCCGCCGAGCTGATCGACGCCTACCGTGCTGTCCCGGACACCGCGACACTCGACGAGCTGCTCGCACTGGCTCGGCGATTCGGCATCGCGGACGTCGCCGATGATCCCGACCGGATTCTGCTGGCCCGGATCGACGGCGTGACCACCTGGCCCATCGGGGACCGGATCCATGTCCTGCGCGACGACACCGATGTCTTCGCGCTCTCGGCTCGCGGTGCCGCGGCCTGGCGTGCCGTCGTCGCCCGCAAATCGGTCGCCGACATCCTGCGCCGGTCGCCGATCGGTACCGAACTCGCCGAATTCGTCCGCTTGGGCTTCGTCGGACTGGCCCTGCGCGGCGGCGAGACACTGCGTCTCGCGCTCGCCATGTGCAAACCGCTACGCCCCGTCACGCCGATTCCGTCCACGCGGATGCCCGCGCTCGGACTCGCCGGCGGCGGCGCGGACGGTGATATCGCGACCCTGTCACCGCTGCCGGCCCAGCGCTTCGTCGCCTGTGCGATGGAGGTGGTCTGGTCGAACGTGGTCCTGGAGAACGCGCGCGAGGACCTGATGGGCGCGGTCAAGGCGGGCCAGGGTGCGGTTGCCGATATCGCGGCGCATCGCGCGATCGCCATGTGTGTGCGAATGGCGCTGTCCACCTACGGTATTCACCCGCTGCCCGCGGATGTCGCGCCCGGTCCGACGGTGACCGCGCTGGTGCCGGACGCGGGATCGCTGCGGGAGCTGGTCGACCGCGCGTCGGCACTGCGCTTCTCCGCGGTCCTCGGATCGGGTGGGAGCGGCCTGGACGAACTGGCCGTGCTGGACGAACTCGCGGCGGCCGTGCGAGAGATCGCCGGTGGCGCGCAGTTCCCGGCGTCGTTCGATTCGCGAGAGCAATGGCGGCGCACCCTCGACATCAGCTACGACTGGCTGCGCCCGGCCGCCTACCTCGACACCGAACTGCCCCTCGACGAGGCCCGCGACCTGCTCGGCTCGGGCGGGCGGCAACCCCACCAGCACGACGGAGGACAGTGATGACGAATGTGGACAGCCCAGTGGCGGAACGGGTTCGCCAACTCGTCGTCGCGATGGCGCCGGCGCCGCCCGCCGAACCGGGTGACCGGTTGCGGCTGATCGAGGATCTCGGCTTCGACTCGCTGCGCTTGATGGAGCTGACGCTGGTCCTCGAACAGGCCTTCGGCCTACCGCGCTACCGCCCCGAACAGCTGGCCGGCGTGCGCCGCATCGGGGACGTGGTGACCCTGATCGAGGGGGTGGGATTGTGACCGGCCACGACGCCGTATTGGTGACCGGTGCGGGTGGCCTGGTCGGCGCCGAGGTGGTGGCGCGCCTCGGTGCGGCGGGACGGCCCGTTGTCGGTGTGCTGCACAGCAATTCACGGATCGTCGGCAACGACGGTTCGCAGCTGGACGGCATCGAGGCGGTGCGCGGCGATATCCGGCGGCTGGGGTTCGGCCTGTCCCGGCACGACGCCGCCGAACTCGGTTCCCGCGTCGGCATGATCGTGCACGCCGCCGCGACCACCGCTTTCGATGCCACCGCCGGCGACTACGAGGAACTGAACGTGCGCGGCACCGCGCACGCGATCGAGCTGGCGCTGCGCTGGGACGTGCCGCTGGTGTACGTGAGCACCGCCTATGTCTGCGGGATGCGGACGGGTGTCGTCGCCGAGGCGGAACTCGACGTCGGGCAAGCGTTCGGAAACGGCTACGAGGACAGTAAGTTCCGCGCCGAACGCCAGGTGCGCTGCACACCGGGACTGCGCTGGGCGGTCGTGCGCCCCGGTGTGGTCACCGGCGCCGCCGGCACCGGCGTGATCCGTGACTACAAGAACCTCTACACCGTGGTGAAGTTGATCGTCGAGGGCAAACTGCGCTCGCTGCCCGGCCGCTACGACGCCACGATCGCACCCGCCCCGGTCGACTTCGTCGCCGATGTGATCACGGCCGCCGCCATCGACTTCGAATCCGCTGTGGGACAGACCTTTCACGCCGTCGGCGCCGATGCGCTGTCGCTGCGCGATATTTCGGACGTCCTCGCCGAATATCCGTCCTTCCACGTCGCGACCTTCGTTCCCGAAGCCACCTTCTCGGTGGACGACCTGGAGCCGCTGGAACGCGAATACTTCCAGCGTATCGGCGCGCTCTATACGAGCTACTTCGCACGCCGCCCGCTGTTCGACACCACCGCGACCCACGCCCTGCTCGGACGGGATTGTCCCGCGACCGGCAAGCCGTATCTGCGATTGCTCCTGGACCACTGCCTGGAGAGCGGCTACCTCGGCGATCCGCTGCCCTCGGTACCGGAGGTGCTGGCGCGCTTCACCTGGGGCGCGAAGGCGGGAGGCAGCCGATGAACCTGGCGCAACTGCTGGCGGCGTCGACGCCGTTGCCGGACAAGGCGGCCGCCTATGCCGAGGACACCTACGTCCAGGAGACCGTCGACCACCTCGGTGAGGCCGGACTCGACGCGGCCGAATTCTCCCGCCGATACTCACTGCTGCTGCTGAAACCGGATGCGATCGTGGCCCGGGCGGTCGAACCGACCCTGCAGTGGTTGCGGGACAACGACTTCCGGGTCGTGGCGGCCCACATCTGCGCGGTCGACCGGCATCTGGTGCGCGCGCTGTGGTATTTCGCGTGGAATATCGCCTCGCCGGAGCGGCGGCGACTGGCCGATCTGCTGACCGAGATCTCCGACGCGCTGGTCCTCGTCGTCTCCGGCGAACCGGAGGCGCTGCCGACCTCGGTGCGGCTCACGGCGGCCAAGGGACCGACCGATCCGGGCAAGCGGCAGCCGGGCGAATTACGTTATGTTCTGGGCAGATACAGCTATCTGCTGAATCTGGTGCATTCGCCGGACGATCCGGCCGATGTGCTGCGGGAGTTCGCGATCTACTTCGACACCGACGCCCGCGCGCGGGTGCTGCGTGAGATCGCGACCGGGGAGGAGCGCGGTGCCGAAGCCGCCGCCTGCGCCGTGAAGCTGTACTCCCGCACTCCCGCAAGGGTTTTCACGCGTTCCGCCGCCACCGCGCGTCTGCTCGCCGACCTCGGCGACGTTCCGGCGGACTTCGATCCCGATCGTGACGAGGACTGTGCGCTGCTGTTGCGGCGCGCCTGGGCCACGGGCCGCGCGATCGATCCGTGGTCGGCCATCGTCCTCGGCTCCCAGGTACTTCCCATGCGCAACGGCGGGCGGCGCCAGACCCTGCCCCCGGTATCCGCACACGACTGGTTGGAGGCACGACCATGACGATCGACACCGCGACCATCCCGACCGCGAGCCATGTGCACACCATCTCCCGCCATCTCGCCCACCGCTGCGCGGTATCGGAGGTATTCGTCACCTCCCTGCACGCCGCGCGGTCCGACGAATTCGTGGTCGGCGCCCAGCTACCCCGCATGCACGCCTTCTACGGCGACCACCTGGCACCGTGGGACGGCACCTACGACCCCCTGCTGGTGATGGAGGCCGCCCGCCAGGCGGCGATCGCGCTCACGCACGAATACTTCGGCGTTCCACAGGATTTCGGCTTCGTCGTGCGCACCTTCAACGGTGCGGTGGCCGAGAGCGACAACTGGGCGATCGGGCCCGCGCCCGCGGATCTGGTGATGTCGGTGCAGATTTCGCGCCGCCATCGGCGCGGCGAGGTGCTGCAGGGGGTGGATATGGTGCTCGACATCGAATGCGGCGGAGCGCCGCTGATGATCGTGGACGGATCCTTCACCTGGGTGTCGCCGTCGCGCTGGGAGGCGCTGCGCGGCGGTTTGCGCACCGCACTGGGGCTCGGCGACATCGCCGCCGCGCTGCCACCGGGGCAGTCGGCCGCGGCGATCGACGTGGGCCGGGCCAACGCGCGCAATGTGGTGATCGGCCCGCTGCGACGGGTGGGCGCGGCCGCGGGCGCCGAGCTGGTGATCGATACCGGCCATCCGATTCTGTTCGACCACCCGGTGGATCACGTGCCCGGCAGTGTGCTGCTCGAGGCGGCACGTCAGACGGTCGCCGCGAGGGCGGTGTCGGAGCCGGGCCGGCTGATCGGGGTCTCCAGTTCCTTCGAGCGGTTCGTGGAACTGGACCACCGCGCCGAATGCGTGGCGCGCGCCTCGGATTCCGTTCCGGGACAGATCGATTGCGAAATCCACCAATGCGGTGGGGTGGCCGCGCGCATCGGCCTGCGCTACGACACCGACGAGGCGGAATGCTGAGCGGTTCCGCCGCGCCCGCCGGCCGGTCGGAGCAGGCGGCGGCCGCGAACCGATATCGAGCGTCCGGATCGGCCCTCGCGCGGATCGCGCGGTTCACCGTCGTGCGCTACGAAACGCATCATCTGCTCTACGCGGTCCTGTTCGTCGCCGCTGTGGAGGGCACCGCGGCGGTGGTGTCGCATCCGGACTCCGCATGGCGCCCGGGATGGGCGACGGCGGTGCGCATCGTCGTCGTCGCGGTACTGCTGCTGTATCTGCGCATGGTGGACGAGATCAAGGACCTCGACTACGACCGCGTGCACAATCCGGAACGGCCGCTGGTCACGGGGGCGGTAGGTGTCGGCGAACTATGGGTCGCGATCGGGGTGATCGCGGTGGCGCTGACCGTGGTGTCGTCGCTGCTGTCGTGGTGGTCCGCGGCCCTCGTCGTCGCCGCGATGGGGTACGGCCTCGCGCTGTGGGGGCTGGAAAGCGTGTCGGCGCGGATACACCGCGACCTGCTGCTGAACCTGGCCGTGACCTACCCGGTGCAGTTGTGGATCATCGCCTACCTCGTGCGCTCGGCGATCGATACCGGGCAGGTCGAAAACGGTTGGCGGACAGCCTGGGTCGCACTGATCTTCGCGGGCGCCTTCCTGCACTTCGAATTCGCGCGCAAGACGGTGGCCGACGTCAGGCCGGGGCAGTGGTACTACTCGAATGTGCTGGGAGTGCGGGGGAGCGTCGTCGCGACCGTGGGTTTCGCGGCCCTCGCGGTCGGTGCCGATGTGTTGCTGAGCCGACCGTGGGACCATCCGCTGCCGTGGGCGCTGCTGCTGTGGATACCGGTGGGACTGTTGATACTTCCGGCCCTCGCGGCGGGATCGTTCCTCACCCGGACATCGGTCTCGCCGTCGCCGCGCGAACCTGTCCGAGCCGGTCCGGCGTCGCCCGGTGAATCGGGCAGGGAGTCGGATTCTGCCACCCGGGCGTATCCCGTCATCCCGGCTGTGGTATTCGTACTGGTGTTGTATCTGATTCTCGTCGTCACGGCCGTGACCTGGCGATAGTTCCCATGGCGGACAGGGGCTGACGCCCCAGGGGCATCGGAAGGCCACTGAAAGGGCAGTGACCGGGCCGCCGCGAGCGCGCACGCTTGGAAGTAGCACCCGGCGCCGCAGGATTGCCCCCTTCGCATCGTGCGGTACACCGGATCCGGCGCGGTTTGCCCTTGCCGCGTCGGGCTCGCGGTCCGGTGTCTCGTTCGTGGCGTCGGGTGCAACCACGACCCTTCCGGAGGTATCCGATGTCCGCCGCCCCGCAGCCGTACGGCCGCGCCGCGCGGACCGGCCCGGGTGGG
>NZ_BDBF01000037.1 GCF_001612845.1 Nocardia elegans NBRC 108235 | reverse complement strand
CGGGTCGAACTGTTCCGCCGACGCCTTGTATCCCAGCTTGATGTCCAAAGTCTCTGTCTCTCAGTTCATTCGAGCGAGTGCTACGCCTGTCGAATCATGCCTGTCGCATCATTCGGTGCGTGTTTCGCTGCGGTCTGCGCTCCACAGCGTGTGGTATTTGCCCGGCGCGTCGATGCGTTCGTAGGTGTGGGCGCCGAAGAAGTCACGCTGGGCCTGGGTGAGGGCGGCGGGCAGGCGCCGCGCGCGCAGGGCGTCGTAGTAGGACAGCGAGGAAGCGAAGGCCGGCACCGGGATTCCCAGCTGGACCGCGGTGGAGACCACGCGGCGCCAGCTGTCGACGGCCTGCTCGATGGCCTCACGGAAGTAAGGGGCCAGGATCAGGCTCGGCAGGTCCGGATTCTCCTCGTAGGCGTCTTTGATGCGGTTGAGGAAGCGGGCCCGGATGATGCAGCCCCCGCGCCAGATGGTGGCCAGGTCACCGGGCCGCAGGTTCCAGTCGTATTCGGCGCTGCCCGCCGCGATCTGGTCGAAGCCCTGAGCGTAGGCGACGATCTTGGAGGCATACAGCGCCCTGCGGATATCCTCCGTGAACTGCGCTGCGTCGGTGGGCTTGTCGGCGAGCGTTCCGGAGGCCAGGTCGTGCGCCGCCTGGCGTTGCGCGCGGGAGCCGGACAGCGCACGGGCGAAGACGGCCTCGGCGATGCCGGTGACGGGCACGCCGAGATCGAGCGCGGACTTGACCGTCCAGCGGCCGGTCCCCTTCTGCTCGGCGGCGTCGACGATGACATCGACGAGTGGTTTGCCGGTCTTTGCGTCGGTCTGCTCGAGCACCTGCGCGGTGATCTCCACCAGGTAGGACTCCAGGTCGCCGGAGTTCCATTCGGTGAACACCTCGGCGATCTGCCCGGCGTCGAAGCCGAGGGCGTCGCGCAGCAGGTGGTAGGCCTCGCCGATGAGTTGCATATCGGCGTACTCGATGCCGTTGTGCACCATCTTCACGAAGTGACCCGAGCCGTCGGGGCCGATGTGGGTGCAGCAGGGGACGCCGTCGACCTTCGCCGAAATCGACTCCAGCAGCGGGCCCAGCGACTCGTAGGACTCCTTCGGCCCGCCCGGCATGATGGCCGGCCCGTTGAGCGCGCCCTCCTCACCGCCGGAGATGCCCGCGCCCACGAAGTTCAGACCACGCGCCTTCATGGCCGCCTCGCGGCGAATGGTGTCGGTGTAGAGGGCGTTGCCGCCGTCGATGATGATGTCGCCGGGCTCCATGACGGCGGCCAGTTCCTCGATCACCGCATCGGTGGCCTCGCCCGCCTTGACCATGATCAGCACTCGCCGCGGCTTCTCCAACGCGCCGACGAATTCCTCGATGGTCTCGGTGCGGACGAACTCGCCCTCGTCCCCGTGCGCGTCGAGCAGCGCATCGGTCTTGGCGACGCTGCGGTTGTGCAGGGCCACGGTGTAGCCGTTGCGGGCGAAGTTGCGGGCGATGTTGCTGCCCATGACCGCAAGGCCGGTCACACCGATCTGAGCGAGTGCAGAGGAGGAAGTCATATTTCAAATCATTTCATCAGTAGTAGCGGCGGCACGGTCGGCCCCACCCGCCGCACGGACACGTCGGTAGCGCATCATCAGGGCGTTCGTGGAACTGTCCCAGGCCGGCGCTCGATCGGATTCCAGATCGTCATGGATACCGGTAGCGAGCTTCTTGCCGAGTTCGACGCCCCACTGGTCGAAGGAGTTCACTCCCCAGATCCAGCCCTGTACGAACACTTTGTGCTCGTACAACGCGATCAACTGCCCCAGAGTGTAAGGACTCAGGCTCGGCAGCAGGATGGTGTTGCTCGGCCGACCGCCCGAAAACCACCGATGCGGGGGCCGCTCGCCCGCGCTGTCGAGGTCGCCGAAAGCCAGAGCCCGGGTCTGGGCGAACAGGTTCGCCATCAGCAGATCGTGGTGCGCCCGATAGGGGTGCGCGGGTTCGAGCACACCGATGAAGTCACTCGGCACCGGAGTCGTTCCCTGATGCAGCATCTGGAAGAACGCGTGCTGCCCGTTCGTGCCCGGCGCGCCCCACAGAATCGGCGCGGTGTCGACACCGACCGGACGTCCGTGCCGGTCGACGGATTTCCCGTTGCTCTCCATATCGAGCTGCTGCAGATAGGCCGGCAGCAACGCGAGCCGCTGGTCGTACGGCAGCACCGCGAAACCCTGTGCGCCGCAGAAGTTTCGATGCCAGACACCCAGCAGCCCCAGCAGCACCGGCAGGTTCGCCTCGAACGCAGCCGTGCGGAAGTGCCGATCCATGCTGTGGGCTCCGGCCAGGAAGTCACGGAACCGTTCGGGGCCGATGGCGATCATCAGTGACAGCCCGATCGCCGATGGCAGCGAATACCGCCCACCGACCCAGTCCCAGAACTCGAACATGTTCGCCGGGTCGATCCCGAAGGCAGCCACCTGTTCGGCGTTGGTCGACACCGCGACGAAATGCCGGCCCACCGCCTCATTGCCGAGCCGATCCGCCAGCCATCCGCGGGCGGTACGGGAGTTGGTCAACGTCTCGACCGTGGTGAACGTCTTCGACGCGACGACGAACAACGTCGTCTCCGGGTCGAGGTCTCCCAAGACCCGGTCGATATCGTGACCGTCGACATTCGACACGAACCGCGCCTCGACCCCGTCCTGCGCGAATTCGCGCACCGCGTGCCAGGCCATCGCCGGGCCCAGATCCGAGCCGCCGATACCGATGTTCACCACCGTCCGAACGCGACGGCCGGTCGCGCCACGCCACCGCCCCGACCGAACCGCATCGGCCAGATCACTCATCCGATTCAGTACCTCATGCACCGAACCGACGACATCGACACCGTCGAATACAACGGATTCGTCTGCGGGAGCCCGCAATACGGTGTGGAGCACCGCGCGATCCTCGGTCGTATTGATCCGCGCGCCGGCGAACATCGCCTCGATCCCCGCGGCCAGGCCACGCTCGCGCGCCAGACGCATCAACAGGCCCACAGTGCGATCGGTGACCAGGTTCTTCGAATAATCCAGCACCACGCCGTCGTATTCGACCGACAACTCGGTTCCCCGCCGAGGATCGCGATCGAACAACTCCCTCAGCGAGGTTGCCGCCAATTCCGCACGGTGGCTGCCCAATTCACGCCACACCGGCAAGGCCGACGGGCTCACCGGCACTCCCTCGTCGGCCGAGCGCTTCAGTGTGCGGTTCATCGGATACCTCGAAAATCGTCGTGCACGGAATCGCGCAGGCTGCGCTCGAAATCATGCACCCGCATGCGCGAACAAGTCAACACCGTGCTCGACTACGATGCAGAAACCGCACGACGCATCGCCGATGCACCGACCAGAAGTTCCGGGAGGCACCGTTGCTCGCGAGCACCCGACGGCGCGAAATCATGCATCGGCTGGTCACCGACGGCTATGTCGAGGCCAAGACGCTCGCCGACGAGCTCGGCGTCGACGCGTCGACGATCCGCCGCGACCTCGACGCGCTCGAACGAGCGGGTCAGGCACAACGCACCCACGGCGGCGCCCGCCCGGCTCCCGGAGCCACCGCGAAGCTGCCCTACGCCATGAAAGAAGGCGAACACCTGGATCAGAAGGCCGCGATCGGCATCGCGGCCGCGGCGCGCGTGCGCGACGGCCAGACCGTCATCCTCGACAGCGGTTCCACGACCTACGAAATCGCCCGGGCCCTGCGCAATCACACCAATTTGACGGTGATCACCAACGATCTGCGCATCGCCAAATACATGGCCGAAACGCCGGGCGTGCGCCTGCTCGTCACCGGCGGCGAGCTGCTGGGTTCGGTCTTCACCCTCGTCGGCGAGCGCGCGATAGCGTTCCTGTCCGACTACACCGCCGACTGGGCCTTCCTCGGCGCCGACGCGGTCGATCTCGAAGCCGGCATCACCAATATGAACACCCTCGAAGTACCGCTCAAGCGCGCCATGATCGCTGCCGCCGCACAAGCTCTCGTCGTGGCCGACAGTTCGAAATTCGGCAGGCGCGCGCTGGCCAAAGTCGCCGGATTCGACGAAATCGGCGGCGCCATCACCGATTCCGATCTGGACCCCGCACTCTCCCGCCGGTTCGGCGAGCTGGTCATCCGCGCCGAAGCGGTTACCTCTCCTTCGCTTCATTGAGCGGCGTGGCCCTTTTCGTTCGTGATGCGTAGCGCAGCAACATATTTCGGGCCATTGACCTGGACGGCCATCGGCTGAACGGGCATCTGCACCATTCGCAGCGTAGGTGGCGCCATTCCTCGGCCCGCCCCCTCTCGGCTGCTTCTTTCGACGGAAGCCACCCCTTCTGTGGGCACGAAATTCGCGTACCAAATGCCTAGATGCGCATATCAACGTATACAGATATAGGTCCTGGGCGGCGACGAAAACAGTGTCGAAAATGCAACCCCCGCGCCAGCCGACACGACGCTACGCTGAAACACGTCCTGCGCTCCTGGCGGACGTCGAGAAAGTGGTCTGGTTTGTTCCGGGCGATTCAGCTCCGTAGAAGGGCCGGTCCCGAAGCAATGAATGGTCGTTCGTAGCCTCATCACCCGCAGAGGCGGCCGGCTTCCCGCACGAAGGGAGTTGCTTCACGCGCTCCCACAGACAACAAGGGAGAGGCACGAATGAGTAGTGCTGCGACGGTGAATCAGAACGTCAATTCGATGATGACTCTGTGCGCCTTTTCGCCGATCGCCGCCGTTCCACTTCCGGACGGTGAGACGTCGGTACAGCAACAGCAGCGAATGCTCGACGGGATCAGGTCGTCGATGGCCGAGACCCCGGGCCTCGACTCGTGGAAAGTCGTGTGGCTGGGAGTGAGTTCGTTTCGCGCGAACATGGCATTCGTGGTCCAGAACGTGAAGGACACCTCGGAGCTGGCGGTCTGCTTCCGTGGGACGGTGTTCAGCTCGCTGATAGATCTGGCCGAGGATTTCGAGGTCTTCGAGCAGGTGCCGTTTTCGCAGGGCGGCACGCCGCCTCCCGGTTCTACACCAGTAATCGCGAAGGGTGCCGCGGCCGCCTTCGATGCCATCATGGCGGCGAAGTGTGTTCTCGGCCTGCCGGGCGGATCCGGGACGTTGGTGTCCGCGCTGCAGACCCTCTGCGGTACGACCGAACCGGCCACCGTTCACCTCACCGGCCACAGTCTCGGCGGCTGTCTCGTCACGACAGTGGCGCCGGCTCTGCAATCCCAGTTCGCGAAGATCAACCCCCACATCACGTTCGACACCTACACCTTCGCCGCCCCGACCGCCGGAAACGAGGCCTTCGCCACGTGGTTCGACACCCGATTCCCGAATGGCCAGGCGATATGGAACAAGTACGACGTGGTCGCGAACGTGTGGTGGAACCTGGGTGCGGGCCCGACCAGCATCCAGTCCTTCTTCCCCGACCCCGGCCCGTACGCGAGCGAATGCACCGACAAGAAGGGCCAGACCGTCCAGTCCCAGATCCAAGGCATGGCGAAGAAGCTGGCAGACAGCGGCGTGTCGCCATACGTGCAGCCGACCCAGCAGCCCCCGCTGAACACCGACTACGCGGTCCACTCCCCCGACGCACTCGGCAAAACCGAGCAGGATTGGATGGGCCAGCTCGCCTATCAGCACGCCAACAACACCTATCTCGCGCTACTCGGCGCGCCGACCGTGAACATCGATGTGCCACAGATCAAGTCGCTGTCCCCCAGCAGCGGTCGGGCGGGCACACCGGTGACGATCACGGTCGAGTCGACCGCCGCGTTCGCATCGGCCTGTGTGGTCTACTTCGGGTCCGAGCGCGGGACCGACGCCAAGGTCGTCGGCGACAAGTCGATCACCGTGACCGCGCCACGCCATCTCGGGATCGAGAAGACCGTCGCCGTCGCCGTCACGAACCTGTTGACCATCTCCGACACGAAGAAGACCCCCGCCAACGAGTTCACCTACACCAGCCAGGACGGTTGAATCCACTGCTCAGGAAGAAGTACGACCGGTGACGGTAGCTGGACAGAGCACCGACTCGAAGCCGTCGTTCCGGATCGGTTCACGCGCGAACGCACCCGTCGCGACGTCCACAAGACGTGCGGCGGGTGCTTCTCACGAGCGCGGCCGGGCCGGTGGGACCCGGGTTCGCCGGAGCATCCGATCAGCGATTCCACGGGTTGCGGTGTCCGGCGGGAATCATGCTGTCGAACAGAGCCCTGGCGCCCACGGGTAGGCGCAACAGTTCGATATGCGCGCCGAGAGGGCCACCGGCCAGGTAGGCGAATTCCATCCCGAGCTCGGTGACGGTGCAGTGCTGGACCACCTCGATCCCCAGGGCGTGCGCCCGGTCGAGGGATGCGTCGAAATCCTCTGGAACATAGGCGATGTGATTGAGTCCGGGACCGGAGCGCGCCAGTTGTTCGGTGTACAGGTTCTCCCCCGACACCGGGGCGATCAGTTCGAGTTGCCGGCCGCCGGCGTAACCGAGGGAGGTGTCGACCGTGTAGTCGGCCGGCGCACCTCGGTAGCGCGCCTGATCGGGGCCGAAGTGCATGCTGGGCATACGCATCCAGGTGTCGACGCCGTAATGCTCCCGGAATTCCCGCTCGGCGGTGTCGAGGTCGTGGACCACCCACGCCAGCTGAAAGATCGGGCCGGTGACGATACTCATGCGGTACTCCTCGATGGATGACGAATTGGGCGGGTGAAAGTCTTCGGGAAGGAACGGTTCAGTAGTCGGTGAGCCGAATGGCATTGGCGGCGTGCTCGAGCGGCTTGATGATCGGTCGCAACGCCAACCCCTTCCACGGCATGTGCCGTAGCATCCGCAGCATGGTGGTCTGCAGCCGGATCGCGCGCCGATCCGCGGCGACCATCTGGGTGGCGTTGCTCCAGCCCAAGGTCAGATTCTCGGTGATGTAGTCGTGCAGCACGGCATGGTAGCGATCGAACGCGACGTGGTGGTCGCCGGCGGCCGCTTTCAATTCTCCGGCAAGCACATATGCGCCGACCAGAGCCATGCTCGTGCCCTGCCCGGACAGCGGTGACGGGCACCATGCGGCGTCACCGACCACCGCGACGCGCCCCCGCGACCAGCGCTCCAGGTGGATCTGGCTGACGGTGTCGAAGTAAAAGTCGGGCGAGTCCGGCATGGCGTCGAGCAGGGCGGGTGTCTGCCAGCCGGCGTCGGCGAATGCAGCGGCCACCAACTGTTGCTGAGCGGCGCGGTCGCGACGGTCGGGCAAGTGCTCGGGAACCTGGAAGATGAACTGCGCCTTGGCCGCACCTGCCTGCGTCGCGTACACCTGCACGACCTTTCCGGGGGCGGGGTGTATCAGCTCCCAGTGGTCGAGTTCCAGAAAATTCGGCACCGAGACGACACAGGCGGCCATACCGGTGTGCCGGGCGAACCGCTCCTCGGTACCGAATACCAACCGGCGCACCGCCGAATGCATGCCGTCGGCTCCGATCACCAGATCGAACACCCGTGGCGCGGCATTGCGGAAGCGAACGCACATTCCCTCGGCGTGCTCCGCCAACTCGACGATCGAGTCGCCGTACAGGTATTCGACCTCCTGCTTGGTGGCGTCGAAGAGAATCTTGGACAGGTCTCCGCGCAGGACCTCGTCGTCGCCAGGAGAGCGCAACCCGATCAGCTCGGGCCCCAGAGTGGCCAGAGCTTTGCCGCTGCCGTCGACCCACGCCCCGCCCCGGATCGCGGTGGAGGCCTCGCGAACCTCCTGCGACAACCCCATCCGGTCGACGACGTCCATCGCCACACCGCGGATGTCGACTTTGTAGCCCCCCTCCCGCAGGGAAGGCGCGTGCTCGACGACGGTGACGGCGAACCCGTACCGGGTCAGCCAGTAGGCCAGGGCCGGCCCGGCGACGCCGGCGCCGGAGATGAGCACCGTCTTGTTGGTGAATTGCTGCGTTGTCATGGAAGCAGCGTCGGGTGCCGCACTCACCGCGCCCTCACCATCGGCTCACCGCCACTCACCGAGCAGCGTAGCCACCTCCTCGAACGTGGCTTCGGCTCCGCGGGCGTACGCGGCCCCGAAACCGTGTTCACCCAGCTCCGCGCGGCACCGAGCGGCGATGTCGGCAACCTCACCGCGTCCGGCCACCGGCATTCCGCGCAACGCCTCGGCCGCGCCGAGCAACACCGCCCCCGGTTCCGGATATCCCAGGGCCTCCGCGAATGCCGCCACGGCTTCGACGGCCTCGGCGGCCACCGGCCGGGATACGCGCCGCGACAACGCGAACGCCTCGCGGGCCGCCGCAAGCCCGGCATCGATGTCGCCTTCCGTCAGCGCAACCCAACCCATTCCGATGAGGCTGCGGGCCCGTGCCTCGGCCATGCCGACCGAACCGTTGTCGGGCGACTCGAGGGCGGCGGCGTAGTACGTTCGCGCCTCGGCCGGCTGTCCGGCGGCCCGGGACCGGTCGCCGAGCCCACGTAGCGCGTTGGCACGGATATCCGTCGCGCCCGCGACCCGGGCCATCTCGGCCGCGCGCCGGTAGGCGACCTCGGCTTCGGCAACCTCGGCAGTGCGCGCCGGGTTGCGCGCCAGCACGTCACCGCGACGGTTGAGCAGGTCGGCGGCCTCGTCACCGACACCCAGTTCGGAGAGCAAGAGCACTGCCTCGTCGATCGATTCGAGGGCTGCGCTGCGTTCACCGCGCCATTCGGCGACGACAGCGAGTTTGTCCAGCGTCGTCGCTATCGCCCAGCGATCGCCGGTGGCGCGGAAGTCCGCCAGCGCACAACAGAATTCGGGCTCGGCGAGCCGAGGTCGGCCGGACATGAGCAGGCGCAACCCCTCCCCCAGCCGGCGAAAGGCCCGTGCCCACGGGTCGGGACCGAACAACCGATCCAGACGCTCGGTCTCCGGGCGCAGCAGCCCGCCCACGGTCGCCAGCAAAAACACCAGATGTGGTCGTCGCAAAGGCTTTTCGATCTGTGACACCGCAGCGACGGCAACGCCGACCGCCGCCGAGGGACCCGGCTTCCCGCGCGCGGCCACCGCCACACACAGCGCGTATTCCTCGGCACTCGCGGCCGGATCCAGAACGGGTAGCAGCGTACCCGCCAGCTCGGCAGCGTCGCCGGGGCGACCGCTGAGCCACCAGTACCATGCCTGGGCGGCGATGAGCCGTTGCGCCAGTGCGGGATCGGCGCTCACGGCCCAGCGCGACGCGGCTTGCAGATTGTCGTGTTCCTCGGACAGCCGCGAGAGCCATCGCAACTGATCCGGGCCGCGCAGCAACGGATCCGCCCGCTCGGCCAGGTCGGTGTAGTAGCGGGCACAGGTGCTGCGCAGCCGCTCCTGTTCGCCCGACTCGGCCAGCCGAGCCAGGCAGTAGGCACGGATGGTCTCCAACATCCGGTAACGGCCCCGGTGGACTTCCACCAGTGATTTCTCGGCCAGACTCGAGAGCAGTTCGTCGGCGTCGTCGAGTTCACAGACGGAGGCGGTGGTGGCCGGGGTGACCGCGCCGGCGAACACCGCGAAGCGACGAGCCAGCAGACGCTCGCCGGGATCCAGCAACTCCCAGCTCCACTGCACCACTGCTTGCAGCGTTCGATGCCGGGGTTCGGCGGTGCGGTCTCCTCGCGTCAGCAATCGGAATCGGTCGGCGAGCCGGGCATCGATCTCGGCTGGATCCAGCGTGCGCAGCCGCGCGGCAGCCAGTTCCAGTGCGAGTGGCAGCCCGTCCAGTCGCGCACAGATGCGCCGAACGAGTGCGATCGTGCCCGCGTCGACGGTGAATCCCGGTCGCGCGGCGGCGGCCCTGTCGGCGAACAGACGTACCGCGGCTCCGCCGAGCTGTTCGGCCAGGGGCGCCTCGGCATCCGCGACCGGCAGCTGCCCGACCACGAAAACCGTTTCACCGGTGATCCGCAGCGATTCGCGGCTGGTGGCCAGGACCCGGACGCCCGGGCAGTCACGCAACAACCGATGCACCGTCCGAGCGGCGTCGTGCACCAGGTGCTCACAGTTGTCGAGCACGATCAACAACGTCCGTTCGGCGAGCAGAGCCGCCAGCTCACTGTCCGCGTCGTCGTGTTCGGTGCCCGCGCGGCGACCCAGTGCCGCCGAGATCTCCCGGGCGATCTGGCCACCGGCCGAGAGCGGCGACAAGTCGACGAAGAACGCCTCACCGAGTGCCCGGGCCCCGGCCTCCAACGCCAGCCGTGTTTTGCCGGTGCCGCCGGGACCGGTCAACGTCACCAGCCGAGATCGGGCGAGCAGCCCCGAAATCTGTGTCAGCTCATCGTCACGTCCGACGAAGTTGGTCAGTGGCGCCGGCCAGCGGCGGGCTCGGGCCGTACCGGCGTCGGCCCGCAAGATTTCCACGTGCGCCTGTGCGAGTTCCTGTGACGGATCGACACCGAGTTCCTCGGCGAGGAGTCGCCGCCCCTGCTCGAACAGTTCGAGCGCTTCGCCGCGGCGGCCGATGCCGGAGAGCCCGCGCATCAACAGCGCTCGTGATCGCTCCCGGAGTGGTTGTGCGGCAACCAGTTCCGTCAGTACGGCTACCGCGGCACGATGGTCGCCGAGCGCCAGCGCGGCCTCGGCCCGATCCTCTCGGGCGGTCCACCGTATTTCGGTCAGACGGGTGGCCACCGTGGCCGCGAACGGGGCGTCGGATACATCGGCCAGGGCAACGCCACGCCACATCCGCTCGGCTTCGTCGAGCAACGCGGCGGCGGCCGCCGGATCTCGGTCGCGCAGGGCGCCACGGGCCTCGCTGACCAGCCGGGTGAACCGATGCGCATCCACCGTCGCCGGGTCAATAGCGAGCCGATAGCCGGCCGCCGTGGACTCCACGCACTCCGCGGCACCGGCAGCCCGCAGCGCACGCCGCAATCGCGAAATCTGCGACTGCACAGCATGTTTGGCGTCGGCCGGCGGTTCCTGTCCGTACAGATCGTCGATCACCCGCTCCCGTGACACCGGAGACCCGGCCTCGGACGCCAGCAGCGCCAGCAACATCCGTAGTTGCGGACCACCCACCGCCACCGGACCCCCGTCGGTCCGGCGCACCTCCACCGGACCCAGAATCCCGATCTGCACGACCGCAAGTATGCCAATCCCGGGCGGGCGGGATCGGCTCGACGACCGGCCCGACATGTGCGACCGCCAATAGAAACGCTCGACACGCCCGGCAGCACCAACCCCCCCGGCGCGGTTCGCGAAGCTCATTACGCGGGCTTGGAAGACCGGGCGCTGGGATTCGTGGACGATTTCCTCGCCGCCGACCAGGTTCCGGCCTGACCTCGAAGGCGAAGGCCGCGCCCTCCCACTCGCCGGTCGTTACAGGGATCCAGCGGGACGAGGTGCCGACAGCGCCGCTACCGGCTCAATCAGCCTGCGAACTCGCCCCCGCTGAGGCGGCGCGTCCCTTCGTCGGTAACGTCGACATATTCGGCGTAGCCGCGGGTGTCGATGTGGCGTCCGGCGATGTCGACCTGAGCGCGGTATCCGGCGATGTATCCGAGGCCGACGCCGAAACGTCCAGGGGTGTCGTATGTTCCGATGACTGTGACCCGATCGCGTACACCCAGTCGGAAGCGGCGAGGCATGAGCATTTCATGCCTGCCGACGCTGTCGACCGTCGGTAGGTCCTGATACTCGAGGACTTCGTAGAAGGTGCGATCGGTAGCGACTTCGTTGACGCGCCAGTCACCGTCGCCGGATTGGGTTCGGAACTGGACCAGATCGCCGACGCGGTCGCCGAGTATGCCTACTCGGCAGAACAACAGCTGAGCGTCGGCGGACAGTTCTACGACGTGATAGGTGAAGAAGTCGACCGGCGCCTTGTAACGCCACGGGAGCAGGCGATCGCGCAGAGCATAGGGACCCACACAGCGCGCGTATTCGATGTTTCCCGCACCCGAAACATCAACGCGGGCATCGGATGTCCGGATCCAGCCGGTGTATCGCCCGAGCAAGCTCAGGTGATCGTAGGGTCGTCCCCGCACGAACCAGGTTGCCCGTTCGGCGAGTGCGAACCGCAGGCGTGCGGTCAGGCCGGGAACGTCGATGGCCACGAACAACTCCGGATAGCGTCCGCCGATGGTCAACTCGGCACCGAAATGCAGATCGTCCCCCGCAGAGCCGAAGGCGCAGTCATCGCCCAGAGACACCGTGCCGTAGTACGCCGCCGCCGCGGTGGAGATCGACACGGTCGCGGTGTCGCGTGGCGTCGTCGTCACGACATCGTCGACGTCGAACGCCCGCTGCCCCGGCATTCCCGCCATCACCATGACACTCAAATACTGATGCGGCGCAGCAAGATTGGGGATCATCACGCCATAGTGCGTCCACCCGTAGAAACGATCTCCGGGCAGTGGAGACAGTGGATAGGAGCTGTCGAACCCCCGCCTCGACGATTCGGCGCCGCGCTCGGCGAAACCTAGGACGATACGACGAGTTGCAGCGAGCACGAGCCGGGTTCCCACTTCCCGCAGCCGCCGCACACGGAACCATCGCACGTCGAACCTCACCTCCATGATCTGGACCTCTCGTCCGACCTGGGACGAACCCTAGATCAAAGTGGTTTGAAAATCGAACCGCACGAGGTAAATTTTCACTCGACTCCAGCGTCTATCCGCTCAGGACGGTTCGAAAATCAGGGCAGACGATCCAGATCGTCGACGGGGCTGCGCTGAAAACTCTGCACGCCCAGGTGTGTGGCCCAGCTGCTGGACCACGCCTTGAGCGGGGCGAGCGCATACAGCAGTTCGATCCCGATCGGGGTCAGCCGATACTTCCCGTCCGCCACGGTTTCGGCAACGCCGACCGACACCAGCTCGCGCAACCGGGTCGACAGCACACTGGAGGAGATGCCCGCAAGACTGCGCCGCAGCTCTCGAAATCCGACCGGATCTCCGCGCAACTCCCACAGCACCGTGATCGCCCAGCGGCGCCCCAGCAGGTCGAAGGCCGCCATCAATGGCTGGCCAGAGCTCGATCCTCGTACCGGCACACCCGGTCTGGGGGGCGTCGCTTCACTCACCGACCCACCCTACAGCGGTTCGAAATCCAGACCGATCGGACGGCTGATCGGCCAGGTGCACTCGGGGAGGGAGGAGAGCCCGGGGGCACGCCCTCGGCGGTCTTCACAAGCCCCCATCGAGGCGCGCCCGGTCGGGGCCCCTCAGACGCCGGCGACGTGGACGAGTTGACCGACCAGGGCCGTGACCGCCATGGCGAGGCTGCCGCCGATGACGACGCGCAGCGCGGGGCGCAGAATGCCTGTCCCGGCGACCCGGGCTCCGAGAACGCCCGCGACGGCCAGTCCCAGCACGGTCACCAGCACGATGAGCGCCAGCCGGGTGCCGCTGGACGGGGCGATCAAACCGAGTAGCGGGAGCAAGCCACCGAGGAAGAAGCTTGCGGCCGAGGCCATCGCGGCTTGTGCCGGGCGGGCGGCGGTGATGTCGTTGTGCCCGAGCTCATCTCGCAGGTGGGCGGTGAGCGGATCGTTGTCGTGCAGTGCGGCGGCGACCTGCGCGGCAAGTTCGGCGGGCAGTCCGCGGTCACGGTAGATGCCCGCCAGCTCGGTCAGTTCGGCTTCCGGATCGATGGCCAGTTCGTGTTCCTCTTTGGCCCGGTCGCCGCGTTCGACGTCGACTTGCGAACTGACGGAAACGTATTCGCCCGCAGCCATGGCCATCGACCCGGCCGCCAATCCAGCCAGCCCCGCAGTGAGAACCGCGCCCGCGGAAGCGCCGCTGGCCGCCACGCCGACCATCAGGCTCGCGGTCGAGACCAGCCCGTCGTTGGCGCCCAGAACCGCGGCGCGCAACCAGCCCGCGTGCTCGCCGCGATGCCGTTCGGAATGCGGGCCGACCATCTGTAACAGAGTCATTGATGCGAGTCCTTCGGGTTGCGGGGTCGATTCGGACGACCTCATTCCTCCGATCGTTCCTATCCGCGTGGCCCCGCCGACAGAGCACAACGACACCGAGGAGATCACCCGAGACCGTGACCGGCGACACCGGCAGCGCGCTCCCCCGGACCGAGTCAGCGGCTGCGGGCCGACCGACGAACGCCGAAGATCGCGTTCCGGGCAACGGATTCGCTACCGATGACCGTGGCCGCCGCCGGGGTGAACGTGCCCCTCGTTCTCGGCCTCACCACCGTGGTGCGAACATGTCCCGGCGCCGGTGCTCGGACTCGCATCGCCGGATCACCGGTTTCACGACAGCATGGCCGCCAGTTCGGCATGCAAATCCAGCAGATCCGGGATGTGTTCGGCGGGCCGGCGGCCGAATCCGCATTCGGTGGCGATACCGAAGCCGTCGACGATTTCCCGGGCGCCGGCGATACGGCGCAGGGCCCCGTCGCGGCCGTCGGTGGCGTGCACCAGTCCGAGGTACAGCCGGGTCTGCGGTGGCAGGTCCAACCCGGCCAGTGGTGCGAAGTACTCGCGGTCGGTGCGCGAGCGCGGAACCGGCATATGCACCCAGTCGACCCGGCGCGGCAGCCCCGCCAGCACACCGGACAGCACCGCCACCATACGACCGGTGTCGGCGGGCTCGGCGAAGTGCCGATGCCCGAAATCGCCGTAGCACAAGTGATATCCGAGTTCGATGTTTCCGGGCACGGCCGCGCCGAGGCGCACGAGCCGGGCGACGATCTCACTCAGCCGAGTGTCGTCGTCCGCGCCGAACCAGGACGGGAACACCCCCTCGAAGATGGCGAACTCGACCGGGCAATCCCACTGCACCGCAAGATCGGTGTGCGGGATCTCCGCGGCGATGCGGCCGAGTTCGGCGAGCAGAGCCGCCTCGTAGCGCTGTTCGAGAATGTCCTGCGGATCGCCGACGAAGGCGCCCACCACCGAGATCGGGGTGGGCAGGCAGACCTGGAACCGCACCCCGGCATCGATGTCGCCGCGTGCGCGCAGCTTGCGGAACACACTCCACGACTCGAGCGCTGCCTGCGCGTAACCCAGCTCACCGAAATCGATCGATGCGGGATCCACGCCCGGTTTGGGCCGCACCCGCTCACTGGGCCCGTATTCCGGGCTCGGCGGCGGCACCGTCTCCAGATCCGGATGCGCGCCCATGCGCGGCAACTGCCAGACCGTGAAGTTGTCCCGCTCGCCGGTCTCACCGTCGGGTATGCGGCTGAGCCACGGTCCGAGCCGGCGCGCGGCCGTATCGAATACGGCCTCCGCATTCGGCAGCGGCACACTTCCACACAGATGAACATCGCCTCGGGTCACCGCGAACTCCTCGTATCCCGGCCGCTGGGTCCGGGCGCGGAATTCGTGGACGCAGCGGCGGCTCGATCGACGCGACGAGAGTAGAACCAGCCGCCGTCCCCGCGCTTCCCACACGCGGAAATGCGCTGCGTACCCGCGGTTGCCGAGGCCGAGCGGGTCCTGAGTAACCGTGCCTTGGTCGTAGAAGGTCATGACAAGCCGCTGCGGTCGAGGGAGACCGCGATGACGGGAACCGGTGAACGATCCCGCAGCTGTCGGCACAGATCCACGCCCGGTAGGTCGAGCCCACTCGGTAGGAAGACCACTGCCACGCCCTTCACCCGCGTCGAAGGCCGTGCGCTGTATCGTCCGACTGGCGTGACACCACGACGTGGAGGAGCACCATGACAGGGGCGAAGGGCACCATCGGAGGCGGCCCCGCGTTCGAGGTGGAACCGGGGCAGCCGCCGAGCCACCGCGATACCGTGCGCTGGAGCGTCGTGATCGGCGCCCTGGGGGTGGTGTTCGGCGATATCGGGACGAGCCCGATCTACACCCTGCAAACCGTATTCGACCCGGGCGACCCCCATCCCGTACCGGTGAACAGCGACAACGTGTTCGGCGTGGTGTCGTTGGTGTTCTGGTCGGTGATGATCATCGTCACCGTCACCTACGTCCTGCTCGCCATGCGCGCCGACAACGACGGCGAGGGTGGCATCATGGCACTGATCACGCTGCTTCGCCGGTGGAGTTCACCACGCGGGCGGAAAACGGCCATCGGCCTGGCCGCGCTCGGAATCTTCGGCGCCTCATTGTTTTTCGGTGACAGCATGATCACGCCGGCGATCTCGGTACTGTCGTCGGTCGAGGGCATCAAGGTCGTCGAGCCGGCCTTGAAAGACCTTGTCATCCCGGTGACGGTCGTGATCATCGTGGCGCTGTTCGTGGTGCAACGCCGCGGCACCGCCACGGTCGGACGGATGTTCGGCCCCATCATGGTTCTGTGGTTCCTCACCATCGGCACCTGCGGCATCGGCGGCATCGCGCACAATCCCCGCATCCTGCAGGCGCTGTCGCCCACGTATGCGCTGGGCTTTCTGGCCGGACACTTCGGCACCGCGTTCTTCGCGCTCGCCGCGATCGTGCTCGCGGTGACCGGCGCCGAGGCGCTCTACGCGGACATGGGACATTTCGGCCGCCGCTCCATCACCCGCGCTTGGCTGATCCTCGTCTTTCCCGCCTGCACACTCAGCTACCTCGGCCAAGGCGCACTCATCCTCGACGACGCCCGCAACATCAGCAGCCCCTTCTTCCTGTTGGCACCGGGCTGGGCACGACTGCCACTGGTGCTGCTGGCCACCGCCGCCACGGTCATCGCCTCACAAGCGGTGATCACCGGCGCGTATTCCGTTGCCTCCCAGGCCGCGCAACTGGGCTACCTGCCGCGGCTGCGCATCGCCCACACCTCCGAATCCACGATCGGCCAGATCTACGTCCCGTGGATCAACTGGTTGCTGATGGTCTCGGTACTCACCCTGGTCTTCGCCTTCCGCAGCTCGACCGCGCTGGCCTTCGCCTTCGGCATGGCCGTGACCGGAACCATCACCATCACCACCCTGCTGTTCTTCTACGTCGCGCGAAGCCGCTGGCATATCCCCCGCTGGATCCTCGCCGCGGGGGCACTCCCGCTGCTGACCGTCGATCTGCTGTTCGTCGCCGCCAATCTCACCAAGTTCGCGCACGGCGCCTGGCTGCCGCTGCTGATCGGCCTGACCGCATTCACAGTCATGACGACCTGGCAACGCGGCCGCCAGATCGTGACCGCCGAACGAATCCGGAGAGAAGGATCCCTGCGGAAATTCGTCGACGAACTCGCCGAAGGCACACCCGCCACGACGCGAGTCCCCGGCACCGCGATCTTCCTCAACCGCGGCAAGGAAACAGCACCACTGGCCTTGCGCGCCAACGTCGAACACAACCACGTGCGCCACCACCACATCGTGATCCTGTCCATCCACACCGAACCCGTCCCCCGCATCCCCGACAACGAACGCATCGCCACCGACCCGCTGGGACCACCCGACGACGGCATCACCCACGTCACCGCCCGCTACGGCTACATGGAAACCCCCGACGTTCCCCACGCGCTCGCACTCGTCGACCGACGAGATACCGAAGGCCCGCTCGACCTCGACCGCGCCTCCTATTTCCTGTCCACCATCGAACTCCGCCGCGGCACCGCCGCCACCATGGCCTCGTGGCGCAAGCGCCTGTTCATCGCCACCTCCTACATCACCGCCGACGCCGCCGACTACTTCGGCCTGCCACGCGACCGCACCATCATCATGGGCTCACAAATCGAGGTGTAAGCCACGAGATCCGGCACCGAACCCGTCAAGGATCTGTCTGGATTGCCGGCCGGATCTTGCGGCGGGCGCGGAGGCGGCATGGTGCGCGGTATGCGCAGGATGGGGCCGTTCGTCGCCGCCAACGGTGTCTGATCGATCGGCATGTCCTCCACCTCGATCCGAGCCGGACTCGGCACCCGGCGTTCAGGTAGCTGTCGGCGTCGCGTAGTCGCGGCCGGGACCCGGTCGGTGCCAAGGTCTTCGCCCCCACCCGTAGCTTTCCGTCAACGGACCATTCCACCGCGACGCCCCCTGATGACGGCGGCACCACCGCCGGCGGCTTCCGGCGATCGGCGATTCGGTGAGGCGAACCGGCACCGGGACGTCGGGACCTACGCCAGCCGAGCCGAAATCACGTGCTGGATGCGTGGAGTGTTCTCCGGGGCCGGTGTGCACGACAGTTCATCCGACTCCGTGCTCGCATCCAACGTCACGGTGCAGTGCCAGCTGCCGAACTCGGGGCGCAGGTCGACCGCCTGGACATGCACGCACTCCGGAGCATCGTCCATCCGGCCGCTCACATCGGCGGTCTCCAGCCGAATATCCCATCCACTCGCCTTCTCGACGCTCGTGACGACTGGGATGCGGGCGAACACGCGCCGGTGATAGATCACCCATTCCATCAGATACCCCAAGAGACTCTCCGGGTCGTGAGACATATGCGTCCACTCGATCACTTCGGACGGGCAAGGCCTCGGCCCGACCACGAAGCAGTCCACCAGTGCGTCGACCGTCTCGACCAGACAGCGCTCGCACGTGGGTGCCCACGCCTCGAGTCCGATCTCGGCCTCGTGCATCGACGACGTGTGTCCCGCTGGTTTCATGGTCATCACCTCCAACCGGCGATAGCTGGTTCACGGGATCGGCCGTGCGGCGGACGCGACCATCTCGGAAGACGGAAACCTCTCTCAGCCGATACTTCATCAATACTCCGCGGACGCACCGGAGCAGACGGACCCGAATGCGGTGGCCATCGGTGTGCCGGAGAGAAGGGGAGAAGGTCCTTGCGTTCCGTCGACCCGCGCCCCTACGGGAACGACGCCATCGCGGATGAAAATCAGCAGGTCACTTCGATGGTGAACGGAAAGGCATCGAGATGCCTCGCTGGAACGATTTCCTCGAGCGGTTCCGAGCGGCCGCCGCCCCCGGGGCCGCGGCGCCGCGCGGGGTGCCGGTGGATCGCGCGCGGATCGCCGCCGATGAGCTCGAGCCCCTTCTGATGTGCCTCGACCCGGTGCAGGACGAGGCGCGCCGGATCCGGCAGCGGGCGCAGGTGCACGCGGCACAACTACGCCGTGCCGGTGACCGCCGGGCCGAGAAGGCCGTGGCAGATGCTCAGGCGAGCAGGGAAACTGTTGCGGAGCAAGCGATGTCGCATGCTCTCGCTGAGGCCGCCGAGGAGGCCGGTGACGCCGACCGGGTGGCGCGGCGGGTGGAGGAGCGTACGACCCAGAACCTGCCCGACTATGTCGGGCGAGCCGTTCAGGCCGCGCGCGCCGTCATCGCGGAATTGGGCGGACCGGATTCGGAGGCCGGACCCGATTCGAAGGCCACGACGCGATGAGCATCGGCTGGGTAGCGGGTGACGTGCGGGCCGCGGGATTGGCACGTCGGCGATTCGGCGTCGCGGGGGCTCGCCGGCTCGCGGACGCGGGATCTCTGGCGGCTGCGCAGCGGCTGCTGATCGACAGCGGGTATCGGCACCGGATCAGCGTCGGCGCCGACCTGGCGGAGACGGAGCATGCCGTCTCCGCGGCCGCCCTGTGGCATATGCGCGTCCTGGCGGGCTGGCAGCCGCCGACGGGTGTTCGCATGTTGCGCGCGTTGGCGGGTGGTTTCGAAGCGGCCAATATCCAGGCGCTGGCATGGTCGCTCGCCGGCGGGGCGCCGATTCCGGAGTATGAACTCGGCGCCCTCGGGTGGGCGTGGCCGCGGCTGCGCGAGGCGACGACTCCGGCGGACCTGCGCGAGGCGATGCGGCATTCGATCTGGGGCGACCCCGGCAGCATCCGGCCGCAGGACATCGCCGATGCCGCGATCCTCACGTGGACGGCCCGGGTGGGCTCGGAGGTCGGCAGGGCACTCGACTGGGCAGCGGGTGCGGCTGCGCTGGTCATCGCGCGGCGTCATGTGCTCCAGCGGTCGCCGCTGCCGGAACGAGCCTCGCGTCCGGCCGTGCGCATGCTCGGCGCCGCCGCGGTCGAGGCGGAACAATTGCCGGCCCTCGTCACCGCGCTGCCCCGCCGCGCGCGGTGGGTGTTCGACGGCGTGCAGACCCCGATGGAGCTGTGGCGGGGCGAGATCCATTGGTGGCGTCGGGTCGAAACGGACGGCACCCACCTCCTGCGGTCCGGCCGGTTCGGGTGCGACAAACCGGTCGGCGCGTACGCGGTGTCGATCGCGGATGTGCGGCGGGTGCGGTCGGCGCTCGAGGTCTCGGCGGGGGCGGCAGCGATGGAGACCTACGATGAGCTGGCGTGACTCGCTCGTCCCCGTGCGCATGCAGCGGGTGGCGCTGGTGGCCTCGGCCGACTCGCTTCGAGGGATGCTGGTCCGGGTCGCCGAGGCCGGGGTGGTGGACTTCCACGATACGGATGCCGGCAGCGATATCCGAGCCCCGGGAACCGCGGCGTTGTCGGCCCAGGAGCAGGACGTGACCGCACTGATGCAGTCCGGCCGCGCAGACCTCGTCGCCGGCGAGGAGCAGTTGCGGTCCCTGTCCGATGCCGCCGTCCGCCGCGGCGATGTGGCGGCGCTGGCAGGATGGTGCCCGGAATCCGAAATATCTGCGCTGAGAACGGATTTGGCGCCGCTGGGTGCCGCGGTGGTCGGCCTCCGCTCACCCGCCGGCCTGGATCCGCCGACGCGGCTGGCGAACCGAACGCCGCTGCGCCGTGCCTTCGCGCCGCTGTTGCGTGTCTATACGACCGTCCCGTACGCCGATATCGATCCGACGATTCCCGCGGGTCTGGCCTACGTCGTGATGTTCGGCATGATGTTCGGCGATGCGGGCCACGGACTGCTGCTGATCGCCGGCGCGCTGGCGCTGCGCAGTGGTCGGCCGAAACGACTCGCCGGGTTCCGGCAACTCTGGATGTTCGTGGCCGGCGCCGGCATCGCGGCGACCGGATTCGGCGTGCTGTACGGAGAGTTCTTCGGCCCCACCGGGATTCTGCCGGTGCTGTGGCTGAATCCCCTCGATCGACCGGTGACGCTGATGGTCACGGCGATCGCGGTCGGCGCGGCCTTGCTGGCGATCTCGTACGCCATGGGCACGGCCAACCGGTGGCGGGAAGGCGGTCTTCGGCTCGCGCTGTACTCCTCCTCCGGAATTGCCGGAGCGACAACGTTTCTGGGCCTGGGCGTGATCACGGGCGCGGTGCTCACGCACGAGTTGCTCGTTCTGATCGCCGGTATCGCTGTGACCGGTGTGGGGCTCGTCCTGTCGACGATCGGTATGTTCGCCGAAGCCGGTGGCGGGAGTGCCGGAGTCGTCCGTTCCGGTGTCGGTGTGGTCGACCTGGTCATGCACATCGGGGCGAATTCCATCTCGTTCGCCCGGCTGGCCGCCTTCGGCATGACCCATGCCGCGCTGGGGTGGCTGATCTGGCAGGCCACCACCGCGGTGGCCGGCCGGGGCGGTGTCGGGATCGCCGTCGCCGCAGTGGTTTTCGTGCTGGGCAATGCCATCGCGTTCGCTCTCGAGGCATTGATCGCGGGTGTGCAGGCGCTGCGGCTCGAATTCTACGAATTGTTCTCCAGGGTCTTCGTGGAGGCCGGGCGGCCGTTCACCCCCTGGCACATTCCGGTGATCGATGCGAGGAGTGCGTCGTGCTGACATGGATAGTCTCGTTGCCGCTACTGGTTGTCGCGTCCGTCGCCGGGGTGCTGTTACTGCGCCGGCCGAGCCGACGCGCACTGGCCCTCGCGGCGGGCATCGCGGGCGGCCTGCTGATCGCCGGCACCGCGATCGTCGTCGTTGTCCTGTCGGCGGGCCCGGCGACGGCGGTGACCACGGCGGCCGGTTCGTCGTCGAGTGCGAACGGAGCCGCCCTGATCGGCGCGGCGATCGCGGTGGCCGGTTCGTCGGTGGCGGCCGGGCTCGCGGTCGCCTACACCGGTGCCGCTGCGCTGGCCGCGTTGAGCGAACGGCCCGAGTTGTTCGGGCGGGCCATGGTGATCGTCGGACTGGCCGAAGGTATCGCGATCTACGGGCTGATCGTCGCCGTCATGCTGATCGCGAAGGGCTGAGATGGGTACCGTCGCGGTCATCGGGGACCCCGCTCGGGTCCAGGGTTACGCGCTGGCCGGAGCCGTTGTCATCCCCGCCGCCGACGCGGAGGCGGTCGGGCGCGCATGGTCGGCGTTGGGGCCGCACACGACGCTGGTCGTTCTCACCGCGGCAGCCGCCGATTGCCTGACCGCGCAACAGCGAAACGAAGGCCCACTGGCGGTGGTGATGCCGGAATGAACACGTCCGCAGTCGCCGACGACGCCGTCGACGCAGCCCTCACACCACTACGCACCGGCATTCTCCGCCGCGCCCGCGACGACGCCGAACACATTCTCCGAAACGCCCGCGAAGACGCCGACGCGCGGTATGCCGGCGCGGCAGCCGAGTGCGAAGCGATCACCGCACGCGCGGTGCAGACGGGACGAACACGGGCGGCCGCGGAGGTGGCCGCCCGGCGCAACCGCACCGCCGAGCGACAGCGCACCGTGGTGCTGGCCGCGCAGCGCAACGCCTACCGCAGATGGCGTGCCGCCGCCACCGCGGCGGTACTGGCGTTGCGGGACGAGCCGGGATACTCGAGGCTCGAGGAGACCTTGCGGACGGCGGCCGTCCGATTGCTCGGCCCGGACATCACGATAGAAGCGGATCCGTCGGGAGGCATCGTCGCGCGGTCGCGGGGCCGGGTACTCGATCTGCGATTGAGCGCTGTCGCGGCACGCGCGATCGAACAGGTGGAGCCGGATATCGCTGGGCTCTGGTCATGAGCGTTGTGCTGAGAGTAGCGGGACCGCTGGTGGAAGTGAGCGGCTTCCCCGGGGTGGCGATGAACCATCTGGTAGCCCTGGGCGACGACGGACTACCGGCGGAAGTCGTTCGTATCGACGAAGAGCGGGTGACGGTCCAGGCATACGAATACACGGGCGGATTGAGGCCCGGTTCGATGGTTGCCCCCTTGCACGCGCCGCTGTCGGTTTCGCTGTCACCGGAACTGCTCGGCGGCGTCTTCGACGGCCTGCTGCGACCGCTGGCGGACGCCCCGACCTGGCTGCTGCCCAGGGGCGCCGACCGGGCTGTCGCGCGCCGACACCATTTCCGTCCGTCCGTGGAGGTGGGAACCACGGTCGGTCCGGGGGCCGTGCTCGGTGCGCTGACCGATGGCGGTCCGATGGAATACCGAGTCCTCGTTCCTCCGGATACGAGCGGCGAGGTGGAAACGATTGCCGCGGAAGGGGATTATTCGGCCGATGACGCCGTTGCCGACGTCGGCGGCCGGCCGGTGCGGATCGCGCAACGCTGGCCGGTTCGCAGCGCGCGCCCGCACAGCGGCCCTGTGGGCTCCGCGGCGCCGTTGCTCACCGGTCAGCGGGTAGTCGATCTGCTGTTTCCGGTCGTCAAGGGCGGAACGGTCGGTGTGCCGGGAGGTTTCGGGACCGGTAAGACGATGCTGCTCCAGCAGATCGCCAAGTGGTGCACGGCCGATGTGATCGTCTATGTCGGTTGTGGTGAGCGGGGAAACGAACTGGCGGACATCATCGACGAGTTGTTCGCGCTGAGCGACCCGCGCGGCGGCGGAAAACTGATCGAGCGCACCGTGATCATCGCCAATACGTCCAATATGCCGATGATGGCACGGGAGGCCAGCATCTATACCGGCGTCACGGTGGCCGAGTACTTCCGCGACATGGGATACGACACCGTGATCGTCGCGGATTCGACCTCTCGATGGGCGGAAGCCCTGCGCGAGTTCGCTTCTCGTCTGGGGGCGCTGCCCGCGGAAGAGGGTTATCCGGCAGATTTGGGTTCGGCTCTGGCCGCCTTCTACGAGCGCGCGGGTGCGGTGCGGACCCTGGGCGGACGTTCCGGCTCGGTGACGATCATCGGAGCGGTGTCGCCACCGGGCGGAGATCTGACGGAGCCGGTGACCGCTCAGACCGAGCGATTCGTGCGCTGTCGATGGAGTCTGGACCGGGAACTCGCCTATGCCCGGCACTATCCCGCTGTTTCGTGGTCGGCATCGTTCTCCTACGACGTCGACGCGGTGGCCGCCGGATACGACCGGGCAGGGGACCAGATGTGGGGCCAGCGCCGCGGACGTGTCGTCGCGTTGCTCGCGGAGGCGGATCGCCTCGCGACGCTGACCGAACTGGTCGGGCTGGAGGCGCTGCCCGCCGATCAGAGGGTGACGATGCTGGCCGGCCGCCTGCTACGGGAAGGGCTGCTCACACAGAATGCGTTGTCGGCCAACGATTCTCATTGCGCGATGGCCAAGACCGTGGCGTTGGTCGACGCGATGTCGGCGGTGATCGATCGTTGCCGCGAGGTCGTCGCGAAAGGTGTTGCGCCGGAACGTGTCGAGGAGTTGGATTTCGGCCCCCTGGTGCGGGCGCGCGAAACAGCCGGGCCGCAGGACACGACCGTCGTCGTGCGGCTGCGCGACGAGATGCTGGACCGGATCGGGGAACTGAGATGACAGCAGCCGGGGATCGGCCGACCCTCGCGCCGAAGCCGCACGGGGGCAGGATCGTTCGCAATTGGGTCGAGTACACGCGGGTGCGGGAACTGCGCGGCCCGCTGTTGCTGGTCTCCGGGGTGGAAGGAGTGGGGTGGGACGAATTCGTGCGGGTGAGGCTGGGTGATGGGCGGGTGCGCCACGGAGTGGTGCTGGATATCGCCCGAGACCTCGCCGTGGTGGAGATGCTGGAGGGAACCGCGGATATGGACCCCGGGGCGGTCCGTGCCGAATTCACCGGCGCGCCTTACCTGATCCCCGTCGGCGAACGCTGGCTGGGACGGGTGTGCAACGGCCGTGGCATCCCCCTGGACGGCGGTCCACCGGTCACCGGCGCGCTGATGCCGGTCGGCGGCGCTCCGCTCAATCCGGTGCGACGGGAAGCCCCCGTGGAACCGGTTCTCACGGGTGTGTCGGTGATCGACGCGCTCACCACGCTCGTGCGTGGTCAGAAGCTGCCGATATTCTCGCCGCCCGGGCTGCCGCATCTGCGCCTTGCATGTCAGATCGCCGCGCAGGGCGGAACCGGCGGGGAGTCGTTCTGTGTGGTGGTCGCGACGATGGGGGTGACTCACGCGGATGCCCGCTTCGTCCGGGAGGCGCTTGCGGAGCGCGGGGCGGCGCAGCAATTGGTACTGCTGCTGAATCTCGCGGACGATCCGGTGGTCGAACGCATTCTCACACCGAGGATCGCGTTGACGGTCGCCGAGCAGCTGGCATTCGGGGAATCGGGTGGGCGGGATGTGCTGGTCGTGCTCACCGATATGACCAACTACGCCGAAGCAGTCCGGGAAGTGTCGGCTGCCCGCGGTGAAATACCTGGTCGCCGAGCCTATCCGGGCTACCTGTACAGCGATCTGGCCTCGATATACGAACGGTGCGGGCGTATCCGCGGCCGGCCGGGATCGGTGACCCTGGTGCCGGTGGTGACCATGCCCGGAGCCGATATCACCCATCCCGTGCCGGACCTGACCGGCTACATCACCGAAGGCCAAATCGTGCTTTCGGCGAGCGAGCACGCCCGCGGCATCTATCCGCCCATCGATGCACTCGGTTCGCTGTCGCGACTGATGCGCCACGGCGCCGGTGCGGGGCGCACGCGCGACGATCATCTGCCGGTGGCCGCGCAAGCTCTGGCCGCGCTCGCGCGGGCGCGGCAGGTGCGCGAACTCACCGAATTGATCGGTACCGCCGGGCTGACCGCCACGGATCGCGCCTACCTGGACTTCGACGACGCGTTCCGCAGTGACTTCGTCGATCAGGGCGCCACCGAGAGTCGAAGTCTGAACGACACTTTCAACCGGGCATGGCGGGTGCTGCTCGAGTTGCCCACCGCGGAATTGACCATGCTGCCCGAAGCGCTCCGCGAATCGCATGGTGCCGGCTGATGGCGGCGTTGCCGATTCCACCCGGGCGCGCAGGGCGCCTGTGGCTGCGCGGACGACTCGAGGCGGCGGCGACCGCAGTGGCACTGCTGGAGCGGAAACAGGCACTGCTGGAGAAGGAACATCGGATGCTTCTCGCTCGGTGTGAGGCAACCCGTGCGGACTGGATCGCGGCCGATGCAGCGGCTCGCAGGTGGTATCAGCGCGCGGTGCTGTCCGGCGGGCGTCGTCCGCTCACACTGGCCACACCGCTCCAGCCGTGCGATGTGACAGTGACCGCGACAACCGTGGTCGGTGTCCGCTACCCGGTGTTGACGGAATGCGTATTTCCACCCGTCGACGACGACACGGTGATCACCGATGCGGCGCTACCGGCGGCCGCCGACGCCGCGCGCGATGCCATCCGCGCGGCGGCCTCGCATGCCACGGCCGCGGCGGCCGCCCGCATCGTCGAGAACGAACTCGCCGCTACCCGGGTGCGGGTGCAGGCGTTGCGACACCGCCGAGTTCCGCAATTGCAGTCCGCGCTGGCCGAACTCGAACTCTCGCTCGAGGAGCGAGAACGCGCCGAGCGAATACCGTTCCTGCGCCGCCCGGATGTCAGCGGACGGTGAACGCACCTCGTGTGCGACGTCGGCAGCGAAACCCTGCCGGCCCTGGCCCTCAGCCGCGAGCCCGCCGAACCGGGAATCATGCAACGCCCACCGCACCCGCGCCACGAAGGAGTCCGGCGTGCAGACGAGTTCCGCCGGTACATAGCGCGAAGACGGCACCCGGGCACCGGAACCCTGGACACGGCAACCGACAGAGGGCCCGGTCGCACTCGCCGCGGTCGGCAGACGCCGGGACCTCCGGCCCTGTCGGGAATCCGGGGCCGTGGCCGATGCTGGCAGATATGTCGCACCCCCACGATCCGGAATTCGCCCCGACCGCGGAGACGACCCTGGATCTCGACGATGTCACCTTTCGCCGGCTCGGCCCCGGCGATGCGAGCGCTGTTCGCGACCTCCACGCGGCGCTCGACGAACACGACAGCTACTACCGATTCTTCGGGCCGCGGCCGAAACATCTGGAACATCTGGCCGCGGCGACAGCGAGCAACGATCCGGGGCACGGCGCGGTGGGCGCGTTTCTCGGACCTCGGCTCATCGGTGTCGCGAACTACATCGTCTCCCCCGGCACACACTGCGCCGAGGTGGCCATGGTCGTAGCGCATGAAGATCAGCAGTCGGGCATCGGCACCGCCCTGCTCACGCGCCTCGCCGACGACGGCCGCCGCCGCGGTATCGACAGATTCGTCGCCGACGTCATGGCGACGAATTCCACCATGATGCAGTTGCTGAAGGATATCGACATTCCGATGTCGGCCGACTACGACAACGACATCGTGCACGTCGTTCTTCAACTCTGAGGTGCGAGACCGCGTCGCCCGTGCGGCCGAGTGACCAAGGCCATGACCATTCGGGGTAGTGCTCCCCTGGCGATGAACCGACCGCGGGCGTGCACTGATCACCATGGCACACACGCTGTACGAGAATCACTGCACTCTGACCCGCGGCGAGCTGGCCGCCGAATTGCGCCACATCGCCGATCGGCTCGACTCCGGCACCGATCTGACCTACGGGATCGGCAACTCGGAAATCACCGTCCCGGTCCCGCGACAGGTGCATCGCGAGCTGGAGATCGACAGCGCCGTCGACGGCGATCTCACCCTCGATTTCGCCTTCCACTGGGCGCCGACACGCAGGAAGTGAGACCGGCCCATGAGTAGTGCCACCATCACCGTGATCATCGTCGCCGTCGTCGTACTCGTCGCGATCGTCGCGGCGTTGTCGATCCGGGTGGTCAACCAGTATCAGCGCGGCGTGCTGTTCCGGCTGGGCCGGCTCATCGCCGTGCGCGAACCGGGTCTGCGGTTCATCATTCCGGTGGTCGACCGGCTGCGCCTGGTCTCCATGCGCATCGTGACACTGCCGATCCAGTCGCAGGGCATCATCACCCGCGACAACGTCAGTGTCGACATCTCGGCGGTCGCCTACTTCCGGGTGGTCGACGCCGCGAAATCGGTGATCGTCATCGAGAACGTCGCCGCGGCGATCGATCAGATCGCACAGACCACCCTGCGCAAGGTGGTGGGTCAGCACACCCTCGACCAAGCGCTCGCCGAGACCGACGTGATCAATGCCGACATCCGCCAGATCCTCGACGCGACCACGGTGGAGTGGGGAGTCGAGGTAACCCTGGTCGAACTGAAAGACATCCAACTTCCCGACAGCATGCAGCGGGCGATGGCCCGCCAGGCCGAAGCCGAGCGCGAAAAGCGCGCGAAAATCATTGCCGCCGAGGGCGAATCGCTGGCCGCCGCCTCACTGGGCGAGGCTTCCGACATCATGGTCGCGCACCCGCTGGCACTGCAGCTTCGCAACCTGCAAACCCTGATCGAACTGGGCGTCGACAAGAACACCACCGTCGTGTTCCCGGCACCGCTGATGAGTGCGATCGGCGACATCAGCAGCTTCTTCGCCCGCGAAGCCGGTGCGGCCGAAGCACTTCACCCACTCACCCACCCCGGCCGGCTCAACGGCGCGACGAGCGAGCGCACACCGGCCGGCACCACGGGCGCCGAACAGGACCGATAACCGTGAGGACTTCCGTCACTCGGGGGTGAAGACTCGCTGCCCTAGGAGTGCGCGGCCTGCCACGCTGAGATCGAGGGATAGGAACAGGTACCCACCACACAGCCGAGGAGTGATCATGAACCTGCTTCCCGCCCACCGCCCCGGATCGCTGCTACCTGACTTCACCGATTGGTGGAATGCGTTCACTCCCGGCTTGGCGCCGATGTTCGGCAGTCATCTACTGCGGGTGGAGGAGTCCGTCGACGACGGCCACTATGTGGTGCGTACCGAGATTCCCGGCATCGATCCGGCGAAGGACGTCGAAGTGTCCGTGCATGGCGGCTTGCTCACCATCAAGGCCGAGCGCAGCGAATCCCACGAGGAGAAGGGGCGCTCGGAGTTCAGCTACGGCTCCTTCGAACGCACCGTCTCGCTTCCCGAGGGAGCGCAGGACGAGGGCATCGACGCGACATATGCCAAGGGCATCCTCACGGTCACCGTTCCGATGGGCGAGCCGAAGGAGAAGGTGACGAAGGTCGACGTGAAGTCCGGCGACTGACCGGGCACCGGCCACCGACTCCCGGAAGGGACATCGACATGACCGAGGAGACGCGCGGGGCGCGATCACCTGCTCCGATCGTGGTGGCGACCGACGGGTCCGCCGTATCGCAGCAGGCCGTCGCGTGGGCCGCAGCCGACGCGGCACTGCACGGATGTCCGCTGCACGTGCTCGCCTCCGTGGCGTTTCAAGGGGCCTACGGACCGGTGCCGTATGTGACGGCGGAGGCCGTCGAGCAGATGCGGGACGACGGTGAGCGCGTCGCCGACGAGGCGGTGCGCATCGCCCGAGCGGCGGTCGCAGCCGATGCGCTGACGATCGGCCGCGAGGTGACCTTCGATCCGATCATCCCCTGCCTGATCATGCGATCGCGGACCGCGCGGACCGTCGTGGTCGGCAGCCGGGGGCGCGGTGCCGTTCACCGGGCTTTCCTCGGTTCGGTGAGTTCGGCCATGGTTCACTACGCCCACTGTCCGGTGGCTGTGGTGCGGACGTCGTCGAGCCTCGACCCGATCTCCGCCCGCCGGCCCGTTCTGGTCGGTACGGACGGCAGCGACAACAGCGTGCCCGCGGTGGCGATCGCTTTCGAAGAGGCCGAGCTGCGCGGTGTCGGGGTCACCGCGCTGCGGTGCTGGAACGACTCGACCGGTGGCGAACTGTCCACCGGTGCGTGGGAACAGGCACGCGAGAAGGAATTCGCTCTGTTGACGGAAAGCCTTGCCGCACATCGGGATCGCCACCCCGAGGTCGCGGTGCACAGCATCGCCGTCCCCGAAAAGCCCGCCCGCGCCCTGCTCGCCGAGGCCGAGCACGCACAGCTGGTGGTCGTCGGCAGTCACGGCCGCGGCGGATTCGCCGGAATGCTGCTCGGCTCCACCAGCCGGGCGGTGGTGCAGTCGGCCGAATGCCCGGTCATCGTCGCGCGCCGAACGGCCTAGGCCCGCGGGACAGTCGAACTCGTCCGGGCATCACGCGCTGCGCTCCGGAACCGCGGTGCCTCCGCCGTACACACCGCGCACGACGACCGTCTCGTTGCTCTTGTTGGTGCTCGCTTCCGGATACCGCAGCACCTGATCCGGTCTGCTGCCCGAGCGATACACCGTGACACCCTTGTTTCCCGCCCGCCAGGCGTGAGTGAAGACGGCTTCGACATCGGGGACGGACGAGTCGGGCGCCATGTTGACGGTCTTGGCGACCGCCGCGTCGGTGTGGCGCTGCACCGCGGTCTGCATCCGCACATGCCAGACCGGCGCGATCTGGTGCGCCGTACGGAACAGGCGACGGAGATCGGCGGGAAGGTTCGCGCCCGCGATACCCGTCGCGGCGACCTCGGCCGCCACCGTCTCCGACCACACTCCGCGTTCGATGGCGGCCTGCTCGAAAAGCGGTTCCACACAATCGAATTGCCGACCGATCAGATGGCGCGTGTATGCCAGGGCGAACAGCGGCTCGATCCCCGCGCTCACCCCGGCGATGAGGGATATGGTTCCGGTCGGCGCGATGGACGTGACCTGCGCGTTGCGCACCGGCGGCGCGTTCTGCCGGGCCGGGATGCTCCGTTCGAACAGCGGGAACGCCCCGCGCTCGGCGGCGAGTTCCCGGGACGCGGTCCGCGCCCACCGCGCGATCCGCGACATCAATCGATCGGTGAAACCCACCGCTTCCGCGCTGTCGTACGGAAGGCCGAGTGCGGCAAGGGTTTCCGCCAGCCCCATGATGCCGAGGCCGATTTTTCGGGTGGCGCGCGCGGCGGCCCCGAGTTCGGGCACGGGATACTCCGCGACGTCGATGACATCGTCGAGAAAGCGCACACCCTCGCGCACGACGCGTGCGAGGCGTTGCTCGTCGATGTGGTCGCCGTCGAGGAGCCGGGGCAGGCAGATCGATCCGAGATTGCAGGATTCGTACGGTAAGAGCGGAACCTCGCCGCACGGATTGGTGGCTTCCAGCGGCCCCAGGTCGGGAAGCGGATCGGCCCGGGCGACAGCATCCAGGAACAAGACACCCGGTTCTCCTGTGCGCCAGGCCTGTTCGGCGATGTCGGCCAGCAGACCTCGCGCGGACACCTCCTGGACGACCGCGCCGGTGTGGGGGTCGATCAGGCGGTGACCGCGGTCCTCGGCGGCCGCGCGCATGAACTCGTCGGTCACCGCCACCGACAGGTTGAACGTCGGGAGCACGGTCGTGTCGGTCTTAGCGTGCACGAACTCGCGGATATCCGGGTGACGGACGTGCAGCACCGCCATATTGGCGGCCCGGCGCCGCCCGCCCAAACGGATCACCCGGGCCGCCGCATCGAACAGCTGGATGAACGAGACCGGACCGCTCGCCGACCCTCCGGTCGATATGCGCGAGCCGCGGGGGCGCAGATGCGAGAACGCGAATCCCGTTCCGGCGCCCGAGCGATGCAGGAGTGCGGCGGTGCGCAGCGTGGTGAAGATGGAGTCGAGCGAATCCTCCAGTGGCAGAACAAAGCAGCCGGAGAGCACACCGTCACCGGCGCCCGCATTCATCAAGGTCGGCGAATTCGGAAGGAACTCACGGCTGCGCAGCAGTGCCGCGAACCGCTGCGCCCAGTATTCGCTGCTGCCGGCCCGGTAGGCGTCCTCCGCACCGGCGACGAACCGGGCGACCCGATCCATCATCCGGCCCGGCGACTCGCAGATCCGGCCCCCGGCATCGCGCCGCAGGTACCGTTCGGCGACCGTCGCCAGGGCCGCCGGTGACAATCCGAGGTCGTCGACGACGCCGGTCTCTTCAGGCATGGTGCACTGCTGTCAGGTGCCCGCGTAGACGCCTTCGACGAATTTCGCGATCTCGTCGTCGCTGAGGTGGCGTGCGATATCCGCCTCGCTGATCATGCCGACCAGCCGCTTGTTCTCGATAACCGGTAGGCGCTTGATCCGGCGCTCTTCCAGTTCGTGCAGAACGTCGTGAACATCGGCGTCGGCGTCCACCCAGCGTGGTGTGCCTTCACACAGGGAGGCGCAGGTCGCCGTCGCCGGATCACCGCCGGTCGCAAGGCATTTCACCACGATGTCGCGATCGGTGATGATTCCGCACAGCCGCTCGTTCTCATCGCTGACCGGTAGAACTCCGACGTCGAGCCGGCGCATGAGCCGGGCAGCGTGCTCGACGGTATCGGTCCGTGACACCCACGCGGCACCCTCGTGCATGATCTGCTTGGCTGTGGTCATCGTTTTCTCCTTTCGAGTATCGGCAGTTCTCCACCCTCCACCGATGCACGGAAGGCCGGAAGAGAACAAAGTCCCGATGAGCACCCGAGGTGGGATCGACGACAATGCCCGCCGGTGTCACGACACGACGGGCATTGCGGTTATGTGGTTATGCCTGTTCGAGGACGGGCCTGCGTCGATCATGCACCACCGAGAATCCGACGTTTCACGTCTCGTAGTGGCTCGGCCCGAATCTACTGGCCGAGCCACCGTCTCGAGCAAACACCGAGCGTGCCCGGCACCGACCAGGATCCCATCGAGAGCACCAGGCGGGAAAGTGCCGAAAGTCCCACGAACCTCCCTCTGTCGGCGTGCACCGTCCCTCGCGGCGGCCGGCCGGTTCAGGGCAGCGGAGCGGTCCAGATGATGCGGGTGCCCCGCCCGCGGGGACCTGGCCGGGTGGCGGGCCCGTAGTCGAAACTGCCGCCGGCGTCGCGGGCGCGGTCGGCGAGGTTGGCCAGACCGCTGGCGGTGAGGTCGGTATCGGCCGGAATGCCGATACCGTTGTCCTCGACCGTGATGGTGAGTGCGTCGTCGACGGTGACATCGAGGGCGAGAGTGTCGGCGTCGGCGTGGCGGACGGTGTTGCTGACGGCTTCGGCGACAACGGCTTCGGCGTGATCGGCCAGCTCGGGCTGTACCGCGTCGAGCGGACCGGTGAATCCGGTGGTGACGTGCAGCCCGGCGGGCTGGGCGTGACCGCGGATGATGTCGGTGATGCGCTGGCGCAGCCGGGTGGGGCCGGTGTCGGCGTGGAGTTCGTAGATGCTGCCACGGATGTCGGTGATGACTTGCTGCAGTTCGTCGACGGCGTCGGACAGGCGCTGCTGGACGTCGGGGCGGTGGCTGTAGCCGACGGCGCCCTGGAGGGAAAGTCCGATCGCGAATACCCGTTGGATGACGTGATCGTGCAGGTCGCGCGCGATGCGGTCGCGGTCGGCGAACACGTCGAGCTCCCGGACGCGCTGCTGCATCCGAGCCGCATCCAACGCCAACGCCGCCTGCCCGGTGAACCCTTGACACAGCTCGGCGACCTCGACGGGATAGGACGGCTGCTCTGCGGAGCGGGCGCAGACCAGCACACCGAGTGCGGTGGTCCTGGTCTGCAGGGGCAGCAGCAGGACCGGTCCGTCTCCGAACAACGCACTGTCGCTGCGGTCGATGCGGGGATTGCTCATCGTTTTGCCGTCGCGGAAGACTTCGCAGATGCCGTCGGTGACCGGGATTCGCCGGTCGAGTCGAGTGTTCGGTCCGGCCCAGTGTGTGATGAGCAGTTCGGTGACTTCGTCGGCGGGAACATCGGGGTCGACGCTGATAGCGATCCAGGCCCGGTCGGAGCCGGTCAATTCCCGCGCTCGGTCCACAACGTGTCCCAGCACGGTGTCGGGATCGGCGGCGGCGAGGAATTCGGTGGTCAACTCCGAGGTCGCGGCGATCCACCGATGGCGAAGCTGCGCGGATCCGAACAGCCGCGCATTGTCGACGGCGATGCCGGCGGCGGACGCGAGAGCGCTGAGGAAGACCTCGTCGTCAGCGGTGAACGGCTGGCCGTTGGTCTTCTCGGCCAGGTAGAGGCTGCCGAAATTCTCGCCGCGGATGCGTAGCGGCACACCGAGGAAGCTGTGCATCGGTGGATGATGCTCGGGAAATCCCACCGATTCCGGATGCCGGGCGAGATCGTCGAGACGCAGCGCTTTCGGGTCGGTGAGCGTGACTCCCAGCACTCCGCGCCCGCGTGGCAGGTGCCCGATCCGGGCGACGGTCTCGGCGTCTATGCCTTCGTGCACGAATCGGGCCAGTGTGCCGTCGGCGCCCAGCACACCGACCGCGCCATAGCGGGCGCCGACCAGCCCCTTGGCGGCGTGCACGATCGCATGCAGGGTGTCGTCGAGATTCAGGTCGGCGGTCACGGCCAGCATGGCCTCGACCAGGCTGTCGGTCTGGTCGCGGGCACTGATGACGTCCTCGACCCGGTCGCGCAGCTCGGACAGAACCGTGTGCAGTTGCAGCTGCGACAGCGCGTCACGCGCCGCGACACTGCCCACGACCGCGTGCTCGCTGCCGTTGTAGTCAGACGGCCCGCCGCCCATGGCGGCCACCTCCTCGCAGACACCCACGTGCCCCTGCGTCCACAGTCGAAACGCCTATGTTCCATACCGGTGCGCTACCTGTAGCGTAAACCGATCCGAGGGCTCTCGAGGCGCCGGACGATCACTGTTGTAGTGAGGGCGCTACGGCGTGCGGAGTGTCCGGTTCATCGTCGGTGAGGGTGAAGTAGTTTTCCTCTTCCTGCAGGAAGTGCAGATGCAGCAGAGCGTGCAGGCCGTAGAGGCAGGCGAGCAGATCGTCGACCTGGTCCGCGGCGATGTGACCGGTGGAGCGGGCCAGTTGTAGATGAGTGCCGATGCGCGTGGTCAGTCGCTGGATCTCGGCGTGGGTGCGGCTCATCGTTGCCGTGGCTTCGCTGCTGCCCAGCGGCCCGGCCAGCTTCGGATACAGCTGGGTCTCCTCGGCGGTTTCGTGCGGTAGCAGCCGGTCGACCAGGAATGTGTATGCCTCCTCGACCGCGGACAGCGCCGTGGGATCGGAGTGCTGGGCGAGCCGGTCGGCGGAGGTGCGCAGCAGGCTGAGCGTGTCGCGCAGTTCGTCGTGCTCACCCGCGAAGCGATGCAGCAGCCGGCCGGTGTCGGCAGGCAGCTGGGCGCGGGCGGCGGGACTACCGCGAAGCGCGCGCAGCGCGTTGACGATCACCGCGACGTCGATGGCTTCCTGAAGCAGCGCGCCGGCCGCCGGCGGGAGCCACCCCAGCGCCGCGATGACCATGGCCACCAGCGACATGCCCATGCCGGCCACAGCGCTTTGCACCGCGATGCGGCGTGACCAGCGCGCGGTGTCCATCGCGTCGGCGAGCCGGTCGAGGCGGTCGGTGGCCAGCACGATATCGGCGGCTTCCGACGAGGCGGTCGAGCCGCGCGCTCCCATGGCGACTCCGACGGTGGCCGCGGCCAGCGCCGGGGCGTCGTTGACCCCATCGCCGACCATCACCGTGGGCGCGGCCTCGCGTTCACGTTGTACCGCATGCACTTTGTCGGCGGGGCTCTGACCGGCGTAGACCTCGTCGAGTCCCAGGACGGTGCCCACCTCACGGGCGGGCTCGGGCCGGTCACCGGTCAGCATCACCAGCCGGTTCAACCCGGCCTGCCGCAGGCGTCGCACCGTGCGCGGCGCGTGGCGGCGCAGTGGGTCGCGCAGCAGTATCGCGGCGGTGAGCCGGTCGTCGACGGTGAGCCACGCGATCGCCGCCGAGTCCAGACTCGCCTGGTTGACCACCGCGCGCGCCCAGTCGGCGGTAGTGGCGGTATCGGGTAGTTTCCCGACCTCGATGCGGTGACCGTCGACGACACCGCGCACTCCGCGCCCGGCCTGCTCGGTGGCATTCGAGGGCAACGACAGCACCAGATTACGGGCCAGCGCCTCGGTGACGATCGCTTCGGCCAGCACATGCGGTGACAGTTGGTCGAGGGAGGCGGCGAGCCGCATCGCCTCGGCGGAGTCGGCGCCCGGGGCCGCGACCACCGCCGTGACCACCGGCCTGCCCGCAGTGAGAGTGCCGGTCTTGTCCATCACCAAAGTTGTTGCGTGCCCGAGGTTTTCCAACGCACCGCCGCTGCGGATGATCACCCCTTGCCGCGAGGCACGCGACAACCCCGACACGATCGCCACCGGCGCGGCCAACAGCAACGGACACGGCGTCGCCACCACCAGCACCGCCACCGCCCGAACCAGCGAGCCACTGAACACCCAGGCGCCCGCCGCCACGAGCAGCGTCAGAGGAAGGAACCACGCCGCATATCGGTCGGCCAGCCGAACGACCGGCGCGTTCTCCGCACCGGCTTCCTGGGCCAGTCGCACGATCCCGGCGTAGGTACTGGCCTCGGCAGTGGCGGTGGCACGCAGTTCGAAGGTCGCGCCCGCGTTGACCACCCCGGAGCGCACCGGCTCCCCGACCTCGCGTTCGACCTGCAACGGCTCTCCGGTGAGCACCGACTCGTCGAGTACAGCGGCAGGACCGATGATCCGCCCGTCGACCGGGACCACCTCGCCGGCCGCGACGACCACGACGTCGTCGACGGCGATGTCGTCGAGCGCGACCGTGGTGACCTCACCCCCGACGCGGCGACGCGCAGACCGTGGTGCGTGCTCGAGCAGCGCCCGCAAATCGTGGGAGGCCCGCCGTTCCGCGGCGGCATCCAGGGTGCGGCCGGTGGCCAGCATCACCGCGATCAGCGCACCCGCCAGATACTCGCCCACCACGAGCGTGCCGACCAGCGAGAGCACCGCGATCAGATCGACCCCCGCGCGTCCCTTCACCACGGTGGCCACCATCCACCACACCGCCGGCACGATCGCCACCACGGTCGCCGCGATCCAGAACCCGTCCGCCACCTCGGAAGACCCTGCGGCCCAAGCGATCAGCCCACCGACCAGTGCGACAGCCACCACCACCAGCAGTGCCGGCTCGACCCACCGCCGAACCCGACCTGCCCAGCTGCCTGTCGCGGAGTCCTGGGCAACCATCGGCGTCTCCTCTCCCGGGTGGTCGTCCTCATCGACCTCCCCACGCGCACACTGCTCGGCCGGCACCTGCGCACGCACTCCTTCGCGCAGGCTCGCCGCATCTCAACGATCGAGCATCGACGCAGGCACGGAGCAGAGGACGAGGAATCCCGACAGCGGGTACAACGTCACAGAACGGACAGCCATTGCCCGGCACGGGCGGTCAGCGCAGATAGGACATGACAGTCATCATTCCGGCTTCCTGGTGGTAGGCGTTGTGGCAGTGCAGCATCCATTGGCCAGGATTGGTGGTGTCGAGATCGGCTTCGATCGTTTGCATGGCGCCGACGATGACGGTGTCCTTGCGTGGCCCGTTTCCCGCCGCGGTACGGAGTTGGAATGTGTGGCCGTGTAAATGCATCGGATGAAACATCGTGGTCCGATTGGTGAATCGCAGCCGGATCCGCTGACCGGCGGTCACGTCGAGGGGTGCGCGGTGGTCATAGGTTCGGCCGTTGAGGGTCCAGATGTATCCGCGATTGTCGGCGCCGAGGGCGACGTCGAGAGTGTGGTCGGGATTCTTCTGCGGTAGCCGGGCGCTGTCGGTGGCGGTGAGCCGGTCCGCGGTCAGTGGAGCAGCGGCGAGCTCGGCCGGACGCACATCCGATGCGGGTGCGGCGCCGCCGCCGGTGCGGATGAGCGCGAACCCCTGCCCCGCTTTACCTTCGGCGGCGGCGACGAGAGGAAAGACGCCGTCGGCGAGATCGACGATCGCATCGTAACGTTCGCCCATGCTGATGAGCAGACTGTCGGTGCTGGTCGCCACGACGGGGTAGCCGTCGGTGTGGGTGACCCGTAACCGGTGGCCTCCGACAGCCACGCGGAAGGCGGTATCGGCGCCGGCATTGATGATTCGCAACCGCATCCGCTGACCGGGTTTGCCGGGAAGGGTGACCGGGTCGGTGCCGGTGCGGCCGTTGACGAGGAAGTAGGGGTAGTCCTTGACGTCGCCGGCGTCGCTGCCGAGCGGATTGTTCGGGTCGGTGGGCATCGACATGCCGCCCATGTTCATCCCGCTCATCCCGCCCATATTCATGCCACCCATGCCGCTCATGCCGCCGGCCTGCAACTGCCGCAGTTGTTTGTCGGGTGTGCGGCCACCGATACCGTCGAGCCAGTCGTCGAGGACGATGACGGCCTCGGTGTCGTAGTCGCGGCCGTCGGCGGGGTCTTCGACGATCAGCGGCGCGTACAGCCCGCGGTCGAGTTGCAATCCGACGTGCGGATGGAACCAGTACGTCCCGGAATCGGGGGTGGTGAACTCGTAGCGAAAACCGCTGCCGGGGGCGATCGCGGGCTGAGTGATGTCGGGGCTGCCGTCCATATCGTTGCGCAGCGCGATGCCGTGCCAATGGATCGTGGTCGGCGCGGGCAACGTGTTGGTGACCTCGGCGCGCAGGACCTCGCCGCGAGCCACGCGGATCTCCTGGCCGGGCAGCCGGCCACCGTAGGTCCAGGTATCGACCTGAACCCCGCCGAGATCGACGGTGGTGGGTTGGGCGCGCAGGTTCACCTGCCGGACCGGGGCGTTCGGGGTACGGCGCGCGGCCTCGGCGGCCTTCACCTCGGCCGAATCGGGTAGGACGAGATCACGGCGGGGTTCGGGATTGTTCGAGCAGGCTGCTGCCAGCGCCGCCGCCGTGGTGCCCGCGGTGAGTGCGAGAAAGCGGCGCCTGCTGAGCGGTGCCGAAGACGAAGAGTGGGTGGGCGACATGCGCGCTCCTGGAAGAGTGGGAACCGTCGATGACACGGGTCGACGCAGTCGGCGGCCCGGCCCCTCGCGGGTTCGGGCACGACTGCGACCTGTCAGACCCGCAGGATCGACAGTTCTGCCAGGTTGGGTGTCGGCCACGGCGGCGGATGACGCCGGCGGATGCGCCGCCCCCCTGTCACGGTCGCGTTCGTCGACCAGCCGGTCACGGCCAGCCAGGAAAACAGCACCAGTCCACCGACAGCCACAGCATCGCTCAGCACGAACACACACGCGTGAGTAGCCGGATGCCGATGAGGCGCACCGCCTTGACGGGCGTGGTGCGGGCCGGTATGCGCTCCGGGCGTGACCGACTCCACCGACATGGAACGGTCGACGCGATCGAGGCCGCCAGTTCCGGCAGCGGTCACTCCGGCATGCATCGCCGCGAAACCGCACAGCAGCACGAACAAACCCAGCACCCGGACAAGCCAGGTAACTCGACGCCGCGCGTGCGCTGCATTCACCGGGCCATCATATGTCCGACCACTCCGGCACCCCAACTACACCCCGGGGGTATAGCCACGAGCTGGCGCCGCAAGGCCCGGTACCGATCAGCGCACGCAATCTCAGCACGTCCCCGGGAACCCCGAAAATCGTTGCCAGGCAAGCGATCTCGCGCGCAACGACCATCTACGCACTGAGGTCGCCCCCGACTGCGCGCCTCCCGCGCCGCGACGGTTCCGCCACGGCGCGACCGGTACCGCACCCCACGTCGACGACGGCCGCACCCGGCGACAGGCGCAGCAGATCGCAGGAAGCGGCGCGCAGTGCGCCGGCTCCGAGCAACATGTCTGCGCCCTAATCGGGGAGGGGACGTAGCCGTTGAGCCTCATCGAACAGTGATTGTTGCGCGATGCGGGCAGTAGTGAGGGCGCCCAAGGCGGTGGCGGCGAGCAGCATGTACATGACGACGATCTGGTAGCGGATCGCGGTGAGGGGGTCGACGCCGGCGAGGATGAGCCCGGTCATGGCGCCGGGCAGGCTGATCAGGCCGACCACTTTGGTGGAGTCGATCGCGGGGATCAGCGCGGTGCGCAAGGCCGAGCGACGATGCGGTGCGAACGCCTCTCTGGCCGAAAGGCCCAGGCACAGCCGGGCTTCGATGGCCGGGCGGGCATCCTGGGCGTCTTCGCGCAGACGGCGCAGGGCGATGCCGGTGGCCTGCATGGCGGCGGAGACGATCATGCCACCGACCGGGACCACGACGCGGGCTTGGGTGGAGATGATCCCGAGTGCGAGCAACGCGCCGAGAGTGATGCCGGATCCGGTGGCCACGCCGATGGTGGCCGCGCGGGCCGCGTGCGGCAGACCGGCACCGCGCCGTGCGGCGACCTGCCCCGCGATGACGACCATGACCAGGACCCAGCCGAGAGCGCCGGGCAACCCGGTGTGCCGGAACAGGACCAGCAAGAGCGCGCCGACCGCGACCAACTGGACAGCGGCGCGAGCGGCGGCGACGAGCAGTTCGCGGGTCAGGTGCAACTGCTGGCGGTAGCCGATGGCGGCAGCCACCGCCACCAGTGCCAGCGACGTCGCCACCCCGCCCCAACCGGGCACCGAAAGGCCCGCTGTCATTTCGTGTTCCGTGGTTCGAGTGGGCGGGAACTACGGGTCAGCCGCCCTTGGTGAAGCGACCAGATCGTGTCGGCGACGCCGTCGACGAAGTCGGTGTCGTGGCTGACCAGCACGACGGTGCCGCCGTCGCGGGTGTGGGTACGGATGAGTTCGGCGACCGCGGTGGCGGAGTTCTTGTCGAGAGCGGAGGTCGGCTCGTCCAGCAGCAGCACTTCGGGTTCGACGGCGAGTGCGCGGGCCAGGCAGACTCGTTGGGCTTGACCGCCGGACAGCTGCGCGCATCGACGAGTGGCGAACTCCGGTCCCAACCCCAGCAGGGCCAGCAACCGCTCGAGACGCTGCGTAGCCAAATCCGCTCGGGCATACCGGATCTCCTCGGAGACGGTATCGGTGAGCAGGACGGGGTGTTGTCCGACGAGCCCGACGCGACGACGGAGGTCGAGTACGTCGAGGCTGGTGATCGGCGTGCCATCGAGCTGGATGGTGCCGCTGGTGGGTTCGGCGAGCCGGTTGAGCAGCCGCAGCAGTGTCGTCTTCCCGGCGCCGCTGGGCCCGACGACCGCCGAACAGGCGCCACGGGCGAATTCCGCGTCGGCATCGACGAGCACCGTGGTGGTGCCGTGGCCGGCGGTGACCCGGTCGAGCGATATGGCAGACATGGGTTCCACACGTTCAGCTGGTGGGCTCGAATTCCCACAGCACCGGAGTGCCGTCGGGGCCTTTCGGGATCGGTAGGTAGCAGTGGTGGGTAGCCGGGTCCACCGCCAGCGAGTGGGCGCCATCGGCCACATGCGCGGCGCCGACCCCGACGGTGCGACCGTCGCGGCGGTCGAACACGCTGACCCAGCCGCTTTCGGCCGCGACGTACACCCGGTGCGTGCCCGGGTCGTAGGCCAGTACGTCGGGGGTCTCGCCCACCGAGTCGCGACCGGTGACGGTGCCGGTGACCAGGTCCACGGTGATCATGGCCGCCCCTGCCTCGCAGCCGACGAACATCACTCGGTCTGCCGCATCCAGGGCTTGCCCGTGCGGATCGTCACACCCCGGAGTCGGAATGCGTTGGGTGATAGTGGCTTTCGTGGGATCGATCAGCGCCAGGTCGTTGCGGCCGTGCACTGCGACCACCATCCGGTCGATGACCGGGTCGTAGACAACGTTGCCGGCCTCATCATCCACTGCGGCGGTCGCGCGCACCACTCCGGTTTCGGCGTCGGCGACGGTCTCGGTACCGGCGTGTTCGTTGGTCGTCCACACCGCACGGCGAACCGGGTCATAGGCCAGTCCGTCGGGGTAATCGCCGGTCGGTGCGGTGAACACGACCGCACCGGTGTCCTCGTCGATCGCGACGAGTTGGTTGCGGCCGGTCGCGGTGGCGTACACGCGATGAGTGTCTCCGACAACGAGCACCCCGTGCACGTCGGGCATATCGGCAATGGTGCGTACAACCCGATGGGCGCGCACATCGACTTCGACCACCTCCCCGGCACCCATATGGGCCACGAACAGCAACCCGCGCGCGGCATCGAGGGCGGTGTAGTCGAAACGCACCGATCCGCCGGTCAACGACACCTGCGCGATCCGGCGCAGCGGCAGCTCACCGGGGTGCGGAGGCCCCAGCGATGCCGAACTCGAGCAGCCGCTCATCAGAACGGCCGCGCCCAACAGCACCGCACATATGCGAATCGGCCGCATCAACCGTCTCTCACCCACCCGGCCCGGTCCCCGTGGGCGGGGTGGTGACGAAACGCGACCAAAAGTGTTGCGGCAGAGGACCTATCAGGTCGAAATGCGCAACCCCGCTCGGCCGAGCGCTCGGCGCCAGGGAGTCTGCCAGCGCGGCGGCGTGACACCATACGAGGCGCGGTCAGTGTCGATTCCGGCCCCGTCGAGAGGTGAGCTTGCGGCCGACACCGCGGACCGCAGGAACGCTCCGGTGTGTCGAGGCGGGGGCGCGGCGGCCGGCGATACGGGCGCCCACCAGCAACGCAGTGATGGCGACAAGACCGACCACAGTCATCAACCTGTTCACATCGACAGCCGGTTGCCAGGTGAGCCGGCCGTCGCGCAGCACGTACATGCCGACGGGTTTGGCCCCGACTCCGAACCCGCCGCCCGAACCTTCCGAGCCCTCTTTATCGGTGCCGCCCCCGGCGCCGCCACCGCCGGAGACCGCCGCCGCTTCGATCAACGTGATCCCGTCTCGCTCCACGGGCTCGGAAAACACCCGCCGCACCGTCATGGATTCCTTCGCGGCGTTGACAATGTCGTCGACCTTCATCGCATGTCCTATCCGGATCTCGACTCCGAACCGCACTCGCGGCCCTGCTCTCCAGTCTCGGCAAGCGCATCCCGAAATAGAGGTGCCGATGGTCCCGGATAGGCACGACTTCCGGACTACGACTTCTGCGGTCGATCTCGTTTCCCGGCGCCCTTACCTCCGAGATGCCGCCGCAACATTGTCGGCGGCGGGCGTCCGATCGCCGGCCGGTAGAGGTGCTCTCGGGGGTCGGCGAGTGCCATACCGACCGAGGTGACGAACCGGGTGGCGGCCGTCTCGTGCAGATCGCATCCCATCCACTGTGCCGACCACGATCGGACGACCGAGCGAGCCATTTCCGAACGCACACTCGCCAACAGATACGACGCGAGCTTGGTGTCGAGCCGGGCCCGGTTCATCGTCAGGGCATCAGGATGAGACGCCCGTGGACGCCGCCCTTTTCGAGACGGCGGTGTGCTTCGGCTGCTCGCGCCAGGGGCATCGTGTCGGCGATCCGTGCGGTCAGGGTTCGGTCGGCGAGCTTCCGGTTGAGCACGGTCGCGGCGGCGGCCAGGTCGGTGACGGTGGCGTTGCTGATCACGAACCCAGCCAGGGTGATGTCGTGGGTGTATGCGCGGTCGACGGGTAGCGGCACCCGCGCCTCTGGTCCGGCCGCTGTCAGCAGGAGCCGGCCCCCGCGGGCCAGCAACGCGACCGCGACGTCGATATCGTGATGACCCGAGGTGTCCCAATACACGTCCAACCCCTCGGGCGCCGCCGCCCGGATCTGCTCGGCCAAGTCGGAGTCCCGGTAGTCGACCACCACAGCGGCCCCCGCATCGCGGACACGCTCGAGCCCGTTCCCGGAGGCGGAGGCGATCACCCGGGCGCCGGCCGCGCGTGCCAGGCGGACCGCGGCATCGCCCACGTTTCCGGCACCGCCGCCGATATACACGGTGCCTCCCAGCTCTAGCCGAGCGTGCCGGAACAGCCCCAACCATGCCGTGGCAGCCGGATGTGCGACACCGACCGCCTGGACCGGATCCACCCCGTCGGGCAGGTGGTACAGCCGCTCGGCCGGGACAACCACGTACTGCGCGAACGAGCCCTGGCGGCCACCGTGGCCCAGACTGTTGCACCACACCGCGTCCCCGACCGCATAACCGGCTACCCCGTCGCCGACCGCCGCGACGTTTCCGACCAGGTCGCGGCCGATGATGAACGGGAAGGGAGTCGGCGTCGCATACGCCCCCGACCGCACGAAGGTGTCCACCGGGTCGACCGTGACCGCGTGGACGGCCACCAGCACATCGGTGGGACCGGTGCGCGGGACGGGCAACCGTCCGTAGCGGATCGCATCGGCCGGGCCGAGCGCCTCCACGTAGGCCGCGTACATCACGTCCGGAATCCCGGCCATCGTGCCTGCCTCCTTTCGGCCGATGAGGCGCCGACACGGCGGTCACGGCCTGGGGACTTACTCGATCCCGTACGTTGTGACCCAGGCCGCCCGCAGCTCGGACTCCGTGGCATGCCCGAACTGGTAGGCCGGCGAGTCCACCGGCAGGGCGCGGTCCACGGTCACCAATACCGCTTCGATCGCGGGATATCCCGGGCCCTGTGTGGCGAGCAACCAGTCGTGAATCCACTCGAACACCGGGCTGCCGGGGCCATGGAATTCGGCGGTTCCCTTGAACCGGTACCCGCGTCGTTTGAGGAAGTCGACCACGTTGATCTCCAGTCGGGGATCACGCCGCAAGTTGGCGACCGTGCCCGGCGATGCTTGATTCAGGAACACCAGATGGTCGTCGTCGTACACCCGCACGGTTCCCTTCGGGGAAAGGTTCGGTGATCCGTCCGCGCACACCGTGGCGACGAACCCGAGCTTGGCGCTGTCCACGATCGAGCGCATGTCCTCGTCGATGACACCCATCTCCCGTGCCTACCCCCGGATCTGCCGGCGAATCCGAGCCCGCTCTCGTCACGACCTCCGCGACGGGTGCACCGCGACTTGGGCCGGATTCCCGCAGCAATGTGTTCGAGTGCGCGGACACCGCCACGGTCGAGGACACGACGCAACAGCACGCTGAGGAGACAAAGCCAACCGGGAGACAGCGAAAGACCAGAACAGATGAAAGTGCTGACCAGGGATTACACAAAAAATGGACCTGGCTGGGCGTTACGCGCCGACTCCCCCGCCACACCATCGACGAGCTCGTCCAGAGCTACCGCGCCGGCCATTCCCTCGCCTCCTGCAGCCGACTCACCGGCACACCCGCCAGCACCATCAAAGACGCACTCCACAAACACGACACCCCCCGCCCCGGCGGAACCCACAGCACACCGAACCACTAGGGCCTGTGTCGAAGCAGGGGCTCCGGGAGTAATCGCCGAATATCGGGCGGATAATGGCGTAGCTGCTGTTGGGGGTGACTACGGGTTTGTCCGGGCGGCGGGGTGGTTGGTCGGCGTGATGGAGGCTGGGTTCGTGGCGCCACGGGTCTCGTCGGAACTCGCGGCGAGTGAGCGATGAATTCCACGGCCCGCCGTCGTCTGGTCGGGTAGGAAGCTCACTGTCGAAACCTGCGAAAGAGTCACTTATGTCTGTTTCAGTGCTGGATATGTCGATGTCGCTCGATGGGTATATCGCGGACTCCGATGACTTCCTCGGCGGTGAGGACGGTGAGCGATTGCACCTGTGGGCCGAGGAGACCGACGCGGCCGGGCCGCTCGCCCGGTTTCAGGAGGAGTGGAACGCCGCGGGTGCGGTGTTGTCGGGCCGGCGTACCGCGGAGCTGATGGACCACTGGGGTGGCGATCACAACGGCCAACCGATCTTCGTACCCAGCCATCGCCCGCCTGCACCGGCCGCTCGCTGGGGTTATCCGCTGGTGACCTATGTGCAAGACGGCATCGAAAGCGCGATGGCACAGGCGAAAGCTGCTGCTGGGGAGCGGAATGTGCAGATACGCGGCGGCGCTTACACTGTGCGCGAGGCGTTGACAGCGGGGGTGCTGGACGAACTGCAGGTCCATGTGGTTCCGGTATTGCTCGGTCGTGGACGTCGCTTGTTCGACATGTTGCCGTCGGAGGTCGAACTCGACATCATCGAGGTGATCAATACGCCTGCGGCTACGCACATTCGTTATCGCGTCCGACGCTGAATCCAACAAGCATGCTGCGGGACTACCTCACCGAGATCGTGTGGACGATCCGAAGCAGCGGCTCGGAACGAGTCGTGACCGGGGACCGGCCAAGGGAGACGGATACCGCACTCTCTTGCCGATCGTCACCCCAGCCAATGCGGCGCCCGGCCCTCGATAAACTGAGACGCAAGAGCCACCAGCAGTCGCCCCGGTCCGATGCCGAAGCGACCCGTTCGGCCTCGAGCCACACCATGTCCGACTCTGCAGGTGCACAGGTTTGGGGGCCAGACACGCCGGGATGAGCGGACGTGTCGGCCGGTGCAGGCGGTGCGCCTACCGTGGTCGCGTCGGGTTGTCTGCCCGGCGCCGCGCGTGAGCGCGGCTGGCCTGTCGATCAGCTTGTCCAGCAAGTTTCTTGCGCTGTCGCGAGGAGAAGCCGGCCTCGGGGCGGCACGACCGGATCGGTACGACACCCCAGGAGGTCGAAAATGCGTGATGCTCGTTGTGCCCGGCCCCTTGTGCCCACCGCCTTCCTCGCCGCCGCGGCCACGGTGACAGTGTGGGCGCCGACGGCCTCAGCCGAGCCGCTCGGTCCGCTGCCGGTCTACACCTGCGACATCGCGGAGCAAGGGTTCGGAGTGACGGAACTCGACGGAACCAAGGCCATCAGGGGGCAGAACTGCCAGGCCGGCCAGGGCACGCCCACCAGCGGGAAGGTCGAGGAAGCGACTCTCATCCAGCCCAGAGATAACGACCTCGCCTACATCTGCAACGGCACGGTGTTTGTCCACCAGAACATCATCAACGGCCAGTTGGACGTCACGACCGATCGTTGCCGCATCCCCGGGCAGTGACGAATTCGGATACGTGCCTGCAGATCTGGGCTTGTCCGGCGTTGCGAGCGCAGGCCGATCGAGACACCGCCAGCCGGCACGGACAGTGGTTACACCCTCGGTTCCGCGGCGTTGTAGCGCGCAGCATGATCCGGGACATGTCGGAGACGAAGTTGCGGCCCTTGGCAGCGGAGTTGTTGAAAGTGAAGTTGGTCATCGCCGAGATCGCCCGCTTGGCACGCACCGTATCTGTGATCTCCGCCTGCACGCGATCGAGCTCATCCTTGAGCATCACCGACGAGGAGGCCGGATGGTGATACCGGAACAGTCCCAAGTCCTGAAGGCTTTTCTGGCCCTGCACTTCGATCAGGTCCGCTCGCTCGTGCGCGAGTTGCGCGTCCAGCTCAGCCTTCTCGGCCTTCAGACGCTCGACCTCGGTGACGAAGTGCTTGCGTTCCGCCTCGATCGCGGCGACTTCGGACAGCCCGAGCCGCTCGGTGAGCGCGCACGGGCGGCCATCGAAACAACCCCAGCTGATCCGACACCGCGTGTCGACACGCCCGAAGGCCACCCAATTCAGGCCAATTGCGAATCTTCAGCAATCGTCAGCGCGCGGCGACGGCTGCCCCGTCGCTGATGCACCAGCCCTCAGGCAGGGGAAGAGCCGAGTGATCATATGCACCCGCGCAACATGATGATCGCATGGCCGCCCCCGCGCCGAAACGTCTGCGCGCCGATGCCGCCCGCAATTATGCGCGAACTCTGCATGCGGCGAAGGATCTGTATTCCGGGCGCGGTCTCGAGGTCACTCGACGATGCCGCCGACGCGGCCGGGGTCGGCGTGGGAACGGTCTACCGCCGCTTCGCGAACAAACAGGAGTTGATCACCGCGGTCTTCGACCAGACCGTTGCCGAGGGCGTGCTACGGCCGGGGATCGCTGCCTTCGACCTCTTCGCGATGGTCACCATGGGCGAGGCGATGGCAAGCTTCGCCAAACCGCTGAACTCCGAACTTTGGCGCCGCTATCTGGCCCTCATGCTGGGACGGGTTTGCGCCGACCACATCACCCGGCTCCCCCTGACGGTTACGCCCCTGCACGTCGACGAGGCGGAGACAGCGAAGGCAGCGGTATTCGCCTGCCGCCGAGAGTGATTCGTCGTTCGTTTCGTGGGACCGGATACTCACCAGATCCTCGGCTGTCCGATGTTCGACGAGCTGCGCGCGGATACCTGGCCTATTCAGAACCCTTTCGTGTCGACGAGGAAACGCGGACGGTCCACCACGTGACGACCGTGTCGTTGTTCCCTAACTGGGTCGGCACCGACCGGCTGCGCATCGTCCGGTTCGACAGCGACGACGGAATGACATTGTCGACACCTCCATTCGATTTTCGCGAAACTTCGTGGAATGGGGCGGTGGCCCGACGGCGCATCACACCCCACTCAGGCCGGTCGTTCACTTCGCTGTCGAGCAATCGTGTCGAGAACTCGGCTCCGGACTGGTCCAGTCCACGCGCTGGCCGAGTCGGCTAAACTCTTCCTCCCCTTTGCCCATTCCTCCACCCATGCGGTCCGAATGGATTGTGCAGCGTTAGCAGACGAAGCTGCTGGGGCGCAACGGTCAGGAGAGTGAACGGCATTGCGCATACTCCGAAGTCCACGGGTAGTTCGCGCCGCACGCGGCGGTTCCGTCTTATCGGAAGGCTCTGGTGAGTTCATGACGATGGATCCAGTTCTCGACGGCGCGCCCGATGGCACCGGGCTGGTCTTCGGGAATATGGTGTCCGCCAGGACCGATGGATTCGACTTCCAACGCGACGAAAGTTTTTCGCGCCCAATCGATCATTTCCGGTGAGCCCAGCGTCGCGCCGCCTTCGACCGCCATCAGCAGTTTCGGCACGTCGGGGGTGGTGGCCATCCATTTGTCGTAGGCGTTGACAATGTCTGCGACATCGGCAGGCTCGCCGTCGAGGGGGAATTCGCGGGCCCAGGCCAGCAGCGGTTTGCGGGAGCCGGGGTCGGGATACGGAGCACGGTAGACGTCGTGGTCGGCAGGGGCGAGGCCCGTGAAGATCTGTAACGGCAGGTTGACCTCAATGAACATGTTCTGGTTCAGCACCATTTCCTCACCGTCGCTGGACCGGAAGCCACGGAACAACTCGGCCGCCCGTTCTGGCATCTCAGCCCAGCGGATGGGACGGAGGAAGGTCTCGGCGACCGCGATGCCGCGAATACGGTCAGAATTTCTACGGGCCCAGTTCATTCCGAGCGCACCGCCCCAGTCGTGCCCGACGATGACAACCTCGTCCAGGCCGAGTGCGTCAAACCACGCGTCGAGGTAGCGGGAGTGGTCGGCAAATCGGAAGGCGATGTCGGGCTTGCCCGAGGCGCCCATGCCGATCAGATCCGGGGCGAGTCGCCGTGCGTCGGAGGTCACATGCGGAATCACGTTGCGCCACAAGTGCGACGAGGTCGGATTGCCGTGCAGAAACACGACCGGCGTGCCATCGGGCCGGCCGGATTCTTGATAGTGCATGAACGAGTCGAGAACGTTGACGACCGGCATGGCCGCCTCCTTCCAAGTGGTGAGCTGGGTGCGGGTCAGCGTGCGGTGGCGGCGGCCACGGCCTGGCAAACTTCTTCCGGTTCGGGAAAACCCGCGCGGGTCTTCTTCGCCACCACCTCGCCGCCGACGGCGATCTCGTAGACCGTGACAGTCATCGCTGAAACCTTTCAATGCCAAACAGTTTGATGTTCGGATGAACATAGTGCAGCTACACTTTCATGTCAAACAGTTCTACGTTGAGATGTGGAGAGGTCTCGCGAACCGCCCGCAGCGGCAGCTGCTAATTTCAATCTCAAATAGTTTTACGCAGAGGGGTACGGCATGGGCGACAGCGTGGACCGCATCGTCGAGCAGTGGAGGATCGAACGACCAGACCTGGATCCCAGCCCGATGGGCACGGTGGGACGAATCAAGCGGGCGGCCCGAATCCTCGAACAAGGGATCTCGGCGATCCTTGCGCAGCATGACCAGCAGCTGTGGGAGTTCGATCTGCTGGCCACTCTCATGCGGTCAGGCCCGCCCTACCAACTGACCGCCGGCGCGCTCACCGATTCGGCCATGATCACCGCGGGCGCGATGACCAATCGGGTCGACCGCCTGGTCAAACGCGATCTGGTCAGCAGAAAAGTGGATCCGGAAAATCGGCGGTCGATTTTGATCAGCCTCACCGAACGCGGTCGCGAATTGGTCGGCGCCACCCTGAGTGATCACGTTGCCAACGAAGCCCGCATGCTCGGAGCCCTGAGCGCCGCCGAGCAGGAACAACTCGATCAGCTGCTGCGCAAGCTCCTGACCAGCCTCGGCGACACTCCGTCCAGCATCAAGACCCAGCCCCGCGCTCGGGCACAGGCTTGATCATCTCATCACTCGCTACCTGAGCAACCTCCCGTTTGCCTTGACGACTGTTCGTGCCGTGGCGGTCTGGGCAGCAGGCGCCGGCGGCAGCGGGGTGCTGTTCAGCGCGGATACCTGAGGACGGCCCTGAAACCTGCTGGTCAGGACGTCCTCGTTGGTATCGGGGACAGGATTTGAACCTGCGACCTCTGGGTTATGACCTCAGTGAAGGCTGGGCTGCACTTTCCAACGCCACCACATCCTGTCGGAGTCGGGTCCCGCTCATCCGCCCTGTCCGGCCGCGCGAGGAGGCAGATCATCCAACATCCTCAACAATCATCACTTCTGCCCCGACAGACTCAATAGCCACAGCACTCAGGTGGATTCGAAACAGGGAACAGCGATATTCCCGCAGATCAGACGGCTACATAGGCCGAAAACCAACCCAAAGACAACGAAAGGTCAGAACCTAGAAAGGCCCTGACCAGGCATTTTAATAATTGTGGACCTGACTGGGCGTAACGCGAAACGGGACGACCTGCGGAAACTCGAAAACCTCACCGCCGGAATCCAATCCGACAACACTGAACCGCGGCGACGGCAGCGGAAATCAGCCAGCCCGGTGAAGCCCAAGCCGGCCCGGAACATCCAACGCCGACTCCCTCGCCACACCATCGACGAACTCGTCCACGCCTACCGCGACGGCGCCACCACTCTCCAACTCGCCCACCGATACGGCATCTCCAAAACCGCGGTATTGGACCTGCTCACCCGAGAAGGCATCACCCGCCGCCACCAACCACTCAACGACACCGATATCGACCACCTCGAACGGCTCTACCTCGCCGGGCACTCCCTCGTCTCGTGCAGTCGGCTCACCGGTGCACCGGCGAGCACGATCAAGGACGCACTCCACAAACGCGGGACACCCATGCGACCCGCAGGCGGAACCCGCAACAACCCCCAACCAACCTGACACCGCGTCGGCCGACTCACTCCGATCGAGTTTGAGACAATAAACCGGCCCGCACTCGCGGCCTGAAAGACCAAACCCGCGAGTCAACCAAACTCGGGGACATTCCCAGAAGCCGAGCAATCCGACTCCGTAGAACCGGGTGGAACACCACCACCGAGTTACGCGGAACAGGCCTCAGCCTACCGGGAGTTTCACCACCGGATCGGCGCCCAGGTCGGTGATATAAATGTTGCCCGCCCTGTCGACTGCCACACCCTGGGGATTCTTCAGGCCGGTGAACGGCAGCGGGGTCGGCGTCGACGCACCCGCCGCCAACCTCACCACCCATTGATTACCCCAGTCGACGACGTACAAGTCTCCCGCCTTGTCGACCGCCACGCCCTGAGGATCCTTCAGCCCGGTGAACGGCAACGTGGTCGGCGTCGACGCACCCGCCGCCAACCTCACGACCCGCTCGGTACTCAATTCGGTGACATATACGTTGTGCGCAGCGTCGACCGCGACCCCGTGGGGATCTTGGAGCCCCGTGAACGGCAGCGTCGTCGGCGCCGACGCACCCGCCGCCAACCTCACCACCCGATCGTTGCCCCGGTCGCTGACGTACACATCTCCCGCCGTATCGACCGCCACACCCTGGGGATCCTTGAGCCCAGTGAACGGCAGCGGGGTCGCCGTCGACGCACCCGCCCCCAACTTCACCACCCGATTGTTACTCGTGTCGGTGACGTAAACGTTGCCTGCCGTGTCGGCCGCCACACCCTGGGGATTATTCAGCCCGGCGAACGGCAGCGGGGTCGGGGTCGACGCACCCGCCGCCAACTTCACCACCCGATCGTTACCCATGTCGGTGACATATACGTTGCCCGCCGGGTCGACAGCCACATCAGTGGGCAAGCTGACGCCGGTGAACGGCAGCGGAGTCTGTGCCGAGTAGGCCGAGGTGATAGGCGGGGGCGAGCTGCCACCGCCGCCCGATTGCCGTTGAACACCGATGACGACAGCTACGGCGGCCACCACCGTAACCGCGACCGCGGCGGCGAGCAGCCCGGCGGTCTTGGGCGACAATCTGATTCGCCACCCACGGCGCGCAGCCCCAGTGGTGCTGACCGCGGAATCGCCCAGCGCGGCGTTGGCCGCCGCCGCCAGCTCGCGCACGGTCTGGTAACGCTCCTCGGGGTTTTTGGCCATGCCCTTGGCGATGACAGTATCGAACGCAGTCGGTACATCGGGTGTAGTGGTGCTGGGACGCGGCGGCGGGGTGTGCAGGTGATGGGCGATCACACCCTGCACCCCCGCTGCGCTCGCAAACGGTGCCCGACCGGTCAGGCACTCATACAGCACGCACGTCAACGCGTACACGTCCACCCGAGCATCGGCCTTGACCTCCGCGCTGATCTCCTCCGGCGCCATGTAGGCGACGGTGCCGATGGTCTCACCGATCGAGGTCAGCGTACGGTCGTCGGCGGCGTGGGCGATCCCGAAGTCGATCAGGGAGGCGAACTCATCGGCCCCCAGCAGGATGTTGGTGGGTTTGACATCGCGGTGGACCAGCCCGACATCGTGGGCCGCCTGTAGCGCGCCGGCCACCTGTGTGATGATCGACACCGCCCGCCACGGCGACAAGGCCCCTTCTCGCGTAATCACCTTGCGCAGGTCGGTGCCCTCGATCAAGCGCATATTCAGATAGAGCCTGCCGTCGATATCGCCGAAGTCGTGGATGGGGATGACATGCGGCTCGGTCAACTGCGCCACCGCCCGGCACTCCCGGCGGAACCTCTCGCGCAGCTGCTCGTCATCGGCAAAGCGCTCAGGCAACACCTTGAGCGCTACCACCCGGTTGGTCAGCGAATCATGCGCCCGCCACACCTGGCCCATGCCACCCTGACCCAGCAGCGTCAACAGCCGATATCGCCCGAACGCCTCCGCTGAGATCGTGTCCCCGTCACCAACTGACGTGTCATCCATTGTGTCGTCCCGTGACCATCCGACTGGCGAAAGGTGTACATGCCTGCGTCCCATCCCCGCCCTAGCTGGTACCCCACCCCAGTTGATTTAGCCAGGCCAAACAGTCGAGAGTCGGCGCTATCCAACCACAAACCTGTCGCGACTCAAGCGTACCTCTTGGGGCTGCTGCACGATTGGGTGACGGTGTGACCTGCCCCACCGAATAGGTTCCAGTCGTGGTGGCTAACTGGCAGCGGTGATGGGTGTCTTCTCGGAGAGTAGCTCGAACTTGATCGGGGTGCGGTACCCCAGCGATGAGTGGCGGCGTTGGCGGTTGTAGAAGATCTCGATGTAGTCGAAGATCGCGTTCGCGAGTTCGAGGCGGGTCTTCCACTTCTTGCGGTCGAGTAGTTCGATCTGCATCGAGGACCAGAACGATTCCATCATCGCGTTGTCCAAACCAAAGGAACTCGACCAGAGCGAAAACCGGTTGGTCGATCTGCTCGCCGATGGCTCGATGCCTCGAGCCAATGTGCGCCTGAAACTCATCGAGATCAGAGCTCAGCGCAACCGCATCGAAGCAGCGCTCACCAACACTTCCGAAGAACTCAGCGTCGGAACGACGGTTCTCCGTCACGCCCTCGACCTCATCGCCGACCCGTACAGCCTGTATCTGGACGCAGCCCCAGACGTACGGCGACTGCTGAACGAGACGTTCTTCGAATGCTTCTACATCGATGATCTGGAAGACGCCACTGCACTACGAATCGCCGACGACAAGACCGTCATGTTCGCTGACCTTCACTCGGCAGCCCGAAACCACCCAAATCGGGCGTCGGATAAATCCGGGACCAACCCCCGCGATGCACACCTGCGGACGGTCACTGTTTCGAATAAAGAGGTTCTGGTGGTCCCAGCTGGTTTCGAACCAGCGACCTCTCGCGTGTGAGGCGAGCGCTCTCCCGCTGAGCTATGGGACCGGGGATTTCGAGAGCGGCTGGGGTGCCGTTCCGAACGAGAAGGAACCTTAACACGCATCCCCGGTGTCACACCAAATCGGGGCTTGACCTGGGTGTTTCAGCCGAGCGGCGATGGACGGAACATGAACGGGCGCAGAAGGTCTCGTGAGGTTGGCTCGCCGCGTAGTCACCCCCTCCACCGAGTGAAGCATCGCGGGAGATCGGGCGGGGCCGTGTCCGAACGGACCGCGGTTACGGTGTTCCGCGCCGCGGAACGAAGGCCCGACCACCCCCCGGCCGGTCCGCCGGCGCCGCGACGGATGTGACCTCAGGGATCGCCTGGCGCGCCGGTGTCCGACGGAGCGCAACGCCCCCGGAAAACACACCGGTGTTATTCACTTTTACCCCCATCTACCAGGCGATTTGTTGACGGTGCGGGTTGTGGGCTAATGTTCTCTCTCGCAGCCGGAAGGGGCCGAAAAGCCCCGGAGACGCGGCATGCGGATGTAGCGCAGTTGGTAGCGCATCACCTTGCCAAGGTGAGGGTCGCGGGTTCGAATCCCGTCATCCGCTCGAAGGCCAACCCGGCCTTGGTTGGCGGTGTGGCCGAGTGGTGAGGCAACGGCCTGCAAAGCCGTGCACACGGGTTCGATTCCCGTCGCCGCCTCTGAGTAGGCGAACCACGCGCGATTAGCTCAGCGGGAGAGCGCTTCCCTGACACGGAAGAGGTCACTGGTTCAATCCCAGTATCGCGCACCAACGAAGAACAGGTCAGCCCCGGTTTCGACCGGGGCTTTCTTGTATCCGCATCACGGACGTAACGAGTTTGTAGACGACTGTGTCCGCCGTCTCATCGCCTGGGATACGGTCGAGGCCCAACCAGCCGAGCGGCAAGGAGAGATGTCGTGCGCGATTCGGTAACCGTCCACATGGCCGCGTCGCCGGCGCAGGTGTGGGCGCTGGTCAGCGATATCACGCGGATCGGCGAATTCAGTCCCGAGACGTTCGAGGCCGAATGGCTCGGCGGCGCAACGGGTCCCGCGGTGGGGGCGAAGTTCCGGGGGCACGTGCGGCGCAATCAGGTGGGGCCGGTCTACTGGACCACGTGCCGGGTCGACGTGTGCGAGCCCGAACGAGAATTCGCCTTCACCGTCCTCGGGCCCAAGGGGATGAGCATCAACCGGTGGGGCTATCGGCTGGAACAGCGCGACGGCGGCACCGACGTCACCGAATCGTTCGAACTCTCGACGATCCTGCCGCTGCGGCTGTACTGGACGGCGCTCGGGTGGGCGCGCGGACGGCGCAACCACAACGATATGGCCACCACCCTCAATCGGATGAAGATCGCCGTCGAGCACGGCTGATCCGGCGGGTTCGACGCGCGCTATTCGGCGAATTCGACGCCCAGCACCCGATCCAGAACCCGCGCTCCGCTGTCGGTCAGCCGCAGCGTGCGGCGGGTTCCCGGCCGTTCCACCCAACCCGCCGATTCCATGCGGGTCAGTACCGCGGCACCGAGCGCACCGCTCAGATGATGGCGTTGCTCGCTCCAGTCGACGCAGAAACGCAGCAGGGGGCGGCGCCGGTCGCGGGCGGCGCCGAGATCCACGCCCAGCTCGGCGAACAGGGGCTCGGCATTCGGGCCCAGGCGATACGGGTGGTCGGTCATCGGCGCCGAAATCGGATCTCCCTGTGCGCGTGCTGTTCCCGCGACGCCGTCGGTGCGGGTCAGCGCCTGCCGCTCGAGCAGTGCCTCGGTGACCGCGACGCCCAGTCGCCCGGCCAGGTGGTCGTAGCAACTGCGCGCCCGGCGCAGCGCCGCCGCGCGGGTGGATTCCCGCAGTGAACGCACGGGTCGCGTCGGCGCCAGCACTGCCAGCGCTTCGATCGCGGCGCCGACCTGGGCATTCGCTATGCGGTAGTACCGGTGGCGGCCGGATCGTTCGACCGTGAGCAGTCCCCCCTCCACGAGCCGGGCCAGGTGTTCGCTGGCTGTGGACGCCGCGACGCCGGCCTCCGCGGCCAGCACCGATGCCGGCAGCGCGCGCCCGTCCGCCAGGCCGATCATCATGCGAGCCCGGGTCGCGTCGGCCAGCAGGGCACCGACAGCGGCGATATCGGAATACCCGTAGAGAGGGCGGCGATCGGTCATGACTCGAGTCTGCCGCGACAACACTTCGGTACGCACCGAATCGTGGCCGTCCGCGCACGTCCGCGACGACAGCCGGTGGACGGTCCGCCGGCAATCGGCGGGCGACCTCGCTCCACGACCTTGACTACCGTTCCGGTTCGGCCGACATTGGGGTGGTGCGTATGCGTGCGGAGGAACTCGATGTGCCTCCGGCCGAAGGATTCGATCGGATCGGAACGGTCGAGATGACGCTGAGCGCGTTCGGTGCCGGTGATATCCACGGCTCGATCGATGAGATCGCCTATGCCGCCGCCGACCTCGGTGGCGAGTATTTCCACGTGACCGATTCCTTGGGCGCACGGGTCACCGCCGTGGTGTATCGCCGCAGTCGCCGGCGTCGGCGATGGTTCCGCCGCCGGACCTGACTCCGCGCCATCAAGAGGCGGGGAGCGAAAGAAGCTGCGGCAGGACGCCGTTCGTTTCACCCGCTGCCTCATCGCCGACACTTCGGTCCACACCGAAAGGTTGCGCACCGACACTGCGGATATGACTTCGACTCCACAGGTTCGCAACCCGGCCGCCATCCTCACGGTGATGTGCGCCGGGATGTTTCTGGCGTTGCTGGATGTGACCATCGTGAATGTCGCGCTACCCGCGATCGGGCGCGGCCTGCATACCGACGTCGCATCGCTGCAGTGGGTGGTGGACGGGTACGTGGTCGCGATCGCGGGACTGCTGCTGGCGGCGGGAACCGTCGGCGATCGGATCGGGCATCGCCGAATGCTGCTCGGCGGATTCGCGGTCTTCGGGCTGGCCTCGCTGGCGTGTGCACTGGCTCCGTCGGTCGGGGTGCTGATCGCCGCGCGGGTGGTCCAGGGCGTGGGCGGGGCGCTGCTGTTGCCCAGCACCATGGCCGTCATCGTGGACGTCTTCCCGGATCGGGCGGAACAGGCGAAGGCGCTGGGCACCTGGGCGGCGGTGTCGTCGCTGGCGTTGCCGGCCGGACCGCTGCTCGGCGGAATTCTCGTCGACCGCCTCGGGTGGCGGCCGGTCTTCTGGATCGCGGTGCCGCTGACGATCGCGGCGACCGTCGCGGCCCGGATCGTGGTACCGGCCGCACCACCGCGGCGCGGCGAGCGCATCGACGTGCTCGGACTGGCCGGATTCGTCCTCGGCCTGGGCGCGCTGGTGTTCGCCGTCATCTCCGCGGGGCACCACGCGGGGACGGCGGTCGTCGCCACCGCGGCGGTGGTCGCGGTGTGTACGCTGGCGGGCGCCTACGTCTCGGCCCGGCGCAGCGCTCATCCGTTCCTGCCGGTGGACCTGTTGCGGCACAAGGATTTTCTCGCTCCCAATGTCGTCGCCCTGATGATGAACCTGATCTTCAACGGCATCCTGTTCATCGGCATGCTGTATCTGCAGGACACGCTGGGGCGCTCCCCCGTCGTCGCGGGCGTCAGCGTGCTCCCGCTGGCCCTGCCGCTGGTGCTGCTGGCGCCGCTGTCGGGACGATTGACCGCCCGGTACGGCCCGCGCCCGGCGATCGCGATCGGCTGCGCCCTCGCGGCATGCGGTTCGGCGATGCTGCTCACGCTCGACGGCCGCGGTGGCAGCGGCGGGCTGCTGCTGAGCTTCACCGTGCTCGGATGCGGCTCCGGCCTCATCACGACATCGGTGGTCGCGGCGACGGTGCGCGCCACACCGGCGGACCGGTCCGGCCTGGCGACGGGAGTGTCCAATACCGCCCGGCAGGTCGGAACCGCCTGCGGTGTCGCGATATTCGGCGCGATGGCCGGATCGCCGACCGGGCCGGGCTTCGTCGGCGCCGTCCACCGGCTGGCGGCCGGCTCGACTCTCGCGTGGGTGGTCGCGCTGCTGATCACCGTCTTCGCCGTGGAGGCCGGCGGGTCGGCAGCGGCCGACACGGGCCGGGACAGCCGCCTCACCGAACCCGCGCGCCGCTGAACCGTCGAAGCGGCTCGCCGTTGAATCGGCCACCATATCGGCGGACACGCCCGCGCTCGCGCGCCCGGAACCCGTACGAAGGCATAGGCTTTCGAAAGGACGTGCGAGACAGCGAAAGGCATGTGGTGACGACCAACCGGATCGAGGAGATACAGGCCGGGTTGCTCGACGACCTGCGCGACGGCATCTCCTTCACCTCCGAGCAGATGGCCGACACGCTGGCGGACATGGTCGCGGCTCAAGCCGAGGAACGTCCCCGCGACGGCGAGCTGCTGACCCGGCGGCTCGGGCTCGACGGTGTGCGCCCGGAGACCTTGACGCTGCTGGGCGCCCGCTTCGAACTCTCGCGCGACCGGGTTCGCCAGCTCTACACCCGAGCGGCGGGACAGCTGCTGCGGCGTGTGCAGGCCACCGGCCATCCCGATCCGGCCGTGTTCGCCGACCAGTATCCGGTCGGGTGGGGCGATCAGCGGCTGACCCGGACGCTGCTCACCGAAACCTATGTCGGAGATTGCGATATCGCCGCCCAGGATCTGGCGTATCTGAAGTTGCGGCTGGCCGGGCATTCGCTGATCGACGCCAAGCGGGTGGCCGGCTTCGTCTTCCAGCGCATCGCGGGCTGGCAGCAGCGTGGCCGGTGGCATCTCGATCGCCCCCGCACGGCCGAACCCACTGCCGGGCAACTGCTTCCGCTGCTGCGACGGGTGGATTGGCCGAGCGGCGATCCCGGCGACCTGCCGGAGCTGCCGATCACGACCGTCGACGCCGACGACGATGCCCGCGGCCACATGTTCGCCGAGAAGCTGGGCCGCGAAACCACATTCGACACCGCTCTGCAAGCCCGGCTGCTGCGCATGCTCGACGACGGCGAACAGGTCGACAGCTACACCGAGCGGCCCGTGGCCGTCGACTTCACCGTCGACGGCGTCGCGGACTCCTACTGTCCCACCGTCGCCGCCCGACTGACCGACGGACGCGTGCTATTGGCCGACGTGGTCGCCTTGGGGCAGTTGGGATTACACGCCAACCGGGTGCGGCTCGAGGCGGCCCGCGCGCACGCGCATGCCCGCGGCTGGGGATGGCTCGTGTTCACCGGCAGCCGGCTCGGCGAGCCGGATCTGTTGCGGCACACGGTGCCCGCTCGTTCGGAGAACATTCTGCGCAACCGGCTCGCCACCGGCGCCGTGCACTGGGCCGAATTCCGGAGCCTGGTCGACGAGACCGGCCTGGAACCGGTGGACCTGATCGCGCTCGCCCTGCGCCACGGCTGGCGCTGGGATCGTGCCCCGTTCCGGCTGAGCGCGACCTGACCTCACTTCAACATGAAACCCGCCACGATGAACGTCACGATCACCAGCATCGCGAAACAGGTCATCAGCTGCCAATGCAGCACCGCCTCGCGCTGACGCGCGATCCGTACCCGCAGACCGGCCTCGAGCCGGTCGCGATCGGACAGCCGGCGTTTGACCGCGTCCAGCTCCCCGGCGACGAGTTCGGCGCGTTCGAGCCGATGCATCATCTTGTGCATCTGTTTGGCTTTGTCGCGAGTCGCCCTGCGCGCCAGGGCCAATTCGGTGCGCTGGTCGAGCAGTTCCTGCCGCTGCTGCGCGATCATCATCGCCTGTGCGTGGGTGTGGGCCTCCCAATCGCTCACCGTCGCCCACCCTCTCGTATCCTCGTCCAGATAGCCGCAGGCCAACTCGCCCGCGACCCAGCCATCGATGAATTCCCTTATTTCCCAGGGGGTTTCCCTGGGGCTGAGGATACCGTCGGAATCGATGACCAGCCCACCCGACAATGCCCGGTACTCACATCCGGCGGCTGCGAAATCGTCCACGCCCAGCGCCGGTATCTGCCCGATCCAATATCCGGTCGGGCACAGCCACAACACCTCGTCACAGCCCACCGCCTTCAACCGGGCCGTGCGTTTGCGCGCGTGCTCGATCGAGACCGGCGCGCTGCGCACCTCGATAGCGCACAACCGGTTCCCACGCCGCCACAGCAGACCGGGCGTCTGCGCACCCAGCGGCTTGTCCACCTCGGCATCGTCGGCGCCCGCCGCCAGCAGCCTGCCGCGCAACCAGTATTTGAGCCGCTGCACATCCCAGTGACAGTTGCCACAGCCGGGTTCGCGACACCGGTCACCCGCCTGATGTCCGCGCGGATTCGGCTCCACCACAGGCAGTTTCACCGGCTCCAGGGGAGCCAGCGTCGTCGTCTGCTGCCTCGTCTCGGCCCGTTCTGTCGTACTCACGCGACCACTCCCCTACCCGTGCACCAGCGGCCCGTGCGGCCCGCTGTATCCAGAGTGCCGCACGGGCCAGGGGGCTACACGTCCCCGTGACCGGTTTCGTTATCCAACCGGGAGCCCCACGTGATCATCGAGTCCGGTGAACTGCGGAATCGCCCGCGATCGGACAGCGGCGTAATCGCGACGTTGCGAAGCCGGAACTTCTCCTGCCGGGTGCGAGGCTCGGGCGCTCCGCTACCGCCGCCGGGCTCTCACCCATTAGGCTGCGCAGATGTTCGACCGCGGATACATTCCTGTATCGACCACGCTGCGGGCCGCCCGTACCGCCAATTCGGTGGCCTTCGCGCTGCAGGGCTTCTTCCTCGCGGTCGTCCTCACCGAACTGCCGCAGCAGCGGGATCGACTCGGGCTCACCGACACCGTCATCCTGGTCGCGGTCGTGATGATCTCCGGCCTCGCCGCCGGCGGCAGTCTACTGGCCGAGCGGGTGGCGGTGCACTGGTCGAGCCGGGTGGCGCTGCGGGCCGGGCTCGCGCTGATCGCGGTGACCGGACTGGCGATCGCGATCGCGCCGAACATCGTGGTGGCGCTGATCGCGCTCGGTTGTTACGGCGTCGCGGTCGGCATGGTCGACGCGGGCACGAATATGCAGGCGGTGTTCATTCAGCACGGATACGGGCGGTTCGTGCTGTCGTCGTTCTACGCCGCGTGGAGTGCCGGGTCGATTCTGGGCGCACTGTTCGTCTCGGGCTGCGCGAAGGTCGGAATCACACTGCCGTACGCGGTCACCATCGCCGCCGCGGTGGTCGCGGTGGCGAGCCTGGTGTTCGGGCCGCGACTGCTCGGCGCCGGCCAGGCCGAGGCCCAGCCCGTCGAATCGGGCGGGGCGCCCGAAACCGTTGCGGCCGTTGCCCTGCGGGCGTATCTCGCGTTGGGAATCGCGATGGCGCTGGTGTTCGCCATCGATCTGGCGGTGGGCAACTGGTCGGCGCTGTATCTCACCGACGATCTGCTGTCCTCGTCGGCGACGGCGGCCCTGGCGCTGGCCGCCTACCAGGGCGCCTCGCTGCTCACCCGGCTCAGCGGCGACTGGTGGGTGCGCCGATACGGCGCGCGGGCGGTGGTCCGGGTGGCCGCCGGGATCGGCGTGCTCGGCCTGGCACTGGTCGTGGCCGCGCCCGGGCCGGCGACGGCACTGGCCGGATTCCTCATCGCGGGCCTCGGCCTGCCCGTGATCGCACCGCTGTGCTTCAGCGAGGCCGGGCGCCTGACCGAAGGCCGCGGACTGGACGCGGTGATCGCCCGGCTCAATCTGTTCAACTACGCGGGCACGCTGATCGGTGGCGGCGTGGTCGGGGCCGTCGCCGATGCGTCGAGCCTGCGGGCCGGGTTCGTGATCCCGCTGCTGTTCGCCCTCGTCCTCATCGCCACCGCGCGTTTCTTCCGGCCGCGCCCGGCCCCAGGCGAGCTGTCGGCGACCCGTTCCGGACATGTTGTACTGGACCCATGACCGAGCAAGTCGTCGTCGACCGCGCCGGAATCTGGGACGCGGAGGAATTGAGCGACGTCGCCACGGCGACGTTTCCCCTGGCGTGCCCGCCGGAGTTGACCGAGGAGAACATCGACACCTTCATCACCGAGGTGCTGTCCGGCGAACGGTTCGGCGAGTATCTGAGTGATCCGCAGCGGATCGTGCTCAAGGCCGTCGTCGGCGGCGAGATCGTCGGCTACACCATGCTGATCTCCGGTGAACCGGTCGATCCCGCGGTCGCCGCCATGATCGAGGCCCGCCCCGCGCTCGAGATCAGCAAGATGTACGTGATGCCCGGCCACCACGGCAGTGGCGTCTCGACCGCCCTGATGGACGCGGTGGTGGATTACGCTCGCCGCGGCGGATATTCGGTGGTCTGGCTCGGTGTCAACCAGCGCAACGAGCGGGCCCAGCGCTTCTACGGCAAGCACGGTTTCCGCCGCGTCGGCACCAAGACATTCACCGTCGGCAATCAGGTATGCCACGACTTCGTGATGCAACGGAAGGTGTGAATCCGGCTGTTCCGCAACCGGATTCGACCCGCCCGTCGAAACCGCCGGTCAGGCGAGCAGTTTCGCCTTCAACGCCGCGATATCGCCGTCGGTCAGCTTCAGTCCGTCGTGCACATAGTTGTCGAAACTGCCGTAGCTCTGATCCACCTGATCGAAGGCGGAATCCAGCGCCGACTGCACCACCCCGTCGGCCGCGTCGCCCTCGGCGGCGTCGCGGTAGTAGTTCGACAGCAGGAAGTCGTAGTTCACGGTCTCGCGGTCCACGCCGAGGATCGTCAGCAGGACCGCCGCGGTCCAGCCGGTGCGATCCTTACCGGCCGAGCAGTGGAACAGCACCGAACCGTCGCTGCCGGCGATGTCGTGCAGGACACCGGCGAACGCCTCGCTCGCACCGGGAGCCGTGATGAACGCGCGATACAGGTCGCTGCCCGCGCTCAGCGTCGAGGCCATGACCTGGGGCGGGGCCTGACCGATCACATCACGAATATTCAGCGTCGCACCGACCGGCACCCGATCCGGCCCCAGCGCGCGTTCGTAGCTCGTGCGCAGATCGTCGACGACCCGGAGCCCGCGCGCGGACAGCGCGGCGGAATCCGCGTCGGACAATGTGCTCAGGCCCGCGGCGCGGAACACCAGGCCGGTCTCGACGACGTGGCCGTCGGTGGTGCGGTATCCGCCGATATCGCGCGCGTTCTGCACACTGGCCAGATGCAGCGACCGGTCTTCGGTGTGCACCGAGACCGACGAGGGGGCCGGGGGCGGGTCGGCGGCAACCGCGACACCCAGCGCCGGACCGGCCGCGATGAGAGCGCCGGCGGCGACGGTGGCGGCGAGGCGAATCGAACGATGGGCCATGTCAGCTCCGTTCAGAGGGAAACTGGACAGTCGTCCATGGTAGAGAATTCGCCTCCCGACAGTACGCTGTACGAACCGGGATCAGCCCGCCGGGACCTCGAATCGCGACAGCGCCAGCAGGCGCGAGATCGCGCGCAGATACTTCTTGCGGTAGCCGCCGCCGAGCATCTCCTCGGAGAAGATCTTGTCCAGCGGCGCGCCCGACACGGTGACCGGCGTCCCGGCGTCGTAGAGCCGGTCGGCCAGCACCACCATCCGCAGCGCCACCGCCTGATCGGTGATGGTGTGCACCGCCGAGATATAGACCGCCGACACCCCGGCGATCAGCGAACCGTACTTCGACGGATGCAGCGTGCTCAGGTGTGTGAGCAGTGCGTCGAAGTCGTCCAGCGTGGAATTCGTTGTGGCCGCGGCCTTTTCCGACAGCAACGCCGGTTCGGTGGGTTCCGGCGCGGGCGGCAGATCGCGGTGGCGGTAGTCGGGGCCGTCGACGCGGACGGTGTCGAACAGCGAACCCAGTTTGCGGATCTCGCGCAGGAAGTCCTGGGCGGCGAACCGGCCCTCACCGAGCTGATCGGGCAGCGTGTTCGAGGTCGCCGCCACCGACACGCCGCGCGCGGTCAGTTCGGTGAGCAGCCGCGACACCAGCATGGTGTCGCCCGGATCGTCGAGTTCGAATTCGTCGATGCACAGCACGCTGTTGCCGCCCAGACGTTCCACCGCGTTCGTGAAGCCCAGGGCGCCCACGAGATTCGTCACCTCACCGAAGGTGCCGAACGACTTCAAACCCGGGGAGGCATGGAAGATCGAGGCCAGCAGGTGCGTCTTGCCGACACCGAATCCGCCGTCGAGATACAGCCCGGCGCCGTCGACCTGCTTCTTCTTCCCGAACAGCGACTTCTTACCGGCGGCGGCATGAATCTTGCCCACCCGCGCGGCGAAATCCTCGGCCGCGCGCACGGCCGCGGCCTGGCTCGGCTCCTTGGGATCGGGAATGTAGGAGGCAAAACTCACCTCGTCGAACGTGGGCGGCGGCACCATCTGGGCGATGAGTTGATCGGCCGGAACCTCCGGATGACGATCGACGAGGCGTTGTTGCACGCTCGTAGCGTACTGACGTGGTGTGATCGGACCTTATGCAGCGTGTCCCCGATGCGATCCAGTTCACAGCACTGACCACCGGCGGTGCCGGCGAGATCACCGACCTGGTTCAGCTCTACACCTATCCGGCGGCCCTGGAACGGCCGTGGATCCGGGTCAACTTCATCGCCAGCCTCGACGGCGCGGTCACCGTCGACGACCGCTCCGGCGCCCTGGGCCGGCCCGCCGACGCCACCGTCTTCGCCATCCTGCGCGATCTGGCCGACGTGATCGTCGTCGGCGCCGGGACCGCGCGCGTGGAGAACTACGGCGGTGCGCGCACCGATTCCCGGCGGCGTATGCGCCTGCACCACCACGGGCTGGGCGGGGCGCGCGACGGTGCGCCGCCGCCGGTCGCGGTGGTGACGGCGAGCGCGGCGCTGGATCCGGCGTGCCGGCTGTTCACCGACACCCAGCGCCGGCCGATGATCCTCACCACCGCCGCTGCCGACGGCGAACGCAAACGCCTGCTCGCCGAGACCGGCGCGGAGGTGATCGAGGCCGGGCAGAGCACCGTCACCGCCGCCGACATCCGCCGGGTGCTGGGCGAGCGCGGACTGCTGCGGGTGCTGTGCGAGGGCGGCCCGTCGCTGTTCGGCGAACTGATCGGCGCGGGCGCGGTCGACGAGTTGTGCCTGACCGTCTCACCGCTGCTGGTCGGCGGCACGGCGGGCCGAATCGCGGTGTCGCCCAATGCCTTGCCGACCCCGATGAGCCTGCGCCACGCGTTGATCGACGACGACGGCACGGTGCTGACGCGGTGGGAGCGCAGCCGCACCCAAGGCTGAAACGGCGCACCGGACCTGGCAGGCTGTAGCGCATGCGTTGGACTCGCGCCGCTCTGCTGGCATCGTCGCTGACGGTTCTGCTGACCACCGCCTGTGGTGCCGGGCCGTCGCAGCGACCGGGCGTGGCGGTGGAACAACCGCACGGCGGCTCGGGCCCGGCCACCAGTACCAGCGCCGCGCCGGCGGCGCCACCGCAGGCGCAGGTCCCCAAAACCGATCTGGCCTGGCACGATTGCGCGGCACCGACCTTCAGCTCGCTGGGCACCGGGGCGCCGCCGGCCGGGGTGAGTTTCGACTGCGCGGAGTTCTCGGCGCCGATCGATTCCGGCGGCACGGTCCTGGGCACCTTTCGCATCGCCGCGGTCCGCGCGCGCACGCCGCAGACGCCCGCCGACGCGGCACCGCTGGTAGTGACCTCCGGCGGCGATCGATCCTCCACCGCGACCGTCGCCGGTCTGGTCTCCGGGCCGGGCGCGGCGATTCTGGCGAGCCGGCCGGTGGTAGGGGTGGATCGGCGCGGTATCGGCAGCTCCCAGCCGATCGACTGCCTGCCCGACGACACCCGGCAGGGGCTGGCCGACAACGGCCAGTTCGCCCCCGGTGGCGGCGACCGGGTGGATGCGGTGGCGACCCTGAGCCAGAACGCCACCGTCGCCTGCCAGGACTTCCTGCAGCCCTATCAGGGCACCTTCGACGCCCCGCACGCCGCCGACGACATCGAACAACTGCGCAAGCAGTGGCAGGTCGACCACATCGATCTGCTGGGCACCGGAAACGGCGCGCGCGTGGCGCTGAGCTACGCCGCCAAATTCGGCGACCGGCTGGCCCGGCTGGTGCTCGATTCGCCGGAACCGGCGAACACCGATGCGGTGACGCGCACCGAACAGCAGGTGAAGGGCGCCGAGGCGGCGCTGACCGGATTCGCCCGCCGCTGCGCCGATCTCGGATGCGCACTGGGCGCGGATCCGCGGGCCGCGATCACCGATCTGATCAACCGGGCGGGAGCGGGACAACTCGGCGCCCTGTCGGCATCGGCGCTGACCACCACGATCACCGCGTTCCTCGGCGACCCGCGCGCGGATCAGGCCGCGCGCACCACCGAACTGGCCGATGCCCTCTCGGCGGCCGGACGCGGCGATCAGGGGCCTTTGCAGGCTCTGGTCACCCGGGAGGCGGCAGCGGTGGGAGCCGACGGGCAATTCGTCTCCCGCTGTAGCGACAACCAGCAGCCCGCCACCCCCGACCGCGCCAAGCAGCTCGAGATCGAGTGGGCTGCCAAGTATCCCGCCTTCGGTAAGACGGCGGCGACCGGACTGATGGAATGTTCGGCGTGGCCGGTGACGCAGGCGCCGCGCCTGCCGGACAAGTTCACCCTGCCGGTGCTGGTGCTGGGTACGGCCGCCGATCCCGTCGTCGGCGGCGACGGGCGATCCTCGGTCACCGGCGCGCTGGGTGCGGCGGGCGCGCGCACCTCCACCGTGCAGTGGCAGGGCTGGGGGCATCCGGTGTTCACCCATTCGGGCTGTGCGCAGCAGAACATCGCCGGCTATCTCGAGGACGGCACGCTGCCCGCCGACGGCACCGCCTGCCCGGCCTGAGGTTATCGTGCGGCCACGCACGAAGTGGCCGGGCGCACACCCGGCAAAAGCGGTCACCCGCACGCCCGACGGCGGGTCCGCGCAACCATCGCGCAGGTTTCCGGTGTACCGTGCCCCAGTGTTCCTTCGTCAGCTCGAGCCGCGCACCGCTCGCACCACCGCCGAAGTGTTCAACTTCGCACTGTGGCCGTTTGCGATCCTCACAGTGCTGCATCAGGTCATCGTCAAAGGGACCAACTTCTCCATCACCGACGATTTCGCACCGGTCTACAAGGCGTCGCTGGCCTTCCTCAACGGGCGCGCCATCTACGGCGAGAACTTCGACCTGGTCGACCCGCACTATCTGTACCCACCCAGCGGCACCCTGCTGATCGCGCCGCTCGCGCTGATCGACCCGGAGAAATCGCGCTGGTGCTTCATCGCGCTCAACGCGGTGGCGATCATCCTGGCCTGGTATCTGCTGCTGCGGCTGTTCAAATTCTCGACGAAATCGGTGGCCGCGCCGCTGCTGCTGTTGCTGATGTTCGCCTCCGAAACCGTCATCAACACACTGGGTTTCGGCAATGTCAACGGGTGCCTGCTGCTGGCCGAGGTGCTGTTCATCCACCTGCTGTTGCAACGGCGCGATCTGCTGGCCGGGCTGGTCATGGGACTCACGATCGCGGTCAAACCGACGCTGGCGCCGATGCTGCTGATACCGCTGGCGCGCCGCCAGTGGCAGGTGTTCATCACCGCGATCGGCGTGCCGGTGGTGCTGATGGCGGTCGCGTGGCCGCTGACCAAGGATCCGATGGACTTCGTCCATCGCACGCTGCCCTATCTGCTCAAATCGCGCGACTACTTCAACAGCGCGATCGCGGGCAATGCCGAGTACTACGGACTGCCGATATGGCTGACCTGGAGTATGCGCATCGTGCTCGGTGTGCTGGTGCTGATCTCGCTGTGGCTGCTGTACCGGTACTGCCGCGAGGACGAAGTGTTCTTCGTCTGCACCACCGCCGGCATCATCCTGATCGCGTCCTGGCTGCTGTCGGGTCTGGGACAGCAGTACTACTCGATGATGCTGTTCCCGTTCCTCATGACGGTGGTGCTGCGCAATTCGGTGCTGCGCAACTGGCCGGCCTGGCTGGCGATCTTCGGGTTCATGACCTACGACAAATGGCTGCTCGACCACTGGCAGAGCACCGGGCGGGCGCTCGAGTACCTGCGCGTCACCTTCGGCTGGGCGCTGCTGCTGATCGTGACGTTCTGCGTCCTCGGCGACCGGTATCTCGCGGCGCGGCGCGAGGGCCGGCTGGATTCGGGGATCGAACCGGCGTTCCTGTTGCCCGAGACGACCACCAAGGCTCCGGCCGCGACTGCCGATCCGGCGCCACGCATCGATCGCCACGAACCGCTGCCCGACGACGACACCAGGGAACCGACGGCGCAGCCGGAGGCCGGTGCACTGCGCTGACCTGCGGTGATCGGTCGCGTCCCGAGGATGGTCGCGCGACGCCACTAGACTCGCGTCATGAGCTCACAGGATGGTTCGCCCGCGACTTCATCGCTTCCGGCACCCAAGATCGAGCTGAGCCCGCAGCAGTGGCGGGCGCGGCTGACCCCGCAGGAATACGCGGTGCTGCGCGAAGCGGGCACCGAACGCGCCTTCACCGGTGAATACACCGATACCGAAACCACCGGCGTCTACACCTGCCGGGCCTGCGGCGCCGAATTGTTCCGCAGCACCGAGAAGTTCCATTCGCATTGCGGGTGGCCGTCGTTCTTCGATCCGGCCGATTCCGATGCGGTGATTCTGCGGGCCGACGACTCGCTGGGGATGCGCCGGGTCGAGGTGGTGTGCGCCAACTGCCACAGCCACCTCGGGCACGTCTTCGAGGGCGAGGGTTATCCGACCCCCACCGACAAGCGGTATTGCATCAACTCGATCGCGCTGCGCCTGCACCCCTCGGACGACGCGGCGGGCTGATCGCGGCGCCGGTAAAAACTCACCGCCCGAGAGTGCCGGATGCGATCCGCCGACCGCTGCGGATCGCGCGCCGAGCAGGCGCGCGACCGAGCTGACGGGAAGACCCTACGGGCCCGGTCGCATCCCGGCACGCCCCGAATTCCGGGGGCACCGGCGGATCGCACCGCTCAGGGCGGTGATTTCGAGGCTCAGGGCAGGGCGTCGAGGCTCAGGGCAGGGCGTTGACCAGCTGCTCGACATCCACGCGCGGGCCGCTGAAGAACGGAATCTCCTCGCGCACGTGGTTGCGGGCGTCGGTGGCACGCAGATCGCGCATCAGGTCGACGATGCGGTGCAGTTCCGGGGCCTCGAAGGCGAGAATCCACTCGTAGTCGCCGAGGGCGAACGAGGCCACGGTGTTGGCCCGCACGTCCGGATAGGCACGGGCCTGCTTGCCGTGGTCGGCGAGCATGCGGCGACGCTCCTCGTCGGGCAGCAGGTACCAGTCGTAGGAGCGCACGAACGGGTAGACGCAGATGTAGTTGCCCGGTTCCTCGCCGGCCAGGAAGGCCGGAATGTGGCTCTTGTTGAACTCCGCGGGGCGATGCAGGGCGGCGTTGCTCCACACCGGCGTGCTCGCGCGCCCCAGATCGGTGGTGCGCCGGAAATCGGCGTAGGCGGCCTGCAGATCCTCGATCCTCTCGGCATGCCACCAGATCATGAAATCGGCGTCGGCGCGCAAACCCGCCACGTCGTAGAGCCCGCGGACCACGACGCCACGCTCCTCGAGCGAGTCGAAGAATTCCCGCGCCTGCTTGACCACGGTGTCGCGCTGATCCCCCAGCACTCCGGGTTTGACCTGGAACACCGAGAACATCAGATACCGGATGGTCGAATTGAGAGCTTGGTAATCGAGTCGCGCCATAGCCTCCATCGTGCCACTGGGCGGTTTCCAGCAGAACGCCCGCACCCGTGTTGTTCGGCACGGTCGCTTCGCGTACAGGCGCCCGCACGCAGTCGGCCGATATCGGTTGTCCGCCACCCGTTCGATGCGCGTCGACAGCCCGCAATCGGCGAGGGAGAGCGTGGGATCGCAGGCCTGTCTTCCCGGGCCGATGCGGGCCGATCGGGTTCTGCACGGGACAGTCGGCTGGTCACTCGGCACCGGCATTGCTGTGCGCCGCCGCCGCAGCCGACCGGGCCGCTCGGAAGCCAGTCTTCCACCGACCTGGGCAGCCCGCCGGAAGGCCGGACAGGAGCACGGGTCGTTCGGCAGGTCTGTTCCCGAAAACGAGCCGACGCGCGGCGCGGGCGCCCTGCAGCCCGCTTGTCCACTACGGCGCGTCGCGCAACGGTATTCCCGGCGTCGCCTCGCCGGGCGAGGCAGGCCGGCGGCACGCCGAATCGATCACCGGGCCAGAATGCGTTGCGCCGCAGCGGTTCCCGAGGCCGCACAGGCCGGGACGCCGACGCCGTGCAGGTACGCACCGGCGATCGCGAGGCCGGGCAGTGCGGCAACCGCCGATTCCACTTCGGCGATGCGAGTGGTGTGGCCGGGCGCGTACTGCGGGAGGCCGCCGCGCCAGCGTTGCACCAGGGCCGTTTCGGGGTGGATCGCGAGACCGGTCACGGTGGAGAGGTCGGCCACGGCTGCCGCGACGAGATCATCGTCCGACCAGCTCAGCGGAGTGTCGTCACCGAAGCGGCCGAACGAGGCGCGTACCAGCGCCACGTCGCGCTCGGCCAGATGCGGCCATTTGCGGCTGGAGAGGGTAAAGGCCTTGGCGCGCAACGGTTCTCCGGTGGCGACCAGAATGCCGGAATTGTCGGGCAGTGGGGTGTCGGCCGGCAGGCCCAGGGCGACCACGGCGGATGAGGACAGTTCGATACCGGCCGCGGCCGCGGCTGCTTCCGGGGCCACCGACCGTAGCAACTCGGCGGTGACGGGCGCCGGGGTGGCGAGGATCACCGCGTCGGCCTCGCCGACCGGATCGATCCGCCAGCCGGTGGCCGTACGCACCAGACCCGTTGCGGCCGTATCGGTTTCGACCTTCGGCGCGGCGGCCTCCCGCAGGGCGTCGAGCAGGACCCGATATCCGTCGCGCAGGCCGCCGAAAACCGGGGCCGTGGACGGCGGCGGCAGGGCGTCGGCGACCGCCCGGGTGAGATTCGGGGCGCCGGCGTCGAGGGCGGCGGCCAGGGGCGGCAGCGCCGCGCGCACCCCGATCGACTCCGCGCGCCCGGCATACACCCCGCCCAGCAGCGGATCGACACTGCGTTGCACCACCTGCGCACCGAAACGGTCGCCGACCAGTTCGGCGACCGACACGTCGCCGCCGCGTTCCCAGCGCAGCGGCCGACTCGGCTCGGCGGCGATCCGGTCGAGCGTCTCGGCGTCCACCAGGCCGGCCACGGCATCGGGCCCGGCGGGAATGCCCATCAGCGTGCCTTCGGGCAGTGGGTGGGCGGTGCCGCCGGACCAGATCAACGGTCGCCGCCCGGCCGGATGCACCAGTTGCTCGGTCAGCCCCAACTCTGCGAGCAGCGCCGGGATTTCGGGCCGTCGGCCCACGAACGCCTCCGCGCCCAGATCCACCGGCTCCCCTGCCAGCTCACCGGTGTGCAGAATGCCACCGACCCGGTCGCGCCGCTCCACCAGCACCAGTTCGAGCTCCGAGCCGAGGGCCACTCGCAGCCGATACGCCGCGACCAGACCACTGATCCCGCCACCGACCACCACGACCCGCATACCTGCTCCTCAACTCGTCCCCGCGCCGGCGCGCGACGCTACCGCACCCCTGCAACGTACTCGCCTCGCGAGGGGCGCCCGGGTACCGCCTCGATGCCACGCTCACGGTTCCAAGTGCGTGCGTCCGCCGCACCACTGGCGACGATGGCGGCTTACAGCGGCGTGGGCAGGCTGTGGATCAGTTCGACCGCCGCGGTGATGGCGCCGGGGTCGGTGTCGGGCAACACGCCGTGGCCCAGGTTGAAGATATGACCGGTGGCGCCGAGGGTGATCGCCTCGTCGGCCTCGTGGGCGATGCGGCGGATCTCACGCTCGACGACCTCGCTGCCCGCGAACAGGACGGCCGGATCGAGATTGCCCTGCAAGGCTTTTCCGGGCCCGACGCGGCGCGCGGCGGCAGTCAGCGGCACCCGCCAATCGACGCCGACGACATCGGCTCCCGCCTCCCCCATCGCACCCAGCAGTTCACCCGTGCCGACCCCGAAGTGGATACGCGGCACACCAGCCTGCCCGATCTCGGCGAAAACCCGTTCCGAATGCGGCAGAACGAATTCCCGGTACTGCGCCAGCGACAACGCGCCCGCCCACGAGTCGAACAATTGCACCGCGTCCACCCCGGCCCCGATCTGGGCGCGCAGGAATTCCACGGTGATATCGGTGAGCACACCGAGCAGCGCGTGCCAGGTTTGCGGGTCGCCGAGCATCAGCGCCTTGGTCCGCTCGTGGTTGCGGCTGGGGCCGCCCTCCACCAGATAGGACGCGAGAGTGAAAGGGGCACCGGCGAATCCGATGAGCGGCGTCTCGCCGAGTTCGTCGAGCAACAGCCGCACACCGTCGGTGATCGCGCCGACCTCCTCGCGGCGCAGCCGCGGCAGCGCGCGCACATCGTCGACCGAGCGCACCGGATTCGCGATCACCGGCCCCACGCCGGGCACGATATCGAGCTCGATGCCGGCCGCCTTGAGCGGAACGACGATGTCGGAGAACAGGATTGCCGCGTCCACACCGTGGCGGCGGATCGGCTGCAGCGTGATCTCGCACACCAGCTCCGGATCGAAACACGACTCCAGCATCCCGATGCCCGCGCGTAGTTCGCGGTACTCGGGCAGGGACCGTCCGGCCTGCCGCATGAACCAGACGGGACGGCGGCCGGGTCCGGCGCCGGTGGCGGCGGCGAGGAAGGGCGCATCGGGCAAGCGGCGGCGGGTTGGTGTGCTCATCCCCGCTATCGTATGCCGCCGCCGGGCGCCTACCCGCGCGGCCGTCCACGCCCGGTCACAGCGCCCGTAGCGGCGCGCCTCCGCGTGCCGGACACCGGAGAGGTCTACCGTTCACAGTCGTGACACCGCTCGACTTCCGCGACGGCGCCGCACCGACCCCGGGCCCTGACAGCGAACCAGCCCAGTTTCGCGCCGCGGTCGATGCGATGGGCACCGCATCCGTCCATCCTCGGATCGAGCTCGCACCGATCCGGCCCCCACAACGCCTGGCACCCTATTCGTACGCCATCGGAGCCGAGGTCAAGCATCCCGACACCAATGTCATCCCGGTCGATTCCGACGACGACGCCTTCGGTCGCCTGATCCTGCTGCACGACCCGAACGGGCACGAGGCCTGGCACGGCGTTTTCCGATTGGTGGCCTACATCCAGGCCGATATCGACGCGGCCCTGGCCGGCGATCCGCTGCTGCCGGAGGTCGCCTGGAGCTGGCTGGTCGACGCCCTGGAATCGCGCGGCGAGGAGTTCACGGCGCTCGGCGGCACGGTGACCTCCACGAGTTCGGTCCGCTACGGCGATATCGCCGGGCCGCCGCGCGCCTATCAGCTGGAGTTGCGCGCCTCGTGGACGGTCGGTTCACCCCAGCTGGCCCCGCATGTCGAGGCGTTCTGCGAGGTGCTGGCCTACGCGGCGGGACTGCCCCCGGCCGGCATCACCCATTTGCGGCCGCATCCGCAGATTGCCGACGACCAGTTCTGAGCGACACGTAGAGTTCGGGCTATGCCCGAAGCCGACGAGTCCGACACCCTCGCGAGGACATCACCCGCATCGCAGCACCAGCCCGCGCAGCAGGACGCGGACAGCGTGGTTCCTCTGCTCGCCCCGGCCGACGGCATTCCTCCGGTTCTCGATTCCGCCCGTGAGATCGCGGAAGCGGCCGCCGCGCTGGCCGCCGGTTCCGGCCCGCTGGCCGTCGACGCCGAACGCGCCTCCGGATTCCGCTACTCCAACCGGGCCTATCTGATCCAATTGCGCCGGCGCGGCAGCGGGACCTTCCTCATCGACCCGATTCCGGATCCGGCCGCGGTGGACGCCTTGGCGGCGGTGATCAACGACCTGGAATGGGTGCTGCACTCGGCCGACCAGGACCTGCCGTGCCTGGCCGAACTGGGGCTGCGACCGGCCCGGCTGTTCGACACCGAACTGGGTGGCCGGTTGGCCGGATTCGAGCGGGTCGGATTGGCCGCTATGGTGGCGCGGCTGCTGGGCCGGGAACTGCGCAAGGGACACGGCGCGGCCGACTGGTCGACCCGGCCGCTGCCGCAGGACTGGCTCAACTACGCGGCCCTGGACGTGGAACTGCTGGTCGAATTGCGCGACGAGGTCGCGGCAACGCTGAGCGATCAGGGTAAATCCGATTGGGCCGCACAGGAATTCGACCATGTGCGCACCGCCCGGCCCGCGCCGCCGAAGCCGGATCGCTGGCGACGCACCTCGGGCATCCACACGCTGCGGCGGGCGCGGCAGCTCGCGACCGTCCGCGAATTGTGGACGGCGCGTGACGGTATCGCGCGTCATCGCGATGTGGCCCCGGCGCGGATTCTGCCGGATTCGGCGATCATCGCCGCGGCACAGGCGGATCCGAAGACGGTGCCGCAGTTGCGCGCCCTGCCGGTGTTCGGTGGTCCGCGGCAGCGCAGATATTCGCGGGAATGGCTCACCGCGGTGGAACGTGCTCGCGCGCTGCCGGATTCGGAGTTGCCGCCGATGTCGCAGCCGTTCGACGGTCCGCCGCCGGTCAATCGCTGGGAGCGCCGCGATCCGGTCGCAGCGGCTCGCCTGGCGGCAGCCCGAGCGGCGATGAACGGACTGTCGGAACGACACGCGGTGCCGGTGGAGAATCTGCTGACTCCCGATCTGTTGCGCCGGCTGTGCTGGGACGGGATGCCCGAATTCCGCACCGGCGCAACGCCGCCGGACCCCGCGGCCGTGATCGACAAATATCTCGAGGCCGGGGGCGCCCGGACCTGGCAACGCGAATTGGCGGTTCCCGAGCTGGCCGCGGCGCTGTTCCCGGAGCCGGCTCAGTCCTCGTAGACCGGTGTGCGCCGGTCGCGGCGCGCGCGGATGGCCTCGTCGAAATTCTCGGTGGTCAGCCGCACGTACAGTTGCGCCGTACCTTCGTGCTGCATATGTGATTCCAGGCTGCCGGCCTCCATCCCGCTCCACAGCATCCGCTTGGTGAGCTCGGTGCCGACCCGGCTGTAGCCGATGATGCGTTCGGCCAGTTCGTAACACGTGTCGAGAAGTTTGTCGGCGGCGACCGTGCGGGAGACCAAGCCGATCCGCTCGGCCTCGGCGGCGTCGATGTCACGGCCGGACAGCATGATCTCGAAGGCGCGGGAGGCGCCGATCGCGCGCGGCAACAGGTAACTGATGCCGAGTTCGGCGGAGGTCAGTCCGTTGTTGATGCCGGCGGCACGGAAATAGGCCTGCTCCGATGCGATGCGGATATCGGTGGCCATACTCAGGCAGAACCCACCGCCGATCGCGGCCCCGTTGATCGCCGCGATCACCGGCTGATGCATGCGCCGCAGCGTGGTCATCACATTGTCGAGCAGATCCATCGAACGCCGCGCCACGGTGGTGCGGGTGAGGCCCTCGATATTCGGGACCCGGCCGGCGCCCTGCAGATCGGCGCCGGAGCAGAACCCGTGGCCCGCGCCGGTAAGCACGACGACGCGGACCTCGTTGTCGGCGGCCACGGACTCGAGCGTCTCCCGCAGCGGGATCATGACGTCGAACGCCATGGCATTCATGCGTTCGGGCCGGTTCAGGGTGACCAGCGCGATCTGCGGGCGAGGCTTCTCGACGAGCACGAACGACATGCAGACTCCTACCGGCGACGAAAACTGTAACCGGTTTCAGAATCTACACCGCACCACCGGTCAGCCACCGGGTAACGCGCTCGGCGATGTTCTCGGCCGTCAGGCCCAGCTCCTGATGGATCTGGGCGCGCGAGCTGTGCTCGAGGAACTGCTGCGGCACGCCGAGCTCGCGAGTCGGCACGTCGAGTCCGGAATCGCGCAGCCGCGCGGAGACGGTGCATCCGATACCGCCGTGCAGGCCGCCGTCCTCGACGGTGACCACCATGCGATAGTTCTCGGCCAGTTTGACGATGGTGTCGGAGACCGGCAGCACCCAGCGCGGGTCCACCACCGTCACCGAAACCCCACGATCCGCCAGCAGATCCGCCGCGGCGACCGCGGTGGCGCCGAGCGCGCCTACCGCCACGAGCAGGACGTCACCGCGCACCGCTTGCGCCGAGGACCCTTCCGGCATCCGGAGCACGTCGACACCGTCGAGCCGTTCCAGCGCCGAAACCTCCTCGACGACAGGACCTTTCGGGAAACGCAGGGCGGTCGGCCCGTCGGCGACGGCCAGCGCCTCGGCCAGTTCCTCGCGCAGGGTCACCGCATCGCGCGGGGCGGCGACGCGGATGCCGGGCACGATGCCCAGCACCGACAGATCCCACATGCCGTTGTGGCTGGCGCCGTCGTCACCGGTGATGCCGGCGCGGTCCAGCACCAGGGTCACCGGCAGCTTCAGCAGCGCCACATCCATCAGCAGCTGATCGAAGGCGCGGTTGAGGAAGGTCGAGTAGATCGCCACCACCGGATGCAGACCCCCCAGCGCCAGTCCGGCGGCTGAGGTCATCGCATGCTGCTCGGCGATACCCACATCGAACAGCCGGTCGGGGAACCGCTCACCGAACGGCGCGAGCCCGGTCGGCCCCGACATGGCGGCGGTGAGGGCGACGATATCGTCGCGCTGTTCACCGTGGCGGATCAGTTCCTCGGAGAACACCGATGTCCATCCGACGGTCTTGCCGCCGGTCGGCTGTCCGGTCTCGGGGTCGATGGCGCCGATGGAATGCATCTGGTCGGCGACGTGGTCGACCGCGGGCTGATATCCGCGGCCCTTGAGCGTCACCGCGTGCACCACGACCGGGCCGCCGAAATCCTTGGCGCGGCGCAGCGCGGCCTCGAGCGCCACCGGATCGTGCCCGTCCACCGGGCCGACGTATTTGAGCCCGAGATCGCTGAACAGCTCCTGCGGGGCGACCGCGTCCTTGATGCCGGCCTTGAGCGCGTGCAGCATCGAATAGGCCGAGCTGCCGACGCGCGGAATGCCCTGGACGAAGCGCTTGGTGGCGTCGAGCGCCTGTTCGTAGACCGGTTGCATGCGCAGCGCGGTCAGCCGGTCGGCCAATCCGCCGATGGTCGGCGAATACGAGCGGCCGTTGTCGTTGACCACGATGATCAGCGACCGATCCGGGCCCGCGGCGATATTGTTCAACGCCTCCCAGCACATGCCGCCGGTGAGCGCACCGTCACCGACGACGGCGACCACGTGGCGATCCTGCCCGGTCAGCGCGAAGGCCTTGGCCAGACCGTCGGCATAGGACAGCGAGGCCGAGGCGTGCGAGGACTCCACCCAGTCGTGCTCGCTCTCGGCGCGGCTCGGGTAGCCGGACAGGCCGCCCTGTTTGCGCAGCCGATCGAATTTGTCCTTGCGGCCGGTGAGGATCTTGTGCACGTAGGCCTGGTGGCCGGTGTCGAAGATGATCGGATCGGCCGGGGAGTCGAAGACCCGGTGCAGGGCGATGGTCAATTCCACCACCCCCAGATTCGGGCCCAGATGACCGCCGGTCACCGCTACTTTGCGGACCAGGAACTCCCGAATCTCCTCGGCCAGCTCGCGCAGCTGCGGCACCGTCAGCCGGCGCAGGTCCTCGGGCGTATCGACCCGGGAAAGAACTCCCACCGTTCTCGCTCCCTCTCCGTGGCTCATCTGTTTCGAACAGTCTACGGAGCCGCGTCGGGCCCCGACGACGGGAACGACCGGCGAGCTGCGACATCCGATATCGGTGTGAGGCTCGACATAGATCACCCGCATTACAGTGGGTGACTGCCCGTCCCGCCCGCAGGAAGGACGATATGACCGCCGAGCAGCAGCGAGCCGATACTTCAGCGCAGCAGCGAGCCGATATTTCCCGTCCCGCCACCGTCACGACGTTCGGTCACGGGGTGGCCACGGCGACGCCCGATCGGATGCAGGTATCGATCTCGATCGAAACGCGCGCCGAGGCGGTGGCGGCGGCCTACGGCCGGGCCGGTGAACGCACCGCGGCGGTCACCGGCGCCCTGCGCGCCGACGGCGTCGCCGCGAGCGATATCGCCACCACCGGATTGTCCGTGCGGACCGAGACGACGTGGACCGAGAACGAGGGCACACGCATCACCGGGTACGTGGCGACCACCTCGCTGACAGTGAACCTGCGCATCCCGGCCGATCCCGCCGCCGCCGGCGCAGCCACAGCTTCCGATCACGCGGCCGCCGATCCCGCGGCCGTGATCGCCCGGGCCGTGGAGGCCGGGGGCGACGATGTCCGCTTGGGCGGGCTGAACCTCACCGTCGCCGACCGCGCCGACCTGCTGATCCGCGCCCGCGAAGCGGCGTGGGACGACGCCCTCGACCGCGCCCGCCGCTACGCGGCCCGCGCCGAACGCGCGCTCGGACCGGTGCTGGAGATCACCGAAAACGCCTCGGCGACACCGGAACCCCGCGGCGACATCCGTTTCGTCGCCGCTCGATCAGCGGCCCCGGGCGCCCCGGTTCCGGTCGAATACGGTGAGCACGAGGTCACCGCGGATCTGCGGGCGACCTGGCAGTTGAATTGAACCGCAACAGATCTCGCCGGCAGCAGGACGCCGTCTCCGACAGCTCCCCCGTCACGTACGACCGCGACGCCTGTCCGGCGGGATTACCGGCCGACTCGTCGACGGCGCCGCCGCTGTCTACGCCCGTTCGAACAGCGCCAGGCACTCCACGTGATGCGTCGCGGGGAAGGCATCGAAGGCGCGCAGCTCGCGTACTCGGTAACCCGCCTCCCGGTAGAGGCCCACGTCCCGCGCGAAAGCCGCTGGATCGCAACCGATGTGGACGATGCGCGCGGGCGCGGCGGCGGTGAGCGGGGTGATGACCTGTTTCCCGGCGCCCGCACGCGGCGGATCGAGGACGACGACCTCGGGGGCGCGATCCTGGGCGGCGATCCAGCGTTCGACCCGATCGGAGCGCAGGTCGACGGCGGGCAGGTCGCGCAGGGCAGCGGCGCCGTCGGCCACCGCCGAGCGCGCGGATTCGACGCCGAGCACGGATCCGCCGGGACCGGTCTGCTCGGCCAGGCGCGCGGCGAAGACACCGGCACCGCAGTACAAATCCCATGCGGTGGCGCCCGGAGCGAGGTCGGCCCACTCGGCCACCACATCCGAATAGCGTTGCGCAGCATCGCGATGCGGCTGCCAGAAGCCGGTCGCCGAGACCTCCCAGCGGCGACCGGCCACATACTGCACCGCCCGTCCGCTGCCGGACACCACGCGTTCCGCGCGCCGCGCGTGGGCGGCGGCACGGCGCGCGGCGGTCGCGCGGCGATCGCCTCCACGCCGCGGGGGTGCGGCCGGCGGCGCGACTTCCACGATATGGCGCAGGCCGTCCGCGTCGACGGCGATCACCAATTCGGCGCCGGGAGTCCACGCGCGGTCGGCGATGCCGTCCATCGCGCCCGAAACAGGTTGGGGGCAGCGCAAATCCGTGATCACGTCACTGCTGCGATACCGGTGTACGCCGGCGCGTCCCTCGGCATCGACAACCAATCGCACCCGAGTGCGCCACCCCACCTCGGGCGCCTCGGCGCCGGGGACGACCACGGTCGCATCCTCGCGGAGCCGGTGTTCGGCATCCGGCTCGGACCCGGTCGCCGGCCCGCGGGAGCGTCCCGCACCACCCGCCCGGGACCCGAGACCGGTCTCGCGCACCGGGAGCATTTCCACGACGATGTCGGTCTCCCAATGCGCGAGCCGCCGCAACTGCTCGCGGACGACCGACGCCTTCAGGGCACGCTGCGCCTGCGGGGTGGCGAAGGCGAAATCGCAGCAGCCGGCGCCGCCGGGACCCGAGACCGGGCAATTCGGCGGCACGCGGTCCGGCGACGCTTCCAGAATGTCGATCGCCTCGGCGCGGCAGAACGAGCCGCCGCGGTCCTCGGTCACCCGGGCACGCACCAGTTCCCCGGGCAGACCGTGCCGGACGAAGAGCACCCGGCCCTCGTGCCGGGCGACGCAGAAACCACCGTGGCCGGGTGGTCCCAGCCGCACCTGCGGGGTGCGTCCGGACCAGTCCGGCCCGGCACTCACGAACGATCCTCGTAACCGCGGCGAACCGAGCCCGGGGCGTTGACCACTTCGGGGCGGCGTGCCTTGGCCGACGAACTCAGCTGCCACGGCACGCTCGTCACCATCACGCCCGGCTCGAACAGCAACCGGCCCTTGAGCCGCAGCGCACTCTGGTTGTGCAGCAACTGCTCCCACCAGTGGCCGACCACGTATTCGGGGATGAAGACCGTCACCACATCGCGCGGCGAATCCTTGCGCACCCGCTTCACGTAATCCACCACCGGCTTGGTGATTTCGCGGTAGGGCGATTCGATCACCTTGAGCGGCACCGGAATATCGCTGTCGGCCCACTCCCGCACCAGCGCCCGGGTGTCGGGTTCGTCGACGTTGACGGTGACCGCCTCCAGCGTGTCCGGCCGGGTGGCCCGGGCGTAGGCGAGCGCGCGCCGCGTCGGCAGATGCAGTTTCGATACCAGCACGATCGAATGGGTGCGGCTGGGCAGCACCCCGGTGAACTCCTGCTCCTCGAGTTCGCGCCCAACGGTGTCGTAGTGGCGGCGGATCAGCCGCATCAGGCCGAAGATCGCGGCCATGGTGACGATCGCGATCCAGGCGCCGGCGAGGAATTTCGTGATGAGCACGATGATCAGCACGGCGCCGGTCATGGTCAGGCCGATGGCGTTGATGACGCGTGAGCGCAGCATCCGCCGGCGCACCGCCGGATCGGTTTCGGTACGCAACAGCCGCGTCCAGTGCCGCAGCATGCCGGTCTGGCTCAGCACGAACGAGACGAACACACCGACGATGTAGAGCTGAATGAGCCGCGTCACCTCGGCGCCGAACAGCACCACGAACGCGATCGCGGCGCCGGAGAGGAACAGGATGCCGTTGCTGAACGCCAGCCGGTCGCCACGGGTGTGCAGCTGCCGGGGCAGGAACCGGTCCTGCGCCAGGATCGAGCCGAGCACCGGGAAGCCGTTGAAGGCGGTGTTCGCGGCCAGCACCAGGATCAGCGCGGTGACGATGGTGATGTAGAAGAAGCCCAGCGGGAAACCGTCGAAGATCGTGTGCGCCAGCTGAGCGACCAGCGTCTTCTGTTCATAACCGGCCGGCGCCCCGACCAGATCGGACGAGTTCGCCGCAAAGACGACACCGAGCTTGCGCGCCATCAGGATGATGCCCATCAGCAGGGTGACGGCGATGACGCCCAGCATCAGCAGTGTCGTGGCGGCATTGCGGGATTTCGGCTTGCGGAACGCGGGCACGCCGTTGCTGATCGCCTCCACGCCGGTCAGCGCCGCACATCCGGAGGAGAACGCGCGCGCGATGAGGAAGGTGAACGCGATGCCCTGCAGATGTGATTCGTTGCCGTTGAGACCGAATCCGGAGGATTCGGCGTGCAGGTCGTCGCCGAAGACGAAGATCCGTACCGCCCCCCAGGCCAGCATCAGGAAGATCCCGATCATGAAGCCGTAGGTGGGAATCGAGAACGTGGTCCCCGATTCGCGCACCCCGCGCAGATTCATGGCGGTCAGCAGAACGATCGCCGCCACCGCGAACAGCACCTTGTGGGTGGACACGAACGGCACAGCGGACCCGATGTTCGACGCCGCCGAGGAGATCGACACCGCGACGGTGAGGACGTAGTCGACCATCAACGCACTGCCGACGGTGAGCCCGGCCATCGGGCCGAGATTGACCGTCGCAACCTCGTAGTCACCGCCACCGGACGGATAGGCGTGCACATTCTGCCGATAACTGGCGACCACGACCGCCATCACGGTCGCGACCGCCAGCCCGATCCACGGCGTGTAGACGTAGGCGGACAAACCCGCCGTGGAGAGCACGAGGAAGATCTCCTCGGGCGCGTACGCCACCGATGACAGAGCGTCGGAGGCGAAGACGGGCAGCGCGATCCGCTTGGGCAGCAGGGTATGTCCCAGGGAATCGCTACGGAAAGGGCGGCCGACCACCATACGCTTGACGGCCGTCGTCAACTTGGACACTCGGCACAGCATAAGGGCAGGACCGGATGTGACATAGCGGGCGGTTCACTCGCGTTTCGGTCCCGGCCGATGGGGGAACATGCTGCGGGGAACCGTCAACGGGTACGGTTCCCTCGAGAGGGAACCAGACCGCACACCACGGTTTTCGGCGGAATTGGGGTTGACACGGTGTACGTAGTGATCATGGGGTGCGGCCGAGTCGGCTCCGCATTGGCACGCGCCCTGGTCCGGATCGGCCACGAGGTAGCCGTGATCGACCGGGATCCGGGCGCATTCCTGCGCCTGGGCAAGGACTTTCCCGGTGAACGGGTCACCGGCGTCGGCTTCGATCGGGGCGTGCTGACCCGCGCGGGCATCGAGCGCGCGGGCGCGTTCGCCGCGGTGTCCAACGGCGACAACTCCAACATCATCTCCGCACGCGTGGCCCGCGAGACCTTCGGGGTCGAACGGGTGGTGGCCCGCATCTACGACGCCAAGCGCGCGGCGGTCTACGAGCGGCTCGGCATTCCCACCATCGCCACCGTGCCGTGGACCACCGACCGGTTCCTGCGCACGCTCACCGGTGACGAAACCACCGCCACCTGGCGCGACCCCACGGGCACCGGATCGGTCACCGAACTCGTCCTGCACGAGGACTGGTACGGGCGTACCGTGCGGGATCTGGAGGATGCGGTGCCGGTGCGGGTGGCCTTCCTGGTCCGCTTCGGGCAGGCGCTGCTGCCCACCAGCAAAACGGTGCTGCAGGCCGACGACACGGTCTACATCGCCGCCGTCTCCGACAAGGTCGGCGAGGCCGTCGCCGTCGCCGCCACCGCCCCTTCGAGCGAGGACAAGTCGTGAACGTAGCGATCGCGGGAGCAGGCGCCGTCGGCCGCTCCATCGCCCAGGAATTGCTGCGGGGCGGGCATCGGGTCACCCTGCTCGAGCGCCGGCTCGACCATATCGACCCGACGGTCGCCCCCTCGGCCGTCTGGATGCACGGCGACGCCTGTGAACTCGAACTGCTCGAGGAAGCGGGCCTGCAGGACTACGAGGTGGTGATCGCGGCCACCGGCGACGACAAGGCCAATCTCGTGTTCAGCCTGCTCGCCAAGACCGAATTCGGGGTGCGCCGCGTGGTCGCGCGGGTCAACGATCCGCGCAACGAGTGGCTGTTCGACGGTTCCTGGGGTGTGGACGTCGCGGTCTCGACACCGCGGCTGCTGGCCTCGCTGGCCGAGGAAGCGGTCTCGGTCGGCGACCTGGTCCGGCTGATGACGCTGCGTCAGGGTCAGGCGAACCTCGTCGAGATCACCCTGCCCACCGACACCGCGCTGGCCGGTCGCGCGGTGCGTACGCTCGCCCTGCCCCGCGACGTCGCCCTGGTGACGATCCTGCGCGGCGGCCGGGTGATCGTCCCCCAGCCCGACGATCCGCTGGAAGGCGAGGACGAGCTGCTGTTCGTGTCCACGGTGGAGGCCGAGGACGAACTGCGCCGCAGTCTGGCCACGGAACCGGCGGGCGCGACTCCCGCCGGCGCGGAGCCGCCCGCCGCGATCTGAATCCGCTCAGGCGGTTTCGGGGAGCAGTTGCGCGCGCAGCTTGGTCAGCGCGCGATGCTGCATGACCCGGACCACGCCGGGACTCGTGCCGATGGCCTCGGCGGTCTGCGCGGCCGTCCAGCCGAGCACGATCCGCATCACCAGCACCTCCCGATGGGCCGGCGCGAGAATCTTCATCAGCTCGCGGGTGGCTTGGCGGCGTTCCAGGTTGAGCGCCAGCTCCTCGGGTCCCGGTGCGGTGGAGGCGGTGTCGGGGAATTCGGCCACCGGATAGGACGGATGCTGCTGGGCGCGGCGGAACGCGTCGGCCACCTTGTTGGCGGAGATGCCGTAGACGAACGCCAGGAACGATTTTCCCTGATCGCGGTAGCGGGGAATCGCGGTGACGGTCGCGATACAGATCTCCTGCGCGATGTCGTCCGCGGTGACGTGCGGATTGTTGCTGCTTCCGACGCGCGCGGCGCAATAGCGGCGCACCAGCGGGTGCACGATCCGGATGATCTCGGTGACCGCGCGCTGGTCGCCCGCGGCGGCCGGGCCGATCAGGCGGTCCAGTTCGGCTGCGGCGCGGCGGCTGTCGGACCCCGCGGGCGCCGATCTCGGCGAACGGACTCCCGCACCCTTCGCCGGGCCGGACGCCGTCACCGTGTCGTTCTCGGTATCCACCGGGGATCCTCTCGCCGATCGCTACTGACTGACACGATCGTGCGCCGAATCCGGTTCGTGGAATAGATACCCCAGGGGTGGGTTCTGCCCACCCCATCGTTGTCCGCCCCCAGAATTGGGGGCATTACCCGACTAGGAGTCGGTTCGGTCCGCCGATACCGTTCGGCGCGCTATTCGGTGGCCGAGGAGACCGGCATATGGCCGGCGCGGCGCACCGCCCACACCGTCACCAGCAGCGCGACCGCGGTCAACGGCCAGCCCATCGCGATGCGGGCGGCGGCCAGCCAGCCGGTGCTGTCGGTGTCGTAGAAATGGTTCTGCACCAGGTACCGGGCGCCGAAGACGATCACCCACACCACCGTGGCCAGATCGTAGAGTCGCATCGCGCGCCGATCCGAACGCCAGCTGTGGCCGTGGCCGTTCAGCACACCCCAGATCACGCCGGCCAGCGGCCAGCGCACCAGCAACGACACCAGGAAGACCCCGGCGTAGACCAGACTCGCCCAGATGCCGAAGAGGAAGTAGCCCTTCGCGGCGCCGGTGCGGTGGGCGATGAAGGCGCAGACCGCGACACCGATGAACCCGGAGATCGCCGGCTGGATCGGCGACCGGCGGATCAGCCGCCAGATCAGGACACCGGCGGCGGTGGCCAGCGCCGCCCAGATGGCGGCCGTCAGGCCCCACAGCGTATTGGCGGGGACGAACACCACCACCGGCAGCGTGGAGTAGATCAGTCCGCTGATACCACCGAGTTGCTCGAGCAGCGTCTGCTCGATCTCCTCCTCGCGGTCCTCGCCGGTGTAGGCATCGTCGTCCTCGTCGGCGGCCGGATGACGCGGGGCATCACCGCCGGGCTCGCGCAGGCGGTGACGGCCGCGCCCCGCAACGGGGTTCGCGCGGAGTCCGGCCACGGCGGCCGGGTCGGCGCCCTCGTCGTTGTGGGGTATCGGCATACGTCAGGAATTCTCGCGGAGTTCGTAGTAGGGGTTGAACATCACCTTGGCGCCATCGCGTTCACCGATGCGGCCACGGACCAGGATACGGCGTCCCGATTCGACACCGGGTATGCGGCGCCTGCCGATCCATACCAGGGTCACCGCGTCGGTACCGTCGAAGAATTCGGCCTCCACCGAAGCGCTGGCCGACTTCGGACAGGCCTCCACACTGCGCAATCGCCCCAGCATGGTGACCTCTTCGCCACGTCGGCATTCCGCCGCCCTGCACGCGCCCGACGCTTCGGAGGTCTCCGCCAGCTCCTCCGCATCGAGTACGTCGAGATCGGCCGTCAGACGACGCCCCAGACGCCGGAAATAACCGCTGTCGGGGCCTACCTTGCCCGCGGCACCGGAACCCGCCTTGTTTCCGCCTGTGAAAGGCATCTTGCAACACTTCCTGCACTACAGACGGCGTGGGTCACACGTCGTCGGTTTCCCACACGACCGGCTGATGGGCCGTACACCGCCACTGTAGATGCACCCGGGCCCCCTCGCTACGGGAGCCCGGCACCACCGTCACGGCGCTGACCGCACCGTTTGCTGGGTTCCCCGCCGATCCGCGCGCGAACCCTCGGATTCGAGTGGTCGACAACACGTTTTTCACGCATCGGAAGGGCGGGCCGGACGCCGGACTCCGCCGGTGATCGGAGGGGCGAGGCTTACCCGGCCCAGCGGCTAGGCTGCGGCCGTGGCAGAACTACCCCGAGCCGACGGCTCGCGCCCGGCCGTCGTCGTCGCCCTGCCGGGCACCGGATCCGATGCCGACTTCGCCCGGCGAGCGTTCGAACCCGCTTGTGCCGCAATGGATCTGCCGTTCATCGCGGTGGAGCCGCAGCCGCGGGCCGTGGTCGCGAGCTGCCGGGCGGCGCTGGACGAGGCGGCCCTCCTCGGGCCGGTGCTCGCCGCGGGGATTTCGCTGGGCGCCGCGATCGCGGTGGAATGGGCCGGCGCCCACCCGGAATCAGCGTTCGGAGTGGTCGCGGCCCTGCCGGCCTGGACCGGCTCCGATATCACGGGGTGCCCGGCGGCGCTCAGCGCGGCGAGCACCGCGGCCCAGCTGCGCGCCGACGGCTTGGAACCCGTGATCGAACGGATGCGCGCGGGCAGCCCGGCCTGGCTGGGCCGGGCGCTGACCCAGTCGTGGCGCACGCACTGGCCCGATCTGCCGGCGGCGCTGGAAGAGGCCGCCACCTATGCCTGGCCGGACGCGGAATCGCTTGCGGCACTGCGCGTTCCGACCACCGTCGTGGCGGCGGTCGACGATCCGGTGCATCCGCTCGCCGTCGCCGAACAGTGGTACGAGCTGATCCCGCGGGCGCGCATCCACCGCATCACGCTCGACGAGCTCGGCGCCGATCCGGGGATTCTCGGCGCCCGGGGCGTCCCGGACCTGGTCACGCAGGAACTGCGGGCCTGACGGCTTCCGGGCGCCCGGCCGTACCGCGGGCGCCCGGAAGCGGTCAGTTGAGACCGAGTTGCTGCATCGCCGAGCCTTCGGCGCCGCGGCGCGGCCCCTGCTGTTCGGCGGTGACCACCGGGAAGGTGCCCGTCGCGGCCGCCTCGGCCGCGGCCGCCTGCGCGGCCAGCGCCTGCTGCTGCGCCTCGACCTGCTGCTGATGCGCCGCGATCAACTGGTCGGCGAGTTCCTGCGGCAGCACCACCGGCAACGGTTCCCGCACCGGCATCGGCTCGTCGCCGCGGCGCACCACTGTCTCGGCGAGAATCGCGCGGGCCGCCTCGACCAGCGGGCCGCCCTCGTCGGCGGCACCCGAGGGCCCCGCCGCCACCAGCCGGACCATCCAGCGGTAACCATCGACGCCGATGAAGCGCAGGTCGGCGCCCTCGGTCACCGCGTGCAGTTCGCGACCCCACGGCCCGGTCTGGACCGAGACCTGCGCGCCGTCGGCCCGCAGCGATTCCGCCAGATCCGCGGCGACGGTCCGCCACTGGCCCGGCGATTTCGGTGCCGCGTAGGCCGCCACGGTGAGACGTCCGTGCGGGGTCGCGAGATGAACCGCCTGCGGCGTGCCGTCGGGCGTCATCTCCACCTGCAACTGACCGCCGTCGGGGACCGGGAGGAGCACCGAACCCAGATCGAGATGCTGGTCGGAGATCTCGGCGAGAATCTCGGCCACCTCGTCGTAATCGAAGGGCCCGGTCCGCGGTGCGGAATCCTCGCCCTCGCCGGCGTCGCGGTCCTCGTCCTCGTACTCGTCGGCGTCGTACTCGTCGGCGTAGTCGGCGTCGTCGTCGAAGCCCTCGGTGTCGTCGAGACTTTCGGCGTCGTACGCGTCGTCCTCGGCGTAGGCCTCCGCGCCGGCGTATGCGGAATCGTCCACGTAGCCGGAGGTTTCGACGGGATCCTCGGCGTAGGCAGCGGCGTAACCGGGAGTTTCGGCGTACGAGTCGCCGCCGTGCGCACCGGAGGACTGCCGGTAGGGGTCGGCTACCGCGAAACCGCCTGTGGCCGGGCCGGATTCGGCGGTGTCGTACCCGCGCCCGGCGTAGGGGTCCGGCGCCGCGGGATGCGGCTGCGCGGGCTCGCGATAGCCGGGAGCTTCGGCCTCCACCGGGCGATGCCGGCCCGTCTGCGGGTGGCCGTACTCGACGTCACCGGCATCCGGGCGCTGCCGTCCGGGCACGACGGGGTGCCGGCCGGTAACCGTCGGCGCGGGCGTACCCGTCGGCTCCGAGGCGCGTCGCGGTGGAGGCGGAGCCCCGGTGGGTGAGCCGGCCGGGGCCGGTCGGCCGGGACCACCCGGACCGCCCGGCGCCGGACGTCCGGGTCCCGGAGGAAGCCGTGGCACCGAACCCGTCGGGGGCCCGGCCGGGTTCACGCCGGGCGGAATCCGCCGGACCGAACCCGTCACCGGACCGCCCGTTGCGGGCGCTGCGCCGGGAATTCTCGGCACGGCACCCGTGCCACCCGGCCCCGGAGGATTGCGTCGAGTCGGGCCCGTACCGGCCGGTGGACCGGGATTGCGCTGCATCGCGCCGGAGTCCAGCGGGCCGCCGGGAATCCGCGGTGTGGGTCCGGTGCCGGCCGGACCGCCCGGGATCCGAGGTGTTGCACCGGTTCCCGCCGGACCGCCGGGAATCCGCGGGGTCGCACCGCTCCCGACAGGGCCACCAGGAACGCGCGGGATGGCTCCGGTGCCGACCGGCCCACCGGGGACGCGCGGCATCGCCCCCGTACCCGCCGGGCCGCCGGGAACGCGTGGAATCGCGCCGGTTCCGCCCGCCGGCCGCGGCGGCAACTGGCCGGAAGGGATGCGCGGAATGGGGCCGGTGTCGTCCATATCCGCCGGCACCGGCGGCAGGTCCGGACGCGGTCCGCCCGGCGCGCGCCGCGGCGGACGGAC
>NZ_BDBF01000036.1 GCF_001612845.1 Nocardia elegans NBRC 108235 | reverse complement strand
GCCGCGGCCACCGCCGGTCTCGTCCTCGGTGGCATCGCGGCGGCCCTGCTGCTGCACGACGATGCCGCCACTCCGGTCCCCACGACCGGCGTTTCCGGCCGGGCGGAGGCCCCCACGCCGCCGGTGACGACGACGGTCGCACCACCCCCGCCGCCCCCCGTCGCGCCGGAACCCGCCCCGCAGGAGTACCCGGAGACGCCGACGGAGACGACCACCCCACCTCCGCCGCCACCGCCGCCGCCCACGCCGACCGTGACTCCGACGCCGACCACGCCGCCGGGGACAACCACGTGGCAACGGCCCACGACCACCCCGCGCACCACCACGACCACGCCGAACGGTCTGGAACCGGTGCCCGGATTGCCGCTGCCGCCGGGCCTGCAGTTCTCCTAGTCACCGACTCCGTGATGATTTCGTAGCGAAACTCACGCCGTTGTGCCCTAAAGTGATGCGCTGACCGGTCGTTCCGGACGTCGCACCGGGCGAGCGGTCTGTTTGATGGTCGAGGGCTGTTGCCACCCAATGGTTTACCGCCCACGGGTGGCCGGCACGTATGTGCCTGACGAAGGGACTCCATGCGCAAGTTGGCGGCGCGTCGCGCCACGGTCGGACGCGCCTCGGTGGCACGCGCGTCGGTGAAAACTGCTGCTGTCGCCCTCGCTTCGACTCTCCTTCTCGGCCCGTGGATCGCCACATCGCCCGCGCTCGCCGATCCGGCGCCGGCCCAGCCGGCGGCCGACACGCTGCCGCCCGAACTGGTGCAGGCCATCGGCCGCGATCTGAAGATGTCGCCCGCGGAGTACTTGGACCGTGCCGCCCGTGCCCAGCAGTTGCGCGACTACGCCCGCGAATTCCGCTCCTCACACCCGCAGGCCTTCGCCGGGGCGTGGCTCGGCGCCGACGGCAAGCCGGTGATGGCGGTGACCTCGCTCGACGCCGCGCGCATCGCCAACTCCGCCGGATATCAGACTCGCCTGGCGCCGATTTCGGCCGACAATCTGGAGAGCTCGCTCGACCAGCTGGTCAAGTGGATCGGCGGGCTGCCGCGGGAACTGTCGGCCGGGATCAATTCGGTCGCCATCGATTTCCTGAACAGCCAGCTGGTGCTGAGCGTCGCGAACACCCCGGCCGGTCACCTGCTGAACCTTCCGACCCTGATCGCCAACGTCAAGGTCGTGCTCTCGCCCGACGGCGGCGGCCCGGTCGAGCACCGACCGATGGCCGGCGACACCTACATCAGCGCTCCCACCTCCCTCGACGATTCCGCGCTGAAGTCGGTGGACGTCTGCTCCTTCGGCTTCAACAGCATCGACGCCGCCGGAAACGCGCTGAATATCAGTGCCGGACACTGTGATCCGAACGTGGGCAAGGGCGACTCCGAGGCCGGGGTCTACCTGCCGAACGTGCGCAACCTGAAGGCCAGCCCACAGTTCGGCACCTTCGTGAAGGCGCAGTTGGGCGGTAGCACCGGACTGGACTACTCGGTGATCAAGCTCAACGAGCGGGCGATCACCGCCGGCATGGACCAGCCCTCGGTGCGCGGCGGCAACGGCACCACTCTCACGCTGACCGGAACCGCCGAACCGATCACCGGCGCCCCGATCTGCAAGTCGGGGCAGTCGTCCACCTTCACCTGTGGGTTCGTGGTGGCCGACCGGGTCGAGACGGCGCTGTTCACCGCCGAGGGCGAATCCAAGACGGTGCGCGGCTTCGCCAGCTCAGCGTGCACCCTCGGTGGCGACAGCGGCGGGGCGATCGTCTCGGGCACCCTCGCCCTGGGCATCACCAGCGGTTCGAACGCCGCCGACGCCCCCGATTGCAAGGCCGCCAACATGGATCTGGCCCAGTACGGAGGGACCGCCACGCTGGGCATCCCGATCCGGCAGATCCTCAGCGATATCGACGCCAATTCCGGTGGCGGCCTGGGCGCCGGCATCACGGTGCGTACGCGCCCGAACGCGGGCTGACGATCCTTCCACTGCGCCGAGGGGCACGTTCGCCGGAGCGGACGTGCCCCTCGGCGCGATACGGGCCGGGTGAACAGCGGGTATCGATTTCCGGTATGCCGGGTGTGAGTTCGGCCAAAGTCCGCGACAAGTAGGCATAGCCGCGTAAACCCCATATAGTCGCCTCATGCTCCTGCCACGCATCCGACTTTCGTCCGCCGCGGGACGTGCCCCGCGCACCCGTCTCCGCAGCGCGGCCGTCGCCGCCTCGGCGGCGGTTCTGGTTCTCGGGCCGCTCGCGGCGACCTCTTCCGCGGACCCCGCGCCCGCCCCGGCCCCGAACCTGCCTGCCGATCTCGTCGCGGCCGTGCAGCGCGATCTGAAGATCTCGCCGGAGGAGTACCTGCACCGCGCCGATGTGGCACAGCACGTGGCGGCCTTCACGGCCACCGCGCAGCGTCAGTTCCCGCAGGCGTTCGCGGGCGCGTGGCTCGACGACGCCGGCAAGGCCGTGGTGGCGCTGGCTCCGGGCCAGGGCCTCGACGAGGCGAAGAAGGCCGCTCAGGACGCCGGATTCGGCGTGAAGGACGTGGCCAAGAGCCAGACCGTGCTGCGCAGCGAGAAGAACGCCTTCCAGCAGTGGCTCTCGGGCCAGCCCGAGGCCGTCGTACAGGCCGTGCGCGGCGTCGTGATCGATACCGTCAACAACAGCATCGCGGTGCGCGTGGACAAGGCCGGCGTTCCGATGCCGGGCTTCGTCGACCCGGCACACGTGATCGTGATGGCCGCTCCGCCGGTCGGCCCGCCGGAGTCGGACCCGCAGGTGAAGCCGGTTGCCGCTGAGCAGCCGAACGCGCCCCGGGCGGGCGGCGATTCCTACGCCTCGGTGGCGGGCAAGATGCAGCTGGTCTGCTCCACCGGTTTCAACGGTGAGGACCGCAACGGTAACCCGGTGAACATCACTGCCGGACACTGCGATCCGAACATTCCGGCCGCCGGTACCGCGAACGCGCCGGGCATGTTCGAGCTGCTGCCGGGCAACCACATCGGCGCCCAGCTGGGCTCGTTCCAGAAGTCGATTCTGGGCAACCAGGACTACTCGATCGTCTCGATCGATGCCGGCAGCCGGGATCGCTTCGCCAACAACCTGGTCCGGGTCCCCGGTGCCGCGCCGATCGCGATCACCGGTGTCGCCGACCCCGTCGTCGGCGCCCCGGTCTGCAAGTCGGGTTCGCGCACCGGCTTCAGCTGCGGCGTGGTCAACGCTGTGGATCAGACCGTGCAGGTCGGTGACCGCGACCTGACCCAGGCCTTCTCGGCGAACATCTGTGCGCTGCCGGGTGATTCGGGCGGCCCGATCGTCACCGGCACCATGGCCCTGGGTATCTCCAGCGCCTCCTCGGTGGCCGACTACCCGATCTGCGAGATCCCGAACCTGATCGGCGCCCTGACCGGTGACGCGCCCCAGCTGTTCGCGCAGCCGGTGAACCAGGTGCTCTCCGACAACCCGGGTCTGCGGGTTCGCACCAACTGAGCGCTTCGAGCATCGTCGAAGGCCCGGCAGCAATGCCGGGCTTTCGTCGTATCCGGGGCGGGAAGCGGTGTGCCCCGAGCGTTCGGGGCAGCGCAATTCGGGGATCCTTCGCCGCGCTGCCGGATGGAAGGATCGCACGCATGTTCACAGCGAAGCTTTTTACCGCCGGTTTGCTCTGCGCCACTTCACTTCTCGTCGCCGCCCCCATCGCATCGGCGACGACCGCCGCCCCGGCAGCCGCGTCCGATACCGCCGGTCTGTCCTCCGGCAGCAGCCAGATCAACCTCGGCTGCCTGCTGGACACCCTGTCGGGCGGCGGACGGACCGCCGATTGCAATCCGCCCTCCATCCCGGTCGGCTGATCGCCGCGAGGAGGCGCCTCGTCGGCAGCACCGAGTCCGCTGTGGCTCGTGCCGACGGGGCACCTTCACGCGCCGGTGACGAGACTCGGTGGCCGCGGCCGCGATAGTGCCGGCACCGCGGCTGGGGCATGCTGGAGTTATGTGTCTGGTGTTGATCGGGTGGCGCGCGCATCCGGAGTATCGGCTGATCGTGGCGGGTAATCGCGACGAGTTCTACACGCGCCCAACCGAATCGATGCGCTGGTGGCCGGAGCGGCCGAACCTGGTGGCCGGGCGTGATCTCGGAGCTCCGGACGGCGTGCCTGGCACCTGGCTGGGGATCGTCCCCGAGGCCGGCCGGTTCGCGACCGTCACCAATGTGCGCGGCCCGAACGAGAAGCGCACCGATGCCCGCTCCCGCGGCGCTCTGCTGATGGACTATCTGACCGCCTCCACGGCACCGGAGAAGTTCGTTCGTTCCACCGCGGCCGATCTGGACGACTACAACGGCTACAACCTGGTGGTCTCCGATCTGGAGACGCTGTGGTGGCACAGCAATCGCAGCGAGGCCACTCCACTGGCCCTCCCGCCGGGAGTGCATGGGCTGTCCAATGCCGCCCTGCTCGGTTCGACCCTTCCCGGTTCCGAACGGACGGCAGGCATCGCGGATCGTCGGACCGCGGAGAGCGAGGGCACCGGAGACGGCACCGTGCACACCGACACCGGCGCCACAGCGTGGCCGAAGGTGCGCGACGGCGTGCGCGCGCTGAGCGCGATAGTCGGTTCGCCGGCGGTCGAGGACTACTTCGACGTCCTGGCCGACCGCACCATCGCACCCGACGCCGAACTACCGCACACCGGATTGTCGCCGGATCAGGAACGCTCGGTATCGGCCCGCTTCGTCGCCAACGACTGGCACGGAACCCGCTGCAGCACGGTGCTCCTGGTCCGCGAGGACGGACGTTTCGAGATCGCCGAACGGTCCTTCGCCGAATTCGGCAAACCGCTCGGCGAGGTGAGTTACACCGGGCGGCTGCGGATCGCGGACTGACCACCGCAACGACAACGGCCCGCCTTCCGTGTGGAAGACGGGCCGTACACGTCTCGGAGCCGGCCGATGACCGGCTCCGCGCCGCGAACTACTTCGGCTGGTTGGCCTGCTGCGCCTGGCCGCTGGCCGCCGCCATGGCCGCATCCGACCACTGGGTGGTTCCGTCGGCGGCCTGCATGGTGTTGACGAGCTCGACGCCCGCCGCAACCAGAGCAGGGCCGCCCACCGCGACGGTGCCCACGATGCCGCCGACGCCGGCGCCGGTGACCAGACCCGGGATGCAGCCGGCGACGATCGTCACGACACAACCGATCGCGGCGCCGATGGCGGTACCGACGAAACCGCCGATCGCGGTCGCCAGACCGAACTTGGTGGCGAAGTCGCTCATCGCGCGCTGGTTCTCGATCGGCGAGGCGACATCCTTGGCGACGAGAACCGGCTTATCGGCCTGGATCGGCGCCTGCTGGTCGACCTTCGTGTCCGCGACCGCGGCCACGGGGGCGGCGGCGACCGGCTTGGTCAGGTCGACGTTGGCGGGCTTGTCCGGCGTCAGCTCGAGTACCGTGCCGTTGTCCTTGAGCACCGGCTTGATCGGAATCTGAACGCCCGCGATCCGGTAGTCGATCGGCATCTCCAGGGCGACATTGCCGGCCTGGTCCTTGATGTCGACGACCTGCTGCTTCTGGTCGGGAGTCGCGCCGTGCTTCTCCACGAGCTCGAACGTGCCGTTCTTGAGCTTGGTGACGACAGTCTTGTCGACCAGTTTGGTGGAGTAGTCGATCCCCGGCTTGGCGTCGGCGGCCGGAGCCGGGGCTGGTGCAGGGTCGGCGTTGGCAGTTCCCAACGCCACGGTCATTGCGCCGATGACCATAGCGGCGACCGCAGTACCTCTGCGGAGCTTCATTCGGTTTCCAATCCGTCATCAGGGTTTGCCGCACGCAACTTCTCCGCGAGAGCCCACGCATCCATCAGGCCATCAACCCCGACTTCAAACCTGACGGACCTCCCCGAGCAGTGTGAAGGTGCACACAGCAAGCAGGACGAGGTGAGCTTAGTCGAATACCCCGACCGAAAGCGAGAATTGTTATGTGCCCTAACAATTAACACGGAATTCCACAACGGTTCGCCTTCGCGGCGAGTAAGCCTGTCCTGGCTTAAGTACCGGATTTGCCGGGATTTACCGTGTCAGACGACCGCGCCCACGCCAAAACCGCAGGACAACACGTGAGAACGGTCACACCCCCAGTACGGTTGGACCCCACAACCTGGGATAGACCACTCGTGCATCATACGATGGACAGATAAGTTACCGGCGGGTAACTTACTGCCCGTTACGATACGAGCAACCGACGGCGACCCCAGCCCGGTCGCCGGAATGCTCGTGGAACCGAAGGAAGGTCGCGACATGAATGCCCTGACAGTGACGCTGGGCACGATTGGAGCGGTGCTCAGCCTGGTGTGCTGGGCGTCGTTCATCGGCGGCGCGTGGAAGATCTTCAGCGCGATCAGGGTCGGTCAGCCGGCACCCGATCGTTGGCGGCCGTTCTTCCCACGCCTCAAGACGATGCTGGTCGAGTTCATCGCCCATACCCGCATGAACAAGTTCCGCACCGTCGGCTGGGCGCACTGGTTGGTGATGATCGGCTTCATCACCGGCGCCATCCTCTGGTTCGAGGCGTACGGGCAGACGTTCGACCCCGAATTCCATTGGCCGATCATCGGCAACTGGGCTGTGTACCACTTCTGGGACGAGCTGATGGGCATCGGAACGGTGGTCGGCATCCTGACGCTGATCACCATTCGCCAGCTCAATCACCCGCGGATCCCGCAGCGCCTCTCACGATTCAGCGGTTCGAAGTTCGGGCCCGCTTATGTGATCGAAGCGATCGTGCTGATGGAAGGCCTCGGCATGATCTTCGTCAAGGCCGGCAAGATCGCGCTGAACGGCGAGGGCAACCCGGCAACGGACTTCTTCACGATGCGGGTCGCCGAATTGCTGCCCGCCAACGCGACGATGGTGTCGATCTTCGCCTTCATCAAGCTGATGTCGGGTATGGCATTCCTCTATTACGTCGGTCGCAACATCACCTGGGGTGTGGCGTGGCACCGGTTCTCCGCCTTTTTCAACATCTACTTCAAGCGTGAGGACGACGGCGGCGTCGCCCTGGGTGCGGCCAAGCCGATGATGTCCAAGGGCCGCGCCCTGGATATGGAGAACGTCGACCCCGATACCGACACCCTCGGCGCGGGGCGGATCGAGGACTTCTCCTGGAAGGGCTGGCTGGACTTCACCACCTGCACCGAATGTGGTCGCTGCCAGAGCCAGTGCCCGGCGTGGAACACCGGTAAGCCGCTCTCGCCGAAGCTGCTGATCATGTCGCTGCGCGATCACGGTGCGGCCAAGGCGCCCTACCTGCTCGCCGGTGGCCGTAAGGATATGGGCGGCGACGAGGTCGGCCTGGTCGACGCCGAGGGCAAGCCGAACGAGGCCGCGCTGGCGAAGATCTCGGAGGCGGCCAAGGCCGAGGCCGAGCGTCCGCTGGTCGGTGGCGAGGATGTCAACGGCATCATCGACCCCGAGGTGCTGTGGTCCTGCACCACCTGTGGCGCCTGTGTCGAGCAGTGCCCGGTGGATATCGAGCACGTCGACCACATCATCGATATGCGTCGCTACCAGGTTCTGATCGAATCGGAATTCCCCTCCGAGCTGGCCGGTCTGTTCAAGAATTTGGAGAACAAGGGCAACCCCTGGGGCCAGAACGCCAAGGATCGCTTGAACTGGATGTCGGAGCTGGACTTCGATATTCCGGTATTCGGGCAGGACGCCGAGAGTTTCGACGGATACGAATATCTGTTCTGGGTCGGCTGTGCCGGTGCCTACGAGGACCGTGCCAAGAAGACCACCAAGGCCGTCGCCGAACTGCTGGCCACGGCCGGCGTGAAATTCATGGTGCTGGGTGCGGAGGAAACCTGTACCGGTGACTCGGCTCGCCGCGCGGGTAACGAATTCCTGTTCCAGCAGTTGGCGATGCAGAACATCGAGACGCTGAATTCGGTCTTCGAGGGCGTGGAGCCGTCGAAGAAGAAGATCGTCGTCACCTGTGCGCACTGCTTCAACGCGCTCAACAACGAGTACCCGCAGGTGGGCGGCACCTACGAGGTCGTGCACCACACGCAGCTGCTCAACCGGCTGGTGCGGCAGAAGAAGCTCGTTCAGGTGAAGCCGGTGTCGGAGAAGGTCACCTATCACGACCCCTGCTACCTGGGCCGGCACAACAAGATCTACAACGCACCGCGTGAGCTGATGGCCGCCTCCGGTGCGAAGGTCACCGAGATGCCGCGCCACGGCGAGCGTTCGATGTGCTGTGGCGCCGGTGGTGCCCGCATGTGGATGGAGGAACAGCTCGGTAAGCGAGTCAACCTCGACCGGACCGACGAGGCGCTGGCCACCCTGGACGGCGGTAATTCGCCGTCGCTGATCGCCACCGGTTGCCCCTTCTGCCGCGTGATGCTCACCGACGGTGTGACCGCGCGCAAGGATTCCGGCGAGGTCGGCCAGGGCGTCGAGGTCGTGGATGTGGCGCAGCTGATGCTGCAGTCGATCGACCGGGTCGAGCCCGCGGCGCTGTCGGAGAACCTGAAGGTGGTCCAGCAGCCCAAGGCTCCCGAACCGGTCGCCGAGGCCGCGGCCGCACCGGCCGCCGAGGCCGCCGTGGCCGAAGCCGCGGTCACCGAGGCGGAGGCGCCTGCCGAGCAGGCCGCCCCGGCCGCCGGTAAGGGCCTGGCCATGAAGGGTGGCGGCAAGGCACCCGGCGGTGGCGGTCTGGCCATGAAGGGTGGCGGTAAGGCACCGGGCGGCAAGGGCCTGGCCATGAAGGGCGCGGCGAAAGCACCGGGCGCCAAGGCAACTCCGGAGCCCGAGGCCGCCGAGGCGAGCGCGGAGGCTCCCGCCGCCAAGCCGGGCGGTCTGGCCATGAAGGGTGCCGCCAAGGCACCCGGCGGCAAGGGCCTGGCCATGAAGGGCGCGGCGAAAGCACCGGGCGCCAAGGCAACTCCGAAGCCCGCCGAAGCCCCCGCGGCAGAGGCGTCGGCTGCCGACGCTCCGGCAGCCGAGAGCACCGAGGCTCCGGCGGCGCCGACCGCCAAGCCCGGCGGCCTGGCCATGAAGGGTGCCGCCAAGGCACCCGGCGGCAAGGGCCTCGCCATGAAGGGTAAGGCCAAGGCTCCGGGCGCCAAGCCCGCGAGCGAAGCCCCGGCCGAGGCTGCTGCCGAGGCGCCTGCTTCGGCACCCGCTTCGGAGGCGCCCGCGGAACCGGCCGAGTCGGCTCCGACCGCCACGTCCACCGGCCCCACCGAAACCAAACCGACGGTGGCGCCGAAGGGTCTGGCGATGAAGTCCGGCTTCAAGCGCCCCGGCCCCAAGGCCCCGCGCACCGCCGAGCCCGCCGCTGCCGAATCCGCCCCGGCGGCAAAGGAATCCGGTAACGGCGCGGCACCGGCCGAAGCGGCCGGCGGCGAAGCAGCCGAGACCGAGGCTCCGGCGGCCGAGTCGGCTCCCGCACCGGAGGCACCGGCGGCTTCCACCGAATCCGCCGACAGCGGCAACGGAGAGGTCCAGCCTCCGACCGCCAAGCCGGGTGGCCTGGGCTTCAAGTCCGGAGCGAAGGCCCCGGGCCGCAAGAAGTAGTTCGCCTCACCGCAGGGGGCGCTGCCACACCGGCAGCGCCCCCTTGTCGTATCCGGCACTACCGGCCCGCGAATCGGAGCATCCACGGATAGCGGCGGGTTCGCCGCAACGCCGAAGGCCGGCCGCTGCGCGAGCGACCGGCCTTCGATGGTGTGTGACTCCTAGTTGCCCGCGGAGTCCTTGGCCCACTTGCTGGTTCCCGGGGCGGCCTGCAGGGTGTTGATCAGGTCCATACCCGCGATGCCGAGCGCGGGGCCACCGACGGCGATGGTGCCGAGGATGCCGCCGACGCCGGCGCCGGCGATCGCGGCGGGGATGCAGCCCACACCAAGCAGCGGCAGGCCCAGGATGCAGCCGGTGATTCCGCCGACCACGACGCCGATCGCGGTGCCGACGAATCCGCCCACGGCCGTGGCGAGTCCGAACTGGGTGGAGAAGTCGTTCATCGCGCGCTGGTTCTCGAGCGGCGACGCGATCGACTGGACGGTGACCGGATGGTCGGTGGTCATCGTCTTCTGCGGCGTCAGTTCGAGGACGGTGCCGTCGTTCTTCACCACCGGCTTCACCGGAACGGCGACATCGTCGACGCGCACATCGGTGGGCAGCGAGACCACGGTGGCGCCGTGGGAATCGGTGACGGAGTACGACTTCTCGTCCTGCGCCAGCCGGAAGGTCCCCCCTTGCAAGGTCGTCACGACCGTCTTGTCCACGAGTTTGACCGAGTACCTGATCCCGGTCTGCTCCGGCGTGGGAGCCGGGTCGGCGTGGGCGGTGGTCAGCCCGGCGGTCAGTGCGCCGATCGTCAGCGCGGAGGCCGCGGTGAGGCTGCGGAGATTCATCGATACTTCCATTCCGTCATCGAATCTCGGCGCCCGCCCCCTCGACGAGCGCCGTCACACCTGCGGGTTTGCGGTGAATTCGCTTCGAGCTCACCACTTTCGGCCACGCAAGCGGATCGATGTTACGCGGATGCCCACCAGCGGAGCAGCCCCCAGTACTGGGGGCCCTCACAAGGCACTGTGCCGCGAATCGGGTTGCGGCACAGTCGGACCGCGGTCGGCCGGAACCGGACCTACTTGTCGTCGGCCCACTTCGTCGTGCCCGGCGCGGCCGACAGGGTGCCGATCATGTCCAATCCGGTGATCGCCAGCGCGGGACCGCCGATCGCGATCGTGCCCAGGATGCCACCGATACCGGCGCCGGCGACCGCGGCCGGAATGCACCCCACGCCCAACAGCGGCAAGCCCAGGATGCAGCCGGTGACACCGCCGACGATAGCGCCGACAGCGGTACCCAGGAAGGTGCCGACGGCGGTCGCGACGCCGAAATTGGTTTCGAAGTCGTTCATCGCGCGATGGTTCTCCAGCGGCGAGGCGATCGGTTGCACGGTGACCGGCTTGTCGACGGTGACGGTGCGCTGCGGCGTCAACTCGAGGACGGTGCCGTCGTTCTTGACCACCGGTTTCACCGGCACCTCGGTCCCGGCGACGCGCACCTCGGTCGGCAGTGAGACCACGGTGGCGCCATGGGGATCGGTGATGGCGTAGGACTTGCCGTCCGCGGCGATCCGGAAGGTGCCGCCCTGCAGGGTGGTCACCACGGTCTTGTCGACGAGTCTCATGGAGTACTTGATCGCCGCCGGTTGGGGTGCGGCGGCCGGTTCGGCGTGCGCGGCCGTGGTTCCGGCGGTGACGGCGCCGACGACCAGTGCGGATATCGCGGTAAGGCGCTGGAGCTTCATCCGGCAATCTTAAACGTCCACATGTCACAAATGGGTCAAATCTGAAGAAGGACTGTTCCGGATGTGATGGTATCCACGTTCCGAATCCGGGTCCGCCCCCGACAGGCAACGAGGCGGACCCGGATCGGCAGCGGCGAGGACCGGTCTGCGGGTTCAGTCCTCGCCGCCTCTTCCCACCGCCAGCGCCGTCGTGACGACTATCGAAAGGGGTGGAAGTTCCAGGTCGGGCCCCGGCGGCACGATCCAGTGACAACCCTCGCGGGTCCATCGGCCCAGGCTGGTGGGCATCATGATCTCGCCGCCGTCGGCCGGGATGCCGATATCGAGACGCTGCAGAATCTCCGCGATCTGCCCACCGGGCCGGCTGTCGGGAAATACGAGAAAGCTCCAGCGCACGCGCCGGGCCAGCACCGGCCCGCACCCGTCGTGTTCGGTCAGCGATCGGCACACCGCTTCGGCGCGGTCGGCCGGCAGATGCACGACACCGACGGCGCCGGTCACCGGCAGCGTGACGAATCCCCCACGCTGGATACATGTCAGACCGGCGTGATGCCGATAGAACATCACCCAATCGTCGGCGGTTCTGAGCTTCTCGACGTTCACAGTTTCCCGACCTTCACGGCGACTCTCTCGATATCTTCAAGGCTCCCGCCACTGCGACGTCCCCGAAACGCCCCCACACGCGCCCTGCACTGCCCTTTCACTGCCCAAACCGCCGGGACCAGCCAATTCCCCTGTACCAGCTCGGTTTCGGTTGTGGCCGTGATCACCGTCCGCTCGTACTCTGGAGACCAGTTCGCGCGGAAGGGATGACATCGTGGTCCGGCAGTGGTCAGGTAAGGAAGCCCGTGCCCTCCGCGATGCCAAACGCATGAGCATCAGGGAGTTCGCGGCCCATCTCGGTGTGCACGAACGCCTGGTGTCGAAATGGGAGGCAGGCGGTGCCCGGGTGCATCCGCGCCCGGTCAACCAGGCCGCGCTGGACACATCACTCGCCAGGTCCGACGAAGTCGTGCGGGCACGGTTCGCGGCCATGATCGATCAGCCCGTCATCGATCGGCCGGAACCGGAATTCGAGGTGCGTCAAGGTCATTCGACGCGCAGCAAGTATTCGAGCGACGCGGAACTTTTGGCACTCGTAGACGCAGGTGCGATGAGAGGTGATGCGTTAGCCGAGATTTCGGAGAGGGATCTGATCATGGCGGCTGCCCACGAAGCCAGCGAGCACGCCGGTCGCGCCGAGGCGAGTAACGTCGGCGCCTCCGCGCTGGAACAGCTCGACGCCGATGCCACCCGCATCGCCAGAGAGTATGTCCACGTGCCGCCGGTTCCGATGATGGTGGAGATGCTGCGGGTGCGCCGGCGGGTGTACCGGCTGCTCGAAGGCCACCAGAAGCCCGCGGACACAAGCCATTTGTATCTGCTGGCCGGAACGCTGTCGGGTCTGCTGGCCAATGCCAGTACCGATCTCGGACATCTCGACGCCGCCGGGGAACAGGCCCGCGCCGCCTGGGCCTATGCGGAACTGTGCGGCCACAACGGATTACGCGCGTGGACGCGCGGCATGCAGGCGCTGATCGAATACTGGTCCGAGCGGCCGCGCCGGGCGGTGGCACTCGCGCAGAACGGTCAGCAGTACGCCGACTCGGTGACCGCGAAGGTCCGGCTGCACAACATCGAGGCGCGCATCTGGTCCAAACTCGGAAGCGCCGCGGACGCCGAACGCTGCATCCGCGCGGCAGAGGCCGCGCGCGCGGGCACCGGCACCGACGAACTGCACGACGAGACCGGCGGTGTCTTCGGCTTCCCGGAGGCCAAGAGTCATTACTACGCCGGCGCCACCTACATCCATCTCGGCCAGGCCGAACCGGCACTGGCCGAAACCCAGCGCACCATCGAGTTGTACAGCGGCGGCCCCCGCGAACAGCGGTCGTACGGAGCCGAGGCGCTCGCGCGGGTCGACAACGCGGCGGCCCAGCTGATCAACGGCAGTCTCGACGGCGCCGGCGACGCACTGAGTCCGGTACTCGAACTCTCCGAGGATCGCCGCATCGCCCAACTCGAGGAGCGGCTCACCGGACTGCGCCGTCGCATCGCCACTCCCCGCTTCCGCGACGCGGTCGAGGCGCGCCGTCTGGACGAACGGATCGAGGAGTTCTGCGGCACCACGGTCGCCACCGGGATGCTGCCGGCCAATCCGTCGACCTGAGCGGCGGGCGCGCCGGCCCAGATGTGACCGGCACAACGCCGATACGGCGCGGGGGCGATGCCTCGGATATGCAGTTGCGGGGCGGTGGCACCATTGAACAGGTGAGCCCTACCAGTCAGTCACCGCATCAACCGCCCCGGATTCTGGAGCAGTCCCTGAAGCTCCAGAACGTTCTCTACGAAATCCGTGGGCCGGTGCACGCACATGCGGCACGACTGGAGGCCGAGGGCCATCGCATCCTGAAGCTGAACATCGGCAACCCGGCGCCGTTCGGTTTCGACGCCCCCGATGTGATCATGCGCGACATGATCGCCGCGTTGCCGTACGCGCAGGGCTACTCCGAATCCAAGGGCATCCTGCCCGCGCGCCGCGCGATCGTGACCCGGTACGAGCTGGTCCCCGGCTTCCCCGAATTCGACGTGGACGACGTCTACCTGGGCAACGGCGTCTCCGAACTGATCACGATGACGATGCAGGCGCTGCTCGACAGCGGCGACGAGGTGCTCATCCCCGCACCGGACTATCCGCTGTGGACCGCCATGACCAGTCTCGCCGGCGGCACCGCCGTGCATTACCTGTGCGACGAGTCCAACGGCTGGCAGCCGGATGTGGCCGATATCGAATCGAAGATCACCGACAAGACCAAGGCCCTGCTGGTGATCAACCCGAACAACCCCACCGGCGCGGTGTACTCGTCGGAGGTGCTGCAGCAGCTGGTGGACCTCGCTCGCAAACATCAGCTGTTGCTGCTCGCCGACGAGATCTACGACAAGATCCTCTACGACGACACCAAGCACATCTCGCTCGCCAGCCTGGCTCCCGACCTGCTGTGCCTCACCTTCAACGGCCTCTCCAAGGCCTATCGCGTGGCCGGATACCGGTCCGGCTGGCTGGTCATCACCGGCCCGAAGGAACACGCGGCCGGATTCCTCGAGGGCATCGACCTGCTGGCCTCCACCCGGCTGTGCCCGAACGTGCCCGCTCAGCACGCGATTCAGGTGGCGCTCGGCGGCTACCAGAGCATCGAGGATCTGATCCTGCCCGGCGGGCGGCTGCTCGAGCAGCGCGATGTGGCGTGGGAGAAGCTCAATATGATCCCCGGCGTCTCGTGCGTGAAGCCGAAGGGCGCGCTGTACGCGTTCCCGCGGCTGGATCCCGAGGTGCACGACATCCACGACGACGGAAAACTGGTGCTCGACCTGCTGCTTCAGGAGAAGATCCTGATGGTGCAGGGCACCGGTTTCAACTGGCCGCAGCACGATCACCTGCGCATCGTGACGCTGCCGTGGGCCCGGGATCTGGCCGTGGCGATCGAGCGCTTCGGCAATTTCCTCTCCAGCTACCGCCAGTAGTCGGGGCCGGGACGTGCCAAAACAAACCGGGAGTTTGGAAAAGTAGGTTTTTGAAGACTTTACTGGCGCAAACTTCGAACTTTTGTGTACAGTAGTCCTCGGCACTCACAGTGCCCGGCCGAGCCGCCTACCCCCCCTGGGCCGCTCGGTCCTGGATTCGACCGCCTACCCCCCCTGGGCCGTCGGATCCCTTTCGGGCGGCGGAGACATCCCCCTGCTCTCCGCCGCCCGCTCCCACTGCCTTGCTGTACCGCCTCTCCGCGTATTCAGGCCTGGTTCAGGCGCGGGATCCTTTGCGTTGGCGGCCGGTGGATGGTCGATTGGTTCTGTTAGCCCGTGCCCCGGTGAGTTACCCATGTTCTTGCGTGATCAGGTGTGCGGTTGTTCTTTGAGGCTGAAGCGGGCGCGTGAATCCGGCCAAAGCACGCGGAGACGTAGTACGCGCTGCTGTTGAAAATAAGTTCCTTTAAGCTCCCTGCGGTGAGCGAGCATCATCACCATCATCATGACCATTCCGGGCCCATTGCTATCGGGGCTACGGCGGCTCGGGTGGTGGTGGGGGTGCTCACCGCGATCGGGGTGATCGTCGTGATCGCCATGATCTGGTTGTGGCCCAGTCGGCAGCATGTGGATATTCCATTGCCGATGCAGAACGGTGGCGGCGGGGCGGTGCAGACCGAGGCCGGGACCGTCGCGATGCAGGATATGGGGCCGTGCGGGAGTCCGTCGAACGGGCGCGCGTTTCCCGATACTCCGCAACCACCGCCGACGAATGCCTACACCTGCCAGCGCAGTCTGGTCTCGATCGAATCGGGGCCGAACAAAGGCAGCCGTACGCTGCTCGAAATCGCGCCGGGGCCGGGACAACCCGATTTGCATGCCGGAGACCACATTCGGCTGGTTCGCCAGGACGACCCGAGCGGAACCACCATCTATTCCTTCGACGACTATTCGCGCGGCATGCCCCTGCTGCTGATCACGCTCGTCTTCGTGGTGGTGATCGTCGCGGTGGCGCGGTGGCGCGGGTTGCGCGCGGTGCTCGGCCTGGTGTTCGCCTTCGGGGTGCTGGTCGTATTCCTGCTGCCCGCACTGCTCGACGGGAAGCCCGCGCTGCCGGTTGCCCTCGTCTCGGGAGCGCTGATTCTCTACGCGGTCCTCTATCTGGCGCACGGCGTCAATCTGCGGACCAGTTCGGCGCTGCTGGGCACACTCAGCGCGATGGTGCTCGCGGCGGTGCTGTCCTGGGTCGCGCTGGAGGTGACGAATCTGACCGGATTGTCCGAGGAGCAGAACACCAACGTCGCCACCTATATCCAGCACGTCAGCATTACCGGTCTGCTGCTCGCGGGCTTCATCATCGGCTCCCTCGGTGTGCTCAACGACGTCACCATCACCCAGGCCTCGGCCGCTTTCGAACTCGCCGCACTCGATGAAGAGGCAACGCGGCGTGAGGTTTTCGCGGCCGCCATGCGCGTCGGCCGCGACCACATCGCCAGTACCGTGTACACCCTGGTCCTCGCCTACGCCGGCGGCGCGCTGCCGCTGCTGCTGATGTTCTCCGTCGCCGGGCGCTCCATCAGCGACGTGCTCACCGGTGATGCGGTGGCCATCGAAATCACCCGATCCGCGGTCGGCGGCATCTGCCTCGCGCTGTCGGTGCCCTTGACCACCGCCATCGCGGTCCTGCTGGCCCGCCCCTTCGGGCAACGCGCCGGCTTCGACGACTACGAGCCCGAACCCGAACCCCGCCGTGCCGTTGCCACGGGCCGGCGTCGGGCCGAGAGTGCGGCCGAAACCACCGGCAGCCACCGCCGGGTCGCCGCGCGTGGCGAGACCGCAGGAAGTCGGCGCGTGGAGGGCCGGGAGAACAGGGACGGTCACGACCGCATCGACCACCGCGGTGGACCGAATACGGGCAGTCATCGCCGCGTCGAAGGGCGTCCGGCCGAGCCGCCCACCCGTCGCCGCACCGCCCCCTCGCCCGATGCGACCGGGGGCCAACGCCGCGCCGACACCGGCGGCCACCGGCGCATCGACGATCGCCGGACCGACACCGGCAGTCACCGGCGTATCGACGGCCGCACCGAAGAGCCCACCGGCGGCCACCGGCGCGTCCCGTCCGGCCGTCCTCACGACGACCCCCGGCCGAGCTGGCCCACCCGGCCGCCGCGACCGGATGCCGAGCCATATCCCCGGAACGATCCCCCACCGCGCAACCGATCCTCTTGGCCCACAACGGGTTACGGGGATTGATCGACGCGCCTCCGACTACCGGCGGTGACGATACCTGCCGCCGCGATCGCCAGCGCTGCCATCATCGCGGTGCCAGCCCATCCGAACCAGCTCACTGCGGCCGCACCGAAGGCGGTGCCGGCGCTGCCCCCGACGAAATACACCACCATGTAGGCGCTGTTGAACCGGGCTGGTGAGCCCGGGTCGATGGCCAGCACCGTGCTCTGATTGGCGACCTGCGCCGCGAACAGGCCCGCGTCGAACAGACCGAGACAGAGCAGGGCGAGCACCGTATTCGACAGGGCGACAGCGAGTATCACCGCGGCCGTACCGGCGATGACGAGACCCACCAGGATCACGCGCCGCGCCCCCACCCGATCCGTCCAGGCTCCCGCGATGCGGGTCGCGGCGACACCGGCCAGTCCGGCGAACGCGTACAAGCCGATTCGCTCGGACGAGTAGGAGAACGGAGGCTGCGACAAGGCCGCCGCGAGACCGCCCCACACCGTGCAGAAGGCGAAGAACCACAAGGTGCCGCGAAGGGCCGCCGACCCCAGCAACGGATAGCGGGTGAACAGTCCCGGCAGCCCGCGCAGCATCGCCAGATACCCGGAGGCGACCGAGGCGGTTGCGGCGGGCAGCACGACCCGGGTCGCCGCCGCGAGCACCACACACGCCGCCGCGAAGACGAGCAGCATGCCCCGCCAGCCGATGAGGTCGGTGAGCCACCCGCCGACGATTCGCCCGGCCAGGATTCCGGCCGAGATCCCCGCCGTCACGGTTCCCAGCACCGTCGCACGCCGGCTCGGTTCCGCGAAACGCCCTGCTACCGAGCTCATCTGGGCACCCACCGAGGAGGCCGCACCGATCAGGCCGATCACCGGGCCGAGCAACCACACCGCCCCGGCCGCGGCGCCGATCGCCGAGGCCGCGGCGAGGGCGGCGAACTGCAGCGACACCACTGTCCGAGGTGGATACCGGTCCACCAGCGGAACCAGGAGCGCGAGCCCGAGCAGATAGCCGACCGGCCCGCACGCCAGCGCTATCCCCATTTCCGCGACCGATGCGTGCAGCGATCCCGCCACCGCCGCGATCCCCGGCTGCAGTACGTACATGGTCGCGGTGCCGAGCCCGGCCGCCACCGCCATGAGTCCGACGACGGCCGTGCGCAGCACCGGAGCACGGGTGTCGATCAGCAGGTCGTTGTCCATGAACACGACGCTAGGAATCGGTCCCGGCCGGTGCTGGCGCTAATCGGACGCGACCGTCGACGCTTCCCGCGAGAACCGGATGGCCGACTCGTTCAGCGTCGTTCAGTCCGGGAGGAGGCCCATCGCGGTCAGAATTCGGTCCGCATAGCCGGAATCGATGGTCTCCCCACTGACCAGCAGCCGGTAATAGAGGGCGCCGTAGATCAGATCGATGGCAGTGTCGGGGTCGAGACCCGCGGGAAGGCGGCCGGTGGATCGCGCGTCGGCGAGGAGCTCACCCACCTCGGCCCGCCGTCCGGCGATGAACCGATCTCGCAGCGCCGCAGCCAATTCCGGATCGTGCTGCGCGGCGGCGACCAGGGCTACGAAAGGACGCCGAGCGTCGGGATCGCTCATCAAGGTCGCCACCCGGCGGACCGTGGTGCGCAGACGGGTCAGGGCATCCCCCTCGGCGGGGACGCTCATCCGGTCCGCGAAGGCGTCGGTGAACGCATCCATCAGGACGGCCGCCTTGGTGGGCCACCAGCGGTAGATGGTGTTCTTGCTGACACCGGCGTGGGCGGCGATCTCGTCCACGCTCAGGCCCGGCAGGCCGCGGTCGGTCAGCAGGTCGCGGGCCGCCTCGAGCACCGCGCGCCTCGATCGTTCACTGCGCGGCCGGCCCGGACCGCGCGACTGTTTCGGCTCGACCATGGCGCCAGTCTAGCCTTTTGGATACGATACGAGCAGTATCCTAATTAACCGCAGGTGATGACATATGATAGCGACAGACAAGGTGTGGCTGATAACAGGGGCCTCCTCCGGATTCGGATTCGCACTGACTCGTGCGATCGCGTCCGCCGGGGGCCGGATCGCGGCGACGGCCCGCGCCCCCCAGCGCGCACAGGCCCTGCGAGAACTGGCGGCCGAGCATCCCGGGCGAATCCTGGTGACCCCGCTGGACGTCACCGACGCCGAGCAGTCCCGGCAGGCGATCGCGCAGGCGAAGCGGACCTTCGGACGGATCGACGTGGTCGTGAACAACGCCGGCTACGGGGTGTTCGGTGCGCTGGAGGAGATTCCGGACAGCGAAGTGCGCGCGGTATTCGAAACCAATGTGTTCGGATCGCTCAACGTCGTGCGCGCCGCACTGCCGGTATTGCGCGAGCAGAAGGGCGGCCACCTCGTGCAGATCTCGTCGGTAGCCGGTGTGGCCGCGCCGTCGCCGGGCCTGGGCCTTTATGCCGCAACGAAATTCGCCGTCGAGGGCATGAACGAGGGGCTGCTCCGGGAGGTCGCTCATCTCGGCATCGATGTGACCATCGTCGAGCCCGGCATGTTCGGCACCGGTTTCGTTGCGTCGCTGGGGATTACGCCTGCCTCGCATCCCGACTACGGCGCCAGTGTCCGAGCGGCCTTCGACCGTTTGTCCACCCTGGACCCGAGCGTCTACGGCGATCCCGACGATGCCGCGCAGCAGATCATCGCGGCCGTCGAATCGCCCACACCTCCGCTGCGGCTACCGATCGGCCGGGACGCGATCACCGCGATCCGCGCCAAACTGACCGCCGAACTCGCCGCCCTCGACGCGCTGGACAGCGCCGCGGCGGCCGGCCGCTGATGCCGCACCGGATCGCGACACCTCCCCGCGGGTTCGATCGCGGGGTGGCAGGCGCGCACGAATGCCGCTAAGGTCGGTGCGTTCCACCGGCGCGGTGCCGGGGGAATCTTCAACGGGGGTGGGCCGCATGGCATTCCGTAAATCGACGATCCAGAAACAGCTGGCCGAGAAGCTGGCCGAATTCGCCCCGCCGGGTGAGCGGATGCAGCTCGCCTTCCAGGCGATCACCGGCCCGAGCCCGTGGGTGGACGACCTGCCCTACGTGCGGTTCGCGATGCTGTTCGTGCGCAAGTACTACTTCGTCGTACTGACCAATACGTCGGTCGTCATCGTCGAGGCCAACAAGTGGACGGGCCGGCCCGCGAACCTGGTCTGCGCCGAGCATTTCAGTACGGCCATGTTTACGGAGATGAAGATCAACCCGCTGTGGTCGAAGGTGTACTACCGCATGCCGCACACCGGAGCCCCCGAGCGCCTCAACGTCCATCGCCGCTGGCGCGAGGAACTCGACGCACTGGTGTCGCGGCTCCCGCAGTTGGCCAACCTGGCCGCCTGAGAGCAGATCGGCTCATCGCGGGCGCCTTCGCGAATCGAGTTGCATGCCGACCACAGCCTCGTCCCGCCCACGCCTAGTGCGCGGGGCGGAGTTCCACGCAGCATTCGCCGGCGGTCGGCGCGAGCACCGCTTCGATCGCCTCGGCTTTCAGGCCCGTGAGCACCCCGCGCAGGTAGGCGTGGTTGAGGCCGCAGACCAGACCGGGGGCTTGGGTGGAGAGGGGGTGGAAGGGGCAGTTGCGCAGGCGTAGGCAGTTCAGCGGGTCGCGGCTGGGTTCGAAGCCCTCGTCGGACAGGATCGCCTGCACCACCGTCAGGGCGCGCTCGACGCCGAGGCGGCCGGGGCGTAGGCGCTCGCGGGCGTTGTGGCCCACAGCGTTTCCGCGTTCGGCCGCGACTCGTTCGGCGGCATCGCGGGCCGTTTCACCGGCACTCTCGGCCAGCACCGCATCCATCAGAATTTCGGCCAGCACTTCGTGGCGGCGTTCGGGGATGTTCACCCGCACCTCGGCGGCGGTGGGCTCGTACACCTTGGGAGCGCGGCCGACCCGGCGCAGGCCGCCGGTCTGTTCGTAACGCGCCTGGAGGAGTCCGGCGGCGACGAGTTTGTCCAGATGAAAGGCTGCCAGCTTCCGCGAGATCCCGACCTGTTCGGCCGCTTCGTCACGGGTCACGGGCCGCCGGGCGCCGCGAATGAATCTGTACATGCCGCGCCGCAGGTCGTCATCGAGCACCGCGACCGCACCGATCGCCGAATCGCTGGTCATTCGACCACAATAACGCCGAAGCTGTTGGGTCGAAAGATCGATGGCACCGATTCACATGCGATGTATTGACCACCGATACAGTTTCGCCAATACTTATTGGCGAAACTAAACCTCGACCGAGGGAGAGTGGAGCCATGGCCGGTGAGGTCGCAGCCGGAGATATGGAACAGGCCAAACAACCCGTCAGCGCCGCACTGGCCGGGCCGTACGGGCATCCGTTCCACCCGATCCTGGTGACAGTGCCGATCGGGGCATGGGTCGCGAGCCTCGTCTTCGACATCGGCTCCCACATCGTCGGCGACCCGCAGTTTCTCGCCCGCGGGGCCGAATGGCTGGTAGCGATCGGTGTGCTCGGCGCGTTGGCCGCCGCCTCGATCGGCTTTCTGGACCTGTTCGCCATCCCGTCCGGCACGCCCGCGTTCCGCACCGGGCTGATCCACATGAGCCTGAACCTGATCATCACCGTCGCCTATGCACTGAACTTCTGGTGGCGGACCGCGGCCGGCACCGATCGCGCGACACCCGTCGGGCCCCTGGTCTTGTCGATCGCATCCCTGCTCGTGCTGGGCATATCCGGATATCTCGGCGGCAAACTCGCCTACCGCTACGGTGTCCGGGTCGCCGGCGAAAGCACCCAGGCCACCGGCTACCGCCGCTGACCTTCCCTTCTCACACTCGGGAGTCATCATGGGCATCGCAGCGCTGATCCTCTGGCTGCTCACCGCGGGCGGAGGGTTCTTCCTGCTGGCCACCTGGATCGCCAAAGGCGGTGTGCGACAACCGGGTTCCAGTCATCTGCCGCCGCCGGTGGTCTTCGGGCACTTCCTGCTCGCCGTGGCCGGTCTGGTGGTGTGGATCATCTATCTCGTGATCGACAACGACGCCTTGGCCTGGGTCGGATTCGGACTGCTGGTTCCGGTCGCGCTGCTCGGATTCGTGATGCTGTTCCGCTGGCTGCCCGTCTACCGCGCCCGCACCACCGGGCGGGTGGCCGAGGCCGGGGAGCCCGCCGAGCGGCATTTCCCGGTGGCGATCGTCGGCGGGCACGGCGTCCTGGCCGTCGCGACTCTCGTACTCGTGCTGCTCACGGCTCTCGGCGTCGGCGGGAGCTAGCGTCGCGCCCTGAGGCGAGCCCGGCGTCAGCCGGCGGGTCGAGCACCGGCCACGGCGAAGGCGACCGCCTCGGCCGCATTCGCCGCCCGGTGGCTTCCCTCGACGGTCTCGCCCTCCGCATCGAGGATCTGCCATCCGCCGATCGACACCACCGGCACGCCCCCACGTCGATTCGCCAGCGCCAGCTCCGACAGCGTTCCCCAGGAACCGCCCACCACGACCACCGCATCCGCCGACGAGATCAGAATCGCGTTCCGCGCCTCACCCATATTCGTGTACAGGACGGCGGAGAGTCCGGCACACACACCGGCTCGGCCGGTGTCCGGCCGTACTCCGATCACCAGGCCGCCTTCGGCCGACGCGCCCTCGGCGACCGCCGCCATCACCCCGGTTCCGCCGCCGCACAACACGACTGCGCCGGCCCGAGCCAGCAGCCGGCCGACCTCCCGCGCGGTAGCGGCCTCGGCGTCCGTGCAGTCGCGCGGCCCGCAGACCGCGATCTGGACAGGGGGCATCTCGCACACTCCTCGGACCAGCCGATAGGTGATGATCAGGCTGATCCGGTCGGATGTCACCGCCCGCGATGGGCGTTGAGCGACAGGCCGAGTCCGGCCACGGTGAGTCCCAGCAGACCGAAGACCGGTTGCAGCCAGAAGAACTGGCCGATGATTATCGGCTGCACCGCGACCCAGCCGACCAGCAGCGCACCGCTGCACACCGCCATCGCGGCCGCTCGGTGATCGTTTCGAATGACCGCGGCGGCCGTCGCCGCCATCGGAACCGCCACGAGCAGACCGAGGAGAACGGCTGCGAGAACCGGACTGTGCAGGGGCAATCGCGCCTCGACGGCGGCACCGAGGTCGGCACCGCCACCGGCGAGACCGATGGCCCCGGCCAGGGCCCAGAACGCGGTGAATGCTGCCACGCCCGCCAGCACCGCGCGGGTCAGCCGGATCGTCTTGACCTCGGTGGAAATCGTCATCCTTCGACAGTGCCCGGTCGGCCACCGGTTGGGGCAGGGCCGAAGGTCGTTGCTTTGGCCAGGCCCTCGGCCGAATCGAGGCGCTTCACGGCCCCGGCCTCGTCAGGCCCTCCACGTTGTCGCGGTCCGGGCCTACTGCCGCGGCGGGAACGGTGGCAGCAGCGGCGGAATGGTCGGCACCACGATCGGCGGCAGGCCGGGGACGACGATGGTCGGGGGTCCCGGCGGCGCGGCCGAGGTGGTGGTGGTCGGCGCCTGCCAGTTGGGAGTGGGCGCGGCCACCGAGGCGTTGGTGGCATCGGTGGTCGGCGCGACCGAGGGGTCCGCGGAGGCGTGGGGCGGAGCGTCGGGCACCGAACTGGGGGCCGAGGTGTTGCTCTGGGAATCACCGCGGAGAACCGATTGGCCCCAGCCGAGACCGATCCCGAGCGCCGCGACGACGACCAGCGCACCGACCGCCACCCCGGCCACGCTCAACTCCCGGCGGCGACCGGCATCGACGGCACCTGCCTTGCCGCCGAGTGTGCTCTTGCCGCGCGCCTTGTTGCGTTTGCGGGCGCGTCGCAGCGCATCCTCGGACAACCACACCGGCGCCAATTGCACGGTGTCGTCGGCGGATCCGGGCCCGGGCGCCTGCGGGACGGGTGCGGGTGCGGCCACCTGGGCCGGGCGGGCGAGCAGCGCCGCGCCGCGCACGATCACGGTCTCCGGATCGGCGGGCACCAGCACGGGCATGCCCATCCACCGCTCCAGAATGCGCGCGATCAGCGGGATCCGGGCACACCCACCGATCACGAAGACCGCCTGCACGGCCTGTTCGGAGCGCATCATCACATCACGGGTCATGCGGGCCGACGATTCGACGGCGAGCATGATCAGGGCTTCGAAGTTCTCCTGCGACAACAGCACCAGGCCGTGCTCGGACGGGACGGCGACCGCCGTGGTGCTCGACAGCTGTTCCTTGGCCTGCCGGCATACACCGTCCAGGGCCGCCAAACCCTGTGCGGTGGGCGGATGTTCGATCCGGCCGGAAGCGATCTGCTGTTCACGGATCAGCGAATCCAGATAGTCGCCGCTGATGTCGCTGGTGCGCTCACTGTGACTCACCTTTCCGGATTCCACGTCGATCACGCTGACCGAGAGCCCGGAACTGCCGAGGTCGTAGAGCGCGACCGTGCGATAACCCTGCAGTTCACCGGTGGCGCGCAGGAATTCCCGCGCCGCCGCGACCTCGGGCACGAGTTCGTAGTTGGTGAGCTGACGGCGGGCCAGGGCGCCCCGCAGGGTGCGCGCGTGTTGTTCGTTGCGATAGGCCAGCGCGGTCGCGGCGATCTCCGGCGCGGAACCGAAGACGGCGCCGACGGTTTCGGCGGCCACATCGTCCATGGACTGCTGTTCGGCGACCGGCATCGCCTGGACGTCGAAGGCGGTGGAGACGAATCGTTCGGCGGAATTACCGGGATGTGGGATCGCGACGCGAATGGCGCCGGCCCCCACCGAAACTCCCAGTACCGAACTCATCTGCCGCCCATCTCGTTTCACGCTTCACGACCGGTACGCCCGACCGCCGCCCCCACGGCCTGCGCTGGGCCGTGCGAGCGAAGCCGGGCCGCTGTGCGGGCCCGATGCGCATGCCGCAGGGCGCCGCCACTCTACCTGGCTCCCGCCACCCTACGACGTGCCGAGTCCCGCGTACACCCATCCCGCGGCGGTCCACTCGGCGCGCTCGAGACAGTTGCGACCGTCGATGATGGAACGCCCGCGCACCACCGGCTCGAGGTCGCGCGGCGAGAGCGCGGTGAACTCGTCCCATTCCGTGAGAACCAGCACCACATCCGCTCGATCACAGGCCTCCGCCACCGAGGTCGCGTAGTTCAGCGTGGGAAACACCCGGCGCGAGTTCTCCAGCGCTTTCGGGTCGTAGACGGTGACCACGGCGCCGTGCAGCTGGATCATTCCGGCCACGTTCAGCGCGGGCGAATCGCGCACATCGTCGGATTCCGGTTTGAAGGCCGCGCCCAGCACCGCCACATTGGCGCCCAGCAGCGAGCCGCCGCACGCCTTGGCCGCCATATCGACCACCTTGGTGCGCCGGCGCATATTGATGTTGTCGACCTCACGCAGGAACGCGACCGCGTGATCGGCGCCGAGTTCCCCCGCGCGGGCCATGAACGCGCGGATGTCCTTGGGCAGGCAGCCGCCGCCGAAGCCGAGTCCGGCGTTGAGAAAGCGCCGGCCGATGCGGGCGTCGTGGCCCAGCGCGTCGGCCAGCATCGTGACATCGGCCCCGGTCGCCTCGCAGACCTCGGAGACCGCGTTGATGAACGAGATCTTCGTGGCCAGGAACGCGTTGGCGGACACCTTCACCAATTCCGCGGTGGCCAGGTCGGTGAGCAGGAACGGCACCTGCGCCGCGATCAGGTCGGCGTAGATCTCGCGCACCTGCGCACGCACCCATTCGGCGCGTTCGCGTTCGGCGTCGACACCGAGGACCAGCCGGTCGGGCCGCAGGGTGTCACGCACCGCGAACCCCTCGCGCAGGAATTCCGGATTCCAGGCGACCTCGACGTCGGTGCGGGCGCGGGCCCGCATCCGGCGGCCCAGTTCCGCGGCCGTGCCGACGGGCACCGTCGACTTGCCGATCAGCACCGACGGCCGCTCCAGCAGCGGCGCCAGCGAATCGGCCACGGCATGGACATATTTCAGGTCCGCGCCGTATTCGCCCTTCTTCTGCGGCGTGCCGACACCGAGGAAATGGGTGTCGGCGTGCGCGGCCGCCTCCTCGTAGGAGGTGGTGAAGCGCAGTCGCCCGGCATCGAGATTGCGGCGCAGCACCGCCTCCAGGCCGGGTTCGTAGAACGGCACGACGCCGTCGGACAATTTGGCCACCTTGCCTGGGTCGATATCCACCCCGAGCACCTCGTGACCGAGCTCGGCCATGCAGGCGGCATGGGTGGCTCCCAGATATCCCGTCCCGAATACCGTCAGACGCATAGTCGATTGATACGCGCCGGGTATGGCCGGTCCGCGTCCACGAGGCGAGGGCGCAGGCAACAGTGGGTGTACAGGGAGAAACCGTCGCCGATCAGCGCATTCGCCGACCACCTACCATCGCAGGGTGCGAAAAAGGTGGTGGGTGCGCGGTGCGGTGGGGGTCGTGCTCGTGCTCGCCGTCGCGGTGACGGCGCTGTGGCCGGTGTACGTGCGCCCGCGGACCGACACCCCGCGCGCGGCCGATGCCATCCTGGTGCTCGGCGGAGCCCACGACGGCCGCGAGGAGCTGGCGCTGCGCCTGGCCCACGACGGTTACGCCCCGCAGGTGGTGTTCTCCGATCCGTACGACCACTCCCCGCTGATCAACCGAATCTGCCACGGCGGCTACAGCTTCCGTGTGAGCTGCTTCGATCCCGAGCCGCGCACCACACGCGGTGAGGGACGCGAACTGGCCACCCGCGCCGCCCGCGAGAACTGGCGACGCGTGATCGTGGTGACCTTCACGCCGCACATCTCCCGCGCCCGGTACGTGCTCGGCAAGTGCTGGGGCGGTGAGATTCTCCTCCTCGACGCGCATCCGCACATCGGTCTCGCGCGGTGGGCCTACCAGTACCTGTATCAGTCCTCGGGGTACATCAAAGCCGCATTCGAGGACTGCTGAACCGGTCCGGCATCCGCGGCCGGGGACCGGTCCGCCACCCTACCGCTCGGTACCGGTAAAACCCTGTGCCGCACCGCTTTCCGGAAGCACCGGCCCCGAATAGCCGGCGATACGCACCCGCTCGTCCATGCGATCGCGGATGTGGCGAACGCGTTCGTCCACCGCGGCCCGCGGCGCGTACGCCGACACCGAGAGGGCATACAGCGCGGCCGCGTCGTCGGACTCCGCCCGCCGTTCCTGCAGTGCCACACCGAGGTCCGTGCCGTATCCCAGGTCGACGGCGGCGCGGTCGGCCCGGTAGTCGATGCGGCGCACGACCGGCACGAGCGCGCAGGCCGCCACCTCCGGAGCGATGCGCAGCAGCAGCGCGGCCGGAAGTCCCACGATCACAGTGGTGGCCGCGATCGCCGGGCAGGCGACCAGCACCCGGCTGACCGCACTCCAGCCGATCCCGAAGATCCGGGCCGCCGGTGGCGCCATCCGCCGCGTCAGCCACGCTCCGAGCGCGGCCGGACCCGAGAGCAACACCCGCTCCAGCCATACCAACGGCAGATTGAAATATCGGAATATGAACTGGCACAACGCTACTCGACCCTCGGACCGATATCCGAGTTCACGGGCCAGCACCGCTTCGAGTTGCCGTGGGGGCGCACCGAGTACGGCGGAGGGGACCGCGATCATCCGCCGGGGCAGCAGCAATTCGCGCTCGCTCTCCCGGATCCACAGCGAGTGCGAGGAGGAGGCGATGCCGGACCGCCGGGCCACCCGCTCCCACGCCGTCGTCAGCGCGTGCCGCTCGGCGGAGGTGGGCGCACGCACGCCGAAACGTGCCGTCAACCACCGCCGCTCGGCGCCCAGGAAGAACACCACCGCGACGAGTACGCACACCGCCAGCCACGCGATGGCGAGGATGCCGAGGGTGCCGAAGCCCATCGCCAAACCGAGCCCGTAGAGCAGCACCGCGAGGATCGCGGCGGTGGGTGCGGCGGCCAGTACCAGCGCCGTCCAGGAGCGGATCCGGTCGGTCGCGGAGGGCCGGATGGCCGCGCCCGCACCGGGGTCGTTCGCCTTCGCTGTCGAGTCAAAGGTCATGCACCACGGTAAAGGGAGAGCGCAAAACCGCACGTCGCGGGGCGTTACACGGCGGTAACCGAGCGGCAAAACGGACACCACACGGGACCTGCACCCTCGAAAGGCCGCGCCGAGCGCGGAAACGATGAGGAGTAGATCGTGGTTGATGTGCAAACCCGTCCGGCGACCGCTGCCGCCGCGACGAAGGAAACCCTCGAGGACTACACGCTGCGCTTCGCGCCCCGCAGCTACCGCAAATGGAGTCCGGCCGTGGTCGGCGTCTCCGCGCTGGGCGGCATAGCCTACCTCGCGGATTTCTCCATCGGCGCGAACATCGGCATCGCGAACGGCACCGGAAACGCGTTGCTGGGCATCGGAATCTTCGCGATCATCATCATGATCACCGGATTTCCGCTGGCCTACTACGCCGCCCGCTACAACATCGATCTGGATCTGATCACTCGCGGCAGCGGGTTCGGCTACTACGGTTCGGTGATCACCAACCTGGTGTTCGCCTCGTTCACCTTCATCTTCTTCGCCACCGAGGGCTCGATCATGGCGCAGGGCCTGAATCTGGGCCTGCACATTCCACTGTGGCTGGGTTATCTGCTCTCCACGGTGCTGATTTTCCCGCTGGTCGTCTACGGCATGAATACGCTGGCGAAGCTGCAGGTGTGGACGACGCCGCTGTGGCTGTTGCTGATGGTGTTGCCGTTCGCGTTTCTGCTGATCCGCCACCCTGATTCGATCGATTCGTTCTTCGCCTACGGCGGTAAGGACGGTGCGGGGGTGAGCCTTTCCGGTGCGCTGCTGGCCGCCGGCGTCTGTCTCTCACTGATCGCCCAGATCGCCGAGCAGATCGATTATCTGCGGTTCATGCCGCCGAAAACCCCGGAGAACGCACGCAGATGGTGGGGCTGGATGCTGCTGGCCGGGCCGGGCTGGGTGATCTTCGGTGCCGTCAAACAGGTCGTCGGCCTGTTCCTCGCGGTCTATCTGATCGCGAATCTGCCGGGGGCGCAGGACATCGCGAATCAGCCGGTGCATCAGTTCCTGGAAATCTACCGCGATATGGTTCCGTCCTGGCTGGCGATGACGCTCGCGGTGGTGCTGGTCGTCATCTCACAGATCAAAATCAATGTGACCAACGCGTATTCGGGTTCGCTGGCGTGGACCAACTCGTTCACCCGCGTGACGAAGACCTATCCGGGCCGGCTGGTTTTCCTCGGCGTGAACCTGGCGATCGCGCTGATCCTGATGGAAGCCAATATGTTCGACTTCCTCAACGACATCCTCGGCTTCTACGCCAACTGCGGCATCGCCTGGATCGTCACCGTCGCAACGGATATCGCGGTCAACAAATATATGCTGAAGCTCTCGCCGAAACAGCCCGAATTCCGGCGCGGCATGCTCTACAACTTCAACCCCGTCGGCCTCGTCGGTTTCGGACTGTCGGCGGTGCTGTCGATCATGACCTTCTTCGGTGTGTTCGGCGCGGCGTTGAAACCGTATTCGCCGATCGTCGCCGTCGTGATCGCCGTCGTCGCCACCCCGCTCACCGCCGTCCTCACCAAGGGCAAGTACTACCTGCGCCGGGGCGACGACGGAATCGAGCTGGACATGTTCGACGAACACGGCAACCCCTCGGGTGAAACCCTCACCTGCCACGTCACCGGAATGGACTTCGAACGCCCCGACATGATCGCCTCCGCGGTTCCGGGGCCGGCGGGCGAAATCCAATACATCAGCTCACTGGCACTGTCGACGGACAAGTCGGGCGCGCACGTGCTGCCGCCGGGCTGACCTACCTCGGGTCGGCGACATGAGCGGCGGCCGGTTCGGAATATCAGGACTCCGCGGGCTGCGGAATCGAATCCTGCGGCAGGGGGAAATTCATATACGCCCGCGAGGGCGTCGGCCCGCGCTGACCCTGATATTTCGAACCGGCCGCCGCGCTGCCGTACGGATGTTCCGAGGGACTGCTCAGGCGGAACAGGCACAGCTGGCCGATCTTCATCCCCGGCCACAGCGTGATCGGCAGATTCGCCACATTCGACAACTCCAGCGTGATGTGCCCGCTGAAACCCGGATCGATGAATCCCGCGGTGGAATGGGTGAGCAGCCCGAGTCGCCCCAGGCTCGATTTACCTTCCAGGCGGCCGGCCAGATCATCGGGCAGGGTGCAGACCTCGAGCGTGGAGCCGAGGACGAATTCACCCGGATGCAGGACGAACGGCTCGCCTTGATCGGGCTCGACCAGGGTGGTCAGCTCGTCCTGGCGTTGCGCGGGATCGATATGGGTGTAGCGGGTGTTGTTGAACACCCGGAACATTCGATCCAGCCGCACATCGATACTCGACGGCTGAACCAATTTCTCGTCGAACGGTTCCAGCCCGAGCCGCCCGGCGGCCAGCTCGGCACGAATGTCGCGATCGGAAAGCAGCACGGCGGTCAGCCTAGTAACCCGTGTTCGCGGGCTCGCAGCCGCACAGCGAGCCCGGACGAAATTCGCCCCATCCGCAGTCGGAAGCAGCACGAATCTTTGTCGTCAACGACGAGATACGCGACCGTCCGGTCGTCCGAGAGAAAGCGATGGACCGATGAGAACTATGAAGCGCACCGTCGTCACGGCGGCAATCGTTTCGACCGCGGCCGTGCTGGGGGTATCGGCCTGTTCGTCCGATAACAACTCCGGTTCGGGTTCGTCCTCGACGACGATGAGCAGTAGCGCGATGGCCGGCAGCACGACGACGGCGAATGCCATGACCGGCCTGGTCGGCCCCGGCTGCAAGGCCTACGCCGAGCAGGTGCCCACGGGCCCGGGGTCGGTCGAGGGGATGGCGCAGGATCCGGTGGCGACCGCCGCCTCACACAATCCGATGCTGACCACGCTCACCGCGGCGGTGTCCGGAAAGCTGAATCCGCAGGTCAACCTGGTCGACACCCTGAACGGCGGCCAGTTCACCGTGTTCGCGCCCACCGACGACGCGTTCGCGAAACTGCCGCCGGCCACGGTCGACAGCCTGAAAACCGACAGCGCCACCCTCACCAAGATCCTCACCTACCACGTGGTGCCGGGGCAGATCGCGCCCGACGCCATCGCGGGTGAGCACAAGACGGTCGAGGGCGGCATGGTGAACGTGACCCGATCCGGCGACACGATCAAGGTCAACGACGCGTCGGTCGTCTGCGGAGGTGTGAAGACCGCCAATGCGACGGTCTATCTGATCGATACCGTGCTGATGCCGCCCGCCTGAGTTGTCACGACTGCCGTCCGCGCTGGTCGGAGAACGTATCGGCGCGGTGCGGTCGATGTAGCGCACCCGGGCGAAAACGTTCCGAAATCCGCACCCATCCGGCACGCTGGTCATGTCGAACCTCTTCCCATGTATGCAGGGACGCGCTCATGACCGGCGATCCGGAGTTCACCTCGATCCGCCTGGCAGACACCTCCGACACCCCGTCGTGTCCGCCGGGCGGAGGCGAGCGAGCGGAAACACAACGTGAGCTCGCCACCCTGCTCGCGGCCGCCGCCAGCGGAAACCGCGAGGCGTTCACGCGCTTCTATCGGGCGACCAGCGCGAGGGTGTTCGGTCTGGCCTTGCGCATCCTGCGCAATCACACCGCCGCCGAGGAGGTCACGCAGGAGGTGTACCTGCAGGCCTGGACGGCCGCCGAACGCTACGACCCCGCGCTGGCCAGCCCGATCGGCTGGCTGATGATGCTCACCCATCGGCGTGCCGTGGACCGCGTGCGCCTCGAGGAATCGGCGACGGTGCGCGATCGCGTCTACGGCCACGCCCACCTCGGGCGCGACCACGACACGGTCGCCGAGACGGTCGGTCAGCGACTGGAGGAGCAGGCGGTGCAGCACTGCCTGGACACTCTCACCGCGACCCAGCGGGAGGCGATCACGCTGGCCTACTACAGCGGACGCACTTATCGAGAAGTCGCCGAACATCTCGATGCGCCACTGCCCACCGTCAAGAGCCGTATCCGGGATGCGCTGAAACGGCTTCACACCTGCCTCTCGGGGGTGGCCGCCCATGCCTGACACATCCGACCACGAGTTGCTCGACCTTGCCTACCCCTACGCACTGGACGCGGTCGGTGATTCCGAGCGCGACGAGATCGAACAGCGCGTCGCCGACGCCGGACCGGACACGAGCCAGGCCTTCTCGGTGGTGGTTCGCGCGGTCCGCGAGACGATGGGTGCGTTGTCGGTGCTCGATGCGCAAGAGCCCGCGCCGGAATTGGAAGCGCGCATACTCGCCGCACTCGACCGGGCGCGGCCCGCCGATCCGTCCGCTGCGGTTCCGCTCACCCGACCGTCCAGGAGGCCTCGGCTACGGTGGCTGGCCGCGGCGGCCGCGGTAGTGGTGGCGGCCGGAATCGGCGGCGGTATCGTCGCCCAGCAATATGCCGGGCAGACCGCGAATCCACCGATGGCGGAACAGATCATGCGGCAACCGGATGCACACACCGCGAGCGCGCCGCTCAGTACCGGCGGCGTGGTGACGGTGCACGCGTCCACCGAAATGGGTGCGGCCACAGTGGCTTTCGACAGTGTGCCGCCGGCGCCGCAGGGCCATGTGTATCAGCTGTGGGTGGTACCGCCGACCGGTGCGCCGCGCTCGGAAGGGGTGATGGACCGCATGCCGAGTGCGTCCGCGCCGATGGTGGCCACTTACTCCGGCGGCGACGCACTGGCCATCACCGTCGAACCCGCGGGCGGCTCCCCGGCCCCGACCACGGCCCCGATCGCCTCCATGTCGATGAGCTGACGATCGGCGCCGTCCGCGCGGACCGGCGTCACGAATTCCTCATCCCACCTGGGAATCGAGGAGATCATGATCGATACGGGTACGCGCGAGCCCACCGCGCACCGCGGCACGCTCGGATTCGCCGCCGCCGCGCTCGCCGGAATACTGGCCGGTGCGGCGGTGCTGGGCATCGGCGAACTCGTGGGTGCGATCCTGGATCCACGCTCCTCGCCGTTCTTCGCCGCGGGGGCGACGGTCGTCGATCACACGCCGCAGCAACTGCGTGAGGAGGCGATCCGGCGGTTCGGCGGTCACGACAAGGATGTGCTGTTCGCCGCCATGGGCGCGGCGATGGTGGCGCTTGCCGCACTGTGCGGTGTGCTCGAACGTCGCCGTCGCGTCGGCAGTGCGGTATTCGTCGTTCTGGGTGTCGCGATCATCGTTGCGGCACTGCATCGCCCGAATGCGCAGTGGTGGTTCGCGATTCCGACCGCGGCAGGTGTGGCGGCGGGGCTGGTCGTCTTGCGGCTACTGGTCCCCCACGGCGGCCGGCGCGACGAGGGGCCGGGCCACGACGGGGCTCGGGACCGCGTCCCGGACCACGGCGATATCCCGAGTGCCACTCGATTGGCCCGGCGACGTTTTCTGGCGATGGCGGCCGGGGCCGGCGCGATCGCGGTCGGTGCCGCGGCGGCAGGACGATTCGTGGCGCAACGGCTGCGGGACGTGGCCGCGGACCGGGCGCGATTCATCGTGCCCAAGGCAGTTTCGGACGCCACGCCGATCACCCCGGCCATGACCCGCTCGGTGCCGGGACTTACCGCGTTCGTCACTCCCGGCGCCGACTTCTACCGGGTCGACACCGCACTGCAGGTGCCGGCCGTCAGCAGTACCGAGTGGAGCCTGCGTATCCACGGAATGGTCGACCGCACAGTGGAATTCACGATGGACGAGTTGCGTCGGCGGCCCGCTGTCGCGCGCATGATCACGCTGACCTGTGTATCCAACGAAGTGGGTGGCGATCTCGCGGGCAATGCGGTGTGGACCGGCTACCGGCTGGCCGATCTGCTGCACGAGGCGGGTGTGCGTCCGGATGCCGATATGGTGCTGTCCCGCAGCGCCGACGGATTCACCGCCGGGACGCCGCTCCAGGCGATGACCGACGGGCGCGACGCCCTGCTCGCCGTCGGCATGAACGGCGCGCCGCTGCCGCTCGAACACGGCTACCCGGCGCGGCTCGTGGTTCCCGGCCTCTACGGCTACGTCTCCGCCACCAAATGGGTGGTCGATCTCGAAGTGACCAGATTCGATCGCGCACAAGCATATTGGACGACCCGGGGGTGGGCCGACCGGGCGCCGATCAAGACCGCATCCCGGATCGATGTCCCCGCCGCCTTCGCCACCCTGCCCGCCGGCCCGGTCACAGTCGCCGGGGTCGCCTGGGCCCAGCATCGCGGGATCGCGTCGGTGGAGGTGCGGGTCGACGACGGCCCCTGGCTCGCCGCCGACCTGACCACCGAGTACTCCCCCGATACCTGGCGCCAATGGACCTACCGCTGGCAGGCCACCCCGGGCACCCACACCCTGCACGTCCGCGCCACCGACACCACCGGAACCACCCAGCCCGCTCAGCGCCGCCCACCGATGCCGGACGGCGCGACGGGGTGGCATTCCCGGACGGTCAGTGTGCGGTGAGATGTTTCGTGCGCCGTGGGCGGGTAGCCACCCTGTGACACCGACCGACCGAGACCGACCGAGTCGGATTCCGTCGTACGAGGAGTGGTGACCGATGACATCGACCAACATCCAGCCGATGAGCGCCTCGGGTCCCGACGCCGAACCGTTCGAGACGGTCGACGCCTATACCGGCGAAACCCTCGCCGAACTGCCCTATCTGGCGACCGAACAACTCGATGCCCTGCTCGAGCGTGCGGACGACGCCTATCGGTCGTGGCGCGCCACGCCGGTCGAGCAGCGTGCGCGGGTGGTGTCCGCCGCGGCCGATCTGATGCGCGAACGCAAGGACGACCTCGCCCGGCTCATCACCCGCGAAATGGGCAAACGCATCTCCGAGAGCGAGTTCGAAGTCGACCTCGCGGCGAGCATCCTGCAGTACTACGGCGAGAACGGCCCGCGCATTCTGGAGCCCACCGCGCTGCCGGTCGAGGAGGGCGAAGCCCAGGTCGTCAACGCACCGCTGGGGGTGCTGCTCGGCATAGAGCCGTGGAACTTCCCGCTCTATCAGGTGGTGCGGTTCGCGGCGCCGAATCTGGTGCTGGGCAACACGATTCTGCTCAAGCACGCCAAGATCTGCGCGCTCACCGCGCTCGAACTGCAGAAGATCTTTACCGACGCCGGCGCGCCCGAAGGGGTGTACACCAACGTCTTCCTGCGGATCTCGGACGTCGAGCACGTCCTGGCGCACCCCGCTGTCCAGGGCGTGTCCCTCACCGGCAGCGACGCCGCCGGTGCGTCGGTGGCCGAGATCGCCGGGCGGCACGTGAAGAAATGCGTGCTCGAACTCGGCGGCAGCGACCCCTTCATCGTGCTCGACGCCGACGATCTGGACGACACGATCGATGCGGCGACCACCGGGCGGCTGGCGAACACCGGTCAAAGTTGTGTCGCCGCAAAACGTTTCATCGTCCCGGACGAACTGTGCGACCGCTTCGTGGCCGGTCTGGCCGAGCGGTTCGGCGCACTGCGCCCCGGCGACCCGTCGGATCCGGAGACCACACTCGGACCGCTCTCCTCCCCGAAGGCCGCCGACGACCTGCTGGAACAGGTTCAGGATGCCCGCGAGAAGGGCGCCACGGTGGTCACCGGTGGCGGCCGCCCCGACGTACCGGCGCCCGGACGCCGCGACGCGTTCGTCGACGCGACGGTGCTGACCGATGTGACCCCCGCGATGCGGGCCTATTCCGAGGAGCTGTTCGGCCCGGTCGCGGTGGTGTACCGCGTCGCCGACGAACGCGAGGCGATCGAGTTGGCGAACACCTCGAAGTTCGGACTCGGCGCCACGGTGTACAGCAGCGACCCGGACCGCGCCCGAGCGGTGGCCGAGCAGATCGACAGCGGCATGGTGTGGATCAACCACCCGACCTCCTCGCAGGCCGATCTGCCCTTCGGCGGAGTGAAGCAGTCCGGTTTCGGTCGCGAACTGTCCGAGCTCGGCATGTTCGGTTTCGCCAATCGCAAGCTGATTCGCTCGCTACCCCGCAAGACCGCATCCGCCGGTGTCGCGGGCTGACCGTTCGAAGGAGGAGATGCGCATGCGTGCAGCGGTGCTGCGGGAATTCGGTGGTCCGGAGGCACTCACGGTTCGAGACGTCGATACGCCTCGTCCCGGCCCGGGTGAGGTGCTGGTGCGAGTCCGGGCGTCGAGCGCGAACCCCGTGGACGGAATCATCCGCCGGGGACTGGCGAATCCGAACCTGGCGCTGCCCGCCGTGATCGGCAGCGATGTCGCCGGAGAGGTGGAACAGGTCGGTGACGGTGTCACCGACGTGGCGGTCGGCGATGCCGTGTACTACACCTCGGAACTGGCCTCGGGTGGGGGCGCCTATGCCCAGTACCACGTGGCGGCCTCCTCGATCGTCGCGCCGAAACCCACGAGCCTGTCGTTCGCGGAGGCCGCCGCGATTCCGCTGGCCGGCGGAACCGCGTGGGAGGCGATCGTGCGCCGGCTCGGTGTGCGGCCGGGGCAGACCGTGCTGGTACACGGTGGATCCGGCGGTGTCGGCACGTTCGCGGTGCAGTTCGCCCGCGCGGCCGGCGCCTCGGTGCTGGCCACCGCCGGGGCGGACCATCAGCAGCTGCTGCGGGATCTCGGCGCGACCCCGATCGACTACAAGAGCGAGGACTTCGTCGAGGTGGCCCGCACGCACACCGACGGCACCGGCGTCGACGCGGTGCTCGACACCGTGGGCGGCGAGAATGTCGGCCGGAGCTGCGCGGCCACTCGCGACGGCGGACGCATCGCGACCATCCTCGGGCCGGAGGGCCGGCTCGACGATCTCTACCAGCGCAACCAGACGCTCTACGGCATCTTCCTCAGCCGCGAACGCCGCCGGCTCACCGAGATGACCCCGCTGTTCGAGCGCGGACTCGTCCATCCGCGGATCGCGAAGACCATGCCGCTCGACGACATCGTCGCGATCCACGAACGGCTGGACGAGGGGCACAACGCGGGCAAGCTGGTCATCGACGTGCCCTGATGCCCGCCTCAGTTCTGCCGCGGCAGCAGTTCGGTGACGAACCGGTCCACGAATTCGGCCGATATCGCGCCGTCGGCCGGCACCACGACGAATTTGCTCAGTCCGGCCGCGAGGTACCCGTCCACCAGCCGGTGCAGGTCCGCCCAGCTTCCGGCGATCACGTCGCCCGGATCGGCACCCGCTCGCTGCGCGCCGATCCGTGCCGCCAGCTGGGCGGGGATGCCGTTCTCCGCGAGCAACAGCGTGATACCGAAGTGATCGGCCTCGATCTCCCGGCCCGCCGCGGCGGCCGCCGCATTGATCGCCGACACCCCGGCCGCCGCCTCGGCCGGGGTCACGAAACTCCCGAGCCAGCCGTCGCCGTATCGGCCGATGCGGCGGAAGGCGCCCGGTGCGCGACCGCCGAGCCAGATGTCGAGCGGGCGGGCCGGCCGCTTGCCCACCGTCGCCGCGCGAACGGTGAAGTAGTCGCCGTCGAAATCGACATCGTCGGAGCGCAGCATCGCTCGCAGCAGGCGCAGCGATTCGTCGAAGACCGCGCCGCGCGGCCCCGGCACCGGAAACAGGTCCTGCTCGCCGGGCCCCGCCGGTCGCAGTCCGAATACCGGCAGCACCCGCTTCGGAGCCAAGGCGGCCAAGGACGCCAACTGCTTGGCGACCAGCACGGGGTGGCGCCCCGGCAGAATCGCGACCGAGGTGCCGACTTTCAGACGGCTGGTGCGGGCCAGCGCGAACGCCATCCCCACCGTCGGATCCACGGCCGGCGCGAAGACCAGTTCGGAGAACCACAGCGAATCGACCCGCGCGGCCTCGAGCCGATCCACCAGCGCCGCCAGATCTTCCGGATCGGCCGCCGAACCCGTACCCACCCCGAACCGGATCTTCACCTCGCCATTGCTCACAAGCCTGCACAACAGCCGCGTCGGGATCGATATTTCGGCCGAGTCCGGCGCCTTCACCCGCGGCGGGTGATCCGGTTGCGCCCTGCCCGGCGGCACAGTCGGTCGGATGAGGACTTCGTCGCGGTCGCGCTGTGCCCGCATGCTGGGCGTGCTCCTCGCGGTATGGGCCGGGGTCTGGTCGGCGCCGTCGGCCGGTGCGCAGGCCGCGCCCGATTCACCGCTGTGCGCCTGGCGGTTCATGTCGAACAGTACGGTGCTCAATGTGGCTTTCCCGGATGCCAACGCCACCTACTGGGTGCTGCCGTATGCGCTCGGTCCGGGCGACTCCATCGAATTGGCGGGCAGCTACCCCGCCGCGCGCTACTTCTCGCTCAATACCTACGGCACGAACCTCGATACCGTGGATACGTTGCGGGACAACCAGATTGCCCCCGATCCGGGCAGCGCCAATCCGTTCGCCGCACCGACGGCCGCGCCGGAAACGCAGCGGCGCTGGCATGCTCGACTGGTGACCGGCGCAGCAGACCACGGCCGCAACGAGATTCGGGCGTTGCCCGCCGCGCAGAACGCGCCCATCGGATTCGTGATCATCCGGGTCTATGTGCCGACCGACCCGACTTCGGCCGGCGGTGGGGTACCACTGCCCGATGCGACGCTGACCGTCGCCGGCGCGACCGTCACCAGGCAACCGTGCAGCCGGGTCTTCGACCCCAGCGCCTATCCCGGACCCCTCGCCCAGGCCGCGACCGCCGGATTCGACCAGGTCATCGCCGGGGCCGCGGCGGGCGCGTTCCCGGGCAACGTGCCCGAGGCCACGTTCGTGAATCCGGCGAGCACCTCGGGGCTGTTCCCGAACGGCGACAACAAATACCTCGGGGCGGGACTCACCTATCAGCCGGGCCGCCTGGTCGTGGTGCGCGGTAAGGCGCCGCATTTCCCGGATTCGCGAGCCGGACAGCCTCCGACCGACCCGGCTCAGCAGGTCCGATATTGGTCGATGTGCCAGAACGACCTGGTGACGCCCTATCCGGTTGTGGCCTGCGCGGCCGACTTCCAGACCCGGCTCGACGCCGACGGCTACTACACCTACGTCGTCGCGGCGCCGGAAGACCTACCGGCACAGATGGATTCGAGTGTCACCGCGCTGCCCTGGGGCAGCACGCAGGTGGCGAAGAAGGTTCTCTTCCTGCGGAACATGCTGCCTAGCGAGAGCTTCTACCCGCAGTCGATCCAGGCCTCGCGGGAGCGCGGCGGCGATCCGGCCACCACGATGGGCCCCTACTACCCGGTGGCCACCTACTGCACCACCGCCGTATTCGCCGCCACGGGAGCGGCCGGATGCTTCGGAGCGGGCCGCTGAATCGCCGGTCTCAGTTCTTGTCGTCGAGGCTGTCCAAGGTGGTCAGGATCGCCTCGACCGGGATGCGGCCGGCGGCGACGGTTTCGGCGCCGTTGCGCCGCAGAGCCACCGACAGTGGTGCGGCCCAGGTGTTTTCGTAGATCAGAACGGCGGCCGAACGCCCGGGGTGCAGGGCGGCGCCCGCCTCCCGCAGATCGCCGTCGTCGAGTACGCCCGTCGTCTCCTCGGCGAACAAGGCCACGCTCGCTTCACACTCGAGCCCGATATCGGCGATATCGATGCCGGTCAGCGACCCGTCGCCCTCTTTCCGGAGGAACGCCAGATTCAGCACGCGGATGATGCCCCGGCCGACCAGATCGCGCAGCACCGGCAGGGCCGAGCCGTCCGGGGGGCGGCCCGCGGGGAACTCGATGACGAGATAGTCGATCGGACCCATCTCATCGATACCGGCAGCACTGGTCATCCGAGCACCTCATCCCTGGCCGGATCACCGGCGTGATTCGGCGAGACAGCAGCTGACGCCACGCGGTAAACGACGAGCATATCGGCCACCGGCGTGACACCTAATGATTCGAAGCCGGGCCGCTCGCGGATAAACCGGAATCTATTCCGGCACGCAAGCCGGTCGGACACGGTGTCTCATACGCGTCCCGAATCGCAAGTCCGGCCGGTGAATCCGCCGGGCGGACGCCGCCCGTTCACCCGGCTCGGCGACACCACGGAATTTCGCTCACGGTGAGTCTGGATGGTGGCAAACCGCGTGTGGCGGCGAAGAATTCGCGTGACCGCGGTGTGGAAGGGGTAGTGGTGACGACGTCCGTGCCTGTGCGACTCGAGCACGCCAAAGACATTCATCCGGGCGTCGACGTGCCGCTCCTCCGCGACGCCGTGGTGGCCGAGCGCACGCTGTGGACACCGGCCGAACTACACGAGCTCACCGCGGTGGTGGCGAGCGAACTGGCGACACCGCTGCTGGATATCGTGCGGTTCGACACCTCGCGGCGCTGGTGGACCCGGCTCGCGCTGACCATGGGTGTGGAACTGTGGCTGCTGTCGTGGGCGCCCGGACAGGGCACCGAACCGCACGACCACGGGGGCGCGTCGGGGTCGTTCACCGTCTCGATCGGTGAACTGGACGAGGACTACCGCTACCCCACCGGCCCGATACGCTCGGCCGGCCGCCGGGCCGGCGACACGATCGCGTTCGGGCCCGAACGCGCCCACCAGCTGCACAACCGCAGCGCCCGGCCGGCCACCACGGTGCACGCCTACTCGCCACCGCTGCGACCGGTCCGCGAATACCGGTCGCTGCGGGATTTCACCGGTGTGTGACCATGCCGGTAGCCCCCATCGCCCGATCGCCGAGGAGTGACGGTATGAGCGCCGAGGATCTGCTCGCACAGGCACGCGCCGGATTGAACCGCGTCGAGCCCGTCACCGCCGCGCACCGGTTGGCCGAGGGCGCGCTCGTGGTCGATATCCGCCCGCACGCCGACCGCCTCGCCGAGGGTGAGATCCCCGGCGCGGTGGTCGTCGAACGGATCGTGCTGGAATGGCGGCTCGACCCCGGCGGTTCGCATCGGCTCCCGGATCTGACGCCCGACACCGAGGTGATCATCGTCTGCAACGAGGGCTACGCCTCCAGCCTGGCCGCCGCCGACGCACAGCGTCTCGGACTGGCTCGCGCCACCGATCTGGTCGGCGGGTTCCGGGCGTGGAAGGCGGCCGGCCTGCCCGTGGCTCCCGGCGGCACCCCCGCCGTTCCGTAGCACCACCGACCGCCACCCGCCTCCCCGCACGGTTGCCACGACAGCCACACGTCCGCAGCGCCGCGTCTACCTCCCGGTTCCCGGAATTCTTTCACCTGCAAACGATCTGGCTGAGAATGTAGAGGGGCAAACGGAATTACGAGGAGTGCGATGACCAGGTGTGCGCATTATGTCGGAAGTGTTCCAGCCGAGTTGATGACCGGGGATGCTGCGGTGCTGCAGTGGTTCGCCGACCGCAGTGCGGGCCATCCCGTGACCGGACTGCCCTGTGACCTGGATCCGGACTGGATCCTCGACTACCTCCGCCGGCGCAGAGAGCACGAGGACGTCTTCGATGTCGTCCGCACCGGCGATTACTCCGACTACAGCGATTTCCCGAGCTACGGCCTTCGACCAGGGGCGAAGCTGGAACCGCGGCACGTGGCGATGGACCGGCTCGACCGCATCGGCGCCGTGGTAGCCGCCTTCGACGAGGTGCGTGCCGGGCGGCCCGAACTGGACGGGACGAGATTGCAACTGAGCCAACCCAATCCGCTGGATCTGGCGATGTTCGTCTTCGCCGGTGCGGCGGTGTCGAACGGCTTCCCGCTCGGCCCGGCACTGCGCCGCTCCGATCTCATCGTGGCCGCGCTGCGGCATCTGCCGGTCTTCACCGAGGCCGCACTGCAAGAGATCGCGGAGGTGAACGCGCGCTACGGCGATCGCGTGGTCTGGCAGGTCGAATCACCCTTCGCGCTGCTGGGCATGGTCAAGGCCGACCAGCTGGGCGCGAAATGGGCGGCGGCGCCGCTGCTGGCCCGCCAGCTGGCCGGGGTACTCACCGGCATACACGAGATCGGGGCGCAGGCCGTGGTCCACCTGTGCTACGGCGATTACCAGCACAAGGCGCTGCTCAGCCCGCGTTCGCTGGCGCCCGCGGTCACCCTGCTGAAGCACACCGCACGCCGGCTGCGCGCAGACGGCACTCCCCTTCCGGCAGTGCATATTCCGTGTGCGTTCGGTGCCGAACCCGCACCCCAGGACGCCGCGTTCTACGCACCCCTGCGCCGGCTGGACCCGGACTGGAACGTCATCGCGGGGGTGGTGTCACCGGATTCCGCCGACGACAGCGCACACGCCCTGCGACTGTTCGAGCAGGCGGCCGGTCGTACCGCGTTCGGCGTCGCGACCGCGTGCGGTCTCGGCCGCTGCAGTGTCGCGGACGCCCAGCGGGCTGCCGAGACGACCGCGGCACTGACCGCGGAGACGACCACCGGATAGCGCCCACGGCACGAGTCGCGGTGCCTGCGTCAGCGCCCTGACGCGGGTACCGCGGCCTCGCGTGGACGCCCGTCGCCTCGCCGGCATACCGCAATATCGTTCGGCCCCAAGGATTCTCCCGCACATGCCCGGCGACCAGGGCATACCCCGAAGGAACCGCCGGAATCCGGCGGATGCCACGCGCGAACCGGACAAAGGCCTTACTCTGATTGAGTCGGTGGAAGTGGGGTGATGCCGGACGTGACCAACCGGGACTGCAAACCCGCATCGGTCCGTCGTCACCGTCTCTACCGCTTTGCTCGCCGAAAACGGCACTCACGTAACGCAACGTCGCGTCCCCTGTCGTGACCCTAGCCGCGCATCACAGACAGCGGCATTTTCGTGCCTATATCAGCTATCTTCTAGCTACGCACTATATGTATGAAATTGCATCGAAACTTACTGTTTCCCTTGATGATTCAAGTACTACTGATAAACTGATTCCCCGTGCGCCGAGTTGGAGTTAACAAGCGGCTACGGAGGTTTCGGAGTTTGTCGTAGGGCATGCCATCCGGACTCGGTCCGGCAGCCGATCAGGCGCACCGTCCGTTCGTACGCAGTTCCAGGGAGTTGCTATGGGGAACAACGAAATTCCGCGCGTTCTGGTGGTAGGCGGCGGCCCAGCGGGGTCGACCGCAGCCGCACTGCTCGCACGGTCCGGAGTGCGGGTGACCCTCCTGGAGCGGGATACGTTCCCGCGCTACCACATCGGAGAATCACTGCTGGCCTCGTGCCTGTCCACGCTGCGGGTTTCCGGCGCCTACGACAGGGTCGCCGCGCATGGCTTCCAGATCAAACGCGGCGGCTACTTCCAATGGCAGAACGACACCTGGCTGCTGGACTGGTCCAAGCTCGTCGATGCCGAGGCATGGTCCTGGCAGGTCGACCGGGCCACCTTCGACGACCTCCTGCTGCGCAACGCCGCCGACCAGGGCGCGGAGGTCATCGAACAGGCGACCGTCAAGAACATCCTGTTCGACGGTGAGCGTCCGACCGCGGCGGAGTGGGTCAAGGCCGGAGACGACACCGTCCACACCGCCGAGTTCGATTTCCTCGTCGACGCCACCGGACGGGACGGGTTGCTGGCCAAGCACTTCGGCATGCGTCGCCAACATCCCGCCTTCCGCAACGTGGCGATCTGGTCCTACTGGAAGGGCGCACACCTGCACCCGGACAGCCCGGAGGGCGCGATCAACGTGGTGTCGACCCAGGAGGGCGGCTGGTTCTGGAACATTCCGCTCGCCGACGGCCGTACCAGCGTCGGCTATGTGGTCTCGGCGCGGCTGGCCGCGGAAAAGCTGCGCGCCCACGATTCGCGCCAGTCGTACTACCTGGAGACCATCCGGGAGAGCAAGCCGATGTGCGAGATGCTCGAGGGCGCCGAGCAGATCGCCGACGTGCGGGCCGAACAGGACTACTCCTACGTCGCCGACCGGTTCTGCGGCCCCGGCTACGTCCTCGTCGGCGACGCGGCGTGCTTCCTGGATCCGTTGCTGTCCACCGGAGTTCACCTGGCGACCTATTCCGGGCTCGTGTCCGCGGCGGCGATCGCGACCACACTGCGCGGTGAGATGTCCGAAACCGATGCGCTGGCGTACTACGAGTACACCTACCGCCGCGGCTACACCCGGTTCCTCTCGCTGGTCTCACGGATGTACGAGCACTACATCGGCTCCGAGGAATACTTCGCGCACGCGCACAAGCTCACCGACGTCCACGACGGCGATTCGCCCGAGCAGTCGTTCACCCGGATCATGGCCGGCCTGACCGACGTCGGCGAGACCACGGGCGACCAGGACCGCACCGGCACCGAGGTCATCGTCGCCGAGGCGGAGCGCCTGCACACCGCCCCGGAGACCGACGGGGTCAACATCAAGTACATGGGCGGCCTGGATATGTCGCCGGTCTGGGACCACTGGCGCGATCCGCTGTCCGACACCACGATGGGCGAGATTCGCATCACCACGGAACCGGTGTTCGGCCTGACCACCCGCCCGCGCTCCGACGCCGAGCGCGAGGCCATGACTCTCCCGGTCCAACCGCCCCGCAAGGGTGCCGGCGCCGCTCTCTAGCGGTGACGTCACCAGGACTCCCGGTGCGAACCGAGACGTGGAGTCGACAGTGACCGTCACAGGATCCGCCCCCGGCCCGCTGAGCGAACCCACGCCCAGCGGGCCGGGCCCCCGGATGAACCCGGCCACGCAGATCGAGCGATTCCACCACCCCACGACCCGAACTCTGCTGTCGGGCACCGGCTTCACGACCACGGCGCTCGAACACATCCTCGAGACGACGTTGAGCGTGCACGTCCTGCGCCAGCAGCAGGTTCCGCCCCGAACACTGCCCACATTCATCGTCGACGAACTCCGGCTGCAGGATGCCGACGGCGCGCTGGTCCGGCGCTCCCGTCTGGTCACCCCCGCTCTGGCGACCGTCTCGCTCAATTACGTAGTGGCCGTGCCACAATCGGCGGCCGCCAGCGGCATCGACGATGTCCGGATGCCGATCGGCCACGGCTTGCTCACCCGCGGACTGCCCCAGCACCGCCGCCTGCTCTGGGCGGGCATCAGACGGTGGCCGGACGGCCGGCCCAGTGCGTCCAGGGCGTACATCATGACGCTCGGCCGCCGCCCCGTGTGCTATATCCGCGAAGTCTTCCATCCCGCGGTCGTCCCGCCCGCACACACGATGGGTCCGCTGCCGGAACCGGCTCTGCCGGATGATGTTTTCGAGGAGAACTGAGTGCCTGCTCCCACCATCACGGTCCTACTCGACTTGGTTCTCATCATGGCGGCCGCGCACCTGCTCGGATGGCTGGCCGAAAAGATCGGGCAGCCACCGGTCATCGGTGAGATCGCCGCCGGGATCCTGGCCGGTCCCACCGTCATCGGACACCACCTGTCCGCCACCCTGTTTCCCGAAGCCGGACGCTCGTATCTGACGCTGCTCGCCAATATCGGTGTGGCAGTGTTCATGTTCGTCGCCGGACTGGAACTGGATCGGGAGATATTCCGCGGCGCCCGGCGCTCGATCCCCGCGGTTTCCGCCGCGGCCTATGCGATTCCCTTCGCACTGGGCAGCGCGGTCGCGATCACCGTCCTGGCACGTCACACCACCGGCAATCGGTTGCACTTCGCGCTGTTCGTCGGCTGCGCGATGGCGGTGACCGCTTTTCCGGTACTGGCCCGAATCCTGCACGACCGCAATCTCGTTCGCACCGAGATCGGACAGCTCAGCCTGGCCTGCGCGGCGCTGGTCGACGTCGTGGCGTGGTCGGTCCTCGCCGTCGTCCTCGCCCTCGCGCACCCCGGTGGCGTCCAGTGGCGGCTCGTTCTGCTCCTACCGCTGGTCGGTCTGCTGTGGTGGTTCATCCGACCGTTGCTGGCCCGGATCTCGGAATCCGGCACCCAGCAGACGATGATCGTGCTCGGCGTGGGTGGGGCGCTCGGGCTCGCCGCGATCACCGAATGGATCGGATTGCACCTGATCTTCGGCGCTTTCGCCTTCGGTGTCATCTTCCCGCGCGAACGCCGCCGGACGGTCGAGGCCGGTGTGCGGATCCTGTGCATCCTGCTGATGCCCGGCTTCTTCGTGATCGCCGGGCTGGCCGTGGATCTCGGCTCGGTCGACGCGACATCGATAGGCGAACTGATCGCGGTCATCGGGGTCGCGGTGGTGAGCAAGGTCGGCAGTGTCTATCTCGCAGGGCGGTTGACCGGGATGCAGTCGCGAGCGGCCGCCGCGGTGGCAGCGCTGCTCAACACCCGCGGCCTGACCGAACTGGTGATTCTGAACGTGGGCCTGACCACCGGCCTCATCGGCACCCAGTTGTATTCACTGCTGGTGATAATGGCCCTGGTGACCACCGCGTCGACGGCGCCGATGCTCCGTCTGCTCGGCATATCTCGCGGCGACCGACCGTCCCGTCCGCCACACGCACCGGACTCGGAGCGCGATCCGGACCCGAGCGCCGTGGCCGCGACGGCGTCCGATATGAGCGGAAAGCACTGACCCACAAGCACATCCGATCGACTCCGGATACGGGTGGCGGCACCCTACTCCCACGTTCGCAGACACCGTCGGCGCGTCGCTGCTATGTTGCTTGCGTGGGCGAACCGCCAGGCACCGTGAGCGCGACACGTGCCGCGCCCGCCGAGCTCTCGTCGAATTCCTGTTCCACCCGTCTGGAGTCCCGTCTTTGACCACACCACACTCACCCCTCCCCGAGCCCTACACCACGGCGACCGGAATATGTCCCGTCCAGCACGGCTCGCCCTTCGATGCCGACGACGACCGATTCCCGATGTACACAGCCGAATTCGTCGCCGATCCACATGCCGCCTATCGCGAGATGCGACGGCAGTACCCCTCCCTCGTTCCCGTCGAGCTCGCCCCCGGTGTGCCCGCCACTCTGGTCATCGACTACGCCGTCGCGGTTCGCATCCTCAACGACCCGGACCACTTTCCCTCCGATCCGCGCACCTGGCAGAAAACCATTCCGCAGGATTCACCGGTGCGCCCGATGATGGAGTGGTATCCGGCGGCCCGGTACAACACCGGTGCGCCGCATGCCCGTTACCGCGCTCCGTCGGTCGCCGCGATCGACCACATCGACCTCCACAGCGTGCCCGCGATCGTGGAAAGGGTTGCCGTTCCGCTGGTCAACTCCTTCTGTGAGCAGGGATCCGCCGATCTCGTCATGCAGTACTCGTTCCCGCTGGTCCTCGAGGTCCTCAACCGGATGGTCGGCTGCCCGGCCGACATCGGGACCCGCGTCGCCAACGGCATGGCCGCCCGGTTCGACACCGTCAGAGGTCAACAGGGCATGGACATGCTCAAGGAAGCGCTGATGGAACTGATCGCGTACCGGCGCGAGCAGCCGGGCGACGACGTCACCTCGCACCTGGCCCATCACCCGAACGGCCTCAACGACGTCGAGGTGTTCGCCCAGCTGATGTCCTTCTACGGCGCGGGCTTCGAGGCCCAGCGCAATCTCATCAACAACGCGCTGATGCTCATCCTCACCGATGAGCGATTCCGGTTCGGCGACATCCTCGGCCGCAACCTGTCCACCACCGACGCCCTCGACGAAATCCTGTTCAACGACCCGCCGATGGCCAACTTCTGCACCACCTATCCACGGCAGCCGATCATGATCGACGGTGTGTGGCTGCCCGCCGATCAGCCGGTCCTGATCAGCCTCGCGGCGTGCAACAACGATCCGAAGATCCGCGGCGAAGCCTCGAGCAGTATCGGCAACCGTTCGCATCTGGCCTGGAGCACCGGCCCACACAGCTGCCCCGCCAAATCGGTGGCCTACCTGACGGTCCAGAACGCCATCGACCAGCTCTTCGACGCGCTGCCGGAAATTCAGTTGGCCGTTCCGGCCGCACAACTGGAATGGCGGCCCGGCCCGTTCCACCGGGCCCTGACCTCATTGCCGGTCGTCTTCCCCAAATCGCCGCCCCTGCCCGTGATGTAGCCGCCCTCATCGCCCGGCCCGGGCGACCGCCGCGACGGTCGCCGGGTCGGGTGGCGACTCGCCCCAACCGGGTCGGGTCGTTCTAGATGGGAAGTTGTGATCTCGGGTACGGGCTCTGCTATCTTCTCTGCAGTGCCTCACGCACCGGCCGGTGTAGTTTAGTGGTAGAACATCAGCTTCCCAAGCTGAGAGTGCGGGTTCGATTCCCGTCACCGGCTCTCTTTCTCCCCCCGCGATACCGTCCATCGGCTGCGCGATACCGCCTGCGGGCTCACGAGCGAAATCCGTTGTCGCCCATAAGCATCGGCCACCGGCGAACAACCGGCCGATGTCCGTCGTCCGGGGTCGTCAGCTGACGCCGAGGTTGATACCGAAGGCCAACTCTATCCACCGCACGGCGGCGGTGAACGCCGGGTACCACCTACCGCGGAGACCGAAACGAAGGGTTCGTACCGGGTCGATTCCGGCGGAGAGGTTAGGCGGGGCGGATCGTGGCTACCCCTCCTGAGGTGCCGGGTGCCGTGGACGACTGCCGGCCGGGTTGATCGGCCGGTCCACGGCACGTGACTGTCGCACCGACCGTGACCTGTGACGACGGCGGAAGGAAACCGGACAGATGCTCATGCTCACGCCCACTGCCATCGAGGCCGTTCGCACCATCACCTCCGCGGACGGAATGCCCGACGATGCCGGATTGCGCATCTCCTCGAACGACGGCGCCGAGACGCTGCAGCTCGCAGTAGCCGCGGGGCCATCGGAGCAGGACCAGGTGCTCAACGCGGAAGGCCCCCGCGTCTTCCTCGACGAGCAGGTCGTCGACTTCCTCGACGACAAGATCCTCGACACCGGGCTGGGCCCCGACGGGCAGGGCACCTTCGTGCTCGCCCAGCAGGACCCGAACACCGCGGGCCGCTAGGCCGACGCCGATTCGGCTTCCGCGGCCGAATCGGCACCCTCCCCCGCCGACTGCCGGACCGAGCTAGTCCGGCCAGATCGGCGTGCGCTTGTTCAGAAATGCATCCATACCCTCGCGGGCGCCCGGCAGCTGGGATGCGGCGGCCATGACCTCGAGCGCGACCGCGTAGGCGTCGTCCTCCGGGCGGTCCAGCTGGGCGTACAGTGTGCGCTTGCCCAGCGCCTTGCTGGCCCGGCTGCCCCGGGTCGCCCTGTTGAGCAGCTCGGCGACCGCCCGGTCGAGATCGGCGTCGGGGACGGCTCGGTTGATCAGCCCCCAGTCGGCGGCGGTGTGTGCATCGATCGGGTCGCCGGTGAGGGCGAGTTCCATCAGGCGTTTGCGGCCGATCGCCCTCGCCACGGGAACGGCCGGAGTGTGGCAGAACCAGCCGCCCTTGCCGCCCGGGAGGGCGAAGCCGGCCGATTCGGCGGCGACGGCCAGATCGCAGGAGGCGACCAGCTGGCATCCGGCTGCCGTGGCCAGGCCATGAACGCGCGCGACAACGACCTGGGGCACGGATTCGATGGTCGACATGACCTCGGTGCACAAGGTCAGCAGATCGCGCACGGCGAGCAGGTCACGGGCGGCGACATCGGCGAAATCGTGCCCGGCGGAGAAGACGGGACCGTTCGCGGCCAGAACGATCCCGCTCGCATCGCTGCCGCCCGCCCAGCGAAACGCGGACAGCAGCTCCCCGAGATGATCGGCCGAGAGCGCATTGCGCCGGTCCGGCCTGTTCATGGTGATCCGAACGGTCTCACCGTTGCGCTCGACGAGCAGGTGCTGGTACTCCGCTGTAGCCATATCCCCACGGTAGATCGGTCCGGCCGCGGTGGGGGCCTGCGACCCGGTCGAGCGCTCGGTGATCGTGCCGTGGATCTACTGCGGCGCTGCGACGCAGGTCGTGGCGATCTTCTGGGTCGCCGCACGCGCCTTGTCGGAGTCCTCCTTGCTCAGGCCACCCATCGAGCCGTCGGTCACCTGGGCATTGCTGCCGGGCTTGGTCATCTTCCGCAGGCCGTCCTGCGAAATGCCTTCGTCCACATAGAGTTTGGCGGCGCAATCGGCGAGTTTCGCATCCTTGAGGCCGCTGGACTGCAGAGATTTCGACAGGTCGGCCTGGGTGATGGTCGGCTCCGAATCCTTGTCGGAACCGCACGCACCCAGAAGCGGCAGGGCGATGCAGACGGCGGCGATCAGCGAAATCCTCAACTGTTCCTCAATTCTCAGGCGTATCAGCTATGGCGCGTTCCGGTGGAACCGAACACGAACCGCGCAGGTGATACTGCCGCATCACGCGGCCGGACAACAGTCCGAGTCCTGCGAACACGGAGCGTTCACAAGGGCGCCGCTCACCGATCCTTCGGCCGCGATTACGGCGACCTCTGTTGGCGTAACGCCAATGATTGCTAGGGTGTCCCCGTTCCTCGTCGGCGTCCGAGTCTCGGTGCGGGAGTTTCGAAATGATGTTGAACCATCACCGGGTCGGCACCGGTGAACCGCTGGTCCTGATCCACGGCGTCGGCAGTCGCTGGCAGGTGTGGGAACCGGTCATCGACACGCTGGCGGCCCACTTCGACGTGATCGCGGTCGACCTTCCCGGTTTCGGCGGGTCCGACCCGCTACCGCACACCACGGTGGACACCCTCACCGACGCGCTGCACGCGTTCCTCACCGAACAGGGCCTGGAACGACCCCACCTCGCCGGCAATTCGATGGGCGGTCTGATCGCGCTGAACCTCGGCGCGCGCGGTGTGGCGAGTTCGGTGACCGCGTATTCACCGATCGGCTTCTGGTCCGATGCCGGGCGCATCTGGTGTCAGCAGGCGCTGGGCCGCGCGGCCACCCTGGGCCGGGGACTGCGCGCACAACTGCCCGCCATCCTCGGCACACCGGCCGGGCGGACCGCCTTCCTGAGCATCGTCTTCGGCCGGCCGTGGGCGCTGGACACCCGGACCGCGGTCGAGACCGTGGACGGCGTCCTCGATGCCCCCGGATTCCGTTCGGCCCTGGCCTCTTTCGACCAGGCGCGGCTGCGCGACGGTGGCCGCCTGGCTCGCATCCCGGTCACGATCGCCTGGGGCAACCGCGACATTCTGCTCACCTATCGGACCCAGAGCCGGCGGGCGCGGCAATGGCTTCCCCAGGCCCGGCACATCACCCTGGCGGGCAGCGGCCATACCCCGTTCTACGACGACCCGGTCGGTTGCGCGAAGATAATCCTCGAGCAGGTGCCTACCGGCGGGTAACCGCGGGCGCCGACCCCGATCAGCACGGAGTGAGCGATGAGCGACGTATCCCTGACCTTCGACGGTGATCGTGCCTACGTCGAACTCGACCGGCCCGACAAACACAACGGGCTCACCATCGACATGTTGAACGATCTCGTCCGGGTGGCGCGGGTGATCGGAAAGCGCGACGAGATTCGCGCCGTGATCCTCGCCGGCAACGGGCCCAGTTTCTCCAGTGGTCTCGATATCGCGAAGGCAACCGGCGACCCGCTGAGTATCGTGCGCAATTTCCTGCCCCTGCCGTGGCTGGGCACCAATGCTTTTCAGGAGGCGTGCTGGGCGTGGCGGCGGCTGCCGCAGCCGGTGATCGCGGCGGTGCACGGCCATTGTTTCGGCGGCGGATTGCAATTGGCCCTGGCCGCCGATTTCCGTTTCGCCACACCGGATTCCGATTTCGCCGTGATGGAAGTCGCGCACGGCCTCGTTCCGGATATGTCGGGCGCGGTCACACTGTCGCGCCTGATCGGCGCGGACAAGGCCCTCCTGCTGACCATGACCGCCGATCCCGTCGACGCCGCCTATGCCGCACGAATCGGACTGATTACCGAGGTGAGCGAGGATCCGCGCGCCGAAGCCGAGAAATTGGCCGATCGCATCGCGGCCCGCCCGGCACCCGCGGTCGCCGCCGCCAAACAATTGTTCGAGCGCACCTGGCACGCGGGCACCCGCCGCACCCTGGGAATCGAACGGGCGACGCAGATACCACTCCTGGTCCGGCAAGCGCTCGGCCGTCGGTAGATTCGACAAAGGAACACACCGCCAACGCGGGAGTTACCCGAAAACGCGAGAAGGAAACCCATTTACCTGCGATTCGCTGTTAGCATTTTCACACTTTGCCAGCGAAGCCGGTGAACGGGGGCGCATCGGCGAGAACGGGAAGGGCTGCATTTGTCCAAGACCGTATCCGTCCTGCTGTCCGCGATAGCGGGCGCCTCGGCCGTGCTTCTGACCGTGACCGCGCCGGCGGCCGCCAACCCGAATGCCATCAATCCGATTCCGGTTCTCAACGGCACCACCGGATTACCGAATCTGGTCGGGCGTTCGCGAGCGATATTCCAGGTCACCGGAATGGCCAGCCCGAACGCCACCGAGAACTACAACGTCCTCGGCACCGACCTGGGAATCATGTGGGACAACGGCCGCGGCGAGATGCTCACCGCCTTCGGTGATACCGCCGGGGTGGGGCTGCCGAATCTGCTGGCCGGCAGTTTCTGGGCGTGGCGCAGCAATATCCTGGTGCGCAGTCACACCCAGGATCCTTCGGGCGGCATCTATTTCGACAGCGCCGTGCGCGACGTGTTCGGCCAGGCGCGGGATCTGATCCCCAGTCCCAAGATTCCGTTCATCGAGATCAGCCGCATCCCGACCGCGGGAATCTCGGTGAACGGCGTGCAGTACATGAGCCTGATGTCGGTGAAGAGCTGGGACGACGTCGGCCAGTGGACCACCAACTTCTCGGGTCTGGCCGCCTCCGCCGACAACGGGGAAACATGGGCCGACCTCGATTTCACCCGCCGGCCCGACGAGGGCGGCAATGCCAACTTCCAGATGAACGCCTTCGTGAAGAGCGGAGGCTGGGTGTACGAATACGGCACGCCGTCGGGCCGCAATCACTTCGCCTACGTCGCGCGCGTGCGGGAGAACGACATCCAGAATCTCGCCGAGTACGAGTACTGGGACGGCGGGGCGTGGCGTAAGAACGATGTGAACGCCGCCCGCCCGATCACCGGCGGGGTCGGCGAGATGTCGGTGATGTGGAACGACTACCTCGGGCAATTCGTCATGCTGACCACCGATCCGTGGAATTCGGTGGTGATGCGCCGGGCGCCTTCCCCGGAAGGACCGTGGAGTCCGCCGGAGGTGCTGATCGATACACGTGAATTGCCCACCGCGTACGCCCCCTCGATCTTCCCGTACCAGACTGGGCGCGATCTGTATTTCCTCACCACGGTGCACAGTCAGTACAACGTCGTTCTCATGCGCACGACGCTGTAGGTCGCCTCGGATACCCGGCGCCCGGCCCCGTTTCACTCGGCCGGGCGGCGCGCTGTCGCTGGCTAGACTCGCCCCATGGACGCCGCCGAGTGGGACGAGCGCTACGCGCAGAGCGAGTTGGTGTGGGGTGCACCGCCGAACGCGACGGTGGTGGAACACATCTTCGGTTTGGAGCGGCGCGTTCGGCTGGTGCCCGATGCGCCCGGTGAAGCGCCCCCCGAACTGCCGCGCGCCCTGGATCTGGCGTGTGGGGAGGGACGGCACGCGCTCTGGCTGGCCACGCACGGCTGGCAGGTGCGAGCGGTCGACTTCTCCCAGGTGGGCATCGACAAGGGCCGCACGGTCGCCTCGCGGCTGTCACGTTCGGTGCGCACCAGGATCGACTGGGAATGCGCGGACGTCACCGATCTGGCCGGTGCGGGGATCGACGGCCCGTTCGAACTGATTCTCGCCGTCTACATTCATCTGCCCGCCGACCAGCGGCGCAGCCTGTTGCTCGCGGCGGCCGAGCGGCTGAGTCCGGGCGGCACCCTCCTCGTCCTCGGCCACGACACCACCAATATCGCCGACGGATACGGCGGACCGCAGGATCCGGCGATCCTGTTCACTCCCGACGACGTGGTGGCGGATCTCGCTGCGGCAGAACATATTCGGATCGACACGGCGCAGCGGGTGCTGCGCGAAACCGAGGGACGCGACGCCATCGACGCCCTCGTGGTGGCCACCGCGATCGTGCTCGATCCGGAGGAGCAAGCGACGGCCACCCCGGACGCGTGATCCGGGGTGGCGACGCCTCACAGTCCGGCGCTGCCGGTGGGTAGCGGCGCCGGTCCGTGGGAGTGTGCGGGCGGATCCGCCCGATCGTCACCGAATCGGTCACGGCCGAAGCGGTCGCGGCCGAAGCGGTCGTAACCGAGCGAGTCGTATCCGGAACGGTCGAAGCCCGAGCGGTCACGGCCGAACCGGTCGTATCCGGACGGGTCGAAGCCCGAGCGGTCGCGCCCGAATCGGTCGACACCCTGGGCGTTGAACCCGTCGGAGCCGAAGCCGTCGGCGCTGCACGGCGGGGCGGCGCCACACGGAACGCTCGCCGCTGCGGCACCCGCTCCGGCGACGGCGATACCGGCCGCTGCGAGGACAGCCAGTGCGACACCGGCCGCGGGACGACGAGCGGCGCGAATCGGGCCTGCGATCATGGATCTGTCTCCTCTCGAAATCCCGACCACAGCCGAAATTACCTCCGCCACGGCGGCCCGGCATCGGGGTATTCCCGGAGATGGAACCTGAGATTCGATGATCCACAGGCCTTTTCGCACCGATCAAGCCATTTCCGCCCATCGCAGCAGCCACGGCTCCACCGTCCGGGCGATGAGATCGAAGCCACTGCGAAACGAATGGGGCTGGCCCGGAATCACTTTCACCTCGGCCGCATCGGCAGAGTCCGGAATTCCGAAGGGATCGCGTTCACCGTTGATCACCACCACATCGGTGTGCGCGGACGCCGCCAGCAGCTCCTCGCGCCGCGTCTTCTCCGGCTTACCGGGCGGATGCAGCGGAAACGACAGCGCCAGCACACCTTTGGCGTCGGCTTCGACGGCGGTCCGGCAGGCGACCCGGGCGCCGTTGCTGCGCCCGCCCTGGATCAGCGGTCTCCCGGGCGCCTGCTCGCGCAGGGCCGAGACGATCTCCAACCACGCCGCATCCTGCACCGTCGCCGAACCGGGCGCCCGCCGACCGGCGACCCGGTACGGCTGAATCACCCGCGCGACCACCCCGCCCAGCGCTACCGCGCGATCGCGGACCGCCAGCAGATCCCCGGCCTCCACCCCGCCGCCGGAACCGTGGGTGAGCAGCAGCAGAAACCGATCGCCGGCCTCCCGGTCGATCTCCACCTCGGCGTCCCCCGCAGCTGTCTCGATGCGCACGGTGTCCACGGTAATCCCCGCTCAGCCAGGGCCGGCCACGCACCGGAAGCCGATATGACTCATCCCGGTGTCGATCATCTGCGGGCGACGCGCGGCGGGCCGGTACCGGCGGCAGTAGCTGTCGGCGCAGAGAAACGAACCGCCCTTGATCACCTTGCGCGGCACCCGGAACTGCGGCTGGCGCGGGTCGAAACTCCGCTCCTGATCCCCACCGCGCGGATTACGCGGGACGCAGCATCCGCCGCCGCCCGGATGGCGCTCGGCGTACCAGTCGCCGGTCCATTCCCACACGTTGCCGGCCATGTCGAACAGGCCGTAGTCGTTGGGCGGATAGGAACCGACGGCAGCCGTGTGTCCGTAACCGCGGTCGGGACGCCACGGGAAGTCGCCGTGCCAGTAGTTCGCGAGGCGTCGGTCTCCGGATTCCCCCTCCTCGCCCCAGGTGAATTCGGCGCCCTCCACACCGCCGCGGGCCGCGGCCTCCCACTGCGCCTCGGTCGGCAGCGCCCGGCCCATCCATGTCGCGTAGGCGGCGGCGTCCTCGTACGCGATATGCACCACCGGATGATCGGGCCGGTCGGCGATCGACGACCCGGGCCCCTCGGGATGCCGCCACGAGGCGCCGGGCGTCCAGCGCCACCACAGGTTCAGATGCCGCAGGTCGACCGGGCCGGCGGTCCGGGTGAACACCATCGAGCCGGGTTGCAGATTCTCGACCGGTGCTCCCGGAAAGTCGGCGGGATCGAGCGGGCGTTCGGCGACGGTGCGGTACCCGGTGTCGGCGACGAACCGTTCGTACTGGGTGTTGGTGACCTGCCGAGTTTCGATGGCGAAGGCGTCCACGGCCACTCGATGGGCGGGCCGTTCCTCCGGATAGTGGCGGTCCGAACCCATAGCGAAGGTCTGTGCGGGTATCTGCCGCACGTCGGTGGCGATCGAAATGTTCACGGGCCGTTCCTACGAATCGGGTGTGAAGATCTGCGCCCAGTCATTTTTCATGCTGACCACCGTCCAGTCGTTGCGACGCGCGTGCTCGAGCGCATCCTCGGCGCCGGCGACGTAGTCGAATTCCCGGTCCGCGTCGTCGTGCAGGATCAGCATGCGCAACGACGGCGCGCCCGCGAGTTCGGAGAACGACAGCATGGGCAGATCGCCGTTGGAATTGCCGACCGACAGGATGGGACGGCGGCCGATCCGGCTCCAGATTCGAACCGGTTTCTCCGGCCCGTCGTCGAAGAAATCCATCGCGGATTTGTAGAGCAGGTCGCTGCGGCCTTCCCGTTCCCGATAGGTCAACCCGAGCGCACTGCCGATCACCCGCTCCGGCGGCACCCCGTAGAGATCCCCCGCGACCGGGCGCATGAAATCCCGATCACCACCGGAGGCGATGTAGGTGGTGAATTCGCTGTCGCGCAAATACCACAGCAGTTCGACCATCGGAGCGAAACCGCAGCCGTGATACGGGCGGCCGAGGGTCGGGTGGTCGGCACGGGAGAAGAATGCCGCCACCCGCGCGTCGTAATCCTCGACGCTGATCTCACCGAACGCGCGAGTTACCGCGCCCATCAACAATTTCAGATCGGCGTCGTCACCGTGGTAGTGCTTGACCATCGCCGCGCCGAGCCACTGCAGGTCCTGCTCGTAGGCCGCGCGCCACGGCTGTTGCGTGCGCAATTGCGGTTCCTGCTCGGCCATTTCGGCCAGTCGCCGGATGGTGAAGTCGAGCTGAATCGGCATCGGCTTCTCACACCACAGGGTGCCGTCGTTGTCGAATACCGCTATCCGCGCGGACGGTTCGACATAGTCGGGCCCGTCCCGATCGGTGACGCGAGCGACGAAATCGACGATGGCCGAAGTGGTTTCACCGTCGTTCCATGATTCCAGCGACACCGCCATCGTCAGTCCCGGGCGAGGAAGTCGTGCAGTTTGGCGACCGCCTGGTTGATGGTGAAGGTGGCCGGTTCCTGACGGGGCGGAAATTCCTTGAACGTGTCGAGGAAAGCCGTCGCGATTGCCGTTCCGTAGAAGGCGATGTAGTCGTGGTCGAGGAACCAGTCCCAATAGGTGTTGGACGTGACGTCGGCCCGCTCGAACGGGTCGGTGCGCAGATTGAACAGTTTCGGCACCCGCAGCGGGGTGAAGGGTTCGGCCCAGATTCCGAGCGTGCCCTGTTTGCGCTGCTCCATGAACACGATCTTCCAATTCTCGAACCGGATTCCGAGCACATCGCAGTCGTCGGAGAAATAGACCATGCCGCGCCGCGGGCTGTGTTCGGTCTCGCCGGTGAGGTAGGGCAGCAGGTTGTAGCCGTCGATGTGGACCTTGAAAGTCTTGTCCCCCACCACATGTCCCTGTTTCAGCTTGTCGACGATATCCGGTTCGCCGGCCGCGGCGAGCAGGGTCGGCAGCCAATCATGGTGCTGCACTATGTCGTTGGAGATGGAGCGGGCGGCGATGTGGCCCGGCCAGCGGATCACCTGCGGCACCCGGAACGCACCCTCCCAGTTGGTGTCCTTCTCGCTGCGGAACGGGGTGGTCGCGCCGTCGGGCCAGGTGTTGGCGTGCGGGCCGTTGTCGGTGCTGTAGATGACGATCGTGTTGTCGGCCAGGCCGAGCTCGTCGAGGGCATCGAGCACGCGGCCCACATTGCGGTCGTGGTCGATCATCGTGTCGTGGTACGGCGACTGCCAGAACCCCGCCTGCCCAACACTTTCCAGCTTGGTGTGCGTGCGCAGATGCATGTGCGTGAAGTTCAGCCAGACGAAGAACGGCGCGCCCGCCCGCTGCTGACGGGTGAGGAAATCGACGCAGGCCTCGGCCACATCCTCGTCGATCGTCTCCATCCGCTTCTTGGTCAGCGGCCCGGTGTCCTCGATACGTTGTTTGCCGACGCGCCCGAAGCGCGGGTCCTCGGTGGGGTCGTCCTCGTCGGTCGCCCACGAGTGCAGCACCCCGCGTGGGCGTTGCAGGTCGTACAGCCGCGGATAGGCGTCCTTGTGCGGGTAGTCCGGCAGTTCGGGTTCCTCCTCCGCGTTCAGGTGGTAGAGGTTGCCGAAGAACTCGTCGAATCCGCGGACCGTCGGCAGGAATTTGTTGAGGTCGCCGAGGTGGTTCTTGCCGAACTGCCCGGTCGCGTAGCCGAGCGGTTTCAGCAGCTCGGCGATGGTCGGATCCTCGGGAGACAGACCGATGCCGGCGCCGGGCACTCCGACCTTGCTCATCCCGGTGCGGTAGACACTCTGCCCGGTGATGAAGGAGGCCCGCCCGGCCGTACAGCTCTGTTCGCCGTAGGAGTCGGTGAACCGCATGCCTTCCTCGGCGAGCCGGTCGATATTGGGCGTGCGATAGCCCATCAGGCCGTCGCTGTAGCAGCTGAGATTGGTGATACCGATGTCGTCACCCCAGATAACCAGGATGTTCGGCTTCGAATCCGGCACAGCGGCCTCCTTCGGCGCAGGTGAACTACCCTGCCGACACCCTGCTCGCGACCACCCGCGGACACCTCACCCGCGACGGGTGATTGCGGTGAGCCGGCGGCCGCGTGTTCATCTCGTCACATCGCCCGGTCAGCGCTTTCCAAGCCCATTACTCATCGGTAATATACGCTGTAAGTTACCCGCGAGTAGAAGGCGGATGTTCCGTTCGACTACCCGGTGTGGAGACACATGGGCGGGAACGGCACACACCGACCCGCACCGACTCAACGGAGAGTGAGTAACAGAGATGGGCCATTACAAGAGCAACGTCCGCGACCTGGAGTTCAACCTCTTCGAGGTGCTGGGCATCGGCTCGGTGCTGGATTCCGGCGCCTACGGTGACCTGGACACCGACACGGTCAAGAACATCATCGAAGAGGTACGCCGCCTGGCCGAGGGGCCGGTCGCCGAGTCCTTCGCCGACGCCGACCGCAACCCGCCGGTGTTCGACCCCAACACCCACAGCGTCTCTATTCCGGAGTCGTTCAAGAAGTCCTTCAAGGCCTACGAAGAGGCCGGCTGGAACAAGGTCGGCCTGAACGAGGAGCTGGGCGGCCTGCCCGCGCCGCGTTCGGTGGTCTGGGCCCTCAACGAGATGATCCTGGGCTCGAACCCGGCCGTCGCGATGTACGCCGCCGGTGGCCCGTTCGGCCAGATCTTCTGGAACAACGCCACCGACGAGCAGAAGAAGTGGGCCGAGATCGCCGTCGAGCGCAACTGGGGCGCCACCATGGTGCTGACCGAGCCCGACGCCGGCTCCGATGTGGGCGCCGGCCGCACCAAGGCCATCCAGCAGGAGGACGGCTCCTGGCACATCGAGGGTGTCAAGCGGTTCATCACCTCCGGTGACTCCGACGACATGTTCGAGAACATCTTCCACCTGGTGCTGGCCCGCCCCGAGGGCGCCGGCCCGGGCACCAAGGGCCTGTCGCTGTTCTTCGTGCCGAAGTTCCACTTCGACTTCGAGAACCGGACCCTGGGCGAGCGCAACGGCGTATTCGTCACCAACGTCGAGCACAAGATGGGCCTGAAGGTCTCGGCCACCTGTGAGGTCACCTTCGGTGGCCACGGCGTCCCGGCCAAGGGCTGGCTCGTCGGCGAGGTCCACAACGGCATCGCGCAGATGTTCGACGTGATCGAGAACGCCCGAATGATGGTGGGCACCAAGGCCATCGCGACCCTGTCGACCGGTTACCTGAACGCGCTGGACTACGCCAAGCAGCGTGTGCAGGGTGCGGATCTGACTCAGATGACCGACAAGACCGCTCCGCGCGTCACCATCACCCACCACCCGGACGTGCGCCGCTCGCTGATGATGCAGAAGGCCTACGCCGAGGGCCTGCGCGCGATCTACCTCTACACCGCCGCCCACCAGAACGAGGACATCGCTCAGCTGGTCTCGGGTGCCGACAAGGATCTCGCGTTCCGCGTCAACGACCTGCTGCTGCCGATCGTCAAGGGTGTGGGCTCCGAGCGGGCCTACCAGTACCTGACCGATTCGCTGCAGACCTTCGGTGGTTCCGGCTTCCTGCAGGACTACCCGATCGAGCAGTACATCCGCGACGCGAAGATCGACTCGCTGTACGAGGGCACCACCGCCATCCAGGCGCAGGACTTCTTCTTCCGCAAGATCGCTCGCGATCGCGGCGTGGCGCTGGCCCACGTGGCCGGCCAGGTGCAGAAGTTCATCGAGTCCGAGGCCGGCAACGGCCGCCTGAAGGGCGAGCGCAAGCTGCTGGCCACCGCGCTCGAGGATGTGCAGGCCATGGCCGCCACCCTGACCGGTCACCTGATGGGTGCGCAGGAGGACGCCAAGGAGCTGTACAAGGTCGGCCTGGGTTCGGTCCGCTTCCTGATGGCGGTGGGCGACCTGCTGATCGGCTGGCAGCTGCTGCGTCAGGCCGAGGTCGCCATCAAGGCCCTCGACAACGGCGCCACCGGTTCCGACGAGGCCTTCTACAACGGCAAGGTCGCCGTGGCTCAGTTCTTCGCCCGCAACGTGCTGCCGGAGCTGACCTCCACCCGCACCGTGCTGTCCAACCTGGACAACGACGTGATGGAGCTCGACGAAGCGGCCTTCTGATCGCCTCCTCGTCCACCACGTGAACACAGCGGCCCTGCCTCCCGCCTTCGGGAGGCGGGGCCGCTGCCGTTCCGGGTCCCGAATGCGAAGGGGCTCCGGGTCCCGAATGCGAAGGCCTGGGCAGCGATCCGGACGGCACGCCCGGACCGCCGGTCCTGCACCGGAATCGAGACCGGGTAATAATGTCGGCACTGGAGTGCCCCGGGGTCTGGTGCGCCATACATAAACCGAGACAACCGAGACAACGCCGTGCCGCGCCGATGTGACGAGAGTTTCGTCGGCATGGAGCACGCCGTCCGCCGAGGGCAGGCACAATACCCACGGCGCGACTCATGGAAGGAATTCGGAATATGAGACGACTGTCCGCACTGGCGGGAGCTTGCGCGGCGGTCGCGCTGCTGGGCCTGACGGCATCGCCGGCCGGAGCCGACCCGAACAACATCAATCCGATTCCCGGACTGAACGGCATCAACGGATTGCCGCAGCTCCCGGGCCCGACACAGGCGGTCTACCAGGCCACCGGAATGGCCTCGCCGAACCGGACGCAGAACCAGAACGTGCTGGGCACCGACCTCGGCATCATGTGGGACGACGGGCGCGGCCAGATGATCACCGCCTACGGCGACACCGCCGGCCTCGGCGTGCCGAACGTGCTGGCCGGCAGCATCTGGGCGTGGCGCTCGAACGTGCTGTTCCGCAGCCCGGCCGACGCGGACCCGGCGGCGGGTGTGAACTACACGAGCTTCGTGGACAATCCGCTGCCCAGCCCGAAGATTCCGGGCATCGAGATCAGTTTCATTCCGACCGCGGGCATCTCGGTCAACGGCGTGCAGTACATGTCGATGATGTCGGTGCGGGAGTGGGGCCCGGATGGACACTGGGACACCAACTTCTCCACCCTGGCCGTCTCCGGTGACGACGGCCAGACCTGGGCGCAGCTGCCGACCACCCGCCGCGGCAACGAGAACGGCTTCCAGAGTTTCCAGCAGAACGCCTTCCTGAAGGCCGGCGGCTACGTCTACAAGTACGGCACCCCGGCGGGCCGCAACCAGCCCGGATTCATCTCGCGGGTCAAGGAAGCCGATATCGCCAATATCGACGCCTACGAGTACTGGGACGGCGGCGCGTGGAAGCCGAAGGACGCCAACGCGGCCAAGCCGATCGTCGGCGGCGTGGGCGAGCTGTCGGTGCAGTGGAACGCGCATCTGGGCCAGTACGTGATGCTGACCACCGATCCCTTCGACTCCGTGGTCATGCGGACCGCGCCGAACCCGGAGGGCCCGTGGAGTGCGCCGCGCGTCGTGATCGACGTGCGCGATCTGCCGACCATGTACGCGCCGATGATCTACCCGTATCAGACCGGCGGCGACCTGTACTTCCTGCTCACCATGCACAACCAGTACAACGTCGTGCTCATGAAGACGCCGCTGTAGAAGTGCGGGAGCCGGAGGCCGCGAGGACATGAAGACGGCTCCGTGCGGTTGCCGGGTCGGGGGTCTGGCAACTGCACGGAGCCGATCTGATTATCGGGACCGGGCTCGGGGTGTTACACGATTCGTTTCGACACCGGAGAAATTTTCGATCGGGGCAGCGGGGACAATCGAGAGCGGTGGCGGTGCAGGGCGCTGGTCTCCCGCCGCGGTACAGCAGCAAGCAGAGCTCGGACCTGCCGAAGCTCGGACGACTCTAGGAGAAGAGTATGCAGCTGGGAATGATCGGGCTCGGCCGAATGGGTGCCAACATCGTGCGGCGCATCGTCAAGGACGGTCACACCGCGGTCGGATACTCCCGGCACGAGGACCAGATCAAGGAATTCACCGACGAACTGGGCGACAGCTTCCAGGGCGCGACCGACTACCCGGCCTTCGTCGCGCTGCTCGAGAAGCCGCGCGTGGTCTGGGTGATGATTCCGGCCGGTGCGACCGGCGCGGTCATCGACCGGATCGCCGAACTGCTGGAACCGGGCGACATCATCATCGACGGCGGTAACAGCCGCTACCACGAGGACATCGAGCGGGCCAAGGCCCTGGCGCCCAAAGGCATTCACTACCTCGACATCGGCACCTCCGGCGGCGTGTGGGGGCTGGACCGCGGCTACTGCCTGATGATCGGCGGCGAAGCCGAGCAGGTCGCCCATCTGGAACCGCTTTTCAAGTCGATCGCACCGGGTGTCGACGCCGCCGAGCGCACCCCCGGTCGCACCGGTGAGCCCTCTCCCGCCGAGCAGGGCTACCTGCACTGCGGTCCCGCCGGTGCCGGACATTTCGTAAAAATGGTGCATAACGGCATCGAATACGGCGCGATGGCCGCCTACGCCGAAGGCCTGAACATCCTGCACAAGGCCAATATCGGCAAGGAACTCGACGACGCGCATTCGGCCGAGGTGTCCCCGCTGGAGAATCCGGAGTACTACCAGTTCGACATCGACGTGCCGGAGGTCACCGAGGTGTGGCGGCGCGGATCGGTGGTCGCGTCCTGGCTGCTGGATCTGACCGCGGCCGCGCTGCACGCCGATCCAGACCTGACCAGCTTCGGTGGGCGGGTGTCGGATTCGGGCGAGGGACGCTGGACCATCCACGCCGCGATCGACGAGGGTGTGCCCGCCCCGGTGCTCTCGACCGCGCTGTACGAGCGGTTCTCCTCGCGCGGTGAGGCGCTCTACGCGGACAAGGTGCTCTCGGCCATGCGCAAGGCGTTCGGCGGGCACAACGAGCTGCCGGGCACGTAGCCGCAGGCGCAGTTTCGCGCCCGGTTCAGCTCAGGCTTTCGACGGCTCGGCCGACCATGTCCAGCGCCGCCAGTGGTCCGAAGGTGAGCAGGTAGCCCAGTCCCCAGAGGAATGCCCTGATGTCTCCGCTCAGTCGAATTGCCGGTCGAGCCAGTCGATGGTCTGCATGCCGAACAGGTCGGTGCCCCAGCCGTAGAGGTCGGTGAGCATCGAGCGGAATACATCGGCCACCGCCCGGCCGGCCTGGTTCAGCTTCGAATCCGGCCGCATCTCAGGATATTTCGGCTCCAGCCCGTCGAGCTGAGTGTGCGCGGCGTCTGCCAGCGCACGCAGTCCCTCCGGCAGCATCGCGACCGCCTGCGGGCCGGCCGTGCGCTGGACGGCGCCGAGGACGGTATGTGCGGCGTCGGCGATACCGGGCAGTTCGTAGAGGGTTCCCATCAGTTCGGCGTCGACGAGGCCGCCACCGAAGTCGGCGCCGACCTGACCGCCCGGCCCACTGCAGTTCGCGGTGGCCGAGTTGCAGATTCTCGGTGTGCGATTTCCGGGGCAGGGGTGCGGTCGGCGACCACGGGTAGGTTCCGGCGCCTCGAACGGCTACGGTCGGTCCATGCGCAACGTTGCCGGGATCGTTCTCGCAGTAGCCGCAGTCGCCCTCGCGGGGTGCTCCGGTGGTGGCGGCTCCACCTCCACCACCACGACCAGCCCCAGCGCCGCACCGGGCACGACGAACGCGACGGGCGCCACCCCCGCGACCACCACAACCGGTAACCAGCAGGACTGCGCCGCAGGCTATCTCGCGCAGTTCACCACCCGGCAGAAGCTGGCGCAGCTGCTCACCGTGGGCGTCAAGAACGCCGCCGACGCCGAACAGGTGGTGCGCGGGGAACAGGTGGGCGGCATCTTCGTCGGCAGCTGGACCGACCAGTCCATGCTGTCGGGCCAGGGACTCGACCAGGTGAAGGCCGCCGCGCGCACACCGCTGATGGTGACCATCGACGAAGAAGGCGGCCGGGTGTCGCGGTTGCAGAACCTGATCGGGCAGGCGCCCTCGGCCCGGGTCGCCGCGCAGACCATGTCGACCGACGAGTACTACCAGCAGAGCCTGGCCCGCGGGCAGGCCATGAAGAAGCTCGGCATCACCGTCGACTTCGCGCCCGACGTGGACGTCAGCGACGAGCCCGACGACGCGGTGATCGGCGACCGGTCCTACTCGCAGGATCCGCAGGTCGTCACCGAATACGCCGGCGCCTACATCCGGGCCATGCACGATGCCGGTGTCGGCGCGGTGATGAAGCACTTCCCCGGCCACGGGCACGGGTCGGGCGATTCCCACACCGGCGCGGTGCGCACGCCCCCGCTGGATCAGATGCAGCAGGTGGATCTGGTGCCGTTCCGGAACCTGATCGACTCCGGCGCCGCGGTGATGGTCGGCCATCTGGACGTTCCCGGGCTGACCACGCCCAACGTTCCGGCGAGCATCAGCCCGCAGGCGATGGCACTGCTGCGCCAGGGCACCGGCTACAACGCCAAGCCCTACGACGGCCCGATCTTCACCGACGACCTGAGCGGCATGGCGGCCATCACCGCCCGGATGGGCATCGAGGACGCGGTAGCCGCCGCCCTGGAGGCCGGCGCCGACGACGCGCTGTGGATCAGCACCGACGCCGTCAGCTCGGTACTCGACCGGCTCGAGCAGGAAGTTCGCGACGGGAAGCTGACCATGAAGCAGGTCGACGATTCGGTCCTGCGGGTGGCCAAGTACAAAGGCATCCAGCTCCCCTGCTGAGCCCGGCTTCAGCGAATCGGTGGCAATTCGTTGTTCTCCGAAACTTACCTTGGAGTAAGATAGGGGTTTCGATATGGGCTAGGAGTGTGGATGGCAGGCGGAACGAAGCGGCTTCCCAGGGCGGTTCGTGAGCAGCAGATGCTGGACGCCGCCGTCGAGGTCTTCTCCCGAAAGGGATATCACGACACGTCGATGGATGCCATCGCGGCCGAGGCCAAGATCTCCAAGCCGATGTTGTATTTGTACTACGGCTCCAAGGACGAACTGTTCCGGGCCTGCATTCAGCGCGAGAGCGCACGGTTCATCGAGGCCGTCGCGGTGGCCGGCAACCCCAAGCTCACCCCGCACGAGCAGCTGCGGGCCGGGCTCGAGGCATTCCTGTCCTATGTCGACAACAACCGGCTGTCGTGGTCGGTGCTGTATCGGCAGGCCCTCGGGCAGCAGCCGTTCGCCTCCGAGATCGCGAACAGTCGCGAGCGCATCATCGAACTGACCGCGAAACTGCTCGAGTCGAGCGCCAAATATGCCGAGCCCGGAACGGATTTCGACATCGTCGCGGTGGCGGTGATCGGCGCGGGCGAGGCGATCGCCGACCGGATCGCCAGCGGTGAGGTGGATGTCGCCAGCGCGGTCGACCTCCTGGACAATCTGGCCTGGCGCGGTCTGGCCGGTAAGAAGAAGGCCGAGTAGCACCGGCGAATCGCGCGGTCCGAGTTGCGCGGCGCGGTCGGCACCTGCCAGAGTGCGGATTGCACAGACGGCCGGATTGCCGATGCGGCCGCCGATTCTACGGGGCGGAATTGTTCGGACTTCTCACGCCGTGCGCGCACAGCGCGGCGAAATACGGCCTGGACGCGGCGGATTGGCGCACGCAGATGTGCGGACTGTGCCTGGGCCTGCGCGACGGGCACGGTCAATTGGCCCGCACCGCGACCAATACCGATGCGATCGTGCTGAACGTGCTGACGGAAGCACAGGCCGGTGAGTCCGCGCGAACCGCGGCCGGGCCGTGCGCGCTGCGCGGCATGCAGCGGGCCTCGGTCGCCGCGGCCGACTCCCCCGGGGTGCGGCTGGCGACCACCGCGTCACTCCTGCTGGGAGCGGCCAAGATTCGCGACCATGCCGACGACGGCGATGCGGGCCCGCTGGTCCGGCGGCCCATGCGGAAGGTGGCCGATCGCTGGTTCGCCTCGGCGCGCGCGAACGCCGCCGACATCGGGCTGGATATCGAACCGCTGATCGCCGCGATCGGCCGCCAGGCGGAACTCGAACAGGCAGTGCGGATTCACACGGCGCGCGGCGGGCAACCGCGTTTGCAGGCGGCACACGGGCGCGGGGCTGCCGCGGTCGACTCCCGGGGCTCCGACGTCGAAAGCGCCACGCGGACAATCGGTTCCACACCGGCCGCGCTCCTCGCCACCCTCACCGAGCCGACACAGATGTGTGCCGCGGAACTGTTCGCCCACAGCGCGGTGCTGGCGGGCCGACCGGAGAACACGCCGGCCCTCCGAGATGCCGGATGGCATTTCGGCCGCATCGCTCACCTGGCCGACGCCATCGAAGATCTGGACGACGACCGCCGCCGGAATCGCTTCAACCCGCTTCTCGCCGTCGGAGTGAGCGCCGAAGAGGCGCATGGCCTGCTGCGTGAATCCGACGCCGAAATCCGCCGCGCGCTACACCAGGCGAAGCTCGCCCACGTTCCCGCCGTCCGCTGGCTGCTGCTCGATCCGTTGCGCGGTGTCGTCCGGAAGCTGGGCCGAGCCGCGGCCGTAGCATGCGGCGACGCGAAAGCCGCCTGCGGCCGCGGAAAACGCGGCGGCCGAACGCTTTCCGACGGCGCCGCTGCCGACGCCGCAGTACAGCTGCTGGGCTACCCCGTGGCAGCCGGGCACGCCGGCCCGGTGCAGCCCTACGACATTCCGCCGCCGTTCGGCGATCGGCCGCCGAGCGATCCGTATCCGCCCTCGGACGAGCCGCCGCACGAGCCCCCGCGACGGCCCACCTTCTGGCAGGGCGTCGGGATCATCTGCGGGGTGTACTGCACCGGATACGCCTGCTGTGGCGGGCATCGGCGGCCGTGCAGCGGTGAACACCGGGAAGCCTGGATACAACGCTGCGACTGCGATTGTGACGACTGCTGCGACTGCGAGGGCTGTGGCGATTGCTGCAGCTGTTGCAACAGTTGCGGCGACTGTGACTGCGATTGCTGCGGCTGCGACTGCAACTGCTGATCCGGCCGCCGGTCGCCGGCCGGAACGGCAACAGCCGCCCACCTTTTCGCCTCCGCCACATATCGAATCCCCCATGCGATCCGATATGCGGCCGCCGAGAAGGTGGGCGGCTGTTCGTGCCGTTCGCTGCTCAGCGCAGCGTCGCGGTCAGATGAGGGTAGCCCTTCTTCGGATGTTTCAGCGACAGATCCCAGCCCTCGGCGGTCTGGTCGGCGTAGACGTTGACCGTGGACGGCAGCAGGATCGGCTTACCGAATTTCACCGCGTACGACGTCTTCGCGGGCACCCGGCCCTCGATCACGCCGAGGATCGCGGCGGCCGACCACATGCCGTGGGCGATGGAGCGCGGGAAGCCGAAGGCCTTCGCCCCGAGAGCCGACATGTGGATCGGGTTGCGGTCACCGGAGGCGGCAGCGTAGCGATGGATCATCGCCTGGTCGACCTTCAGCGTGCGCAGCGGCGGCGGAGGCACCTCGTCCGGGGGCGGCGCGGCCTTCGGGCCACCGGACAACGAGGTGCGCTGCTGGTGCAGGAAGGTCGTGACCTGCCGCCACACCAGCTCCCGACCCACGCTGATCTCGCTGATCGCATCGACCAGCAGACCCTTCGGGTGCTCCCGCAGATTCTCCACGTGGGCGCGGATGTCGAGCGGTTCGCTGACCGAGATCTCGCGGGTGCGCTCGATCAGATTCTCCGCGTGCACCGCGCCGACCGCGACGAACGGGAAGTCCCGGGCCACCACCAGCTGCATCACCACGGGAAAGGTGAGCACGAACGGATAGGTCAGCGGCAGGGAGTCGCCGAAGCGCAGCCCGGTCGCGTGGCAGTAGGCGGCGAGGTGGTCGGGATCGACGCGGACGCCGTTCCACTCGACCGCGCGGTCCGGAATCTCGGACTTGCGCGCCGACACCAGCGGCAGCGGAACGGCACCCAGGGCGGCCTTGAGATACAGGCTGCCGGTCTTGGGCGGCTCGTTCAGCGAGATGGTCTGGGTTGCCACGTCAGGCTCCGATCATGGCCTGGCCGCAGACGCGAACGATGTTGCCGTTCACCGCATTCGAGGCCGGGCTGGCGAAGTAGGCGATGGTCTCGGCGACGTCGACGGTCTGCCCGCCCTGCAGCAGCGAGCTGAGCAGCCGGCCCGCCTCGCGGGTGCCGACCGGAATGGCGGCGGTCATCGCGGTCTCGATGAAACCGGGGGCGACGGCGTTGATGGTGATGCCCTTCTCGGCCAGCTTGGGCGCCTCGGCGTTCACCATGCCGATGACACCGGCCTTGGAGGCGCCGTAGTTGGTCTGGCCGCGGTTACCGGCGATACCGGCGATCGAGGACACGTCGATCACCCGGCCGCCCTCCTTCAGCGCACCCTTGGCCACCAGGCCCTCGGTAATGCGGTGCGGCGCGGCGAGATTGACGTTGAGCACGGCGTCCCAGCGGGCGGCGTCCATGTTCGCGAGCAGCTTGTCGCGGGTGATGCCGGCGTTGTGCACGATGATGTCGACGCCGCCGAAGCGCTCGGTGGCGAATTCGGCGATCTTGTCCGCGGCGTCGGCAGCGGTGACGTCGACCGCGAGCGCCGTGCCGCCGACCTTGTTGGCGGTCTGCGACAGCGCCTCACCGGCGGCCGGGATGTCGGCGACGATCACGGTGGCGCCGTCGCGGGCGAACACCTCGGCGATGGTGGCGCCGATACCGCGGGCGGCGCCGGTGACCACGGCGACCTTGCCGTCGAGCGGCTTGGTCCAGTCGATGCCGGCCGCGGCGTTGTCGTCCTTGCCGACCCGGAAGACCTGGCCGTCGACGAACGCCGACTTGGCCGAGAGGATGAAGCGCAGGGTCGACTCCAGACCCGTGGCGGCCGCGGCGGCCTCCGGGTGCAGGTAGACCAGGTTGGCGGTAGCGCCGCGCAGGAGTTCCTTACCCACGCTGCGGGAGAAACCCTCCAGCGCGCGCTGCGCGATCTGCGCGTCGACGCTGCCCGCGAGTTCCGGCGTGGTGCCGACGACCAGCACGCGGCCGGAGGGGGCGATCGAGCGCATGGCCGGCTGGAAGAACTCGAACAGCTGCGACAGTTCCTCCACGGTGCCGATGCCGGTGGCGTCGAAGACCAGCGCGCCGAGCTTCACGCCCTGGGTGGGGGCGTCGACGAAGGTGTAGTCCGACAACAGGGTGCGCGCGGCGTCGGCGACGCGACCCTTACCGCCGAGCAGGACCGGACCGGGCAACGCCGGCTCGCCCGGGGTGTAACGGCGCAGCTTCTCCGGCTGCGGCAGGCCCAACTTGCCGGCCAGGAAGGCGCCGGGGGCGGAATTGACGAACGAACCGTAAAGGTTGGGAGCACCCTTGCTCTTGCTGGCTGCCACTGTTCCTACCTTCTCCTTGTGTCGAATGTGGACGATCTGGACGTCTGCCGTTTCCGTATTTCCCCACTACCCCGCGCGTTGTAGCCCACATCTTCGGGGTACGGTGTCGACAATTAACTTACTCCAGAGTAAGTTTAATGTAAACCGACGGAATCGCCGGCAATACAGTCGGCCGGGTTACCGACTTCGTCCCCAATATGCGGCATTCCCGGCTCCGGCCCCAGAAAACCCGCCGAGACAGTGCCTACCCACCCGCCGGCTCCGCAAGCTCCGCCGGCCCGACCGTCCCCCAAGGAGACTCGAGTGACTACCAAAGCCCGTTCGGCGAAGACCGCACCATCGAGCAGCCGGGCCGACAAGGCCAAGCAGGCCAAACCTGTCGCCGTCCTCGGCGGTAATCGGATCCCGTTCGCTCGCTCCGACGGCCGTTACGCCCGCGCCTCGAACCAGGACATGTTCACCTCCGCGCTGAACGGCCTGGTCAGCCGATTCGGGCTGCAGGGCGAGCGGCTGGGCATGGTCGTCGGTGGCGCGGTGCTCAAGCGCGTCGGCGAGCACGGCATGGTCCGCGAGAGCGTGCTGGGCAGCGAACTGTCGCCCTACACCCCCGCCCACGATCTGCAGCTGGCCTGCGGCACGGGCCTGCAGTCGATCGTCACCGTCGGCGACGCCATCGCGCTGGGCCGGATCGAGGCCGGTATCGGCGGCGGTACCGACACCACCTCCGACGCGCCGATCGGCGTCAGCGAATCCATGCGTGAATGGATGCTCGACGCCAACCGGGCGCGCAGCAACAAGGATTACGTCAAGCTCGTGGGCCGGCTGCGCCCGAGCATGGTCGGCATCGAGATCCCGCGCAACGCCGAGCCCCGCACCGGCCTGTCGATGGGTGACCACGCGGCGATCACCGCGAAGGAATTCGGCATCGCCCGCGAGGCGCAGGACGAACTGGCCTACCTCTCGCACAAGAACATGGCCGCCGCCTACGACCGCGGCTTCTTCGACGACCTGGTCACCCCCTTCCTGGGCCTGACCCGCGACGACAACCTGCGCCCGAACTCCTCGCTGGAGAAGCTGGCCACCCTGAAGCCGGTGTTCGGCAACAAGCTCGGCGACGCCACCATGACCGCCGGCAACTCCACCCCGCTCACCGACGGCGCCTCCGCGGTGCTGCTGGGCAGCGAGGAGTGGGCCGCCGAGCGCAACCTGAAGCCGCTGGCCTACCTCGTCGACAGTGAAGTCGCCGCGGTCGACTACGTCTGGGGTCCGGACGGCCTGCTGATGGCGCCGACCTACGCGGTGCCGCGCCTGCTCGCCCGTAACGGCCTCACCCTGCAGGATTTCGACTACTACGAGATCCACGAGGCGTTCGCCTCGGTCGTGCTGGCCACCCTGCAGGCGTGGGAATCCGATCAGTACTGCAAGGAGCGCCTGGGTCTGGACGGAGCCCTCGGTGCGATCGACCGCACCAAGCTCAATGTCAACGGCTCCTCGCTGGCCGCCGGGCACCCGTTCGCCGCGACCGGTGGACGCATCGTCGCCCAGACCGCGAAGCAGTTGGCGGAGAAGGGTTCCGGACGCGCGCTGATCTCCATCTGCGCCGCCGGCGGCCAGGGTGTGGTCGCGATCCTGGAGCGTTGATCCGCGACTTCACCTCGGTGACATAGGAATTCGACAACCGGGACAGCGCCGGTTCGGCTACGGCCGAAGCGGCGCTGTCCCGGGCACCACGGTGACAGTCAGCGCGGCGAGTCGCTCGGGATCGGCGACGACGTCGTAGGCGGTGACCCGGTCGCCGCGCACGGTGACGAGCAGGACCGCGGCGAGACGCCCGGCCGGGGCGACGACGACACCGACCGCGCCGTCGATCAGCGCCACACCCGCGACCTGCGAACGGTTGCGCAGCAAGACGGTTTCCTCGGCCACGGCGGCGGCGCCGCGCACGACCGACGCGATGCCGGGCGGCAGGACCGCCGGGTCCGCGGTGCGCACGACATCGGGCGCGAGGACCGCGATCAGGGCACCGAGGTCGCCGGCCCGTGCCGCCGACAGAAATGCGGTGACCACCTCACGATGACGGTCGAGCTCGGCCGGGGGCGTCGAGCTGTCGCCCCGCACCCGCTGCCGGGCGCGACTGGCCAGCTTCTTCGTCGTCGCCGTGGTCCGACCCACGATCGGGGCGATATCGCCGAACGGGACGGCGAACATATCGTGCAGTACGAAGGCGACGCGCTCGTCCGGGCTCAGCGCATGCAACACCACCAGCATCGCGCGGCCGACCGAATCGGCCAGTAGCGCTTCGGGTTCGGGTTCGGTGAAGGCGCCGGACCGAGAGCCGGCGTCGGTGCCGGCGGAGTCGAGCGCGGCGGATCGGTCCACGGGGTCGACGAACTCTTCCCGCCGGGCGGTCCGGGAACGCAACTGGTCCAGACAGATTCGCGAGACGACGGTGGTGAGCCACGCCGCGAGATTGTCGATCCCGAGCCCGTCCGCCGCACGCCCGTCCACCGCAGACCCGTCCGCAACACCTCGCTCACCGCGCGTCGTCTCGGTCGCGCTCGCGGCCCGATCGAGGCGCAGCCAGGCTTCCTGCACCGCGTCCTCGGCCTCGTGCAGCGAGCCCAGCATGCGGTAGGCGATATCGCGCAGCAGGTCGCGGTGTCGTTCGAAGCGCCGCGCCAGCTCGTCCCGATCGCGCACCGGTCACCTTTCTCGGTCGCCGCACGTCGAACTCGATGTGGGACGGATTCGCCCTGTTCGCCCGCGCAGTGGGCTCGGCCCACACCATCACCATCGCAGATCAGGGCGCCGAACGAGCAGGAGGGTGTCATGCACACCGCATACGTGACCGTCACGATCGTCGCCGCCGTGGTCGTCTTCGGGGCGACCGTCGTCGACATCGTCAACCCGGACTGGGTGCGCGGAAATATGCGCAGCTACGGGGTACCGGACTGGGCGTTGATGCCGTTGGCGGCGATCAAGGCCGCGGGTGCGCTCGGGTTGCTGGTCGGCCTGGCGATCCCGGCGATCGGCATCGCCGCGGCCGTCGGCCTCGTGCTGTATTTCGTCGGCGCGGTGATCACCATCGTGCGGGCGCGCTGGTACGCGCATCTGCCGTATCCGATGCCGTGCCTGGTCCTGGCACTCGCCGTCGCCTGCCTGTTCCCGATCGCCTGAACCGGGCGGGCGTTCTACCGTAAAATCTCGTGTCGTACGGGCAACACGTCGCCGACCGATGTGGTGCCCGAACGCTTCTTCACTGAGCTCGACGTGACGGTTGCTGCCGCGTGCAGTGTCAGCGCGGCGCAGAGTAGGCCGGATCGACATCCTGGGCGGACACCGCCGAGGCGATCCGGCCACGATCAGCGAGGAACCGTGGAATGGCACGATATTTGCTGGCCGCGAGTCCCATACCCGGTCATGTTCTGCCGCTGGCCACCGTCGCGGGCGAACTTCGGCGGCGCGGGCACCGAGTCCGATTGCTCACCGGAGCTCGATTTCGCGAACTCGCGATCGAACACGGCGTGCCGGCGGCGGAATTACCGGGCGCGGCCGATGTTCGTCCCGTGGCTTCGAAAGCGGGCCGCGGGCTCGGGCGGCGTCTGCGGGTCGGCCGGGCGGAACTGCGTTCGATCTTTCTCGCGCCCCTCACGGCCCAGTACGCAGCGCTGTCCTCCGAGCTGGCCCGCGGGCATTTCGACGCCGTGCTGGTGGATTCGATGTTCAGCGGTGCGATACCCCTGCTCGTGTCCGATGCTCCCCGACCGCCGGTGCTGGTGTGCGGAGTCGGACCGCTCACGCTCTCCAGCGCCGATTGCCCGCCGTTCGGTGTGGGATGGCAGCCACGGGCCGGGCGCGACTACACGCGGATGAATCATTTCGTGCACCACGTACTGTTCCGCACATCGCAGGCGAGGTTGAATGCGATTCTTGCCGAACTCGGGATGCCGCCGGCCCCGGTCTTCCTGCTCGATTGGCCGATCCTGGCCGACCGGATACTGCAATTCACCGTGCCCGGTTTCGAATATCCTCGGCGCGATCTTCCATCCACGGTGGTGTTCACCGGACCGATTCCGGCGTCGGCGGACGGGTTCGAGGCGTCCCCCGACTGGAAGTCCGTCGGTGACCACCGCCGGGTCGTACACGTCACCCAGGGCACCTGGGACAACGGCGATCCCGATCAGCTGCTCCGGCCCGCGCTGGCAGCGCTGGCGCGGCGCCCGGATCTGGTCGTCGTGGTCAGCACCGGCGGGAAGGACGCGAGTTTGGGCCCGCTGCCCGCGCATATTCACGTGCGTGATTTCGTTCCGTACGCAGAGTTGCTGCCTCATGTCGACCTCGTGATCACCAACGGTGGTTACGGCGGGGTGCACCATGCGTTGCGCCACGGCATCCCGGTGATCGTCGCGGGTGACACCGCGGACAAGCCGGAAGTCGCCGCGCGCGTGGCCTATACCGGCGCGGGCATCGATCTCGGTGGCGCCGCACCCGCACCGGCCGCGGTCGCGGCGGCGGTGGACCGCGTTTTCGGCGACACCGGCTATCGCGTGGCGGCGCGTCGATTGGCGAGGGAAATCGCACAGCACAAGCCCTTCGACACCATCGAGTCCGTACTCGCGGACACGACCACGGGTGTGCGGCCCCGAGGGGAGGCGTTGTGACCCGCACCGAACTCGAGGCGGCCGGCATCACCGATCCGCGACTGCGTGACTCGTACCGGTATTGCCGATCTCTCAACGCTCGCCACGGCAAGACGTTCTTCCTGGCAACCAGATTGCTCGCGCCCGATCAGCGCCCCGCCGTGCACGCGCTGTACGGATTCGCCCGCCGCGTCGACGACGTACTCGACGAATTCGATCCGGCCTGGACCGTTCACCGCCGCGAGGCGCGTTTGACACAGTTGGCAGCGCAACTCGAGGCCGGTGACGGCGATGCCGATCCGGTGCTGGCCGCGGTATTGGATACCGCCGAACGGCATCACATCCGCGCCGAACTGTTCCAGGCATTCCTGGCATCCATGCGCCTCGATCTGACCGTCACCGACTACCCGGACCGCAAGGCGCTCGACCGCTATGTCTACGGGTCGGCCGAGGTGATCGGCCTGCAACTGCTGCCGATACTGGGCACCGTCGGCCCCGCGACGGCAGCCGAGCCATATGCCGCCGCCTTGGGAAAGGCCTTCCAGCTCACCAACTTTCTGCGCGATATCGACGAGGATCTGGCGCGCGGCCGGATCTACCTGCCCGCGGACGAACTGGCGGCGCACGGCGTCGACCGCGATCTGCTGATGTGGTGCCGGAAACAACGGCGCAGCGATTCTCGGGTGCGTGACGCGCTGGCCGAGCAACATGCCCGCACCCGGGAAATATATGCCTACGCTCGGGACGGGATCGAACTCCTGGCATCCCGTTCCCGCCCGTGCGTGGCGACGGCTCTACAGCTCTATTCGGAGATTCTGGATCGCATCGAACGCTGCGGGTTCGAAGTCTTCGGGCAGCGCGCCACCGTCGGCAAGCTTCGCCGGGCGTATGTCGGTGCCACCGGTCTGGCGCACGCGCAGTGGGCCCGCCGCCGGCCGGAACGCGGACACAGGATCAACGAACGACGGTAGGAGTCGGCATGGCGCATTGGCATTACCTGTTCCTCCTCACGGCCTGTCTGGCGCTGACCGCGCCATTGGAATGCTTCGGCCGCGGCGTGTATCGCCGGCCACGATTACTGGCGGCCGCGCTGATACCGCCCGCTCTGCTCTTCCTGACCTGGGATCTGCTCGCGATCGCCGGTGGCGTATGGAGTTTCGACAGCCGTTACCTGATCGGCATCACCCTGCCGGGCTCGATACCGCTGGAGGAAGTGCTGTTCTTCCTGGTTGTTCCGATCTGCGGGCTCTTCACCTTCGTCGCCGTCGAAGCGCTGCTCGGCAGCGAACGAGGGCGGCGCCCGGCACTGCGAGGCAGACGATGAGCGTCGGAATACTCGCGTACACCGTGCCCGCTGTCGCGGCGGTGCCCGCGGTGTGGGTCGCCGAATGGACCGTGCTGCGCACCGGATTGCTGCGGCGTCCCGCCTACTGGATATCGATGGTCATCGTGCTCGGCTTCCAGATACCGGTCGACGGGTGGTTGACGAAGCTCAGCGCGCCGATCGTGCTGTACAACCCGGACCACATACTCGGGATCCGGTTTCCCTGGGATATCCCGGTGGAGGACTTCTTCTTCGGATTCGCCCTGGTCACAGCGGTATTGCTCTGCTGGGAGCGGGCGCGGCAACGGCAGGAGGGATCGCCGTCATGAGAAGCCGGTCGGCTCACGACGGGCTGGGGCGGGATCCGCGGCGGGTCCGGCTCCCGGCCGCGCCGGGACGAATGGATGTCGGCGCGGGCGGGCAGCCGCGACCACGAGTGGCGGTGGTGGGCGCGGGCATCGCGGGTCTGGCCGCGGCCACGGGCCTGGCCGAACGGGGATTTCGAGTCGATGTGATCGAACGCGAGCAATATCTCGGCGGACGCGTCGGCGGATGGACCGAGACGCTGCCCGACGGCACCGCGCTCGCCATGAACCGGGGTTTCCACGCCTTCTTTCCGCAGTACTACAATTTGCGAAAGTTGTTGTCGCGCAGCGATCCTGGGCTGACCAGGTGGCAACGTGTCGACGACTATCCGCTGATCGACGCGCAGGGCCGCCGGGACGGTTTCCGTCATCTGCCCCGCACTCCTCCCTGGAACGCGGTGGCGTTCGCGTTGCGCAGTCCCACCTTCCGGCTGCGCGACCTGATCCGGATGGACCCCACCGCGGCGGCACCGTTGGCCGCCGTGTCGGTACCGCGGATCTATCGGCAACTCGACGACGTGGACGCCGATACCTTCCTGCAGCGCATCAATTTCCCGGTTGCCGCGCGGCATCTGGCCTTCGACGTCTTTTCTCGCAGCTTCTTCGCCGCTCCCCAGCAGATGTCGGCAGCCGAACTGGCGACGATGTTCCACATCTACTTCCTGGGCTCTAGCGAGGGTTTGGTCTTCGACACGATTCGGGACAATTTCGATGTGGGCCTGTGGAATCCGCTGCGGGACCATCTCACCGCGCCGGACGTCACCGGACGCCCCGGCCGTGTCGATTTCCACACCGGCGTCAGAATCACCCGGATCGACACCGACGGCCCCGGTTTCCGGCTGCACGCCGACACCGGGTCCAGTCTGTCCGCCGATGCCGTCGTACTCGCCGCCGACGTGGCCGGTCTGCGCGACATCGTCGCCGCGTCACCGGAATTGGGGACTGCCGAATGGCGCGAGCGAGTCGCCGCATTGGCGCTCGCCCCGGCCTTCGTCGTCCATCGGCTCTGGCTGGACCGGCCGTTGCGCCGCGACCGGCCCAGCTTCCTGGCCACCGGCAACCTCAGCCCGATCGACAACATCAGTGTCGTCGATCGCTACGAGAGCGCCGCTGCCCGATGGGCCCGGCAACGAGGCGGCAGCGTCGTGGAACTGCACGCCTACGCGGCCGCGCCCGAACTACCCGGCACATCGGTGCGGGAGGCGGTGCGAGACCGGCTGTGCGCGCGACTGCACGAGATCTACCCCGAATCCCGGCAGGCGCGGGTCGTGGCGGAACGCACGCTGTGGCGCCGGGACTGCCCCCGTTTCGCGCCGGGCGATTTCGCCAACCGGCCGGAGGTCACCACCCCGCACCCGCGGTTGATGCTGGCAGGTGACGGCATACGGGTGGATCTTCCGGTGGCCCTGATGGAACGCGCCGCGACAACCGGTTGGCTCGCGGCGTCGGCGTTGGCACAACACTGGCAGACAGCCGGTCATTCACTACAGACGGTGCCCAACCGTGGCCGCTCGGCCGTCCTGCGCACCCTCGCGCTCCGGGAAAGGAATTCGTCGTGAACCATCGGCTTCAGCTCACCGGCCGGGTGAAGAACCTTCCACTGCGACGTTTCGCCGCCGAAGAGTGGTCGCGACAGCGGCCCACCTACCGCGACGCCGATCCCGCCCTGATCGACGCGACACTGGACTGGTCCCAGCGATTGCCCAGCGGAAACTGGTACGTGTTCGCGGCGAGTCGCGCGATCCGGGCGGGGCGGCCGTTCGGCACGACCGTCGGCGGTGTCGAGATCGTCGCCTGGCGAGACCGCGACGGCAGCTTGCTGGTCGGCCCCGGCGCATGCCCGCACCTCGGTGCGTCGCTCGCGACCGGCCGCGTCGAGAACGGCACCTTGATCTGCCGCTGGCACGGCCTGCGGATCGGCGCCGACGGCGGGCCGCGGTGGTCACCGTTCCCCTGCCACGACGACGGGGTACTCGCCTGGGTACGCCTGGACACCGTGGGTGGGCACACACCGACCGAGGCGCCGGTCGTCGGCGCCCGGCCCGACGACACCACGGTGCACGCGGTCAATCGGTCGACGGGCATCTGCGAGCCGCGCGACATCATCGCCAACCGGCTCGATCCGTGGCACGGCGGATGGCTCCACCCGTACTCCTTCACCCGCCTGGATGTCACTCGGACACCCCAGCGCGAGCACCTCGGCGAGGACGATCATCGCTTCCTGCTCACCGTCACCTTCCGCGTCACCCGCGGTCTCGGCGTTCCGGTCGAAGCGGAATTCACCTGTCCCGACCCGCGCACGATCGTCATGCGCATCGTCGGCGGCGAAGGCGCGGGCAGCGTGGTGGAAACCCACGCCACCCCGCTCGGTCCGGGCCCCGACGGCCGGCCTCGCACCGCGGTGATCGAAGCGGTCATCGCACACTCGCCTCGCCCCGGTTTCCGGCACGCGCACCGCGCTGTCCCGGTGCTGCGCCCGCTGATCAACCACGCGGCGGCCCGCCTCTGGCGCGACGACCTGGCCTATGCCGAGCGCCGCTACGAGTTGCGCACCCGCCGATAGCCTCGCGATTGCGGCGCCGCCGCACGCCGGCCCGGTCGTCGTGCTACGCCGCGATGCGCTCCACCGCTGCCACGACCTCCGACAGCAGCGGCAGCGATTCGTCGCGCTGGGGCGCGCGCGCCCACCACCGGCCCTCATGTGTGTGGCGCCCGAATCCGGTGGGCAGAATGACATTGCTGCGATGGGATCCGATATCGACGCCGTGGCGTTCCAATCGCAGTGTCCGGTCCACATCGGGATATCCGTCGAATACCGCGATAAACGTTCGACGCGGCGGGTGTTCACGCACGAGCACCGGCCCCGGAATCCCGCGCACGGTCAATTCACCGAGTACCAGCGCACCGAGCGGTTCCGGCGTATTCACGGCGGCGACGGAGTCGCCGAGAGGTAACACCACATATCCCGGCGAGGTGACGCGCACATAGGGTAATCCGAACAGCTCCCGGTAGGTGTCCGCCCAATCCTGTGGCGTAGCAATCTCTTTCAATCGCACGATGCACCTCACTCACTGTCCATCTCCCGGCGCCGTGCCCCGGCTCCGTTCGTCGGTTGTTCCAGTGAATACCGGAAATCACAGCAGTTACACGTGATTCGGTGAATCACGCGCGAATTGTCAGCCACGAGTGAGGTTCAGGACACAGTCCGGCCGGTTCGGACCGAATGGTCGCATTCGGTCCGGACCGAATCCGGTGACGGAACGGAACGGTTTCGAATCGAATCGGCGAATACCGATCGACATCCCGCATTTACGCTCATCGCCCGAGTACTCTCGGGGCCGCGGGTAGTCTCGGAACAACCCGCATGCGCACGGGACGGATGTCCGGGAGGTCGGCATGACTTGCGACTTGATGCTCATCGCGTACGACGGATCCGAGAATGCGAAGCGGGCCGTGGAATATGCGGGGCGATTTTTGTCCGCGCCCAAGGCGGTCGTGCTCACCGCATGGGAGCCGATGGTGCGCCAGGCCGCGCGGCTGTCCGGACTTTCCGGTGTGATGCAGCCGGAATGGCTGCCGGACGAGGAGATCGAGGATATCGCCTACGTCGACGCGAAACAGATCAATGCCGAGGGCGTACGGCTGGCCAAATTGGCGGGATTGAATGCGGAGCCCCGTACCGCCGAATGCACCTCGACCATCTGGAACGCGATCGTCGACGTGGCAGACGAGCTGAATGTGGACATCATCGTCGCCGGTACGCGCGGTTCCACCGGCATCCGCGCACTGCTGCATTCGAGCGTGGCGGAGGCGGTGCTGAAACACTGCCATCGGCCGATTCTGCTGGTGCCGCCGGGAAAGGAACCGATACCGGTCAGCGATCTCGCCGGTCAGCTGTGAGGGTGCCGCCCCGTTCACATGAGTCTGCCCACATGAGATCTGCGTCGCTACCCGGCCGCCGCCGCTTCCGCACACGACTATCGTCGGGAAACTATGGACGGCTTTCTGCTCGCACAACCGGGGGGCGTGGTCCGTACGACCGGCATCCGGCGCGCATTCGACGATGCGCGGCGGGCAGCGACGGCCCTGCGCGACGGTGCGGCGGAACTGATCGTCGGCGCGATCCCGTTCGACCCGGGCGATGCGGCCGCGCTGTGTGAGCCGCAGCAGGCCCAGCACAGCGCTGGCCCGTGGCGTCCGGCCGCCGTTCCGCCCCTGCCCGCGGTCCGGGTCGTCGCGGAAATTCCCAGTCCGGCAGAGCATGTGGCCCGGGTGACGAAACTGGTGGAGCAGCTGTCGGATCCGGCGCAGCCGCTCCGCAAGGTCGTCGCCGCGCGCTCGTTGATCGCCGAGGCGGACCAGCCGCTCGAGCCCGAGGTGGTCGCCGCGCACCTGCTGGTACGCCATCCTCAGGCCAACGTCTTCGCCGTCGATCTGACGCCCGCCGGCCGGACCGGCGCGCACCTGGTCGGCGCCACACCGGAGGTGCTGGTCGCCCGGCACGGTGACACCGTCACGCTGCGTCCGCTGGCCGGAACGCTGCCTCGGCACGCCGATCCCACGGTCGATGCCGAACGGTCGCGGGAGTTGTTGTCCAGTACCAAGAATCGCGACGAACACGCCTTCGTCATCGAGTGGATCCGGGAACGACTCACCCCCGTGTGCGCCGAACTCGCGATTCCCGACGGCCCCGAGCTGATCAACACCGCCGAGGTCTGGCATCTGGCCACACCCATCACCGGACGCCTGCGCGATCCCGCCACCACCGCGCTCGATCTGGCCCTGCTGCTGCATCCCACGCCCGCGGTCTGTGGCACCCCCACCGACCTCGCCCTGCGGACCATCACCGAGTACGAGGAGCCGCGCGGTTTCTACGGCGGCGCGGTCGGCTGGTGCGATGCGCGCGGCGACGGCGAATGGGTGGTCGCGATCCGGTGCGCCGACGTGTCCGCGGACGGACGCACCGTGCAGGCCTACGGTGGCGGCGGCATCGTGGCGGCCTCCGACCCGCGCACCGAACTCGACGAGACGACCGCGAAACTGCGCACTCTGTTGAACGGGCTGGCCTGCCCGGTACCGGACCAGCCGAGCTGATCGCACCTGCTCGAAAAAGCCGCTCGGGAGCCGTTCGCCCGGCGGGTTGCCGTGCTGCTTGTCTCTCGGGGCGCGTCCATGTTGTAGGTTGGCTCGCAAGACGCCTGTGTCGATGTTGGGAGTACGCGATGAAGTTTGCCGTCCCGGGGGTTGCGAGCGCCGTCGCCGGAGCGCTGCTCGGTGTGATCGCGGTGTTCATCGTCGTGACGGCGACGGCGCAGAATTCGCGGCCCGAGATAAGTCATGGAGACGCCTCGTCGTCGCTACTGAACAACGTTGAGTACGGCGCTCGCTGACGCTGCGCCGACCGCTGCCCCCGCCGTCGACTCTCGCTCCTCGGCCACCGCACCACTGGGCCGGCGTTGGTTCGCCGGTACCGTTCTCGTCGCCTTCCTGCTGACCTATCTGCAGGCGCCCGGTAACACCGTCGCCGACACCAAATACGACCTCGCCCAGAATCCGGTCGGATTCCTGCAGCGTGCCGCCCACCTGTGGAGCAGTCAGGCGCCGATGGGCCAGGTGCAGAACCAGGCCTACGGATATTTCTTCCCGCACGGCGCCTTCTTCTCGCTGGGCCATGTGCTGGGCCTTCCGGCGTGGGTGACGCAGCGGATCTGGTGGGCGCTGCTGATCCTCGCCGGCTTCTGGGGCATCGTCCGGCTGTGCGAGGTCCTGGGCATCGGCACCCGCGGTTCCCGGGTGATCGCGGCGGTCGCGTTCGCGCTGTCGCCGCGGGTGTTGACCACGCTCGGATCCATCTCCTCGGAAACCCTGCCGATGATGCTGGCTCCCTGGGTGCTGCTCGCACCGGCGGCCCTGGGTGTGGTCGGGATGCCGCGCATTCATGCCGCCCGGTCCGGGTGGCGGCGACTGCTACCGCACCGGCCGACCGCCGAATCGGTCTCGATGCGGGGTGCGACCTCACCGGCGGCGAGCGCCCTCGCGTTGGCGCTGATGGGGTCGGTCAACGCGGTCGCGACCGTGGCCGCCTTCCTGCCCGCGGCACTGTGGTGGGCGTCGTATCGCCCGAATCGGACCTGGTGGCGGTTCACCCGGGCCTGGATTCCGCTGCTGATCCTGGGCACCTTGTGGTGGGTGGTGCCGCTGCTGGTGCTGGGCAAGGTGAGTCCGCCGTTCCTGGACTACATCGAATCCTCCGGCGTGACGACCCAGTGGGCGTCGCTGGGTGAGGTGTTGCGCGGCACCGACAGCTGGACGCCGTACGTCTCACCGGAGCGGATCGCGGGTGCGGTGCTGGTCACCCAGCCCGCGGCGGTGCTGGCGACCGGCGTGCTCGCGGCGGCCGGAATGGCCGGGCTGGCGCTGCGTTCCATGCCGGCGCGCGGTCGGTTCACGCTCGTCCTGATCGCCGGCCTGGTCGGCATCTGCGCCGGATACGCCGGACAGCTGGGTGGCCCGTTCGCCGAATCGGTGCGGATCTTCCTGGATTCCGGCGGCGCCCCGCTGCGCAATGTGCACAAGCTGGAACCACTGATCCGGATCCCGCTGGTGATCGGGCTCGCCCATCTGCTGCGGCGGGTGCCGCTGCCCGCCTCGGTGCCGATGCCGGTGTGGCGCAGCGCCTTCGCGCATCCCGAACGCAACCGCATGGTCGCGGTGGCGGCGCTGCTGCTGGCGGCGCTGGCGTTGTCGACCTCGTTGGCATGGACCGGCAAACTCGCCCCGCGCGGCGCCTACGACAAGGTGCCGGCGTACTGGCAGCAGACCGCGGACTGGTTGGCGCGCAATGCTCCGGACACCCGGGCGCTGGTGGTGCCCGGAGCACCGTTCGGCAGTCAGATCTGGGGCCTGACCCGCGACGAACCGCTGCAGGCTCTGGCTCGCACGCCGTGGGCGGTGCGTGATGCCGTGCCGCTCACGCCGCCGGGCGCGATCCGGGCGATGGATTCGGTGCAGCGGCTGATCGCCGACGGCCGGCCCTCGACCGGGCTCGCACCGACACTGATCGATCAAGGCATCGGAATTCTGGTGCTGCGCAACGATCTCGATCCCGATACCTCCCGCTCCACCCGGCCGATGCTGGCGCACGCGGCGATCGAGGGTTCGCCCGGCATCACCAAGGTCGCCGAATTCGGCAACCAGATCGAGGTGGGCCACGGTGACGGTCTGGTCGCCGACGGTGATCTGCGCCCGACGTATCCGGCGATCGAGATCTACCGGGTGAGCGCCGGCGACCGCGGTGACCCTGCCGAGATTCGCAGTGGTCCCGGCGCTCCGGCGAGTTTCCCGGGGGCACGGACGGTGCCGCTGCCTTCGGTTCCGGTGGTGCAGGGCGGGCCGGAAGTGCTGGAACGGCTGCGTCGCAACGACTCCGACGCGAACGGTCCCGCGCTGCTGGCCGCCGATGCCGCACGCGCCGGACTGACTCCGGTCGCGACCACGATCACCGATACGCCGATGGATCGGGAGGCCGATTTCGGACGGGTGGACAACCACAATTCGGCGCTGCGCGCGCCCACCGACGCCCGCCGCACCCACAATCTGGTACCCGACTACCCGGTGCCCGGCGCGCAGCCGGTGCAGGGACAGTGGTCCGGCGCGACCGTCACGGCGTCCAGTTCCGCGGCCGATGCCACGCAGCTCGGCGGAGCGGCGCCCGGCAGTTCGACCGCCGCCGCCTTCGACGGGGATCCGAGCACCGCGTGGTTGAGCACAAGCGCCGAACACGCTGTCGGGCAATGGCTGCGACTCGACCTCGACCATCCCATCGAAGCCGGTGCCCTGCAGGTCACCACGAGCCCCGCCGCGATCGGCGACCCGGTGAAGTGGATCGAGGTGCGCACCGCTAACGGGACGGTGGCCGCACGAATATCGGAACCCGGTGCGCCGGTGTCGGTTTCGTTGCAGCCGGGCCGTACCGACTGGCTCACCATCACCGCGACCCGCACCGAGAACGGCACCGGCGGTGGGCAATTCGGCATCAGCGAAGTTCAGCTGTTCGACTATTCGAACCGTGACGCACCGACGCCCGTGACGATTCGCCACCACACGGTGCTACCGCCCGTTCCGGCCGGAACACCGGTGCACGGCTGGAATCTGGGACAGGAATTCCCTGGCCGCAGCGGATGTTTCGATGCGCCGGATCGGGTGCGGTGCAGCAAGGGCCTCGCGCTGCCCGCCGAGGAGCCGGGCGCCTTCGAACGCACTCTCGGTGTCCCGGACCCGATGACGGTCGCACCGCGACTGACCCTGCGCACGCGACAGGGCCCCGCGCTGGAAGGCCTGCTGACCGATCCGGAGCGGCCCATCGCCCGCGGCAAGGCCGACGTGGGCGATCTGCGCGGTTCGGCCTTCGCGGCGACCGACGGCGATCCGCGCACGAGCTGGATCGCGCCCGAGGACACCGTGCGCAATCGCACCGGCGCCAAACCGACACTGACGATTCAGCTGCCGCGACCGGAACTGGTGACCGGCCTCGAGGTCACCCCGCCGATGGGCGCGCTGCCCGCGCGACCGACCTCGATCGCGGTCAATCTCGGGGACGGGCCGCAGGTTCGCGAGGTTCCGCCCGCACCGAAGGGACGCGATCCGGAGGCGACGGCCGACTCACCGGGCCGAACCTCGCCGACCGCCACACCGCCGCGCAACGCGCCCGCCCCGGAGCCGAAGTCCACCGACACCCCCGCGCCGATGTCGGCGCCGCCGACTCCGGTGCGGCTGGAGTTGCATCCGTACGTCACCGACCACATCGAGCTCAGCATCGATACCTGGAAGCCGGTGCTGGACCGGACCGCCCTCGGGCTCACCCAGGAGCAACCGCCGGGCCTGGCGGAGGTGTCCGTACTCGGACCGGACTACCCCGCGGCCGCCCCCGGCGATCGGCCGGTGACCGTCGACTGCGACCACGGCCCGACCATCGCGGTCGCCGGGCGGGTATTGCACACCAGCGTGACGGCGACGGCCGATGCGTTGCTCACGGGAAAGCCGGTGTCCGCCACCGTGTGCGCGCCCGGCGACGGCGGCGCCCCGGGGACGGTCGACCTCCCCGCCGGTTCCGTCGACGTCACGGTCGCCCCGACGGAACTGTTCTCCGTCGACGAACTGCGCTTGGACAACACGGCTTTCGCGGCCGACGGCTCCGCCTCGCCCGAATCCCTCGCTCCGGGGTCGCCCGAAGATGCGGGTCGCCCGGCCGGCATCAATGCGCCGGTCGGCGATCGCCTGCTGGTCTTGCCGCTCAGTACCAATGTCGGCTGGACCGCGCACACCGGGGACGGCCACGCGTTGCGGCCCGTCGTGGTCGACGGGTGGAAGCAGGGGTGGGTGATTCCCGCCGATGGGCACGGCCCGGTAACCGTGGGATTCTCGATCGACCGCTGGTATCGCCTGGCCATCTTCGGCGGATTGCTGTTGCTGATCCCGCTGGCGCTGCTGGCCCTGCCGGTTCCGAGACGACTGCGTAAACGGTTGTGGCACAACGGCGATGGGCGCCGCGCGGCCGCACTGCCGGCCGACGAGGCTACGCCGCTCCCCGCAGAGGGCAGAACGCCCGGCGCCCCCGCCCTGTCGGCCGCCGAGTCGCCCGCCCCGGCGGACGGCGAACCCGCGACGACCTACGACCCACCACCTCGGACCTGGAACAGTTGGTGGCTGGGTGCGGCCGGTGTGTCGATCGCCGCGTTGCTCATTTCCGGTCCGATCGGAACACTCTGCGCCGCCGCCGGTTTGGTTGCGGTGCGGGTGCTGCCGAAGGCGCCGCTCGTTCTCGCGGTCCTCGCCGGGGCCGGAACGATTCTGGGTGAAGCCGCGCTCTCGACCGGGCCGTGGCGTTCGGCCGAGACCTATATGGGTGGCTCGCTGTGGGCGCAGTTCCCGGCGCTGGTGGCGGTGGTCGCCGTGGGCGTCGCCGCACTGCCCGCGCGCGCACCGATCCGGCGGGCGCGTTCCACTAACCGAACCGACGTTTGACCCACTGCCGCACCGGTTCTTCGACCAGCGCGTAACTCGCGGCGGCCAGCGGCATCGTGAAGGCGACCGTCAATGCCAGCACATGCAGGAACCCGCCGTTGAACGGGATGAATCCGAAGATCGGGAACATCATCGCCAGCACCACCAGATGCCAGATGAAGATGCCGTAGGACCAGCGTCCGATCGTCAGCGCCAGGCGGCTCTCCAGAAAGCGGTGCCGCGCGACACCGACCACGAGCGGGGCGAGCAGGCCGAAACAGATCAAGGCCCCTAGACCCATTTTCATCGCGTACTGCCACGCAGCGGCGCGGGCCAGTCCGGCGGGACCGGCCAGATCGGTCGCCGACAGCGCGAACGCGACCGCGGCGGCCGACCACATCAGCCGGCGGTCACCGAGCGGGCGTTGCCAGCGCGGCGTCACGTCCCCGCTGCGGGACCGCGCGGCCAGGACCTCGGCCAGTTCGGCCAGCACCATGCCGGCCGCGAACCACGGCAGATATCCGGGCAGCCAATTGTCGGCGTGGATGGCGTCCGGGGTCGGCACCGGCAGGAAATTCCAGCCCAGGCACAGCAATCCCATCGCGCTCACCGCGAACACCCGCTGCCGTGCCGCCGAGCCGCGCAACCGGACCAGCGCCCAGGCCAGCAGCGGCAGCATCAGATAGAACGCCACCTCCACCGACAGACTCCACATCTGGGTGAGACCGTCGGTCAGGGTCAGCGGAACGAACACCTGCACCAGGATCAGATTCGCCCCCCATACCCGCAGTCCGGCCGAATGCGCCGCCGACGGCAGCAGTGTGAGCGCCACGCAGACCACGACCCAGTAGGCGGGCAGGATGCGAGCGGCCCGGTGCAGCAGATAGCGCCCGGCCCGAGGGGCGGTGCCCAGGCCGCGGGCCGCTGCGGCGTGCGGGCGCCACAGCAGGAAACCAGAGAGACCGAAGAATACGGCGACGGCCATGTCGAACCGTTCCCACACCCGCCCGATCACCGGCGTCGCGGTGGCGCCGGTCTGGAAGGCCACGTGCGTCAACACCACGCCGAGGGCGGCCAGTCCGCGCAGCCCCTCCAGCGCGGGAACGAATCTCCGGGTTCCGGGAACCGGCGGAGCGGGACGCGACGCCGCGGCAACCGGCACGTCGGTGCTGGATGTGGCGATTTCTGGCGTTGCGGTCATCGCGATCCAGTGTGCCCTGCCGGGTTCGCCGGCGCCTCGTGCGGCTCCCCGCGCCCGCAGACTCGAGCCTCGACTCGCCGGACGCTCGTACTTTTCGGAGTGTTTTCCGCACTCAGCTCGCCGGGTTAAGGTGCCGGACTGTTAGTGTCGGGGCTCACGAGTGCTTGTGTTATGACCGCACCCGGTTATGAGCGCACCCGGACGAGGCTTGTTCGACGACGAGGAGAGTTTGCATGGCACTCAGTGCCGGTACCAAGAGGACGGTGGCCTGCCTGCTCGTGGGACTCGGTGCGCTGTTGATCGTCGCAGCGATACTGGTCCCGACATATGGGGTGAGCCAATTGGCCAAAACTCCCCTCGACCTCGAGATCACCACCATCGCATCCAACAAGCCCGACGCCCCGAGCGAGGTGCTGGATTCGAAATCGCTCCTCACGGGCGAGGGCCCGGCGGTGGTCGATAAGAACGTCGGGCTCATCTCGCAGCGCTTCCTCACCGTCGAGGAACCGTCCGGCAAGACCAACATGACCATCCAGGCCGGTCAGACGCTGCGCCGCAAGGACAAGACGGGCGACACCGGCCTGCTGTCGGCGATCATCGACCGCGTCACCATCAACCGCAAGACCGGCCAGCCGATCGACGACGACCCCAACGGCTCGATCGCCACCACCGTCGACAGCAAGGGCAACAGCGTCGCGGATCCGGTGCAGCACACCGGCCTCCAGTACCGCTTCCCACTGGGAACCGAGAAGACGACGTACCCGTACTTCGACATCAACGCCCGCAAGTCGTTCGATATGAAGTTCGTGGAGGAGACCGAGATCAACGATCTGAAGGTCTACCACTTCCGCCAGCAGGTGCCGGCCACCGATCTGTCGAAGGTCACATCCTCGCCGACCAACCGGCTCACCTTCCCGGCCACCAAGTGGGGCGTCCCGGGCGAGGGTGACATCACGATGAACCGCTACTACACCAACACCCGTGACGTGTGGGTGGAGCCGCAGACCGGCACTGTCATCAGCGGCTCCGAGCAGCTGCACCAGTACTACGCGCGCAGTGCGGACAAGCCCGAGGTTACCGCGATCAACACCACGCTGACCTTCGATCCCGACACCATCCGCTCGCAGTCCGACGAGGCCCGCAAGTATATGGATCAGCTGTCGCTCTACGGCCGCACGCTGCCGATCGTCTTCGGTGTGCTGGGCGCGATCTCGCTGATCGCCGGCCTGATCCTGGGCCTTCGCGGCGGCGACGGCACCTCGAAGCCGGGCCGTCTGGTCAAGAAGCCGCAGACCACCCCGCCGAGCGACAAGCCGGGGCAGGCGTTCTCGGAGGCTCCGACGCAGCAGATCGACATCAGTAAGAACCGCTAGGTCTTCCACTCGCACAGTGGCTCCCCGGTTGTCGGACCGGGGAGCCACTGTCGTATCCGGGCGCTACCGTGCGGCCGGCCGAGCGGCGGGCTGCAGGCGGAATGTCAGGGCCTCCATCAGAGTTTTGCGCTGGGTCTTCTGCACCGCCGCGATCCGCCACCGGCCGTCGGATTCGCGGACCACCGTGTAGGTGGCGAGTTTGCCGAGTTTCTTCGCCTGCCCCTTGGCCGATTCGCCGCGAGTGACGACCACGGCGGTATCGCTGCCGTAGCGGCGGATTTCGACGATGTCGACGGTGAGCCGGGTGCCCTTCAGGAAGCTGTCGAACAGCGCCTGATGCGCGCTGCCGATCTCGGGCCCGCCGTGGTAGACGGTGCCCAGGTAGGTGACGTCGGTGGCGTCGGCGGTGAAGCACGCGCCGTAGGCGGCGCCGTCACCGCTATTCCACGCGTCCCGGCTGCGCTCGATGAGGGCGCGGATGGCAGTGGTGTCGGTGGCGGTCATGAGCGATCCCTCTCGTGATATTCTCTGCTTAGAAGATTTTTCTTCTTTGAAGAAGTCTCTTCGTTGAGGAAGAGACTATGAGAGAGGTGCGCCCGGTGTCAACAGCAAGCCGCGACAGCGATCCCAGCCGAGTCTTTCGGCGCTATCTGAGTTCGGTGGTGCTGCATGCCCAAGCGGGGGCGAAAGCGGTCGGGCTCGGGGCCACCGACCTCTACGCGCTGAACATCCTGGAATTGAGCGGCGCGATGACGCCCGGCGAACTCGGCGCCCGCACCGGGCTCACCACCGGACCCACCACCCGCCTGATCGATCGCCTGGAACAGGGTGGTTACGTGCGCCGGGCGCCGGATCCGGCCGACCGGCGCAAGGTCATCGTCGAACCGGTGGACCGGCCCGCCGGACTGGACAGCGCCCTGGCCCCCGCGCGCCGCCGAATCGGCGAGATCGTGCGCGGCTACACCCCCGAACAGCGGGAATTGCTGTTCGACTATTTCGCGCGCGCGGCCGAGGCGTACCAGCGCGCGGCCGAGGACATCACCGCCGAGGACGTCACGGAATCGGACGTATAGGCCGCGCCGACCCCGATGTCACTCGGCCGACAACGGCGAAAGCCGTTCTCCCACAGCAACGTCGGTGCCAGCGCGCGGGTCGAGGCGTACGGTTCGGATGACGACGGCGACCACCAGCGCCGTGACCGTCGCGGCGACTCCGGTAGCCAGCGCGATCAACACGGGCAGGCTGCGCACGAACGGCACCGCGACGCCCACTTCGACCGCCAATCCGATCCAGATCACGACGGCCGGTGCCGTGCGGTCGGCAGCGATGGCCGACAGCAGGGCTCCCTGCAGCACCGCCAACAGCGCGCCCGCGAGCGCGAACAGCCACAGCAGATCCTGGATCGGCGCGTAGTCACGGCCGGCGAACAACGGGGCCAGCGGCGCCAGCACGGCCGCACCCGCCACGGCGACCAGGCCGACCGCCCCCAGCACGCCGAGCGCGGAACGCAGCGCGCGGACGGAATGCTGCGGTTGCGCCATCCGCGGATACAGCACGACGCCGACGGCCTGCGGCAGCCAGAAAGCGATCTTGGTGGCGATCGCACCGAGGGCGTAGCGGCTGGCGTCCGCCTCGTCGAGCACGATGCGGGCGACGATCAGATCCGCGGACGCGAGCGCCATCAACGCGGCTTGGACCTGTGCGGCACGCAGGACCGCGCCCACGCCGGCGGCCCGCACCGCCCCGACCCGCGCACCGGTTC
>NZ_BDBF01000035.1 GCF_001612845.1 Nocardia elegans NBRC 108235 | reverse complement strand
ACCGGGCCATCGGTGGCAGCGTCCGGCGCGAGAACGGCCGGCCGGTGCCGGATGTGGCGCTGACGCTGATCGACCAACGCGGACACCAGGTTTCGCGCGCCACGGGCGAAGCCGACGGCAGCTACCGTCTCCCCGCCCCGGCGCCCGGCAGCTATGTGCTGATCGCCTCCGCCGCCGCGCATCGCCCGGTGGCCGTCACCGTCGTCGTCGGTGCGGTGGCTCAGACCGTGGATCTGACGCTGCCGAGTTCCGGTGAGCTCACCGGAACCGTCCGCCGCGCCGGCGACGGGAAACCCGTTGCGGGAGCGACGGTTACCCTCACCGACCCGCGCGGAGAGGTGATCGGGGCAGCGGTGACCGGCGGCGACGGCGGCTACAGCTGCGGCGGCGTCGCGTCGGGTACCCACACCCTGGTCGTGGTCGCCGACCGGATGCACCCCACCGCTGTCACCCTCACCATCCCCGACAGCGGACTGTTGCACCACGACGTCGACCTGGAACCGATGTCGACCCTGGCCGGCGCCGTCCAGGCGCAGGGCAAGGCGGTCGCCAACGCCGAGGTGACCGTCCTGGACGCCGGCGGCGATCGGATCTCCACCGCTCGCACCGACCACAACGGCCGCTACGTGGTCTCCGATCTGCCCGCCGGTCACTACACCGTGGTGGCCCGCGGATACCCCTCGGTGAGCAGCACCGTCACCGTAGGCGCGGGCCGGATCACCCACGATGTGGAACTCGGCTACGACGAGTCGGCATCCGTGCGCTGCGGCTGAGTCAGGCCTCGATCTGCGGGTGCGACGGCGACATCCTCGCCGTTCAGCCCAGCACCACGAACAGCACCACGATGACGACCAGCACGATGACCATGGTGACCACCAGCAGGAGCGGGCTCTTGCGGTTGGTCACGGGCGAGTCGCTGAGCGAGACGTCCTCGCGCTCCGGATTCGCGGGCCGGCTCTGGTCGTCGAATCGTTCGGACATCGAGCACCTCCGGGTCTGCGAAGCGGTCGCTGCGTAATACCCGGGCAGTGTGTCGGCAAACTCGCCGCTAGCCGCCGACCTTCGCGCTCGGGATGCGGGTGTGCACGGTGAGCAGCAGGTGGTCGAAGGCGGTGATGGTCTCCGGCGCCGGCGGCGCGACGAGTGGAAGTTCCGCGATGATCTGGGCGGCGAGATCACGCAGTTTGGTGTTGGTTTCCTGCGAGCGCCACGCCAGGACCTTGAAGGCCTGCTCGGCGTTGATGCGGTACATGCGCATCAGCACGCCCTTGGCCTGTTCGATCACCGCGCGGTTCTCGATCACGTCGGGCAGCGTCGCGGACAGGGTTTCGCGTTCGTTCTCGGCGAGGGTGTCGGTGAGGTCGATGTAGAAACCGGCGGTAGCGGCGACCTGCCCGGCGTCGTCGAAGATCCGGTCGGCGACGACCATCACGTTGTGCACGGTGCCCGCGGTGTCGACGAACCGATGCCGGCTGGAGAACGATTCGCCCAATTCGATCGCGCGGGCGATGGTCTTGGCGACCTCCTCGCGGTCGTCCGGATGTTTGTGCGCGAGTAGCAGTTCCGTGGTGGGGACGACTCCGCCGGGGGTGTACCCGTGCATCCGGTACACCTCCTCCGACCATTCCCAGCGACGGGTGGCGAACCAGAACCGGAACGACCCGACCTGCGGCATCCGGCCGGACGCGCTGGTCACGGGTGTCGTGTGGTCGGCGAGGGGGTCCGTTCTATGCACAAGCATCATTATGTTCACGCGGAGAGCCCGCTGCCCGCGTTCGAACGCACAGTGGACTGAATCGTTCGTTTTCCGTCCTGAGGACGCCCTGTACCGGCATATGCCCCGGTCCAGCGCTCAGCCGGCGAGTGTGGCGGCGGGTGAGCGGCCGTAGTGGCGGCGGTAGAGCGCGGCGAAACGACCGGGGTGGCCGAAACCCCATGTGGCGGCGATGCCGGCCACGCTGTCGCCGACGTCCGCACTGCCCGCGACCAGGTCTTCATGGGCACCGCGCAGCCGCATCCGCTTCAGATACGCGGTCGGCGTCGTGTCCAGGTGCCGGCGGAATGCGATCTGCAACGCCCGCACGGTCACGTAGGCCGCCGCGGCGATGTCGGTCACCGCGATGTCCTCGTGGATGTGGGACTCCATGTACGCGATCGCGCGGCGCACAGTGACCGGATGCGCGTCTCGGCGATCGACCGGGGTCGCCTCGAGGCCGGCCGTATTCGGAAACGCGTGCAGTACGGTCGCCGCCAGATATTGCGACGCCGTGGCCGCCACCAGTGGCGGCACGTCGCCGTCGTAGGAGGCGGCGAGCTGCTGCATGTGCGAGATGACCGCGGTGAGCCGATGGCCGGCTTCCGGAGTCACGGTGCGATGGCTCGTGAGAGCCACCTCCGCGGTCTCGGGGCGATTCGCCGAGGCGACTCTGCCGAGCAGGGACGGATCGAACATCGTGATGGTGAAGTCGGCCCGGTGGACGACACCGGAGTACGGCAGGTCCGGCGGGGTCAGAATTCCGATCTCGCCGGGCCCGAACGTATCGTTGCCCGCGTCGACGTATTCTTCTTCGACCCATCCGGCTTCGACCCCGATCAGGCAGATCTTGTTCAGCGGATCGGCGTCGTAGTTCATATCGAACCCGAGTTCGAGCCGGTCGAGACTCACCTGGCCCAGCATGTCGCGCGCGATCCGGCTGCGAACCGGGACCTCCGTGGCATTGCCGATCTCCATGGTCGTGTAGTTCCGGTTCAGAAATTGCTCGGTGGCAGCCAAGCTCTCGCTGTCGAACTTTTCTGTCATCGATCGGTGATCCTCCGCTGTGCCACTGCCACTGCTCCGGGCACGGTCGCCTGGTCCAGACCGCGCCGTGCGGAATTCGAAGCCTACGTGTCCATAGTGTTGCGACAGCGCGCGTCGTGTCACCCGACGGTGACATGATTCTCGAGGCAGTAACGAATCGGCGCCGGAAACGATCAGAGAAGTGACGCGAGCGGGCTGCGACGCAGGTCACGGCGCAGATGGGCGACATCGTCGCAGACGTAGGCCGCACCGTCGGCCGTCAATTCGCCGCGGGATATTCCGCCGCTCAGGACGCCGATCGCCGCCACGCCCAGCTTCGCGCAGGCGCGCATATCCCAGACCGTATCGCCGACGAACACCGCTCGCTGCGGCGTGACCCCGGCCCGGTCCAGCGCCACCTGGACGATGGTCGGGTCGGGTTTGGCCGTCTCCACATCTTCGGCGCCGGTCACCGCGTACAACCACGACTCGGCATCGAGCAGGCCGCGCAATCGGGCCAATTCGTCGGGCGGTGCGGAGGTGGCGAGGACGACCCGCAAACCCGCGTCGTGCAGATGCCGCAGGATCTCGCGGGCGCCGGGCAGCAGGGTCAGCTCGTCGGCGCGGTCGAGGTAGTAGCGGCTGTGCAGATCGCTCGCGGTATCGGCGGTCTCGCTGTCGAGGTCGGGGGCGAGCGTGCGCAGCAGTTCGTCGCCGTCCATGCCGATACTGCGGTGGATCCGCCAGATCGGAACGTCCGCGTCGACCTCGCGGAAGGCTCGATGCCAGGTCACGGCATGCAGATAGTTGGAGTCGACGAGCGTGCCGTCGATGTCGAAGAGGACGGCTGCGGGTTCGGGCACGGCATCTCCTTCTTCCGGTACAAGCCTGCGCGACGAGCCATTCGAGACCAGACGCCACTGTACCGAGGAGACCCTCGATGCGGCGGCGGACATCCTCGCCGGAGTCGGCAAATGGCCACTACCAGGGCACCGGAAACGAAATGGCCACAACCGGTCACCGGTTGCTCGCCATCGGCGCGGGCAGCGAAGGCACGCCGTCGGTGTCCGCGAAAGCGTCTGTCCTGACATCGGTTTCGCGCTCCGCGGCCGTGCGCCCCGGTTCGCGGCGCAACCAGCGCGGCGTCCACCAGCAGGCGTCGCCGAGCAGGCGCATCGTCGCCGGAACCAGCAGCACGCGCAGGATCGTCGCGTCGATGACCAGCGCGGCCACCATGCCGAAGGCGATGTACTGCATCATCACCAGATCCGACAGCGCGAAGGCGCCGGTGACGACCAGCAGGATCAGGGCGGCGGCGGTGATGATGCGCCCGGTGTGGGCGACGCCGGCGCGGATCGCCTCGCGGGTGGACGCGCCCGCGGCTCGCGCCTCGACCATGCGGGAGAGCAGGAATATCTCGTAGTCGGTGGACAACCCGTAGATCACCGACACGATCACCACCAGGACCAGCGCCATGATCGGTTGCGGGGTGAAGCCGAGCGGCCCGGCGCCGTGCCCGTCGATGAAGATCCAGGTGAGGATGCCGACCGTGGCGCCGAGCCCGAGCAGATTCAGCGCGGCGGCCTTCAACGGCAGCACCAGCGACCGGAAACTCCATGCCATGAGGGCCGTGGTGGCGAGGAATACGAGGACGACCACCAGCGGTATCCGGTGCACGAGGGCGTCGATACTGTCCTTCTCGATGGCGGGTTGCCCACCGACGAACAGGATGGCGCCCTTCGGCAGCGGCATCGAACGCAGGTAATCGATCGCCGCATCCTTGTCGGCGGTGGGCGCGAGCACCGTCTGCGTGGTGAGAACGCTGGACTGCGCGGGCCGCTGCAGCCAGGCGGGGAACGGCGCCGCGAGGCCCGGGGCGTGGCCGGCCTCGGCCAGCACGGTGTCCGCGGCGGCGGGGTCGTAGGTGATGAGCACCAGGTCGATCGGGTTGATGCGGCGCAGCGGGAAGATCTCGTCGAAGTGCTGCTGGGCCAGCCGCGTCGGATGGTCCGGTGGCAGGAACCGTTCGTTGATCGCGCCGAAGGCCAGATCCCGGATCGGCGCGATCAGCACCAGGAAGCCGATGACCACCGAAACCGCCACGAGCAGCGGCCTTTTCATGACACGGTCGGCGATTCGCCCCCAGAGATTGTCCGGAACCCGGCCCGGCGGCGTGGTCCGGCGAAACCAGGAGACGCCGAAGCGGTCCACCCGGTGGCCGAGCACCGCCAGCATCGCGGGCAGCAGCGTGACCGAGGTGAACGCGGCCAGCGAGATGGTGATGATGGCGCCGTAGGCGAACGAGCGCAGAAATCCCTGCGGGAACACCAGAATGCCGGCGGCGGCCACGGCCACGATGGTCGCGGAGAACATCACGGTGTGGCCCGCGGTCGCCACGGCACGCCGCACCGCGTCGTCGACCTCGCGGCCGTCGGCGAGTTCGTCGCGGAACCGGCTCAGCACGAACAATCCGTAGTCGATGGCCAGGCCCAGCCCGACCATCGAAACCACCGGCGAGACGAAGGAATTCACCTCGGTGACGGTGGTCAGCAATCGGATGAGCCCCCAGGCGCCGAGGACGGTGAGCCCGCCGACGATCAACGGCAGCGCCGCCGCCACCACACCGCCGAAGAGGAAGAACAGCAGCACCGCCACCGCGGGAATCGCGAACAGTTCCATGCGCTGCTGATCGTGGGCCATGGTGTCGTTCAGGGCGCCGGCGACCGCTTGCCCGCCGGCGACCTCCATATTCACTCCCGGCACATCGAAGGCGTGCGCGACGGCTCGGAAGTTGCGCATCTGCTCGGTGGGGTTGTCACCGTGGATGGCGATCGAGGCGAAGGCGTGCTCACGGTCCGCGGAGCCGAACACATCCGGGAGCGCCACACCCGTTCTCGTGGGCCAGTACGCGCCGTTCACGCGGTCGATCTGCCGCGGGTACCGTTCGGGCAGACTGTTCAGGCTCGCCACGATCGGCGCGGCGAAGGCTCGATCGTCGATCGTCGTGCCGGGCGGTGCGTGATACAGCAGCACCACGTCGGCGCTGTGGTCGCGTCCGAAGATCTGCTCGTGGACGTGCGCGGCCCGCACCGATTCCGAGGACGGATCGTCCCAGCCGCTGGAGCTGAGATGCGCGCCGAGGCCGAGCCCGTACCAGCCGAGGGCGAGCAGGCCCGCCACCAGCACACCGATCACCGTGAACCGGCGGCGCAGCACGACATCGGCCCAGTGATTCGATTCGGCGGACAAGTGCCGGCTCCCAACTGTTTGCGCGGATCGGTTCGGCTGTCGTTTCGCGACGCTCGCCGAGAGACCGGACCTGCAGTTTCGGCGGAATTTCCGGAAATTAACCGCCGTATCGACGTGGGGACGGCCGACAGCTCTCTCGAGAAAATGAGCGTTCGAGGAAAGATAGGACGGGTTACGCGCGAATTCGGCCTATGTACAGCAATTTACCGACGGATCATAATCGCGGCCCGTCGCTCTTGTGAGCGGTGAGCAAGCCCTCTGCGGGGCCGGGTCGGCCGTCGGCGATTGTACCGAATACTGTTGCGGCACTGTGCTTTCAGTGGCCGGGTAGTCGGCACCGAACATTTCGGCGCGGCGGCTGGGCGGGATCACAAATTCGCCGCGCGCCGTTGGTTGGAGGGTCCAAAACTGCAACGAATCTCTTCCTTCCTCGATCACGGTCAATAGCGTGGGCGCCATCGGTCAATGCCCAGGACCGCAGAGAGACGAGTGTCGCCGAGATCAGCCGGTGGCCTCTGAACGCGAGACCGGAGGATATTCGTGTCGGATATTGCAATTGTGGGTATCGGCTGTCGATTCGCGGGCGGAATCGACTCGCCCGAGACATTCTGGGACTTCGTGGTCGACAAGCGCGACGGCGTGGTCGAGATGCCGGCGGATCGATGGGACTACCGCAGGTACTACGACCCCGAACCGCGCACCCCGGGCCGCAGCTACACCAAGCGCGGCGCCTTCATGACCGTCGACCCGTGGCAGTTCGACCCCGACTTCTTCGGGATCTCCCCGCGTGAGGCGACGGTGCTGGACCCGCAGCAACGCCTGATGCTCGAGGTCACCTGGGAAGCGCTCGACGACGCCGGGATGGCGGGCCGCGCGGCCGGTTCCTCGGTCGGGGTGTACGTCGGTGGATTCGTGGTCGATCAGTCCGTGATCGGCGTGGTCGGGCCCGCCCTGTTCCACACCGACATGCACACTCCGGCGAGCGCGTCCTACACGATGCTGTCGAATCGAATCGCCTACGCGCTCAATCTGGTCGGGCCCGCGCTCACCGTCGACACCGCCTGTTCGTCGTCGCTGGTGGCCTTTCATCTGGCCTGCCAGGCCCTGGACAACGACGACTGCCGGGTGGCCCTGGCCGGTGGCGTGAACGTGATGCTGCAGCCGGAAACCTTCGTGCTGATGTGCAAGGGCGGCTTCCTCGCCGCCGACGGCCGCTGCAAATCCTTCGACGCCTCCGCCGACGGGTACGGCCGCGGCGAGGGCGCCGGCATGGTGGTGCTGAAGAAGCTCGACGACGCCGTGCGCGCCGGCGACCGCATCTATGCCGTGGTCAAGGCCACCGGCTCGAATCAGGACGGGCGCACCACCGCCATCACGGTGCCGAATGTCGATTCCCAGGAGGCGCTGGCCCGCACCGTGTGCGAGCGCTCGGGTCTGGCGCCGCAGTCGATCACCTACCTCGAGGCGCACGGCACCGGAACCCTCGTCGGCGACCCGGTCGAATTGCGCGCGCTGGGAAAGGTTTTCGGTGCCCCGGCCGGACGCACCGAGTCGGTCGGCGTCGGGTCGGTGAAGGCGACGATCGGCCATACCGAGGCCGCCGCCGGAGTCGCCAGCGTGATCAAGGCGGCGCTGGCCATCACACATCGCACGCTGCCCCCGCAGGGCTGGCTGGACAAGCAGAACCCGGATATCCCCTTCGAGGAACTGGGCCTGCACGTGCAGACCGAGGCGCAGCCGCTGCCCGCCGACGCCGGCCCGATGTCGGTGGCGGTCAACGGTTTCGGCTACGGCGGAACCAACGCGCACGCGATCCTGCAGGAATACGTCGGTGCCGCCCCGGCGCCCGCCGTGCCGCACCGCCACCTCGGCATTCTGCCCATCTCGGCCCGCAGCACCGCCGCGGCCCGCGCGCTGGCCGGACGATTCGCCGACCTGATCGCCGCGGGAGCCGACCCCGATCACCTCGCCGAGGCGGCGTGGACGCGGATGGCGCACCACGCGTTCCGCACCGGCGTACTGGTCGGTGACTCCACCGAGGACCTGGTGCGGGAGCTGCGCAGCTACGCGGCGGGGGAGGGACGCGACGCGTCCCGCACCATCGTGTCGCGCGCGGCCGAACCGGTCTTCGTCTTCTCCGGCATGGGCCCGCAGCACTGGCGGATGGGACGGGAACTGCTCGCCGCCGGTGGTGTGTTCGCCGATACCGCGGCCGAGATCGATGCCGAGTTCCGCGCCCTGGCGGGCTGGTCGATCATCGACGAACTGCGCAAGCCGGAGGACGAATCCCGCGTCACCCGAACCGACGTCGCGCAGCCGGCCAACTTCCTCGTCCAGGTCGGCCTCGTGCGCGAGCTGGAGCAGTACGGCATCACCCCGGCCGCCATCGTGGGACACAGCGTCGGCGAGGTGTCGGCGGCGTATGTGAGCGGCATGCTGTCGCTGCGTGACGCCGTGCGGGTGGCCTACCATCGCGCCAGGCTGCAGGCGAGCACCGCCGGCACCGGCGGCATGCTCGCGGTGGGATTGCCGAAGGACAAGGCCCTCGAACTGATCGGCGACGATCCGGGCATCGATATCGCGGCGGTGAACAGTCCCAGCGCCGTCACCCTCTCCGGCGACACCGACCGACTGGACCTGCTGGCCGAAAAGCTCACCGAGGACGGCGTTTTCGCCCGCCGCCTGCGGGTGGAGGTGCCGTATCACAGCCGCCTGATGGAGCCGATCGAGGCCGAATTGCGGTCGGTACTCGCCGATCTGGAGCCCCGGACGCCGACCGTGCCGCTGTATTCCACGGTGACGGGTATGCGGGTCTCCGAGGCCGACTGGGACGCGTCCTACTGGTGGTCGAACGTGCGGCAGCCGGTCCGGTTCTTCGATGCCGTCGGCGCCCTGATCGGCGCGGGGCATCGGATCTTCCTGGAGGTCGGCCCGCATCCGGTGCTGTCGGGCAATATTCGCGAAGCCTTGCTCGGCGCCGATGTGCAGGGGACCACGGTGCCGACGCTGGACCGCGAACAAGCGGATTCCGACAGCCTGCGCCGCACGCTGATCGGCCTGCACGCCGCCGGTGTCCTCGACCGCGATCTGCTGTTCCCGCCCGATCGCCCGGCCACTCCACATCTGCCGCTGCCTCGTTATCCGTGGCAGCGCACCCGGCTGCACTCGGCGCTGCCGCTGTTCGAACAGGCCCGCCTCGGCACCCCCGGCTCCTACGCGATGCTCGGCGATCCCGATGTCGAAGGCCGGCCGGAATGGCTGCTGCAGGTCGGCACCGAATTGCTGCCGTGGCTGTCGGATCACGTGGTCAACGGCATCAAGATCATGCCCGGGGCCGCGTATCTGGACGCGGCACTGAGCGCCACCACGTCGCGAATCGGCTCGGAACAGGTTGCGCTGGAGGGAGTTCGGTTCGTCGCACCGCTGATCATGGGTGCCCCGGACGTACCGCTGGTGGCGCTGAGTATCGAGGAGGCCAGCGGCCGGTTCCTGATCCGCTCGCGCAGTGCCACCGGTACCGCGTGGACGGTGCACGCCTCCGGGCGCACCCTCACCGGCAGCCACGAGCAGACCACGGTCGATGTTCCGGAGATCGAGGTCGGCATCGACGTCGACCCGGCGATGTTCTACACGGGCCTGGCCGCGGCCGGACTGCAATACGGGCCGTCGTTCCGGCGGGTCACCTCGGTGCGGGTCGGCCGCGATGTGGTGGTGGCGACCGTCGACGGCTCGATCGCCGCGGATTCCGGCCATCTGGCGCATCCGGCGGTCGTGGACGCCGCCATGCAGTGCGCGGCCATGCTGTTCGCCGACGAACGCATCGACGAGGGCGTGATGGTTCCGGTCGGCGTGGGGGCGGTGCGCTTGCTGGCGGCGCTGCCCGAGACGGTGACCGTGGTGGCCCGGCGCGATCCGAACGCGCGGCTGCGTGCCGATGTGGATCTGCTCGACGCCGACCACAAATTGGTGGTCCGGCTGTCCGGCCTGCAGATCGGCGCGCTGCGGCCCGGCGACGATCCGCTGCACCGGATGGCCGACTTCTACTACACCGAGACCTTCGAGGAACGCGATCCGATCGACCCGGCCGCACTGGCCGAGGCCGGGTCGGTGAGTACCGTGGTGGTTCGGCTCGGCGAGACAGCACGGGCCGACCGGTTGGTGGCCGCGCTTCCGGATTCCCGCCTGCACGTGGTGGATTCGACCGGGCCGGAACTGGAGTCCGAGCTCGTCGAGCAGCTGCGCGCCGCCCGCGGCGAGCCGACTCGGCGGTTGCACATCTGCGTGGTCGCCGGTGCGGTCGCCGACGACGTGGCGCAGTTGTGGACGCTCAAGCGCATCGCGGTGGCTGTCGCCGAATTCGTCGAACCGCCGAGCGAGAACGGCACTCCGCAAACGATTTTCGGCGATGGTCTCGTGCACTGCACTCTGGTCACCGAATCCGCGTTCGCCCTGCCCGGCAGTTCCGCCGTGCCCGACACCGGGCAGGCCGCACTGGCCGGCGCGCGGCGCGTCCTGCTCAACGAGCAGACCGCACTGCGCTGGCGGCTCGTCGACACCGAACCCGCCACACCGATCGCCGATCTCGTGGCGGAACTGGCGGTGCCCGGCGCCTTCTCCCTCGACAACAGCGACGAGGTGCTGTTGCGCGACGGCAAACGCTGGGCGACGGTGATCACCAAACCGCTGCCCGAACGGCTGGAAGCCCTGGACACCTCGGCGCCGCTGACGGATCCGGAGGCCAACTTCGAACTCGACATGCCGCGCACCCGGCTGCTGTCGGCACTCGCCTGGCGGGAATGCCCGCGCGTGGAACCGGGCCCGGGCGAGATCGAGATCCGGATGCAGGTCATCGGATTGAACTACAAGGATCCGCTGAAGGTCATCGGGTTGCTCGGCGAACGTGAGCTCGCTCCAACGTATTTCGGCACCGTGCCCGGTATGGAGGGTGTCGGCACCGTGGTGCGGGTCGGGCCCGGCGTAGAGGGCGTCAAGGAGGGGGATCTGGTCGGTGTGGCCGCCAAGGGCATGATGCGCCGCTTCGCGGTCGTGGACCGGCAGCTCGCGGTCGTCCTGCCCGAGGGCACCGATCCGGGGCACTGCACCAGCATCATCGCCTTCGGCACCGCCGAATACGCCCTGCTGGATCTGGCCCGGCTGGAACCGGGGGAGACGGTGCTGGTGCACGGTGCGGCCGGCGGTGTCGGCACCGCCGCGATCCAGGTCGCCAAGGCCCGCGGCGCCACCATCATCGGCACCGCCAGCACCCCGGAGCGGCGCGCGCACGTGCTCGCGATGGGGGCGGACTACGCGGTGAATTCACGGTCGCTGAACTTCGTCGACGAGGTCGCCGCGATCACGGGCGGCGCGGGCGCCGATGTGATCGTCAGCAGCGCACCCGGTGAGATTCTGCGCCAGAACTTCAACGCCGCAGCGGAATTCGGCCGCATCGTCGAGGTCGGCAAGGCCGACATCTACACCGGTGGCCTGCTGGAACTGGCCAATTTCGACAAGAACCTGTCGTACTTCTCGATGGACCTGGACCGCCTGGTCAAGGTGAAGCCGCAACGGCTCGCGGCTCTGCTGCAACGGGTGTTCGAGAAGGTCACCGAGGGCACCTACCGCCCCCTGCCGTACCACATGTTCGACACCGCCGAGGTGAGCAAGGCGTTCGAGGAGACGCTGCGCTCGTCGCGGCCGGCCCGGATCGCGCTGCGCATGGACGCGCCGGAACCGCCGGTGCGCCCGTACCTGCCCGATGTCGAGATCAGCGACAGCGCAACGTATTTGATCACCGGTGGTTTCGGTGGGTTCGGTCTGGCGATCGGCCGCTGGCTGACCTTGCGTGGTGCGCGGCGGCTGGTGCTGGCCGGGCGGCGCGGCGCGACCACCGAGGAGGCACGCCGTCAGCTCGAGGCGTGGCGCGCGATCGGGATCGAGATCGTCGAGGAGCTGCTCGATGTGACCGACGCCGAGGCGGTGGCCGACGCGATCGCACGCATCCACAGCGCCGGCCATCCGCTACGCGGGGTGTTCCACGCCGCGGGTGCGGTCGCGGACAACAATCTCGCCAAGATGGAAATCGGCCAGCTCGAACAGGTCTATTTGCCGAAGGTGCTGGGCGCGCAGATCGTGCACCGGGCGGTCGCCGACGCGGGCATCGACCTCGACATGTTCGTGCTGTGCTCGTCGGGCGGGTCGATGTACGGCATCTACGGCCAATACAGCTACTGCGCGGCCAATGTCGCGGTCGAATCGCTGGCGCTGCGCTGGGCGCAGGCGGGGGAGCGGGCGTTGTGCGTCGGCTGGGGTCACCTGTCCGGTGCCGGCGGCATGGCGGCGAACGAGACCTCCGAGAAATATCTGGACCTGGTCGGATTCGGCCCCATCGATATGGGGGACGCCACCGCCTATCTGGAACAGTGCCTGCGCCTGGGAGCCTCGCGCGTGGCCGTCATCCCGACCGATTGGGCCAAGCTCACCGGTACCTTCCCGCAGCTGGCACGCACCGGTCGCACCGCCGCACTCGCGCGGGCCTCGGCGAAGGACACCTCCGAGCTGGCCCGGTTGCGTGAGGAGCTGGCCGCGATGGAGGAGTCCAAGCGCGGCCCGCACATCGCCCGGCTGATGGCCGGCGAACTGGCCGTCGTCATGGGTGTGGACGTCGACACCATCGATATGACGATTCCGGTGCCGGAGCTGGGCCTGGATTCGCTGATGGCGGTCGAACTCGGCGCACGCGTGACCAAGACACTCGGCATCGACCTGATGTCGCTGCAGATGGGCCGCTCGTTCAGCCTGGAGCAGGCCGGACCGAAGGTGGCCGAGCTGATCCTGGCGCACGAACCCGGTGGGGCTCAACCGGATCCGGCCGCCCTGGCCGCGGCGGTGGACGGGACCGTCCCGGGCGGATCACAGCCCGCGGCCGAGTCGAACGGCCCCGACGCGCCGGCCGGTGCGGTCGCGGAGATGGCGGGAGTGGGCTGATGGGCCGCGGTTTCGAAGCCCACCGGTGGAAATGAGGTAGTCGTGGTCGACTTCGGACTCATCGACGAATGGTCTCCGCCGCCGGGGCGGATGGTCACCTGGGTCGCGTCGCCGGAAGCGGTGGCGCGGGCCCGGACCGCCCCGGTGCATCCGGCGCCGCCGTCGCTGCAACAGGAACAGTATCTGCGCCAGGCGAATCGGCACGCCGCCGCCGACTTCCGCTTCTCCGGACTGTGCCTGGCCACCGCGCGGATCCCGACAGGTGGCCTGGACCGGGAGGCGATGACGCGGATCATCAACACCTTCCTGTTGCGGCACGACACCTTCCGGACCTGGTTCGACATCGACGCCGACGGCACCGTGCGGCGGCATCTGGTGCCCGAGGACGTGGTCGACTTCATTCCGATCGACTACGGGTGGATCGACGATCCGGCCGCGATCCGCCAGCACGTCGAGAAGACGACTCCCGATCCGTTCCAATGGGACTGCTTCACCTTCGGAGCCATCGAACACGGCGACGCGACCACGGTCTACCTCGCCGTCGACCACCTGCACACCGACGGTCTCGGCCAGTATTTGTCCGCATCCGATTTCGCGCAGCTGTATCTGGCCGAACTCGGCGGTGAGGCGGAGCCGCTGCCCCCGGCGGCGAGTTATCTGAATTACTGCGTCACCGAGCGGGCCTACAGCGAGACGCTGACGCTGTCCTCACCCGGTGTGCAGAAGTGGTTACAGTTGTTGCGCGGCAACGACAATCGGCTGCCGTCCTTTCCGCTGGAGCTCGGCAAGCGCTCCGATGGCTACAACCGCAGCGCGCATCGCACGGTGACCCTGCTGGACGAACAGCAGGCACTGGCCTTCGAGGAGGTCTGCCGGGCCAATGACGCGGAATTCGTGGGCGGGGTCTTCGCGGCGGCGGCCCTGGCCGAACGCGATCTCACCGAATCCGACTACTACTTCGGGATGACTCCGGTGAGCACGAGAACCTCGGCGGCGGAGGGTAACTCGGTCGGCTGGTATGTGACGCTGGTGCCGGTGGCCTTTCCGCTCGGCCCCGGCACCCCCGTCACCCGCACGCTGAAATTGGCCCAGCGCGCCTACGAGAACGGGCTGCGACTGGCGCCCACCTCGTTCCACCGGGTGCTCGAACTGCTGCCCGCCGACTCGGATATCAAGGCCGAACCCGGCTGGGTCACACCGATGATCTCGTTCATCGACGCCCGCGACTTCCTGGGCCACGAATTCTTCGACGAGGTCACCGCCGGCGTCTACGCCAACCGTGCCGCGTCGGAAGAGGCGCTGATCTGGGTCAACCGGCTGCCGTCCGGGACCACGCTGAGCGTCATCTATCCCGACACCGCGGTCGCCCACGACTCGGTGGAGCGCTATATCGCGGCGATGCGCTCGGTTTTCGCGTCGATCATCGTTAGCGGCGCGGAAACAAACTGAACTACAGGAGGTTTCGTGGTTTCAGGAGGTACGGTGCCCACCCTCTTTCGCGACCCCGGCATACCCGACGGCGAGAAATGCCGGTACATCGTCGAAACCGACGGGCGCAGTGCGGGTTTCGAGCTGACCAGCGTCGTCACCCACGAGAACGGCGGTTACCGGACGCTACTCGAGGCATCGAGTGGCGACGGCGAGCTGGAACTGACCGTCGACCAGCGCTTCGGCCGGCTCGACGGATTCCTGCGCGCCGAGGACTACCGCGCCGAAACCCGCTCTCGCGGCGTGGTCGTCTCTCGCGAGGAGGCGCACTTCGTCGACACCGTCCACCTCCCGATAGGCGGCGCACCCGCGCCGTTTCCTACCGACATCATGCCGATCGTCGGCGGCCTGACCCTGCTGCGCGGCCTCGACCTCACCGAGGGCTCGGTGCAGTCGATCGATACGTGGCTGGCCTTCTCGGTGCACTGGCCTTTGGTCGCGCGCGTGGACAAGCGCACGGACTCGGTGGTCGGCGTGGGCGAGATCGAATGCCGCCAGGTGCGCCTGCGGCCCAGCTTCGGGCAGGTGAACATGTTGCTGGACAAGATGATCGGCGGGCTACTGCCACCGTTCGTGGCGCATATCGAGGTAGCGCCACCACATCGTGTGGTGCGCTTGAGTTTTCCGACCGAACTGGCGTTGTCCGCGCCGCGCAGCGTGATCGAGCTGGCCGGATGAGGGGCAACACCGTCGGTGAGCCGGAAAGCGTTGTCCTGCTCCCCGGCTCGTCACCGTCCGAATCGGCGGCGTGGCTGGCCTTCGCCGGCTGTTTGATCGCGGTGTTCATGCAAATGATCGACGTGACGATCGTGAACACCGCCCTGCCTCGGTTGACCTCCGATCTGGGGGCCTCCCGCTCGGCGGAATTGCTGGTCATCTCGGGCTATTCGCTGGCCTTCGCCTGTACGTTGCTCAGTGCCGCCCGACTCGGGGCCGTGGTCGGCCGCCGCGCGATGTTCCTCACCTCGGTGGTGGCGTTCACCGCTGCCTCGGTGTGGTGCGGATTGTCCACCGGCGCCACCGAATTGGTCGTAGCCCGCGTAGCGCAGGGCGCCGCGGGCGCGGGCATGGCGGCGCAGACCATCGCCATCCTCATCGCCAGTTTCCCTCGCGAACGCCATTCCCTGGTCTTCGCCATGTACGGCGGGGTGGCCGGTTTCGCCGGCATGCTCGGCCCGATCCTCGGCGGCGCGCTACTCACCGTCGACATCGGCGGCTGGGGCTGGCGCACGGTCTTCCTGATCAACCTTCCCATCGGCATGATCGCGTTCGGCCTGGCCTGGCGCCATCTGCGGATCGGCCGGCCGGCGTCACCCGAGCGCCTCGATCTCGGCGGCGCGGCATTGTCGGGCGCCGGGCTCCTGCTGCTCGTCTATGCCCTCGCCCTGGTCCAACAGTACGGCTGGCAATCCCGGCCGATCGCCCTCGTCCTGGCCGGAGTGGTGGTGTGCGCCCTGTTCGTGGCCCACCAGATCAGGCGTTCGTCCCGCGGAGCCGACCCGTTGATGCGGCTGGAACTCTTCTCCGACAGAGGCTTTCGCATCGGCTCGATCCTGATCTGCGTCTTCTTCGGCCTGTTCACCGCCTTCGTCTTCGCCGCCTCCATCACCATGCAGGACGTCCTCGGCTACACGCCGTGGCACACGGCGATCGTCATGACGCTGTTCGCTCTGGGAGCGGGAGCGGGCGCGATCGCCTCCCTGTTCCTGGTCCGCCGGTGGGGAATCCTGATCCTGGCCGGCGGCGTCACCCTCTACGGAGGCTGCGTGGCCGGCGGCGCGATCTACCTCCACCTGACCGGCGGCATCGCCAACCCTCTCATCGCCACCCCCGCCGTGTGCGCAGCCGGTTTCGGAGTAGGGATCTTCGCGGTCCAAATCCAGCCGATCATGCTGTCCGGCCTGAACGCCGACCACATGTCCGAGACATCGGGAGTCGTCCCGACCATCGAACAGATCGGCAACGCACTGGGTTTGGCAGTGCTGACCACCCTGTTCTTCCGCTCCCACACCCTCGACGGCGCGGTCACCATGATGCTGGCCTTGGCCGTGGTGTCGTTCGGTTTGGGAGCGCTGACGTTGGCTCTGCCGCGAGCACAGCAGATGAACTGAGGTTCCCGGCGTGCGTGCCCGCGCCTCCGTGGCAGTGGACCGACGACACCGAGATGGCCTGTTCGGTGTACACGGAGGTCCTCGACCGCGGCCGTATCGACCGTGATGCGCTCGCGGCCGTGTTCGCCGATCGATGTGAGCCCTACCGTGGTTACGGGCCGGGCACAGTCGTTGTGCTGCACGAGATTCGCGACGGCAGGCCGTGGGCCGACGCGGCAGGTGCGGTGTTCGGCGGGAACGGGTCGTGGGGCAACGGTGCCGCGATGCGGGTCGCCCCGCTCGGGGCCTATTTCGCCGGAGATCCGGAGCGGGCGGCGGCGTATGTTGCGTGGTCGTCGAGGTCGGTGAACACCTCTTGGCGGAATAGGACGGTGTCGGGGTCGCCGACAGAGCGACGCCGCCCCGGCGAATGTCGGTCGTTATTCGGATGACGCCTGGTTATTGTCGCGTCGTGCGGTTGTCTCGCTCCGCCAAGGCAGCAAAGCCGAGCTGGCGAGCACGGCTACGGTCGCGCAGCCGATCGCGACTCGCGTGTTCGTCGCGCCGGCCAGGAGCCCGCCCAGGGCGATGAACGCGGGCTGGACGCTCTTCGAACTGATCGACCACGCGGTGCGGACGCGGCTCATGTGATCGTCGGTGGTGCAGTTCATTCGGTAGGTGGCGAAGATCGGGTTGAACACTCCGGCGCAGAGCAGCAGAAGAGTTTCGGCGGTCAGGATGACGAGGAGGCCCCGAGCACTGGGCCCTGCGATCAGCAGTAGCCCCATCCAGCAGGTTCGCAATGTACCGGAGCCGAGGAGTACTGCGCGTCGACCGAATCGCGCGACAAGTCTCGGGCTGCACAGCGACCCGAGGAGGCCGCCGAGGCAGGGCAGTCCCAGGGCGAGTCCGTACTGCCACGGTGCGAAGTGCAGTTCGCGCAGCATGAGCAGGGCGAGCAAAGGCGTGGTGAGGGTGACTGCTCCGCCGAAGAGCATGCCGTTCCAGAACAGTCGGCGCAGTACGGGATGATCGAAGATATAGGTCCATCCGCTGTAAATCTCCTGCCGCCAGTGGTGGCCTACCGATGCGTGCGCGGGTATCGGTTCGATGGTCGCGATCCTCCGGATCCCTGACGCGGACAGCAGATAGCTGACCGCGTCGAGCGCCACGGTGACCGTCGCACCGAACACCGTGACGAGAACGCCGCCGATCGGCGCGCCGATGGTGGATGCGGTCCAGAAGGTGGCTTCGAACCGGCTGTTGGCTCGCACGCGGTCCGGCTCGGCGACGATGGCTTTGACATACGCCCCATCGGCGGCGTTGAACACCATTCCGCACAGGGTTTGCAGCGTGAGGACGACGCAGAGGTGCCCGTAGCTGAGCGCACCGAGGCATGCGGCCAGAGGAACACTGGCGAGGGCCGCGAACGAAACGAGGTCAGCGTACATCATGACGGGTCGCTTGCGACGGAACTCGATGAACGATCCCATCGGCAATGCGATTGCCGCACCGGCGAATCCGGCCAGCGCCGCCATCAGCGAGACCTGCAGCGCGGAGGCGTGCACGACGAGGATGGCGACCAGTGGGAACGCACCCGCTCCCAAGGCGCTGCCCATCTGACTGACGGTGGAGGCCCGCCACAGGCGGTAGAAGTCGGGTGAGAGTCGATCAGTCTCTGCGGCAGTACCTGTCACAGGCCGACTCCGATCCATCGGTGGTGGCGCCCATTGTGACTGCCCCTGCCGGCCTGGGCGACTGCTCGAGGACACGAGATGGTGTGCCGCCGCAGATCCGCCGATTCTCCCTGGCCCGGGGGTATCTTTCGAAGGTCGGTGCGGCCTCGGCCGCCGCCGACGCGCGCCCTTGCGTACCGGATAGCCGGGACTGCTCCACTTCTGCACGACCTTCGGTTCGAGTACCACTCTGACAGGACGGGTGTGTTGTCGTGAAATGTCTACGGGGCATTGCGGTCACGCTGGCGATGGGTTGTGCACTGACGTTGGGGCAAGCTGCCGCGGCCGCCGACCCGTCGTCGCCGACCCCTGCCCCGACCACTGCCGTCCCGACAACTCCGCCGGCGTCCGACCAGGGAGAGTCGTCCAACCCCGAGCGGGCTGTTCCTCCGGCGTCCGGTCCGGATGTGCCGTCGGCTTCCGACGGTGTCGCGCCGTCGGAGTCCGGTCCGGGCGCGTCGTCGGCGGCCGACGGTGCCGAGCCGTCTGCGTCCGGTCCGGGGGAGTCGACCGCGGATCGTGGTGTGCCGTCGGGATCCGGCCCCGCGGCGCCGTCGACCACTGACCAGCCTGCGGCGCCCGCCTCGGGTCCGGCTGCACCGCCGGCCTCCACTTCTCCAGCGCCGTCGGCCGGCGAGCCGGACGCTGCGTCCTCGGAGCCGAATCCCGCAGTAACACATAAGGATCCGGGGCCGTCGGCGTTCCAGAAATGGCTCGACGACACCATTCCCGCGCCGTCGTCGGTGCTGCCCGGGATCGGGTCCGCTGCTTCCGATCCCGGCGGGGCGTCGGACCCGCAGGCGCTGTGGAACGCGATTCAATCCAGTCCGACCGGGGATCCGTTCTTCGACCAGGCCCCGGCGAATCTCGCCCAGTACGCACCGGGTGACGTCATCGAATCGCGCGACGTCAGCTGGCCGGGGGTACCGATGGTCTTCCTGACGGTGCTCACGCCGGTTCAGCGGGCGATACAGCTGAAATTCCGGACCACGAACTCCTCGGGCGCGCCGTCCTTCGGGACCGCGACGCTGCTGTTGCCCTTCGGCCGGTGGACCGGGCCGGGAAGCCGGCCGGTGCTGCTGAACGCCCCGCCGATCAACGCGCTCAACCGGCGCTGCACTCCCGGCTACGTGCTCTCCCACGGATTCGACCTCACGACCGGCGGCACCGGCAACGATTTCGTCCCCTCACCGACGATGTGGGCCGCGAGCCGGAACTACGCGGTGGTGATCCCGGACCACGAGGGACCGTTGATGGCGTATGCCGAGCCGACCGTGGCCGGCCACATCATGCTCGACACCGTGCGTGCGGTACGGCGTCTGATGCCGGACGAGTTCGGCGAGAGCAGGTTCGCGATGACCGGCTATTCCGGCGGTGCCATCGCCAGCTACGCCGCCGCGATGCTTTCGCGCGAATACGCCCCGGAACTGGCCCCCAACCTGGCCGGTGCCGCGATGGGCGGCCTGCCCGTCGACTACGAATCCTTCGCGAAGACCTTCGACGGCACCTACGCCTCGGGACTGATGATGACCGTGACACTCGCGCTGGCCCGAGAGCATCCCGAAATCCTCAGCCGCATGAATCATCTGGCGCAATGGGCGGCCATTTCCCCGCTCAAGGACGTGTGCAGTTCGACCATGGCCGATATCGGCGTCTTCGTACCCTTTGCGGCCGTGGCCAATATGGCCGACCCGCTCCACACCGAATTCGCCGACATGATGTTGCGGCGGTTGAGTCTGAAAGGCAAGAAGGCCGGCATGCCGATATATGTCTACAACGGCGTGCACGATCCCTGGATGCCGGTCGCGAAGGCCGAGGCGTTCTATGCCGAACAGTGTGCTCTGGGAGTCCCGGCCACGAAGAGCATCGTGGGCGGGGAACACATCCTCGGCTACTTCGACGGCTTTCTCGGATCGACGCAGTGGCTGGGTGAGCGGTTGTCGGGTGTCCCGGCGCCGAACGCCTGCGAAGTGGCACCGCGCGCGGATGGCGCAGCACAGCAGAACACCTCGAACAGTGCGCCCAGCGACGTCCCCCGGGCCGAGAAACCCTCCGCGGCGCCCGTACAGCGAAAGTCGAGTGGAGCCGATCCACGTCGCCACCGCTGACATCCGGCCGTATCTTGTGATCCACATCACTCGTTGTCACGGCCGTGAGGGATGCGGCGTCGTATGCCCGAACCCCTCAGCACACGGAGGAAAGACGATGAACAACAACGAAGTCGTGGTGATCGGCGGCGGGTACGCCGGTGTGATGGCAGCCAACCGTCTGACGCAGCGAGACGACGTGCGGGTGACCGTGATCAACCCTCGCCGAGTCTTCGTCCCGAGGCTGCGGTTGCACCAGTTGGTGGGCGCGACTCACGAGGCGGTCGTCGATTACCGGGACGTCCTCGCCGAGAAGGTGCGGCTGGTTGTCGACAGCGTGACGCGGATCGACGCGACCGAGCGCACCGTGCACTCGGCCGAGGGTGGCAGTATCGGGTACGACTATCTGATCTACGCCGTGGGGAGTGGAACCCCCGCGCCGCAGGTACCGGGCGCGGCCGAATTCGCCTATCCCGTAGCGACTTTGGAGGCGGCGCAGCGGCTGCGATCGGTGCTCTTCGATACGCCCTCATCGGCCCCGGTGACGGTGATCGGGGGCGGGCCGACCGGGATCGAGACCGCCGCCGAGCTGGCCGAGCAGGGACGCACGGTCACCTTGGTCTGCGGCAGCGTTCTCGGACCGTATCTGCATCCGAAGGCGCGGCGCACGGCCCACAAGTACCTCGCGAAGCTCGGAGTGAAGGTCGTCGAAGGTCCCGATGCGACCGTCACGGCGATCCGGCGGGACGTGGTGAAGCTCGGCGACGGCCGGTCCCTGGTCAGTGCCGTGACTATCTGGGCTGCCGGCTTCGGCGTACCGGACCTCGCCGCTCGCAGCGGATTGAGCGTCGATGCCGCCGGACGGCTGCTCACCGACGAGACACTGACCAGCGTCGACGACGAACGCATCGTCGCGGCGGGTGATTCGTCGGCGCCCTCGGATCTGCCGTTCCGCATGAGCGCCTACACGGCGTACTGCCTGGGAGCACACGCCGCCGATACGGTGCTGCACCGCATCGCGGGGGAACAGCCCGCACCCGTCGACCTCGCATTCCCCGCGATGTGCCTCAGCTTCGGCCGGGAGGCCGGGATCTACCAGCTCGGTCACAAGGACGAGACCGCCATGCGGCTGTACTTCGGCGGATTCGCCGGCAAGAAACTCAAGGAATTCGCATGTGAGGCAGGAATCAAGCACCTGGCGACCGAGGCGCGCAAACCCGGCTCGCACCACTGGTTCTCCGACGGCAAGCACCGGCCGGCGCAGCTGGAGGCCCGCCGCGAGGGCAGGGTCGTGCCGGTTGCCTAGGTGACCGGCCGTTCTGCATCCCCCTGCTCGCCATCGGTAGAGACTCGAATTGCGTTCGGGCTGAGCGCAAGTCTGTGCCTGGGCCGCGGCATCCGCTTACATCGAGACATGGCAACTCAGGCACCGTCGCCCGCCGACGCGGACACTTTCACCACCGAGTGGCAGGAATGGCATCGGCGGCAGGAGGCGCACCTGTCCGATCGGCACGGGTTCCTCGCCATCACGAGCCTGCACTGGCTCACCGAAACCCCGCAGCGCTTCGACGATGCGCCCGGCGCCTGGTCGACCGGGGCCGACGGCGTGGTGGTCGTGCTCGACGAGGGGGAAGAGCTGGTCGTCGACGACGCGCCGGTGCGTGGCCGCTACGGGTTCGGCGTCATTCCCGAGCGCGGTGGCGTGAACGCGGTGTGGGGTGACGCGGTGATCGAGGTCGCCAAACGGGGCGGCCACGATATCGTGCGGCCGCGACATCCGAACAACCCGCTGCGCACCGCTTTTCGCGGCACCCCGGCCTTCGCGCCGGAGGCGAAATGGGTGGTGCGCGGACGCTATGTGGCCTTCGAGGAGCCGCGTCCGACGACGGTCGGCGCCGCCGTGGAAGGGCTCGAGCACGTCTACGACGCGCCGGGACAAATCGAATTCGAGATCGACGGTAAGCCGTTGCGCCTGACCGCTTTTCCCGGCAAGAATCCCGGCGACCTGTCGGTGTTGTTCACCGACGCGACCTCCGGAGTGACAACCTACGCGGCGAATCGAGTGGTACAGGTGCCGGCGCCGGATGCCGGCGCAACGGTGGTGCTCGACTTCAACCGCGCGGTGAATCTGCCGTGCGCGTACACCGATCTGGCGACCTGCCCGCTGCCGCCGGCGGAGAACCGGCTGCCGATCGCGGTCGAGGCGGGGGAGAAGATCCCCTACGAGCGTCAGGGATGAGCTCTCCGCGGATCGGTTCGCTGGCGTTTCTGACCCCGGGCAATTATCTCGACGACGATCCGTACACCGGCCTCGAGGACACGCTGCGGCTGTTCGAATACGGCGAGCGGCTCGGGTTCGACGGCGCGTGGGTCCGGCAGCGGCATCTCGAGCACGGTGTCGGTTCGGCGGCGGTCTTCCTGGCCGCGGCCGCCCAGCGCACGAATCGGGTCGAGTTGGGCGCGGCGGTGATTCCGATCGGTTACGAGAGCCCGTTCCGGCTGGCCGAGGACCTGTCGCTGGCCGATGTGTTGTCCCAGGGCCGCTTGCAGCCGGGGTTCAGCGCGGGGACGCCGCCGCATGCAGAGCTGATCGGCGATCTGGTCTTCGATGGTGACTGGCGTGGCTTCGACCTGTCCTACGGCCGGGTGGCCCGGCTCATCGAGAATCTGCGCGGCCACTACCTCGGCGATGCCGGCACCGTCATCCACTCGCCGGGCAACACCCAGCGCCCTCGGCTACAGCCGCACAGCCCCGGCTTGGCCGACCGAGTCTGGTACGGCGGCGGCAGCACCCGGTCGGTGCGCTGGGCGGCGGAGAGCGGACTGAATCTGCTGAGCGGAAATATCGTATTCGGCGATCGCAGTGAGGATTTCACTACCGCGCAGCTGGGACTGCTCAGCGATTATCGCGAGCGGATCGATCCGTCGCGACCGGCCCGCGTCGCGATCGGCCGGGTGATCGTCCCGTTCGACAGCGCCGACCGCGCGACCCGGGAGCGGTACCGCGCCTACGCCGCGAGCCGGCAGGAACGCACGCTCGGCCCGCAGGGCGAGCGGCGGGTGTTGTTCGCCCCGGATGTCGTCGGCACCGCCGAGCAGATCCTCGAACAGCTGCATGCCGATCCGGTTCTCGCGCAAGCCAGCGAACTACGCCTCGAGCTGCCCTACGAGTTCCATCGCGCGGACTACGAGCAGATCCTGCACGACACGGTGGAGTTGATCGCTCCGCAGCTGGGATGGAAACCCGCGTTCGCCTAGTGGGACAGCGCCCGGTCGTGGGGCCGAGCGCATTGTCGGCAGTACGGGTGCACCGCAACGATCGGGTGGCGAGTTTGAAGCTGTTCTTCCGGGTATCCACACCACGGCTCGATACTGGTGTCGGCGGGTACGCGGGCCTGTCATCGCGCCCGCCGACCCGCGAGAGGTCCGACACCGGCGTTCCAACGATTCGGTATCACCGTTCGTACGACAAGCCAGGAGGACGAGATCGATGATGACCGGCCGGAACTACCGAAGCTCAGCTCTTTTCGTCAGCGCCCTGGCAGCGATGGGGTTGGCCGCTGTCTCGACAGCCGCTCCGGCGCTCGCCGCGAACACCATCGACATCAAAGGTGTGGGACCTGCGAACGTGGGGGTCGACTACACCTGTGATGCCAACTCCGGCGCATCCGCCGTCAAGGTCATGGTGGGTGATCCCAACGCCGACGCACCGTCCGCGATGGCCACGCAACCGCAGGTCACGTGCGACGGGCAAGCGCAGAGCACCGTCGTCGTGCTGACCGGGCCCGACGGGTCGCCCGCGCAATTGCAGCAGGGCCAGACGGTGCAGGTCCGGGTGGCGTTGGTGGATCCGCAGGACACCGTGGTCTCCGGAAAGGCGAATGTCTTCAAGCTGGGGTAGTGCCCGCTCGTGTGCGCCGGCGCCGGTGTGTGGCCGCGGCGCGAGCGATCCAGCCGGCCACGATCCCGAGGTAGACACCGGTGAGCCCCCAGTGCAGCACGGCGGCCGATATCCACACGGCGGGCAGGGTGACGCAGACGACCGAGAACACGGACGCGGACATCACCGCTTTCGTGTTCCCGGCCGCGCGTAGCTGAGCGGCGTAGACCATGCCGATCGACATGATCGGCGCCAGTACCGGCAGCGACCACACCACCCCGCGAGCGGCCCCACTGACCGCGGCGTCGCCTGAGACGAGCCGGAACAACACGGGCGAGAGTGCGGTGAGCAGCAGCGCGACCGTACTCGAGGCGCCGACCATCAGCGTCGCGCCGGCTCGCACGACGGCGTGGCGCTCCCGATCGTCACCGGCGCCGAGGGATTGTCCCGCCAAAACCGCTGTCGCCACACCGATTCCGAACACGAGCATCCACACCGTCGAGATCGCCAGGCTCATCACCCGGTGCGCGGCCAGGCTCACCGTCCCCGCTTGGGCCACCACCGCCGCGATCGCGGCATCGCTCCCGTAGCCGACTACTCCGAATACGACGTCCGGCACCGCGAGCGCGGTCACCGCGTGCCATACCGTGCGATCTGCCCGGGCCCAGACGACCGCGAGCCCGGTGGCCCGGCGAACGCGCGGGAGCAGAGCGACTGTGCCGGCCGCGACGGCAAGGGTGGAACCGACCGCGGAACCCGCCGGTCCCCATCCCACGGCGAAGATCAGGATCGCCGACACCATCACATTGAGCACGGCCACCGCCACCGCCACCTGGGCGCTGCTTCTCGTATCACCGATTCCGGCGAGCACACCACGCACATGTGCGGTGACGGCTGTGAACGGCAACCCGCACAACAGAATCCACAACATGACCGTTGCTTCGCGGTGATCCAGGCCCGTCGGCGCGGTCACCGCCACGATCACCGGCGCGGCCGCCGCCGCGACCATCGCGACCGCCACGCTGACCCAGGCGGCGCCGGACAACCCGGTCGACGTCACGTTCCGGATCGCATCGGAGTCACCGGCGCCGTGCCGGCGGGCGACGAGTATCTGCGTCGCCGATCCCCACGGCACCACCACCGCGGTGCAGAAGATCCATATCGGCAGCACCGATGCGGCGACGCCCAGCGCTTCGATCGAATGGTGGCCCAGGAGCGCGGTATCGGTCACGCCCAGCACCAGCGTCGTCGCGGAAGTCAGCACGACGGGCCCCGCCAGTTCGGCTACCTGACCGAGTCGCGCAACTCGCGCGTGCCGCCCCATGGAGAGACTCTAATAGGTTCTCGTACAGAGCTTTCCGGTGGTACAGGCGAATCAGCCCGCGCCGAGCTACCCGAATCGAATCCGGTGTAAGCATCGTGTCAGCGCGGCGTCAGTCCGGTGACAGCGGCGTCGAAGACAGTCTTCCCATGAACAGCGGAGCACTTGCCACCTTCGGAGCGCGGAATGCGGTGTGGGACACCACCCTCGCCGGGCGTTTCGATGCGCCCCTCGGTGGCGGACTCCCGCAGTGGCTCGATCGCGGCCGGCGATACCTGCGAAGCGATCACGCCGTCGCCCAGTTGATCCGCTTCGCCCTGGTCGGTGGCGCCGCCAATATCGCCTACGCCGTGCTGTTCCTCGTCATGAGCGGGCTCGGCCCGCTGGTCGCGAATATCGCGGGCTCGCTGGTCAGTACGGCGATCGCGAACGAAATGCACCGCCGGCTCACCTTCCGGGCGGCCGGGCGCGTCGGCTGGTTCACCGCGCAGTGGGAAGGCGGCGGCCTCGCGCTCGTCGGCGTGATTATCAGCACCGCAGCGCTCGCCGGCCTCCGGTTCTGGGCCCCCGGCCTCGGCGACCTCGCCCAGGCGAGCGCCGTCCTCGCCGTCACCGGTGCGGTCGGCGGTATGCGGTTTCTGGCACTGCGTGGCTTCGTGTTCTGACTACTCGGTTTCCGTCGCCTCCCGCAGAGTGCGGAATTCGGCTGCCAGGGCGTCGAGGGTGTAGTGGGCGTTGAGGCCGCTCGGGTTGGGTAGCACCCAGATCGCGGTGGTGCCGAGGGTTTCGGGTTGGCGTCCGACAGTGGTTCGCGGCCGGCCGAACGCGGTGCGGTAGGCGCCCAGGCCGAGGACGGCCAGGACGCGTGGGCGGTAGTGCCGGACTCGCTCGGCGAGCGCGCGACCGCCCTCGCGCAGTTCCTCCGCTGTGAGCTCGTCGGCCTTCGCCGTCGTTCGTACGGCGACATTGGTGATGCCAAGCCCCAGTGCGAGCAGTTCTTCCTGCTCGTCGGGGCGGAACAGGCGCGGTGTGAAGCCGGACCGGAACAGCGCGGGCCAGAAGCGGTTTCCGGGGCGAGCGAAATGGTGGCCGGTCGCGCCCGACCACAGTCTCGGATTGATACCGCAGAACAGCACCCGCAGGCCGGGTGCCACCAGATCGGGAATGGTCCGGTTCTTCGCGGCGGCGAGGTCCGCCGGCGTGGGGCGGTACGCGGCGGAATGTGCCATCCGCCCAGTCTGCCGGAACGGGTGCGGCGCCCGGACACGGTGGTCGCGGGCTGTGCGCATGTCCCCAGAAGTGGGCCGGGACAACCTGCGCGTGCTGGTAGGAGCAGTCCCGAACATCCCTGGCCCGCCGCACCCGACGATTGCGACGACATCCTTCTCGAAGACAATCTCGCGCTGGCCGCCCGGCTCTCCGCCGCGGGCAACGATGTCGACATCCGTGTCTACCCCGAGTCCACGCACGCTTTCACCGCTCGCTCCACCGGCATGGCCACCGCCGCGCTCCGGGAGATCGACATGTGGGTCGCGGACCGACTGCGGCAGAAAACGAACTGACCAGGCCGGAGCCGGGCGGCCGACCGTCGCTCGATGCGGTGCGGCCCGCGAGCCGTCGCGATGCTCGCGGGTCGCTGGTGCGCCGGCGGAACCCATTGTGACGGTGACGTAGTGGTGACCGATCACCAGCGCGGACGGACTGTATTCGTTACCCTGGCTTGATGCGATCCCGGTTTCTGCGCAATGTCTCGGCCGTGTTCGTCGCTGTTGCGTCGGTGTTGCTGAGCGGCACTCCGGCCCTCGCCGGCCCACCGATGCGGGCGGCGGCGCTGTCGTCGCTCGACTCCGGTTTCCTGTGGGGCGTGGCGAGTTCCGGTTTCCAGTCCGAAGGACATGCGCCGGACAGCAACTGGACTCGCTATATCGCTCGCAATCCCGGCTACGAACCACTGCAGGATTCGGTCGACTTCGTCGATCGCTACGACTCCGACATCCGCCTGGCCGCCGATATGGGCATGCGCGTGTTCCGGGTCGGGATCGAATGGGCGCGGCTGCAGCCCACGCCCGGGAAGTGGGACGACAACGCGTTTCGCTTCTACGATTCGGTCGTCGACAGCATCGTGCGCGCCGGGATGCGGCCGATGATCACCCTCGACCACTGGGTGTATCCGGGCTGGGAGGCGGACCGGGGCGGCTGGCGCAATCCGGGCATGGTGGGGGACTGGCTGGCCAACATGCGCGCCGTCGTCGATCGCTACTCCTCGCGGAACCCGTTGTGGGTCACCGTGAACGAACCTGTCGCCTACATCCAGAACGAGGTGCGCGAGGGCGGCGCCGATGCCAACACGATGCTGACCGGGGTCGTCGACGTGCACAACGCCAGCTACGACTACATCCATCAGAAGCAGCCCGGAGCTCAGGTCACCGCCAACGTCGGATATGTCGCGGGTGCGGAGGATCAGGTCAACGGCGAGTTGGTCGACCGGATCGGCGCCCGGCTCGACTACGTGGGCGTCGACTACTACTTCGGATTCGACCCGGCGCAGTCGCTGTACAGCGCGATCGGACGGGCCACCGGTTCCGCGATGCCGCCTCTGCCCGGCCCGCGCATCTGGGAGATGCCGCTGCGCACCGAGGGTATCTACTATGCGCTGCAACACTATTCGCGCCGTTTCCCGGGCAAGCCGCTGTATATCGTCGAGAACGGCATGCCCACCGAGAACGGCCTGCCCCGCGGCGACGGCTACACCCGCAGCGACCACCTCCGCGACACCGTCTACTGGCTGCAGCGCGCCAAGGCCGACGGTATGAACGTGATGGGCTACAACTACTGGAGCCTCACCGACAACTACGAATGGGGCAGCTACACACCCCGTTTCGGCCTCTACACCGTCGACGTCCGCACCGACCCGTCGCTCACTCGCCGCCCGACCGATGCTGTCGGCACCTACGCGCAGATCGTCGCCGCGGGCGGCGTCCCCGCCGACTACCGCCCCACCCGAGCCCCGGCCCTCTGCATCTTCGTCGACCCCCCGGCCAGCTGCCTCAGCCCGGTCGCGGGGTCGTAGGCAAGTTCGGCTGTCTCCGGCCACCGGATCGCGGGGCCGCGGACGAGCGCGAAAAAACTTTCGCGATGATGTCGATTCCAGGGGTGTCCCGTTCGAGGGGTAGGTGAAGGGCTGAGAGGCAGCCCACCCCTGGAAGGACACAAGCATGCGCACAGTGGTGGCTTTCGAGCACATGACGCTGGACGGTTACGCCTCCTCCGGCGAGAACCTGGGATTCGAGTTCACGTTCCGCGCGTACGACGACGAATTGCAGGCGTATGCCGAGCACATTCAGGCCGACTTCGACACTGCGGTCTACGGGCGGGAGACCTATCTGGGGATGTTCGGATACTGGTCGCAGCATCCGAATGCCGACAGTTCGCCGTCCGAACGCAGGCACGCCGAATGGGTCAACGCCGTGGACAAGATCGTCTGCTCCACCACGCTGGAGTCGGCCGAATGGAACAACACCCGGCTGATCAGCAGCGACCTCGCCGCGCAGATCGAGGCGCTGAAGCGTGAGGACGGCGGCGTGATCGCGATCTACGCCAGTCCCAAGCTGGTGCATTCGTTCATCGATATGGGTCTGGTCGACGAGTTCCGCATCGTCGTCCATCCGGTCACGCTCGGTTCCGGCACGCCGGTGTTTCACGACAAGGCGAAACTGGATCTCGACCTGCTGGAGTCGAAGGCTTTCGGTTCGGGCGCGGTGTATCTGCGCTACCAGGTGCGATGAGGAAGGATGCGGACATGCGCTATCTGATGCTGATCCGTCTCGATCCCACGGCCGCGCCGACGCAGGGGCCGGATCCCGCGATGGCCGAGAATATGGGCAAACTGCTCGAGGAGATGACCAAGGCCGGCGTCCTGCTCGACACGGCGGGACTGCGACCGGTCGAGGAGGGCGTGCGGGTGCGCCAGACCGGTGGCAAGCAGAGCGTGCTCGACGGCCCGTTCAGCGAGTCCAAGGAGGTCATCGGCGGATACTGCCTCGTGCAGACCCGCTCGCAGGACGAAGCCGTGGAGTGGGGTTCGCGCTTCCTGCGGTTGCACGGGCCGGAATGGGATATCGAACTGGAGATCCGTCAGCTCGACGACCAGGCTTGACGTTATGTCCTTCCCCGAGGTGAGTGGCCGCCCGCACGATGGTGCCGACGGCCGCTCACCGGCGGCTCGGGCCGTCGAGGCGGCGTGGCGCATCGAATGGCCGAAGCTCGTGGCCGGACTCACCCGGCTGGTCGGTGATATCGCCACCGCCGAGGAATTCGCACAGGACGCGCACCTGGCGGCCCTGGAACAGTGGCCGCGCGAGGGGATCCCGCCGAACCCGGGCGGCTGGCTGATGCTCACCGCGAAACACCGCGCCATCGACCGGATCCGGCGTGACGCCACCTTCGCCCGCAAACTGCCGATGCTCGGACACGACCTGCTCACCGAACAGGCCGGCGAGCAACCGAACGACATCGATGACGACCTGCTGCGCATGGTGTTCACCGCATGTCATCCCGCGTTGTCGCAGCCGGCTCGGGTGGCATTGACGCTGCGCATGGTCGGCGGCCTGACCACCGAGGAGATCGCCCGCGCGTATCTCGTGCCGGAAACGACAGTGGCACAACGGATCGTGCGAGCCAAACGCACCATCGCCGAGAAGAAGCTGCCCTACGAGGTTCCGGCGGGTCCGCAGCTGGCCGATCGGCTGGAATCCGTGCTCGAGGTCATCTATCTGATCTTCAACGAGGGGTACGCCGCCACCTCCGGCGACAACTGGGTGCGCGCCGAACTGTGCTACGACGCATTACGATTGGCGCGCATCCTCACCGGGCTGATGCCCCGGGAGCCGGAAGCATTCGGCCTCGCCGCCCTCGTGGAATTGCAGGCCTCCCGGACCGGTGCGCGCAGCGACGCGACCAAACAGCTTGTGCTGCTGCCCGATCAGGACCGCAGCCGCTGGGATCAGCTGTCCATCCGCCGCGGTTTCGCCGCCCTCGGCCGAGCCCACAACCTGGCCGTGCGTCGTGGTGTTCCGCCGGGCCGCTACGCCCTGCAGGGCGCCATCGCCGCCGCGCACGCCATGGCCGCCACCTCCGAGGACACCGACTGGCGGCGCATCGCCGGCCTGTACGCCGTTCTCGCCGAACGTTTTCCGTCGCCGGTCGTCGAGGTGAACCGCGCCGTCGCGGTGGCCATGGTGCACGGCCCCGCCGCGGGCCTCGACCTCGTCGACGCGGTGGCCGCGACCGGCACACTCGACTCCTACCATCTGCTCCACGCCGTGCGCGCCCACTTCCTCTCGCAGCTGGACCGCCCGGCCGACGCCCGCGCCGCCTACCTGCGCGCCGCCGCGCTCACCGCCAACGCCGCCGAACAGGCGTTGTTGCGCGACCGTGCCGCCCGCCTGAATTAGGTCGAGTGTCGCCGGGCGCCTTCGATTTCCGGCGGCGCCACCGCGTCGATACGCGTTGTCAGGGTGGTGCGGTGAGTTCTCCGGAGGCATCCGAACGGTAGCCGCTCGGCCTGTGGGCCGGGCGGCGTTGTGAGCAGAGTTCCCGCCGGTCGCTGAGCGACCGGTGCGGTTGGCGTCTCACAACGCCGGACGATGCCGGATTCTTTCGCCGGGCGCCCGCCTACGTGTGCGCCCAGTCTCCTGGAGTACTTCCTCATGCCCCCTGTGGTTTTCGTGCTGGCTGTCGCGGTGTTCGCGCAGGGCACATCGGAGTTCATGGTGTCGGGACTGCTGCAGCGGATCGCCGACGATGTCGGCGTCTCGCTCGGCGCCGCCGGTTTGCTGACCTCGCTGTTCGCCGCCGGAATGGTGGTGGGAGCGCCGGTGATGGCGATGACCGCGGGCCGGTTGCCGGTCTTCGGCGCCGGCTCGTTCCTCGGTGTGACGGTCACCGGTCGCTACAGCGACCGCCATCGGCGCCGGATCGTCCGCGCCGGAACGGTCCTGCTCGTCGGAGTCTGGGTGGTGGCCGCGCTGGTCGCACACACGCTGATCGGGGTGACGGTCATGTCGGTGGTGGCGGGCGCGGTCGCGTTCGGCGTCGGCTCGACACTGATCGCGACGATCGTGCAGACCGCTACGCCGACCGCTCCCCGGATCGCCGGCGCGCTGGCGACCACCGCCTTCAATATCGGTGCGGTACTCGGGCCGGTCGCCGCCGGTTCGACCGTCGATCACACCGGTCGCCCGGCCACCGCGTTGTGGTGCGGTGCCGCCTTCACCGCTGCAGCGCTGGGTGTCGTCCTGCTGGAACGGAATCGGCGCGTGGCGAGCCGATCGAGCAGCGATATCGCCGATCGCTCCCCGTCGCGGCGTGACAGGTGACGGAGCGGTTGCCGGGTCCCGAATTTGCCCGCAACCTGTTCCAACTACCCGAACAGCGATAATGAGCGCGAAAGTGTTCGAAACCGAGATGGTGGGAGAGACGACTGTGAAGCTGATCGGTGTGATCGGTGGCGGAACCATGGGTGCGGGAATCGCCGAGGTATGCGCGAAGGCCGGGAGCGAGGTTCTCGTCCTGGAGACGACTCCGGACTTCGCCGAGGCGGCCCACAAGCGCATCGAATCGTCGATCTCGCGGGGAGTGACGAAGGGCAAGATCACCCAGGACGAGGCCGACGCCGTGCTCGCCCGGGTACGGGTAACCCTCGACATCGAGGAGTTCGCCGATCGCGACCTGGTCATCGAGGCCGCTCCGGAGATCGAGTCGCTGAAGTACGAGATCTTCGGCAAGCTGGACAAGATCGTGAAGCCGGCCGGCATCCTCGCCACCAACACCTCCTCGATCCCGGTGATCAAGGTGGCCGGAGCCACGCAGCGTCCGGAGCAGGTCGTCGGCCTGCACTTCTTCAACCCGGTGCCGGTGATGCCGCTGGTGGAGGTGATCTCGACGCTGGTCACCTCGCCGGAGACGGCCGCCGCCGTCACCGACTACGCGAAGAACACCCTGCACAAGACCACCGTGCAGGCCGGTGACCGCTCCGGATTCATCGTCAACGCGCTGCTGATCCCGTACCTGTGCCAGGCGGTGCGGATGCTGGAGTCGGGCTACGCCAGCGCCGAGGACATCGACGCCGCGATGAAGGGCGGCTGCGGCTACCCGATGGGCCCGCTCACCCTCCTCGACACCGTCGGCCTCGACATCGCGCTCGCCGCCGCCGAATCGCTGTACGGCGAATTCGCCGAGCCGCACTACGCACCCCCGGCGCTGCTGCGCCGCATGGTCGACGCCGGCCGCCTGGGCCGCAAGACCGGTCGCGGGTTCTACGAGTACAACTAGCGGCGGCAGCCCGCGTTCCCGGTGATATCCGACCGGGAACGTGGGCTCGAGCCGAATCAGATGTCGGGATCCTCGCTCTGGTCGCGGGCGGGTCCGGGCCCGGCCAGTGTGCCGGAGCGCTCCGGCGGCGCATCGACTGTGCGCTTGCCCCGGGTTTCCTGGTCGTCCCGCTCGGCGTCGGTGTTCTCGGGGTGACTCATGCCGTGCGCGTACCCGTTCGGCGGCTGTCGAATCGCGAGCCCGCGCCGACGCCCCGGACTGTTCTCGACGGCACAAGACGGAACCGCCCGCAGGCAAGGCGCGGGCCAGAAGTTACTCCTCGTTCTTACTGGATCTGCTCGCGGGCGCGAGATTGCCTTCTTGTCGTGCATGACGGAAGGTGAGATCTCGGTGTGGCGGCCTCATCGACCGGCAATCAATGTCACTGTCGTGGAGCTCTTCTGAACTTCCGGACGCCGGATTTCGACGTGGGCGAATTCGTGCGAATCCGGCGACACTCGGTCGATGGGAGTGATAAGTTATCTATCATTCTCTCACCAACGACACCGCGCCACCGGACGCGGAGGTCGCGGCAAAGCTGCCGAGTGCTTCGGAGGTGTCACCTTGTCTCCGTCTACACGCTGGAAGTCCCTCGCGGCCGCCGGGCTGGTGGCGGTGACGTGTGGCCTGGCGCACTTCGGCGGTGGCGCCCCCGCCCACGCGTCGCCGAGTTGCCCCGGCCTGTATGTGCTGGCCGTGCCCGGCACGTGGGAAACCTCCGACGTCGATCCGCGCACAGGGATGCTCGCGGCGAGTGTCGATGCGCTGCCGGGCGACGTCGGGGCCGGCTATATCGCATACACCGCGACCGCCTTTCCCTGGGAGGGTGAGGTCTACGGCCGCTCCAAGCGCGAAGCCGTCGACAAAGCCCGTGCCGCGGTCGCCGCGGTGGCAGGGTCGTGCACCGCGACCCGCATCGCGATCGTCGGCTACAGCCAAGGCGCCGATGCCGCGGGTGATCTCGCGGCCGAGATCGGCACCGGCCACGGTGTGGTGGCGCCCGACCGAATCGCATTGGTGGGCTTGATCTCCGATCCTCGCCGCGCCCCCACCGACACCCTGATCGGTCCGCCTGTCGTCGGGGCCGGCGCGGGCGGCCCGCGCCCTGGCGGATTCGGTCTGCTCGGTCCGCGGACCTACACGTTCTGTGCGGCCGGAGATCTGTACTGCGCGATGCCCGACGGCGATTTCGCCGGCCGTATCGCCGGATTCTTCGTGGAGATCTCGAATCCCGATCCCGCGATGTTCGACCGGTACTCCCGGGATGCGGGGGATCTTCTCGATTCGGCGCTGGCCGCGGGAGGTCTCGGCCTGCTGGCCGGCCAGCTCGACGCGAACGCCGTGGACGAGCGCAAGGCCCAGATCGCGGAGTTCGTGAATTCCGGTGTCCACCAGAGCTATCCGTTCTACGTCGTCGGGCCCGACGGCGAGACGGCGCTGTCCTGGCTGCGCCGGCAACTGGTGGATCTGATAGGCAGGTGAGGTGGGTATGCGGGAAACGGCCGATCGTGGTGCGGTGGCGATCGTCGGTGCGGACGGGCCGCTGGGAAGTGTGATCGATCGCGTCTGTGGGCAGCAGTCGGTGGCGGTGGTCGGCCGCGTCACTCGCAGAGGCTGGGTGATCGACGGGCCGCCCACGGTGGTCATCGACGTGGGTTCTGCCGAAAACCTTTGGGACAGTGCCGAATTCTGCCAGCGGTGGGGCAGCGCCCTGCTGTATTGCGCGGCGAACCCGGATCCCGGCGGATTCACCCGGCTGCGTGAATTGAGCGCAACCGTACCGGTGGGACTCGCCACGACCCTTGCCCGACGGGATACCGGGCTCGAGTTGCTGGCCGCGCAATTGCTCGGTGTCGCCGGGGAACTCGCGTCGGCGGTCCCCGGCTGGTATCCGATGGCGGATCGGTTCTTCGCGGCGAACTAGTCGGAGGGTGCGACGCGTTCGGATTCCAGCTGCCGCCGCAGCAATTTCCCGGTCGCGTTGCGCGGCAGTTCGTCGACGAAGACGACATCGCGCGGAACCTTGTGGCGGGCCAGATTCGCCTTGACGTAGTCGCGGATCTGCTCGGCGTCCACGTCGGCTCCGCCGGCGCGAACGACGAAGGCCCGCAGCCGCTTTCCGAAGTCGTGGTCGTCCACGCCGACCACCGCGGCCTCCGCGACGTCGGCCCGGCTCACCAGCAGGTTCTCGACCTCGAGAGGGTAGACGTTCTCACCGCCGGAGACGATCATGTCGTCGTCGCGGCCGTCGACGAACAGCCGGCCGTCGGCGTCGAAATGCCCGACGTCGCCGCTGCACAACAACCCGTCGACGATCTCCTTGTGCTGCCCGTCGGTATATCCGGTGAAGCTGAGGCCGCTGGAGACGAAAATCGTGCCCACCACACCCGGCGTGGTCACCGGATTGCGGTCGGAGTCGTAGATCGCGACCCGGCATCCGACCGGCGGCCGGCCGACCGTTCCCGGCGCCTCGCGCATATCCCGTGGTGTCGCCACCGCCGCCACCGCGACCTCGGTAGAGGCGTACAGGTTGTAGAGCACGTCGCCGAAGACGTCCGCGGTGCGGCGACTCAGATCCGGTGAGATGGACGAACCGGCGGCGAAGATCACCTCGAGCGACGACGTGTCGTACCGCCGCAGCACCGACTCGTCGAGATCGACGATGCGCTGCAACATCGTCGGCACCAGCACGAGGGTCGCGGCGCCGTATTCGGCCACCGCGGCGAGCGTGCGTACCGGATCGAACTTGCGCTGCCGGAAGACGATTCGATTACCCAGCGCCCAGCCCAGCGTGCACTGGGACAGCCCGGTCCCGTGGAAGATCGGCGCGGCCATCACCATCGTGGCATCGCGCGGCAGTGGTATCCGGTCGAGGAACTGGGCCGACTGCAGCGGGGAAACCTTTTCCCGCGGAGCGCCTTTCGGTGTTCCGGTGGTCCCGCTGGTGAGAATCACGAGTCCACCGGGGCGCGGCGGCGCCGGTACGGGGTCGGTGGAATGCGGCCCGGCCTGCGCGTAGATGGTGGTGAGGGCGGAGGTCGCGTCGTCGTCCCAGGTGAGCAGCCGGGGGATGCCGGCCGGAACTGCGCGGGCGCGGTCGACGAACTCGCTGTCCAGGAGCAGAGCCTCGATCTTCTCGCGGGTGACGACCTCGGCGAGTTGCGGGCCCGCGGACCCGGTGTTGAGCAGCACCACCCGGGCACCCAGCTTGCCCGCGGCCAGCAGGCTCAGAACCATGCCGCGGTGATCGCGGCACAGTACGGCGAGTACGGATCCCGGCCCGAAACCGCGCGCGGCGAGCCCGCGGGTGAGTGCGTTGGATTCCCGGTCGAGGTCGTCGAAGGTGAGGGTGCCCCGTTCGTCGACCAATGCCGGCGCCGTCGGATTGCGGCGCGCGGCGTGGGCGAGCACGGTGACGAAGGGGCCGTATGTCCTGGCGTCGCGCGCGGTGCGCACGATATCGAGCGGATGCCACGGGTCGAACATGCCGCGCCGCCGCAACACCGACGCGGCGGCGAACGCGTCACCGACGGACCGGACCAGCTCGCTCGCAGAACTCGACAGCACCACACAGACCTCGATCCCAGCTCGGCCGGCGAACCCTTCGTATCGCGTCGCCGGATCGATTCAGAATATACATTCACATATTGCGGGGTGGCCCGGTTTCGGGGGCATTGCCGTCGACCTTCGAAAGGTGAGAAGATGAGACGTCTAATGTCTCAGTGACCCTCGGAGTGATACGTATGAATCGAGCCGCCCGAACCGCCGCCGCGGCCCCGACGCCGGATGCCGGACTCGCCCGCCGGCGGCAGTACATGGCCGGTCCCGCGGCATTGCTGGGCGGCCCGGCGAATGTCGTGATGCAACTCGGTGTGCCGCCGGTCGGCCGTGGAGTCGTCGAAAGTACCGTGGAGAGCGGCCAATACGCGCGGCATCCGCGCAAGCGCGGTCGCACCACGCTGACCTATCTGGCGGTGGCCATGCTCGGGACCGAAGAAGACCGTGCCGCCTACCGTGCCGCCGTGGACACCTCGCATCGGCAGGTGCGTTCGCGTCCCGGCAGCCCGGTCCGCTACAACGCCTTCGACCCGCAACTCCAGCTCTGGGTGGCCGCCTGTATCTATCGGGGCGTCGATGATTCGACCCGGTTCTTCTACGGAAGAATCGACGATAACTTGGCGGAGGAGTTCTACCGTGAGTCCGCACGCTTCGGCACCACCTTGCAGATGCCGGAACGGCTGTGGCCGCCGGACCGGGCGGCCTTCGAGGAGTACTGGAACGCCAAGCTGGGCGAGATCTCGTTCGACGACGAGGTTCGCCGCTATCTGCTGGATCAGGTCATCGGCCTGGGGCCGTACGGCCGTGTCGAGCGAATCGCCTTCGCGCGGGTCAATCGCTTCTTCACCACCGGCTTCCTTCCCCAGCAGTTCCGCGACGCGCTGGGGCTCGGATGGGGGCCGCGGCGGCAGCGCGCCTTCGAGATCGTGATGCGAACCATCGGAACGGTGCTGAAGCGCCTGCCCGAACACTGGCGCAGCTACCCGTTCGACGGGTACCTCGAGGATATGCGGCGGCGGCAGGCGCTCGGAAAATCGTTGGTGTAGAAGACGGTCAGGTCGGTCCGCCGTCCCTGCGAGAGGGATACCGTGGTTGTCATGCCTTTCCGCGTATACACGACAGCGAGTGGGCCGGACCGAGAACAGTCTTTCCCCGACCCGGAGGACAATTTCAAGTTCCTCGAGGGGGGAGTGCTGGCGGTCTACACGGCGGCGAAGTACACGTATTTCGCCCCGGGGTACTGGACGCACCTCGAAGAACACAAGCCCTGAACGTTTCCCGTCGGCGGATTCGGGTGCGTAGTCGCGGGCAGCCGGGGCTGTTACCGCGCCGCCAGCGCGCTGCGGAGTTTGGTGAGGAACCGGCTCAGGTGGGGGTCGGATTCGGGGATGGCGTCGTCATCGATGTCCCACCATCGCCCATCGGCGAATTCTCGTGGGTCTAGTGCGAAGGGGCGTTCGCGGTCGCCGCGCATCACGTACCACAGCGAGACGTCGCGGTGTGGATGCGCTCCGACGGTCCAGGTGATGGTCAGAAACAGGGGGCGTTCGCCGACAACGGTGAAATCGGCCTGCGTTCCGAGTTCCTCGGCGGCCTCTCGTCGCGCTGTGTGCAAGGGATTTTCGGCCGGGTCCACGTGACCGCCCATCGGCAGGTGCAGTCCGGACTTGCGATGCGCGCCGAGCAGCACGGCGCGGGCATCCGGATCGACGACCACGACATACGACACCAGGTGCTGCGGGGGTGTGGCGGGAGGTTCCCGCCGGAAGATGTCGTCGGTGCCGGCGAGCCAGGACAGCGTCTGCTCGATGTGTTCCTGCTCCAAGGGGTCCAGCGGTGTGATCGCTGCGACGATGTCCGCGACGACTGCGGTGGCCGGGTGCATACGCGGACGATAGCGGCGAGTACCGACAATCGGCCCGAACTGATCGGGGCTAGTGCGGACGGAGGCGCAGTTGCGCGATGAGCGCCTTGTGATCGGCCCCGGACAGGCGGAACGTGTCGACCGTGTCCGCGCGGCCGTCGGCGACCAAAATGTGGTCGATGCCGACCAGGGGTGGCCAGCGCTTGTCGGTGGGATAGGTGACGAGGTGGCCGGCGCCCTCCTGTTCGGCCGCGTCGTTGAACCGGCCCGAGAGCATCGCGCGGAATTGGGCATGGTCGAAGGTCGCGTTGAAATCGCCGCCGACGATCACCGGCCGATCCGCGGGCGAGCGGTCGAGAATGGCTCGCAGCCGGACCAATTCGTCGGCCCACAGGTGCGTTCCGGAGATCGGGGGCACCGGATGGAAGGCATAGACGGTGACCGGTCCGGCTCCCGGGACGGTCGCGGTCGCGGAGAGCTGGTTCAGGACGAATCCGTCGTATTCCACCGTGTCCGAGAGGGGATAGGCGCTCCAGATCCCGGTACCGGTGGCGGTCCGCCCGGGCGACAGATACCGATGCGGCAGCAACCGGTCCAGGCCCACGCCCTCGAGGGCGCGCACCGCGGCCGGAGTCAGTTCCTCGACGGTGAGGATGTCGACCTTGCGGTCGCGCACCTGCTCGATCAGCGCCTGCGGATCGGCGCCGTCGAACAGCAGATTGGCCTGCATCACCGTCACCGGCGTGCCGTGGTCGCCTGGAGAGTGGCCGACATACAGCGGAGCTTGCGTCCAGATCGCAACGCCCACAACGGCAATGGCGACCGCGACCCCGGCCCACCGCTTCGCGGCAGCGAACAGCGCCACCCCGAGCAGTGCGGCACACATCAGGTACGGCGCGCCCGACGCCGCCAGAACCAGCCACCGGGACTCGGTTCGATTGAAATGCAGAGCCACACCGGCGGCGCCCACCAGGGTCGCGACCACGGCAAGCGATTCGAGCGCGATCCGCGCCCACGCCGCTCTCACGCGCCCGACCTCCGTACCCCGGACCCGACGATCGCCCGTCGCGCGGCCTCATTCGTCGTCGGCGCATGCCGCAGGCACGACACGGAGGGGTAAGGCCGTTCGGCCGTCGTCCGCCGAAGATTGTCGTGCTCGTCTCCGACTGGGGGCGTCCCATGCGCGTACGGCTCGGGCAGGGGGAACGGCACGGCACTCCCGTCGATCGATCGGCTCACGGACGTGGTGAGTGTATTCGTTCCTCGCGGACGGGTTTTCGGCCGTCGACCGCCTCGCCGCGCAGTCTCCGCTGGAACGACTCGGCACCCCCGAGGACATCGCCGAAGCGGTCGCCTTCCTCGCGGGCCCCGGTCGCTGGATCAACGGTCAGGTCCTCTTCGCCAACGGCGCCATCGCCTGAGGCCCACCCAGCGGGAGGATTCGCCGGAAGGACCCGGCGAGCCGCCACACTCTTGCCATTCTGAGCGGAGGACTCGCCGGAGTGGAGGTGGGCGAATGGACGAGCCGGGTGCCGAGGCGCCGAGACTGCGCGAACTCGGTGCGGACCCGGACGCCGTGCTGCGGCTGATCCGATACTTCGACGGTTTCGACGAATCCGACGCCAACGCGGATGCGGTGGTCCGCGCCGCGGCGTTACTGGCCGAATGTCCGGCGGGGGCGAGGTGGCCGTCCGGCACCACGATTCGCTACGACGCGGCGGGGCGTCCGCTGCCGGCGGTGATGTCGCCGCCGGAGGTGATCGGCGAGCCGGCGGTGTGGCTGGAGCGGGCCGGCGCCGCGCACGCCCTCGACGCGGTCCTGGTGGATCGGCTGCGGCACTGTCTGCGGGTGGTGGCGGTGCGGGGTTCGGTGGCGGGGCCGACGGGTCTGGACGATCCCGCGCTGCTGGAGGTGGTGTTGTGTCGACGACACCGCGGCCGACTATCTGGTCGTCTTCCGGCAGCTACCGCTGTGGCCCGTCGACGCGGAAGGACGGATCGTCGGTGAAGACTCGTATCACTCGGGTCCGGTCGAGATCCGCACACCGAGTTTCGGCGAATTGCCGGGCGAATACATCGAACTCGTGCACTCGAAGGCGTGAAATGGCCAGACTCGGCTGATGGAAGGCGATACGGAAATGACTGAACTCTCCCATGCGACCGCGGCCGTGCGCCGCACGGATATCGCGACCATGCTGCTCGACCGGCTCGGAGACGAGCGGCTCGGACTGCGCACCCGCGATCGGGATTGGACCTGGGACGCGGTGGTCCGGGAATCGGCCGCCCGAGCGGAGCTGGCGCGCTCACTGCGCCGCGACGGGCCCTTCCATATCGGGGTCCTGCTGGACAATGTTCCCGACTTCGTGTTCTGGCTGGGTGCGGCGGCCTTGGCGGGCGCCACGGTCGCCGGCCTGAATCCCACCCGCGGAGACGCTCAGCTGGCCTCGGATATCCGATACGTCGATTGCCAGCTGATCGTCACCGACGCGGCCGGGATGGCGCGACTGCGCGAACTGGATCTCGACCTTCCCGGCGACCGGTATCTGCTGGTCGACGACCCCGGTTATGCCGCGCTCGTCGACGCCCATCGCGTCGAACCGGCGGCCGCGGGCGGTCCGGACGCGCTGATGCTGCTGCTGTTCACCTCCGGCACCACCGGAACCTCGAAAGCGGTGAAATGCAGTCAGCGCCGCCTGGCCATGATCGCGTACGCGGCGCGGGACAAATTCGGTCATGTGCGCGACGATGTCGACTACTGCTGTATGCCGCTGTTTCACGGCAATGCCATCATGGCGTTGTGGGCGCCCGCGCTGACGGTCGGCGCGACGGTATGTCTCACACCGAAATTCTCTGCCTCCCAATTCCTTCCGGATGTTCGATATTTCGGCGCGACCTTCTTCACCTATGTGGGCAAGGCGCTCGGATATCTGCTTGTCTCACCCGAAACACCGCAGGACGGCGACAACAGTCTGGTGCGCGGTTTCGGCACCGAGGCGTCGGTGGCCGATCAGGCCGAATTCCGGCGCAGGTTCGGCGCCGAATTGTTCGAGGGCTACGGTTCCAGTGAGGGCGCGACTTTGGCGGCACTGGATCCGAATGCCCCGCCCGCCGCCCTCGGCCGTCCCGCGCATGCCGGTGTCGCGGTGGTGAATCCGGATACGCTGCGCGAATGTGTGCGTGCGGAACTCGACGAATACGGCCGGGTCCGCAATCCCGACGAGGCGATCGGCGAGATGATCGACAAAGCCGGCGCGTTGGCCTTCGAGGGCTATTACAAGAACGACGCCGCCGATGCCGAACGCATTCGCAACGGCTGGTACTGGACCGGAGATCTCGGCTACATCGATTCCGAGGGATTCCTGTATTTCGCGGGCCGCAAGGGTGATTGGATTCGCGTCGACGGTGAGAACACCTCTGCCCTGATGATCGAACAGGTCCTGCGCCGCCATCCCGCGATCGTCGCCGCCGCCGTGTTCGGCGTCCCCGACCCGCGATCCGGTGACCAGGTCATGGCCGCAGTGGAGGTCGCCGACCCGGATTCGTTCGATGTGCGCGAATTCGCCGAATTCCTCACCGCGCAAAGGGATCTCGGCACGAAGGGTACCCCGCGACTGCTTCGGGTGTCGGCGAATTTGCCGGTCACCGGGTCCAACAAGGTTCTCAAGCGCCGACTGCAGGAGCAGGCGTGGCGCACCGACGATGCCGTCTATCGCTGGATCGGCCGCGGCGAACCCGCGTACGACCGCATGACGCCGGCGGACAAGCAGGCGTGGGAGGCCGAATTCGCGACCTACGGCCGGGAGCGCATGCTGTAGCGGCACGAGGCCCGGCAGCGGGCCCGCGGGTGCCGGAATTCGCTCGTACATTCCCCGTGCTCGCCGGTAACTGGGCGGTTACTGTGAAGCTGCGGCACCGTCGCGCACGCGGTTCACGGTCGAAAGGGGTCGTGATGAACGGCATCGTGGTTGCGCTCGTCGGGGCTCTGCTCTGCTTCTACGGCATCAGATCGGTACACCTGGGGATCCTGGCGATCGGATTCGGCATCGGGTGGCTGGTCGCGGATCTGTTCAATCCGTCGTTCCTGTGGTTGCTGCTGTTCGGAGCGATCGGCGCGCTCTCCTCGTGGGTGGTGACCTCGCTGATCTTCCGTTTCGCGTCGTATGTCATCGGCGGGCTGACCGGCGCGATGGTCGGCGCCAAATTGGCGTCGGTGCTGCAACCGGGAGACAAGAACTGGGCGCTGAGCATGATCGTGATCCTGGCGGTCGGTGTGGCCGGCGGTTTCCTCGCCGACCGATTCCGGGCCCGGGCACTGCTGTGGCTGACCTCGATCGGCGGCGCGAGCATGGTGCTGAGCGGGATCGGCCGCACGAACGATCATTTGTCGTTCCTGCGGGCGCCGGCTTCCACCTGGGAGCAGATCTTCTCGGCGCTGGCCTGGATCGCGCTCTCGGCGGCGGGCTGGATCGTGCAGCGCCATCTGTTCGCCGAGAAACTCGGTATCGACCATCTCGCCGGTCGGCACAAGAACGACGGTGGCGCGGTCGCCACCGGGAAGTAGCTCGCACTTCATCCGATTCGGGTGAGGTGAGCCGGGTTCACCTGCGCGACAGTCATCGGCAACCCTGCTCGGAAGGAGTCGGAGATGACAACCTCGTCGCAGCACCGGGCGCCGGCCCACAGCCACCCCGTGCGGCAGGGCTTCGCCGCCGGGACCTCGATCGGCGCCGCGGTCCTGCTCGTCACGGTCGGCATTCTGTCTATCCTGCAAGGGATTTCGGCCGTGGCCGACGACACCCTGTTCGCGGCCGGGCCCGATTACGTCTACAAGGTCGACCTCACCACATGGGGCTGGGTCCACATCGGACTCGGGATCGTGCTCGTGGTGTGTGCGCTGGGCCTGATGACCGGAACCGCGTGGGGCCGCGGTGCGGCGATCGGCATCGCGGCCCTGTCGATCATCGCGAATTTCCTGTGGTTGCCCTGGTATCCGTGGTGGTCGCTGATCGTGATCGCCCTCGACATCGTGGTCATCTGGGCCGTCGCCACCTGGCGCCCGCAGATGTGATGCGCAGATGGGCGCTGTCATCGGCGATCTGCTGCCCCTGGCAGTCGGTGTCGCTCTCTCGCCGATCCCGATCGTGGCCGCCATCCTGATCGTTCTCTCGGCCAATGCCGCGCGGGCCGGGACCGGCTTCGCGATCGGCTGGCTCCTCGGGATCGTCGTCGTCACCACGATCTTCGTGTTGTTGTCGGGAACGATGTCGGATACGGAGGACGAGCATCCGTCGACGGTGACCGCGTGGATCAAGATCGTGCTGGGCATCGTGATCTCGGCCGGGGTGGCCATCGGCACGAGTGGGATCGGCGGTGGCCGGCAGGTGATCGCGGTGGTGGTGTTCACCGTGATCGCGGCGGCCAGTGTGCTGGCGGTGATGGGTGCCGTCGTCCCGGGAAAGGGAATCGGCGGACTCCGACCGGTCAGCGCCGGCTGCGCCGGGTGAGCAGGCCCACGATCCAGCCGACGAGGAACATGATCAGCAGAACCAGCCACATCGGCGAGCTGATGGTGACGGTGAGGATGTTGATGTCGACGCGATGATGGTTCTGCACGACGAAGATGACGGCCAGCACCGCCAGCACGATCGCCACCCATTGGCGCGCCGAAATGCGTGACAGCAGGGAAGGTTTGGCGGTCCTATCCATAGCGTCCTCCTGGTACTCGTCGGTGACACGATTGCCGAGGCGGCAGCGCCGCATGCCGTCGAGCCGATGATCTCGGGTGCGAGGCGTGCGGGCTTCACCCGTAGGAGGTGATCTCCGCTCGGACCGGTGCGTGCATCGGGCGATGCGGCCGCGGCAGTCATGCTCACCCGTCTCGGGTGAGGTGATTTCTCGACGCCGCTGGGAGGGTCGCAGACGAGTCGACACAACCACAGCCTTCGTGCAGATTGGGGTGCGTGCCATGAGCGGCCAGGGCGACGTTTCCGGCAGTGTGCGGACACAGAACGAGGAGGCGACCCGGGCGCTGCCCTTCGGGGACGATCAGGATTTCGCGGACGCGCGACGCGGGTTCATCGCGGCGCTGGAACCCGGAGTGGTCGAGAATGCGGCGGGCGATGTGGTGTGGGACAGCGACGGATACTCCTTCCTCGACGCGGAATGCCCGCCCACGGTGCATCCCAGCCTGTGGCGACAGTCGAAATTGTGCGCCATTCAGGGTTTGTTCGAGGTGACCGAGGGGATCTATCAGATTCGCGGGCTCGATCTGTCGAATATGACCGTGGTCGAGGGCGATACCGGTGTCATCGTGATCGATCCGCTGATCTCGCTGGAAACCGCCGCCGCGGGACTCGCGCTCTATCGCACTCATCGTGGTGACCGGCCGGTGACGGGGGTGATCTATTCGCATTCGCATATCGATCACTTCGGCGGCGTCAAAGGCGTGACCACGGCGGAGGATGTCGCGGCGGGCCGCTGCCCGATTCTGGCGCCGGCGGGATTCGTGGAACATGCGGTCGAGGAGAACGTCTACGCCGGCACCGCCATGGGCCGGCGCGCCGCCTATATGTACGGCGCGGCCCTGGGACGCGGCCCGAAGGGCGCGGTCGGCGCCGGTTTGGGGCCGACGACCTCGACCGGAACCCCGACCCTGATCACACCCACGATCGACATCACCCACACCGGGCAGTCCGAGGTCGTCGACGGCGTGCGCATCGAGTTCCAGATGACTCCGGGCACCGAGGCGCCGTCGGAGATGAATTTCTATTTTCCCGACCGGCGTGCACTGTGTATGGCGGAGAACGCGACGCACACCTTGCACAATCTGCTGACGTTGCGCGGAGCCCTGGTGCGCGATCCGCATGTGTGGTCGAAATATCTGACCGAGTCGATCAATCGGTATGCCGCGCGGGCGGATGTGCTGTTCGCCTCGCACCACTGGCCGACCTGGGGCACCGAGAACCTCACGGAATTCCTTGCGCTGCAACGCGATCTGTACGGATATCTGCACGACCAGACATTGCGCGCACTGAACAAGGGCGCCATCGGTATCGAAATCGCCGAAACCCTCGAATTGCCCCCGGCCGTCGCCGCGGCCTGGCATGCGCGCGGATACTACGGTTCGGTCAGCCACAACGTGAAGGCGGTATACCAGCGCTACATGGGATGGTTCGAGGGTAATCCGGCCACCCTATGGGAGCATCCGCCGACCGAATCGGCGAAGCGGCACGTCGCCTATATGGGCGGTGCCGAGCAGGTGCTGAAGAAGGCGCGCGACTCGTTCGCCGTCGGCGACTTCCGTTGGGTCGCACAGGTTCTGAACTACGTGATCTTCGCCGACCCGGACAACCGCGAGGCGCGGGAGCTGCAGGCCGATACGTTCGAACAACTCGGCTACGGCGCGGAGAACGGTACCTGGCGCAACTTCTTCCTGATGGGCGCCTACGAGTTGCGCCACGGATCGGTCGGTACACCGACCGCCTCGGACGCACCCGACATCGCGGCCGCGCTCACGGTGGAACAGCTTTTCGACGCCATCGCGCTGCGGATCGACGGTCCCAAGGCCTGGTCGGCCGCCATCACCATCGACTGGAACGTCTCCGACCGGAATCTCGTGCACCGCACCCAGCTGCGCAACGGCGTCCTCGTCCACTTCGACGCGAGCACGGACATGCCCGCCCCGGACGCCACATTCACCCTGTCCGACGCCGATCTGCACGCGGCCCTGCTCGGTGCGAAGGATATGCGGCAGCTGATCGCCGACGGCGCGGTCACCGTCGAGGGCGACGTGTCGAAGCTGATCGAACTGGTCGGATATCTCGACGCGCCCGACCCCGACTTCGCCATCGTGACGCCCTAGTGTAGCTCTTGGGGAGGTTGTGGCCGGACCGTCACAGCTGTTCGAGATCGTGAGTTGCCGGTCCCTCCAGCAGTTTTCCGTCGTGGGTGAATCGCGAGCCGTGCAGCGGACAATCCCACGAACGCTCGGCGTCGTTCCAGTTGAGGATGCCGTGCAGGTGCGGGCAGATCGGTGAGACGGCCGAAGTGGTGCCGTCGACGGTGCAGACTCCGGCGGGCCGGATTCCGCGGCGCTCCACCCTGCCCTCGCCCTCGGCGGGGGTGCCGCCACCGCCGAAGGCCGCGCTCAGCCAGCCGGTCGTCAGATGCCGTGCGACTTGGAGATTCATCGACGCGGCCTTCACCAGCCCGGTCACTTCGCTGCCGCGCCAGGTGCGGTACGCCTGCGCCCACGGCTGATGGCCGCCGAGCACGGTGCCGGCCAGCGCGAGGCCCGCCGCCACCGCATTGGTCATTCCCCATTTCGCGTAGCCGCTGGCGACGAGGATGTGATCGCTGCCCGGCAGCAGCGGTCCGGCGTAGGGCAGTTCGTCGATGGCCGAATAGTCCTGGGCCGACCAGCGGTGGGTCAGCTCGGCGTCGGGGAAGTGGGCGCGCGTCCAGGTGTACATGTCGGCGACGTGCGCCTTCTCCGAGCGGGTGCGGCCGACGACGTGCCCGCTGCCGCCGACGAGCAGCAGATCCTCCCCGTCGTGCGGGGCGTACCGCAGCGACCGCGTGGGCTGGTCGGCGGACAGGTACATGTCGTGCGGGAAAACGCCGGGCACCCGGAACGCGGCCGCGTAGGAGCGGTGCGGCTCCAGTCGCGCGAAGTACCCGCCGCGATCGAGAATCGGTGTGCCCGTGGCCAGCACGACGGTTCCGGCGCGGATATCGCCGCGGTCGGTCGACACCGTATCGCCGTGGACGCCGTGCACGCGGGTGTGTTCGAAGATCGTCGCACCGTGCCGGCAGGCCTGCAGGGTCAGTCCCTCGAGGACGTCCATCGGGTCGAACTGCGCCTGGTCCGCCAGTCGCACGGCGCCGTAGGTGGGGAACGGCAGGGCGGTGTCGTCGGACCACGTGACGTCGAGACCGGCCCGCTCACAGGCGCGAAATTCCTTGCGCACCGAGTCGGTTCCGCCCTCGGTACCGGCGTAGGTGATCGCGTCGGCGCGCTGCGTGGCGATATCGTTCTCGGCGCAGAACCGCAGCAGCCATTGCTGGCCCTCCAGATTCGCGTCGACGTATTTGCGCACCGTGGCCGTCGAATGCTTCGCGGTGATCGCCGAGAGGTGGGTGCCTTGCAGCAAGCTGAGCTTGCCGGTGGTGTTGCCGGTCGCGGCCGCGCCGATCGTGCGGCCCTCGAGGACCGCGACCGTGCGCCCGGCGCGCGCGAAGAGCAGCGCGGTCACCAGACCGGTGAGCCCGGCGCCGACGACCACAACGTCGTACTTCCCGCCGGGATCCGGAGTCACCGGGACCGAGACGGGCGTTCGATCGAGCCACAGAGATGTCACCGAACCAGCCTCCTGTCGTTCCGCGCGCCTCGTCACCGCAGGTTGCCCTCTTTGTCCGGCGGCTCCGTCGGACCCGACCGGTGATTGTGGATCGTGCGGTACAGCACCACCGCCGCGACCAGGACGACCAAACCGGCGATCACCAGTAATTCCATACCGAGCCCTTACCCGGGCTGGTCGTCTTCAACCCCGGGTTATCGGATCCGCCGCAGCTCACCGGATCCGCCGCAGCGACAGGGCCAGGCGCGGGCACAGGCTCACCGCGGCGCGGGCGGCGGCGGCCGAACCGCTGTCGAGGACCGGATCGCGGTGGTCGCGGGTGAGCGGAAAGCCCCAGTCGTCGCGGACGATGGCATGGGGCAGCAGTTCGCTGCACAGGCCGCGGCCGTCGCAGCGAGTCCAGTCGATGTGCAGGCGCCAGGTGGGGCGATCGGGTGCGGTCACAGCGCGGCTCCCTGGGAACGGGCGAGGCAGGAACCGTGCCGGTGGCGGTCGATCTCCTCGGCGAAGACGGCCAGGGCCGAACGTGCCAGGCGCGCGGTCCCGTCGGGGTGGTGGCAGGCGCCGCGACCGTCGACAAGATCGGCGACGCGAGTGACCTCCTGGGGCCGGGTGCGGCCGCGGGCTGCCAGATCGCCGACGGTGCGGGCCAGCTGCGGTAATCCGTTCCGGCACGGCCCGCACTGTCCGGCGCTCTGGGCGGCGAGGTACGCGATGATGTCCGCGGTGACCCGCAGCCCGCATTCGTCGTGTCGGAGTACGCGCACGACGCCGGCGCCGGGCGATGCGTGCCGGTGGCGCAGGGCGTTTCGGGACATCGCCGCGCCGGCCAGTGCGCTGCCCGGCAGCCAGGTGCCGTGGTATCCGCCGATCAGGACCGCCTGGACCTGGGCCGGATCGGTGCGCCCGAACCGCTGGATCAATTCGATCAGGCCGGTGCCGAGCGGGATCTCCACGACACCGGATGCGGTGGTGCCGGACAGGGTGACCAGCATGGTGCCGGGTTCGTCGGGGGTTCCGGCAGAGCGGAACCAGGCGGGGCCGAATCGGGCCAGCAGTGCCAGATGCGCGAGCGTCTCCACGTTCTGCACCAGCGTCGGGCGGCCGTTCAGCCCGGATCGAGAGGTGCTGACCGGCTTGTCCCGCGGTATCGGTGCGCGACCGGCCAGCCGCTCCAGAACCGCGCTCTTCTCCCCGGCCAGGAAGCCGTCGGCGGACGGGGTGAGATCCACGCGCCGCGTGTCGTAGCCGGTGGACTGCCGCTCGGCGAGGGCGTGCCGAATCGGGTCGAGCAGCCGCTCCGGTGCGTACAGGTGGCATCGCCGCGCCCCCACGGCGGCGGCCGCCACGGACAGTCCGTCGAGCACCAGATGCGATGCGCGCCAGAGCAATACCGCGTCCTTGTCGCTGGCCGGCTCTCCCTCGGCGCCGTTGGCGACCACGACGACGCCCCGGCCGTCGGCTACCGCCGCGAGTTTGCGCGCCACCGGGAAGCCCGCGCCCCCGCGACCCGTGAGACCGGCAGCCGCCACCACGTCGATGAACTCGCTGCCGACCGCACGGGCGGGGCCGTAGCAGGCCACATGCGCGGAAAGGCCGGGGCCGCCGACCGCCAGCAGCCGGTCGGTGCCCGCCGGGGCGGGGGGAGTCGCGGGATTTCCGGTCAGTGTCGCCGTCATCGCCGGCTCCTTTCGGGGACTGTGGTGAATTCGGTGAAACCGCGGCTGAACCGCCAGACGCCGGCGGTGGCGACGGCGAGAACGCACGCGCCGACGAGGGCGAGCATCCAGATCCGGTCGACGTCACTTCCCGAGCCGAGCGTGTGGATCAGGGCCACCGGCCACAGTGCGTACACCGACCAGTGCGCCAGGCGGAAGACGGTGGGGCCCAGCCGATGTCGCAGCAGCGCGGTGATCACGACCACGGCCAGCAGGTCGACGGCCAGGGTGCCGAAGCCCACCCACAGCGGCCGATAGCCGCCGGTGAACGGCACCACCACGGTCAGCAGCCGCAACTGGGCGTACGGATCGAGGAGCATCGCCAGCACGTGCAGGGCGACGAATGCCGTCGCCGACAGCGCCGCTCCGCGGTGGAATTCGGCGAGGCCGGCGCGGGGGAGCAGCACGGCCCGCCCGGAGCGCGCGGCGATCCCGGCGACGGCCGCGACGGTCAGCAGAATCAGTGCCGTGATCCCGCCGGCCCGGCCGAACGCCCACAACGCCTGGTCGAACGCGGAGGTATTCATCGAATTCCTTCCGGCTCGTCGGGCCAGCCGCCGAGGGTGAGGACTCGCCCGTGCCGGTCCACCAGCCGGGCCGGCATCCCGGCGGAACGCAGCCACGGCAGTGCCGCGCGCCCGCGCACGACCGCGGCGGTGGCGGCCGCATTGGCCGCGAGGCAGGAGTCGGCGGCCACCGACACCGTGCGCCAGACCGGCTCCGCGGCACATCCGGTGCGGGGATCGAGGATGTGGTGCAGCGGCCGTCCCCCGCGAATCCAGCGCCGCCGCACCGTACTCGAGGTGGCGATCGCCGCACCCGCGGGCAGTCGGACGAGGGCGGCGGGCTGGGTCGCATCGTCCTGGACGAGCACCTGCCAGTGCCCGTCGGGAGCGGGCCCGGCGGTGGCGATGTCGCCGCCCAGGCTCACCAGCACGCCGCAGTCGAGCTCCTCAGCGACCGTGCGCGCACACCGGTCGGCGGCCAGGGCCTTCGCCGTCGCGCCGAAGTCGAGCCGCATGCCGGCGGGCAGCGTCACCGACCGCGGCGACCGGATCACCTGCGACCAGTCGGGTCGCCGGGTGACGCTCAGCGGGACGACCGCGGGCCCGGCGGTGATCTGCGTGAAATCGCGGTCGTAGCCGAGGTTGTCGAGGTCGGCGCCGACCGTCGGATCGACGTCGCCGTCGGTGTCGCGAGCGACGGTCAGGGCCGCGTCGAGATATTCGTCGAACAACGCGCTGACGGTGACCGGGCAGCCGGGCGTCAGCATGCTGATTTCGGAATCTGCGCGAAAACGGTTGCAGGCGTTGTCGACTCGATCCAGGTGGGCGTCGACGAGGCGGCGCGCGCCGGCCAGCGCGGCGGGATCGGTGACGACGAGGCGAGCGGTGGTGCTCCACAGCTCCCATTCGGCTGCGGCGGTCTCCACCGCGTGTGTCGAGGTCATGATCCGCTCGAGCGCGCGTGCGCGGTGCCGTGGCCGGGGCTCAACTGGGGCACGGTGCCCCCGGTGCCGGAGGATTGGTCGGTGCTCGCGCTGCCGGTACTCGTGCTGCCGGTGTTGTCGGTGATGCTGGTGCTGGTGGTCGCGGCGGACTGGTTGTCGGCGTATGCGACGACCGCCGCCGTCGTGGTGCCGAGGGCGCCGACGGCCAGGAGTACCCCGGCCGCTGTCCGGCCCACGCGGCGGTTCGGATGTGACGTTCCCATATCGGTCACCTGCTCGTTCGGTGCTGTGCCGACGCGCGTCGGCCCTCTCTGAAAGGCCAGCATGCGGACCGAGGCTGGGTGTGAGCTGTGCGTGAGCGATGAGTTGCCGGGGCAGTGACCGTGAGCTGAAGATCAGCTGAAGCTGCGGCGATAGCTGTGCGGACTGACTCCGGTGGTGCGTTTGAACCGCTCGCGGAAGGCGGTGGGCGAACCGAATCCGACCTGGGCGCCGATGCGTTCGACCGAGTGGGTGGTGGATTCCAGCAGATGCTGGGCGCGGCGGATGCGGGCGCGATGCAGCCACTGCAGGGGCGTGGTGCCGGTGTGTTCGCGGAAGCGGCGAAGGAGGGTGCGGGTGCTGACTCCGGCACGTGCGGCGATCTCGTCGAGGGTCACGTCGGCCGCGAGGTTGGTCTCGAGCCAGTTCAGCAGCGGCTCGAGGTCGGAGCCGCGCGGCGTGGGCGCGAAGCCGTGGACGATGAATTGGGCTTGTCCGCCTTCGCGTTCCAACGGCATCACCGAGAGCCGGGCGGTGTCCGCGGCCACCGCCGAACCGTAGTCGCGGCGGATCATGTGCAGGCACAGGTCCAGGGCCGCGGCGGCGCCGGCCGAGGTGAGGATCCGGCCGTTGTCGACGTAGAGCACATCCGGGTCCACCTCGATCGCCGGATACGCGGCCGCCAGCTCGGCGGCGGCGATCCAGTGCGTGGTGGCGCGCAGCCCGTCGAGCAGTCCGGTGGCGGCGAGCGGGAAGGTGCCCGAGCAGATCGAGGCGATGCGGGTGCCGTGCGCGGCCGCGGTACGCAGCGCGTCCCGGACGGCGGGCGAAATCGGCGCGGCCGGGTTTGCGGTGCCGGGCACCATGATGGTGTCGGCGTCCTCGAGTCCGGCCAGCCCCCAGGGAGCGCGCAAGGTGAAGGCGCCGGCGTCGACCTCGGGTTGTTCGGCGCAGACCCGGACTTGATAGCCGGGGCGGCCGTCGGGCAGCCGGGTCCGGGTGAAGGCCTCGATCGGGGCGGCGAGGTCGAACGACACGACCCCTTCCAGGGCGAGGACGGCGACGGTGTGCATGGCCGGAACATACCTCGTCGCCGCCTGTGATGTTCGCCATGAGGCCCCGGAAATCGCTCTCTTTGCACAGGTGAGAGTGGCTTTTTTGAGGTATGGCGTTTTCCCGTCGAAACCTGTCGAAAACGCCACTGGGAACCGCGGACCCGCCCGAATACCGTCAGGCCGTGCCCGGGCCGGCCGGGCGGATTCGAAGGGATTCCCATGCATGCTCAGATCGTCCTGTTCGACGGGTTCGATCCGCTGGACGTCATCGCCCCGTACGAGGTGCTCTATGCCGGAGGGGCGGCATCCGACGGTGCCGTGAGCGTCGAACTGGTCTCGGCAGAAGGGCCGCGGGAGGTGGTGAGCGGCACCGGCGGCCTGACCTTGCGCGCTACCGCGGCGCTCGATCCGGCGCGACCCGGTGTGGTGCTGGTCCCCGGCGCCTCGGGCCGCATCGGCGAGCCGGGGGAGATGCCGGATCAGGATGCCGGGGCCGCCGGCGAGTGGCGTAGCGACGAATCGATCCCGGTTCTGCTCGGCCGCACGCTGAGCACCGGACTGCCCGAGCTGCTCCGCGCGGCGATGGCGAATCCGCGGATCACGGTTGCCGCCGTCTGCGGCGGGTCGTTGATTCTCGCCATGGCCGGGCTGGTGGAGGGGCGTCCGGCGACCACCCATCATCTGGGACTGGATCTGCTCGAGGCCACGGGCGTGCGGGCCGTGGACGCGCGCGTGGTCGACGACGGCGATCTCGTTACCGGCGCCGGCGTCACCTCCGGGCTCGACCTCGGTCTCCATCTGCTCGAACGCGAGGTCGGGCCGCGCATCGCGCACGCGGTCGAGCGGTTGTTCGCGCACGAACGCCGCGGCATCGTCTGGCGTCGCCAGGGTCCCGTTCCTGTCACCGTCTGATCCGACCTGCTCACCCACGACACATCCGAGGAACAACTGCGTCATGTCCGCCGAAGGCATTTGGGATCTGTCCATCTCCACCCCGATCGGCAGGATTGCCGTCGAACTCGATATCCATCGCGAGAACGGCACCCTCGCCGGCACGGCAAGCGGTGCGGGCGAACGGGTTTCGCTGCACGACATCGTGCTCGACGGTGATCGGCTCACCTGGAATCAGGCCGTCAGGAAACCGATGCGCGTGAATCTCGCCTTCGCGGTGACCGTCGAGGGCGACGCCCTCACCGGCACCGCCAAGGCGGGACGCCTGCCCGCGTCGAAGGTCACCGGCGTGCGCCGCGGTGGAGCGGAGCACATCCGGTGACGAAAGTGCTGCTCTCGCTGCATGTTCTGGCCGCGGTGATCGCGATCGGCCCGGTAGCCGTCGCCGCGAGTATGTTTCCCCCGGCCCTGCGCCGGGCTGCCGGATCGGCCGACATGAACGCGAATCTTCCAGTGCTCCATCGTATTTGCCGGGTATACGCGGCCGTCGGGCTCGCGGTTCCGATCTTCGGACTGGCCACCGGCGCCGCCCTGGGCGTACTCGGGACGGGATGGCTGATCACCTCGATCGCCCTCACCGCTGCCGCCGCCGCGATCCTGGCCACGATGATCCTGCCCGACCAACGCGCCGCGCTCACGGCCGTGGCAGCCGGCCGCGTCGATGCCACGGCCGCGCGCCTGGCCATGTCGGCCGGAATCTTCAACCTGCTGTGGGCGATCGTCGCGGTGCTGATGGTCGTACGCCCGGGATCGACCACCGGCGTCTGAACCGTCGGCGTGTCCGGTCGCGACACGACGACGATCGCGCCGGGGTCGGTGCATTGCGGCGCCGCCCGGAATACCGTGGACGTATGCGCGCTGTCGTCCATCTGGTGCTGTTCGCCTGTGGGGTCGTGATGGCGGTCGGAGCGTTCGGGCCGTTCGTCGGAGTTGTGCACGCCCGCCACATCCGGCTCGTCGATATCCGCGACGGCTTCGCGACCGGAATCCCGCTGGACGGGGTGCAGGCCCAGGCGGCGCAGCTGCGCGCGTCCTACACGGTGGTGTTGCTGCTCGTCGCCCTGGTGATGCTGTTGGCGGGGCTGTTCGGCTCGCGCGTCCTGGGATGGCTGGCGGTGCTGGCCGGAATCGCGGCGATCGCGGTACCGGCTTGGCGATTGGATCAGCGGTTCGACAGACAGTTGCGCGACGACTACCAGCATCTGCTCACCGGCACGTGGGGGTTGTACCTGTTCGGCGGCGCGGTGGTGGTCGCCGTCCTCGCGCTGCTCGTGCCCGGTGAGCGTCCCCGGCGCCGGGCGGTCGCGGTCGCGGGGCAGAACCCGGCCCGCTAGGCGTTCATCGCAACCTCGCTGCTCGCTCACAGGTAGCTGTGGAGCTGCGCGGGCTGAATAGGCTCACGGCCGGGTGACGGTCGCCAGATTGATCAGTGACTGCTGGCGGCCGTCGGGGCCCGCCGGGGTGTGGCCGAGGCTGCGAATGTAGTCGGGAAGGTAGACGCGCTCGCCGCTCCATCCGCGGTCGGTGAACCAGGCGGTGGCCTCGCTGCGCGGCTCGTTGTAGATCAACTTCACCCATTCCGAGCCGGATTCTCCGTCTGCTGCCAGGGCTTCGGCGGCCTCGGCGGGCAGGGGATCCATCTGTTCGACGGCGGCCCGGCTGCCGGGTGCGCTGAGCGAGTGGACCGTATCGAACAGCCGGTCCTGGGCGGCGGGTGTCAGGTAGATCAACAGCCCCTCGATCAACCACGCGGTCGGCCGGTCGGAATCGAAGCCACTGTCGCGCAGGGCTTTCGGCCAATCGCCGCGCAGATCGACCGCCACCTCCCGGCGATCCGCGATCGGTTCGCGCCCGGCCTGCGCGAGGGTCGCGCGCTTGTACTCGAGTACAAGCGGCCGATCCAGTTCGTAGACGGTGCAGCCCGCCAGCCACGGCAGTCGATAGGCGCGTGCGTCCAGGCCCGCCGCGAGCACCACCACCTGCCTGATTCCCGACGACACCGCGGCCTCCAGGTAGTCGTCGAAATACCGGGTGCGGAAGAGCTGATGCTGCTGGAACGGGATGCCGAAATCGGTTGTCAGCAAGGGATGTTCAGGCAGTCGTCCTGCCATCAGATCCGCCCACTCGCCGCCCGCGGCCGAGACGAACAGCTCGGCGAGCGGGTCCCGAGCCGGAGCGTCGTCCGCCCGGCCGCCCAGGGCGCGAGCGGCCGCGACGAACAATGCCGTGGATCCGACACCGGTGTTGATATCCCAGGAATCCTCGTCGGTACGCATGATGGCCAACCTACCGACCGGGGTGCGGCCCGGCCGGTACCCGCGCCGCGCCCGTGCGAATCCGCCATGAAACCCCTGCCACCACGTGTTTCCCGCCATCGAGCGTGGATTGCCGCCTATGCCCGCACGCGCTCGAGCAGCTCGGTGGTCGCCTCCCACAGGCGGCGTTCGCGGTCGCGGTCGTGGGCGACCGGCTGCACCTCGGTGAGCGCGGTCTTGACCACGAAGGCGCCGTCGCGCAGGTGTGCCCACTTCTCGTCGAGGGCCATCGAGGCCAGGAGCGGTCCGGAGCGTTGCGGGGTCGAGACGCCGGGGAGCCGGCCGATAGCGCGGCCGATCGCTCGCACCGGCGCGGGAGCGCCGCGGCCGAGCGCGGTACCCGGCATCCAGCCCGGTTCGAAGACCGAGACGTTGATCCCGGGGCCGGCGTGGCGCTGCAGTTCGTGGGCGTAGTACAGAATCGCCAGCTTGGCGTTGGAGTACGCGACCCCCGATGCGGTCATGCCCGGCGCCTGCTCGCCGGTGGCCGGGCGAGCGAGATCGAGCGGATCGGCCCATTCGGCCTCGGCGACATGGAGCAGCCTGCGCCAGAAGTTGGCGTGATAGGTGTTCGAACCGAGCAGAACGATCCGCGCCGGGGCGGTGAACACGTCGAGCAGATCGCCGATGAGCTGGGCGTGGGCGAGGTAGTTCACGGCGAAGGTCGTCTCGTAACCGTCGGGCGTGGCCTGCCGGGTGTCGGCGGACATGATGCCGGCATTGGCGATCAGTGCGCGCAGTGGTCGCACGGCACCGGAGGAGAGAAGTTCGCGCACGGTCGTCGCGGCGGCGCGGACATCGGTGAGATCGGCCAGGTCGCAACCGATTTCGCGGACCCGGGCGCCGCGCGCACGGGCCTCGTCGGCGATCGCGGTCAGATCCGGCCCGGCGCGGCCGACCAGAAGGAGGTCGGGACGCTGTCCGACCGGGCGGCCGGCCATCGCCAGCGTGGTGGCGCGGCCCAGGTTGCGGGTCGGGCCGGTGATGAGAACAGTTCCGGTTTCGGTCATGTCCCCAGCGTGCCGGCGGGGCCGGGCCGTAGGCAGTCGTCCGGTTGTCGTAGGACTGCCAGGGCCAGGACAAGCCGGCGCGCGCTCGCGCAGACTGAGTACGTGGAAGCGTGGGAATTCGGCCGGACGGTGCGCCGCTGGCGCGACCGGGTGGCGCCCGAGGCCGTCGGCGTGCCGGTGGGGTCCCGGCGCCGGGCCGCCGGATTGCGCCGGGAGGAACTGGCCGCGCTCGCCGGCATCTCCGCCGACTACCTCACCCGCCTGGAACAAGGGCGCGCGACCGCGCCGTCGGCGCAGGTGGTGGAGGCACTGGCCCGGGCACTGCGCCTGTCGGATGCCGAACGCGACCTGCTCTACCGGTTGGCCGGGCATGCCGCACCGGGCCCGGACGTCGTGCCCTCGCGGATCACCGCGAGCGTGCAACGACTGCTCGACCGGTTGTCGCACACGCCGGTCGTCATCTACGACGCGAGCTGGACGCTGGTGATGGCCAACGCGCCGTACAACGCGCTGATGGGCGACACCACCTCGTGGCGCGGCGTGGAGCGCAATGCTGTGTGGCGCAACATCACTCGCATGCCGACCCGGGTCGTGCACTCCGAGCGGGAGCAGGCGGAGCACGAAGCCCGGCTCGTGGCCGACCTGCGCCTGACCGCCTCCCGCTATCCCGCCGACCGCACCCTGCGGCGCCTCATCACCGACCTCGGCGCGGCGGGCTCGACGTTCACCGACCTCTGGAACGCCGAGACGCCACCGCCCGCGCCGGACCCGTCGAGGCGGAAGACGATCGACCACCCGGCGGTCGGCCTGATCACCCTCGACTGCGACACCCTGCTCGTGACTCTCGATGATCTGCGCATTTCCGTCTACACCGCCGAGCCCGGTACCGAGGACGCCGCTCGGCTCGACCTGGCGATCGTGCTGGGTACGCAATCGCTGGCACCGTGAGCACCCCCGCGGAACCGGCCTTCGCGTGCTCGCCGTTCCCGCCCTCGACATCGGGGCGAAAATTATGTGGCCGCACCGATCCTAATATGCTTAGGTTACATCCTAAGTAAATTAGGTTAGGAGTGGTACATGTCCCCCCGTGCGGGATTGTCCAGGCAGCGAATCGCCCGCGCCGCAGCGGAACTCGCCGACGAAGTCGGATTCGCCCACGTCACCCTGTCCGCGGTGGCCCGCAGGTTCGGGGTGAAGGATCCCAGCCTCTACACCCACGTTCGGAACCTGCGGGATCTGCAGGTGCAGGTGGGATTGCTGGCCGGGGCGGAGATGAACGAGCGGATCGGCGCGGCGGTGGCGGGGCGCTCCGGGCGTGAGGCCTTGTTCGCGTTCGCCGACGCGTACCGCTCCTACGCCCTCGACCATCCGGGCCGGTACGCGGCAACGCAGATCCGCATGGATCCCGAGGAGGTCGCCGGAGAGCCGGCCCTGCTGCGCGGTATCGAGCTCACCGCGGCGCTGTTGCGCGGATACGGATTGAGCGAACCCGGGTCGACCGACGCGGGACGCTTGCTGCGCAGCACATTTCACGGCTTCGCCACCCTGGAGGCGGCGGGCGGATTCGCGCACTCCCGGGCGATCGACGCCAGCTGGCACCGCATTCTCGAGGCCCTGCATCGCACCCTGTCGCAGTGGCCGTCCGGCATCGAAGAGGAAGTAGCGCAATGAGATCCGACACACTGACCGTCCCCGGCGCGACGCTGTACTACGAACTGCGCGGCGACGGGCCGCTGCTGTTGCTGATTCCCGGTGGCGGCGGCGATGCGGGTGTCTTCGACGAGATGGCCGAGGTGCTCAGGCGCCATTTCACCGTCGTGGCGCTGGATCCGCGCGGCTGTTCGCGCAGCGTGCTCGCCCACGGGCCCGAGGATCAGCAGGTGGCGGTGCAGGCGGACGACGTGGCCCGGCTGCTCGCGCATCTGTCCGATGAGCCGGCGTTCGTCTGCGGAACCAGCAACGGCGCGATCGTCGGACTCGACGTGCTGGCGAGACATCCCGACCGGGTGCGCCGACTGGTCGCGCACGAACCACCCTGCTTCGCCGTCCTGCCGGACGCCGACCGGCACCTCGCGATGGTCGAGGAGGTCTATGTCCTGCTCCACACCGAGGGCGTCGCCGCGGCCGGCGCGAGATTCCTCGCGGGCATCGGTCCCGCGATGAAACCGGCGCCGCAGGTTTCGCGGCTGTCGGAGCGTGCCGCGCAGATGTGGGCCCGCCTCGCCGCCAACGGCCCGCTCATGATCGAACACGAGTTGCGTGAATTCACCTCGTACACACCGGATTACAGTGCGCTCGCCGCGGTGTCGGACCGTCTGGTGCTCGCGGTCGGCCGCGAAACGCGCGGGTGCCTGCCCTATCGGCCCGCGGTCGAGATCGCGGCCCGGCTTGGATTCGAGGTGGTCGAGTTCCCCGGGGCACACAACGGCGTGCGCACCGAGGCCGAAGAATTCGCGAACCAGCTGATGGAGGTCATGGAGATTACGTCACCGCAGCGTCATCCGACGGATTCGTAGCGGCACCGGTAGCGGCGATGCTCGATGAGTGTCCGGCACCGCGAATCCGCGGCCGGCGGCCCTACCGGTTTCGAGGAGTTTCCATGACCACGGTCCGTTTTCATCTCATCTCCACGCTGAGCCCCGCCGAGGTCGTGGGCGTCCTCACCGACTTCGGCCCGTCCCGGGCGCAGGTGTGGCCGACGATCGATGCCGAGCACTTCGTCGTGCACGAGCAGGGCGAGGGGTGGGCCGAGGTCACCGAGGGGACGGAGGCGGCCTGGGAGCGCGCCCGCTACGAGTGGGACCCGGCGGGCGACACGGTGACCGTGACCACCCTGGATTCCAAACTCTTCGGCGCCGGTGGTGGGTGGGTCTTCCGTGCCACACCTGCCCCGGAGGGCAGCCGTGTCGACGTCGAACTGACCCGGACGCCACGGGCGCTCGAGGGGAAGCTCCTCGCCGTGCTGCTTCCCCTGGTCGGCCCGTCGTCGCTGCGCAAGTCCTTCCGAGTTCCGTTGCGGGCGGCCTGATTCCGGCCGGGCCACCCGGCTCAGGCCTCGACCTCCCACACGAATCCGTCGGGATCGGTGAAGGAACCGAGGGGACCGGTGACGGCGATGCGATGCGACCCGGAGCCCTCCGCCGGGACGCCCGCGTCCTTGGCGGCGGCCTTGCGTCCGTAGAGGGCGAGCTTGACCGACCCGGCCGGCGACTCGAACTCGGCGTACTTACCGCCGAAGCTCTTCGCCACGGTCAAGCCGCGCTCGACGTAGAACTGTTTGGTCGCCTTCACACTCTCGACCCCGAGCAGCAGAACGAAATCGTCGATCTCGCGGCTGGCCGGGCCGGTGTCCTTCTTCGCCGAGGTGGCGATCTTCCAGACCGCGCCGTCGGGGGCCTGCACGACGCCGCCGTACCCCCAGAAGCTCTTCTTGGCCGGCTTGACCGTCGTCGCGCCCGCCGCGACCGCGGAGCCGATGAGGCTGTCGACGGTGCTCGGCTGGGACACCACGAGGGAGAGGATGTATCCGCGGAAGCCGGTGGTCTCCGCGTCCGACTTGCGGACCCGCAGCCGGTCGCCGAGTCCGAACGCGGCCTCGTAGAAGGCCGCGGCGGCAGCCGGGTCCGGGGTCTCGAGGATGACCGATGCGATGGTGCTCTGAGCAGTGGTGATGTTCATGTCGAAGACGTTATCGGCGATCGCACGACCGTCGCTTCTCGATTCCTGATCACTCTGGGAGCCTCTGCACCACATCGTGTCCCGGCGCCGTGGCGGGCGTGATCGAGCGCCTCGGACGCCGGTCGGCCGTCCGCCGGCGGCCGTCCGCGATCGCCCATACCGCGAAGCCCCCGACCGCGAAGGCGGCGCCGGCAATGCTGGACCCGGTCCAGCCGGCGGCCGAATACGCGGCGGTCGTGGCGGCCGCGCCGAACGCCGAACCGACGGAGTAGAAGAGCATGTACGTGCCGATGACGCTGCTGGTCCGGTCCGGGTGTGCGGCCGTGAGCAGGTGCTGATTGCCGACATGCACGGCCTGCACGGCGAAATCGAGGACGACGACGCCCGCGACGAGCAGCCGCAGCGACCACGATCCTTGTGCCGTGGCGGACCACGAGACGGCCAGCAGGACGAGTGCCGCCCCCGTGACCGGGCGCGCGTAACCGCGGTCCGCCCAGCGTCCGGCTCGGCCCGCGCCCAGTGCGCCGGCCAGCCCGGCGAGTCCGAACAGGCCGATGTGCGCGCTGTCGAAATGCCACGGCGAGGCTGCGAGTGGCAACGCCAGGCCGCTCCACAGCGTGCCGAAGGAGGCGAACAGGAAGAACGCGATCAGTCCGCGCGAGAGCAGAAGCCGGTCACCGAACAGGGACCGCGAGGCGCGCAGCACCTGCCGATAGCCGGTGCGGCCCGCGCGCGCCTCGGTCGGCAGAAGCATCAGGACGAGGCCCGCCAGCGCGACGAGGAGGACTGCCGTCACGGCGTACACGCTGCGCCAGCCCCAGACGATGGCCAGCAGGCCCGCGACGATGCGTGCGCCGAGGATGCCGACGACGACGCCGGAGGTCACCGCGCCCAGGGTGCGTCCGCGGTGCTGCGGTGCCGAGACGGCCACGGCGTAGGCGACCGTCGTCTGCACGACGACCGCGAACAGACCGGCGAGGGCGACCCCGGTGAGCAGCACCCACGTGTGTGCGGCGGTCGCGGCGATCACCACCCCCGCGGCAGTGAGCAGCAGCTGCGCGGCGATGAGCCGGCGCCGGTCGACCGTGTCACCGAGCGGAACGACAAATATCAATCCCACCAGGTAACCGAGCTGTCCCGCGGTGACGACCCAGCCCAGTTCGCCGGCCGGCATACCCAGGTCGTCACCGATCTGCGTGAGTATCGGCTGGGCGGAGTAGACGGTCGCGACCGACACCGCGCAAACGGTGGCGAGCAGCAGGCGCCGACCGAGAGAGATGAACACCGAGGCTCCAAATCAGTAGCATTTTGCAACTGATTGGACGGTACGACACAATGGTTTCAATCAGCAACCGTTGTGGAGGTCGTGATGACGGAGCCGGTACTCGCCGACCTGGAGTGGACCGATCCGGCGTGTCCGGTCGCGCGGACGCTCGACCTGGTCGGGGATCGATGGAGTCTGCTCATCGTTCGCGACGCCATGGACGGTGCCCGGGCATTCCGGGACTTCCAGCAGGCCACCGGAATCGCGCGCAACATCCTCACCGACCGGCTCAGGCGATTGGTGTCGCGCGGCATCCTCGAACGCGCACCCGGGCCGTCGGGCCGCCGGCACGTCTACACCCTCACTCCCGCCGGGCGGGATCTGTTCACCGTGGTCGTCGCCTTGCGGCAGTGGGGTGAGCGGCACGCGTTCGGCCCGGCCGAGCAGCACTCCGTCCTCGTCTGCGACGACGGGTCACCGATTCCCGAGCTTCGGCCCACGAGTTCGACCGGCGGTCCGGTGGACTCGGAATCGACCTCCGTGCGCAAGGTCGGATGAGGAGGGATCCGCGCCGTCGTCCCGAGTGTCGAGCCCGGATCCTCACGCCCATCGGGTTATTCCATGGCTGGTGGGAATTTCTGATGATCTCATCATTTACTCTTGACAGCGCGGTCGATCGTATCTGATGATTTGATCAATACCTTCCTGTGGCGTTGGCGGCCTTTCTCGGAAGGACACTGCGGAACGCTTCTCGGACAGGGTCTTTCGCAGTGCGTCGAGCGCGAAGTCGCCCGCGCTCGACCCGCGACCGATCAGAGCCGATTCGGAAAGTGAGAATCCATGAACGCCACTCGCGTCATCTCCGCGATGAGCCGTCGTCGCGCACTGGGTACGGCCGTCGCCGGCACTCTGGGCGTGGCCGCGGCCGCGGCGGCGGTGTTGCCCGCCGCGCGGGCGGCACCGGTGCGCGACCAGCGGCCCGCGCCCTCCGGCACCTACCGCATCGATCTGCACGCGCATTTCCTGCCCCCGGACTACCGTGCCGCTCTGATCGAACACGGCCACCTCACCATCGGCGGTTACCCGACACCGGAGTGGTCGCCGGAGCAGGCGCTGGCCTTCATGGACTACTACGGCATTCAGGCACAAGCACTTTCGGTGTCCGACCCGGGTGTGTCCTTCCTGAGCGGGAAGGAGGCCATCGATATGGCGCGCTACTGCAACACCTATGCCGCCGGCCTGTTCCGATCGAATCCGACGCGGTTCGGCGCCTTCGCGGTCCTGCCGATGCCCGATATTCCCGCCTCGATCGCCGAGGCGATCTACGCCCTCGACGAACTGCATCTCGACGGGGTGATCCTGCTGTCGGCCTACAACGGCGTGTACCTGGGGGATCCGCGGTTCGAGCCGTTGATGGCCGCGCTGAACCAGCGCAACGCCTACGTTTTCGTCCACCCCGCGGCGATCCCCGACGACGCGAAACCCAAACTGCCGCTACCGGATTTCCTGGAAGAGTTCACCTTCGACACCACCCGCGCGGCGACCATGATGATGGTCACCGGTGTCACCCAGCGATATCCGAGCATTCGATTCCAGCTGGCCCACGCGGGCGGCACGGTGCCGTTCTTGTCGCACCGGATCAGCGTGGCCTCTCAGACCGTGCTGGGGCAGTTGTGGCCGCAGGACCTACCGAAACCCTCCGTGCTCGACATCCAGCGACAGATCTCGACCTTCTACGTCGACACCGCGCTGAGCGGCTCGGCCGCCGCGATGGCGAGTGCCACCGCGGTGATCGGCCGTGAGCACATCGTCTTCGGTTCGGATTGGCCGTTCAGCGCGTTGACATTGCCACAGTCGGGCAGTCACGATCCGGCGCCCGGTCTCAGCGACATTTTCGACGCCGACCAGCGGATGGAGGTCGAGCACCACAACCCGCTGCGGCAGTTGCCCCGCCTGGCCGGAGCCGTGAGCGGGTAATCGTCCGATTGAGCACCGCTGCGCTGGGTAGGTCGTTGCATGTCAGGAAATTGCGACGGAAGGGGACTCCGTGTCCGACCACAACAGTGGCCCGCGTGAAGGCATCAAGGGCGTCGTCGAGGATGTGAAGGGGAAGGCCAAGGAGGCGGCGGGCATCGTCACCGGCAACAACGACCTCGAGTCGGAGGGCCGGGCCCAGCAGGACAAGGCCGAATCGCAGCGCGAGGCGGCCGAGAAGGAGGCTCAGGCCGAGAAGGCCCGGGCCGAGGCCAAGGTCGACGAGGCCCGTCAGCGGTCTCACCAGCAGGGCAGCTAGCTTCCCGACCGCTCACCGTTCCGTGCCGGAGGAGGTTCCCGTGGTTTCACACGACGTCATCGCCCAGCTTCGCCAGGACATCACCACTGCGTCCGATGCCGGAGACGAGGCGGAAGTGCAACGGCTGCAACGCGAGCTCGACACCGCGCTGCAGGCGTACCGCGAGAGCGGCGACGACGGCACGGAACGGGGAGTGGAATGAGGGAGGACACCGTGGCCGCCCGGGAGGCGAGGCGATGACCGAGGGTGCCGCCGAGCGGATCGCCGAGCTGGCCGCGGCGGCCGGTTCGACGATCGCGGTGGCGGAATCGCTCACCTCGGGCAAGATCGCCTCCGCCCTCGGCGCGGCACCGGATGCGGGACAGTGGTTCCGCGGCGGGGTCGTCGCCTACAGCCCGGAGGTCAAACGCACCGTCCTGGATATGCCCGATGTCCCGGTGGTGTCGCGGCCGGCGGCCGAAGCGTTGGCGGCCAACGTCCGCAAGCTGCTCGGCGCGAGCTATTCGGTGGCGGTCACCGGTGTCGGTGGGCCCGAACCGAGTGATGGCGAACCGCCCGGCACGGTCTGGTTCGCCACCGCCTCCGAGGCCGCCGTCACGGCCTGCCGGGCCGAATTCGACGGTGAGCCGGAAGAGGTGCTCGAGCAGACGGTGCGGTTCGCGCTGAGCTGTCTGCTGGACCGTTTGACCGCCGATCGATGAACGGTTCGCGGACGAGCGCACAGTCCGCAATATTCGCAACTTCGCCGGATCGATAACGCATAACTAGGCAGTTGCAACGTATTTCGACGGGTACCTCTCCTGAGTAGCGTCCGAATCATGCGATTCACCGACGTTCTCGGGAGGTCCCGACTGTGAAGAATCACCTCGTTCGCACGCACCGCTCCGCCGAGGTGTTCCCGCGGGCCGAACACCTGGCGTGGCGCATCGCCGAGGTCGCCACGGATCCGGTCGCGGTGGCGCCGGAGACCGAAGAGATGATCGTCAACCGGATCATCGACAACGCCGCCGTCGCCGCCGCATCGATCATCCGGCGTGCGGTGGCCGACGCCCGCGCGCAGGCGCTGGCGCACCCGTATCGGCCCGGTGCCCCGGTATTCGGCGTTCCCGGCGCGTATTCCCCGGAGTGGGCCGCGTGGGCCAACGGCGTCGCGGTGCGCGAACTCGACTTCCACGACACCTTTCTCGCCGCCGAATATTCTCATCCGGGCGACAACATCCCGCCGATTCTGGCCGCCGCCCACCATGCCGGACGCAGCGGCCGTGATCTGATCCGCGGCCTGGCGACCGGCTACGAGATCCAGATCGATCTGGCGCGGGCGATCTGCCTGCACGAACACAAAATCGACCACGTCGCGCATCTGGGCCCTTCGGCCGCCGCCGGGATCGGTACGGCGCTCGGCCTCGATACCGAGACGATCTATCAGGCCATCGGTCAGGCGCTGCACACCACCACCGCGACCCGGCAGTCCCGCAAGGGTGAGATCTCCAGCTGGAAGGCCTACGCGCCGGCCTTCGCGGGCAAGATGGCGATCGAAGCCGTCGACCGGGCGATGCGCGGCGAGGGCGCGCCCGCGCCCATCTGGGAGGGCGAGGACGGGGTGATCGCCCGGTTGCTGGCCGGGCCCGACGCCGAGTATTCGGTACCGCTGCCGGGGCCGGGCGAGCCCAAACGAGCGATCCTCGACTCCTACACCAAGGAGCATTCGGCCGAATATCAGAGCCAGGCGCCGATCGATCTGGCCCGGCGGATGCGCGACCGCATCGGGGACCTCGGCCGGGTGGCCTCGATCGTGCTGCACACCAGCCACCACACCCACGTGGTGATCGGTACCGGTTCCGACGATCCGCAGAAATTCGATCCCGAAGCGTCGCGGGAGACCCTCGACCACTCGGTCATGTACATCTTCGCGGTCGCCCTGCAGGACGGGACCTGGCATCACGAGCGTTCCTACGCGCCCGACCGTGCCCGCCGGCCCGACACGATCGAGCTGTGGCGCAAGATCTCCACCGCCGAGGACCCGGAATGGACCCGCCGCTACCACTCCACCGATCCCGCCGAGAAGGCCTTCGGCGCCCGCGCCGAGGTCACGCTGACCAGCGGTGAGGTGATCGTCGACGAACTCGCGGTCGCCGACGCCCACCCGCTCGGCGCGCGGCCGTTCGCCCGCGAGCAGTACATCGCCAAATTCCGCGCGCTCGCCGAGGGCATCGTCGACGCGGCCGAACAGGATCGATTCCTCGACGTCGCGCAGCGGGCGGGCTCGCTGTCGGCGGACGAACTGCCGCAACTGACGTTCACGGTCTCCGACGAGGTGCTCGCCCGCGCCCCGAAGCTGTCGAAGGGATTGTTCCGATGACCGGACTGCTCGCCGCCGCCACCTCCGCCGCCGACAAACGCGTCGCCTTCCGCGCCGGGCTCGTGTCGGGGTCGATCCAGCGATTCCCCGGCGCCTTCAACCCCTTGGTGGCCAAGCTGATTCAGGACATCGGGTTCGAAGGTGTGTATGTCTCGGGAGCCGTGGTGTCGGCGGAACTGGGGCTGCCCGATATCGGGCTGACCACGCTGACCGAGGTCGCGGGCCGCGGCGCTCAGGTGGCCCGGGTGACCGATCTGCCGGTGCTCGTCGACGCCGATACCGGCTTCGGGGAACCGATGAACGCCGCCCGCACGGTGGCGCTGCTCGAGGATGGCGGCCTCGCGGGCTGTCACCTGGAAGACCAGGTGAATCCCAAGCGTTGCGGCCACCTCGACGGCAAGGCGGTGGTGCCCACCGACGAGATGGTGCGCCGCGTGCGTGCGGCGGTCTCGGCGCGGCGCGATCCGAATTTCGTCATCTGCGCGCGTACCGACGCCGCCGGGATCGAGGGCGTCGACGCGGCGATCGAACGGGCCCGCGCCTACGCCGACGCCGGAGCCGACCTGATTTTCACCGAGGCATTGAGCGGCGCAGCCGATTTCGAGAAATTCCGGGCCGCGGTCTCGATTCCGCTGCTGGCCAATATGACCGAATTCGGCAAATCCGAACTGTTGCCGGCGCGGACCCTGGAATCGATCGGCTACAACGCGGTGATCTATCCGGTATCCACCCTGCGCCTGGCGATGTGGGCGGCCGAGACCGGACTGCGCGAAATCTACGAGACCGGCACCCAGGCGGGACTGCTGGATCGGATGCAACATCGCAGCCGCCTCTACGAACTGCTGCGATACGAGCGCTACAACGAATTCGATTCCGACATATTCACTTTCGCTCTCGGAAGGAACCAATGATGACGAAGGCCGCGACTTCGGCGATCAACAAGGGCCTGGCGGGCGTCGTCGTCGACACCACCGCGATTTCCAAGGTGGTGCCGGAAACGAATTCGCTGACCTACCGCGGATACGCCGTCCAGGATCTGGCGGCGCACTGCACTTTCGAACAGGTCTCCTATCTGCTGTGGTACGGCGAACTGCCGAACGACGCTCAGCTGGAACGGTTCTGCCAGCAGGAACGCGCGGCGCGACGGGCCGATCGATCGCTGCTGTCGCTGGTGACGAAACTGCCCGACACCTGCCATCCGATGGATGTGGTGCGCACCGCGATCAGCTACCTCGGCGCCGAGGATCCGCTCGAGGACGACAATTCGCCGAAAGCCAATCGCGCCAAGGCGTTACGCATGCTGGCGGTGCTGCCGACCATCGTGGCCGCCGACCATCGCCGCCGGCACGGACTGGATCCGATCACGCCGCATTCGCATCTGGGATACGCGCAGAATTTTCTGAACATGTGTTTCGGGACCGTGCCGGCGCCGGAACTGGTGAAAGCGTTCGAAGTCTCGCTGATTCTCTACGCGGAGCACAGTTTCAACGCCTCGACGTTCGCCGCGCGCGTGGTGACCTCGACGCAGTCGGATATCTACAGCGCGGTCACCGCCGCCATCGGCGCGCTGAAGGGGCCGCTGCACGGCGGGGCGAACGAGGCCGTCATGCGCGACATGCTCGAGATCGGCGAGCCCGAGCGAGCCGAAGCATGGTTGCGGAAGAAGCTGGCGGACAAGGATAAGGTGATGGGATTCGGCCACCGGGTCTACAAGAACGGCGATTCCCGGGTGCCGACGATGAAGCAGGCATTGCTCGATATCGCCGCTGCCACCGACGGCGGCCGGTGGGTGCGCATGTACGAGATACTCGAACGCACGATGGCCGAGGCCACCGGGATCGCGCCGAATCTCGACTTTCCCACCGGCCCGGCGTATTACCTGCTCGGATTCGACATCGAGACCTTCACCCCGATCTTCGTGATGAGCCGGATCACCGGCTGGGCCGCGCACATCATCGAACAGGGCGCCTCGAACGCGCTGATCCGCCCGCTCGGCGAATACGTCGGTGTCGGGCAGCGCTCCGTTCTGGCCTGATCGGCTTGCGGACGACCTCAGCCGTGCCGGATCCGCGGGGAGGCGAGGGCAGTGGGCGGCACGTAGTCGCCGACCGCGTCGCGGTGCCACCACACGTGGTCGCGGCGCAGCTCTTCCCGGGTGCTGAATCGATAGAGGTACTGGCGCACTCGCACATGGGCGGGCGGGAAGTCCGGGAAAGGGTTGTGCCGCAACAGGTGCAGGGTGGCCGGGTCGTTGATCAGCAGCCGCCGCAGGAAGGGGCCCAGCCAGGAGCGGGCGTAGATCGGGGAGATGGCGGCGAACCACATCAGCCAGTCCAGGCGCAGATGGTAGGGCGCCCATTGGCGGGGCAGCCGATGCGGATCACCGGGCTTACCCTTGAAATCGTATTCCTCCCAAAGGGTTTGCTCGGTGATGTGCCGGTCGTGGGTGCCCTCGACCACCAGTTCCCATCGCCGGCGCTCGATCCGCCCGAACGCGCCGTAGGTGTTGACCAGGTGGTACCGGTTGAAGCTGGCGTTCATTCGCTGGTGCCCCGACAACAGATTGCGTATCGGCCAATAGCTGAGAACGGCCACCGCGGCCGTGAAAGCGCAGGCCATCGCGACGAACCATATCGGCGGATCCGCGAAGGCGGGCTGAGCGGGTAGCGGCAGAACGGTCGCGGCCGAGCGGGCGTCGATCGCGGTACAGGCCAGCAGGATCGTCAACCAGTTGAGCCAGGCGAAATTGCCCGAGGCGACCAGCCACAGTTGGGTGATCACGACGACGGCCGCGGCGACACTCGCGATCGGCTGCGGAGCGAACAGCGCGAACGGCACGACCAGCTGAGCGATGTGGTTCGCGGCCACCTCCACGCGGTGCAGCGGTTTGGGCAGGTGGTGGAACAGCCAGCTCAGCGGGCCGGGCATGGGCTGGGTTTCGTGGTGGTAGTACAGGCAGGTCAGATCGCGCCAGCAGGGGTCGCCGCGCAGTTTGATCAACCCCGCGCCGAACTCCACCCGGAACAGCAGCCAGCGCGCCAGCCACAGCACGAGAATCGGTGGCGCGGTGTGACCGTTGCCGAGAAAGACCGCCAGAAATCCCGTCTCCAGCAGCAGCGATTCCCAGCCGAACGAATACCAGGCCTGGCCCACATTGACGATCGACAGATACAGGACCCACGCCGCCAGCCACAGCAGCATCGCCGCCCACAGCGGCACCTGATCGCCCGCCCCGGCCGCCAGCGCCACCGCCAGCGCCGCACCCGCCCACGCGACACCGGCGAAGAACCGGTCCGAATAGTGCAGATGGAAGATGCTCGGCGATCCCCGGAACGACGACCGGGCCAGGAAGGCGGGCACCGGCAGCATGCCCCCGGCGCCGATGAGCGCCCGGAACTGCCGCGCGGCGCCCACGAACGCGATCACATAGACGACCGCGAGGCCGCGTTGGAACACCTCGCGCGCGAACCAGTACTCGGGCGCCGTGAACCACTGCATGCTCGGGGCATACCCGCTGCGGCGGGTCGCGATGCCGATTCAGTCCTTGAAGTAGACAAGCTGATGCGTGGTGGCCAGCGGCCTGCCGTCGGCGCCCCACAGTTGTGCGGACTGATCGAAATAGCCGCCGCCGAAATGCTGCCCCCGCGCGGTGGCGAGCACCGGACGGTCGCCGTGGGCGGCGAGAGCGGCCGCATCGGCGTGGAAGTAGACGGTGAGCGAGACGGTACTGGCGGCGACCATCCGGCCCTGCCGCACCATCACCCGCGGTATGAAGACGTCGGCCAGGGCCGCCACCGCGGGAAAGTCCACCGGGCGAGCCGGGAGGTCTCGCACCCAGAGCGTGGTCGTGGAGGTCGGCTGTTCCCGCGGATCCGACGCGATCGGCCCGCCGCCTTCGACGAATCGCATCTCGTAGTTGCGCATCCACACCGGGAACTCCGGCGGTTGCGCCACGGCCACCGATTCGGCGGGCGGCGCGGCGGGCGGTTCGATCTCGGTATCGGACCAGGTGGGCCGCCGGGCGCCGCAGACGACGGTCGCGGTGGTGGTCACCGCGTCGTCCTGGGTCAGCGTCAGCAGCCAGTGCTGGGTGCTGCGGTTGGTCCGGACCGGTGTGCTCTCGATCGTGAACGGGCCGTCGGCGATGGCGCCCGCGTAGTTGACGGTGATCGACACCGGTTCGGCCGCGCACCGCGGATCGTCGAGGACCGCGCGCAAGGCGGTGGCCGCGGTGACTCCGCCGAAGGGGCCGACCATATTCGAGTAATCCGCCGTGGTGCGGCCCAGATACCGGCCCGCACCGGCGGGCGCCGGCGCGGTGGCGAGATCGAACGGATGGGTGCCGATATCGGTCGGATTCACGAGCGGGTACTCCTTGTCTCATGCGTGCGGCCTCGGCGGCCTCGGCCCACCGACTATAACGACCGTCATAGAGGGGTGTCCGGCCGGGTCCGAGCGGAGCCGCGACGAGTCTGGTTCGATGGACGATGTGACCCTGTTCGTCGGGACTTCCGGCTGGCAGTACCGGGACTGGCGCGGAGTGCTCTACCCGCCGGGCGTCCCACAGCGGCTGTGGCTGGAACGGTATGCGGCCTCCTTCGCGACCGTCGAGAGCAACAACGCCTTCTATCGGTTGCCCAGTCGCGAGGTCTTCGCGGCCTGGCGGGAACGCACACCCGAGGATTTCGTCGTGGCCGTGAAGGCCAGCCGCTTCCTCACCCACGTCAAACGCCTCCGCGAGCCGGCCGAGCCGGTGCAGCGGCTCCTCGATCACGCCGCGGGACTGGGCGACCGGCTGGGGCCGATCCTGGTGCAACTGCCGCCGACCCTGCGGGCGGACGCGGGCCTGCTCGACGACTGTTTGCGACAGTTCCCCGCGACCGTGCGCGTGGCCGTCGAACCGCGCCACGAGTCGTGGTGGACACCGCGCATCCGCGCCGTACTGGAGGAACGCGGCGCGGCACTGTGCTGGGCGGATGCGCGCTCGCGCCCGGTGACGCCGCTGTGGCGCACCACCGACTGGTCGTATCTGCGTCTGCATTCCGGATTGGCGCGGCCGCAACCCCGGTACGGCCGGCGCGCCCTGACCGCATGGGCGCATCGGCTGGCGGACACCTTCGGTCCCGCCGACGGTTACGTGTACTTCAACAACGATCCGGGCGGCGCGGCCGTCCACGACGCCGTGGTGTTCGCCGGGCTGGCACGGGCAGCGGGACTGGCCGTGACTCGCACCGACGTGCCTTCCTGACCGGCCGCCGATTCACCCGAGGTGGTCGAGGACGGCCCGCGGGAGCGCTATCGCTTTCTGTCCCAGGGCATTTCGCGCCGTGCCGGCCGAGAGCCGCCGGACGACGGCGAGCAGTGCCGGGCCCTCGTCGAGCAGCGGGCGTACCAGCCCCACTTCGACGCAGCGGCGCAGGGCCGGCGCGAGAACCGCCTCCGCCTCCTCCGACCGGCCCACCGTCTCGAGACAATTCGCGGACAACAGCGTGGCGCACAGGGCGGCGCGCGGGCGCGCGACGGCATCGATCGACTGTCGCAGGGCATCGGCGCGGTGCAGTGCCCGTTCGGGATCGACCCGTAACAGCCACCGGACGGCCGCTTCCTCGGTGAGCTCACGAATCGTCGTGGCCACGCCGTCCTCCGCTGCGCGGGCGCCGGTCGGCTCGCCGGGCACGATCTCACCGATCCCCAGCCGGATCCGCTCGAGTTCGATCCGTGCCGACAGTCGCGGCAGGGCGTGTGCGGTGGCGACCTCGGCGCCGTCGGCGAGCAGTCGCTCCGCGGCCGAGTGATCCCCGCGCAGCGCTGTGAGACGGGCACCGGTGCCGTAGACCCCGGTCAGGAAATCGACTGTGCCGCCCTCGAATCCGAATTCCACCGCGACGTCGAGCAGTTGGTGCGCCTCCGCGATCTCGCCGCGGTCGTAGAGGAAATCGCCGAGTGCGGCCGAGGCCAGGCGGGCGGTGAAGGAACTCTCCCCGGTCGTGGTGCGCGCCAGATGCAGCGCCGTGCGGAAATGCTCCTCGGCCGCCGCCTCGGCGAGTTGCTCACGCGCCGCCATCCCCGCGAAGCAGTGGCTGTACATGATGCTCAGCGCTCCGGTGATGTCGCGGAAATAGATCCGGCCCCACCGGTGCCATTCGTGGACGCGGTCGAAGTCGAATCGGTGCAGCGCGGCGAAGGCGCCCAGATTGGCCGCCGCCGCCAGCACGAACGGCGGCAGCGAATCGGCGCGGGCGCGACTCTGCTCGACGGTGTCCTCGAGGCCGTCGAGGTGATCGGCGAGCGCCGCCTCCACTCCGCACAGAATCGACGCCTCGACCGCCAGATCGGATTTCCGATGTCCCGGAGGCTGTTTCGCCGAATCGGCGGCCAGCGCCAACTGCAGTGCGGTGTGCATGCGACTCGGTCGGCGCAACAACACCGCCGCCCAGGCCAGCGCGATCTGCAGGGTCGGATCGCCCGCCGCGTCGGTGACGGGCAGTTTCGCCGCCAGCGCGGCCAGGGTGGCCAGATGCGAATGCTGCACCAGTTCGCGAGCGTGCGCGGAGACCAGCGCCACCGCCCGCTCGGGTTCCCCGGCTGCCATCGCATGGTCGATCGCCTCGCTGAGCATGTCGTTGGCGGCGAACCATTCGGCGGCGCGACGGTGCAGCCGCGGCACACGTTCGGGATGGTCGCGCTCCAGCCGCTGCCGCAGGAAATCGGAGAACAACGTGTGATAGCGGAACCATTCGCCGTCGTCGTCGAGGCGGCGCAGGAAAAGGTCCCGCCGCTCGATGTCCTCGAGCAGCGCCCGTCCGTGCGGCCGTCCGGTCAGCGCGGCGGCGAGCGGTCCGCAGATCTTCTCGGTGACAGCGGTTTCCAGCAATGCGGTCAGCAATCCGGGCTCGAGTGCGTCGAGCACGTTGTCGGTCAGATATTCGCTGATCGCCTGGTGCCGTCCGGACATGGTGGCGATCGCGGAACCGGGGTCCTCGCGGCCGCGCAGAGAGATCGACGCCAGTTGCAGCCCGGCGACCCAGCCGTCGGTGCCGGTCCGCAGCCGGTCGATATCGGCGTCTTCCAGTGCGAGCCCGCCCACCCGGGTCAGGAAGTCCGCCGTCTCGGACTCGTCGAAACGCAGGGCGGCGGAGTCGATTTCGATCAGCTCGTCGCGCACGCGGATGGCCGAGAGCGGTAGTCCGATCATCTCGCGGCTGGTGATCAGCAGCTGCAGATGGTGGCAGGCGTTGTCGAGCAGGAAACGCAGCGCGGCGGTGGTATCGGCGTCGGTGACGCGATGCCAGTCCTCGATGATCATCACGAGCCGCTCGCCGTCGGCGTGGATGCGGTTGATCAGCGTGGTCAGCACGTAGCGCATCACATCGTTGCCGTGTTCCTCGACTACGCGCAGCAGTTCGGTGGTCAGGGCGGGCCGCGCCCGGCCGACGGCTTCGATCAGGTGCAGCAGGAACCAGACCGGATTGTTGTCGTCGTCGTCGATGTTGAGCCAGCATGCGGCGACCCCGCGATTCACCATCCGCTGCGCCCACTGCGCGGCGAGCGTGCTCTTGCCGAAACCGGCCGGCGCGTGCACGACGATCAGGCGCGGCCAGCGCTCGGGATCCATCGAGTCCAGCAGGCGGGGACGGCGCACCAGCGGGCGCGGGGAGAGCGCGGGATGGAATTTGGTTTCGGCGGTCGGTGGTGTCGTCACCAAATCGGCCGGGGGAAGCAGACCGAGTCGGGTCGGTTCTCCGACGCGATCGGCGGGCGCGGGTTCGGCCGCCGGAGTCTCCGGTGCCGAGATCGCCATCTCGTCCACGCGCAGTCCGCGGTGGCGTTGCCGCTGCTGCGCTCGCTCACCGAATTCCATCGCGGAGACCGGGCGCCCGCCCGGGTCGGCGGCCATACTCTCCTCGATGAGTTCGCAGATGTCGTCGGGGATGCCGCCGGGGCGCAGGTCGGGAATCGGTTCCTCGGTGATGCGCAGGAACTGGGCGACCAGTCGTTCACCGGAGCGGCGCTGGTAGGCGGCGTGGCCGGTGAGCATGCAGAACAGCGTGGCGCCCAGACTGTAGATGTCGGAGGCGACCGACGGGGTGCCGTCGCGCAGGACCTCGGGAGCGGTGAACGCCGGTGACGCCGTGACCACTCCGGTGGTGGTGCGGAAGCCGCCCTCCACCCGGGCGATGCCGAAGTCGGTCAGCTGTGGTTCGCCGTAGTCGGTGAGAAGAACGTTGCCCGGCTTGATGTCTCGATGCAGGATCCCCGCCCGGTGCACGGTCTCCAGCGCGCCGGACAGCTTCACCGAAATGCGCAGCGCGGTCGTGATATCCAGCGGCCCGCCGTGCTGGATCCGCTGTTCCAGCGAGCCCCTCGGGTGATACGGCATCACCAGATAGGGCCGTCCGTCGCCGGTCGTGCCGACCTGCAGGATCGCGACGATATTGGGGTGTTCCGGCAGCCCGCCCATGGCCCGCTGCTCGCGGAGGAATCGTTCGACATTCTCGTCGCCGAAATCGGGTGCGGCGCTGAGCACCTTCACCGCGACGATGCGGCCCAGTGCGAGTTCGCGGCAGCGATACACCACGCCGAATCCGCCCCGTCCGATGATGTGGGCATCGGCGAACCCGGCCGCTCGCAGACCGTCGTCGATCACCAGGGAGCGGTCGCGCTGGGTCGCCATGGAATCCTTGTCGGCCATCGGAACCGTTTCCGTCTGTACTGCTTGTCGCGGAGCCCGTCGCGCTGGCATGTCAAGTATAGGCTCGGCCTGCGCGGATGCCGGTGGCCGAGTCCGCTCGCCCGCCCGGTCGGCGGGCGCCGTTCGGGCCGTGCGGCGCGCGTGTCGAAGGGGCAGGCGGCGCAACGGGATTCGCGTGCGGTGCCGGGCGGGGCCCGGTGACGGGGATGGTCACCGCCCGGGGCTGCTGGCATGCTGTCCGATATGGCCGACATCCGCTGGGAAATCTCCGACTCCATCGCCACGATCACGCTCGATCGCCCGCAACAGCTCAACGCCTTCACCACCGCGATGGGCGAGGAACTGATCGCCGCCCTCGACGACTTCGACCGCGACGACCGGGTGCGCGCGATCATCGTGACCGGGGCGGGACGCGCGTTCTGCGCGGGGGCGGATCTGTCGGCCGGAGCCGAAACCTTCGCCGCCGAGACGACCGATACCTTCCGTGACGGCGGTGGTGAGGTGGCGCTGCGGATGTTCGAATCGCAGAAGCCGATCATCGCCGCGGTCAACGGACCCGCCGTCGGCGTGGGCATCACGATGACCCTGGCCGCGGACTTCCGGCTCGCCGCCGACACCGCGCGTATCGGATTCGTCTTCAATCGGCGCGGCATCGTGCCGGAATCCTGTTCGAGCTGGTTCCTGCCCCGCCTGGTGCCCATGCAGACCGCGTTGGACTGGGTGTACTCCGGCCGGCTGGTCGAGGCCGACGAGGCCTTGGACGCGGGTCTGTTCTACGCCCTGCATCCGGTTGCCGATTTGCTGGACCAGGCCCGGGCGCTGGCGCGACGGCTCACCGAGCATTCGGCGCCGGTGTCGGTGGCGCTGTCGCGGCAGATGCTGTGGCGCGGCCTCGGCGCCGAACATCCGATGATCTCGCATCGCGTCGAATCGCGTGGTATCAACCAGCGCGGTGCCAGTGCCGATGCCCGCGAAGGCGTTTCGGCGTTCCTCGAGAAGCGGCCCGCGCAGTTCCCCGACAGCGTCGAGCGCGACCTGCCCGATGTGTTCGCCGGTGAGCTCGCGACCCCGCCCTTCCGGCCCGCCTGATCCGTCCGACGAGCCTGGAGGAGCGCATGATTCGCTGGAGCTGGATGTACATCGACCGGCCCGCCGCACGTTTCGACGAGGCGTTCGCCTTCTGGGCGGCGGTCACCGGCACCCGGTTGTCGGCCCGCCAGGGTGAGCACGCCGAGTTCGCGACCCTCGACCCGGCGACCGGCGACGCCTACCAGGCTGCGCAGGCGGTCGGCGGGGACGGGGGCGCCCATCTCGACATCGATGTCGTCGATCTCGACCGCGCCCGCCGCGCGGCGCGCGATCTCGGCGCGACCCTGGTCGCCGACCACGACACCTGGTCGCTCGTGCGTTCACCGCACGGCCTGCCGTTCTGCCTGACCACCGGTGACGGGCGGCATATCCCGGCGCCGGTGGCCGGGCCCGACGGCACCCTCAGCCGCGTCGATCAGCTCTGTTTCGACATTCCGCCCTCGGGCTACGACGGCGAGGCCGCCTTCTGGTCCGCGCTCACCGGCTGGCCCGTGCAGCGCACCGGCCGGTCCGAGTTCGCCCGGCTGCTCGTGCCGGCGCGATTGCCGATCCGAATCCTGCTGCAGCGCTTGGACACCGACCGGGAGCCGGGCGCCCATATCGACATCGCCTGTGCCGATGCCGAGGCGGTGGCGGCCTGGCACGAATCCCTCGGCGGCCGGCGCGTGCGGCGCGGCGCGCAGTGGCTGGTGATGAACGACCCGGTGGGCGGGGTGTATTGCCTCACCGAGCGAGACCCGTTGACCGGCAAGATGTTTCGCCGCGGACGCGGCTGAACGGACTGCTGCGGGACGTCGGGGCATCGCGGTCACCGCGCTCCACGGGCGCGACGAGTTTCGGGGCGGGCGACGAAATGGCGGCGAGCCGGCGGGGATCGGCGCATCCTGGAAGGGACATCGCACCAACGACCGCGCCCGAATCCGGCGATCCCGCCAGGACCGGCGCAGAGGAGGGCAGATGACCGATCAGGAGATCCGCGGGGACGGCCCCCGCAACGTCGCGCAGAAATTGATCGGCTCCCACCTGGTGTCGGGGCGAATGCGTCCGGGGGAGGAGATCGCGCTGCGTATCGACCAGACCCTCACCCAGGACGCCACCGGCACCCTGGTGATGCAGGAACTCGAGGCACTCGGCCTCGACCGGGTGCGCACCGAGCTCAGCGCCCAGTACGTCGACCACAATCTGTTGCAGACCGACGACAAGAACGCCCAGGATCACGAATTTCTGCTGTCGGCCTGCCGCCGCTACGGGCTGTGGTTCTCGAAGCCGGGCAACGGCGTTTCGCATCCCACCCATATGCAGCGTTTCGGCAGACCCGGCGCGACGATGGTCGGGTCGGACTCCCATACGCCGGCCGGCGGATCGCTGGGCATGCTCGCGATCGGCGTCGGCGGTCTCGAGGTCGCGCTCGCCATGGCCGGTGAGCCGCTCTACATCACCATGCCGCAGATCTGGGGCGTTGAACTGACCGGTGAGCTGCCGCCCTGGTGTTCGGCCAAGGACGTGATCCTGGAAATGTTGCGCCGCCACGGTGTCAAGGGCGGGCTGAACCGGATCGTGGAATATCACGGCCCCGGTCTGGCGACCCTCACGGCGATGGACCGGCACGTGATCGCGAATATGGGCGCCGAACTCGGCGCCACCACCACGGTCTTTCCCGCCGACGACGCGGTGCGCGACTTCCTGCGCGCCGAGGACCGCGCCGGGGACTTCACCGAACTGCGGGCCGACGAGGGCGCGACCTACGACGTCGACGAGCACATCGACCTGTCCACGATCGAGCCGCTGATCGCCAGGCCGTCCTCCCCCGGGGATGTGGTGCCGGTGCGCGAGGTCGCCGGCGAGCCGGTGGCGCAGGTGGTGATCGGGTCCTCGGCCAACCCCGGGCTGCGTGATTTCGCGATGGCCGCCGCCATCGTCTCCGGCCGCCAGACCCACAGCGATGTCAGCTTCGACGTCAACCCGTCTTCGCGCGAGATCTTCGAGGATCTGACCAAGATGGGCGCCACCTTCGAACTGATCCGCGCCGGGGCGCGCATCCATCAGTCCGGATGTATGGGGTGCATCGGTATGGGGCAGGCGCCGGCCGTGGGCCGCAATTCGCTGCGCACCATGCCGCGCAACTTCCCGGGGCGCTCGGGCACCGACGAGGACGCGGTGTGGTTGTGTTCGCCGGAGACCGCCGCCGCATCGGCGCTGACCGGTACGATCACCGATCCGCGCGATCTGGCCGACGAGCTGGGCCTCGACTATCCGGTGCTGAATCTGCCCGCACAGGCGTCGGTCAACACCGCGATGCTGGTGCCGCCGCTGCCGGTGGCGCAGGCGCGCACAGTGGAATTGGTGAAGGGCCCCAACATCTCCGCGCTGCCGGACTTCGATCCGCTGCCCGACGTGATCGAGGCACCGGTCCTGCTGGTGGTCGGCGACAACATCTCCACCGACGACATCTCCCCGGCCGGAGCGCGGGCGCTGCCGTTCCGCTCGAATATTCCGAAACTGGCCGAATTCGCTTTCACCCGTATCGATCCGGACTATCCGAAGCATGCGGCCGATATCTCCGGCACCACCGGACATGTCATCGTCGGCGGAGACAACTACGGGCAGGGCTCGTCGCGGGAACACGCCGCGATCGCGCCGAGGTATCTGGGGCTGCGGGCGGTGATCGCGAAATCGTATGCGCGCATCCACTGGCAGAATCTGGCCAATTTCGGCATCGTCGCGCTCGAATTCGCCGATCCCGCCGATTACGACCGCATCGGAGTGGGCGACGTGCTGCGCATCGAGGGGCTGCGTTCGGCACTCACCGCCGGTTCCGCGATCACCGCCCGCGATGTCACCGCGAATGTGGATATCCCGCTGCGGCACCGGCTTTCGGACCGGCAGGTGGAAACGGTCCTGGCCGGCGGCATCATTCCGCGGCTGGCGGCCGCACAGGCGGCGCGGGAGATGTCGACCCCATGAGCTACTCGATGAGCTTTTCGCTCTTCAACCAGTCGTAGGCGACATCGGCGGGATCCTCCCCGTCGATATCGACGCGGCCGTTGAGTTCCTGCATCAGATCATTGGTCAGGCGTTCGGAAATCGTGCCCAGCAGCTGTCGCAACTGCGGATAGCGGTCCAGGATCTCACCGCGCACGACGGCGGCGCCGCTGTAGGGCAGGAAGAATTTCTTGTCGTCGTCGAGCACGACGAGATTCAGATTCTTCACCCTGCCGTCGGTGGTATAGATCATGCCGAAATTGCACGGCGAACTCTTGGCCGTGGCGGTGTAGACGACGCCGGCGTCCATCCGGGTGACGTTGCCGGTGGGCACGCCGTTCGGATCGTTGTAGGGGATGCCGTATTTCTGCAACATCGGAATGAAACCGTCGGCGCGACTGAAGAATTCGTCATCGACACAGAACGTGCGCTCGCGCACCGGCAAGGCCGCCACATCCGACAGCGACTTCACCCCCAGCCGTTGCGCGGTCGGCGTGGACACACCGAACGCGTAGGTGTCGTTGAAATTCGCCGGTGGCAGCCACTCCAGATCGTGCTCGCGCTTCTCGATGTCGTGCACGCGCTGCCAGAGTTCCTGCGGATCGGAGATCGTCTCGGTTTCGTTGTGGTAGTTGACCCAGCCGGTGCCGGTGTACTCCCACAGAATGTCGGCGTCGCCGTTGAGCTGAGCCTGCCGCGACGACGCCGAACCCGGTGCGCCCGTCAGGTCGGTGACCTTCGCGCCGGCCGCGGCCAGATAAGTCGCGGTGATCTTGCCCAGCAGCACGCCCTCGGTGAAACTCTTCGACGTCACCACGAGTTTCGCGCCGTCGAGCGGTCGCTGTCCGCCGGGCAGGCTCGCGTCGTGGAAGGTTCCCGACGAGCTCACCAGACCGCATCCGCCGAGTATCGACACCGCGAGGACGATCGCGCACACCGCCAGGGCCCGTGCCGATCTCATGACACACCTCGCGGGGTCGCGGCCAGTTCGGCGAGTCTGCCCAGCCAGTCGATGATCAACGCCAGCAGTCCGACCAGGATCGCTCCGGACACGAGCAGTTTCGGCAGGAACAGCGTGACGCCCGTGGTGATCAGCGTGCCGAGGCTGGTGGCGCCGATGAAGGTGCTCAGGGTCGCGGTGCCGACCAGGATCACCAGGGCGGTGCGCACCCCGTTGAGGATCACCGGCACCGCGAGCGGCAACTCGACTCGGACCAGGGTGCGGGTGGCGGAGAACCCGATCCCGCGCGAGGCCTCGATGGTGCGCTGATCCACCTGCCGCAGGCCGATGATGGTGTTCTGCAGGATCGGCAGGATCGCGTACACCACCAAACCGACGACCGCCGTACGGAATCCGGTGCCCAGCCAGAAGGTGAACAACACCAGCAGCCCGACCGCCGGCGCCGCCTGGCCGATATTGGCGATGTTGACCGCGATCGGCTCCAGGCGTTTCAGCGCGGGCCGGGTCAGCGCGATACCCAGCGGAATCGCGACGACGACCACGATCACCGTGGCCACCACGGTCAGCTCGATATGCGACCAGATCGTGGTCTGCAGGTTGGACCAGGCCAGCGAGGCCTGTTCGGTCGGGGTGAATGTGGTCGACCGATACCAGACGATGTAGCCGATTCCGATGACGAGGATGATCAGCGGCTCGAACCAGACGTCCATCGGCAGCCGGCGCAGGCGGGTCATGATCGCCCGGCCGATTCGTGTTCGTCGTCGTCGGCGGCGACCACCGGCGTGGGCGCGGGATCGGTTCCGTCGACGTAGGTTTCGTACGAGGTGTCGTGTTCCTCGGAGCGCACATCGGCGAGTGCGGCCTGGATGGTCTCGGTCACCGCGCCGATGCCGATCGAGCCGACGACCGCGCCGCGTCCGTCGGTCACCAGGGCCGCACCCTGACTGGCCGCCAGCATCGCGTCGAGGGCGTCGTTGAGGGTCGAGGAGCGAGCGACGACCGGCAACCGCCGATCGAGGTAGTCCGACACCTCCGGTTTGCTCGCCAGTTCGGTGAGCGAGGGCCACGACCGTGGCCGTCCGGCATCGTCGACGACCACCACCCAGGTCTGCCCGGCGGCCCGCGCGCGCTGGATCACCGCCTGCGCCGGCTCTCCGATGCGGGCGGTGACCACGTCGTCCCATTCCACGTCGCGCACCCGCTGCACGGTCAGATAGGCGAGTTTGGCGCCGGATCCGACGAATTCCTCCACGAAGGGCGTGGCCGGTGCGGTGAGGATCTCCTCGGGCCGCGCGTACTGCTCGACGTGCCCACCCTCGGACAGGATGAGCACCTTGTCGCCGAGTTTGGTGGCTTCCTCGAAATCGTGGGTGACGACGACGATGGTCTTGCCGAGTTCGTGCTGAATCGCGATCAGGCTGTCCTGCAGGCGAACCCGGGTGATCGGGTCGACCGCGCCGAACGGCTCGTCCATCAGCAGCACCGGGGGATCGGCGGCCAGCGCCCGCGCGACACCGACCCGCTGCTGCTGTCCGCCGGACATGTCCTTGGGCAGCCGGTCGGCGAAGACGCCGGGATCCAGGCCGACGAGTTCGAGCAGATAGTCGGTGCGTTCGGCGATCCGCTTCTTGTCCCAGCCGAGCACCCGCGGGATCGCGCCCACGTTCTTGCGCACCGACCAGTGCGGGAACAGGCCGCCGGATTGGATGACGTACCCGATCGACTGCCGCAACTTGTCCGGGTCCTCGCGGGTGACGTCGCGCCCGCCGATGAAGATGCGGCCCTCCGTCGGTTCGATCAGCCGGTTGATCATCTTCAGGGTGGTCGTCTTGCCGCAGCCGGAGGGGCCGACGAAGGCGACGATCTGTCCGGCCTCGATCTCGAGGTCGAGGCGGGCGACGGCCGGTTTATCCTGGCCTTTGTACCTCTTCACGACCGAGTCGAGGACGATGGACGCCCCGGTGACATTGCGTTCCGGCGTCGCCGGTCCGGGCCGGTCGGTCACAGCGTCGGTCATGAGAGTCCTTTTGCGATGGTGAGGCGGCCCAGCAGAACGAGTAGCGCGTCGAACACCAGCGCCACGATGACGATGAGGATCGTGCCCGTGGCCGCCGTCTCCAGGGCGTTCGCGCCGCCCAGGCGCGACAGGCCGTTGAAGATCAGCGATCCCAGACCTGGCCCCAGGACGTAGGCGACGATGGCGGCGACACCGACGATCATCTGCGTGGAGACGCGGATACCGGTCAGGATCACCGGCCACGCGATCGGCAGTTCGACGGTGAGCAGGATGCGGGTGCGGGAAAATCCGATTCCGCGTGCGGATTCCACCACCGAGGCCGGTACCGAGCGCAATCCGACGATCGCGTTGCCGATCACCGGCAGCGCCGCGAAGAACGCCAGCATGATGAACGACGGGACGACGCCCAGCCCGAACGGCACCAGCAGCAATGCCAGCAGCGCGAGCGACGGAATGGTCAGCGCGACCCGGCTCGAGGTGAGCGAGAGCTGCGACAGCAGCGGCAGCCGGTAGACCGCCATCGCGATGAGCACGGCGACGATCGTGCCGACCAGAACCGTCTGAAACGCCAGTGACGCATGCTGATAGGTGAGGAAGGCCAGAGTGTCACCCCGCCCTCGGATGTAATTCCACAGGTTCACGGGACTCCCATCGTCAGCCCTCTGCCGCACCCGTCCGCGCGCCGCCGCCGGACGCCGGTGTGTCAAAGACTAAATGACAGTACGGCTCCGGTTCCGCACGCCGCGCGGTTCAGGCCGCTCGCGGGAGCGACTCCACGCGGGAATAGGCCTGTGCGTCACCGGCGATCACCGTGCTCGCCCGGCCGTCGACGCCGACGGGTGTTCGCCGGTCTCGGGATGGACGCGCACCACCGGATGTTCGGTCTCGAAATAGCGGGAATCGAATTCGGTTCGGTACGAACGGGTTCCGTCGTCGGGTCGGTCGGTGTCGGCGTCCAGGGAGCCGCCGAGGCGCACGCCCTCGATCCGGGCGCCGATGTGGTTTCCCAGCCGGACCACTCGCACCGGGGTGCCGGTTGCCTCGTCGACGGACATCGCACGACCTCTCTTCCAGCGTGTCGGACGTCCGGTAGGTAACCACCCGGTGGCCGGGCCCGGCCAGCGTTACGGTCACCGGGATCGAAATCCGGGAGTCTCAGGCCCGGCCGCGTGCCTCGAGCTTGCGTTCCAGCCCGGCGATCACGAGCTCGAGGTCGAATTCGAACTGCTCGCCGACGCGCGCGGCGCTCTCGCGGGTGGTCGCGACCTGGCGCAGGAGTGGGAACTCTTGTCCCGCTTCCGAATTCAGGGTCCGGGCGACATGTTCGGCCTGGATGTCGACGTGGCCCCGGGTCGCCTCCGCGGCCTCGCGCGCCGCCGAGTACGCGATATCGGCGAGCAGTCGCAGCGTGCGCCCGGCCTCCATCGGCTCGAATCCGGCGCCGACCAGCGACTGGAATATCCGCTCGATCTCCGCCAGCGTCGACAGGCCGCCTCGGCCACCGAATCGCACATAGGAGATCAAGACGCCGACCTGGGTGAGGGCCTCGGCGACCGCGGCGGCGAACAGCCGCAGCAGTTGCCGCCAATCGCCCTCGGCGGGCAGGGCCAGGCGGCGGATCTCGGTTTCGAAGGCGTCCAGCGCGACCAGTTCCAGCAATCCGTCGCGGTCGCTGACGTAGTAGTTCAGCGATTTGCGGTCGACGCCCAGCGCGTCGGCGACCGCTTTCATGGTGAGTGTTTCCGGCGGCAGCGCGCGGGCGGCCGCGACGATGCGATCCCGGCTCAGCCGGGGCGGACGCCCGCGGCCGCGCCGCGATGTCTGCACGATTCCAGTCCCGGACCCGGTTGTATTCCCGCCGCTCACCCCTCTCAGGCTACGGCTGCCGGCGGCGGGTCCGGACAACACGCCCGGTGGATGGATACGAGTTCGGCCAATATTTTCTCCCGCTGGGGGAAAATAAACTAGTCTCTGCTCGGGCGATGTGGGCCGCCCGAGGCGGGGGAAGGCAGTGGTGGTTGTGATCGGAACGGAAGTGCTATGTCTGCTGTGTCGCACCGGTACCCAACGAACGCCCACGCGGCGGAAGCTCCGCGCGAATGCGCCGTGGCCGAATCCGGCCGGCGCTCGCTGCGATATCAGCTGGTCGTGGTCGCGGACAATCCTGTCGAGGTCGTCTCGCGCGCCGGCGGCTGGCTGTTCGACCGAGCGGTCGCCGGCTGGGAGGTCACCGTCGCGGTCGATGCGCCCGGCGACATCCGGCCGCTGACGATTCTCGGGCTGGGCGTCCTGGATCTCGGGTGTGTGCTGCGCTGCCGGCGGCAGGTGCCGATACCGCATGCTTTCGCGGTCGCCGGAGATCTGTCCGCACTCGGCGAACCGGCGCGCGAGTGGGCCCACCGGTATCTGGGTAGCGCACGCACCGATGTCCGGTTCTGGGGCGATACGGAGTACCGCGACACATCGTTCGCGCAGGCCTCGCCGACGCGGTACGTGCCGACCCGTGCGGCACGAGCCTTCAAGGCCTACGCGCTCGAGGCGGTGGGCATGCGGCCGCCCGCAACCGATGTCGAATTCTTCCGCGCGGTGGTGGGTGCGGTGGCCGCGGGGTCGGGGGTGCGCACCCTGCCGGCCGGTTGAAGCGAATTACCGGACGGCCGCGATCGCCCCGTCGAGTGCGCGCTGCATCCGGCTGCCGACCACCCGGGTGATTTCGGCCGGTCGCTCCGGGAAATCCGGCAGCGGCTCGTCGAGGTAGAACGTGGCGCGGCCGTCGGGGCCGTAGGTCAGGCCGAGGAAGGCGAAAACCGGTGCCGCCCCGGCCTTTCGGGCGCGTGCGGCGATGTGGCCGATGCCGGTGCCGATGGTCTGCACGCGGGCCGGATCGGTTTCGTTGCAGGTGCCCTCCGGGAACAACGCGAGGTCGTCACCATCGACCATGCGCCCGACGCAGACGTCCATCAGTTGCTGGCCGGCGGCGTAGGCGGCGCGTGGGCCGTGGTCCTTGCCGCGGAACACCGGGATGGCGCCCATGATGTCGATGCGCGACCGCTGCTCCGGCTCGGTGAACAGTTCGTCTTTGGCCAGCACACGGATATGGCCGATCCGCGGCCGGAACACGCTGCGCCAGGCGAAGGCGGCCACCGTGCGCGGATCTTCCACGCTGACATGGTTGATCGCGATGATCATGCGGCGGTTGTCGCGGATCAGCTGCCGGATCGCCGCGCGGGCGCCGTCCGCATAGCGGACCGTGGGACGTTTGCGATACGCGGTGATCGCGTAGAACAGGCGCGCGCGTGTGCGGGGCGCGCGGTGGGTGCGGTAGTACTCGTAGACGGCATCGCGATTGTCGAATTCGACCGACGGGGGCGCAACGACGGGATCGGCGGTCGAGGTCGGGACGTTCATTCAACCTACGCTACCGTAACCTACGTCTGCGTAGGTAGAGGTAATCGCAGCGGCCGTGGCGAGCGGGCGAAAGACGCTGCTCCCGTGACTACCCTCGAATGTGGGAAGAGGGGGGACCGGCTATCCCGCGGCGCGGGAGCCGGACGATACGGCCGACCGAAGGGAGCAGCGCGATGGCGAGTGCACAACCGCGGGTTCAGGTCCGGCGGATCTACGACGATCCCGATCCCGACGACGGAATGCGGGTGCTGGTCGATCGCCTCTGGCCGCGCGGGATGAGCAAGGAGAACGCCCACCTCGACGAGTGGTGCAAAACGATCGCACCCTCGACCGACTTGCGCACCTGGTACGGGCACGATCCCGCCAAATTCGACGAGTTCGGTCGCCGCTACCGCGAGGAGCTCCGAAATCCGGAACGCGCCGGCGAGCTCGACCACCTCCGCGAACTCGCCGGGCGCGGCATGCTCACTCTGCTGTCGGCCACCAAGCGGATCGACATCAGCGAGGCGGCCGTACTCGCCGATCTGGTCGGGAAGAAGCCGGCGTCGCACTGAGGTGGCCGGGGTGTAACCGGTTGTGGCACCTGCCCGCTCACAGCGGATTCGCGGTGTGCCGCACGGTCCAGGCGGCGCCGCGGCCGTGCAGTGTGGTGGCGCTGAGTGGCGGAATGTCGATGCGCCAGAACGATTCCGGCGGCGCGGCGAGGGCGAGCAGCACACTCGCGCGGACGACGGCGGGATGGGTAATCGCGACGATGCGGCTTCGGTCGGCGACCACCGATTCGAGCCAGTCGCGCATCCGGTCGAGCAGGTCGGTGATCGCTTCACCGCCGTGGTCGCGGTAGGCGGGATCGGACATCCAGGCCATGAGGTCGGCCGAGTTCAGGGAGTCCAACGGCCTGCCCGCCCACTCGCCGCAGTCGAGATCACGCAGGGCGGGTTCGGCGGTCGCCCGCAGACCCAGCAGGGTGGCGGTCGCGGCGGTCCGCAGTTCCGGCGCGGCCAGGACCCGGTCGGCCCGCGGCGCCGCGGGGGAGGCGGCGTCGCGGGGAAGCTCGGCGAGTGGTTCGTCGACCGGGAAGCGGGCCGTCCGCATCGCCTCGGTCATGCCGTGGCTGATCAACGTGAGCCGGGTGACGGTCGCGCTCATACCGCCGCTGCCGGCGCGGCCGCGGCCGATTCGTCCGCGCGCCGGAACAGCCGCGGCGTCAGTGTCGCGAAACCCACGCCGATGACGGACCACAGAATGACCTGCGCGGCAAGGGAATAGAAGCGGAAGTAGTACAAATCGTCGGCGGGGAACCCCGGATAGACGATCCGGCCGCTCGAATCGGTGAGCGGCCCGGGTGTTTCGGTGGCCGCGTCGCCCAGTGCCCGGTTGGCGGCCAGATGCCCGAGTGAGGGAAGCAACGCCGCGATCGCGGTCACCACCACCGCGAACGCCAGGCCCGCGGCGATGGTCGCCGTCCAATTACCCAGGCGCGCTTGCAGTTTCCGCCCCAGCCACACGGCGCCCACCGCGCAGACCGCGGCGATCACCACCATCGACAGGTACAGGCCGGTGCGTTGCCCGATCGTGTCGGGATTGCCGATCGAGGGCGGATTGGCCGGATATTTGAGGAACGGCACGGCGTACAGCACGCCGAACATGCCGCCCGCCACGGACAGCGCGAGATTGCGCGGGCTCAAACTGCCGACGCGGCCCATGAACAGGCAGTACACCACCGCGAACAGCGCGCCCATCGCGGCGCCGAAGACGACCGTGCCGAAGCCGAGACCGATGGTCGACTGCACCGACCGGGTGAACAGTTCGCTCTCTTCCATGCCGGCCATCGAATGTCCGGCGGCCGCTTCGAGTGTCGTGTGCGCCGCGTCGCGCCCGCCCTCGTAGTCGATGGCCCGATCGATGATCGGCTCGGCCAGGATCCGCGCGAAGACGAAGGCCGCCAGCCCGCCGATCGCACCGACCAGCACACCGCGGGCGATGATTCGTTTTTCCATTGTGGGCGCTCGATCCCGCGGTCAGTGGCAGGGGTAGCCGAGGAAATGCCGTGCGTCGTGGACGAATTCGTGCACGTGCATATCGTCTCCGAAGATCGAGACCGCGCCCTGATCGATGCCGATGAAGTAGAGGGCGAGCAGAGCCAGGAGCGTGGTGCCGCCCAGCCGCAGGGCCGTCGTGGGAATGGAGAGCCGAATCGACTCCAGGCCGGACCGGGGAACATAGGACGTCGCCATGTGACTCTCCTCCGGGGATTGCGCGTCCCCGCTCGATGGTGGTTACCACGCGATCCGAGTATCTGACTCACATTCCGCCCGGCGAAACGCTCACAGTGGCGCGACCGTCCCGGATTTTCACCGGGTTCCTCGAATCGTCGCTCGCACAACCATACGAAATTGCCGTTCGGCTGGTCAATCGGCGGGTTGCGAGATCGGGTCGTGACTGAAGTGTCAGCGTCATCGGCTCTGTAAGAGGAGGATTCAGGGTAGTAACCGAGAAATAGCCATTGATCGAAAGGTGGGCACTCATGAGTGGATTGCCGCGATACGCGGCGATGCTGGCGACCGCCGGCGCTCTGCCCGCCGACGGTGCGGCCTGGGCGTACGAGGTGAAATTCGACGGTATCCGCGCCATCGGTTACGTCCAGCGGGAATTGCGGCTGGTCTCGCGCAACGGCAACGATGTGACCGCCGCCTGGCCGGAGTTCGCCGACCTCGCGCCCGCAGTGCCGCCGATCGTCGTCGACGGCGAAATCGTTGCCTTCGCCGCCGACGGCCGTACCTCCTTCGCAGCCCTGCAACCGCGGATGCACCAGCGCAATCCGGCCATGATCCGCGCATTGACGCGCTCGGTACCCGCCACCTACCTCATCTTCGATCTGCTGCACATCGGCGACCGCCCGCTGATCGACCTGCCGTACGAGCAACGCCGCGGCCTGCTGGAACAACTCGGCCTGCGCGGTCCGAGCTGGCGCATCCCGCCGCGGCTGACCGGTACCGGCGCCGATGTGCTCGCCGAATCGGCGCGGTTGGGGCTCGAGGGCATCGTGTGCAAGCGGCTCGACAGTCCCTATCTGCCGGGCCGGCGCAGTCCGCTGTGGACGAAGGTCAAGAACGTGAAAGATCAGGAGATCGTCATCGTCGGGTGGCGGCCCGGCGCCGGCCGTCGCGCGGGACGCATCGGCTCACTGCTCATGGGCGTGCACGACGAGACCGGGGAATTGGTCTACATCGGCAATGTGGGGACCGGTTTCACGCAGGCCATGCTCGACGATCTCCAGGCCCGGTTGCGTCCGCTGCGACGACAGGCCCCCACTGTCGCGGCGCCGGTGAAGGACGCGATCTGGGTGGAACCCGAACTGGTGGGCGAGGTGTCGTTCACGGAGCGGACCGGCGACGGGCGCCTGCGCCACCCGTCCTGGCGCGGCTTGCGGCCGGACAAGACGCCGGACGAGGTCGAAGTGCCCGGGCGCGCCGACAGCGCGCTCGATTCCTGAACGGGAAAGGGACGATTCGACCACACCAACTCCCATTGCGGCAGGAAAGTGTCGGACTGGACGGACGAGGGACAGGCGACCGTCTATACGGGCGACGCGACACAGTGTCTCCGCCGAAGAACGGGCCGGACAACGTGTTCGGGGTCCTGGTCACTCTGCGTAACGGCACGGGCAGCGTCGAAACCACCCCGCCGACCGCGATGTCGTTCCGAGACGAGCTGCCGTTTCGGTCGGGTCCGCCGGCAACCGAATTGCTGCTGCATCAGCCCGGTACCGGCAACGGGTTCGCGTTTACTCGCCTGCGCGATCCGAAGTGTGCGGACGGCAGTAGCCGGGTGGTTTCGGCGACCTATCACTATGAGGAGTACGGCGGAACGAGCGACAGTCGGCTTCGGGGCAAGGTCTCTCGTGGCAAGTAACACGCGGCATCGACCTCGACCCGGACTGCATCGCGATCATCTGCATGCACATCGTCGATCACCTCCTACCTGTGGTGTGAATCCCCCACAGGTCCCACGCGGCGGCGAAACGCGTGGTTCAGCGTGTGGCCGGGGCGCGCGGGGACGCTCACAGGTCCGCGCCCCAGCGGTCGACCGGGTCGGTGCCGCCGACACCGGAGGCGAATTCCCGCACCCGCAGCCGCCCGCCGGCGTCGGACGCCAATGGTGGTGTGGCGCCGCCGGATCCGTGACTCATACCGGTGAGGACTTCGCGCAGGGCGGACACGGCGTCGATGCGCGGCGTCCAGCCCAGATCGCGCCTGGCCCGGGTGGTATCCATGATCGGCAGGCGCATCATCGCGTCGAACAGTTCGGGCGGGGCGGGGACCAGGCGCAGGCGCCAGCCGACGGCCAAGGCGGCTCGCACGGCCCCGGGTGGTACGGAAACCGTTGGCGCATCGAACAATACGCCGAGTTTCGCGCGGTCGATCACTGGGTCGGCCGCGAGGTTGAAGGGGCCGTGCACACTAGGGTCGACGATGGCGAGACTGTAGGCGCTGCCGATGTCGTCGGCGTGCACCGCCTGCAGCCGCAGACCCGCCGGCACGGGCAGCACCGGAATCAGCGGCGGGCGCAGCACACTGCCCGGAACCAGCGGGCCGGCGAACAGGCGGCGCTGCTGGCTCGCGGAGGCCTGCTGGAATGTGAAGGCGGGCCGCATCCGCACCACGCGCCGGTCCGGATGCTCGTTCTCGAACAGATCGAGCAGACGCTCGACGTAGGCCTTCTCTCGCATGTACCCGGCCGGAGGCCAGCCCTCCGTGGGCCAGTCCTCGCCGACGGGATCATCGTGGTGCGCAGGGGAATACGCGCCGACCGACGACGCGTACACCAGTGACGGAACACCGGCCTCCGCGACCGCGCGCAGTACCCGTTCGGTGCCCTGTACGTTCGCGCGCCAGGTCTCGAGCGGCCGATGCGTCGGCTGGAACAACCACGCGAGATGGACCACCACATCGGCGCCGCGGAATTCGGTGAGCAGATCGTCGCAGCGTATGTCGGCACGCGCCCACCGCACTCCGTCGATCGGTTGCCGCGGCAGCCGCCGGGCCAATCCGACGATCGCGTCGATCTCGGGACGCCGCGCCAGCGCGGAGACCACCGCGGTACCGACGTTTCCGGTGGCGCCGACCACGACCACACGCATGACCGTCACCTCCCTCCCGGCGAATGCGACTGTGCCGCTTGGAGCGCGCGGGCCCGCGCGGTGAAGTCGATGCGGAAGTTGTCGAAGGTGATCGGCAGCGCCGCCGCGGGGGTGGGCTGCGGGTGCGAGCGCAGCTCGAGATCCAGTTCGTCGATCAGATGCGCCAGCAGGCTCGTGGTGAGGAACAGAGCCAGATCGCGACGTAGGCGACGCGAGACGTCGGCGGGATCCAACGGCACCAGCACCCGCCGGCCGGGCAGCACCAGTTCGACCGGGCCGCTGCCGAATTCACACCGCAAGCGATGCATCCTGCGGACCGCGCGGTCGTCGGCGCCGACGCGCTCCAGCAGCGCCATCATGCCGCGGCGCCGGGCGATCACCCCGGCGGCGACCGGTG
>NZ_BDBF01000034.1 GCF_001612845.1 Nocardia elegans NBRC 108235 | reverse complement strand
GCCCGAGCGAGCGCATGCGGAAGGACTCGCCGCGCTGCGCCGGGCGGGCGGGCGGATTCGTGAGGCCGGGGCGGGATCGGCCGCCGAACTGCTCGGCACGCCGGACCTGGTGGTCGACGGCATCATCGGGATCTCCGGCCGAGGTGCGCTGCGACCCCGGGCCGCCGAGTTGGTAGCGGCGATCGAGGCGCCGATCGTCGCCGCCGACCTGCCGAGCGGTGTCGATCCGAATACCGGTGCGGTGGACGGCCCGGCGGTACGGGCCGCGGTGACGGTCACCTTCGGTTCCTATAAACCGGTGCACGCGCTGGCCGCGCCGTGGTGTGGGCGAATTCAGCTGGTTCCCATCGGTTTACGCCTGCCCGAGCCGCAGCTGGCCGCGTTGGAGCCGGTGTCTATCGGTCGCGACTGGCCGGTGCCCGGACCGCACGACGACAAATACACGCAGGGTGTCACCGGCATCCACGCCGGCAGCGACATCTATCCCGGTGCCGCGGTGTTGTGTACCGGCGCCGCGGTGGCCGCCACCTCCGGCATGGTCCGCTACGCCGGAACCGCGGCCGCGCAGGTTCTCGCGCAATTCCCGGAAGTCATTGCGGCCGAGAGTATTTCCGGAACCGGGCGGGTGCAGTCCTGGGTGTTCGGGCCCGGGGCGGGCACCGACGACGCCGCGCGCGAGCGCCTGGCGGAAGTCCTGGCCACCGATCTGCCCGTGGTGGTCGACGCCGACGGGTTGACCCTGCTGGCCGCCACGCCGGAGCTGGTCACCGGTCGCGGCGCACCGACCGTATTGACCCCGCACGCAGGCGAATTCGCGCGTCTGACCGGCCGTGAACTCGGCCCCGACCGGGTGGCGGCGGTGCGCGAACTCGCCGAGAAGTGGCAGGTCACGGTCCTGCTGAAGGGGCGGTCCACGCTGGTCGCCACCCCCGGCGAGCCGACGCTGGTCAACGAGGCGGGCGGTTCCTGGGCGGCCACCGCGGGCGCCGGGGACGTACTGTCCGGCGTCATCGGCGCACTGCTGGCAGCGGGACGGGACCCGGGGTGGGCGGCGGCGGCCGCCGCGCGTGTCCACGCCCTCGCCGCGAATCTCGCCGCCCATGCCGACAGTGATGCGGCAGCGCCCATTTCGGCCACTCCGCTGCTGCATCACCTACGAGCCGCGGTGCGGACCCTGCGTAGTCTCGCCGATGCCGCGGACGGACTGCCGGCCGATCCGTTCTGACCGCGCCATCTTCGCCACGGCGGAACCACGGTGGACGGCCGGGTGCCGGGACCGAAGCGCGAGCAACTCCGGTCCGCCCGGTTCGTGCCCGGTCAGTCGCCCTGGGCGGCCCGCGTGACCGACTCCCATTCGCGCCAGGTCGACAGTCGCGACTCGTAGTCGGCGGTCGCGATCTGCAGCGGCGCGGTCCCCAGGAACAGCCGCAACGGCGGCTTGTCGGCGTCGACCACGGCCAGGATCGCCGCCCGCGTGGCCGTCGGCTCGCCGGGCTGCTGGGCCGAACGGGTCCGATTGCGCGCCGCCCGCACCTCGTCGTAGGCGGGGTTCTCCGTGCTGTGCACCGACGACGGGCCGGCCCAATCGGTGCTGAACCCGCCCGGCTCGATCAATGTGACGTGGATGCCGAAACCGGCGACCTCCTGCGCCAGCGACTGCGAGAACCCCTCGAGCGCCCACTTCGACGCGTGATAGGCGCCCAGATTCGGGAAGGCGCTGATCCCGCCGATGCTCGACACCTGGATGATGTGCCCGCTGCCCTGCTCGCGCAGGATCGGCAGCGCCGCCTGGGTGACCCACAGCGCCCCGAAGACGTTGGTCTCGAGCTGAGCGCGGATCTCCTCTTCGGTCAGTTCCTCGATCATGCCGAAATGGCCGTACCCCGCGTTGTTGACCACGACGTCCAGGCGGCCGAACCGCTCGGCGGCCTCCGCGACCGCCGCGAAGTCGCCCGCGCGGTCGGTGACGTCGAGTTGCAGCGGCAGGAAGGTGTCGGGGTAGGCGGCGACGATGTCGTCGAGTGTCTCCAGCTTGCGCGCGGTTCCGGCGACCCGGTCGCCGCGCTCGAGGGCCGCCAGAGCCCATTCGCGGCCGAAGCCGCGCGAGACGCCGGTGATGAACCAAACCTTGCTCATGAAACCCCTCTGGTCGATGGGTGGTGGCGGGCGGCGTGTGCCCGCGTGAACCACGCTAATGAGCTGGAGTGCACTCCAAGCAAGGGTTGATTTCGGCTCGATCCGATATCACCCGGGCGCGCCGGGTGGGCGCGACGCGCCGCGTGGCAGGATCGGTAGCCGTGAGTAGCGCTGATCCGCAGGTGGAGACCGTCGTCGATCTGGATGCCATCGCACACAACGTGCGGATACTGCGCGAACACGCGGGCGATGCCGCGGTGATGGTGGTGGTGAAGGCCGACGCCTACAACCACGGAGCGGTGCAGGTCGGCCGGGCGGCACTGGCCGCGGGCGCGGCCGAACTCGGCGTGACCACCATCCCCGAGGCGCTGGAGTTGCGCGCGGCCGGTATCACCGCGCCCATCCTCAGCTGGCTCAACACCTCGGACGCGGATTACGCCGCCGCGATCGCCGCCGATATCGAGATCGGAGTCTCCTCGACCGCCCACCTGCGGGCGGTGGAGCGCGCGGCGCGGGCGAGCGGAACCACCGCGACCGTCACGCTGAAGCTCGATACCGGCCTGAATCGCAACGGCGTCTCCTCCACGGAGTATCCGCACGTGCTGACCCTGCTGCAGGAGCTGGTCGCCGAGCGCGTGGTGCATCTGCGGGCGATGTTCTCCCACCTCGCCCACGCCGATCAGCCGCAGCATCCGGTCATCGACGTGCAGCGGGACAGATTCGTCGAGGCCATCGCCCTCGCCAAGGACTACGGGCTGCAGCCCGAGGTGGTGCACCTGGCCAACTCCGCGGCCACGCTCACCCGGCCCGATCTGGCGTTCGACATGGTGCGGCCAGGTATCGCCGTCTACGGCCTGAGTCCGATTCCGGAGATCTCCGACTTCGGCCTGCGCCCGGCCATGACCTTCCGAGCCCGGGTCGCCCTGGTCAAGCGGGTGGCGCAGGGCGAGGGCGTGTCCTACGGGCACGAGTGGATCGCGCCGCACGACACCACAGTGGCACTGATTCCGGCCGGTTACGCCGACGGTGTGCCGCGCGGCCTGGGCGGTCGGATCGCGCTGCGGATCGGGGATGCGGAGTATCCGAACATCGGCCGAGTGTGCATGGATCAGCTGGTCGTGGACCTGGGCGAGAACCGGCAGGGAGTGCAGGAGGGGGATCGCGCGGTGCTGTTCGGCGGGGCACCGGGTGATCCGCACGCCCAGCGGTGGGCGGAACTGATGAACACCATCCATTACGAGATCGTGTGTTCCCCGCGCGGCCGTGTCGTGCGAGGCTATACCGGACAGGCAGGGGTGGTGTGATGGAACCCGAACGGGCACATCAGTTTCGGAGCGCGCGCCGGTTACGGTCCACACTGCTGCGTGGCGGGGTGGCGTCGGCGAGTGTGCTGGGCGCGCTGGCCGGTGCGCAGGCCCTGCGGCGCATGGGCGCCGCCGTCGCCTGGCCGGCTCGCGGTGACGACCTGCGCGACGAGGATTTCACCTTGCTGGACCGTGATCCCGCGCGCCGGGTGGTGGCCGACGACGGCGTACCGCTGGCCGCGCGCGTCGTCGGCGCCGAGAACCCGGCTGCCACCGTCGTTTTCGTGCACGGATTCTGTAACAGCATGCAGTCGTTCCACTTTCAGCGCCGCGATCTGGCGCGGCAGTGGGGCGCGCAGGTCCGCATGGTGTTCTTCGATCTGCGCGGGCACGGCAGTTCCGGCACGTCGAGCACTGCGAATTGCACGGTTCCACAGCTGGGACGCGATCTGCTGCGGGTGATCGAGGACTGTGCCCCCGACGGGCCGCTGGTGCTGGTGGGGCATTCCATGGGTGGGATGGCGATTCTCGCGGCGGCCGCGCGCGATCCGCAATTGTTCGAGCGCCGCGTGCTGGCCTCCGCACTGCTGTCCACCACCGCGGCCGGGGTGACCCGCGCCGGTGCGGCACAGCTGTTGCGCAGTCCCGCGATCGACGGGTTCCGGGTGCTCGCACACACCTCCCCGGCGCTGGTGCAGGCGGGGCGGGTCACGGCCCGTCAGCTGATCACCCCGGTGCTGCACGTCAGTTCGTTCCACGGCGACGTCAGTCCGACACTGTCGCGATTCACCACCTCGATGATCGATCGCACACCGGTCGAGACCATCGTGAAATTTCTCGAAGCCCTGCAGGTGCACGACGAATCGGCGGCGCTGCCGGTGCTCGCGCCGCGGCCGGCGCTGGTCGTCGGCGGCGACCACGACCTGATCATCCCGTTCCGCAATTCGCGGGAACTCGCCGCCCGGCTGCCGGACGCCGATCTGATCCGGGTCACCGACGCCGCGCATATGGTGCATCTGCAGTATCCCGAGCTGATCAACGCCGCGCTGGATCGATTGCTGTTGCGCACGGGCGTATTCGGCGGCGCGTCCGTCGACTACGGCGTGGGGCGGGAGGCGAGCAATGGCTGAGCATCGCGAGCAAGCCCCGGAAGCACAGGGCGAGGCCGAGAGCCGCGAACTGCCCACGGTCGCCGATACCGAGGCGCTGGGCCGGGAGTTGGCCGCCGAGCTGCGGCCCGGCGATCTGGTGGTGCTCGACGGCCCGCTGGGCGCGGGGAAGACCGCGCTGACCCGGGGGATCGCGGCCGGGCTCGGGGTCGAAGGACGGGTCAGCTCACCGACCTTCATCATCGCGCGGCAGCACCGCGCGGGCGCGGCGCCGGGATCGATACCGCTGGTGCATGTCGACGCCTACCGGCTGGGCGGTGATCTCGACGAGCTCGACGCGCTGGATCTCGATGCCGATCTGCACGAATCGGTGGTGGTGGTCGAGTGGGGCCTCGGCGTCGTCGAACATCTCGCGGACCGTCATCTGCGGGTGCGGTTGTATCGGGAAGCGGAATCGGAGACCCGCACCGCCACCTGGGAGTGGGTCGGTCAGTACTGATCGGTTGTGATGCTCGCCACCGATGCGCCTCGGGCGAATACGCGGCAGCGCGGAATCCGGCCCGGCCGCCGGGCCCGGATCACGGACCTCCGCACCGGCACCCCGGCAGTTGTTGCGGCACTTGGTCGTTGACGAGCGCCACGCGGTCGCCTTGTCACGACGTGCGCACGTCCGGCCGGCAGCGGTTTGCCCCGCGGTTGCGACATGCGAATACGCCGACGGCGCTGATGGCATACGGGAGGTGACCAACCGGTATCGTTGAGGCAATCATGCTTGTACTTGCTGTCGACACCGCGACGCCTGCCGTTACAGCAGGACTGGTGGAACTGGAGCAGGCCGCCACACAGCCGCAGGTCCGCACTCTCGCCTCCCGGGTGACCGTGGACGCGCGCGCCCACAACGAAGTGCTCACCCCGCAGATTCTGGCCTGCCTCGAGGAGGCCGACCGCACGCGCACCGATATCGGGGCGGTCGTGGTGGGTATCGGCCCCGGCCCGTTCACCGGCCTGCGGGTGGGAATGGCGACCGCCGCCGCCTTCGGTGACGCCCTGGGCCTGCCGGTGCACGGCGTCTGCAGTCTCGACGCCATCGCCGCGGAGGCATGGCCCGAGGTGCCGGCCGGTCAGGACGAGAGCTCCGGCGCCGAATTGCTCGTGGTGACCGACGCCCGCCGCCGCGAGGTGTACTGGGCGCGGTATCGCCGCGGCGGCCGCGTCGACGGTCCCGGCGTGTGCAAACCGGTCGATCTGGATTCCGGGGACGCGACCGCGATCGCCGGATCACCCTCGCACGTGGACTTTTTCGATCTTCCGGTGCTGCCGGTGGAGACCCCCTCGGCGGCGGGGCTGGTGCGGTGTGCCGCCCACGACATCCTCGCGCGCGCGACGCCGCAGCCGCTGGTCCCGCTGTATCTGCGCCGTCCCGATGCGGTCGAACGCAGCTATCAGGCGGTGCGATGAGTACCGAATCCTCGCCGGTGGTCCATATCGAACCGATGGGCCCGGCCGATATCGCGCGCTGCGTGGAATTGGAACTGCTGCTGTTCCCGGAGGACGATCCCTGGCAGGACGTCGCCTTCCGCTCGGAGCTGGCCGGTTCGCACAATCGCTATCTGGTGGCGCGTGACGACGCGGGGCGCATGCTCGGGTACGCGGGCATCGCACTGCTGGGCACGCTCGACCATCCCGAGGCCGAGATTCACACCATCGGTGTCGATCCGGATGTGCACCGCGGCGGCATCGGGACCGCCCTGTTGCGCGCGTTGCTGGCCGAGGCCGGGCGGCGCGGTGGGCCCGTCTTCCTCGAGGTGCGCACCGACAATGCCCCGGCCATCGCGCTCTACGAGAAGCACGGCTTCCACATCATCGGCCTGCGCAAGAGCTACTACCAGCCCAGCGGCGCCGACGCGTTCACCATGCGCCGCCCGGCGATGACCGGATTCCCGCACCCGGGCGTCGAGCGCGCCCACGACTCCGAGGTCCTGTCATGATCGTCCTGGGTGTCGAAAGTTCCTGTGACGAAACCGGTGTCGGCATCGTGCGCCGCCATCCGGACGGCACCTGCGAGCTACTCGCCGACGAGGTCGCCTCCAGCGTCGATCAGCATGCGCGGTTCGGTGGCGTGGTTCCCGAGATCGCCTCGCGCGCCCATCTCGAGGCCATCGTGCCCGCCATGCGGCGTGCGCTGTCGACGGCCGGCATCGCCAAGCCCGATGCGCTGGCGGTCACCATCGGACCGGGCCTGGCCGGTGCGCTGCTGGTGGGCGTGGCGGCCGCGAAAGCCTATGCGGCGGCCTGGGATATCCCCCTGTACGCGTTGAACCATCTCGGCGGGCACGTCGCCGTCGACACTCTCGAACACGGACCGATGCCGCCGTGCGTGGCCCTGCTGGTCTCCGGCGGGCATACCCATCTGCTGCACGTGACCGATCTGGCCGAGCCGATCGCCGAACTCGGCAGCACCGTCGACGATGCCGCCGGCGAGGCGTTCGACAAGGTGGCGCGGCTGTTGGACCTCGGCTTCCCGGGCGGTCCGGCGCTGGATGCCGCTGCGGTCCACGGTGATCCGGCCGCGATCGCATTCCCGCGCGGGATGACCGGGCCGCGTGATCCGCGCTACGACTTCTCCTTCTCCGGTCTCAAGACGGCCGTCGCCCGCTACGTCGAGGCGGCCCAGCGCAACGGGACCGAGCTGCCGATCCCCGATATCGCGGCCTCGTTCCAGGAGGCGGTGGCCGACGTGCTGACCATGAAGGCCGTGCGCGCGGCGCAGGATGTCGGTGTGGACACGCTCGTGCTCGGTGGCGGCGCGACCGCCAACTCCCGGATCCGGTCGATGGCCGAAGAGCGGTGCGCGGCCGCCGGTCTGACCCTCCGGGTGCCGAAGCCGCGCTTGTGCACCGACAACGGCGTCATGATCGCCACCCTGGGCGCCCACGTGATCGCGGGCGGCGCCGAACCGTCTCCGTTGACGGTCGCGACCGACCCGGGTCTTTCGGTGTCCACCAGCCAGATTCGCTGAGGCCGTCCCGAAAAGGATTCCACCGGCTCAGTTCTGGGGCTGCACGGTCGTGCTGGGCGCTGTCGGCTGCCCGGAGGGAGTGGATTCACCCGGCTCGGCGGGCTGGGCCGGGTCCGTCTCCGCGGACCCGGAACTCGAGTGCGGCGGTACCGGAATTCGGGTGCTGCCCGGCTTGGTCGGCGCGGCCCCCGGGGTAGGGCTGTCCGGTGTGGTCGTCTCGGGCGTAACCGGTTGCGGCGTGGTGGTTCCCAGCAGCGGGCCGAGCAGATGCGGCAGGTTGGGCAGCGGGATCTGCGGCAGATTCGGATCCGGCCGCAGGACCGGCGCGCTGGTCGTCGGCGTGACCGCCGGCACCTGATCGGCATGGGTGGTCGGCAGCGAGCTGCCCGGCGATGTGCCGGGTGCCGAACTGCCGGGTTGGGTGGAGCTCGTCGGCGGATGCTCGGTCCGGCTCTGCCCGGTGCCGTCCGTCGATGTACCCGTTGGCATCGGAGACGACGCGGGCGACGTGGTCAGCTGGGTACCGGTAGTCCCCGCCGGGGTCACATCCTGGTGGGCGGTCGGCACGAGCTCCTTGACGCCGTAGCCGACCACGAGACCGACCACCACGACCGCACCGACGAGGGTGCCGATCAGTTTGGTGAAGGTTCCGGCCGATCCGTCGCCACCGAGCGCGATCGGGGAGAAGGTCGAGGGCTGGGCCGAATCGGCCACCAGCGCCGCGCCTTTCGCGGTCACCGCCTCCGGCTCCGGAACCGAGACCACCGGAATGTCGAGCAGTGCGTCGAGTCCCTCGACCAGCGAGGCGATATTGGCGCCGCCGCCGATGATCGCCACTGCCTCCGGGGATTTCGGCGCTCGTGCGAAGACCGCGCGGGCGTAGTCTGCCGCCTCGTGCAGCAGATCGGCGATCAGTTCACCGAAATCGGCGCGGGTCAGCTTCAGCGGCTGCCCGGCGACGTGATCGATGGTCACCGCCGGGGCGATGGACAGATGCTCCTTGGCGGCCCGGCTGCGGTTGATCAGCATGGTCCGGTTGGGCCGGGTGCCCCTGCGGGCGAAATGGCAGTCCAGCAGATGGTGATAGATCAGCTCGTCCACCGCGGCGCCACTGATCGTCTCGGTGCGCTCCGAACGCAGCACGGTGTCGTCGGCCAGATCGGCCACGGTGACCGTCGTACCGGAGGCGCCGAGGTCGATCACGGCCACCGTCTCGTAGCGGTCGAGGAGGCCGGTCTCGCGCAAATAGGTGAGTGCCGCAGTACTTTCGGGGATGAGCTGCACATCCCGGCGCTGCTTGCCGATCGCGGCGCGAATCGCCATCGCCTGCTCACGATCGCGGTAGGCGACCGCGATGGCCCCGGCCGGGACGGGCTGGGTCTGGGGCGCCGAGGCGCCGGGCGTGTGCGTGCCGACCCGGTGCAGGTAGTCGCGAGGCATCTGCGTGGTCATCAGCTCGATCGACGAGGCGACCAGATCACCCGGATCGGAATGTGCCACATCGGCCGACACGACGCGGTAGTCGAAGCTCTGGGCGCCGTTGGGGGTGGTGGTGACGACGGCCGAGCAGACGACCTCGTTCCCGGCGGAGATACCGAGGGATGTTCGCATGTTCACCTCCCTTCTCGAGCTGGTCGAGCGGACGGCCTTGGTGGAACCGACCATCTCGAACGGACATCACGGGCATCCGCTGTGCGGCGAATACTCCGCGCGCGGATCGGGGCGGGTCTTCCTCCGTCGGGGGCGGTCCGGTGAGGCGCCATTCCGTCAGGCTTTCGGTCCCATCAGGTGCGATCCGTTTTCAGGGTCGGGACCGGCCGTCGATCACGTGCGGTCTTGTTCTCGTCTCAGGTGTGCGCGAGGTTGTCGCGCGAGTGGGTGAAGCAGTGGTACTCAACGGATCGCGTGACGGTTACGGCCGATGGACGCGCCGTAACGACACAACTGTCGTACGGCATGACCGATCACGAAACCGTCTTACATACTGTCACAATCCGTTATCCGAACGTTACAGATTTTTCGGAGCAATTGCCACGCCCTCGGGCGTGTCGCGATGTCAGCACTGCCCACCCTTGAGCGCTGGCACTCTCGTGTATAGAGTGCTAGTCGGCACTGGTTGTGCTCAGGTGCCAGCTCGACTTTGGGCAAGGGTCCCGGCACCCGCGACGACGGGGCTGTGCGCAGGGTCGGCACGGCGGTAGTGGTAACTCCACGAACGCCGCATCAACACCGTGACCAAACCGTGAGTCCGGGGAACAGCCCCGGACGACCGAATCCCCTGAAAGTGGAGGGCTCAACGTGGCGAGCGTGAACATCAAGCCGCTCGAGGACAAGATCCTCGTCCAGGCCAACGAGGCCGAGACGACGACCGCCTCCGGCCTGGTCATCCCCGACACGGCGAAGGAGAAGCCCCAGGAGGGCACCGTCGTCGCCGTAGGACCCGGCCGGTGGGACGAGGACGGCGAGAAGCGCATTCCGCTGGATGTCAAGGAAGGCGACGTCGTCATCTACAGCAAGTACGGCGGCACCGAGATCAAGTACAACGGCGAGGAGTACCTGATCCTGTCGGCGCGCGACCTGCTGGCCGTCGTCGACAAGTGATGACCGACCGATGACCCACGCGGCCGTCGCGATCCGGATCGCACCGTAACGATCACTGCCCCGGTGTCCCACGCATGGGCGCCGGGGCAGTGATCGTTGTGGCCGGGATCGTCCAGGTCGCCACTCCAGGCCGCGGGTCGTCGCAGGCCCGTCCACCACTCCCACCCCAAGGACATCTCAACCATGGCAAAGCAGATCGAGTTCGACGAGAAGGCTCGTCGGGCAATGGAACGCGGCGTCGACAAGCTGGCCGACGCCGTCAAGGTCACCCTCGGCCCGCGCGGCCGGCACGTGGTGCTGGCCAAGGCGTTCGGCGGCCCCACCGTCACCAACGACGGCGTCACCATCGCGCGCGACATCGACCTCGAGGATCCGTTCGAGAACCTCGGCGCGCAGCTGGTCAAGAGCGTCGCCACCAAGACCAACGACGTCGCCGGCGACGGCACCACCACCGCCACCGTGCTGGCCCAGGCCCTCATCAAGGGCGGCCTCAAGAACCTCGCCGCCGGCGCCAACCCGATCGGCCTCGGCGTCGGCATGAGCAAGGCCGCCGACGTCGTGTCGGAGGCGCTGCTGGCCGCCGCGAAGCCGGTCTCCGGCGAGAAGGCCATCGCCCAGGTCGCCACCGTCTCCTCGCGCGACGAGGAAATCGGCGAAATGGTCGGCAAGGCCCTGACCACCGTCGGCAAGGACGGCGTCGTCACCGTCGAGGAATCCTCCACGGTCAGCACCGACCTGGAGATCACCGAGGGCGTGCAGTTCGACAAGGGCTACCTGTCGGGCTACTTCGTCACCGACCCCGACAAGCAGGAAGCCGTCCTCGAGGACGTCCAGGTGCTGCTGCACCGGGAAAAGATCAGCTCGCTGCCCGACTTCCTGCCGCTGCTCGAGAAGATCGCCGAATCCGGCAAGCCGGTGCTGATCATCGCCGAGGACATCGAGGGCGAGGCGCTGTCCACCCTGGTCGTCAACGCCATCCGCAAGACCCTCAAGGTCGTCGCTGTCAAGGCGCCGTTCTTCGGTGACCGCCGCAAGGCGTTCCTCGACGACCTGGCCGTCGTCACCGGTGGCACCGTGATCAACCCCGACCTGGGCATCAGCCTGCGCGAGGCCGGTCTGGACCTGCTCGGCCACGCCCGCCGCGTGGTCGTCACCAAGGACGAGACCACCATCGTCGACGGCGCCGGCACCCAGGAGGCCATCGACGCCCGCGTCGCGCAGCTGCGCGGCGAGATCGAGGCCACCGACTCCGACTGGGACCGCGAGAAGCTGGAGGAGCGGCTGGCCAAGCTGTCCGGCGGCGTCGCGGTCATCAAGGTCGGTGCGGCCACCGAAACCGCGCTCAAGGAGCGCAAGTACCGGGTCGAGGACGCGGTCAGCGCGGCCAAGGCCGCGGTCGAGGAGGGCATCGTCTCCGGTGGCGGTACCGCGCTGGTGCAGGCGGCGACCAAGCTGGTCGAACTGCGCGACTCGCTGACCGGTGACCAGGCCATCGGCGTCGAGGTCGTGCGGCAGGCGCTGCGGGCGCCGCTGTACTGGATCGCCACCAACGCCGGTATCGACGGCGCGGTCGTGGTCAGCAAGGTCAGCGAGGGCAAGGACGGCTTCAACGCCGCCACCCTGACCTACGGCGACCTGATCACCGACGGCGTCGTCGACCCGGTCAAGGTCACCCGCTCCGCGGTCCTCAACGCCACCTCCGTGGCGCGCATGGTGCTCACCACCGAGAGCGCCGTGGTCGACAAGCCGGCCGCGGACGAGGCCGACGACCACCACGGCCACGCGCACTGAGTTATCGGCCTCCGCTCCGCTCCGGCGGGGTTGCGGCCCCCTAGGGCTCGTCGATCGGCACCCGTTGCTCACTCCTTCGTCGCGTACGCAACGGGCACCGATCGACGAGCCGGGCCGCAACCCGTTGGGGTTGGGTCGGGCCGCAACCCGGCGGGGTTGGGTCGGGCCCTGGTCTCGGTGACGGGAGCCTTTGTGACCGCAACGGCCCGTTCACGTTCGAAACGTGAACGGGCCGTTGGCGTTTTCGTGAGGGGGCTGCGAGTGGATACTCGCTGGAGCGTTGCGCCTACCTCGAGGCTCGGTGGAGGCCGGAGCTCAGTTGAGAGAGGTGGGACCGGCTTCCGCACCGTTGCGGTGAGCGGGGGGACGGATGTGTCGTGCGGCGGGGGCGTGATCGTCGGCGATCGCGGCCAGGAGCCGGGTACGGAGGGTGGCGGGTGGCTGGACGGCCGACGCCGAGGCGAACAGGGTAAGAGCTTCTCTGGTCAGTTGCACTTCCGTGTCGAAGTCCGCGCGCAGTACGGGGTCGCCGGAGTCGAACAGCTCCTGCACCGCGCGCTGGTCCTCGTCGCCGATCGATCCGAGCGCGACCGCATGCGCGAGATCGATCTGGCTCTCGTTCATCTCACGTCACTCCCAAACTCTTTTTCAGTCGTGTCAATCCGTCCCGAATACGGGACTTGACGGTCGGTAACCCTACTCCGAGGTAGGTAGCCACCTCGGCATACGTCCGGCCGCCGAAATACGCCAGCGAGATCGCCTCGCGCTGGGTTTCGGTGAGGGTGGCGAGGCTGTCGCGTACGGCCTGCTGTTCGAGTCGGCGGCCGACTTCCTCGGTGACCTCGTCGAATTCGTGGCCGAGGGTCGCGGTGCCGTAGGTGACCTCACGCTGGGCGTGCGCCTGTTCGGCGCGGACGCGGTCGACGGCGCGCCGATGCGCGAGCGTCATCAGCCAGGTCACCGCCGAACCCTTGGCCGGGTCGAAATTGGCTGCGGTGCGCCAGATCTGGAGGTAGACCTCCTGGGTCGTCTCCTCCGCGTAACCGGAATCGTGGAGGACACGCAGCACCAGTCCGAATACCCGGGCGCACGTGCGGTCGTACAGCTCGGCGAATGCTTGCTGATCGGACCGGCCGCAGCGCACCAGAAGTGCCGCCAGCTCGATACTTTCGCTTGCGCGTGCCGTGATCGCAGAGTCCACACTCGGTGTGGCCACCCGACCGTCCCCGATGGATCCTTGGAACGAGTCGTCCTCTGCGGCCGGCGGCCGCGTTGTCACAACGCTCCATTCTGTGTCATCGGCCACTACCGTAGCGCGCCGCTATGACCTCCTTCCAGGTGGGGTGCGTCGGGCAACGCACTTGTGGCCCAGCGGATTTCGCCCGTAAGACGACACGCCGAGGAGTGTGCGGAGACACGCCGTGACACGCCGATGACTTTCACGAAACGCTGGGGCTTGGGTGCGGCTGTTGGTCAACATGCGGCAGGCGAATCGGCGGTGGCCGAGAACCTGCGCCTGTACCAGTGTCGCCGGCCACGTTCAGTGGCCGGGTGTTTGCTAGGTATTCGGCGCCCCAGCTGGTTCGGATCGGTCGGGTGCGACCGAATTTCGCGAGCGCCGGTCAGACGGCCATCCGGCGGCGGTTGCGCCGGGCGTGGAGCTCGCGTTCGGTCTCCGACATGCCACCCCAGATGCCGTACGGCTCACTGACCTTCAGGGCGTGGCTGCGGCACTGCATGAGCACCGGGCAGGTCCGGCAGATCTCCTTGGCGCGCAACTCCCGTTGGGTGCGCGCGCGGCCGCGCTCGCCGTCGGGATGGAAGAAGACGGAGGAGTCCACACCGCGGCACGAGCCGCGCATCTGCCAATCCCAGATGTCGGCGTTGGGACCGGGGAGGTGGGTGGGCATGGGCATGGTGAACTCCTCATGGTGCGAGCTCGTCGGCGTTGTCGAGCGGTGCTTGTCAGCAGCGGTCTGTCCGGACCCTGGGCGGGGGCGACAGTGACCTCGCCGAGATCGGGCTCGGACCGTATCGCCGATCTCCGGCGATCGCAGTACGCGGTCGCCGCAATTTCGCGCGGCGCCGACGACGGCGATGAAGTACGTTAGGTCGCGCAGTGAAATCACGTCAATAGATACGTCGACAGTGATCGCAATTTCGGCAGATCTCAGATTTAACCTGCACACTGTTTACTTTCCGGACCGGGAAAGCGATACTGACCGGTTGACTTGTTTCGCGAGTATTGCGACGCGTCCGTAGATTCCCGCATTTTCCCAGTTCACAGGGTGTTTAGCGGAAGAAAAGATCTGTCGTACTTGCCAACGCTGGGGAGTGTGATATGTGATGTGGCACACTGGCCTCGTGCGCGCGGAAGAAGTCCGGATGGCCGCGTCGGGGCGGGCAGGTTAATAATCCGAAAAGCGTGCGAATTTCGCTTCGGTGCGCCGGCGGTTAGCTCGCTGCAGATTTACCTGATGGAAACACGGCGCCGCCGATTTTCGCTGAGAAATAGCCCGTACGCGGTGCGGAGCGCCGGCCGTCTCCGGATAAGGTGCGCTGGTGTTGGATTTGTCCCCGCGAGTCGACGGGTTGCTGGACTCCGGGCCCGCCCCCGTACTGGCCGACGCGGCGTTCGGCGGCCGCCCCGGCATCGCGCTCGCGGATCTGCCCGTCGCCGCCGATCCCGCCGGAACCCGGTTGCGGGCAATCGTCCTCGGTGGTCGGGGGTGGTATGCGGCCGCGCGCACCGAATTGCTCCGGGCCGCCCGGCTGACCAGGGATCCGGTACTCCGCTCGCTCGTGGCCTCCACCGAGGCTTCGCTGCTTCGTCAACTCGGCTGGCACGCGCGCGCCGCGATCCTGGACGGACGGGCAGCGGCGCTGGTCGCGAACCTGCCGGTGGCGGGTGCGGCCGATCCGATGCGCGCTGCGGCGGTCTGCGACGCGCTGACCGGATTGGCCGCGGACGCGCTCGGTACCGGGCAGCCACAGGTGTCCGCGCGGTTGCTGCGGCGCTGTCGCGGCGAACTGGATCGCGCGCCCGCGGACCTGCGAACGCTGGTGCGCTGGCACTGGGTCAGCGCCGAAACCGCCCTTGCCGCACCCGGTATGGGACTGGTCTCCGAGCCCGCGTCGACGCACGCCGAGGTGGCGATGGCCGCGGCCGAGCGGATGGGATCGGTTCGGCATCAGGTGAAGTCGCGGCTACTGCTGGCCGCCGCGGCGGCGGGCGAGGGTGACATCGATCGCAGTCGCGCCGGTGCCGAGCTGGTCGATTCCCTCTGCGCCGCACACGGTTTGCTGCCGCTGCGGTGGGCCGCCGCGATGTTGCGGTCGGGGGTGTGCGAGCCGGCCGAGGCCCGCCGCGCGGCGGCCGAAGCCGGTGTGTACGCGCGCATTCTGGCTGGTCGGGGCGGTCGGCTGCGGATCGGGACGGAAATCGGGAAGCAGTGATCCCCCATGTTGTCCGACTCACATAGCTGAGCCGCTATTGTTGGTTTCGTTCCACCGACCGGTGGAAGCACCGGTCGAAATCCGGCCGTGCCACTTGTAACGCCAGGAATATCTCTGACGATGACGCACTCGGGCGAGGAGTTGGACGCCGCCGTAGCTGCTGCAGCTCAGGGCGACCGTTCGGCTTTAGCCCAGGTACTGGAAATCATCCGCCCGCTGGTAGTTCGCTATTGCCGTGCGCGGATCGGTTCCGCGGAGCGTGGGCAGCTCTCCGCGGACGACGTGGCGCAGGAGGTCTGCTTGGCTGTGATGACCGCCCTGCCGCGTTACCAGGACCAGGGGGCGGCCGTTCATGGCTTTCGTGTACGGAATCGCCTCGCACAAGGTCGCCGACGCACATCGCAACGCCGCCCGTAACAAGGCGGACGCGATGGCCGAAGTACCAGATGTCATATCCACCGACCAGGGGCCGGAGCAGCGCGCTCTCGAATCCGAAACGAGCCGGCAGATGAACAGTCTGCTGGCCACGCTACCGGAGAAGCATCGAGAGATCCTGATCCTGCGTTTGGTCATGGGTTTGTCAGCAGAAGAAACTGCTGTCGCCGTGGGCAGTACGGCGGGGGCTATACGAGTGGCTCAGCATCGGGCGCTCGCGAAACTCAAGTCACAAGTGGCGAGGGCAGGTGAAATGTATGGCTAGGGATGGCGAGCGCGGTCGGGGCGACTGGAAGGCGCGGCTTGGATCGCCGAACAGCGGTCCCTATGCCGAGGCATCCGGGGAGTCCGGTGACGCCGGGCCGGTGGATATCACAGCGGTCCGACGCGACGATGCGCTGATCGACGCCATCGCAGGCGACGGTCCCGTAGCGACCGACAGTGCCGAGGAGTATCAACTCGCGAGCCTGCTCGCGAATTGGCGAGCCGATATCGTCGACACTCCGATGCCGGCCGGTCCCGATCTGGACGCCGTGGTAGCGGCCGTCAACCAGGAGATCGGAGCGCGGGAGGCGAGGGTCAACGCCCATCGCCGCGGCAGATTGCGATTGGTACGTCCGCTGATGGGCGCCGCGGCCGCGATCGCGGTGATCGCCGGCGGGACGACGGCCTTCTCCTACGGCGCGCAGCCGGGTGATCCGTTGTGGCGGGTGAAGGAGGTCGTGTTCAGCCAGCAGGCGCAGACCACGATCGCCCAGCGCGCCGACGACGATATGACCAAGGCGCAGGCGCTGATCGACCAGGGACACCCCGAACAGGCCAAGGCACTGTTGGAGAGCGCATCCACCAACACGACTCAGGTCGACGACAACTCGCGCAAGCAGGATCTGCAGGTGCGCTGGCAGCACATGCTGGATCAGCTGAAGACCACCGCACCCGAGGTGGCCGCCGCGCTGGAGTCGCTGGAGCCGAAGGCGAATACGACGCCGACCACCCCGACAGTGGTCGCGCCGACGACGCCGGGACAGTCTGCCAATCCAGGGCAGCACGAGAGCACCGGCTCCAAGCCGAGCACCCCGGGCCCGGAGATCATGCGCAGCCAGACCGCGCCCGAAACCGGTGCGAGCGGTTCCGGACCGGGAACGCCGGGCACCGAGCCGGGGAGTGGTTCCAAGCCGCCGACGCAACAGCAGCAGCAACCGCCGACGACTGCCGAGCCGCCGACGAACCAGCCGCCGACTCAGCAGCAGCCGCCGACCAACGAGCAGCCACCCACACACGAACAGCCGCCGACGAACCAGCCCACCGCCAATCCGCCGACCACCATCGGCGGAGGGGCGGTGGTCCCGCCGACGCAGCCGCAGCAGACGGTGGCCCCGGTCCATCCGTCGGTGCCCTCGGTGCCGACGGTGGTCGTGCCACCGGCCGGTGGGGGATTGCACACCGGCATCAACTAGAACCACATATCCGATACGAGAACCGATCGCCGATCCTGGCGGTCGGATTCGTGTTTTCAGGGGAAGTGCGCGCGGTACGGCGCGGCAGAAGTGTGGAAATTCACACGCCGAAAGCGCGCGCGGCTGTACCGAGCCGAGCGCTACGCGGCGAAGGGGTCAGGCGTCGAAACCGTCGAATCCGTCGCCGTGCAGGGCTTCGTTCATCGAGGCATCCGCATATCCGCGGCAGTAGTCCCACGTCACGTAGGCCTCCGGCGTCGGATCGTATGCGGGCTCGTGCGGGCGGACCGTGCCGTCGACCAGCAGTTGCAGCAGGTTGGCGCGCAGCATGTCCCAATCGTGGTAGTGGTCCTGCCGGCAATCCTCACAGCTCACCACGAGACCGCGGATGCCCCGGTGGGACAACAGCGCCTCGTACACCGCGAGATCGGCGAGATCCTCTTCGACCGCTAGGCGCTCATGGGGGTCCAGCGGCTCCCCAGGCTCAATGGCATCGAGCGCGGCCGACGGGTCGGAGGGATCTCCGGCGAAGGGGTCCGGCGGCAGGCCAGGTGGTAGATGGTCACGCACAATCCCACGGTACGCAGAACCACCCCCTCCGCGCCAGCGCTGAAGGCATTTTGACGCGCTTGTTCCGCCGCTGTCACCCTCGTCCACCACTGTGTCGGAGGCGACGAGGTCGCCCCCACAGGCGGCCGATACCATGGATACACAGGCGCCGGGTCGCACGCTTCGGCTCCACCATCCATCAGCTGTTCTCGATCGGTACCGAGGTCCCGGAATGCCGGGCCGGAGTGCCGTATCGGTGCTTTCGAGGTCCAGGAGGGGTCGATCAGATGAGTAGTCCCGTGATGGGCGAACGAGCCGTCCGCCCGCATACGGGTGGTGACGATCCGAACAAGATCGCCATGCTCGGCCTCACGTTCGACGACGTGCTGTTGCTGCCGGCCGCTTCCGATCTGATCCCCAGCTCGGTCGAGACCTCCAGCCGGTTGACCCGCGAGATCACGCTGCGCACCCCGCTGGTGAGTTCGGCGATGGATACCGTCACCGAGGCGCGGATGGCGATCGCCATGGCCCGCGCCGGAGGTATGGGCGTATTGCACCGCAATCTGTCGGCCGCCGATCAGGCCGCGCAGGTGGAGACGGTGAAGCGGTCCGAGGCCGGAATGGTCACCGATCCGGTCACCTGCCGCCCGACCGACACCCTCGCCGAGGTCGACGCGATGTGCGCGCGGTTCCGGATCTCGGGTCTACCCGTGGTGGACGAGACCGGTGCGCTGGTCGGCATCATCACCAACCGGGACATGCGTTTCGAGGTCGACCAGAACCGCCGGGTCGCCGACGTGATGACCAAGGCGCCGCTGATCACCGCCCAGGAGGGCGTCACGGCCGAGGCCGCGCTGGGTCTGCTGCGCCGGCACAAGATCGAGAAGCTGCCGATCGTCGACGGCAACGGCCGCCTGCGTGGGCTGATCACCGTCAAGGACTTCGTCAAGACCGACCAGTACCCGAACGCGACCAAGGATCGCGACGGCCGGCTGCTGGTCGGCGCCGCGGTGGGTGTCGGCGAGGACTCCTGGTCGCGCGCGATGAGCCTGGCCGATGCCGGGGTCGACGTGCTGATCGTCGATACCGCGCACGGCCATCAGGCCCAGGTGCTGCAGATGGTCGCCAAGGTCAAGAACGAGGTCGGCGACCGGATCCAGGTCGTCGGCGGCAATATCGCCACCCGCGAGGGCGCGGCGGCGCTGGTCGAGGCCGGCGCCGACGCGGTCAAGGTGGGTGTCGGTCCCGGCTCGATCTGCACCACTCGCGTGGTCGCCGGCGTCGGCGCCCCGCAGATCACCGCGATTCTCGAGGCCGTGGCCGCGTGCCGCGCGGCCGACGTGCCGGTGATCGCCGACGGCGGTATCCAGTTCTCCGGTGACGTGGCCAAGGCCATCGCCGCCGGTGCGTCGACGGTCATGCTCGGCTCGCTGCTCGCCGGTACCGCCGAATCCCCGGGCGAACTGATCCTGGTGGGCGGCAAGCAGTTCAAGAGCTACCGCGGCATGGGTTCGCTGGGCGCCATGCAGGGACGCGGGCAGGGCAAGTCCTACTCCAAGGACCGCTACTTCCAGGACGACGTGCTGGCCGAGGACAAGCTGGTGCCCGAGGGCATCGAAGGGCGGGTGCCCTTCCGCGGTCCGGTGAACCAGGTCATCCACCAGTTGGTGGGCGGTCTGCGGGCGGCCATGGGCTACACCGGTTCCCAGTCGATCGCCGACCTGCAGCAGGCGCAGTTCGTGCAGATCACCGCGGCGGGTCTCAAGGAGAGCCACCCGCACGACATCACCATGACGGTCGAGGCACCGAACTACACCGGCCGCGGCAAGTAGGAGCCGGGGCGAGGGCGACGAACGTCCTCGCCATGGCACATGGTTTGGCTCGCCGCTGTGTCGCGGGTGACGGAAATGCCTCCGGGACAAGGCATGTCATCGCGACGCGTCGGCCCAACGCGGTCCTGGGATACCGGTCGGTCGTGTCGATGCGTGACCGCGCCCCGGCCCGTCCCGATGCCCGCGGTCCGACACGGACCGCCCCCGGCGTATGGCGTACGCCGGGAGCTGGGAGGATGGACGCGCGTCGGCGTGAGATCGCCGCGACGTCGTGGCGCCGGCGCGCGAGTTCGTCGCACACACCGGCGTGGCAGAACACACTAAGGAGAGACATCAGTGCGGGACATGGTCGAGATCGGGATGGGTCGGACCGCCCGGCGTACCTATGAGCTGGACGATGTCGACATCGTCCCCTCGCGGCGCACCCGGTCGTCGAAGCAGGTGTCGCTGGCATGGCAGCTGGATGCCTACCGATTCGACATCCCCGTGGTCGCGCATCCGACCGATGCGCTGGTGTCGCCGGAATTCGCGATCGAACTGGGCCGCCTCGGCGGACTGGGCGTCATCAACGGCGAGGGACTGTGGGCCCGGCACGCCGATGTGAGCGCACGCATCGAGCAGCTGGTCGAGGTGGCCGAGCACAAGGGTCCCGAGGCCGCGGTCGAACTGCTGCAGGAACTGCACGCCGCGCCGATGCAGCCCGACCTGCTGGCCGCCGCGGTCGCGCAGGTGCGCGCCGCCGGAGTGACGGTCGCGGTGCGGGTGAGCCCCCAGAACGCGCGCGCCCTGACCCCGAGTCTGGTGCAGGCCGGGATCGACCTGCTGGTCGTCCACGGCACCATCATCTCCGCCGAACACGTCGGTGGCGCGAGCGCGGTGCCGGCCGAAGATTCCGGCTCGTCGGTGGAACCGCTGAACCTCAAGACCTTCATCGCCGAACTGGACGTGCCGGTCGTGGCCGGTGGCGTCAGCGATCACCGCACCGCCCTGCATCTGATGCGCACCGGCGCCGCCGGCGTGATCGTCGGTTACGGCTCGATGCCCGGCGCCACCACCACCGGTGAGGTGCTCGGTATCGGCGTCCCGATGGCGACCGCGATCGCCGATGCCGCCGCGGCTCGCCGCGACTACCTCGACGAGACCGGTGGTCGCTACGTCCACGTGATCGCCGACGGCGACATCGTCTCCTCCGGCCAGCTGGCCAAGGCCATCGCCTGTGGTGCCGACGCGGCGATGCTGGGTGTGCCGCTCGCGCTGGCCCAGGAGGCGCCCGGCCGCGGCTGGTACTGGCCCTCGGCGGCCGCGCATCCGTCGGTCCCGCGCGGCGCGCTGCTGCAGTTCGCCGAGCCGGACGAGCAGCCCGCGCTGGAGAAGGTGCTGTACGGACCGTCCAGCGATCCGTGGGGGTCGGTGAATCTCGTTGGCGGCCTGCGTCGTTCGATGGCCAAGGCCGGATACTGCGATCTGAAGGAATTCCAGCGGGTCGGTCTCAGCGTGCGGGCCTGAGATCGTCCGCGGCGGCCCGGCTCAGTTGAGCCGGGTCAGCACCTCTCCGCGCAAGAAGTCGCGAATCGCGGCGTTGACCTGCTCGGGGTGGGTCATGTTGACCGCCTGACGGGCGCCCTCGATTTCGCAGAATCGCGATCCGGCCAGTCGCCGCGCCATCTCCAGCGCGTGCGCGCGCGGGATGCCGGCCCGGGTCGGGTGGATGACCAGTGCGGGACAGGTGATTTCGCACAGCCGATCCAGGATCGAGTCGCGGGCCAGCAGACATCCGGCCGCGGCCTCGAGCTCGTGCGGATCGCGCGCCAGCCACCGCTTGGTCCACACCGCCCGGTACCAGGCGTCGTCTCCGATCAGCCAGTGCGCCATGTGCTCGGCGAGGGCGTGCCGGATATTCGGCTCCCGCCAGTGGTCCAGGAAGCGGCGCGAGGTCGCGAGTTCCTGCGGGGTCGGGCTGTGCGCCTCGGTCGAGATCAAGATCAGCGCCTCCACCCGTTCGGGAGCGAGCAGGGCGGTGCGCATGGCGCTGAACCCGCCCTGTGAGGTGCCGCCGACCACCGCGCGTTCGACGCCGAGCTGATCCAGCACGGTCAGTGCGTCGCGGGCGGCCGTCCAATAGGTGAAGGGCAGCCCCTCGTCGCGGGTGCGGCCGTGTCCGCGCGCATCCCAGGTGACGATGCGGAACTCCGGTGCCAATGCGGCCGCTTGCGATGCGAACATCGTTCGATCCATGAAGAATTCGTGCCCCAGCAGTACCACCGGGCCACGGCCACCGGAATCCTCGTAATGGATTTCGGCATCGATCGCACGGGCGAATGGCACGAGCACGAGGATAGCCGTCGCCGCGGGCCGCTGCTCCGCCTTCGTGTTCGCCGCGGAGGAAGGCGGGCATGGATATGTGTTGGCGGATGGGCCGTTTCGCCGGCCTGGCCGGCACCGGCCGATACGACCGGCATCGAACCGGTGGAGTGGGGGCGATCACGGCCTCGAGTCGCAGGCTCGCCCGCCCTCGAGGTGCGCCGATGCGCTCACTAAACTGTGCGGGTGGCAGAAACCCAGCGACCAGTTCTCGTCGTCGACTTCGGGGCGCAGTACGCGCAGTTGATCGCGCGGCGCGTACGCGAATCCAGCGTCTACTCGGAGGTGGTACCGCATACCGCGACCGTGGAGGAGATCGCCGATCGGCAGCCGCTGGCGGTGATCCTGTCCGGCGGCCCGTCCAGCGTGTACGCCGAGGGCGCGCCGCAGCTCGATCCGCGGTTGTTCGATCTCGACATTCCGGTCTTCGGTATCTGCTACGGATTCCAGGCGATGGCGCAGGCGCTCGGCGGCACGGTCGCGCACACCGGCACCCGTGAGTACGGCCGCACCGAGCTGAACATCGACGGCGGCGTGCTGCACGGCGGACTGCCGACGGTGCAACCCGTGTGGATGAGCCACGGCGACGCGGTCACCGACGCGCCGGCCGGCTTCGAGGTCACGGGGACGACGGCCGGTGCGCCGGTCGCCGCCTTCGAAAATCGCGCCCGGCGGCTGGCCGGTGTGCAGTACCACCCGGAGGTTCTGCATTCGCCGCACGGCCAGCAGGTGCTGAGCCGGTTCCTGCACGAACTCGCCGGCATCCCCGCGTCCTGGACCCCGGCCAATATCGCCGATGCGTTGGTCGAGCAGGTGCGCGAGCAGATCGGCGACGGACACGCGATCTGCGGCCTGTCCGGCGGCGTGGATTCCGCGGTGGCGGCCGCGCTGGTGCAGCGGGCCATCGGAGACCGGCTGACCTGTGTCTTCGTCGACCACGGCCTGCTGCGGGCCGGGGAGCGCGAACAGGTTCAGCGCGACTTCGTCGCCGCCACCGGGGCCAAGCTGGTGACGGTCGACGCGGTGGAGAAGTTTCTCGGCGAGCTGAAGGGCGTCACCGATCCGGAGGAGAAGCGCAAGATCATCGGCCGGGAGTTCATCCGGTCCTTCGAGGATGCGGTCGCCGAGGTCGTGAAGTCCACCGGCACCGAGGACGGCGATGGCGGACCCGCGGTCGAATATCTGGTGCAGGGCACCCTGTACCCGGACGTGGTCGAATCCGGTGGCGGCTCCGGCACCGCCAACATCAAGAGCCACCACAACGTCGGCGGGCTGCCCGAGGATCTGGAATTCGAGCTGGTCGAACCGCTGCGGCTGCTGTTCAAGGACGAGGTGCGCGCGGTCGGCCGCGAGGTCGGGCTGCCCGAGGAAATCGTTGCGCGCCAGCCCTTCCCGGGGCCGGGCCTGGCGATCCGGATCATCGGCGAGGTCACCCCGGACCGGCTGGAAACCCTGCGGCAGGCCGACGCGATCGCCCGCGAGGAACTGACCGCCGCCGGCCTGGACGCGCAGATCTGGCAGTGCCCGGTGGTCCTGCTGGCCGATGTGCGCAGTGTCGGCGTGCAGGGCGACGGCCGCACCTACGGACATCCGATCGTGCTGCGGCCGGTGTCGAGTGAGGACGCCATGACCGCGGACTGGACCCGCCTGCCCTACGAGGTGCTCGAACGCATCTCCACCCGTATCACCAACGAGGTGGCCGAGGTCAATCGCGTGGTGCTCGATGTGACCAGCAAGCCGCCGGGCACCATCGAATGGGAATGAGCGGCTGCCTGTACGGATAGCGGAGAAGGGGCCTTCCAGCATCGGCTGGAAGGCCCCTTCTTTCTGTTGTGCGCCTTTTCCGGAGGCTATTTCTTCCTTCGCGGCGAGATCACCAGGGCGACGCCCACGACCACCGCCACACCCACCACGATCCAGCCCACCGGCACCGCACTGTGGAAGGGCCAGGACGTGGGGCCGATGAAGGCCCAGACGCTGACCAGCAGGGCGAGTATCCCGGCCAGCAGCAGCGAGAACGACGGTCCGCGACCGGTTTCGGTCCGAGTGTCGGCCGTTTCGTTGTCAGCCACGTTTCACCTCCGCGTTTCCGGCGTGGACATCGACGTCGAGAGTGAGAATCGGCCCGTCGGCCGGTCCGGTGGGCCCCTGCGGGCAGGACACGTCGCCCATGCTGGCGTTGCAGGTCGCGTGTAGCCGCATCGAGTCCGGCACCAGCACCCGGAAGTCGCCCATCTGGACGTTCACGTGCACGGTGCGATTCTCGGTGAGGGGCACTTGGCGCAGATCGAGCGTGCCCGATCCCATGGTGATCCGGTATTCCGAGGCCAGATCGGCGGTCGTGGCCGGGGTCCAGACGTGGTCGCCCATGGCTCCGCGGTCGAATTCGACGGGACCCACCATCGAGGCGAGGATGACGAATCCCGCCAGCGGCGCCAGCACCACCATCAAGCCGTAGCCGCGTCGCAGGAAGGCGCCGACGATCAGGCCCAGGCCGACCACCGCCAGGGCGACCGCGCCGATCCGCGCGGGTGTCATCCAGTCCGCCCCGGCCGCGGCCACCGCGCCCGCCGCCGCTGCCGCCAGGACGGCCAGACCGATCACCACCGGCGTGAGCCGGGAGCGCGGCCGCTGTGCGGGGACGACCGCGACCGGGCGTTGCTGCGTCGGACTGGGCAGATCCCAGGCCATGGGCGCCACGCCGAGCGGATCCCAGCCGGCCGGAGTGGGGCCGACATGCGCCGGGTCCGGGATCGGACGGTTGCCGGTCGGCCGTGGGCCGGGAGGAGGCGTCGGGCGAGGAGGTGTGCTCCCGCCGGACCCGGGCGAATCGTCGGGGCCGGACTCGTCCTCGGCCGGGCGTTCGTCGGAGGGTGCCGCCGATTCGGATTCGACGGTGAGTGGCCGGGTCAGCGCGACCGTGGGGCGATCGTCGGCCGGCGCCTCGTCGGTGGTGGCCTCGTCGGCCGGCGAGTCCGGCTCGGCGGCAGCGTTTTCGGAGGTACCGGAATCGGTCGCGGCGCCCGAACCGGCCTGCCGTCCGGATGTATCGTCCGTCGGAACATCTTCTGCGGCAAGGCTTTCGGTCGCAGTACTTTCGGTCGCTTCGGATGCCGAACACGTGCTTTCCGGCGACGCGGTGCCGGCTTCGCCAGGCTCACTTTCCGGCGTCCCGGTGGCCGGATCGACCCGCAGTGGGGCAGTGGCGGCCGCTGCGCCGATCGGTTCGGTTGCCGTCGAAGCGTTGTCCACCGTCGAAACGGCGTCGTTCGAGGATTGTGCCGGCGCGGTCGGAACCTGGCCGCCGGCAAAGGCGTTCGGGTCCGGTTCGTAGTGGTCGGGCAGCTTGGTGAACGGTCCGTACTGACTTCCGCTCCACGGCGACCCGCCCGGGAAGCTCGCCCCCGGATACCCCATCGCCGCGATCCCACCCTCGGCCGTCAGCGGATACGAGCCGTCGATCGGCGGTTCCGGCTGCCGCATGTACAGCAACCACCAGCCGGCCACCATCAGCGCGAAACTGATCACCCCCGAGCCGCCGAGTCCGACACCCACCGGGCCCATCGTGGTGACCGCGATCGCCAGAGCGACGATCAGCACGATGGTCTTGGTGGACGACTGCGAACTGCGTCCGCGGCTGATCAGGCCCTCCGCGGGTGAGACCGCATCACCCGCCGGAGGCAGCAGCAACCATGCCGCCAGGTACAACACGATGCCCGCACCACCGAAGATCGTCGACACCACGAACGCGACCCGGATCAGTACCGGGTCCACGCCGTAGCGCCGGCCGAATCCGGACGCCACGCCGGCGACCGGACTCTGTCCCGGCAGCCGTGTCGGACGCGTCCGCCACAGGTGCTGGAGCTGTTCGCTGAATCCCGTCCGGCTCGTGCCGCCGGTCCCGCCGCTCGCTGTGGTCATAGCTCAATGGTGGCCGTGAGCAGCATCGAATGGCATCGGGGTTCACCCTGAAAACGAACCTGAACTACATCCGGACGGAATCGACTCGACTCGGGCCGACAGACGACGGCGACTCTGGGCACGGTCCGACGACTTCGATCTACGGCGCCACCAGGCCCGTTCGATAGGCGATGACGACCAATTGCGCGCGGTCGCGCGCGCCGAGTTTGACCATCGCCCGGCTGACGTGGGTGCGGGCGGTCGCCGGACTGAGGAACAGTTCGGCGCCGATCTCGGCATTGCTCATGCCCTGGCCGACCAGGGCCAGCACCTCCCGCTCACGGTCGGTCAGTACCGCGAGCCGCTGTTCGGCGGCCCGGTCGGCGGCGCGGCGAGCCGTGAACTGGGCTATGAGCCGGCGAGTGATCCGGGGCGCGAGCAGAGCCTCACCGGCGGCGACCACGCGGATAGCGTGCAGCAGCTCGGCCGGACCGGCATCTTTGAGCAGAAAACCGCCGGCGCCGGCTTGCAGTGCGTCGAAGACATAGGCATCGGTGTCGTAGGTGGTCAGGATGAGGATCCGGGCGTCCTGCAGCCCGGTCGTCGCGGCGATCTCGCGGGTGGCCTGAATGCCGTCCATTGTCGGCATGCGGATATCCATCAGTACGACATCCGGACGCAGCGCACGAGCTTTCCGCACGGCTTCGGCGCCGTTGGCGGCCTCTCCGACGACCGTGATGTCGTCCTCGATATCGAGCAGGAGCCGAAAGCCCGACCGCACCAACTGCTCGTCGTCGACGAGCAGAACCCGGATCGGGGTGCCACCGTCCGAGTCTGCCGTACTGCTCACAGGTTCACCGTTTCCGTCGTGGCCAGGGGCAGCCGGGCCGTGACCGCGAATCCTCCGTGCGGAAGCGGGCCCGCGTCGAGATCACCTCCCAGGAGCCGGCATCGCTCACGCATACCGAGGATGCCGCGCCCGGCGGTGCGCGCTGGACCGGTGGCGAAAGATGCGGCGGGTGACTGCCGCCCGTCGTCGGTGACCCTGATGTCGACCGTGTCGGCACCGTAGTTCACCTCGACCGAGACTCGCGTCGCGCCGGCATGGCGAATCACATTGGTGATCGATTCCTGCAGTATCCGGTATATCGCGGTGCCGACCGCGCCGGGTATTTCGGGACGCGGTGCGGTCGTGTCGAATTCGACCTCGAGCCCGGCGTCGCGGGCCGCGGCGGCGAGCTCCCGGATCTGCCCGAGACCCGGATGTGGGGCGCGGCCGTCGCCGCCGAGAACCCCGAGGATCGCCCGCATTTCCGACAAGGCCCGAGAACTGGTCCGCTCGATGATCTGCAGCGTCTCGCGCGCTTGTTCGGGCCGTTTGTCCAGCACGTGCGCGGTGACACCGGATTGGACGTTGATGACGGCGATGGCGTGCGCGACCGTATCGTGCACTTCGCGGGCGATGCGGAGACGTTCCGCGTCGACCCGGGCGCGGGCCTCCTCCTCGCGAGTTCGTTCCGCCAGCTCGGCGCGCTCCAACGCCTGTGCCGCAATGACTTTCCGCGAGCGGACACTCTCGCCGAGCGCAGCGCTCATCACCGCGGCGCCTATCCGGAAATAGACCCAGCCGATCGCGGCCGGCGGTTGGACGTCCGATGCGGCGGGGAGCCAGATCGCGGTCAGGACGGCGATCCCCACTCCGGCCACCACCAGCGAGCGCCGCCCGTCACCGTGTGCGGTGAGGGTGTAGAGCGCTACGAACAGTGCCAGCCATCCGGGTCCGTCCGGGAAGTCGAGGGCGTAGTAGATCGCACTGGTGAGCGCGGTGACGGCGAATACCGCGACCGGATATCGGCGCCGCAGGACCAGGACGGCGCCCACGGTGATCAAGAGGAGGTAGCCGAGATATCCGAAATCCGTGAGCGGGCGCAGCACCTCCTCGGGCCGGCCGCTGTTGCGGACGACGGTGCCCTGGACCTGCATCACGGTGATGAATGCCGCCAACAGCAGATCCTGAGACCAGCCCGGCAGGCGCAGCGGTGTGACGCGGTCCGGCATGTGGCGATCATAGGAGCCGAGGCGGCCTGGGACGTCGTGCCGAGCGCGCGACTTCGTACGTCGCGGTGCGCGGTCGGCTACGCCGAACGGCGTATTCGTCGTCGATCCCGGGCCGATGCCCGCGAGCGGGTCGCGGCGCGACGATCGTCGCGTCCGCAGCCGATTCCGAGTCCGTGCGACCCGCACGGCAGCCGGCTGCCGCTCGACCGAAAGGATTCGCGATGCCCGCACTCGATGTGTTCGCCGCGCTCTCGACCACTCGCCTCTCCGTCGTGGCCGCCGGGTACGAAGTCGGCGTCGGCCGGACCGTTCCCACCATCGCGGCCGTCCTGGGCTTGATCAGCGTGATCGCCGGTGGGCCGGCGGTCTCGGCCCGCGGCCACCGCGTCGGCACCCGCCGGTCCCGGGCTGTCACGGCGCTGGCGCTGGGAGCGGTCGCCGCGGTCGTCGGCGCCATCCACGGGGCCGATGCCGCCGGTGGTTTCGGTACCGGCAACGGGCTGGCCGGCGCGATCGCGGCGGTGGTACTCGGGCTGGGTGGCGTGGTTCTGGGCAGCCTCTCGCTGGTGCGTGCTCGCCGCCTCGGATAACACGGTGCCGTCGGCGACCCCGAGATCGGGAATCCGGGTATTTCCCGATGGTCGGTTGTCGGGGTGACGTGCCAGTATCGAAGGCATGTACCCCTCCATGCCCGCATTCGACGCGCGTTCGGGGTTCGACGGTCGCGTGGGATTCGAACCTCGCGCCGGTGTGGACGGTCTCGGGCCGGACGGCCGGGGCGCCGATCCGGTGTTCGAACAGCCGCGGCTGCTGCGGCGATCCGGTGGCCGGGTCGTCGGCGGGGTCGCGGGCGGTATCGCCGACCATCTGGGTGTCGACGTCTTCAAGGTGCGGATGGCGTTCGTCCTGCTGTCGGCCTTGATGGGGGCGGGGATCGTGGCCTACGGGCTGCTGTGGATCTTCACGTCCTCGGGTGCGGACGGGCCGCCGCCCACGGCGTCCGAGCGGCGGCAGGCCGTCGGGCTGGTGCTGCTCGGGCTGGCGCTGTCGGTATCGATGGCGTGGCTGTTCAACGGGACCGCGGCGCGGGTGGTCGCGCCGATCATCGTGGTCGCCGTCGGTGCGGCGCTGGTGTGGCGCGAATTCGATGCCGAGGGGCCGCGTTCCATTCTCGGCCTGCCCGCCCGGCCGACCGTGCTCACCTGGACGCGCATCCTGGCCGGGGCGACGCTGATCGTGGTCGGGCTGGGCGTGGTGGTGCTGGCCCGCATCAACCTGAGTTCGCTGGGTTCGGCACTGATCGCGGTCGCGGTCACGCTGATCGGCGTCGGTCTGCTGACGGTGCCGCTGTGGTTGCGCATGATGCGCGCCCTCAATGCCGAACGCTCGGCCCGCATCCGCAACGAGGAACGCGAGGAGATCGCCTCACATCTGCACGATTCGGTGCTGCAGACCCTGGCGCTCATCCAGCGGCAGGCCGACGATCCGCAGGAGGTCGCCCGGCTGGCCCGCAGCCAGGAGCGGGAACTGCGGAAGTGGTTGTTCGAGGATTCCATGCCCGCGCAGTCGAGCCTGGCCGCCGCACTGCGCACGATCGCCGGTGAGGTGGAGGACCAGTACGGGGTGCAGGTGACTCCGGTGACCGTCGGCGACGTCTCGATGGATGTCGGCGATACCGGGTTCGGCCTGCCGAAGGAACATTTCACCGCCCTGCTCGGCGCCACCCGGGAGGCGCTGGTCAACGCCGCCAAACATGCCGGTGTGCCGACCATCGACGTCTTCGCCGAGGTGGAACCGCATCAGGTCAGCATCTTCGTGCGCGATCGCGGCACCGGTTTCGATCCCGCCTCGGTACCGGCGGACCGGCAGGGCCTGGCGAAATCCATTCACGCCCGGATCGAACGCCGCGGCGGCACCGTCGAGGTTCAGACCGCACCCGGCCGCGGCACCGAGGTACGAATCATGATGCCCCGCAAGGATTCCGAGGGCCAGGAGGAATTCGCCGCGGCCGGCGCCGACCGTGCCGAGTCCGGGGATGCCGAGTCCGCGAGTGCGGAGGCACACCGTTCCGGCACGGCGGCCGAGGCCGCCGACGCGAGCCGCGCCGGTGATTCGCACAGCGCCGCGACGACCGAACCGCGAGGGGAAACCGCGGATACCGGCTCCGGCCCGGGCAGGTCGCGGTAGCGGACGGAGCGTGCGGAGATGGGGGAGGCGGGCACATCGGCAGCGGTACCGGCCCTGCCGCCTCGATGCCGGTTTCCAGCACCCCGGCTACCGATGTGGTACCGATGAGGAGTTCGGCGCTGCCGCGCCCGGCAGCGGGCCGGCTCGAGGTGAGGAGAACTGTGACGATCCGGGTCTTTCTGGTCGACGACCACGCCGTGTTCCGGTCCGGGGTGCGGGCGGAGTTGAGCCGCGAAGCCGATATGGATGTCGTCGGTGAGGCGGGCACCGTGGCCGAGGCCGTGGCCGGAATCGACGCCGCGCGACCCGATGTGGTGTTGCTGGATGTGCACATGCCCGACGGCGGCGGTGTGGCGGTCCTGCAGGGTATCGACGATCGTCCGAACGGTTCGGCGTCGGGTAACGGCCCGGTATGCCTGGCGCTGAGCGTCTCCGATGCCGCCGAGGATGTGATCGCGGTGATTCGCGCGGGCGCGCGCGGTTACGTCACCAAGACCATCTCCGGTTCCGAACTGGCCGAAGGCATTCGGCGCGTCGCGGGTGGCGACGCGGTGTTCAGTCCGCGACTGGCCGGTTTCGTGCTGGACTCGTTCACCGGGCGCTCACCGGCTCCCGAACCCCCGCTGGATCCGGAACTGGATTCGCTGACCCCGCGCGAACTGGAGGTGCTGCGCCTGCTGGCGCGCGGCTACACCTATCGCGAAATCGCCGAAACCCTGTTCATCTCGGTGAAAACCGTGGAAACCCACGCCTCCAACGTGCTGCGAAAAACCCAGCAGTCCAACCGCAATGCGCTGACTCGCTGGGCGCACCGCCGGCGCATCGACTGAGTCGCGCCTACATCGCGGCGACGAGGATCACGATCAGGATGAGCAGTCCGATCAGCAGGCCCACCGCGATCGCGAGCGGCGCCGCATTGGGCCCGAACTTCGTGAAGTCGATGTCGACGAGCTTCGATTTCCCCAGTTTCGGTTGCTGCGCAACGGCACCGGCCGCGGCGACGCGCGGCGGGCGGGGCAGCGGCGCGGAATGTGGACTGCGCAGTCCGGCGGCCGAATTGCGGGCCGCCCAGGCCGGAATGGTGCCGTCCTCGGTGCGGATCGGAGCGCCGAGAATATAAGGCCCGGTGCCGGGCCCGAAGGCGGCGGTGAGGATTTCCTCGCGGGCTTCGGCCATGGTGGGGCGACGCTGCGGCGCCGGTTCCATCATGTGCAGCAGCACCTGGGTGAGCGGCCCGCTGCGGGTGGGCGGAATGATCTGTGCCATCGCCGCGCGCGTGACGATGACGTCGTTGTCGTCGTCGAATCCGTACGGCGGATGTCCCTCGATCGCGGTGTAGAGCGTCGCGCCGAGGGAGAATACGTCGCTGGCCGGTCCCGGCTGAGCACCGCGCGCCACCTCCGGCGGCAGATAGGACGGGGTGCCGGTGATCACATCTTCCGGTTCGTCGAAAGCCTCACCCGCACTGGAGATACCGAAGTCGCTGAGTTTGGCCATCCCCACCTCGGAGCCTCGGTCGGCGACGAGGATGTTGCCCGGTTTGATGTCGCGATGCACGATTCCGGCGGCATGGGCGGTGGCCAGGGCGTCGGCCACCTGCGCGCCGATCTGCGCGACCTCGATGGGGGAGAGGGTGTCGGCCAGCGCGAGTGCCTTGGCGACGCTGCGCGAGGGCAGATACTCCATCACCAGCCACGGTTCACCCGCCTCGAGCACCACGTCGTAGACGGCGATCGCGTGTTCGTGCGAGAGCTTGGCCGCGACCCGGCCCTCGTGCACGATCCGGTTGCGCACCTCGGTCGCCTCGGCCTCGCTGAGCCCGGCGGTGGTGAGCACCTGTTTGATGGCGACCTCGCGGTTGAGCAGCCGATCGGTGGCGAGCCATACCGCACCCATACCGCCGCCTCCGAGTTTGGACTGCAGGCGGTAACGGCCGGCGACGAGATAGTCGGGGCCGACGATGGGGCGGGCGCGTTCGGTCACGGCGCGAGGATAGCCGAAAACCAGGGCGACCGGCCTGCTTCGGACCGGGGTTGGCGGCGGTCACAGCCCGCCGGACGCCCCCGATGGGTGGTGTGGACAACAGCCGCGACCGGTGACGGAACAGTCGCAGTGGGACTGATGTGACACGTGGGCCGGTGCGGCTTGACGGAGACCGGTCGGAAGGTTCTACTGATCACCGGATCGAACGTATATTCGACTACGATCGATAGCTGAATCGGTGCTGAATCCGCTCGACGGTGCTTCTGGCGTTGTCGGGGGATGCGGGCTCCGGCGCGGTGGGTGAGGCGGAGGAGGTGCGGAATGTAGTCGATGCTGCGGTGCGGTGCATCGAGTGCGGTGGAGTCCATTCGGTGAGAGATAGGTGGTCGGCGAGATGGGTTCGGCTGGTGATGCGCGGGCCGTGCAGCTGGCGGAGCTGCGGCGGCGGATGGCCGCGGTTCCGGCCCGTGGGGTCGAGGTCGTGGAACGCCCGCCGACAAGCGATGAACTGCGCAGAGAGCTTCTTCCCGTACCGCCCGCGCTGGCCGGGCTGCTGCCCGAGGGCGGGATGCCGAAGGGGGCGGTGGTGGCCTACTCGGGCGCGGGTTCGCTGCTGACCGGTCTGCTGGCCGCGGTGACCGGCGGCGGGGGCTACGCCGCGGCCGTCGGCTTGCCGCGGCTCGGATTGCTCGCCGCCGCGGAGATGGGTGCCGATCTGGGCCGGCTGGCCGTGGTGACCGAACCGGGCCCGGACCCGGTGGAGGTCGCCGCAGTGTTGCTGGATGGCCTTGATCTGGTGGTGGTCGGCCTGGCCGGTATGTCGGTGCCGCCCAGCCGAACTCGAATTCTCGCCGCCCGCGCCCGCAGCAAAGGGGCCACGCTCGTGGTGACCGGTGGCGCCTGGAGCGGTCCGACGCTGCGGATCGACACCCGGGTCGCGGGCTATTCGGGCCTGGGGCGTGGTCGAGGCCGGTTGCGATCGGTGCGCTTGAACGTCTGCGTGCGCGGCCGGTCCGCACCGGAGCGCACCGGCACGCTCGACCTGTGCCCGCGCGACGGCCGGGTCGAATGGCTTGTACCGGAATCGGATTCGCCGCCTACCGCGCTGTCGGCAGTGGGGGCGTGATGAAGCGACCCGGGTTTCGCGTCTTGGCGGTGTGGTGTCCGGACTGGCCGGCCGCGGCGGCGGCCGCCGTGGCCGACCTCTCACCGTTGCGACCGGTGGTGGTGCTGTACGCGAATCGGGTGGTGGCCTGTTCGGCGGTGGCTCGCGACGCGGGGGTGCGGCGCGGTCTGACCCGGCGCGAGGCGCAGGCGCGCTGCCCGGACCTCCATGTGGCGCAGGCGGATCCGGACCGCGACGCGCGTCTGTTCGAACCGGTGGCGACGGCCGTGGACGCGACGGTGCCGGGAGTGGAGGTCTTGCGTCCCGGCCTGCTGGTACTCGCCGCCCGCGGCGCCGCTCGCTACTTCGGGTCCGAGGAGGAGGCCGCCGAGCGCCTGGTCGACGCGGTCGCCGCACTCGGTGTGGAATGCCGGATCGGCATCGCCGACGAACTGTCGGCCGCGGTGACAGCCGCGCGCCGGGCGCAGATCGTCGCGCCGGGCGCCGCCGCGAATTTCCTGGCGCCGCTGCCGGTGGGGGAGCTGGCCGTGGAGCCGAGCCTGGCTCCACCGGAGCGCGCCGAACTGGTGGATCTGTTGCACCGCTTGGGCTTACGCCGAATCGGCGATTTCGCGGCCCTCACGCCCGCCGAGGTCGCCTCCCGGTTCGGCGCCGACGCGATTCGGGCGCACCGGTGTGCCCGTGCCGAACCGGAGCGCCCGCCCTCGGCGGCCCCGCCCGCCCCGGACCTGATGGTGGAGTACCGGTGCGATCCGCCGATCGAGCGGGTCGATGCCGCCGCCTTCGCCGGTCGCATGCTCGCCACCCGGCTGCACGAACGCCTGGCGGCGGCCTCGGTGGCCTGCACCCGGCTGGCGGTCCACGCCGAAACCGCGGCCGGGGAACAGCTGTCGAGAATCTGGCGCTGTGCCCAGCCGCTCACCCCGGAGACCACCGCGGACCGGGTGCGCTGGCAGCTGGACGGCTGGCTGACCCATCGCGCCCTGACCAACGGAAAACGCGGGCGGACGGGCGATTCCGAACCGCCACCGTCCGCTCCGATCACGCTGCTGCGCCTGGAGCCGGTCGAGGTGGTGGCGGCCGGTGCGCTGCAGCTCGGGCTCTGGGGCGGGGTCGGCGAGGAGGATCAGCGCGCCCGCCGCGCCCTGACCCGGGTGCAGGGTCTGCTGGGCGGTGAGGCGGTGCGGATCGGTGTCCTCAGCGGCGGCCGCGGTCCCGTCGAACGCGTCACCTTGATCACCTTCGGTGAGGAAGCGGTTCCCGCCGCCGATCCCGGCCTGCCGTGGCCGGGCCGGCTGCCGCAACCGGCTCCCGCGGTGGTGCTGGTCAACCATCCCGAGGTCCGGCTGCAGTCCGGCGACGGCAGCCCGATCTGGCTCACCGACCGCGGCATGTTCACCGCCGAACCGGCCGAATTGCACTGGGGCAGCAAATCGTGGCGGGTCGTGGGCTGGGCCGGCCCCTGGCTGCTGGACGAACGCTGGTGGGCCACCGGCGATTCCGGAGGCGCCGTCCGCACGCAGATCCTGCTCGACACGGAGGAGCGTGCCCTACTGTTGCTCGGCTACGACTACATCTGGCACGTGGAGGGACTCTACGAATAGCGCCGGTGCCGCCGATGCCCCTGGGCGCGAGCTATGGAACACCCCACAGGCTGCGGCGACGGCGCCCGCGGCGACGTACCCTGGCTGATCGTGGAGTCGAACGTCATCCGGGTGCCCCTGGCGGGGGTGCAGATCGCCTACCGGGATTCGGGCAGCGCGCCGACGCCGCATCCGCTCTCGGAGGTCCCGGTGGTGCTGGTGCACGGGATGGGTGGCGACGGCCACACCTGGGATCGCTTCGCCACCGCGCTGATCCGATCCGGACGCCGGGTGATCATTCCCGATCTGCGCGGACACGGCCGCAGCGAACACACCGCCTCCTACCGGTTCGAGGATTTCGGCACGGATCTGCTGCGCCTGTGCGATCGGCTGGAACTGGCCACCGTCGATCTGGTCGGGCATTCGCTCGGCGGATACGCCTGCTCGTGGGTGGCCATCGAACGGCCGGCACTGGTCCGGCGGCTGGTCCTCGAGGAACAGCCGCTGCCGCTGCGGTCCGGTGACGAACAACTCACTCTCACCCGGCGGCTGCCGTCCGTGCCGGAACTGTGGCATGCCACCACCAGTCTGCTGCGTCATCCGCGTGCGGTTCTGGCCTTCGACCGGTCGATGACCACTCCGGCGCTCGAGCAGTTCCGCAAACCGCATCCGGAATGGTGGGAGCGGCTGGCGGATATCACCGCAGCCACGGTGATGTTGCGCGGCGGTCCCGGCGGCATGGTCGATCCGGAGAAGTTGGAGATCTTCCGCGCCAGCGTCCCGGACTGCCGAGTCGAGGCCTTCACCTGCGGGCACAGCATCCACCGCGACCGGTATCGGGAGTTCGCTTCGGTGGTGCTGCCGTTCCTGGAGCGCTGAACGTGGGGGCCGATTCCCGTTCCGCACCACCCACCTCGCAGGCGCCCGCGAGCAATTTCGACGGGCTGCCGTGTTCGGCGGCAGCGGCCGATATTCCCCTGCCGGGCAGCGCGACCCGGGTGAGCGGCTGGCTGTGCATCGAACAACCCGGCGCCTGGGGCCGCGATGTGATCGGCGATGCGGTCCTCGGTGCCGAGCTCACCGCCGAACTGGCCGCCCGCACCAAGGCCGCGCGCGTCCGCCCCACCCTCATCCGGCGTCCCGGCCGCGGCGAATTCACCGGTGTGCGAACGGTTCTGCTCGCCGCCTCCCGGCCACAGGGTTCGTGGTGCGAACGTCTGACCGTCACCGATCTGGAACAACTTCTCGATATCGATCTGCACGTGCTGAACGGTCCCGCGCCAGGAATCGGTGAACGGGTGACCGATCCGCTGACCCTGGTGTGCGCACACGGTAAGCGCGATCAGTGTTGTGCCCGGCTGGGACGTCCGATCGCGGCCCGGCTGGCGGCCGAATATCCGGATCAGGTCTGGGAGTGCTCGCATACCGGCGGGCACCGGTTCGCGCCCGCCATGGTGATTCTGCCCGAGGGGTTGACCTACGGCCGGGTCGACGGCGAGGACGCGGTCCGAGCGGTGACGCAGGTGCGGCGTAACCACCTGTCGCTGAAGGGGTTTCGGGGGCGAAGCGGCCTGTCGCCGGTCGAGCAGGTGGCGGAGATCGCGGTGCGGGAACGGGTGCCGGCCGCCCTCGACCAGTTGACGGTGACGGCTGTCGAGCGGGCGGCCTCGGCATCGGATCCGGCAACCTTCGCCGGCGCCGCGGAGGTGACCCATACCGACGGCCGCCGGTGGCTGGTCACCACGCGAACCGTCGGCTATCCGCCCCGCCAGGCGAGCTGCGGTGCCGCCCCGAAACCGGCGTCGGCGATCGTCGTGGACGAAATCCGCGAGACCACGTGACATTTCGCCGCAGGTGACCGGCGGCGGGCGCGAGCGCAACGGAGAGACGCGGGTGGAGGCGGCTGCCGCGTTCACCAGTAGGTGCCGGGAACCAGCCGGGCGGCGCGGCGCAGTGTCGAGCGCGTGACCCGTTCCGCCGCCGACGGCTTGCGTTGTGGTTTCGCCTGCAGCGCTGGCACTTCCGACTCCGGTTCGTCCTCGACCGGCAGTTCGCCCTTGGCGGCGGGGGAGTCCGGCAGCGCCCGGTAGTACCGGTGCATGACCCGATCCTTGATCCCCGGGGCGAACAGCGTCCCGTATTCGGCCAGGGTGCCCACCGGCACATCGATGCGCCGCGGCCGCTCGCTCAGTGCGCGCACGATGGTGGCCGCCGCCCATTCGGGAGATTCCGACGGGCCCTGTTTGCCGCTGGGCGCGATCATCGGCGTCCGCACCAGCGGCATGTGAATGGTCGTGAAAGTGATGTTGTCGGAGAGCATCTCGGCCGCCGTGACCTCCGCGAACTTGTCCAGGGCGGCCTTACTGGCGAGATAGGCGGCGAACCGCGGTGTGGCGACCTGAACACCCGCACTCGAGATGTTCACGATGTGGCCGAATTTACGCTCCCGCATCTGGGGCAGCAGTGCCAGTGTCATCCGCACCGCACCGAAGTAGTTGACCGCCATGGTCCGTTCGAAGTCGTGCAGCCGGTCGGTGGATCGGTGCACGGCGCGCCGGATGGAGCGGCCGGCATTGTTGACCAGCATGTCGACGTGGCCGTGGGTGTCGAGAATCGACCTCACGGTCCGGTCCACCGAGTCGGAATCGGTGACGTCGCACTGGTAGGCGTAGGCCCGCCCGCCCGCGGCGGTGATCTCCTCGACCACGGCGTTCAGTTCCTCGTCGCGCCGTGCGAGCAGCAGCACCACGGCCCCCTTGGCGGCGACCGCGGTCGCCGCCGCCCGCCCGATACCGGAGGAGGCGCCCGTGATGACGACATGTTTACCGGCGAGATCCCGGCGTGCCCGCCGCCGGGCCAGATAGCCGTGTTCGGCCGCGTGGTTATCCGACATCGCTGCTCCCTTGCAGGTCGATTTCCCTCGAACTTACTCCAAAGTAAGTTCCGCTGCCAAGGGGGCTGCGCACATCGGCGCGGGGGAGCCGGGTAGGTCGCGAGGACTACATCCGCCCCGCACCGGTCATTCTGACGGGCGATGCCGGCCCGGCGCTCCCGCGTCATGCTGGGTGTTCGGATATCGGTGCGGGAGGAGACGACGGTGAGTCTGTGGACAGCGTTGCGCCGGCGATCGGCGGCCAGGGACGAGAAGGCCGGGTCCGATGCCCGGGCGAAGGCGATCGCAGCGGGGGCATCCGAACGAGAGGCCGCCGCCGCGGCGGAACAGGCGGTCCCGCGTGCGCGACGCCGGCGTCGCGCCCTGTACACCGGCGGATGAGCGGGCTCAGGCGGTGAGCCGGTCGTCCTCGCTGATGAACAGCGTCGCGACCACGCTGATCACCGCCGTCGCCACCAGATAGCCGCATGCGAGCCACGGCGTTTTGCCGCCCGCCGCGATCAGCGCCGTGACGATCATGGGGGTGATGCCCGAGGCGTAGATCCCCGAGACCTGATAGACGAACGAGAGTCCGGTGTAGCGCACCTCGGGCGGGTACAGCCCGGCGTACAACGTGCCCTGCGCACCGTAGAACAGGGCGTGGGCGATACCGAACACCGCGATGATCGCGATCGTGAAGACGACGATATTGCCGGCCTCGAACAGTGCGAATACCGGATACACCAGCAGCCCGTACGCGGCGATACCGGCGATATAGACCCGGCGCGGCCCGAATGTGTCGGTCAGCTTTCCGGATACCGGAATGAGTGCGGCCATCACGACCGCGGCGATGGTCACCGCGAGCAGTACCGGGACCTGTTCGAAACCGAGATGCCCGGTCGCGAAACTGATCGCGAAGACGCCCCAGGTATTGAACGCCGCGCCCTCGCCCCACCGCGAGAGCAGGCCGAGAACGGTGTTGCGCCGGGTGCGCGCGTTCCGGAACAGTTCGACCACAGGCACTTTCGAGATTCGATTGAGCCGGTCGATTTCCCGGAATGCCGGCGTCTCGTCGATTTTCAGCCGCACCACCAGGCCGATAACCACCAGCACCACGCTGGCGCCGAAGGCGATTCGCCAGCCGTAGTCGAGAAACGCCTGTTCGCTCAGGACCGAACGCAGCAGGGCGAAGACTCCGGTGCCGAGCGCGAGCCCGAGCGCCAAACCGATCTGCGGATAGCTGCCGAACCGGCCGACCTTCGTGCGGGGACTGTGTTCCACGGCCAGCAGTACCGCACCGGCCCATTCCCCGCCGAGTGCGAAACCCTGCAGAATCCGCAACGCCAGCAACAGAATCGGCGCCGCGATACCGATCGCGGCGCTGGTCGGCAGCACGCCCATCAGCGCGGTCGATCCGCCCATGATCGCCATGGTCAGCGCGAGGGTACGTTTGCGCCCGATGCGGTCCCCGATATGGCCGAAAACCAATCCGCCGATCGGGCGCATCACGAAACCGACCGCGAATGTCGCGAACGACAACATGGTTCCGACGAACGCGCTCGTATCCGGGAAGAACAGTTTGTTGAATACGATGCCCGCGGCGGTGGAATAGAGGAAGAAGTCGTACCACTCGACCGTGGTGCCGATCAGGCTCGCCGCCACCGCTGTCCGGGTTTCGGCGGCGCCGAGATGTTTCGAATGATCCTCGTGCTGCCCCGCGGCGCGCGTACTCGCCGGCGCGGACTCCAGTACAGACATGGGGTCCCTTTCCTTCCCGCCGTCGATTCGCCCGTGACATTAGGGCGAGCCGATATTCGCGAAAAGGATTCGAATCAGTGAGATTCCAGCGGCGGTCTGTTCCGGCCTGCGGCCGACCGCTTCCCCTGGTCAGCCCGCGACGGTGGATGCCCGGGGCGCAGCCGCCGCCGGCCGTACCAGCGCGTCGTACGCGATCGTGCCGGGTTCGGCGCTGTAGGCCACCAACCGCTGCCCCGGCACATTCGGAACCGTCAGCACCACGTAGTCGAGCGTGAAGGCGCCGACGAGTGGGTGGTACAGCCGTTTGTGCCCGCTGACCTTGTGCCGCAGTTCGTGATCGGCCCACAGTTCCCGGAAAGGAGCGCTCCGGGCGTGCAGGTCGGCCACCAGCCGGCGCAGCGTCGGATCGTCCGGCCGCCGACCGGTGGCCGCACGCAGATGTGCCACCGAGTCGGCGGCTATCTCGTCCCAGTCCGAAAAGCGTTGCCTCGCCTCAGGGTCGGTGAAGACATAGCGGACGTTGTTCGGTCGACCTACGGCTTGATCGAGGGTGGCCACCGGGGCTGGAGCTCGGCGCCGGTGCTGACCGGATTGATCGCGGCGGCGGCCGGTGCGGTCTTCTTCGTCCGTTGGGAGCGCCGGGTGGCGGACCCGATGTTGCCGTTGGATCTGTTCGCGCACCCTGCCTTCTCGGCCGCCTCGGTCGTCGGCTTCGTGCAGAACTTCGCCTACTACGGCATCGTCTTCCTGCTGTCGCTGTTTCTGCAGGAGCAGCGCGGTGATTCGGCGCTGGTGACCGGGCTGGTATTCCTGCCGATGAACCTGGCCGCGCTGACCGCGAATCTGCTCGGAGGCCGGATCACCGCCGCGGTCGGCCCGCGCTCGCCGATCGTCGGTGGGCAGCTCGCCTTCGCGGGTGGTCTGCTGCTGCTCGTTCTGGCCGGTGCGGATGCTCCGCTGTGGATGATCTGGGTGGCGACCGGCCCGGTCGGCTTCGGTGCGGGAACGGTCGTGCCGGCGATGACCAGCGCGGTGCTGGAGAGCGTGCCGGCCGCCCGGGCAGGTGTGGCGTCCGCGCAGCTCAACACGGCACGGCAGGTCGGCGGCGCGGTCGGGGTCGCGGTATTCGGCACGCTGGTGGCCGGTGACTTCCTCGGCGGCCTGCGGACGTCGCTGGTGATCGCCGTCCTCGCACTGCTCGTCGCGGCGGTGGTCGGCGGGATATTCGTCCGGACCCGCTGATCGCGGCGGGGCCGCCTTCCGAACGTTGCGCCCACGAGTTAGGCTCGGTATCGAATATACGTTCGAATCTACGAAGGTGTGTGCCGATATGGGCTGGGGAAACGGCCCGCCCACCTGGGCGGAAATGGAGCGGGTGCTCTCCGGTCTGCCCGGGCGCGGGGCCACCCCGCCGGGTGACGGCGGGGACAGCCCGGCGTGGTCGCATACGCGCGGCGAATACCGGGCGGGGACGCGGCCGGAGCCGAGCGGTCCGCTGGTGCCGTATGCGGAATTGCATACGCATTCGGCCTACAGCTTTCTCGACGGCGCCTGCCAACCCGAGGAGTTGGTGGAGGAGGCGGTGCGGCTGGGGCTCGAGGCGCTGGCGCTCACCGATCACAACGGCTTCTACGGGGTGGTGCGTTTCGCCGAGGCCGCCGCCGAATGGGGGCTGCCGACGGTGTTCGGGGCCGAATTGTCGCTGGGTGAAACCCGCGACGCGGCAACGATATTCGGCTCCGCTCCGATGGACGATTCGCAACCGCGCACGGGGGCACCGGACCCGTCCGGACCGCATCTGCTGGTGCTGGCGCGCGGGCAGGAGGGATATCGGCGGCTGTCGCGGGAGATGTCGGCGGCACATATGGTGGCCGGTGAGAAGGGAATCCTGCGCTACGACCTGGATCGGCTCGCCGCCGCCGCCGACGGGCACTGGCATATTCTCACCGGTTGTCGCAAAGGACATGTGCGCCGGGCGCTGGAGCAGGGTGACGCCGAGGCGGAGGCGGCGTTGCGCCGGCTGATGGATCTGTTCGGCCGCGACCGGGTGAGCGTCGAACTCACCCACCACGGAGTGCCCGACGACGACGAATGCAATGCCCGGTTGATCGCCCTCGCCACCCGGCTGGACGTGCCGGTGATCGCCACGACCGCAGCGCATTTCGCCACCCCGGCCCAGGGGCGCCGGGCGATGGCGCTGGCGGCCGTCCGGGCACGGTGCAGTCTGGACGACATCGACGGCTGGCTGCCGCCCACCGGTGGCGCGCATCTGCGATCGGGTGCGGAAATGGCCCGGCTCTTCGCCGAATACCCGCAGGCGGTGGCCGGGGCGGTCGATCTGGCTCGCGCATGCGCCTTCGATCTGCGCTTGATCGCCCCCGAATTACCGCCGTTCGACGTGCCGCCCGGCCACGACGAGAATTCCTGGCTGCGGGAACTCACCCTCGCCGGAGCGCGCGATCGTTACGGCCCGCCGGAGGGGAATCCCAAGGCGTACCGGCAGATCGAACACGAACTACGGATCATCACCGAACTGAATTTCCCCGGCTACTTCCTGGTCGTGCACGATATCGTCCACTTCTGCAAGCAGAACGACATTTTGTGCCAGGGCCGGGGGTCGGCGGCCAATTCCGCGGTCTGCTACGCGATCGGCATCACCAATGTGGATCCGGTCGCCAACGATCTGCTGTTCGAACGCTTCCTGGCGCCCGAACGCGACGGCCCGCCCGATATCGATCTCGATATCGAATCCGATCGGCGGGAGGAGGCGATCCAGCACGTCTACCGCAAGTACGGTCGCGAATACGCCGCCCAGGTGGCCAATGTGATCACCTATCGCGGCAAGTCGGCGGTGCGCGATGCCGCTCGCGCGCTGGGTTTCTCGCCCGGCCAGCAGGACGCGTTCAGCAAACAGGTGAGCCGATGGACCGGGGTGGCATCCGAAACGCATACCGATATTCCGGACCGGGTCCTGGAACTGGCGGGTGAGATCGAGGGCCTGCCGCGACATCTCGGTATTCATTCCGGCGGCATGGTGATCTGTGATCGGCCGATCGCCGACGTCTGCCCGGTGGAGTGGGCGCGCATGCCCGGGCGCAGTGTGCTGCAGTGGGACAAGGACGATTGTGCCGCAGCGGGTCTGGTGAAATTCGATCTGCTCGGTCTGGGCATGCTCTCGGCCCTGCACTACATGATCGATCTGGTGCGCGAGCACAAAGGTGAGGTCGTGGAATTGCACGCCCTCGATCTCACCGAATCCGCCGTCTACGAGATGCTGGCGCGAGCGGATTCGGTGGGAGTGTTCCAGGTCGAGTCGCGTGCCCAGATGGCGACACTGCCGCGGCTGCGCCCGCGTGCCTTCTACGATCTCGTCGTGGAGGTCGCGCTGATCCGGCCCGGCCCCATTCAGGGCGGTTCGGTGCATCCCTATATCCGCCGGCGCAACGGCCGGGAGGAGGTGACGCTCGACCATCCGGCGCTCGAGAGTTCGCTGGCCCGCACCCTCGGAATTCCGCTGTTCCAGGAACAACTCATGCAGATGGCGATCGATATCGCGGGTTTCACCGCCACCGAGGCGGACCAGTTGCGCCGCGCGATGGGATCGAAACGGTCACCACAGCGCATGGAGCGGCTGCGCGGCCGCTTCTATCAGGGCATGCGTGATCTGCACGGAATCACCGGAGAGCTGGCCGATCGCATCTACGAGAAGATCTATGCCTTCGCGAATTTCGGTTTCCCGGAAAGCCATTCGCAAAGTTTCGCCGCGCTGGTGTTCTATTCGGCCTGGTTCAAACTGCATCATCCCGCGGCGTTCTGCGCGGGGCTGCTGAACGCGCAGCCGATGGGTTTCTACTCTCCGCAGTCGCTGGTGGCCGACGCCCGCCGGCACGGGGTGGTGGTGCACGGGCCGGATATCAATCACAGCCTGGCCGGGGCGACGCTCGAGCAGCGCGGAACCCAGGTGCGACTGGGCTTGTCCGCGGTCCGGCACATCGGTGACGAATTGGCCGAAAAGATCGTCGCCGCACGGTCTTCCGGGCCCTATCGATCGTTTCTGGATCTGACCGGGCGGGTCGAGCTGACGGTGCCGCAGGCCGAGGCCCTGGCCACCGCGGGTGCGCTCGCCAGCATCGAGTCCGCATCGGGCCACGGTCTCGACCGGCGGCAGGCGCTGTGGGCGGCCGGTGCGGCGGCGGGGGAGCGGTCGGATCGGCTGCCGGGGACCGGGGCTGTCACCGACGCACCGGCGCTGCCCGGGATGAGCGAACTGGAAATGGCGGCCGCCGATGTGTGGGCGACCGGTGTGTCGCCCGGTCGGTATCCCACCGAATTCCTGCGTCCGCGGCTGGACGAACTCGGCGTGGTCGCCGCGAACCGGCTGCTCGCCGTGCCCGACGGGTCGAAGGTGCTGATCGGCGGTGCGGTGACGCACCGGCAGCGACCGGCCACCGCGTCCGGGGTCACCTTCATCAATCTGGAGGACGAGACCGGCATGGTGAACGTGGTGTGTTCGGTGGGGCTGTGGCGCCGCTATCGGCGCATCGCCCAGGGCGCTCCCGCGCTGCTGATCCGGGGGCGGGTGCAGAACGCCGAGGGTGTGGTGAGTGTGGTGGCGGAACATCTGCAGCGCATGGACCTGCGCATGGCCTCGAAGTCACGCGATTTCCGCTGAACGGTCGCGGCTACGCTCGTCCCACCGACCGACATCGAGGAGCAGCACGTGGCGACCGTGGTCCGCGCGACCATCAAACCCAACAGCCGCAAGGGCCCCCTCGTCGAAATCCTCGACGACGGCACCCTGCAGCTGTACGTGCGCGCCCCCGCGGTGGAAGGCAAGGCCAACAAGGCCGCGATCGAACTTCTCGCCCAGCACTACGGCGTGCCCAAGTCGGCCGTTCACCTCACCGCGGGCGCCACCTCCCGCTTCAAACGCTTCACGATCGACATCTGAGGCGTGCCGTTCGGGCGCGGGCCTCGGCGGCTACACGGCGCCCGGAAACCCCAGCTGCCGCCACGCCTCGTACACCGCGACCGCCGCGGCGTTGGACAGGTTCATCGACCGGCGACCGGGCAGCATCGGGATGCGCAGCTGATCGGTGATGTGCGGGTCGGCCAGGACGTCGGCCGGCAGCCCGGTCGGTTCCGGACCGAACAGCAGGACGTCTCCGGCCCGGTAGGAGATATCGGTGTTGTGCGTGGTGGCATGCGTGGTGAAGGCGAAGACGCGCTCGGGACGCAGGGATTTCCATGCGGCGGAGAGGTTTTCGTGCACGGTGACCACCGCGAGGTCGTGGTAGTCCAGTCCGGCGCGACGCAGCTTCGGCTCCGACAGATCGAATCCGAGCGGCTCGATCAGATGCAGTTCGCATCCCGTGCCGGCCGCCAAACGGATCGCATTGCCCGTATTCGGTGGGATACGCGGTTCGAAGAAGACCAGCTTGAGCACACCGAGACGGTACCCGTCCGCCGGTGCGGGACCGGCCGCGGACCATGCCCGACCGGGCGCCCACGGGGAAGGTGCGGCACCCGCCACCGATCCGCCGGCGGTGCCGACATGCGAGAATCGCAGCCGTGACCGACGTGCCGACCACCCACCCACAGCATTCCAGCCCGGCGAGCCGCTTCTTCCAGGTTCATCTGCCGATGTTGCTGGTCGTGGTGGTGCTGCTGGTCGCGGTGGTCTTCGTGGCCCAGGACCGGTGGCGGCGCGGTGCGTTCTTCATCGGCGGGGCGACCCTGCTGGCGGCGGTGTTCCGGTTGTGCCTGCCGACGGCCCGGGTGGGGCTGCTGGCGGTGCGCAGCCGCCCGTTCGACATCGGCGCCTACACCGTGCTGGGCGGCGCGATCATCGTGCTGGCGGTCACCATCAGCAGCCTCGGCGTCGGCTGAACTCAGGACCTGCGGGCATCCTGCGCGGCGCGCGCCAACTCCATCGTCTGCTCCAGCAATTTGCCGATCGCCTCGATCTCGGTGAGGAAACCGTCGTGGCCGTCGCGCGAATGCACCACTTCCAGGCCCTTACAGCCGGGCAGCAGATCGGCCAGTTCCTGCTGAGTCCGCAACGGATACAACCGGTCCGAGTCCACGCCGCCGACCACGCACGGCACCGGAGTGGCGGCCAGCGCGGCCTCGATACCGCCGCGTCCGCGCCCGACGTCGTGCCGGTTCATGGCCTCGGTCAACAGCACGTAGGTGGCCGCGTCGAACCGCGCGACCAGCTTGTCCGCCTGATGCTCCAGATAACTCTGCACCGCGTAACGGCCGCCGTCCCAAGGGTTTTCGTCACCCTGGGCGGTGTTGGCGAACCGATGGTCGAGTTCGAATTCGGTGCGGTAGGTCAGATGCGCGATCCGGCGCGCGATGCCCAGCCCGGCCTGCGGGCGGCGGCCGGTGTCGTGATAATTGCCGTCCTGCCAGTCCGGATCCGAGGTGATCGCGGCGATCTGGGTGGTCTGGGTGCCGATCTGATCCGCGGTGGCGCGGGCGCCGACCGCCAGCACCAGGGCAGCATCGACGCGATCGGGATAGCCGACCATCCATTCCAGCACTCGCATGCCGCCCATCGAACCGCCGACCACCGCGGCGATGCGGGAGATGCCGAGCAGGTCCAGCAGCGCCACTTCGGCGCTCACCTGGTCACGAATCGAAATCTCCGGAAACCGCGCGCCCCAAGGCTTTCCGTCCGGCGCGAGGGACGAGGGGCCGGTGCTGCCCTGGCAACCACCCAGAACGTTGGTCGCGATCACGCACCAGCGATCGGTGTCCAATGCGGCGCCCGGTCCGACCAGTCCGTCCCACCAGCCCGGCAGGGCGTGCAGTTCGTCCGGCTGTCCGCAGACGTGCGAATCTCCGGTCAGCGCGTGCTCGACCAGCACCACGTTGTCCAGGCCGGGGGCCAGTTCGCCCCAGCGCTGCACGGCCAGCTCGACACCGGGGACGACCGCCCCGTTCTCGACGCGGACATCGCCGATGCCGATGATGCCCACCGTGCCGTCCGCGGGTGGTAGCAGTGTCGTTGCGCCCGGGCGTGACGTGCTCGATTCGATACTCACGGTCACCGTGCCGTCACCACGTCGAGCCGTGCCAGGCCGTCTACTCCCGCGCCGGTGAGTCCCAGGATCCGCATCGGCCCGCGGACCTGCCGGAACACGGCGCCGGAGGCCGCCGGGTCGGCGCACGGCGAGAGCGCACGCGTGGTCGAGGCGGTACGGAGGGCTGGGGCACACACATCCCCGATGGTAGCGATACGCCTGCGCCGCTCCGCCGCCTCCACGCACTTGTCGACGATGGGCACGGTGGACTCACTCACTTGTTGCTCCTGACAGTCGCGCTTGCCCTCGGCTTTCGAGAGCCCGGTCAATCACCCGGAGCACCCCACCGCAACTGGAGGGTTGCCGGCCAGCGAGCCGGGGCTTGGCGCTGGCACTCATGACCTGCCGTGGATGGTAACAATCGGTCACGGCGGGGGCGAGGGTTGGGCTCGCCCGATTCGAGGCGGACGTTCGCGGCGTATGTCCGTTTCCCTGGCGACTGGACATCGCGCCGGTGTGACGTGGGCAGCTCTCAATGGGACCGCCCCTGTCAGTGAGACCCAGCGCACCAGTACGCTTGTCTTGTTTAGCACCAGGCGTCTCGTGGACAACGCGGGGCGTATACGTTGTCTGTTGAACAGCTGGGGTCCGCTCACAAGCGTGCTCGCCTGGCCGTGCAATGGGAGCACACCTTCCTTAGGAGGACACGAAGATCCATGTCCAAGATCAAGGTTGAAGGGACCGTCGTCGAACTCGACGGCGACGAGATGACCCGGATCATCTGGCAGTTCATCAAGGACAAGCTGATCCATCCGTACCTCGATGTGAACCTCGAGTACTACGACCTCGGCATCGAAACTCGCGACAAGACCGATGACCAGGTGACCGTCGACGCGGCCAACGCCATCAAGAAACACGGCGTCGGCGTCAAATGCGCCACCATCACCCCCGACGAGGCACGTGTCGAGGAATTCGGTCTCAAGAAGATGTGGCGTTCGCCGAACGGCACGATTCGTAACATCCTCGGCGGCACCATTTTCCGCGCGCCGATCATCATCTCCAACGTTCCGCGTCTGGTTCCCGGCTGGACCAAGCCGATCATCATCGGCCGTCACGCCTTCGGTGACCAGTACCGCGCCACCGACTTCAAGGTGCATCAGGCCGGCACCGTCACGATTCAGTTCACCCCGGAGGACGGCTCCGAGCCGATCGTCCACGAAGTGGTGAAGATGCCCGAGGACGGCGGCGTCGTCATGGGTATGTACAACTTCAAGAAGTCGATCGAGGACTTCGCGCGGGCGTCGCTGAACTACGGCCTGCAGCAGAACTACCCGGTCTACATGTCGACGAAGAACACCATCCTGAAGGCCTACGACGGCATGTTCAAGGACACCTTCCAGGAGATCTTCGAGACCGAGTTCAAGGAAGAGTTCGACGCCGCCGGCCTGACCTACGAGCACCGGCTGATCGACGATATGGTCGCCTCCGCGCTCAAGTGGGAAGGCGGCTACGTCTGGGCCTGCAAGAACTACGACGGCGACGTGCAGTCCGACACCGTGGCGCAGGGCTTCGGCTCGCTGGGCCTGATGACCTCGGTGCTGCTCACCCCGGACGGCCGCACCTGTGAGGCCGAGGCCGCGCACGGCACGGTGACCCGCCACTTCCGGCAGCACCAGCAGGGCAAGCCCACCTCCACGAACCCGATCGCCTCGATCTTCGCGTGGACGCGGGGTCTGGCGCATCGCGGCAAGCTGGACAACACCCCCGAGGTCATCGGCTTCGCGCAGACCCTCGAGGACGTCGTGATCAAGACCGTCGAGAGCGGCCAGATGACCAAGGATCTGGCGCTGCTGGTCGGCGGCAACCAGGGCTACCTGACCACCGAGGAATTCCTCGGTGTGCTCGACGCCAACCTGGCGCGCGAACTGAGCTGAACGCTCACGACCGGCCGGAATCCGGCGCGGCCGGTAGACATATCCGGGCACCCGCCCCCACCGATCCCGGTGGCCGCGGGTGCCCGAATTGCTTTCCGCACCCGATCGCGTGGCATGTGAGGTATCCGACAGCGCGCCGGGCGCGGCCTCCGATGCGGCGAGAGCCGTTGTTCCGCAACGATTTCGATGTTCGCCGTACGCGCCGACGAGCGGGCGCCGGTTCCGGTGAGTCGAATCACCCCGGCCGCCGGTATCGCCGCGACGGCCGCGCGTGTTGGCCACACCCGTGGCCGACTCAGCTCCCGTGCGTACCGCACCTCCCGTCGACGTCCCCTCGGGGCCATCCGCGAGTGACGCGTCGTCCCGTGCGGCGCTCGGCTCGGCGCCGGAGACTTCCGCCCGCACCGGATGGCATGTTCCGGCGATGCTCGCGCTGGCGCTCGGCGGTTTCGGGATCGGCACCACCGAATTCGTCACCATGGGACTGCTGCCCGACATCGCCGCGGACCTGCATGTTTCTGAGCCCACCGGTGGACATGCCGTCTCGGCGTACGCGCTGGGCGTGGTGGTCGGCGCGCCCGTGATCGCGGCACTGTGCGCCCGCATGCCGCGCAAGCGCCTGCTGATCGCCTTGATGATCGCGTTCACCGTCGGAAATATCGCCTCGGTGCTGGCCCCGGCGTTCCCGGCGTTGGTCGCCGCGCGTTTCGTCGCGGGCCTTCCGCACGGCGCCTACTTCGGTGTCGCCTCGCTGGCCGCCGCCTCGCTGGCGCCGGTGGGGCAGCGGGCCAAGGCCGTCGCCGCGGTGATGCTGGGCCTGAGTGCCGCCAATGTGGTGGGCGTCCCCGCGGCCACCTGGCTCGGGCAGGGGCTCGGCTGGCGTGACGCCTACGTGGTCGTCGCCGTCATCGGGCTCGCCACGGTCTTCGCGATCACCCGCTTCGTGCCCGATCTGCACGGCGTGCGGGTGACCGATCCGCGCACCGAACTGACCGCCCTGCGCCGCCCCCAGGTCCTGCTGACGCTGCTGGTCGGCGCGGTCGGCTTCGGCGGCATGTTCGCGGTGTACACCTACATCACCTCGACTCTCACCGATGTCGCCGGCATGGGTCAGGGCCTCGTGCCGATCGTGCTGGCACTGTTCGGCCTGGGCATGGTCGCGGGCAACATCGGCGGCGGCGTCCTCGCCGACCGCGGCGTGGACCGCTCGGTGTTCGTCGCGCTGATCGCGATGGTCGTGATTCTCGCGGCTTTCGTTGCGGCAGCTCACAATCCGTTCACCGCCGCCGCGGGCGCCTTCCTGGTCGGCGCCTCCGGAGCCGCACTGGCGCCCGGCCTGCAAACCCGCCTGATGGACGTCGCCCACGACGCCCAAACCCTCGCCGCCGCCCTCAACCACGCCGCCCTGAACATCGCCAACGCCGCCGGCGCCTGGCTGGGCGGCCTCGTGATCGCGGCGGGCCTCGGTTACACCGCACCCGCCGTCGTGGGCGCGGGCCTCGCCGTCGCGGGAGTGGTGCTGTTCACCATCACCGTGTGGTCGTCCCGCCGCGTGGCGCGACGCCGCGAACCGGTCGCCCTCGCCCGTAGCTGACCGGGAGAACGCCGGGCAACCTCCCCTTGTGCGACCCTCCGGCGTGGTTGAGTGATCCCGAGCGGGCGGCAGAACTCGACCGGGAGGTCAGGATGGATCCGCAGGAACAGTGGAGCGGCGGTGACGGTGCGCGGCGGCGGGCGGTGTTGTATGCCGCCGCCCGGACCGCGGTGACGACGATCGTGCTCGTCGCGCTGTATTTCGTCCTGCCCTTTCATCATCTGGACAAGCTCGGCCCGCTACTGGGCCTGTGTGGTGGTCTGGTGTTGGTCGTCGTGCTCATCGTGCGGCAGGCCACACGCATCGTCGCCGCGCCCTATCCCGGACTCCGCGGAGCCGAGGCGCTGACCATGATCGCGGTGTTGTTCATTCTGGTATTCGCCACGACGTATGTGTTGACGTCGTCGGCCGCGCCGGACAGTTTCACGATCCTGCTGACCCGGGTCGATTCCCTCTACTTCACGGTGACCGTGCTGGGAACGGTCGGTTTCGGCGATATCGCTGCGACCTCGCAGGCCGCCCGCGTCATGGTGACTGTCCAGATCCTGGCCGATCTGGCGCTCATCGGCGCCGGCGTGCGGGTGGTGCTGGCCGCGATCCAGCGCGGCCGTGCGGCGCGCGAGCCCGAGTAAGTTTCATGCACGTGTGTATGTAAGTGTAGGATTTCCGAATGGCCAGATCTGTCGTCGGTAAGCCGCCGCGTCGTACGCAGGAGCAGCGCAGCAGTGAGATGCGGGTGCGGCTGCTCGACGCGACCATCGATTGCCTGGTCGAATACGGCTATGCGGGCACCACGACGCCGCGCGTCGCGGAACGGGCCGGGGTCACTCGCGGCGCTCAGGTGCACCACTTCGGTTCCAAGACGGATCTGGTGGTGGCCGCCATCTCGCATCTCGCGCAGCGGCGCACCGAGGCCGCGATGAAGGAACTGGGCCGGTTGCGCGCCGGCGACGATCCGATCGGCGCCACCCTCGACGCGATGTGGGAGCTGCATCAAGGACCGCTGTTCATCGCGGCCATGGAGCTGTGGGTGGCCGGGCGCACCGATCCGGTGCTGGCCGCCGAGGCCGAGAAGGTCGAGCCGTTCGTCAACAACGCCGTCCTGATGGCGGTATCGCAATTGGTCCCGGACGAATTGCGGCGCAAGGAAGTTCGGGATTTCGCCTATACCGCGATGGACACCTTGCGCGGAATTCTGGTCTCCAACTTCGTATCCCCGGATCCGGAGCGTGCCCACCGCCGCTGGCAGCGAGCGTCTGCGCATCTGCGCCGGGCCGCCGAATCCGCACTGCCGGGCCTGGGAATCGGGGGCTGAGAGCTCTGAAAGGCTCCGCGCCGGCGCCGATGTGCGGTGGCCGTGGGGCTTCCCGGTAGCCGCCTCGCGACCAATGATGCTGCGGCGCGGTCCGATGCGCCGACTCTTGCGCGCGGGAGATCGGGCTGCTGTTACGGGCGCCACCGCTGACTGCCGTACCGCCCCGCCGGTGCGCCGGTGCCGGGGCGCGCTATAGCGAGCTACAGATGCACCTGTACGTATCAACACAAACGTCCTAACTGGGCATACCTCCCGATCCGGCAGCGAACTCGCGCACCCTATTGCGCATTTACATACAGCTCCGTATGTTTGTTTCCAGTTCGATCGGAACGGATCGACCACTGCCGCTCGCGGGGGCGGCCGACTGGGAGAAGGGTGGTTCGATGACGAACAAGGTCTACGTCGTCGGCGTCGGAATGACGAAGTTCGAGAAGCCGGGGCGGCGGCAGGTCGAGGAGGCCGCCGGGACGACCCGCGCGTGGGACTACCCGGATATGGCCCGCGAATCCGGCACCAAGGCGCTGGCCGACGCCGGAATCGACTATCGCGAGGTGCAGCAGGCCTACGTGGGCTACGTCTACGGCGAGTCCACCTCCGGCCAGCGCGCGGTCTACGAACTGGGGATGACCGGTATCCCGGTGATCAACGTGAACAACAACTGTTCCACCGGATCCACCGCGCTCTACCTTGCGGCACAGGCGATTCGGGGCGGGCTGGCCGACTGCACTCTCGCGCTGGGCTTCGAGAAGATGCAGCCCGGATCGCTCGGGTCCACCTGGGACGACCGCGAGCAGCCGATGGCCAAGCACATGATGGCGCTGGCCGAGATCTCCGAGGTCCTGTTCCCGCCGGCGCCGTGGATGTTCGGCGCCGCGGGCCGCGAACATATGAAGCAGTACGGCACCACCGCGGAGCATTTCGCGAAGATCGGATTCAAGAATCACAAGCATTCGGTGAACAATCCGTATTCGCAGTTCCAGGACGAATATTCGCTCGACGACATCCTGGGCGCGCGGATGATCTACGACCCGCTCACCAAGCTGCAGTGCTCGCCGACCTCGGACGGTTCGGGCGCGGTGGTCCTCGCCTCCGAGGACTTCGTCGACCGCCACGGTCTGGCCGGGCGAGCGGTGGAGATCGTGGGCCAGGCGATGACCACCGATTTCGCATCCACCTTCGACGGCACCGCGAAGAACCTCATCGGTTACGACATGAATGTGCAAGCCGCGCAGCAGGTGTACCGGCAGTCGGGCCTGGGCCCGCAGGACTTCCAGGTGATCGAACTGCACGACTGCTTCTCCGCCAACGAACTGCTGCTCTACGAGGCGCTGGGCCTGTGTGGCGAGGGTGAGGCCGGCAGCCTCATCGACGGCGAGCAGACGACCTACGGCGGCAAGTGGGTGGTCAACCCCTCCGGCGGCCTCATTTCCAAGGGGCATCCGCTGGGCGCGACGGGTTTGGCGCAATGCAGCGAGCTCACCTGGCAGCTGCGCGGCGAGGCCGACAAGCGTCAGGTGGACGGTGTCACCGCCGCGCTGCAGCACAACATCGGCCTCGGCGGAGCCGCGGTCGTCACCGCCTACCAGCGCGCCGAGCGCTGAAAGGAGTACGAGCATGGGTCACATCGAAGCCACCAAGAACCTCAACGCCACCCCGGACGCGCTGTGGGCGGTCGTCTCGGATCCGCAGACCTGGGACAAGTGGTTCACCATCCACGAGCGCTGGATGGAGGAACCGCCGGCCACGCTCACCACGGGCTCGAAGCTGGTCGCCAAGATCATGATGCTCGGCATGGCGAACAAGATGGAATGGGTTGTCGAGGAGGTGAATTCGCCGAACAACCTGGTGCTCAGCGGCGCCGGTATGGCCGGTGTGAAGGTGAAGTTCTCCTTCGACATCACGCCCGAGGGGGCCGGCAGCACGTTCTCGGTCTCCGGCGATTTCGAGGGCGCGCTCATCAAGGGCGCGCTCGGCAAGGCGGTGGAGAAGGACGGCGCCAAGCAGCTGAACACCACCCTCGAACAACTCGACGCCCTCGCGACGGCATAGCAGGGGCGCAGATGGCCACCGAAACAGCACCCCGGCCCGTGGAATTCGACGACGCGGGCCTGAACGTCTGGTCCGACGAGGAACGATTCGAGGTCACCCGGGAGCGGATCGCCGAGTACGCCGCGGCCACCAACGACCCGATTCCGGCCCACCTGTCCGGCGATATCGCCCCACCCGTCTTCGCCATCGTGCCCGTCTTCGAGGCGATGATGATGCCCGTGATCGACGTCGTCCCGATGGACATCTTCGGCCGGGTCGTGCACGGCGAGCAGGACTTTCACTTCCACCGCCCGATCCGGCCCGGTGATCGGCTGGTCTCGCGGGCCAAGGCGGTCGGCTACGAGGGCCGGGAGAACGGCACCACCATCACCATTCTCATCGAATGCCGGGACTCCGAGGGTGAGCTGGTCAACGAGCAGTACCTGACCGCCTTCTTCCGCAACATCGATGTCGGCAAGCGGGTCGGTGAGAGCGCGCCGGCGCACAAGTTCGATCCGGAATTGGAGGCGCAGCCGCCCCTGGCCCGGGTCGCCGCCCACGTGGACGACGATCAGACCTACCGCTACGCCCCCGCCTCCGGCGATCCGGTGCCGCTGCACCTGGACGAGCAGGTCGCCAAGGATGCCGGACTGCCCGGCATCATCGCGCACGGTCTGTGCACGATGGCGATGTCGTCGTGGGCGGTCCTCACCGAGGTCGCCGGTTCCGATGTGCACCGGTTGAAGCGTTTCGCGGTGCGCTTCTCGAAGATGGTGTTCCCCGGCGACGACCTGGAGACGCAGATCTGGAAGGTCGGCTCGACCGGCTCCGACACCACCTACGCGTTCCGCACCGCGCGCGGAACCGATCTCGTTCTGACCGACGGCCTGGCGGTCGTCGCCGACAACTCGTAGCCGAGGAGACTTTCATGGGTGTATTGGATGGGCGGGTCGCCGTCATCACCGGCGCCGGCCGCGGCATCGGACGCGAACACGCGCTGTTGTTCGCGCGTGAGGGCGCCTCGGTGGTGGTGAACGATCTGGGCGGGAGCAACGCCGGAGAGGGCGCCGACGCCGGACCGGCGCAGCAGGTGGTGGAGGAGATCCGCGCCGCGGGCGGGAAGGCGGTGGCCAACACCGACAACGTGGCGCAGTGGGACGGTGCGAAAAACCTTGTGGACCAGGCGATCTCGGAATTCGGCACGCTCGACGTGGTGATCAACAACGCCGGCATCCTGCGTGACGGGTTCATCGCCGGACTGGAGGAATCGCAGTGGGACGCGGTCATCGCGGTGCATCTGAAGGGCCACTTCAACGTGCTGCGCCATGCCGCGGCGTACTGGAAGGACCAGTCGAAGGCCGGTAAGCAGCCCAATGCCGCCGTCGTCAACACCGCCTCGGCCTCCGGCGTCACCCTGCCCAACGCCGGCCAGGCGAACTACGGCGCGGCCAAGGCCGGTATCGCCGCGTTGACCCTGGTCGCGGCGGAGGAACTGGAACGCTACGGCGTGCGGGTCAACGCCATCGCCCCGATGGCGCGCACCCGCTTGACCCTGGCCACACCCGGTATGGGCGCGATCTTCGCCGCCGAGGTGGGCGAAGGGGAATTCGACGCCTTCAGCCCGGCCAACATCTCGCCGCTGGTCGCCTATCTGGCCACCGATAAATGCCCGGTCACCGGCAAGGTCTTCGCCGTCCAGGGCGGGGCCATCTCCGAGCTCGGCGGCTGGCACGACGTGAAGACCATCGAAACCGACGGCCCCTGGCTGATCGACGACATCGCAGCCCGGCTGCCCTGACGCTGGAGGAGAATGACGATGTTCGAATGGTCCGAGACCGACGAGATGATCCGCGCGGCCGTGCGCGCCTTCATCGACAAGGAGATCCGGCCGCATCTGGACGCCCTCGACAGCGGTGAGATGCCGCCGTATCCGATTTTGCGAAAACTGTTCGGCGAGTTCGGCATCGACGCCATGGGCGCCGAGGCGATCGAGAAGATGCTCGCCAAGCAGCGTGCCGCCGAGGCCGCGCCGGACGAGGCCGGACAGCGCGACAAGAAACCCAGGTCCGGCGGTGACCCGGTCGGCGAGCAGCAGTCGTTGATGGCGGTGCTGATCAGCGAATTGTCCGGCGTCAGTATGGGTTTGGTCGCCGCGATGGGCGTCTCGATCGGTCTCGGCGCGGCCACCATCATGTCGCGCGGCACGCTCGCGCAGAAGGAACGCTGGCTCGCCGATATCGTGACCTTGAAGAAGGTCGCGGCCTGGGCCATCACGGAACCGGATTCGGGTTCGGATGCCTTCGGCGGCATGAAGACCTCGGTCAAGCGCGACGGCGAGGACTACATCCTCAACGGCCAGAAGACCTTCATCACCAACGGTCCGTACGCCGATGTGGCGGTCGTCTACGCCAAACTCGACGAGGGCGACGGCACCGACAAACGCGATCGCAAGGTGCTCACCTTCGTCCTCGACAAGGGCATGGAGGGCTTCACCCAGGGCAAACCGTTCAAGAAGATGGGTTTGCACTCCTCGCCCACCGGCGAATTGTTCTTCGACAACGTGCGATTGGGCAAGGACCGGCTGCTCGGTGAGACCGAGGAGCACAAGGGCGGCGACGGGCGAGAAAGCGCGCGAACGAGTTTCGTCGCCGAGCGGGTGGGCGTGGGTTTCATGGCGCTGGGCATCATCAACGAATGTCACCGGCTCTGCGTGGAATACGCCAAGACACGCATGCTGTGGGGGCAGGAGATCGGCCGCTTCCAGCTGGTGCAGCTCAAGCTCGCGAAGATGGAGATCGCCCGCATCAACGTGCAGAACATGGTCTTCAACACGCTCGAACGCGGCCGCGCGGGCAAACCGCCGACCCTGGCCGAGGCCTCGGCGATCAAGCTGTACTGCTCGGAGACGGCCACCGAGGTCGCGATGGAGGCAGTGCAACTGTTCGGCGGTAACGGTTACATGCAGGAATACCGCGTCGAACAACTCGCCCGCGACGCCAAGTCGCTGATGATCTACGCCGGCAGCAACGAGATCCAGGTGACCCATATCGCGAAGGGCCTGCTGGGCCGGTGATCGCCACGTGATGGCGGCCGGCGGATCGGCGCCGAGGGGTTCGAACCGATCCGCCGGCCTTTCTCACACCGCCCGCAGACGCGTGCGGCTGGCATAGACGTGCTCGGCGATGAGGGTCGCGATCCGGTCGGGAGCCTCCAGCATCGGGACGTGACCCACGCCGTGCACCAGGATGCGGTCTGCCGTCTCGGGCAGTTCCCGCAGAAAACGCTTGGCGTACATGCGGTTCGGGATGATCCGGTCGAATTCGCACATCAGCAGGCGCACCGGCGTCCGCACGGTGGACAGATCGTCGAGAACCGCCATCCGCAGACCGCTGACGATCAGCGGCAGCATGGCCGCACAGTGGGTCGCCGACATGATCGCCGCTTCCACTCCGCGTCGCGGCGCCGCGGCGATGTTCTTGCTCAGCAACATGGCGGTGGCCCGCCGGACCGGCGCGCTGAACCGGATCCAGGCCGGTAGACGCTTGCCGATTTCGACGATCGGCAGCAGCATCAGGAACTCCAGCCCCACCCGCAACTGCGCCAGCGACGGATTGTGCCATCCACCGGCGGGTGCGATGGCGGTGAGCGTGCGCGCCCGGCCGCGGCGGGCCAATTCGAAGCCGACCCAGCCGCCGAGCGAGTTGCCCGCGATATGGCAGGTGCGCCAACCCAATTCGTCGAGCTGTTCCTCGACCCGGTCGGCGAGCAGATTCACGTCGATGTACCAGCCGCTGAGGTCGGGGCCGCCCCAGTGGCCGGCGAAGGCCGGAGCGAACACCTCGCAAGTAGCGGACAATCGGGACGCGACGTCCTCCCAGCAGTGCGGCGACATCAGGAAACCGTGCAACAGCAGCAGCGGATCACCCGATCCGGTGTGCAGGGCTGTCATCGGCGCAAGGGAGGTGGCGGGTTGGGTGGTGCCGGACGTCATCGTCGTCACCCCTTCCGAATCGGCGGCGGCCTGCTCGGCGTGGCCGCGATGTCCGCGAGGACGGGTTGATTCCCGCATTGTACGGTCGATACGTGGCCAGCATCATCAGTTCCGTCAACGTCAATGGCATACGCGCAGCTACCGGCAAGACCGGGAAGGGGATGCTCGAATGGCTCGCAGTGACCGAGGCCGACATCATCTGCCTGCAGGAGACCCGGGCAACCGATGACCAGACCCGCAAGGCACTGGCGCCGGTCCTCGACGCCGGGTGGTTCCTCGCCCACGCCGAGCCGGGCGCCAAGGGCCGCGCCGGGGTGGGAATTCTGTCCCGCCGTGAGCCCACGCGTGTGCGAATCGGCTTCGGCAGCACCGAATTCGACGGCGTCGGCCGCTACGTGGAGGCCGATTTCGACGAAGTCACCGTCGCGAGCGTGTACGTGCACACCGGTGAGGCCGACACTCCCATGCAGGACGAGAAATACCGTTTCCTCGGCGAACTGGGCGCGCATATGAAGGCGCAGACCCGCGACTTCGTGATCTGCGGCGACTGGAACGTCGCGCACACCGAACTCGACATCAAGAATTGGAAGGGCAACGTCAAGAACTCCGGCTTCCTGCCGGGGGAGCGGGCCTGGATCGACGAGATGCTGGCCGCGGGCTATGTCGACGTGGTCCGCGAACTCCATCCGGGCGTGCCCGGCCCCTACAGCTGGTGGTCCTATCGCGGCCGCGCCTACGACAACGACGCCGGCTGGCGCATCGACTACCACCTCGCGCGCGGTGCGATCGCCGGGCGCGCGAAACAGGCCGTGGTCGAGCGCGCGTCCGAATACGCGCTGCGCTGGTCGGACCACGCTCCGGTCACCGTGCAATACCGCTGAACGCGATACCGCTGAACCCTGATCGACCGACTGCGGTGGGAACATCGTCTCCACACCGCGTACCCGTCAGCGTGGACGGGACTCCGCACGTCCGACAGCACCGATGAACAGGCACCGATGAACATGTCCGACAAGAGAATTCGCATCCTGATGGTTCTGGGTGGGCTGGTGATCGCGGCGATCGTGGCCGGCGTCCTGGGCCTGCGCGGCGGTTCCGCCACGCACGACACCGCGAGTTCGGTGGCGGCGACCGTGCACTCCACCAAGGCCGCGCAGTCCACCACGCAGGCTCCCAAGCCCGCGCCCGGCAACGGCGCCACACCCGCGGCGTCGGCGACCCGGGCGCCGGGTGTGCCCGACCGCGCCTACGCCACCCTCGTCGAGATCGACGCCGGACGCTGGCCCGGTTCGGCGAACGCGCCGGGCACCAAGGGCGGCGATCAGTGGATGAACCGCGCCGGAACCCTGCCGAAGACCGACTCGAGCGGTAAGGCGATCACGTATCAGGAATGGGACGTCAACCCGAAGCAACGCGGCCAGACCCGGGACGCCGAACGCATCGTGACCGGCAGCGACGGGTCGGCCTACTACACCGGCGACCACTACCAGACCTTCACGAGGATGCGCTGATGGCCGAAACCATGTCGTTGTCGCAGTTCCTGGCCCCGCATGCCGGCTCCGATGCGGCCGCGGCGCGGCAGAACGGCCGTGCCCACCGGGCCGCGACGGGGCCGGTCCTCGGCGCCCTCGACGTCGGCGCCGGACCGTTCAGCGGGGTGCGATTCCAGGTCCCCGACGGGTATATCGCCCGCGAGGTCCGCGGCACGAAAATGCGCACCACCGCGGGAGTATTCGACGAATTCGCCGCCGCCCTGCAGTTTCCCTACTATTTCGGCGACAACCGCGACGCCTTCGACGAATGCCTGCGCGACCTGGACGAATTCGTCGGCGAGGCGCCGGGATACGTTGTCGTGATCCGTGATTCGAGCGGGCTGCTGGCCGACCAGCGCGAGGATCTGGAATGGTTCGCCGACGCGATGACCCAGGCGGCCGAATACTGGGCCGCGAAGGGCACGGTCTTCCGGGTGGTGCTGCAACAGCATCCGGCGGTGCTGTCGCCCGTCGAACTCACCATGGCCGACCCGGCGTAAGGAAGCGGCTCAGCGGAGCCGCTGTGCGAGATCCTCGCCGAGGAGGACGAATACGTCGGTGGTCTCGTCGATGAGCTGTTCCCTCGTCATATCGATATCGCCCTGCAACCAGCTGGTGAGCGTCTGGACCAGCCCGCCCACCAGGTAGGTCGCGCGGAAACCGATCGCCGGGTCCGGCGTGGGCGTGCCCAGGCTGTAGAAGTCGATGCCGCGGGTGGCGACCAGGTTCGCGAACGACGCGATGCTCTGCAGCGTGCGTGAGCGTAGCTCCGGCGTGGAGGCGCTCACCGCCAGCGCGACCTGGGCCTTGCGCGGGTCGTCGGTCAGCACGTGGATACCGGCGGCGACGGCCGCGTGCGCCATCGTGCGCGTGTCGCGCTGGGTGCGGCGGGTGGACACATCGGCGGAGTTGTCGCCGTCGCCGGACGCGGACGGGCCGGCTACCTCCTGCAGCGCCCGCACGATGGCGTTCGCGAGTTCCTCGGCGATGCTGTCGAACAGCGCGGTGAGCACGGCCTCGCGGCCGGTGAACTGTTCGTAGTAGTAGCGCTCGTTCAGCCCGGCCTGGGCGCACAGCCCGGCGACCGTCAGCTTGTCCACGCCCTGGGTGCCGATGATCTCGAGAGCCGCGTCGAGAAGCGCGGCACGCCGGCCCGCGCGCCGTTCGGCGGCCGAGATACCGCCATAGGTCCGCTGTGCCGTCACGGTCCGATTGTGGCACGGCCGCGTTTCTGGCATGGGCTATTGCCAGAAGTGGGTTTCTGGTGGATGCTATTGCCAGATTCCATGCGAGGAGGGCGACGATGCCTGGTCCGGGATATTTCTCCGACGATTCGATGATCCGCCGGGTGATGCGCAAACGCGCGGTGGGACTGACGTACGGCCTGCGGGCGCTGGTGATCGGCGCGGTCCATCCGTTGCTGTTCGTCGGCACCGCCGAGAACACCGCCCACCGAGCCACCCCCTACACGCGTCTCGCGCTCACCGGTCGCCTGTTCGAGGCGGTATTCCTCGGCGACAAGGATGAGGCCGACCGCGCGCTGGCGTTCACCCGCAAGCGGCACCTGCCCGTCGAAGGTGTGCTGCCCGAGGACGCGGGTCCGCATCATCCGGCGGGTTCGCACTACTCCGCGCTGGACCCGCACCTGATGTTCATGACCATGGCGTTCACCGCCGACTCCGCCGAGGTCATGCACGACCTGCTGGTGCGCAAACTGACTGCGGGCGAGCGGGAGGATCTGTACCAGGACTACGTGCGCTGGGGCGAGTTGTTCGGTATGCCGCGTTCGGCCGCGCCCGCCGACTATCCGGCCTTCCGGAGATCTTTCGATGCCTACCTCGCCTCGGACGAGCTGTATCTGACCGACGAGGCGCGGCTCGTGGGCTCGTATCTGGCGGGTAAGCAGGTGCCGCATCCGCTGCCGCGCCCGTTCCAGCAGGCCAGCAGCGGGGCGCATCTGCTGGTCCAGGGCTCGCTGCCGCCGCGGATCCGGCGGATGTACGACATTCGATGGGGCCGGCGTGAAGAGCTCGCGTACCGGGGACTCGCGCAGGCCGTGCGCACCGCCCACGTACGCCCGCCGTTGGCGCCGCCGGTGCTGCGCGACACGCTGTCCGGCCCGAGCGCCCCGGTCTATCGCCTGATCACGCGGCGGGAGAAAGACCTGGTCGCCAGCGGTAGGTCCAGCATGCCGGGGGTGGATCCGCGCAACTACGCCGAACGGCACGCGGTCTGAGCGACGCCGCCCCGCACGCCGCCGAGAGCGGCGGCCGTGCGGGGTGGCGAACGTCCTCGCTCCCTCGGAAAAAACCGCTTGGGCGTGCATGGGAAGATCGGTTCATGTCCAGTCCTGCCCCCAGCGAACGCAAGCAGCGGGTCCTCTCCGGCGTCCAGCCGACCAGCGACTCCTTCCACCTCGGCAACTACCTTGGTGCGCTGCAGTATTGGGCTCCGCTGCAGGACGACTACGAGGCGCTCTACTTCATTCCGGATATGCACGCCATCACGGTGTCGCAGGACCCCAAGCAGCTGCGCAGCCGCACCGTGCGCAGTGTCGCGCAGCTGCTCGCGATGGGTATCGACCCCAAGCGGTCCACCCTGTTCGTGCAGAGCCAGGTGCCCGAGCACGCCGAGCTCACCTGGGTGCTGAGCTGCATCACCGGCTTCGGCGAGGCCAGCCGGATGACCCAGTTCAAGGACAAGTCGGCCAAACAGGGATCCGACAACGCCACCGTCGGCCTGTTCACCTACCCGATCCTGATGGCCGCCGACATCCTGCTGTACCGCCCGCAGCTGGTACCGGTCGGTGAGGATCAGCGCCAGCACCTGGAATTGACGCGAAATCTGGCGCAGCGCTTCAACACTCGCTTCAAGAAGACCTTCGTGGTGCCCGAGCCGCATATCGTCACCGGCACGGCGAAGATCTACGATCTGCAGGATCCGACCTCGAAGATGAGCAAGTCGGCCGCCAGCGACGCGGGCCTGATCAATCTGCTCGACGATCCGAAGGTCTCGGCGAAGAAGATCCGCTCGGCCGTCACCGACACCGAGCGGGAGATCCGCTACGACCCGGAGACCAAGCCGGGAGTCAGCAACCTGCTGGTGATCCTGTCCTCGCTGACCGACACGCCCATCGTGACACTCGAAAAAGGCTTCGAGGGCAAGGGATATGGCGAGCTCAAGGCCGATGTGGCCGACGCCCTGGTGGAATTCGTGACACCGCTGCAGGCGAAAGTGCAAGAGTATCTGGACGATCAGGGCGAACTCGATCGCATTCTCGCCACCGGAGCCGAGCAGGCGCGCGAGATCGCCGGTAAGACCCTCGCGCAGGTGTACGACCGAGTGGGTTTCCTGCACCGCTGATCTGCACCGCGCGAGGCCGTGTTGCGGTTGAACAGGTTCGGGAGGACAGGTGCTCGACAAGCTCAAAGCGCGGATCCAACGTGAGGTGCGAGCACGGCCGTGGCTGGACCACGCCGTCCGCGCCGGCGGCAGCTACCAGCGCCAGCGCGGCGACTACTTCGCGGCCGGTATCACGTACTTCACCGTGCTCTCGCTGTTTCCGCTGCTGATGGTCGCCTTCGCGGTCGCCGGGTTCGTCCTCGCCCGCGATCCGCACCTGCTCGAAGAGTTGCGCGACAAGATCGTCGAGAACATCCCGGGTTCGTTCGGCGGCCAGGTCAACGATCTGATCGACCAGGCCATCAAGTCCCGGACCAGTGTGGGCATCATCGGTCTGTTCATCGCCGCCTACAGCGGCCTGGGCTGGATGGCCAACCTGCGCGCCGCCCTGACCGAGCAGTGGGAACAGCCCGCGCAGGAAGGCAATTGGTTCCGGACCAAACTGTCGGACCTGCTGGCACTGGCCGGACTCGGTGTCGCGATGGTGGTGTCGCTGGGCTTGTCGGCGTTGTCGTCCAGTGGCCTGGCGCTGCAGCTGCTGGAAGGTGTCGGGCTCGACAAGGTGCCCGGTGTTTCGTGGCTGTTGCGATTGCTGACGCTGGTCCTGGCGGTGCTCGCGTCCTGGGCGGTGTTCGTCTGGATCATCGCCCGGCTGCCCCGCCGGCCGGTGACCTTCACCAGCGCCGTGCGCGCGGCCTTCATCGCCGCGATCGCGTTCGAGATCTGGAAGCAGGTGGCCTCGTTCTACCTGCAGAAGGTGCTCACCAGTCCCGCGGGCGTCGCATTCGGCTCGATCATCGGCCTCATGGTCTTCGCCTACATCACCGCCCGCATCATCCTGTTCGCCACCGCCTGGGCGGCCACCGCCCGGGAGAACGAGGTGGAGGCCGAGATCCCGGCCCCGGGCCCGGCGGTGATCGAGCCGCGGATGCACGCGGGCATGACGGCGAGCACGGGCCTGGCCCTGTTCGGTGTGGGAGCGGCGCTGGGTTCGATGGTCGGCATCGCGCGCCGCAAGCGGTGAGGCGTACCGCTCGATCCGCGCAGCCGACCGGCGCGGCGCAGTGCCGAATCGGTTACTCCAACCAGGACTTCCGCTGATAATAGGCATCTTCGTCGTCATCGGGCACGTCGTAGAGGCTGTAAGGCGGTGGTGTGTTCGGCGAATCCTGCTGTCGCGGTTGGGTATTCGACCGCTCCCGTCGATGATTCTGCCACGATGCCGACTGGTGATGGGCTGCCGGTTGTGCGTTGTGGGGCCGACTGTATCCGCCCGGCGGATTACTTTCGGGCAGACCGTAGTTGGTGGGCCACTCACTGTTCACCGGTTGGTCCGCGGGCGGGTTGAGGGGCGAATTGTGAGGCCGGCCAGGCAATCCGGACCCGGCTGCCGTGCCGAGCGGTCGGCCTATTGCGTCGCCGGTTGCCGCAACCGCCTCGGCGACCCGGGGATCGGCACTGAAGACCTGAACGGCATCACGTACCCGGACACGTGCGGCCGCAAGGGCCTCGGCAGCCAGTCGGGTGAGCTCGGCGCCCACGGCCGCGCCACCGTAGGTCAGCGCGCGATCGTCGATTCGGATGGCGATCTCTCCGTCGGCGCACGCTTCCACCATCAGATATCCATCCCGTGATCGGGCATGTGACCGCGCTGTCGTCAACGCTTCCGCAAGTCGGCGGGTACTTTCGTGTACCGGATCATGATCGGTCAACCCCATATCGACAACTCCTCCCTCGTACTGGGGCAAGGGTAACGCGAATCTTTACTCAGCCTTTGAACTCGCTGCTTCGATGCCGGTACGGTGACCCTTCGTGGGTGATCCATTGAGCGAGACTCTGAAGATCGACGGTGCCGACGCTGCCATCTTGGCCCGCAATGTGAAGGCCTACGCCGGAGAGATCAAAGGCGTCAAATATGGAGAGGCCGCGACCACCGTGACGAACGGGTTCCCGGGCTTCACTATCGGCGAGGCGTGCACGACAGCCGGCACGGCGGCGTTGCAAGCGTTGCAGGACTTGAGCACGGTGCTGGATGTCATCGGCGACAACACGGTGACGGTATCGGCCAAATTCCTGCACATCGATGAGGCCCGGGCACGCGATTTCGATCGTGCCGAGTCGGGCCGTTGACCGGATGAACACAAAGGGGGGCGGCTGTGTCCGCAACGAAAACTCAAGCGGAGCAGTGTGATCCGAGCGCACTGGATTCGCTCATCGCGGAGTGGCAGACCGTGCACGACACAGTCGAAACGGCCTTGGACAAGGCCGGCAACGACTACCGACAGTCTGTCGATTACTGGACCGGCAAGACTGGGGATCGTGCACGCGACATCACCGGGCAAGCCGTCACCGCCGGTCGCTCGTTCACCGGTGACCTCACTGCGGCTCTCGCGACACTGCGGGGCGATCGTGATGCGATCTGGGCGGCCAAGAACCGCGCGACGGGGGCGATTACTGCTGCCACTCAGGCGAAATACGATGTTGCCGAGGACGGTACCGTCTCGGCCGGCCAGGACGCCATCGTGGCCGCAACGGCTTCCTTGGATCAGGCGGAGGACCGGAAGAATGCCGTCGCTGCGCTGACCAAGTACGGAAAGGACACGTTCGAGCAGCCGATCAAGACGGCACTGAACGACCTGGCGACAGTTGTCGACGCTGCGGCGGATCATATTCGGAAGGCATTCGAACACAGCGGCGGTGTCACCGCCGTCGCTGCCGAAGCGCCCGGAAAGCTGGATCCCACCAAGCAGTTGACGGCAGAGGAAGGCAAGGCCGACGGTGAGACCATCGCAGACGGGAAACTCTCCGATGACGAGAAGCGGCGCATTCTCGACCATCTGCGTCAGACCGGGCTCACACCGGAACAGTTGACGGCCCTGCGAGAGGGGAAGGACGTTACAGTCCCGGCGTCCACCATGAGCTATCTGTCGAACCTCTACGACCAGGCGGGCCGGGACGGCCTGATCTCGCTCTCGGAGACATTGAAGCGCGACGGATCGCCCCAGTCTCTCGAGCTGCGGCAGAGCCTGGCCAACGGGATGATGACACTGTCGAACGAGCATCTCGTGAGCCGTGATTCGAAGGGGACAGTCACCGACCGTGGCGGGTATCAGAAACTCAACTCCGAGGTTCGCGAGATAATTGGTACCCGGCCGAGTATCAGCGGCGCGCCCGATGCAAACACCAGAGATATCCCCGATGATTATCGATCAGGTTTCTTCAGTGGTCACAATGTCGACCGCGAGAGCGCGATCAAAGAGTACACCGGGGATTTGGATAAATTAGCCGACTTCCTCGGCAATGCGAACAAGGATTATCAACCCGGCGAGAAATTCGGCGTGGAGCTGGGGCGTCAGGCAGCCCACCAGGCGTGGATCATCGATCACGACGGCTACACGGGGTACGAAGGCACGAAGCTTCAGGACGGCGAGGCGTTGCGCCACACCGAGCACAGCGCGCAGAATCTCCTCGGCCTAGCCGCCCGTAATCACGATGCCGACCATGCATTGCTCACCGGTAATGGCAGCGATGAGTTGTTCGGTAAGGACACACCGGGTCAGTCGTGGCATCCGTACGACTCGGACAAGCTCACCACGACGCTGTTGACGCACAAATGGGGCGACGGTGGCGATTCGCTGGGGAATATGTATCGCTGGGTGGAGGACGAATCGCATTCTTCCGACCCTGCCGTCCGGGCGCGCGCCGGCGAAATTGCCGGCGGGCTGTCCGGCTGCATGGTGAAGAACTACGACACATTGATGAATGCGCACGGATCGCACAGCGAAGCTTTCGGTCAGGTCAATCCCAAGGCGGTGCAGGCGTTGTCGTCCGCACTTGCGCCGTATGTTCCCGATATGGCCGGCAACCTGCCGCCCGGTGTCGCGCACAGTGGATTCACGCCACCCGATGGCATCCACGACGACCGGCGATCGGGCGCGCAGAAGATATTCGCGTTGATGGACACCGACAAGGATGCCGCGACGCAATTCAACGCGAAGGCGCTCGTGGCGGCATCGGAACTACAGTCCCGATGGGTGGAATCCGCCCTCGACAATCCGGGCAATCCCGAAGGGTCACTGGCAACCACATCCGGCAGGATTCAAGCTCTGGTCGACCAGGGACTGACGATGGAAGCGTCCGACCGCACCAGCGATTCCAACAAGGCGGCTGCGCTGGACGCCGCTCACCACTTCGCCAACAAGGGTGCCGCCTACGACTCGATCAAGTCCGTTCTCACCACCGGCATCAAATATGTTCCGGTGGTCGGCGATATCGCGGCGCCGGTGATCGACGTGAGTAACGCATGGGGGAAGAATGCCTTGATCGGCCTCTATTCGGCGCCGGACCCAGCGCAACCTCGAATGGACTCGCACTTCCAGCCTGCCCAACTCTCATACGCGGTCGCCGACGCGTTGCAGACCAGGGACGGGTACATCGGGCACGATCCACGGTATACCGGTATGTTCGATTCTCGCGGGCAGCTGAAGGACTATCGAACACTGGTCGAGGATGACCACATGCCTGAGCAGGTCATCGATTCGAATCTCACCAATATCATCAACGGCTACAACAATGGCGCGTTCAGCGAAAAATTTCTGCAACTTCAGAACGAAGTCAACAAAGGACGGAATTCGATCAAGTGAAGAGTTCTGTCGGAGGAGTTCTGTGCGCCGCGCTCGTGGCTGGGCTGGTTGCGTGCGGTAACGGTCCGAGCCCCGCACAATCGGCCGCGGACGATCTGGTCGAACGTGCCGTCGCGGCCGGCAGCGCCGACAAGGCGGCGGTCCACGGCTTGCTCACCGGCCATGCACCCCGGGAGGGGGTGACCGCAGATCAGGTACTCGGCGATTTGCTGCATCGTCATTGGGATGACGATGGGGCCGCAATGGGCATGCTTTTTTCGTGGATCGGACCCGATGCGAAGTCGTCCGACCCGGTGGTCGCGGCTCGCGCCGGTGAGTCAGCGACCGGGCTGGCGCGATACCTCGGCGACCACGTAGCTGATCTGCTCAATCTCGACGGTCCCCGAACCGCATCGGTAGGGCAGGTGAACCCCAAGGCGATACAGCAGATCGGCGTCGCGCTGACGCCGTTTATCGCCAACATGGCAGGAGTCCGTTCGCCTGGTATCGCCGCGGCGGGATTCCCGGCACCCGGCGGGAGCGATCCCGTCGGACGCAATGCGGTCAACGTATTCGCGGTAGTCGGCAGCGACAAGGACTCCGCCCAGCATTTCGTGGACGCGACCTTCGCTGTTGCCGGAGTTATTGCCAGAGAGTGGGTATTCGCCGAACTGGATCACCGTGCCGCCGCCGAGGGCCCCTACCAATATGGAGTGTTGTGCAGGATTCTCGATCGTGGTCTCACTGCCGAAGCGGACGACCGCACTCGAGACGAGTTCGGTGACACGAGCCCCCTGCCGGTCGGTAACAAGCGTCAACAGCCCTACGTCGAATATGACGCCGTAGTCGGAGCCCTGCCGGAAATCACCATCGCGTCGGCGATTCAGAGCCACAACGGTTTTATCGGTCACGACGCGCGTTACACGTATCTCTTCGGTGACGATGGACAGCTACGGGATTTGATCCAGCTGATACGCGCAGGCGCTCTCTCGGGCCAGGTGGTCGAAGGGGACCTGGTCAACGTCATTTCCAGCGACAGCAACGGCAGGATGCGAGCGCCCTATCTCGGCTTCCATAATGGCTATCAACAGGGGTGGGACGCCGTCGAGTAGGGAGGACGAGCGCGCGCGGCTATTGCCACGGTGCCGCCGACGGAGGAGTCTGAACAGCACCGGTGGCGCCGCCGGGCGCTGCCCCGAGCAGAGAGGGGGTGGATCGTGTTCGCACGGTCTACCACGATTCAGGCGCAACCCTCCGCTATCGACGCCGGGATTGCGCACATGCGGGATGAAGTTATGCCGGTGTTGGAAGAAACCCCCGGCTGTACCGGACTATCCTTGCTGGTCGATCGCACCTTCGGCCGGTGTATCTCCACCACCGGTTGGGAATCCGAGGCCGCCATGCACGACAGCGAGTCGCGCTTCATGGCCGCGCGCGACCGGGCCGTGACGATCTTCGGCGGCACCTCCGCGCAGGTAGCGGAATGGGAGATCGCCGTCCTACACCGGGACCATCGCTCGATGCCCGGCGCCTGCGTCCGCGTGACCTGGATCAAGACCGATCCGAGCCGCCTCGACATGTCGACCGACGCCTACCGCAACTACATCCTGCCGGGTATGGAACAGCTCGACGGCTTCTGCAGCGCGAGCCTCCTGATCAACCGCGCATCCGGTCGCGCCGTCTCCTGCGGCGTCTTCGACAGCGCCGAGGCCATGCAGCGCAATCGTGAACAGTCCGCCGCACTGCGGGTCGACGCGGCCCGCCAGGTCGGTGTCGAGGCGATCGACGTCCAAGAGTTCGAACTGGCGTTGGCGCATCTGCGGGTGCCGGAACTGGTGTGAGACGAGGGGGCGGCGGGTTATGGGCGCTGCCGCCCGCTACTTCTCGCCCTGCCTCGCCGCAGACGCGAACACGTCGCTGCGGAAATCGTCGAGACGACCATCCGTGGCCGCGATCGAGCTACTTCTCCGGTGTCATAGCTGCCGACTTGGCTGCGAGCCAGCGTCCGTCTACAAATTGCATGGTGAGCATCATCGACGATTGCTGGCTCGCAGGGACCGGGGTGAGGTCGTTGGTGTACGACTGGTTGGTGAATACGGCGACGTCGACCTGATCAGGGTCCGTGTTTTTCGTGAAGCATTGCACATCGGTTGCCCGGGTGCGTGAGTGGTTCTGCGCGGAGGTCTTTTCGAACGTCTCCATCTGCGATGTCAGTTTATCTTTCAGTTCCCCCGTCGATCCGTCGAGGACAGCTTTTCTATACGATTGAAAGTCGTTGTAGTCGAGGGACAACATCACGCGGCTGAATGCGCACGCTTGGTCGCGGGCGCCATCAGCGGACCGAGCATGTTCGTTCTCGGATTTGTTGTGGTACCAGACGAATCCTGCCGCACCGCCCGCAATGGCCAGCGCGAGAGCAGCAGTCACCGCGGCCACGGTCGAGCCCTTGCCGGATTTAGCATTCGGGGTGGGAGTCGACCCGCCGGAGGTACTGCCGTGCAGCACATGACGAGCTGCTGTCGCGAGTTCGCCGCAACTACCGAACCTGTCATGCGGGTTCTTCGCCATGGCTCGGGCGATCACGGCATCGAACCCCGTTGGCAGCCAACCGCTCTGTCTGCTGGGCTGCGGCACAGGCAGATTGAGGTGGCCGTGAATCAGTTGGGACGGAGCAGTTCCGGGAAACGGTGGCACCCCGGTAAGCATGTGGAACAGTGTGCACCCCAGTGCGTATACGTCGGCGCGCTGGTCGACGGCGACGGTGCTGTCCAATTGCTCGGGCGCAGCGTAGCGGAAGCTGGCGTGGACCTCGCCGGTATGCGTCAGGTTGCTGGTATGGTCCATCAGCTTCGCTATACCGAAGTCCGCGAGCAGCACTTGTTGTGAAGCATCCTGTGCGAGAAGGATATTCGCGGGCTTCACATCACGATGCAGTACTCCCGCCCGATGCGCGAAGTCGAGTGCTTTCGCGGCCTCGCCGACAATGGTGACCGCGTGCTCGGGATGAATCGGCCCGTTCTGCAGGACGGCGGCGACATCGGTGCCTTCGACGTACTGCATAGCCATCCACAGCCGGTCACCCTCCTGCCCGCGGGCGTAGACGGTGACGATGTTCGGATGTGACAGGCGCGCAACGGTATCGGCCTCCAGAAGAAACCGCCGCCGTGCTCCCTCGCTGTCGCCGATCGCCGGATTGAGCACCTTCAGTGCGGTGAATCGAGGCAGGTCTCGATCGCGCGCGAGATACACCTCGCCCATGCCACCCGCCCCGAGCAGGCGCTCGATCCGGTAACCGGCGAAAACCTGTCCCTGCGCCAGTGTTCGACCCACCCGGCTATACCTCCCGCCCTGACCTTCGTGGCGACCTTACCGCATGCTGAGAACCATCCGAGCTGGGCTTCGGCACCTTCGCCGCGAGTGCGGCCGGTACCATGCATCCGGCGGGGTGAGACTGCGCTGCGCGGCTCGGACGACTGCTGGAACGTTGCGTGTGATAGGGGGAAGTGTGCTCCGCGAAGGAGAGATATTCGCAGGGTACGTGATTCAGCGGGCCTTGGGGCACGGCGGCACTGGTGCGGTGTATCTCGCGCGCCACCCACGCCTTCCGCGTTGGGTCGCTCTGAAGCTGCTGAAGCGGGAGCTGTTCTCCGACAGCGATAGTGCGGCCCGCTTCGAGCGTGAAGCCGATGTGGTGGCCGGTCTCGACCATCCGGGCATCGTCACGGTATTCGACCGTGGAGTGGAGGGGGATCAGCGCTGGATCTCGATGCCTTACATCGACGGTGTCGATGCGAGTTCGCTCGGTCCGGCGGTCTTGTCGGCCGAACAGGCCATCTGGGTGATCGGGCAGGTCGCGGAGGCACTGGACTACGCCCACGGCGTGGGCGTTCTGCATCGGGATGTGAAACCGGGGAATATTCTTCTTGCGCAGGCGAATGGACAGATCGAACGAGTTCTCCTCGCAGACTTCGGTATTGCTCGTCTACGGGATGACACTCGCAACCTGACCCATACCGGCGAGATCAACGCGACGCTTGCGTTTGCGTCGCCGGAGCAGATCACTGCCGCAGCCGTGGATAGCCGGGCCGATCAGTATTCGTTGGCTTGTACGTTGTACTGGCTGCTCTCCGGGCAAGCACCTTTCGGATCGGGCAACCCCGCGGCGGTGATCAAGGGTCATTTGCAGGACCGGCCACCGGCGGTTCGGGGACTCCGTCCGGATCTGCCACCTGCGCTCGACACCGTATTGGCCCAGGCACTGGCGAAGCGGCCGCAGGAGAGGTTTGCCTCATGTTCGGAACTGGCCGCTGCCGCATGGCAATCGCTTGCGACTTCGGGTGCGGCGCAGATCCACGCCGACGACGTTGCTCCACGAGCGTCGGTTGCCGCCGTCCTGCCGGCAGCGCAACCGCGGTCGGCGATGCCCGGTCCGGTGTGGCAGGGTCTTGATCGCCCCGCCGGCACGTCGAGTCCGAACACCGGAGCGGTGCACAGGAGAGCCCTGATCGGGATCGGGTTCCTGCTCACCATTGTGATCGGGGTTGGTGCCGGCGTCGCTGCCGGGATGTTCACCGAGAGCTCACATTCGAAGGCCACGTCCTCGAGGGTCACCATGTCGGCACAGGCGCCGGACCCGGCGGATCAGAAGATATACGACGAGTGGCGGGGATCGCTGGACGCCATGAGCGCGGCATTCCCGGGTATGGTCCAGCCCGCCGGAAGCGGGGGGAAGCATGGATACCTGAACGCGGAGTGCCTCCCCGCGGCTGGATTCCATGCCGGACATTCTTCGCCCCAGCGAATCGCCATGAAAGACTGGCTGGCGGACTGGGATTGCGCCGGTGGTGACGGTGAGGCCGCGTTCAACATCTACTCGTACCGGTCGCCCGCTGCCGTCCAGGCGGTCGTCGATGCTTTACCGGCGAACGAAAAGTCCATGGACCTCAAGGATGGAAAAACATACACGAACTACAGATATTTCACGACCGATAACGGTTTCGATTACGCAAATTTGATGACTACATTTCCCGGTGATCCGCAGCGACGCAACTTCATCTTGTTGGTCGGCCCGAAGATGTCGGGTCGAGACAAGATGGACAAGATTGTGAGCTGGTGGCAGGCTGCGCCGATCGGTTGAGTGAGTCCGGCCGAGACGGTTCAACGGCGCTGGACGTCAGCAGAATTCGTTGATCGCGGCGTTCAGTCTGTGCGTGAGAACTCCTGTTGCACTTCCATCATGCGCGTGACTTCCCGGCATATGTCATCGGTCGATGAGGGATCGATGCGAAACTCGTTGTACTGTTCGCGATAGGTGTACCGTCCGTCGCCCTCCACGTCGAACCAGCTCAGGTATTGCGGGGGATAGGGGCGGGGGTCCTCCAGTCCGCAACGGACTTCTATGTGACCGGAGCCCATCCGAGGTGCCTGCAGCAGCTTCTTCATCCTGTCGGTGGTGGTTTCCTTTGTACCCGTCCAGGATTCGAGATCGGTGCGGATCCGATCGAGGCTCTCGACCATGGCCGGGCGCCGACCGGCCGGAAGACTGCCGAGAACAGCGGCGAACACCTTCGTAGCGATGGCAGACGAACCGAACTCGATCACCACATTGCCGCCATGCTCTTCCACCGGGCCGGGTCTCTGAACCAGCGTCACCCCCGCCGCCGTATCGATTCCGGCATAAAACCGCACTGGCCGCTTACGAGCCCCTATGAGAAGCAACGACATCGGAGGGTTCGATACGAGTCGTAAGGCTGCCGACAAGTCCGGATCGAACCCTCTCGGCATCCGCAACCTGAATTCTGAATGCATGCGGTCGTAATCGCTCTGCCACTCCGCCGATGAGCGCAACTGCAACGGAAACGGATACCGATCCCTATCGGTCTCCTTCCAGACATGCATGAACTCGTCAGGAGTGAACTCCCACTTCACCGACTGCGCTCCTGATCCTCCGGACGGAACTGTGCCGCTGGAATATCGGCGCCGATGGCTCCCCCCAGGGTGGGGCCCTGCCGACCGAACAGCTCCTCTTCTCGATCCATGATGAGGTAGTCGGGCGTCTTGTGCTCCCGCTCGGACTCGTCCTTCTTGCCGGTGCCACCCATACCGCCCATGCCGGGCATGCCGCCGAGTCCGGGCTGACCAGGCCGGGCGCCGAAAGCGCTTGCGGCAGCGGGGTTTCCCCCGCCAGGCACGCCGGGGATGCTCCGGCCCGGTCCGCCCGATTGGGTGCCACTCGAACCGCCGTGCGTGCCATAGGAGCCGACACCGGATCCCGGTCCGCCGCCGTATCCCGCGGCATTGGTGGAATCGAATCCGGACGGGCGCGTATCGCTGCCGGGAAGGGACGACGTAGCGGGGTTCGATGCGTTCTGGCTGCCAGGCTGATTGGAGCTCAGCCCGGACTGGGATGCGCTGGCAGGGTCGGTCTGTTGTGAAGCGTCCGGATCGGACTTGTCGGTGGAATCACCCGGTTTGTGCTCGTTCCCCTCGGAATTGGGGCCACCCGGATTGCCTGCATTGTTTATGCCGTTGCCGCTGTTCGATAGTCCGCTGTTGGGACTGTTCGTGCCGTCACCACCAGGATTATCGACCGGAACGAAGGTGGGGACACCGTCGCCCGCAGGCCGGTACGTGGGGTCGTAGTTGTTGTGCATGGCGTCGATCGCCAGTTGGAGCTTCTCGGCATCGGCCTTGCCCTTGTCGATCGTCGGAGCCGGCGGCGCGGCGCCGAGTGCCAACGTCAGTACATCTGCCGCAGTGGTGGCGGGCGCCGACGTCGTATCGGGTGGGGGCACGGCCAATTTGGCTGCCTCGGCACCGTAGGCCGCAGCGGTGATTCGGGCGCCGACCGTGGTGATGACCTCCTGGACATCGGTGGCCTGCTGCACGAACTTCTTAGCGGCGTCGGCAGCGGCGCCGGCGAACTGGCCGTGAAAGCCGTCCGACAGCTCTTTCTGGATAGATATGTTCAGACCGAATAAGCCGCCGCCTAGTGCGGCGGCGATATTATGCCAGCTTTTTGCATGGTCATGCATTACATCCGACTTGATGCTGTTGACCATTGTGTATATCGTCTGATGGTCAAGTCTTTCCCAAGGTTCCAAATCTTTGATATACGACGGATCCGTGCTTTGGTGGTGAATGCCTTGCTGGACTTGCTGCGCGCCGCGTTGGGCCTGGTCTGCGGACTTCCGATCCTCTACCGCCCTCACGTTGATGCCGAGAAGTGGGGTCAAAATGGCTGCGCCAGGGTCGGATTGATTGTCTGTGCCCACGATCAGTTATCCTTACCGATCTCGGACTCGATATTTGATGCAATATTCAGCAAGTTCTCGCACGGCCGGGTAACTTGCGGATCATTCGATGAAACTGCAACTTGCGCAAATCCTACTTTGGTGCGGAGGTCGATCTGGCACATACTTTGCACCTGCGGGTCGCGAACCCACATGGCTTCACGGCCGTTTATGGTCACCGGCTCACTGTAGCTGCGCACCTTGGTCAGGTCTTCATCCCAGGTCGCGTTACCAGAGTTCACCAAAAGCGAGTTGTAGTTGATCGAACTTCCGGAATTGGAATCGAAACTGCAAGTAAGAAAGCTGATTTCGGCGATCTGATCGTGACCACGCTTTCGAGTGCTCGGATCGAATCCCGATTTTCGAACCGTGTCGTCACTGATCCAGGTGCATGGATCGAAGACTATCGCCGGCCTCCCGCTGGTCATGTGCACGTCATGCTGAGACGGCGGCTGCAGCTTTGAATTCGTCAGGGTCGGGCGCGTTGCTACTGAGCGCGGAGAAGGTTGTGTGGTGCTGTCCGGTGATGCCGAACTTCCGCCGTTGTCCGTGCATCCGCTGAGCGCCGACACTGCTGCCACTGCCACGGCAGCCGCGAAGATCGAAGATCGGATCGCTGTCATTTGCTGCCCCCTGATATGGCACCTTCGATCGCGTGCGCGTTCGCGGCTTCTGTGTCGTCGATAAGTTGTGCGGCCCGCAGGTAGGCCGCGGCCATCGTGAGCGCCGCAGTTTTCATGCTATTCAATGCGTCGATCAGGCTCGACGCTTTCGAAGAGAATCCGGACTGGAGGTCCTTGGCCGATTGGAAGTCGCCGAAACCTGTCAGCTGCGTCAGGAGCTGGGCGCTCTTGATCTGCGGATTGATCGTTGTTCCTATGAATCGAACGTAAACGTTCGCGCATCTCCGTGCGGCCTCAGGCTCCATCTTGAAGGTGCCCGCCGTCGCCTCCTGGTACAGAGCGTTCGCAGTCGACTGTCCTACATCCACCGACGTCCCTCCCTTGCTTGTCCCGCTCACCTTACTGGACGCTCGGTGAGGGCTCGCGGTTCCCTCGACTGCGCGATCTGCTGTGCGGACCGCGCGAAAGATGCAATCCTTGCTGGGATTATGCGGGGATCGAATGAGATTCCGTGATGGTGGGGCAGTGGGGGATTGCGTGGTGATGTGCTGCCACGATCGAAGCGAACCTGAAGGGAGGCAGGCATGTCGGAGTGTGGGTCCACGTTGCCCAGGCGGCAGCTCGGGCGGTATCTGCGCAACGGGCGCGAGGAGTGCGGGTTGACGCTGCATCAGGCTGCGGCGCTGATTCAGCGCAGTGCGAGTACGTTGCAGCGGATCGAGCGGGGGATGGTGGCCCATCTGCGGGAGGTGGACACCGATGCTCTGTGCAAGGTCTACGGGTTCGAAGGCGAGCAGGTGGTCGCCATGAAAGCCCTTGCAGTACATGGCAATGAGTTGAGCTGGTGGTGTGAGTTCGGCGACGTCATTCCGGAAAACTTCGACTTCTATGTCGGGTTGGAGGCCTCAGCTCGTAGTTTGAAGACTTACGAGCCAGAACTTGTCCCTGGACTGCTCCAAACGCCTGCGTACGCCAGCGCGATGTTCGGAACTGCTCATCCGACCGACACCGCTGAGGAACATGCCAGGCGCGTCCAATTGCGTATGCGTAGGCAGACCAGGATCACGCGCAAGTATCAACCGGCTGAACTCGACGTGATCCTCCGGGAATCAGCCTTGCGATGCGTCGTAGGTGGACCGAAAGTGATGTCTGCACAGCTGAAGCACCTCGCGGACATGGGATGTCGTCCGAACGTCAACGTGCAAGTACTGCCCGATCGGGCTGGCTTCCCGCTAGGTGAGGCGGTGGGTTCGTTCGTGCTTCTCGACTTCGGTACCGACCGAAGCGGGCAGACCATAGAACCGCCGGTCGTCTACGTCGAAGGTTTCATCGGGGATTTGTATCTCGAAAAACCACTAGCGGTGCAGCGGTACCATCAGGCCTACGAAGGTCTCCGGCGAAGCGTGATGGATCCGGCCGCGAGCCGATCCCTGCTCCGGCAGATAGCGAGGGAGTACGTCTGATGGTTGTCGATCTATCGAATGCGCAGTGGTTCAAGAGCAGTCGTAGCGGAGGGTCGAAGAACTGCGTCGAAGTGGCGTTCTTGCCGGATAATGCTGTAGGCGTGCGAGATTCGAAGGACTGCACCGGACCGGCGCTGATCTTCGCTGCTGCTGAGTGGTCCGCGTTCACCACAGCAGTAGCAAGCGGCGACCTCGACCGGTGAGTAGCGCGACGTCGAACTTGCGATTTGAATTGGAATTCATTACGGCGCGTAGAACCGGGCGATCTCGGCGAGTAGCCGTTCGGAACTGGTTCTCATCGCGTTCAGGGTCATGCCTGCGACGTGAGGGCTGAGTGTCGTATTTGCGTTCGATGCCAGTACCGAGCTGAAAGGCTTTCCCTCCCTGGCGAATACGTCGACGGCGACGTGGCCCGGACCGCAGCTGGGGTCGCGCAATGCCGCGTCCAGGGCGTCCTCGGGAACCACCTGTTCCCGCGATGTGTTGACCAGTACCGCCCCCGGCTTCATCCACCGCAGCTCCCGCGCGCCGATGAGCCCGGTAGTCGCGGGGGTGGCCGGCACATGAACCGAGATGATGTCGCAGCTGGTCACAAGGGCGCGCAGGTTCTCGGCGCGGTATGCAGGCCATTGTGCCGCCTCTTCGGCAGTGAAGCGCGGTGACCCGTGAACCCACACCTCCGCCCCGAACGGCCCGAGACGTTCCGCCACCGCCCGTGCGATCGCTCCACTGCCGACAAGTCCCACCCGCGAATCCGACAGGCTCCGAACGGGAATACCGTCGACTGCAGTGCCCCAGTCGCCGGCACGTAGAGCTCTGTCCCGCTTACTGATTCCGCGGAGAGCGTCGAGCATGAGCCCGATCGTCAACTCGGCAACGGCACCGGCATTCGCGGCCGGGGTAGACAGGACCGTGACTCCCAAGTCGTCGGCAGCACCGAGATCGATACTGTCCAGACCGGACGCGGCCTTGGCAACCAATCGCAGTGGTTGTCCGTGCCGCTCGTTTGTCACCTGCTCGAAGACGTTGCGGCTCAAAGGGACGCCCGCGCGACATTTCAGCGCGTCGTACCCGCCGCCACGATCGAAGGCTGCCAAGATCTCGTTAGCACTGAACCCATCGAAATCGGCACAGTCCCACCGGTGTTCGATCTCGGAACGAAAAGTGCGGTCCGCAACTCGATGTAGGTTGACCGTCGGGACGAGGCCGAGCTGAGTCAAGCCTTCGAGTTCAGCCACTGTCAACCCGCTCGGCGCGGGATCGATGACAAGAATGCGAGGTTGCGGGGGCGACGGACGTGTCACCAGACCACCCTGTCAGATGAGAGCGGTCTCGGCTCGGCCTTCTCCGTATGGGTGACGCGTCTCGGACCGGTAGGGGCAACGCGGGGTCGGTTCCACTGCGCCTCTCGTCTCGATACGGCCGCTCACTCCACGCTTGCGCCGACCGGCACGACCTGCGATCGTTGGTCACGCGCGGGGGTGTCCACCCACCGGTGTGCATTCGGACGAACCACCGAGATCGCCGGGCGGAACGGAACAATACGGAGGGGATCGTGCTTCTCGAACAGGAACCGGCATCGGTTGCGGCGTGCCGTCACAGCCGGTACGCCACCGGTGGAATCGGATTCGGTGTTCTATGAGTTGGCGCGCGCGACTCGACAGCATCACGGCCGACCACATCTCCGCGCTGCGGCGTACCGAGCAGGAGGTGAGCGAGGTCGACGAGCGAGCGCGTGCGGCGACTGCTCGCATGGGCGAGATGGCAGGCGCAGCCCACAGCGAATCGGAGACGCCGCAGGAGCGGGCCGCGCGGGAAGCGCGGGAGGAACGCGACAGATCGGCGCGGGAGGCCCTAGCACGTACGGCGGCTCTGAGGTCCGAGAAACACGGCGGGGCCAAGCACGCGAGGGACGAGGTCGTACTGCCGGTCGATTGGACCGACGAGGATGAGGCCAGAGCGGAAGGATACGGGCCACCGAAATCTTGGCTTACTTAGCGAGGTTCGAGTGGAGTTGCCCGCTCACGAGCTCGTACATGTACAGAGAGGGGAAGGAAGTCGATGAGCGACTATCTGAGCATGAGCCCGGAAATGGTTCGGCAACAGGCGAATTCGTTTCATGACGCCGCGCAGGCGCTGTCCGACGTATCCGGCTCCTGGGGGACCATGCTGGAACCGGATGCCCTGGGAGAAAACTACAAGACGATCGCCGGCGACATAATCAAAGGCTTCGACCATGTTACGGCGGTCGTGAAAAATTGGTCTGTGGCTTGCGGAGCATTCGGAGATGCGCTCACGCAGAGCGCGGACGTCGTGCAATACACCGACGCCCAATTTGCCGGTGATATCGGCAAGGTGGCGTTCGATAGCGCGGGCGACTTGACGTCCGGTGGAAAGTAGCTGCGGTGGCGGAGAAGGCGAATATCGGGTTGGGTGCCGGCGACGCCGGCGCATGGGTCACCATCGGAGGGAAGGATGTTGACCGATCTGCCAATTGGGCTGGATACGGACACCATGATTCGTCCGATATGGCGGCCAACCGGGCTATTGGTGACGACGATGGTCGGTACGATCCGAACTCGGATGCGGATGGAATCCTTAAAGGCGCTGCGCCTTTCGCGAACTCGGGATACAACTCCGGTCTCAATCCGTTTTACCGTGAATCGGAGGGATGGCTGCATTGGTTCCACCTCGTTCAGGCCAGATATGCCTTTTCGGGGGGAACCTCAGACATCCCAGCTCTGAAAAAAGAAGATGAGATGGACCGCCTGTACAACTTGCAGGCATCCATGCAGCTGAATCACTTGGTCGGCGCGGCTCAGAGGATCTCCAACGCGCTTCCGAAAGTCCGGCAAGCTCACAGCGATCAGCAGCAAGCAACACAGCGACTCGCCGGATGCTGGCAGGGCTCCAGTGGGGAAACCGCGCAAGACAAGCTGGCCAAACTGAACACGTGGGCCGAGGACGTTTCCGATGAACTCGAGCCTTTGCCCGACATTCTTTGTACGGCAGTCGACGAGATCAAGAGCTGTCTACAGCGCAAAGCCGACGCCTTCGCGAAGTTCCAAGGTATCCATCGCATAAACGGCGTGGACATGACCAACGGCAACAGTCACGGCGTCGGTATAAACCTTCGTGACGATGACGACGCCGCAAGTGAGAACGACGACGTCTCGATGATCATCAACTATGCCGCACGTCGTGGAGTCGGGGACCACGCTCGGGCGCGGATCCAGGTCCTTGCCGACAATGGCGTCTTCGGTCCTAACCGGGGTGGGTTGCTGCACTACCTGCCCGCCATGACCGATTCCTCGACGATGGCGGATGGCAGCGGATGCGGCATGACGGTTTTCGATGACAAGGCGCAGGCGCTGTGCGTTGTCTGGCGCAACCACTTTCGTGAAAGTGCCGAGGGCTATTTCAAGGCGTACTCCAACCTGTGCCACGAAACCGATGTCGCGATTCAGGGATACCTGAAGGTTGTCACCGACGCGTTGAACTCGTTCGGACATATACGAAAGCCGCCGCAGCCGGACACTCCTGGAAAGGAAACGCCCTCGCCGGGGCCTTCGACGCCCGCAGGGCCCGCTCCCGGACCTGCCTCGACGACACCGTCGGCGGTCACTCCCACCACGCCGGCAACCGTCACTCCTACGGTGCCGTCCGCAACCAATCCATCTGCGACGCAATTCAATCCGGCTCAGATCCTGTCGTCCTTGGCAAGCCAAGCGAGCCAAACCGTCCAGCAGGGCCTGACCCAGACCCTGCAACAAGGTCTCAGCCAGATCCAAAACGTCGCTCAGCAAGGTTTGGGGTCGCTGGGCAGCAACGTCTCCGGCCTCGGATCTCAGCTGTCCGGCGTCGGTTCTCATCTGACCGACGTGAAGAATCTGCCCGGCTCGAAAGAGCTGGCCAATCTCAGCGCGTTGGGTGGAAACCTCACGGTCACGCAGGCGCCGAACGGCACTATCATTGCGAAAGTTACTGGGCCCGAAGGGAAGTCGCAGGAATACTCAATGGGAATCAAGGATGGTGTGCCGTTCTTGAAGCCCGGGCCGGACGAGTCGGCAGATCCCACCGCGGGCGGACCATCCGACGAAAAGGGTTCGCATCCGGGCGGTGCGCGGTCGTCTGGCCCTGGCCCCGGGCCCGGCGGTGCTTCTGCTGCGGGGTCTTCGGCGCAGTCGTTGACACCTGCGCCTTCGGGAACCGCTACGCCGGGCTCTGTGCCCGGACATGCAGTCGAGCCTCGAACTGATAACTCGAACGCGGGGTCTGGCGCGGGAACGAATGTTCCTGCCGCACCCGGTATGCCGATGAGTGGGATGCCGCACGCGCCGGGAGGCGGCGGTAAATCCGCGCCGGATTCCGAACGTCCACCGAGCGGAATCGTTCCCCCGAAGCCGTTGTGGACTACGGTTCCCGACGCAGGCGGACAGATACCCGACGGTCCCGCAGGGCCGGACGGTCCAGGCCCGGAACTCGCGACGGTCGGTCCGCTGGATGGTGGCGTGCCGCAATCGCCCAGTGCTGGTCCGGAATTGGCCACCGTGGGCCCGCTGGAGAGTGTTCCCTCGGCGCCCACGAGCCCCAGTCAGGCCCACACGACTACCGACTCGCCGCCTCCCGCGGCTGCGCGGCCGTCCACTGCCGGGGTGAGGATCGAAATCGATACCGGTGATGCGAAATGACCGACTACGCGCGAGGACGAAGCAAAGCCGAGGGGTACGGACCGCCGGGCTCGTGACTGCGGTAGCGTGCCGGGTCGGTGCGGTTCGACTCCGCACATAGCAACTGTTCCGGTGCTTCGAAACGGGGGTCAAGGTGCGTTACCTCGCGATGATCGGTGACGCCGGTTCGAGGGTGGGCTGATCCGGCATGGACGACTGGGAGCGCGAGAAGATTCGTGCCGCCAACGACGCCCTGCGAGCAACTTTGGATGGCATCCACAGTGAATTCGACCATGAGCTGGGCGAATTGGAGGGCATCCGGAGCAAACTGGCGGCACTGTCGGTCCGTGCGACTTCGCCCAACGAGCTGGCGCAGGTAACAGTGAACGGTTCCGGGACCGTCACGGAAGTCAAGATCGCCGATGATGCGTTTCGGCGCAGCACGCCTCGGCAGTTGACCGAGGACATCAATGCGGCGATCCGCGGTGGCGTCGAGGCGGTCACGCAGGCTCGCGCCGAGATCCTCGAACCGGTGCAGGCTGTGATCGACGGGATGGTCGGTCTGGATGAGGTCCTGCCGGGTATGCCCAGCATGCGGGAACTGCGCCAACGGTTTTCCGAGCTTCCGTCGACGGAGCAATAGACAGGTGCAGCTGACGTTTCCGTGGAACCGGTACGGCTGCGTGTGCGTCGGAAGAGGGGGACGGAATACGAAGATGAGGGAGTGTGAGTGTGGTTGACTTCTTTGCCGATCCGGAGCGGCTGCGGGCGATAGCGCCGAAGTTCGAGCAGCTCGGCGAGGATGTCGAAACCGCGTTGGAGAAGCTGAGTCAGGGACTCGAGGCCGAGGGACGTTGCTGGGGAGGAGACCGCCCAGGTACGGAGTTCGAGAAAAACTATCCCCAGGAGGGTGACGGCAGCGTCAAGCAGACGCTCGACGAGTTGGGCGCATTGGCGGCCCGGCTCAGGGATACCGGCAACAAGATCACCGGAACCGCGAACCTCGTTCAGAACCAGGATCAGGCCAGTGCAGACAGCATAGGCAAGGTATAGCGGGGGAACTAACTCGTGACACTGTGGCGGCCTCCTCAAATTCCATACCTGTCGGATTTTCTGTTCGGTCATTGGCCCGACGGCGACGAAGACGCTATGCGCCGCGCGGCAGGGCACTGGTCGGATATGGCCAAAGCGCTGGAGGAGTTGAAGCAACCAGCCGACCTGGCAATGGTCGGTGCGCTCGACGCGATCGACGGCAAGGCCCATTCCGCGATGTCGAGTTATTGGCAGAATATTTCCGGCGGTGACGGCGGTGAGCTGCAACGTCTCATCGACACCTGCAACAGCTTCGCCGAGCAGCTCGAGCACGGTGCCACCGACATCGAACACACCAAGCTGACCATCTACATCTCGGCGATGGTCATGGTCGCGATGACCGCGTGGTCGTGGGTTCCCGGCGCCGGGCAGGTAGGCGAGGTGGCGGCGGCCGCCGCCGTCAAGGTGACGATTCGCGCGGCGGTGGAGAAGCTGCTGACCGAAATCGCGACCAAGGGGGCTGCCTTCGTTGCCCGGCGTCTCGCGATGCGCGTGGGAACCAAGGTAGCGACCCAGGCGGTGATCGGTGCCGGCATCGGGGCGGGGACCGACGCTGCCGCGCAAGGCATTCAGTTGGCTGCCGGCCACCGCCAAGACGGATTCGATCTGGCCGGCTTCTTCCGGGCAACGGGAGCCGGGGCCGTCGCCGGAGGTGTCACCGGCCCGATGAGCGAAGGCATCGGCGGCAATCTCGCCGGACGGCTCGCCGGCGGGGCCGAACCGGGACTGGTCGCCGGATTGGTCGGCAAGAACGTGGCGGAGGTGCCGGCCAACGTCGTCGGCAATGCCGCCGCTCAGTTGGCGACCAACCCCGATCATTCGATAGACCCCGGCACATTGCTGGAGGGCGCCGGAGGTGGCCTCGCCAACAAGCCTGGGGCGCACAACGCGCCGCACGGTGACCCTGCGACGAGCCCGCATACCGAGCCGACACCCGACAAGCCCGCCGCCGGCAGCTCGGACCATCCGTCGCCCGCTGATCTGCCTCCGCGGCCTTCGTCCTCGGAGGTGGGGACTCCGTTCGCAGCCGACGGCACACATCCCTCCGGCACCCATCCGGATCCTGGGACTGTGCAGGCAGAAGCCCCTCCCGCCCCGCCCCAGGGAAACGGTACCGATCATGCGGCCACCGTCGCGGCCGGGCACGAAACACCTGTTGCGGCCCAACCCGACTCGAACGGCGCGAGCCAGGCCGGTGATTCCAAACCTCCGACCGAAGTGCGGTCGAACGCCGGGCCACAGCCGAGTCCCGAGCCGGGATCGACGAATCAGCCGGCCCCGGCACAGGCGGCGACGCCGTCACCCGATCGTTCCGCCCCGCCATCGCAACCGCAGGCTCCCAACGCTGGGCCGCTAGGGGATCGGCAGATGCCTGCGGCCCGCCCGGCGCCGGATGGCGCAGCGCGACCGGATGCGCAAACTCCCGCTACGGATCGCGGTGCACCGCAGCGGGTTCCGGAATCTTCGCGATCGCTGATCGCCGACGCGCCCGGGCACCGGACTACCGAACCGCCGGCAGCAGGCGCCACACCTCGCCCGGAGGCCACTCCCGCTCGGCCGGGCCATACCGATACGCCCGCTCGACCGGATGCCGCCGTCCGAGCTGTTCCCGACTCGTCGCATCGTCCGCCGGTTGCCCCGGAGCGGCCGTCGGGCACACCGGTGCGTCCGGAAAGTCCTCACACGCCGGCCCGCCCAGCTCACCAGTCGAGCCCGCGGAATCCCGGAGAACTGCAGCGCACTTCTGACTCCACTCAACGAACCGACGCCCCGGCCCCGCATGATCCGGGTAGGGAAGCGGCTGCTCGTTCCCCGGAGCCTGGCGGCGCGCACCCGGATTCTCGAGGCGGCGATCACGCACCCGGAGATGTTCCGCGACAAGATGTATCGAACCGGCAGGACCACCAGTCGAACGGCTCATCCGATCGAGCGGATTCGATTGGCACTCGAAGCGATAGCGCGCAGCAACCGCAACCGGTTCCGGTTGGCGTTGCGACCCCCCTGCACACCCCCACCGCCGAGCGCCCCGTGGATCCGCGGGACGCGAACTCGATCGACCACCCGACGCGCGACGGTATTCCCGACGTCTCCCCAGATGCCTATTCCGGCGGTGTGATCCGGCCGCGCGATGATTTCGCGGCATTCGAGTGGGCTGATGACGCGTATGAACGCTTCCGCGGTGATGATAGCGATATTCACCACATGGCCAGGGTCTTGGCCGATCATCCACGCGAGGATGGTAGTCACTTTTCGGCAGAGGACATTCAACAGATCAAGAATCACCTGTTCCGCGAGGAACATCCGATTCGGGACTACGACGGCGAAATCGTTCATCGGCGCTACGATGCAGACCCGGATATCGCGGAGGCGTGGATCAGGGTGAGATCCGGTCGGCCCGATCCGGCGGACCTGGTGCTGCTGGAACATGAGCTGGCGGAGTCGAACTACTACCGTGACCATCCGGGCGCCCTGTATCAGGACGCTCACGCACATGCCAATATCGACCACAACTGGGCCGAAGTCGCCGCGGGACGCTCGGGCGAACGGTACGACACCTTCTGGGGACCACACGATGGCACTGCTGATCTACTACAGCCGAATCAGGGACGACCTGGACGAGGTGGAGTACCGGTTCGGGGAGACGAGAGAAGCCCTGGATCGCACCCTGACGATCGACAAGGCGAACAACACCCCCCACACGGACCAACCGGAGGACGTGATCTTCCGGTCGGCCGCGGGCCAGATCATGCTCCGGGCGAAACGCGAGAAGCAGTGGCCCCGGAACGGAGTAATCGCGTCCTGAGGGATGGCGAGGACGACCGAGACCAGACGGGTGTCGATGGCCCTGTACGTGATCTACCGGAAGACAGCGGAAACCGAGACCGAGGTGACCTACCGGTTCGGGAGCAGCGAGACGGAACTGAACCGCGAGCTGGTGATCGAGAAGCACGGCCCGGCCGTCAAAGCGGCGGACGCAACGATCGACTCGCTGGTGATGAAAGTAGCCGGACGCATTCTGGCGCGGAAGGGGAACGACCCGAACTGGCCGGGCGGGGACGGGATTCAAGCCTGAGCGGTGGGGATGATGAGCCTCGGAAACTTGACGGGCCGGCAGATCGACCACCGGATATCGCCGGACTCCGCGATCTTTTCCGATCGAACGCTGACAGCGGGAACAACCGTGCCGAGCGGCCGGGTAGCACGTGGGATCTGGTGTACGAGGAGGCTTTCGAAGCCCAGCCCCTACCGAATCTGACTCCGGACGGCAAACTGCCGGTCGAAGGCAAGCCCTTCCATGCGAATCCGCACTTCCGGGACGAGACCGCCGCGGAGCGGCATGCCGTAGCGAATCCCCGCGTGATGGAGGATGTTCGGGCAATTCGGGGCCGGGGTATCGACAACCCGGAAATCCATCGCCTGACCGATCCTGAACTCGGCGTCATCCGGTCCTACCAGAAGATGGCCGTATGTGAACGCCTCAACCTCGCGACCCGCGAAGGGTCCGCCCGAGCATTGCGAGATTCGGACACGGAAATCCGGGCTCTCGTCAGTGCCCTCAACAAGTTGCCCGACTATCGAGGCAGCGTGCGTCGCGGAATCTCGATCGACGACCCCGCGAAGTTGGCGATGTTTCTGGAGGCGTACGGGGTCGGAAAGACGCCGACCGACCACGGATTCGCCTCCTCGGACAAGAACGCTTCTGCTGGCGGAAACATCGAACTGATCATCGAATCCCGCCATGGCAAGGACATCTCCTGGGCGAGTAGCCAGCAGAATGAGGTCGTCTTCCCACCCGGGCACAGGTTCTCTGTCGAGAGCCGGGTTTTCGATCGCGAGAACAACAAGTACATCATCCGATTGACAGATCTAGGTAGGAGTTCTGATGGCGATCAGCCCAGAAGAAATGGAGCGCATAGCGCGGGAAATTCTCGGACCGACCTTGAGGGACGAGAACGTATCCCCGGAGGTTCGCGCCGCGACGGATCGCGATCTGGCCTGGCTGGCGGAAATGGACGCCAACGCGGCCTCGGAAGCCACCGAGGATCAGAAGAAGATCTGGCAGGCGTGGGGCGATTCGGAACTGAGGCGGATCGAGCGGGAGCGCGGCGAGCAGCAGAAGTAGATTCCTATTCGACTGCGGCTCAGGAGAATTCATTCGGCCGAACCGGCTCAACCCGGGGAGGCGGACTCCCTCGCTCGGTGTCAGATTTCGGTGCTCCGCACCAGGATCATGCGCAGGGAGGGTTTCGGGCGCCCGAGTCCGACATTCCGTATTCGGAACATGCACGTGCCGACTTGCGGGCGCCCCGGTCGAATCTCCCGCGTTCCGATCACGCGCGTGCTGGGTGGCCAGCGCCTGATTCGAACACACCTGGGCGGCTTGACGCCCCGGGTGGGCCCCAGCGTCCCCCCACGACCAGTGAACCCATTCAGGCCCATTCCGTCACACCTCGCACACCCACCGAATCTCACCCGTCCGCGCCGCGTCCGGACCCCGCCCCGCGGCCACGGGAGAGCGACCTGGCTTCGCCGCACCGTCCGGGACCGACCCGCGCTGTAAAGCCGTCGCACTCAGATACCGCTCCGTCGTCACGCCCGAGCGAGTCGGCTCGCTCGGATGGCCCTGGGGTCGGTCGCCAACCACCTCGAAGCGAATCATCCGCACCGCAACGCGACCGCGCGGTCGGCAGGACAGACCGGCAAGGCGAGCGGCCCTTTTCGGTGCGCCGCTCGGCTGATGACTCGGGGCGACCTATCTCGAGCCTGGTCGTCCGCGTACACCTCGATCAAGGCCCCGGGGTGTCGAACCAGCATATGCGCGATGTAGCGCAAGCTGCCTGGGCCGCGGCGGCAGAGATCACGGGTCCACATCAACGTCTGCCGTGGGGCGATCGACCGCGTCTGCACGTCGAGTTCGTCGCTGACCCGGCTCTTGCGGATCTACACGCGGCCGTCGCTCACAGCGGTGGTACCGAACATGGAATCTGGCCGACCGGCGCGTCACCGGAGGCTCTGGCCGGGCGTTTGCGCGAACATCTCGGCCTTCCTGCTGACCATGACGGGCAAGTGTCGTTGAATGCCAGCGATCTTCAGCGACTGAGTGACCGAATCGCCGACACGAATACCGATGCGCCACTACGCGGACTGCCGGAAACCCGGGAGCTCGGTCCCGGCAAACTGGCACCTCTCGAAGATCCCTCCTACCAGGAGTACGTGCGAAACGCGCTGCGTGAGGGAGACCGGTTCGCCACCTGGTTCGATCCGCGCACGCACGAGGCGGCAAACTATGTCAACGACGGTGGTCCGGAGGTGCCGGGTCGCCGAAACTCTTGTGGTGACAACATCATGGCCGGATTGTCGTGCTTTTATGGCGATCCCCAGATATCCCATCCGCGTCACCCGGATCTGCTTCCCGACGGAAGTGTCGACCATTGCAGCCCTGAACAGGGAGTAATCGACCGTATCAGCGACTGGCTCGACGCCGACTGGCAGACATTCGGACATCGTGATACCATAAGCGGTTTCGGTGAGTTGCACGACCTCATCGATTCGCTCGGGCCCGGTTCCTCGGCAGCGGTAGCGGTCGGATTCCACGCCCGTGACCCTCGAACCGGGCTGCCGCAATATCACGCCGACGGCAGTCCTGTCATCGAGTCGGGCCACGGCGTCATCGTGGTTTATCCGCGGGATGCCGAAGGCCCGGTGTGGTGGGACCCGCTGATGCGTCAGGCGTCCGACCGTCCGTTCCCGAATCTGGTCGCCGACGCGGCCAGTCTGCACGCCATTCCACTCACCCAGGATGCGAGACCGTATGTCCCTCAGTCAGATTCACACTCCCGAGGAAGCGGAACGGTACCTGGCCGACGCGCTGGGCACGAGCCGGAAGTACCGGATGTACCCGTTCGAACTGGGTTGGGTGATCTACCCGATCCTGTCCGAACAGGAGATCGGTCAGGGCCGGCATATCGGCCTGTCGAAGATGGTGCTCGACGCCCGGACCGGAGTGATCACCGAACTCCCGAGCCTGCCGGTCGAAACGGTGGCCCAGATGTACACGGCAGCGATCCGAGAAGGTACCCGGATGCCCGGCGGGCAGATCTACCCCCCGCGAACTCGCCTGCACCTCAGCCTCATTCGGGACAACCCGGCCACAGTCGAGTACCTGATCCGACCAGAATCGACAACCGAGCCGCGGCCGACCGCGGACTACCTGCTGGTGATCGACAAGGACACCCGGATGCCCCAGCCGCCCGGAACCATGAACATGATGGCGGCGGCGTGGATCGACCATCGCCGACGCACGGACGGGACCTGGCCCAGCCAGGGGATCACTCAGTACTAGGCGGTGACCGCGATGTGGCGCCTTTCGGGGGTGACCGCGATGTGGCGCCCCCAGCGCGTGACCGCGATTTCGCGCCGCTCGGAGGCGACCGCGAGTCTGCGCCCGGCAACAGACATGGTGTCGACGGACGGGAAGAACGACCGGGACCGGACAACCATCACGAGAGTCAGCGCCCTGATTCCGAATCCGCCAAGCCGGCGGATGATCAGGGGGACCCACCCGATCGGTCGACAGAACCCAAGCCGAGCCTGCGTGACTTGTTTCCACCGGACGGTCTGCCGGTCGATCGGGAGCGGGTTCTGCAGTTGCTCCGCCAGGCCGTCGACGGTGAGTATGGCGGGCTGCGCTTCCGCGTCGAAAGCGTATCCCCGGAGGCAACCCCGATGGTCGTCGAGACAGGTATATACGACACACATGGGAATAGAGTCGGACATGCCAATCGGACCTATTCCATACAAGATGGGCATATCACTGCCATGCACAGCTCTTTCAATATCCAGCCAGGTCTCCGAGGTCGGGGATGTGCTACCGAATTCAACAAGGCGATGTTCGATTGGTATGCGCAGTCCGGAGGCGCTGAGGTGAGATTGACTGCCAGTAGCTCCGTGGGATGCTACGCCTGGGCGTCGGCCGGGTTCGATTTTGCGAGCCAACCGGGAGCAGTTCAACATATTCGACCGAACTTGCACAGGGAGATCCGGAGAATGCGTGAGGATCTCGCGCAGTTGGAGCAGGAGCAAATGCAGCGACCCGACACAGAACGAGAGCGCAAAATTGCCGAACTCGCTGATTTGATCAAGGAGGCCAACGGAATCGCTAAACGCTTCTACGAAGGCTCTCCAGATTTTCCTAAACCTGAGGAAATCGCGCGGCTCGGGAAGCCGGCCAACCTCTTACCGGGGGAATCGCGCAACCTGACATGGCCTGGGAAGCGGGTGTTTACAGAACCCAAGGGGGCGGTCTCTTGGCAAGGTGTGAAGATTATCGAGGAGGAGCAGCGGTGAGAGACCCTCGAATCGCTCCCAAGGGCTGGTCGAAGTCCGAAAGAGACCGGCGAAACATGAAGCTCGGGTATTGGCATGACGACTGGGCCGAGAGGTGGGAGGACCGTGTTGAGTTTCGGCCGGAGAACTGGCCGGATGATAGTGATTACAATGTGCATTTCGTTGATGTCGAAGCTCCGGCGGAAGCTCAAGTGGAATTCGGCGATCGTTCGAATGAGATCACTGGCAGCCTTCCGGGAGGCACAAGGAAGCTGTGGATTCCGACCGGGGCCGAGCGCTTGCGTGGCGCTGTGATTTCTGCTGCTGCGGGTGATGCATTCGCGTATTCCTGTGGTCGTGGGCTGTTGAAGACATTTCCCTGGAATACCGGTGGATGGAACAAAGAAAATCTAGCCGACTACCTACCCGAAACGTGGGCGTCTCCCACGTGGATTACTCAGCTGATGGCAAATGCTGCCGAGGGTTTGCTTCGTGCGCTGGGCGGCAGGCGTGCCGGTAATCATGTTGATCCTATTTCGGCGGTGCAGCACGGATTTCAACGTTGGCTTTACGCTATGAAGGAGGATCCCGAGAAAATCGGTATAGTCAACGAGTGGCGTATTTATGGTGGTGTTTATGCTCGTGACGCCGGTGAACACGATGGCCCTGACGGTATTGTCGTCGAGGATTTTGCACTGCAAAGGAACTTCGATCCGGATCCCGCGGTCGTCGATGCGCTGCTAGCCTTCGCGTCCACCGGAATTCGCTCGACCCCTGCTGATCCCAGAAGTGCCGCTCGCGGTGGTGATGTCCTTGTCCGCGCAGCTCTCGCGGCGGTGTGGTCGGAGGATCTGTCGGAAACCTTCGACCTAGCGGTTGCGATTGCCGCGCTGACCCATCCCCACCCCGATGACTACATGGCAGCCGGCGTTTTGGCTGTGGTCCTGCATCAGCAGATTCGTGACCACCCGTTCATGGATTGTCTTTCCGCCGCATACGACGAGTTGGTGCGCAGGCCCGATCACGAGAAGACTCGTGTGATGGTCAACCGTGCGGTGCGCCTCGTCCAGGACGAGCGGCCACCGACAGAGGTGGCGACCTTGCGCTGGCAATTCCCGGATGGTGGCGTGGACGGTGCCGAGGCATTGGGTATCGCGCTCTACTGCGCTATGGCCAGTGACTACCTGCGTGAGGCGCTGCTGATGGCATTGAACTATGCCACGCACCGAAATGAAGTCGCCGCGACAGCGGGCCTGTTGATCGGCGCCGAGTACGGTATTCAGGCCGTCCCCCGCGTCTTCCTGGACCCGATCAAATCAGCGGCCACCCTGGACACTCTTGCCCACGACCTCGCAACCGAACTTCGCGATGTACTCACCGACAAAGAGTGGCTACGCCGTTATCCACCCACGTAGCGTTCGGTGGGGTGTCCTCTGCCAGCCCTTCCGATCGGTGCCGGTCATCACCGCCGCGACCGTCCCATCCGTGACCACCCGAACAAACCCAGCGCGATCGCCAATCCCAATGCGCCGATGATCCCGATCGTCCGGAGGTTCGAGTTGCCGTGGGGCGTCGTGGGCGCGGCGGCGGTCGGGGTGTCGTGGGCGGGCGGGGACGCCAGGGCGACATTGGTGTTCGAGTCCTCGCCGGTGTTGCGGTCGGGCAGGGAGCCGATGTTCGCGCCGGCGGGGAGGGCGAAGGCGTAGTCGAGGAGGCGGGCGGCCTGCTCCGGCGGGCGGATGGGGAGGACGTCGGCCTTGAGCAGGGTGACGACCAGGCGGTGGCCGTTGCGTTCGGCGGCGGTCACGAAGGTTTGCCGGGCGTCGTCGGTGTAGCCGGTCTTGCCGCCCAGGTCACCGTCGTAGTCGTACAGCAGGCGGTTGTCGTTGGCGATGGGGAAGCCGGGGTGGTCCTTGTCGTCGGGGATCTTGGGGTCGGCGGGGTAGCCGGGGAAGTCGTACTGCTCGGTGTGGATGATCGAGGCGAAGGTGGGGTTCCGCATGTCGTGGCGGAAGATCGTGGCCAGGTCGTAGGCCGAGGTGCTCATCCCGGGGCCGTCCAGGCCGGAGGGGGTGGCGGCCCGAGTGTCCATGGCCTGCAACTGTTTTGCCGTCGCGTTCATCTTCGCGACGGTGGCTTCGTCGCCGCCGAGCTGGGTGGCGATGGCATGGGCGGCGTCGTTGCCGGAGCACATCAGCAGCGCGTGGAACAGCTGGTCGTTGGTGTAGCGGCCACCGGGGCCGATGCCGACGCGGGTGCCGTCGGCATTCGCGTCGTCCTGCGTGCCGATCACGACCTGGTTGGGGTCCAGCGCGGGGAGTGCGACCGCGGCCAGCAGCGTCTTGATCGTGGAGGCCGGTCGGTAACGGCCGTGCGGATCCTTCGCGGCCAGCACCTTGCCGGTGTCGAGGTCGGCGACCAGCCAGGCGGTCGCCGAGATGTCGGCGGGCACCGGGGGTGCGCCCGCCGGAACCACCACGCCGCAGCGTCCGAGTTTGTCGCCGCCGATCGGATCCGACGGCACCGGTAGCGGCGACGGCGTCGTACTGCCGGGCGCCGGCACCTCCGAGGTATCGATCGGCGCGGGCGGGGCCGTCTTGTTCGGGCAGGAATCCGTATTCGGGGTGGTGAACGGCGTGGACGGCGGCGCAGGGGCCGCGTCGGCCACGCCGAGCCCGGTGACCGTGGTGGCGCCCAGCAGCCCGGCAGTCAGCACGGCGGCCGCCAGCGAGCGGGATCGGCGGAAGCGGACGGTGCGGGACATGCGGGTGTTCATCGACATGCAGCTTATGCGGCGTTGCGCGATGGTGCCGCGAACACCCGCGCCCGCAAAGTATTGACAGAGGACGTTAAATAAGAGTTACTATCAAAATATAGACACAACCAACTGAATGGACATGTCATGAATTTGCGGAGATCATCGGAATCGCCCGCATCGACCGGGACCGCGGCGCGGGAGGAAGAGGCCGGACGCTCGGTAGCGCCCGCCCGCCCGTCGGCAGCGGACCGCGAACCGCGCACGGTCGATGCGCCTGG
>NZ_BDBF01000033.1 GCF_001612845.1 Nocardia elegans NBRC 108235 | reverse complement strand
AGGGCCTCGCCGATGGCGAGGATGCGGCGCAGCGAGGCCGGCAGGCGTCCGCCGGAGGCGGTGAGCAGCGCGTCGAGCATCGACGGGACGACGTGCAGCGTGGTCACCCGCTCGCGCCGCATCAGCTCGTCGAGGTAGGCGGGATCGCGATGGCCGTCCGGGGCGGCGACCACGAGCCGGCCACCACAGACGGCGGCGGACCAGAACTCCCACACCGAGAGGTCGAAGGTGGCGGCGGTCTTCAACAACACCGCGTCGTCGGCGTCCAATTCGAATGCCGCCGTCTTCCAGCGCAATTGGTTGACGATCGCCTCGTGCGCGACGGTGACGCCCTTGGGTCGGCCCGTCGATCCGGAGGTGAAGATGACGTAGGCCGGATGCTGCGGCAGCAGCGGGGCACGGCGGTCCCGATCGGTCACCGGGGCGGCGGACAGCTCCGGCACCTCGTCGACGTCCACCACGCGGAACTGCCTGTCCCGCAGCGTCGGTGCGATATCCGAGGTGGTCAGCACACACAGCGGAGCCGCGGTCGAGAGGATGTAGTCGACGCGTTCGGCCGGCTGGTCCGGATCGACCGGCACGTACGCGCCACCGGCGACGCTGACCGCGTACATGGCGACGATCAGTTCCCGGGAACGGCGCACGGCCAGCGCCACGCGGGTCTCCGGGCCGACGCCCAGTGCGATGAGATGCCGGGCGAGACGGTTGACCTGCGCCGACAATTCGGCATAGCTCACCGATTCACCGGCACCGTCGCGATCGACGATCAGCGCGGGCGCGGTACCGGCGGCTTCCACCGTCGCGGTCCACAGCGCGGGAAGCGTTGTCGCGCAATAAGGTTCGGCGGTGTCGTTCCAGGTCTGCAGAATCCGCGCCCGCTCCTGCGGCGCGAGCAGATCCACCGAGCCGAGCGCCCGCGCCGGATCGGCGCACACCGCTTCCAGCAGCCGTAGCAGCCGCTCGCCGAAGCCGGCCACGGTGGGGGCATCGAAGAGAGCGGTGGCGTAGGTGAGGGAGGCGGCCATGCCGAGCGGCGCACCGGATGCGTCGTAGCGGTCGGTGATCACCAGATGCAGGTCGAACTGCGAGACCGCGGTATCGAAATCCGCCGCGCTCACCGTCAGGCCGTCCAGCGCGAATTCCGCGGCGGCCTGATTGTGGAAGGAGAATCCGACCTGGAACAGCGGATGCCGGGCGGTCGACCGGACCGGGTTCAGCACCTCCACCAGCCGCTCGAACGGAATGTCGGCGTGGGAGAAGGCGGCCAGGTCGCCGTCGCGCACGCCCGTGAGCAGTTCGGCGAAGCCGGCGCCCGGATCGACCTCGGTGCGCAGCACCAGGGTGTTGACGAACATGCCGACCAACTCGTCGAGGGCCCTGTCACCGCGGCCGGCGATGGGAGTACCGATCGCGATATCCGTCGAGGCCGACAGCCGCGACAGCAGGGTCGCGAAGGCGGCGTGCATCACCATGAACAGCGTCGCGCCGTGGGTGCGTCCGATCTCGGCAAGCCGGGTGTGTGTCGCGGCGTCCACGGTGAAATCGACGGTGCCACCTGCGGTGGAGACCGTCGCCGGACGCGGCCGGTCGGTGGGCAGCGCCAGCTGGTCGGGCAGCCCCGCCAGGGTGCGAGTCCAGTACCCGATCTGCCGGGCGGCCAGCGATTCCGGATCCTCCTCGGAGCCGAGCACCTCGCGCTGCCAGAGCGCGAAGTCGGCGTACTGGACCGGCAGCGGCGTCCAGTCCGGCGCGGTCCCGCCGCGGCGGGCGGCGTAGGCGGTCATCACGTCCCGGGCCAGCGGTACCAGCGAGGACCCGTCGGCGGCGATGTGATGCACGGCCACGACCAGGACGTACTCGCTGCCGGGTGCGTCGGTGACGACGAACAGCCGGGCCCGCAGCGGCACCGCGGCCGTCACGTCGAACGGCTCGGTGACGAAGTGCGATACGGCATCGAGCATGTCGGCGCTGTGCAGCGGCACGGGCGCCAAGTGCGGTGCCGGGGCGTCGGCGACGGGGAGGATCACCTGCACGGGTCCCGCGTCGGTCTGCGGATACACCGTCCGCAGCACCTCGTGCCGGGCCACCACATCGGCGAACGCGGCATTCAGCGCGGGCACGTCGAGTGCACCGCTCAACCGCATGGCGAGCGGGATCGTGTAGGCGGCGGAGTGCTCGTCCATCCGGTTGAGCAGCCACATGCGCTGCTGCGCGAGCGACAGCGGCACCGGCCCGTCGACGGCGCGCGGGGTGAGCGCCACCCGGGCCGGCGCGCCCTCCGGCGCCGCGGCGGCGGCCGCGAGGGCGGCCACCGTGGGATGTTCGAAGACGGCGCGCACCGGCACCGTCGTCTCGAATGCCGATCCGAGCCGCGCGGCCAACCGGGTTGCGGTGAGCGAGTTGCCACCGAGTGCGAAGAAGTCGTCGTCGAGGCCGATGCGGCGGGATTCGCCGAGGCCGAGCACCCCGGCCACGATGTCGGCGACCGTGGATTCGGCGGCCGTGCGCGGGGCGCGGAATTCGGCTACCCGGAAAACCGGCTCCGGCAACGCCTTCCGATCCAGTTTTCCGGTCGGCGTCAGCGGAATCTCGTCGATGACCATGATCGCGGCCGGAACCATGTACGCGGTGAGACTGCGGGAGGCGTGGGCCACCAGTTCGTCCACGTCGACCACGTGCCCGGCTGCGGCGACCACATAGGCGACCAGCGAGGTCTCCCCCGCCGCATCGAGATGGCCGAGGGTGGCGGCGAATGCGACCGACTCGTGCGCCGCCAGCACCGCGTCGATCTCGCCGAGTTCGATGCGCAGGCCGCGCACCTTCACCTGATGGTCGGACCGGCCCACGTATTCGACGACGTAGTCCTCGCCGCGCGCCACCCAGCGCACCAGATCGCCGGTGCGGTAGAGCCGCTCACCCGGTGCACCGTACGGATCGGCGACGAAGCGCTCGGCCGTCAGCGCCGACCGCGCGTGATAACCGCGCGCGAGCCCGGGGCCGCGCAGATACAACTCACCCGTGACGCCGAGCGGCACCGGGCGCAGCCGCCCGTCGAGTACCACCGCCGACATTCCGGCGATCGGGGCGCCCATGTCCAGCGGGTCGCCCGGACGCTTCACCGCGCTCACGGTGGCGAACACGGTGGTCTCGGTCGGGCCGTAGGTGTTGTGGAATTCGCGGCCCGCGGCCCAGCGGGCCATCAGGTCCGGACCGTAGGCCTCACCACCGACCGTCAGCCGCCGCAGCCGGGGCAGCGCGGCGGGGTCGAGGGTCCGCAGCACGGCGGGGGTGATGAAGGCGTGCGAAACACGCTGCGCTGCCAGCAATTCCGTCAGCTCGTCGCCGCCGTAGACGCCGACCGGCGCGATGACGGCGGTCGCCGAGCCCGCGAAGGCCATCAGCAGTTCCAGCATCGACGCGTCGAAGCTCGGGGAGGAGGCGTGCAGCACCCGCGCGCCCGAATCGACCCGATAGTGCCGGCGATGCGCGGCAACGATCGCCCCGATACCGCCGTGGGTCACCACGACGCCCTTCGGCTTACCGGTCGTGCCGGAGGTGTAGATCATCCATGCCGGATTCTGCAACCGAACCGGGCGCAGCAGTTCGTGCGTCTCGATAGGCGCCGGAGAGGTATTCCGCAGGCGGGCAGCGAGTTCCGGCGCGTCGACGGTGAGCGTGCGCACCGTCGCCGGGAGCGCGGCGGCGTCCGCGACGGTGGTGATACCCACGGCCGCACCGGAATCGGCGAGCATATGGGCGATCCGCTCCGCCGGATAGTCCGGATCGACGGGCAGGAAGGCGGCACCCGCCTTCGCCACCGCCCACCAGGCCACCACCCACCGCACCGATCGGGTGATCGCAATCGCGACGAAATCCTCTGTGCCGACGCCGGATTCGATCAGGACGCGCGCCAATCGGCTCGATTCGGCGTCCAGTTCCGCGTAGGTCACATCCCGGCCGTCGCCACACAGCGCGATACCGGTGGGATTGCGGCGGGCCGCCTCCGCCAGGAAATCCGCGAGTGTGCGCGCGGCGACGAACGGCGTCGGCCGAGCGTCGAGCAGGGCCGCGTGTTCGGCCGGGGACAGCAGGTCGATATCGCCGACGGCGCGCTGCGGTTCGGCGACGGCCGCACCGATCACCCGGCCCAGCCGCCGCAGCAGTCCCGCCGCGGTGGCCGGGTCGTACAGGTCGGTGGCATAGGTGAGTTCGAGCGGCAGGTGCCCGTCGGCGTCGAGTTCGTCCGACACGGTGAACTGCAGGTCGAATTTGGCCACGGGATTGTCGAATTCGACCGGCTCGAGGATCAGCCCCGGTACGGCATGGGTGTGTGCGCCGAGATTGAGATAGCTCAGCGACACCGTGAACAGTGGGTTGCGGTCCGCGGTACGCGCCACGCCCAGGGCGTCGACCACGCGATCGAAAGGCAGTGCCGCATGGGCGAATGCGGCCAGGTCGACGGCGCGGGTGTGCGCGAGCACCGCATCGAAACTGTCGGTGATCCGAGGTCTCGTCCGCAGCGTGAGGGTGTTGACGAACATGCCGATCAGCTCGTCGAGTGCACTGGCGCCGCGTCCGGCGACGGGGGTGCCGATCGCGATGTCGTCACCGCCGGACAGCCGGCCCAGCAGCACGGTCAGGGCGGCGTGCCAGACCATGAACGGGGTCGCGCCGTGCGCCTTGGCGAGGCGCTGGACCGCACCGGCGACGGCGCCGTCGATACGACCGCGCACGACCGCACCCCGGCGCGAGGCCACGGCCGGGCGCGGCCGGTCGGCGGGCAGGGCGAGTTCGTCGGGCAGATCCGCCAGCGTCCGGGTCCAGAAGTCCAGGTGTTCGGCCTCGGCGGCAACCAGCGACTGTCGTTGCCACAGTGCGTAATCCGCATACTGCACGGGCAGCGCGGGCCAGTTCGGCGCGGTCCGCGTCCGGCGGGCCAGATAGGCGGCGATCAGATCCCGCAGCAGCGGATTCAGCGAATAGCCGTCCGCGGCGATGTGGTGGACGACCACGACGAAGACGTGGCTGGTGTCGGATTCGCGGATGAGCAGGGCCCGTACCGGCGGTGCGGCGGTGACGTCGAAACCGCGTCCGGCGAAGTCGGCGATCGGCTCCGCCGCGGCGCCCGTTCGGCTCTCGAACTCGATATGCGCCTGTTCGGGAGGCAGCACTGCCTGGCAGCCCTCACCCTCGGCATCGAGCGGATAGTAGGTGCGCAGCGCCTCGTGGCGGGCGACCACATCGGTGAAGGCGCCGTACATGGTCGCCTCGTCCAGATCGCCGAGGATACGGACCGCGACCGCGATATTGTCGGCCGCCGAATCCGGAGCCAGGCGGTTGAGGAACCACATGCCCTGCTGCACCGGCGCCAGCGGAACGACCTCGGGCCGTTCGGCGGCGACGGGTCCGGGCAGATCCGTTGCGCTGCCGTCGATGTCGATCATGACGGCCGCCAGACCGGCGACGGTCGGGTGTTCGAACAGCATGCGCACCGGAACGCGACGGCCGTGGCGCTCGCCGAGCCGGGCCAGTACCCGCGTCGCGACCAGCGAATTACCGCCGAGGGCGAAGAAGTCGTCGTCGGCGCCGACCCGTTCGATGCCGAGTACCTGCGCGAAGGTTTCGGCGACCAGCCGCTGAGCCGGTGTGCTCGGCTCGCGGTACTCGCCACCGCCGAAGACCGCCGCGACCCGCGGATCACCGGCATCGGGCAGCGCAGTGCGGTCGAGCTTGCCGGAGGCATTGAGCGGGAACGCGTCCAGGACGACCACGGCCGACGGGACCATGTACCCGGGCAGTTGCGCGACGGCGGCGTCGCGCGCCCGCTCGCCGAGGCCGGGTGCGACGGAGCCGTCGCCGGCCGCGGTGACGAAACCGATGAGGTGGTCGCCGCCCGGAGCCGTCACGATCCGCACGGCCGCCGCGGCGACACCGGGCACCGCCGCGAGCACCGCCTCGATCTCGCCGAGTTCGATGCGCTGACCCCGGAATTTCACCTGGAAGTCGGTGCGGCCGAGGTAGATCAGTTCCGGTGCGCCGCCGCTGACGTCCCAGCGCACCAGATCACCGGTGCGGTACATCCGGGAGCCGGGTTCGCCGGCGCCGTTCGACACCGCGAACGGATCGGCGACGAACCGGTCGGCGGTGAGGTCGGCGCGGCCGTAGTAGCCGCGCGCCAGCTGGGCGCCGGCCAGATACAACTCGCCCGCGACACCCGGCGGGGTCGGCCGCAGCCGCGAATCCAGCACGTAGACGCGGCTGTTCCATTCGGGCCGGCCGATCGGCAGGGCCGGGCGGTCGGTCACCCCGGTGACATCCCGGTAGGTGATCGAGACCGCCGCCTCGGTGGGCCCGTACAGGTTGTGCAGCCGCGCCGAGCTGATCGCGCCGAACGCCCGCACCGTCTCGGCGGGCAGCGCCTCACCGATCACGAACACCTGTCGCAGCGACCGCACCTGCGCCGAGCCGACCTGCGCGGCGAAGACACTGAGCATCGAGGGCACGAAATCGGTGACGGTGACGCCGTATTCGGCGATGGTCTCGGCCAGGTAGCCCGGGTCGCGGTGGCCGTCCGGAGCGGCCAGCACCAGGGTGGCGCCGATCCGCAACGGCAGGAAGTAGCCCCACAGCGAGACGTCGAAGGTGGTCGCGGTCTTCTGCAGGTACACATCGGCGGCGGTGAGCCGGTATTCGGCCTGCATCCACGTCATCTGATTGACGATCGCCGCGTGAGTGACGGTGACGCCCTTGGGCTTTCCGGTCGAACCGGAGGTGAAGATCACGTAGGCCGGATGGTTCGCGTACATCGGGCTGTGGCGTTCGTTCACCGCGATCGGGTCGTCGCGGTAGGCGTCGAGGGCGACGGAGTCGACCGCGACGGTCGGGCCGTCGAAGTCCACCTCGGCACCGGCGGTGGTGAGCAGGACCGCGGGCCGGGCCGTCTCCAGGATGTGGGCGATGCGCTGGGCCGGATGGTCGGGATCGATGGGAACGTACGCCCCGCCGGCCTTCAGCACGGCGTACATCGCCACCACCAACGCCGGCGACCGCCGAATCGACAGGGCGACCGGCGATTCCGGGCCCACCCCGGCGGCGATGAGGTGGCGGGCGAGCCGGTTGCTGCGGCTGTCCAGCTCGCCGTAGGTGAGGACGGTCGGCGCCGAGCCGTCGTCCGGGATGTAGCGCACGGCGGGCAGTTGCGGCGCGGTCGCGGCCTGCGCTTCGAATTCGTCGAGCAGCAGTTCCGCGCCGAAACCGATATGCGCCGAATCGTTCCACTCGGTGAGGACGCGCTCTCGCTCACCGGCGGCGAACAGGTCGATATCGCCGACGACGCGTTGCGGCTCGTCGACGACCGACTCGAGCACCCGCAGGAACCGCTCGGCCAGCCCCTCGACCGTCACCGCGTCGAAAAGCGCTGTCGCATAGGTGAACCCGATCTCGCGATCGGTGACGGTGACCTGCAGGTCGAACGGATTCACCGCGGTGTCGAGACGCACCTCGCCGACGGTCAGCTCACCCAGTTCGACCGTCACCGGATTCAGGTTCTGGAAGAACAACGCCACCTGGAACAGCGGGTGGTGGGCTTGCGACCGAGGCGGGTCGAGCACCTCCACGAGCCGCTCGAACGGGATGTCGGCGTGGGCGAAGGCGGCGAGATCATTCTCGCGCACCTGCCGCAGCACGGCCGAGAACGGCTGCGCCGCCTGGATATCGGAGCGCAGCACGAGGGTGTTGACGAACATGCCGACCAGATCGTCGAGCACCGCCGCACCACGTCCGGCGACCGGTGCGCCGATGGCGATATCGGCCGTCCCCGACATCCGGGCGAGCAGTACCGCGAGCGCGGCATGCACCACCATGAAGGGCGTGCTCTCGTAGCGTCCGGCCAGGCCGTCCAGGCCGGCGCGCAGCCGCGCGTCGAAGTCGACGGTGATCGTGGCCGCCGCGTGATCGGCCACCGCCGGGCGTGGCCGGTCGGTGGGCAGGTCCAGCCGGGCCGGAAGTCCGCGCAACCGGTCGCGCCAGAACTCCAGTTGGCGCGCGGCCGAGGACTCGGGATCGGATTCCGCGCCGAGTACTTCGCGCTGCCACAGCGCGTAGTCGGCGTACTGGATCGCCAGCTCGTGCCACTGCGGGGCGGTCCCGGCACTGCGGGCCGCGTAAGCCGTGGCGATATCGCGCGCGAGCGGTCCCATCGAGAAGCCGTCCGCGGCGATGTGGTGAACGACGAGAACCAGAATATGTTCGGGCGCAGCGGTTTCCGATCGCACCGGCAACAGGGCCACGCGCAGCGGAACCTCGGTGGTCACATCGAAGGGTTCGGCGACGAATGCGCCGATGACCGCGGCGATGTCGTCGCCGTGCAGCCGCGACAACACCGGTACGTGGTCGGCCGGCCGAATCTGCTGATAGCCGATGCCGCCGATATCCGGGTACACCGTGCGCAACGTTTCGTGGCGCGCGACGATATCGGCGAGTGCGGATTCCAGCGCCGCCGTATCCAGCGCACCGGTGAGGCGCAGCGCGACGGGGATGTTGTGCACGCTCTGCCCGGGGTCGAACCGGTTGAGGAACCACATGCGCTGCTGCGCCGGCGAGAGCGGCACCAGGTCCGGGCGCGGGCGCGCGATCAGCGGCACGGCGGCGCCGCGGCCCGCGAATTCCGCGACGCGGGCGGCCAAGGCACCGACGGCCGGCGCATCGAAGATCAGGCGTACCGGTAGTTCGGCGTCGAGTTCGGCGCCCAGCCGGGCGGCGACACGGGTGGCGGTCAGCGAATTGCCGCCGAGGGCGAAGAAGTCGTCGTCGAGTCCGACGCGGTCCAGACCCAGCAGCTCCGCGTAGACGGCGGCGACGGCGAGTTCGGCCCGCGTGCCGGGAGCGCGGAAGGCGCGCGGCCGGAAAGCCGGCTCCGGCAGGGCTTTCCGGTCCAGTTTGCCCGAGGCGTTGAGGGGCAGGGACTCCAAGGTCATGATCACCGCGGGGACCATGTATTCGGGCAGCCGCCGGGCACAGTCGGCGCGCAGCCGCTCGGCATCCAGGTCACGGCCGGACGCGGCGACCACGTAGGCGACGATCCGATCGCCGGTGTCGCGGTCGTCGCGCACCACGGCCACGGCCTGGGCGACGCCCTCGGATTCGCGCAGGGCGGCCTCGATCTCACCGAGTTCGATGCGCAGGCCGCGCACCTTCACCTGGAAATCGGTGCGGCCCACGTATTCCAGTTCGCCCGTGGCCTGCCAGCGTGCGATATCGCCGGTGCGATACATGCGTTCACCGGCGCGGAACGGATCGGCCACGAAGCGGTCCGCGGTCAGGTCGGGCCGGTCGACATACCCCTGGGCCAATTGTGTTCCGGCGAGATACAACTCGCCCGCCACACCGACGGGGACGGGGCGCAGCGCCGAATCCAGCACGTAGACACGGGTATTGGCGACGGGACGGCCGATCGGCACGGTCACCGCGTCCGCCTCGGTCACCTCGTGGAAGGTGACATCGACCGCGGCCTCGGTCGGACCGTACAAATTGTGCAGCGGCGCACCACCGAGCTCACGCCAGCGCGCGGCCGTATCCGCGGGCAACGCCTCACCCGAGGTGAACACCCGGCGCAGGCGCGCGGGAACCAACGCGGAGGCATCGGCCGCCGCGTCGACGAAGACCGACAGCATCGAGGGCACGAAGTGCGCGGTCGTGATCGCCTCGTCGTCCATCACGCGCGCGAGGTAGGCCGGGTCGCGGTGGCCGTCCGGACGCGCCACTACCAGCCGCGCACCCACCTGCAACGGCCAGAAGAACTCCCACACCGACACATCGAAGGTCGCCGGAGTCTTCTGCAACACCACATCATCCGCACCGAGGCGATACTCCGACTGCATCCACACCAGACGATTCACGATCGCCCCGTGACTCACCGCCACACCCTTGGGACGACCCGTCGACCCCGACGTGAAAATCACATACGCCACATGCTCCGGCCGCAGCTTGCCCATCCGATCCACATCGGTCAGCGGACCGTCGGCGTAGCCGGACACGTCCAGTCGATCGAGGTCGAGCACCGGCGGCGCCGACTCCGTGCGCACCGGCGCATCCGTGGTCGCGAGTACACAGGCCGGACGCGCGGTGTCGAGGACGTACCGGATGCGTTCGGCGGGATGATCGGGGTCCAGCGGCACATAGCCTGCCCCCGCGGCGACGGTCGCGTACATGCCGACCACGAGTTCCAGCGAACGGCGCATATGCAGCGCCACCAGCGATCCGGGACCCACGCCCTGCGCGATCAGGTGGCGGGCGAGCCGGTTCACGCGGGCGCCGAATTCGGCGTAGGTCAGCGTCGTCTCCGCGTAGGTGAGCGCGGGCGCCTTGGGCGTGCGCGCGGCCTGCACATCGAACAGCACGGGAAGCGTTGCGGTGCGGTCGATTTCGGCCGCGGTCGCATTCCAGATGTCGAGGACCTGCAACCGTTCGGACAGTTCCAGCAGATCGATGTCGCGGATGCGGACGTCGGGGTCCGTCGTCACCGCGGTGAGCACCCGTAGCAGCCGGCGACCGAGTGCGGTCACCGTCGACGCGTCGAACAGATCGGTGGCATACCGCAGCACCGCCTGGAGTTCGCGGCCCTGCGCGCCGTCGACCTCGGACAGCGACAGCGCGAGATCGAATTGCGCCACGGGATTGGCCAGCGGGTAATCGGTCACCTCCAGCCCGGGTAGCCGCAGGTCGGTGCCGGAGCGCTGCTCGAACGACAGCATCACCTGCACGATCGGCGCATAGGCTTGGGAGCGTTCGGGATTCACCTCCTCGACCAGCCGGTCGAACGGCAGGTCGGCGTGGGCGAAGGCCCGCACGTCGGCGTCGCGGACCTGGGCGAGCAGCTCACCGAACCGTTCGTGCGCGCCGATCCGGGTGCGCAGGACCAGTGTGTTGACAAACATGCCGACCAGATCGTCCAGCGCCTGCGCCGATCGGCCCGCGATCGGTGTGCCGACGGCCAGGTCCTCCGTACCGGACAGCTTGGCGAGCAGGGTGGCGTAGGCGGCGTGCAGCACCATGAAGGTGGACACGCCCACGCGCCGGGCCAGGGTCTCGACGGCGGCGGTCAGCTCGGCCGGAATGCGGAATTCGATCGCCGCGCCCGCGCCCGACGCCACCGCCGGCCGCGGCCGGTCGCCCGGCAGGTCGACGACGGCGGGCAGGTCGGCCAGCTCGGCGCGCCAGAATTCGAGGTGGCGGGCCAGGCGGGATTCGGGATCGTCCGCGCGACCCAGGACCGCGTGCTGCCACAGCGCGAAATCGGCGTACTGCACCGGCAGCGGCTGCCAGTCGGGTACCGCCGCGGCCCTGCGGGCGGCGTAAGCGGTCACCAGATCGCGGGCCAGCGGCGCGGTGGACACGCCGTCGGCCGCGATGTGGTGCACGACCACCAGCAGGATGTGTTCGTCGGGCGCTACCCGGAAAGCGCTGATCCGCAACGGAATGTCGTGCCGCAGATCGAAGCCGCGCGCCGCCGCGGCGGCGAGTTCGGCATCCACGTCGCCGGCATTCACGGTATGTAGCGTGAGGGCCGTGGCGGCGCAGTCCTCGACGGCGCGAATGTCCTGGCGCGGGCCTTCGGCATCCTCGGGGAAGACCGTGCGCAGCGACTCGTGCCGAGCCAGGACATCGGTGATCGCCTCGGAGAGGGCGAATTCGTCCAGATCGCCGCGCAGGCGCAGCGCGAACGGGATGTTGTACATCGCCGAATCCGGCTCGATGCGGTTCAGCAGCCAGATGCGAGTTTGGGCGAGCGACAACGGAATTCGGTCGGGGCGCGGCCCGGCGATCAGCGGCGGGACGGTCGCGCCCGGTGCGTCGTCGACGAGGCGGGCGAGCAGGGCGGCGGTGGGTGCGCCGAAGATCTCGGCGACGTTGAGATCGCAGCCCAGCGCGTCGTTGACCCGGGCGACCACCCGCATGGCGAGCAGGGAGTTACCGCCCGCGGCGAAGAAGTCGTCGTCGGCACCGAAGCGGTCGGCACCGGCCGGGTCGAGGCCCAGCAGCTCGGCCATCACGGCGGCGACCACGGCCTCGGCCCCTTCGGCCGGGGCGCGGTAGACGGACTTCTCCCCCGGGTCCACGGCCGGCAGTGCGGCGCGGTCGAGCTTTCCGGAGCTGTTCACCGGTAGTTGCGCCAGCACCGTGACACCGGCCGGGACCATGTACGCGGGCAGGGCGCGGCCCGCGGCGGCCAGGACGGCATCGGAATCGACGGAGGCGCCCGCCGCCGGCACCACGTAGGCGTGCAGCCGGGCCCGCTCGCCCGCTCCCGTCACCACCACCGCCGCCTGGGCGACGCCGGTCCGCCCGGTCAGCGCGGCCTCGATCTCGCCGAGTTCGATGCGCAGTCCGCGCAACTTCACCTGGAAGTCGTTGCGGCCCAGATATTCCAGCTCACCGGCGCGGTTCCAGCGGACCAGATCGCCGGTGCGGTACATCCGGGCTCCGGCGTCGAACGGGTCGGCGACGAAGCGATCGGAGGTCAGGTCGGGACGGCCGACGTACCCGCGCGCAAGCTGATCGCCCGCCAGGTACAGCTCGCCGGTGACCCCGACGGGCACCGGACGAAGCATCGAATCCAGCACGTAGACACGGGTATTGGCGACGGGACGGCCGATCGGCACGGTCACCGCGTCCGCCTCGGTCACCTCGTGGAAGGTGACATCGACCGCGGCCTCGGTCGGACCGTACAAATTGTGCAGCGGCGCACCACCGAGCTCACGCCAGCGCGCGGCCGTATCCGCGGGCAACGCCTCACCCGAGGTGAACACGCGACGCAGCGACGCCGGGGCCGCCGCCACCGAGCTGACGAATACGGCCAGCATCGAGGGGACGAAGTGCGCCGTGGTCACGGCCTCCTCGTCCATCAACCGCGCGAGATACGCCGGATCGCGGTGCCCATCGGGGCGCGCCACCACCAGCCGCGCACCCACCTGCAACGGCCAGAAGAACTCCCACACCGACACATCGAACGTCGCCGGAGTCTTCTGCAACACCACATCGTCGGAGCTCAACCCGTACTCGGCCTGCATCCACACCAGACGATTCACGATCGCCGCGTGACTCACCGCCACACCCTTGGGACGACCCGTCGACCCCGACGTGAAAATCACATACGCCATATGCTCCGGCCGCAGTGGCGACACCCGGTCGGCATCGGTCACCGCGTCGTCGGCACAGCCGGACAAATCCAGCCGGTCCAGCCGCACCGCGTCCACACCGGCCGGTAACTCGGATGCGTCGGTGGTGGTCAGCACACAGGCGGGTCGTGCGGTGTCGAGCACGTGGCGCACGCGATCGACGGGATGGTCGGGGTCCAGCGGTACGTAGGCCGCCCCGGCGGTGACGATCGCGTGGATGGCGACGACCAACTCCAGCGAGCGCGGAATGCGCACGGCCACAGCGGTATCCGGTCCCACGCCGCGGGCGATCAGATAGCGCGCGAGCCGGTGCACCCGCCGGTCGAATTCGCGATAGGACAGACTGGTGCCCTCGAAGGTCACCGCCTGCGCGGCCGGGCGCTGCGGCCGGGCGGCGAGAAGTTCGGGCAGGGTGCGGGGGCCGACCGGGTAGGCGGTGGCATCGTGCCCGCCGATCAGCCGCTCGCGTTCGGCCGGCGACATCAGCTCGACGTCGGCGACCCGGGTGGTCCCGTCGGCCGCCATCGCCGCCACGATCCGCTCGAAGCCGTCGAGCAGCGCCGCGACGGTCTCCGGATCGAACAGGTCGGCGGCATAGTGCACGTGCAGGTCGATACCCGCGGCCGTACCGTCCGGCGCGTAGGTCTCGTTCGCGGTCCAGTGCTGGTCGACCTGGATCGGCGCCGCCGCGGGTTCGACCGCGGCGATCTCCAGCCCGTCGAGCCGCAGCTGCGCGCGGGTCTGGTTCTGCAGCGTCAACGAGACCTGGTACAGCGGGGAATGTGCCCGGGAGCGAGCCGGATTCAGGACGTCGACGAGCTGTTCGAACGGCACCGCGGCATGGTCGAAGGCCGCGAGGTCGACGGCCCGCACGTGGTCGAGATGTTCGGCGAGACTGTCCCCGCTGTGCACCGGCGTCCGCAGCACCAGGGTGTTGACGAACATGCCGACCAGATCGTCGAGCGCCTGATCACCGCGCCCGGCGACCGGGGCGCCGATCACGATGTCGTCGCTGCCTCCGAATCGGGACAGCAGCACCGACAGCGCGGCGTGCAGCACCATGAACGGTGTCACCCGATGCGCGGCCGCGAGATCGTGAATGCGCTGGTGCAGGGCGGGACTCAGCCGCGCGGTGCGGGCACCGCCCCGCTGGGAGGCGATCGCGGGGCGCGGACGGTCGGTCGGCAGCGCCGACAGCTCCGGCGCCCCGGACAGTTGCGTACGCCAGAATTCCAGCTGCCGAGCGGATTCCGAGTCCGGATCCCCGATCGACCCGAGCGTGCGCTGCTGCCACAGCGCGTAATCGGCGTACTGGATCGGCAGCGGCGACCACTGCGGCGCAGCGCCCGCGGTGCGGGCCTGGTAGGCGACGGCGAGGTCTCTGGTCAGCGGGGCGAAGGACCAGCCGTCGGCCGCGATGTGGTGGACGACGAACAGCAGCACGTGGGTCTGTGCGGCGCGATCGGCGTCGGGGGCGCGGCGCACCCGCAACAGCCGGATCCGCACGGGCACCTCGTCCGCCACGTCGAAACGACTGTGCGCCAGGGTTTCCGCCATGGCGGCGACCTCGGTGGCATCGACATCGGTGACCGCGAGATCCGGGACAGCGGCGGGTAGAACGCATTGGGTCGCCGCCCCGTCCCGCTCGGGGTAGCGGGTACGCAGGGTTTCGTGCCGCTCGATCACATCGGCGATCGCGGCGCGCAGGGCGGCGATGTGCAGATTGCCGGTCAGCCGCAGGGCGAACGCGATGTTGTAGCTGCCGCCGCCGGTGTCCAGGCGGTTGAGCATCCACATGCGCTGCTGGGCGATCGACAGCGGCACGATCTCCGGGCGCGGGACCACGGCACCCGGCCCGGCGTCACGGGAACCGTTGTCCGACAGTGTGATCCGCGCCGCCAGCGCCCGCACGGTCGGCGCGTCGAAGACCGCGCGCACCGGCACCGTGTCCCCGGTCGCCTTGTTCAGGCGTGCGGCGAGCTGTGTGGCGACGAGCGAGTTGCCGCCCAGGGCGAAGAAGTCGTCGTCCGCACCCACCTGTTCGACGCCGAGCAGGGCGGCGAAGGTGTTCGCGACCAGGACCTCGGCGGCGCCGACCGGCGCCCGGAACCGCGCCGGCGCCAGCACCGGTTCGGGCAGCGCCTTGCGGTCCACCTTGCCCACCGGGGTCAGCGGAATCTTGTCCAGGACGACCAGTGCGGCCGGCACCATATGCGAGGGCAACCGGCGAGCCGCGAAATCGGTGAGGTCGGCGGGGTCGATCGCGCGTCCCGGCTTCGGCAGGACGTAGGACACCAGCATGGTGCCGCGGGTGTCGTGGTCGCGGCCCAGGGTGGTCGCGTAATCGACGTCGGGGTGGGCGCCGAGCACCGCGTCGATCTCGCCGAGTTCGACCCGGAAGCCGCGGATCTTCACCTGGAAATCCGAGCGCCCGACGTACTCCAGCTCCCATTCCGGCTGTGCCTGCCGCACGGTCGGCGCGATCGCCCGCCAGCGCACGACGTCGCCGGTGCGATACATCCGGCTGCCCGGCGCACCCCAGGGGTTGGGCACGAACCGCTCGGCGGTGCCTCCCGATCGGTTGCGGTACCCCCGCGCCAGGCCACCACCCGCCAGGTACAGCTCACCGGCCACTCCGGGCGCCACGGGCCGCAGCCGCCGGTCCAGCACGAGCGCCGACATGCCGTGCACCGGAGTACCGATGGTGACCGGCTGACCGGCGGTCAGGCGCGCGTAGGAGGAGATGATGGTGGTTTCGGTCGGACCGTAGCCGTTGAAATAGCGGCGGCCGGGCTCCCAGGTCGCCAGCAGTTCGTCGGTGGTGACATCGCCGCCGACCGAAAGTACCTGCAGCTGCGGCTGTTCCGTGGCATCCAGGGTGCCCAGCACGGCGGGCGTGATGATCGCGTGCGTCACCACTTCCGTGCGCAGCAACGCGCCCAGCTCGGGGCCGCCGATGACGCGCGCCGGCACGATCACCAGCGTCGCGCCGGTGGCGAAGGCGCAGATCCATTCCAGGACCGACGGGTCGAAGCTCGGCGAGCAGATGTGCAGCATGCGGTGTTCGGGCCGCAACCCGTACCGCTCGATCGCGTACTGGGCCAGCCCGCCCAGGCCGGCGTGCGTCACGGTGACGCCCTTGGGCATACCTGTCGAGCCCGACGTGTAGATCACATACGCCGGATGGGACATCCGCAGCGTGGCGATCCGTTCGGCGTCGCCGATCGGCCCGGCGGGCAGGGCGGCGAGCTCGGCCTCCGTCGCCGGTGCGTCGAGGACCAGCCAGTGCACGCCCTCGGGCAGTGCGTCGGCGTACGCGGCGACCGTGATGCCGACCCGCGCCGCCGAGTCGGTGACCATGTAGCGCACCCGCTCTGCCGGATAGGTGGGGTCGACGGGCACGTGTGCGCCGCCCGCCTTGGCCACCGCCATGGCCGCGGCGACCATCTCGAAGGACCGCGGAAGTGCCACGGCCACCAGCTGTTCCGGGCCGACGCCGGCCGCGATCAACCGGCGGGCCAGCCGGGAGGAGTAGTCGTCGAGGTCGCCGTAGGTGATCGAACGGCCCTCATAGCGCACCGCGATCCGGTCGCGCCCCAGACCCAGCCCGGCGGTGAGCAGTTCCGGCAGCAGCGCGGTCGCCATCGCCTCGTCGGGCCGCACCCGGGTCAACCGGACGTATTCGTCGGCACTGAGCAGCGACGTATCACCGACCGCGGCCTCGGGATCGGCGACCAGCTGCCGCAGCAGACCGAGGAAGCGGCTCGCGAAGCCCTCGATCGTGGCGTGGTCGAAAAGGTCGCGGGCATAGGCGAATTCCGCGGCCATTCCGTCGGCCGTCTCCCGGATGTTCAGGGCCAGATCGAATTTCGCGGTTCCGGCGTCCGGCTCGACCGTGCCGACCCGCAGCCCCGGCAGCTCCAGCTCACCGGTGGGCAGATTCTCGAAGGCCAGCGCCACCTGGAAAAGCGGATGCCGCGCGGTGGACCGTTCCGGATCGAGCAGTTCCACCAGCCGCTCGAACGGCAGGTCGGCGTGTGCGAAGGCACGCAGGTCGGCCTCGCGGGTGCGGTCGAGCAGTTCGGTGAAGCTCGCGCCGCCGGGCACCGCGGTCCGCAACACGACGGTGTTGACGAACATGCCGATCAGATCGTCGAGTTCGCGCTCGCCGCGCCCGGCTATCGGCGAGCCGATCGCCACGTCGTCGGTGCCGGCCATGCGGGCCAGGAAGATCGCCAGCGCGGTGTGCACGGCCATGAAGGTGGTCGCCTGCCGCCGCTGGGCGAGTTCGCGCAGGCCGTCGCGGATGTCGCCGCCGATATCGAATCGCACCCGGCCACCGGCGTAGGAGGGGCGCATCGGGCGCGGCCGGTCGGTGGGCAGATTCAGCTCGTCGGCCAGCCCGGCGAGCGTCGCCCGCCAGTAGGCCGCCTGGGCGCCCAGGACACTGTCGGGATCCGATTCCGAACCCAGCACCGCGTGCTGCCAGATGCTGAAATCCGCGTACTGCACGGGCAGTGGTTCCCACTGCGGTGCGGTCCCGGCCGCGCGGTGGCCGTAGGCGGTCATGAGGTCGCGGGTCAGCGGGGCGATCGACCAGCCGTCGGCCGCGATGTGGTGGGCCACGAAGACGAGGATGTGCTCGGGCTCCACGCCGTCCGGGCCGGCGGCGCCGATGTCGCTGCCGTCGTCGGCGTGGCTGCGCAGCAACGCGATGCGCAGTGGCGGTTCGGCGGTGACGTCGAATCCCCGCGCGGTGAGCGCGGCGATGCGGCTCGCGGTCTCCGCCGCCGGGACATCGACCGGTGTCAGGTCCACGCGCACATCGGCGGCGGGCAGCACCTCCTGGGCGGGGCCGTCCTCGTATTCGGGATAGCGCGTGCGCAGGGTTTCATGGCGTTCCAGCACATCCGCGACGGCGGCGGCCAGCGCCGCGACATCCAGGGCACCGGTCAGCCGGACCGCGACCGGAATGTTGTGGACACCGGACTCGGGATCGAACCGGTTGAGAAACCACATCCGCTGCTGCGCCGGTGAGAGCGGAATACGCTGCGGCCGTTGCTGTTTCACCAGCGCGGGACGGGCCCGCTCGGCCACGTCACCGCCGACGGCGGCCGCGAACGCGGCGACGGTCGAGGCCTCGAACAGGGTGCGCACCGGTACCCGGGCATCCACGATCCGGCCGACGCGGGCACTGACCTGGGTGGCGTCGAGCGAACTGCCGCCGAGGGCGAAGAAGTCGTCGTCGCGGCCGACCCGCTCCAGCCCGAGCACGTCGGCGAACACCGCGGCCACCCGCTCCTCGAGTGGGGTGCGCGGAGCGTGGAATTCGGCGGCCGCCAGCACCGGTAGCGGTAACGCCGCGCGGTCCAATTTGCCGCTGCTGTTGAGCGGGAATTCGGTCAGTTCGACGACGGCGGTGGGAATCATGTAGGCGGGCAGCACCGTGCCGAGACCGTCCCGCACAGCCTGCACATCGAGTTCGGCACCCGGCGTGCGGATCACGTATCCGGCGAGGTAGTCGCCGCTCTCGCCGGTGATCAGGCGCACCGCGGCCTGGCCGACACCCGGTGCGGCCAGCAGGGCGGTTTCGATCTCCGGCAGTTCGATGCGCTGGCCGCGGAATTTCACCTGGAAGTCGATGCGGCCCAGATAGTCGAGCTCGCCCTCGGGGGTCCAGCGCACCAGATCACCGGTGCGATACATCCGTTCGCCGCCGAAGCCGAAGGGATTGGCGACGAACCGGTCCGCGGTCAGGTCGGCGCGTCCGCAGTAGCCGCGCGCGAGCTGGGTGCCGGCCAGGTACAACTCGCCCGGCACGCCGATCGGCACCGGATGCAGCCGGGCGTCCAGCACGAAGACCTGCGAATTCCACTCCGGCTCGCCGATCGGCACGCTGCGCACATCGTCCGGGGTGACCTCGTGGCAGGTGATCGACACCGCCGCCTCGGTCGGGCCGTACAGATTGTGCAGGGCACCGTCGCACTTCTCGGCGAACAGCGCCGCGGTTTCGGCGGGCAGCGCCTCACCGACGACGAAGGCGGCCCGCAGGGTGGCCAGCTCCTGCGCCTCGGCGTGGTTGAGGAAGACGGTGAGCATCGACGGCACGAAGTCGGTCAGCGTAACCCGCTGCGCGGCAATGGTTTCGGCGAGATAACGGGCGTCGCGATGGCCGTCGGGGGTGGCCAGGATCAGGGTGGCGCCGGCCCGCAGCGGAAGGAAATAGCCCCACAGCGACACGTCGAAGGTGGTCGCCGTCTTCTGCAGGTAGATGTCGCCGGCCCGCACCCCGTACTCGGCGTGCATCCATTCGAGCTGGTTGGCGATGGCGCGATGGCTGACCGCGACTCCCTTGGGCCGCCCGGTCGAGCCGGAGGTGAACAGCACATAGGCCGGGTGGTCCGGATCCAGCGTGCCGCGGCGCTCCCGATCGCCGATCTTGGCGGCGGAGTAATCGGAGAGGTCCAGTTCGTCGAGGTGAACCACCGCCGTATCGGCGGCCGTCGGCGGCAGTTCGAAGCCGGCGGCCCGCGTGGTCAGCACCGTATGGGGCCGCGCGGTGGCGAGGATGTGGCCGATGCGTTCGATCGGATGGGACGGGTCGACCGGAACGTAGGCGCCGCCCGCGTGCAGCACCGCGTACATGCCGAGCACCAGTTCGATCGACCTCGGCATGGCCAGCACGACCAGCGTCTCCGGCCCGACGCCGGATTCGATCAGCTTGCGGGCGAGGCGGTTCACCCGGTCCGACATCTCGCCGTAGGTCAGTTCGGCGCCCTCGAAGACGAGCGCGCGGTTGTTCGGCGTGCGGCGCGACTGCCGGTCGAATCCCTCGTGCAGGAAGTGGTCGGCCACCTTGTGGCCGCTGGCATTCCAGCTGGAGGTCACATAGTCGAGTTCGCCGGCGTCGAGCAGTTCCAGATCGCCGACCGGCAGGTGCGGGTCGGCCGTGGCGCCGCCGAGCAGGCGCAGGAATTTGGCGGCGAATTCCTCGACCGTCGGCGCATCGAAAAGATCAGTGGCATAGGTGAATTCGGCGCGGTATCCGCCCTCGGGCGGTGTGGAGACGGTGAGCTGGAGGTCGAATTTCGCGAAGCCGGGATCGAAATCGACGAGCTCGGTCTCGAGGCCCGGCAGTTCCGGCGTGCCGACCCCGATGTTCTGCATGAACAGGCCGACCTGGAACAGCGGATGCCGCGCCTGCGACCGCGCCGGATTCAACACCTCCACCAGGCGTTCGAACGGAATCTCGGCATGGGCGAAGGCATCGAGATCGACGGCGCGAGTGCGGCGGACCAGCTCGGCGAAATCGGCATCGCCCGCCACCCGGGTCCGAAGGACGAGCGTGTTGACGAACATGCCGACCAGATCGTCGAGTGCGCGCTCGCCCCGGCCCGCGACGGGGGTGCCGATCGCGATATCGCTCGTCCCGGACAACCGGGCGAGCAGCAGCGACAACGCAGCGTGCAGCACCATGAACGGCGTGGCCCGCAGCTGTTCGGCCAGTCCATCGATGGCGGCGCGCAGACCGGCGTCGATGGCGAACTCGACGGTCGCGCCCCGATACGAGGCCGCAGCCGGGCGCGGCCGATCGGCGGGCAGATCCAATTGCGCCGGGAGCTCGGCCAATTCGTGCTGCCAGAAGGTGAGCTGGCGGGCCGCCTCGGAGCCCGGATCGGTGTCATCGCCGAGTACTCGCTGCTGCCACAGCGTGTAGTCGGCGTACTGCAGCGGCAGTGGCGACCATTGCGGGGCGGTGCCGCGGCTGCGCGCGGTGTAGGCCTGGATCAGGTCGCGCAGCAGCGGTCCCATCGACACGCCGTCGGCGGCGATGTGGTGGACCACCAGCACCAGGGTGTGATCGTCGGCGCCCGTACGCAGCAACCGCACCCGCACCGGAATCTCGGCGGCGACGTCGAAGCCGGTGGCGGCGACCTCTCGCACCGCCGCGACCAGATCGGCCTCGGCGACCTCGACCGGCGCCAGCTGCGGCTCGGCGACGGGCCGCACGACCTGCACGGCACCCGCGGCGGTCTGGGGATACACCGTGCGCAGCACCTCGTGACGCGCGGTCACATCGGCGACGGCCGCACGCAATGCCGCGGTGTCGAGCCGGCCCCGCAGGCGCAGCGCGACCGGAATATTGTCCACCGCGGCCGCGGCGTTGCCGGTGGCGTCGCTGTTGGCCAGGCGGTTGAGGAACCACATCCGGCGCTGCGCCGGCGAGAGCGGGACGGTATCCGGGCGCGGGCCGGCGACCAGCGGCGGCCGCACGCGCGCGGTGGTGGCCAGGGCGGCGAGCCCGGCCGGGGTGGGGCGGTCGAAGAAGTCCCGCACGTCGACCGCGATGTCGAGAGCGGCCGAGATGCGCGCGATCGCGCGGGTGGCCAGCAGCGAATTGCCGCCGCGGGCGAAGAAGTCGTCGTCGGCGCCCACGGCGTCGATGCCGAGCAGATCGGCGAAGATCTCCGCCACCGCCCGCTCGCCCGGGGTCGCCGGTTCGCGGAATTCGCCTGCGGTGACGCCGAATTCGGGTTCCGGCAGCGCCTTGCGATCGAGTTTGCCGTTGGCGTTGACCGGCATGCGGTCCATGGCGACGAGCAAGGACGGCACCATGTATTCCGGCAGTCGCCGCGCGGCCTCGCCGAGAATCGCGCCGGAATCGAGTTCGCATCCGCCGGCCGCCACGACGTAGCCGATCAAGTGGTCGCCCGTGCTGTGCCGGTACAGCACCACCGCGGCCTGTGCCACAGATTCGTGCGCCAGCAGCGCCGCCTCGACCTCACCCAGTTCGATCCGCAGACCGCGCAGCTTCACCTGGAAGTCGCTGCGGCCCAAGTATTCCAATTCGCGCGGGCCGCCGTCGATACCGCTGTTCCAGCGCACCAGGTCGCCGGTGCGGTACATGCGATCACCGGGCGCGCCGTGCGGGTTGGCGACGAACCTCTCGGCGGTCAGCCCCGCGCGGCCGAGGTAGCCACGGGCCAGCTGCACACCGGACAGGTACAGCTCGCCCACCACACCGTCGGGGACGGGTTGCAGATTGTCGTCGAGGACGTGCAGATCGGTGTCGTCGGCCGCGGCGCCGATCGGGACCGAGACCGTATCGGCCGCGGTCACCTCGTGGGCGGTCACGTCGACCGCGGCCTCGGTCGGCCCGTACAGATTGTGCAGGCTCGCGCCGCTCACGTCGCGGAAGGCGGCGCCGGTCGCGGCGGGCAGCGCCTCACCGGAGGCGAAAACCGCACGCAGGGAGTCGATATCGCTCATCGTCTCGGCGTCCGCGACGGCGGCGGCGAACACCGCCAGCATGGACGGCACGAAATGCGCGATGGTGATGTGCTTGCCGGCGATGGTCCGGATCAGATACGCCGGATCGCGATGGCCGTCCGGTGCGGCGATCACCAGCCGGGCACCGACCTGCAGGGGCCAGAAGAACTCCCACACCGACACGTCGAAGGTGAACGGCGTCTTCTGCAGCACCACATCCGCGGCGTGCATGCGGTAGCACCGCTGCCGCCAGCGCAGATTCGCCACGATGGCGCGGTGCGAGACCGCGACCCCCTTGGGCCGGCCCGTCGAACCCGAGGTGAAGATGACGTAGGCGGTGTTGTCCGGGCGCGCCGGCACCACCTCGCCGGACTCCAGCACCGAGGTCGAAGCCTCTGTCTCCCAGTCGAATTCGTCCACCCGCAGCACGGGCACTCCGTCGAACGAGGGACTGCCTGCATGGGTGAGGACCACGACGGGCGCGGCGATCTCCAGCACGTAAGCGATGCGATCGGCGGGATGCTCCGGGTCGATCGGCACGTAGGCCCCACCGGCCTTGTGGATGGCGTACATACCGATCACCAGTTCCAGCGACCGGTGCATGGACACACCCACCCGCGCATCCGGGCCCACTCCCAGCCGGACCAGCTGCCAGGCCAGTGCGTTCGCCCGGGCGTCGAGTTCGGCGTAGGTGAGGGTGCTGCCGTCGAATTCCACCGCGACCAAACCGGGCGTGCGCCGCACCTGCTCGGCGAACAGCGTGGCGAGCGTATCGGCGGGAGCCAGGCCGGGATCGAGCACATCCGCGGCCGCGGTGAGCGCGTCGTCGAGCAGATCGGAGACGGCGGCGGCCAGTGCGCCCTCCCCCGATTCCAGCAGTGCCGGCAGCCGGCCCGAGATCACCACCTGCACGAGCGCATCGGGGGTCAGCGCATCACCCATCACCGCGGCCAGCGTGGTCAGCTCCGCACCCAGCTCGGCATAGGTGATCGCGACGTCCGTGTGCCGGACCGCGACGCGCTGCGGTTCCAGGTCGGCGACGACCTCGATCAGGTACGGCAGATCCGCGATGCCGTAGGCGCCGCGCAGCGCGGGGTGCTCGGTGGACCGGACGGGTGTAACCGACTCTGCATGCGTCATCAGTGGGTTCCTTCCGTGGTGATCACGCCCTGTGCGCGCAGATGCAGGGCCTCGAGCATGGTGGTGAGTCCACCGGCGCCGGCGGCGAGAACGCCGGGCAGCAGTCCGGCCAGCGCGACGTTGATCAGCGCGTCGGGAGTGGCGTTCGCGCCCATGGCCCGGCCGACGGTGACCAGTTTGTGGTGCAGTTCCGCGAATCCGATTCCGCGCCCGCCGAATTCGACGGCCAGCGAATCGGGCGCGGTTCCGGCCGCGGCGGCGATGAGATCGACCAGGTCACCGGGCAGCCGGGTGGTCGCCGCGCGGCCGGTGCGGCGGTCGCGCTCCTCGGCGGTGCGAATGTCGATCGCGCGCACGGTGATCGACGGATCCGCCGCCACCGCCCGCACGATCAGCTGTAGTCGTTCGGCGAACAATCGCACCGTGCGCTCGTCGAAGATGTCGGTGGGATAGCAGAATTGCATCCGCAGCCGCTGCAGTTCACCGTCCGCGCCGAATTCCTCCAGCGCGGTGAGCTGCAGATCGAATTTCGCCTCCGGCAGCGGCGGTTCGAGCGTCTCGACCCGCAGACCGGGCAGCGTGACCGCCGTGGCCGGCAGGTTCTGGAAGGTGAACAACACCTGGAAGATCGGCGTATACGCGCTGGTGCGGGTGCGGCCCAGCGCCTCCACCACCCGCTCGAACGGCACCTCGGTGCGGCCGAGCGCCGCCAGGTCGGCTTCCCGCACACCCCGCAGCAGCTCGGCGAAACTCGTCCGGGCGTCGATCTCGGTGCGCAACGCCACGGTGTTGACGAACATGCCGACCAGATCGTCGAGTTCACGTTCCCCGCGCCCGGCCACCGGCGCGCCGACGACGATGTCGGACTGTCCGGACAGCTTCGCCAGCAGCACCGCGAAGGCGGCGTGCATCGTGGAGAACAGGGTCGTCCCGTGCGCTCGGGCGACACCGGCCAGCTGCGCGACCAGCGGCTGATCGAAGGCGAAATCAACTGTCGCACCGCGCATCTCGCGGCGGGCGGGACGCGGCCGGTCGGTGGGCAGCGCCAGCTGCTCGGGCGCGCCGGCCAGCCGGTCGCGCCAGTAGCCGAGCTGTTCGGACAGCACGCTGTCCGGGTCGGTCTCGGCGCCGAGAACGGTCCGCATCCATTCGCTGTAGTCGGCGTACTGGATCGGCAGCGGACTCCACTGGGGCGCGGACCCGGCCAACCGGCTGGTGTAGGCCACGATCAGGTCGCGGGTCAGCGGCGCCATCGAATAGCCGTCGGCACTGATGTGGTGGACCACCACGACGAGGATGTGCTCGTCGTCGGCCACCCGCAGCAGACGCACCCGCACCGGTGGGGCGGCGGTGACGTCGAAGCCGACGGCGACGATCTCGGCGATACGCTCGTCGATCTCGTCGCGCCGCACCGGCATCGGCTCGAGGTCGACCGGCGTGGCGGGCAGCACCTCCTGCACCGGTTCCGGTTCGGCGGAGGTGGTGCGGGCTTCCGGATACCGGGTGCGCAGAATGTCGTGGCGCTGCACCAGATCCGCGAGCGCGGCCCGGAGGGCGGCGAGTTCCAGCGCCCCGGTCAGGCGCAATGCGACCGGCACGTGATAGGCGGCCGAATCCGGGGCGAGCCGGTTCAGCACCCACATCCGCTGCTGGGCGAGCGACAGCGGTACCGGCGCGCAGGTGGTCCGGGCCCGCAGCGGCGGACGGACATCCCGCTCGGCCGCATCGATCCAGGCGGCCAGCGCCGCGACGGTCGGCGCGGTGAAGACCGCGGCGACCGGCACCCGCACGCCCGAGGCCGCACCCAGCCGCGCGGCCAGGCGGGCGGCCGCGAGCGAGTTGCCGCCGAGTTCGAAGAAATCGGTGTCGGCGCCGATGGGCGACTCGCCGTCGGCGGACCGCCCGACGATATCGGCGAATTCCGCCGCCACCAGGCGTTCGGTCTCGGTATCGGGCGCTCGGAACTCGGCCTCGGACAGCACCGGGGCGGGCAGCCGGTCGCGGTCTACCTTGCCGTTGGCGTTGAGCGGCAGCGCGTCCAGCACCACCACGGCCGCGGGCACCATATATTTCGGCAGTTCGCTGCCGAGCGCCGAGCGCAGCGTGCCCGCGTCGACATCGGCGCCGGGCACCGCCGCGTAGGCGATCAGGCGCGGTCCCGCGCTGCCGTCGGTGCGGGCCACCGCGACCGCGGCCTCGACGCCGGGCCGGCGCAGCAGGGCCGCCTCCACGTCGCCGAGTTCGATCCGGAAACCACCGATCTTGACCTGGAAGTCGGCCCGCTCCAGATACTCGAGCAGTCCGTCGGTGCGGCGGCGCACGATATCGCCCGTGCGGTACATGCGGCCGCCGTGGAAGGGATCGGCGACGAAACGGCCCGCCGTGAGCGCCGGTTGTTCCGCATAACCGCGGGCCAGCTGATCGCCGGCCAGATACAGCTCGCCGGGCACGCCCGGTGGTACCGGCCGCAGCCGCCGATCGAGTACATAGGCCCGGCTGTTCCACACCGGCGCGCCGATCGGCACCACCGGCTCCGGATCGGCGCCGACCCGGTGCGAGGTGATCGAGACGGCGGTTTCGGTGGGACCGTAGAGGTTGAACAGCGTCGCGTCGCAGCGGGTTCCGAACTGGCGCGCCGTCGACTGCGGCAGCGCCTCACCGATCGCGAGGACGGCCCGCAGCGTCTGCGGCAGGGCGGTCTCGTCGGCCAGCAGCATGCCCAGCAGCGAGGGCACGGTGAACAGGATGCTCACCCGGTGCTGCCGCATGAGCTCGCGCAGGTGGTCGGGATCGCGTTCGCTGCCCGGCTCGCTGATCACCAAGGCTCCGCCGCTGACCAGCAGCGACCAGAACTCCCACACCGACAGGTCGAAGGTCGCGGGCGTCTTGAGCAGCGCGCGGTCGGCACTGTCGATGCCGAATTCACTACGCAGCCAAAGCAATTGGTTGACGATCGCGCCGTGCGAGATCGCCACGCCCTTGGGGCGTCCGGTGGAGCCGGAGGTGAACACGACGTAGGCCGTGTTCGACGGCCGCAGCGGCGCGAGCCGATCGGCGGCGGTGATCGGCGTGCCCGGATACGCGGCCAGATCCGTACCGGGATCCACGATCGCGGTGTCGTCGCCCACGCCCGGCACCGCACCGCCGCCCAGGACGCACACCGGCCGCGCCGTCTCGACGATCTGCGCGATCCGATCGGCCGGATGGTCGGGATCGATCGGCACATAGGCGCCGCCGGCTTTGGCCACCGCGAACATCGCGATCACCAGATCGACCGAACGGCGCAGCGCCAGCACCACAGTCGTCTCCGGGCGTACGCCGAGGCCGATGAGGTGACGGGCCAGCCGGTTGACCCGGACGTCGAAGTCGCGATAGCTCAATTCGGTGCCGGCCGCGTCGATCAGCGCCACCGCCGCGGGATTCGCGGCGACCCTGGCATCGAACAGATTCACCAGCGTCGCCTCGGGAACCTCCCGCGCGGTCCGATTGCCGTCCTCGATCACGAACCGGTATTGCTGCTCTCCGAGCAGGTCGAGATCGCGAATCCGGGTCGCGGGCGCGGCGGCCACCGCATGCAGGACGCGGTTCACCTGCGCGGCGATCCGCTCGGCGGTCTCGGCGGTGAACAGATCGGTCGCATAGCCGAGAGCCAGCTCGATGCCGGCCGGGGCTCCGGACTCGGTGTGGTGGTCGACGGCGAACAGATGCAGGTCGAATTGCGCTGTCTCACTGTCGGGTTCGACTTCGGTGACGGTCAGGCCGGGTAGTCGCAGAGTCGCGCGATCGTGGTTCTGGAACGACAGACCCACCTGCACCAGCGGATGCCGAGCGGTCGAGCGGCGCGGATTCAACACCTCGACGAGGCGTTCGAACGGCACATCGGTATGTGAGAGCGCGGCGATGTCGGTGGCGCGCACGCCGTCGAGCAGCGTGTCGAAGCGCGCGTCCACATCCACCGCGGTCCGCAGCACCACGGTGTTGACAAACATGCCGATGACCTCGTCCAGCGCGGCGTCGTTGCGCCCCGCGACGGGCGTGCCCACCGCGATGTCGCCGGTATCGCAGAGCCGGGCCAGCACCGCCGCGAACGCCGCGTGCACGACCATGAACACCGTGGCGCCGGCGCCGCGGCCCACGTCGGCCAGCCGCCGGTGCACCGCGGCGTCGACGGTGAATTCGACGCGGCGGCCGTGCAGGCTCTGCCGGGCCGGGCGAGGCCGGTCGGTCGGCAGGTCGAGCTGATCCGGCAGCCCGGCCAGCGTCTCGCGCCAGAACGCGATCTGCCGGGCGGCCACCGATTCCGCGTCGTCCTCGGCGCCCAGCAGACGCTTCTGCCACAGCGCGTAGTCGGCGTACTGGATCGGCAGCGGCGACCAGCCGGGCCCGGCGGACCGGACCCGGGCCTCGTAGGCGCGCATCAGATCGGCGACGAACGGCACGATCGAGGATCCGTCGGCGCAGATGTGATGCAGCACCGCCGCCAGCACATGCTCGTCGGGGGCGAGTTCGAACACCCGCACCCGCACGGGCACGTCTGCGGTGACGTCGAATCCGGTGCCGAACAACTCCCGGATTCGTTGCGGCAGTGCGTCTTCGGCGACCGGTACGGCCGTCGTGTCGATGTGGACCCGCTCCACCGGCAGGATCACCTGCGCCGGTTCGCCGCCGATCTCGGGGTAGACGGTACGCAGCGATTCGTGCCGTGCCACGACATCGCGCAGTGCCGCGGCGAGGGCCTGCTCGTCCAGGTCGCCGGACAGGCGCAGCGCGAGCGGAATGTTGTAGGCGGCCGAGGTGCGGTCGAACCGGTTGAGGAACCACATCCGCTGCTGCGCCGGGGAGAGCGGCAGCCGGGCCGGGCGCACACCGGCGACCAGGGCCGGCCGGTCACCGCCCGTCAGTGCCGCCACCGCGAGGTCGGCGACGCGCGGATTCTCGAACAGCGTGCGCACCGGGACGCTCACGCCCAGGGCCGCGCCGATGCGGGCGACGGCCTTGGCCGCCGAGAGCGAGCTGCCGCCGAGGGCGAAGAAGTCGTCGTCGGCGCCCACCGCACGGTCGGTGCCGAGTTCGCCGAGCACCTCGGTGAACACATCGGCCACGATCTGCTCGGCGGCGCTCGCCGGCCGGCGGTAACCGACCGTCTCGAACACCGGCGCCGGAAGGGCGCGCACGTCGAGCTTTCCGTTGACGGTCAACGGAATTCGGTCCACCGCGACCACGGCGGCCGGAACCATGTGCTCGGGCAGCCGCTCGGCGACCGCGCGGCGCACCGACGCCACGTCGAGGTCGGCGCCCACCGCATATCCGACGATCCGGGCTTCGGCTCCGTCGTCCGCGCGGACCACGACCGCGGCCTGTGCCACCGCGTCCACGGCCACCAGCGCGGCCTCGATCTCGCCGAGTTCCACCCGGAAGCCACGCAGGTTGACCTGGTGGTCGGCGCGACCCAGATATTCGAGGTCACCGGTCGCGGTCCACCGCGCGAGGTCACCGGAGCGGTAGGCGAGTGAACCCGCCGTCCCGTAGGGGTCGGCCACGAAGCGCCCCGCGGTCAAGGCGGGCCGCCGCAGATATCCGCGGGCGAGCTGTCCGCCGGAGACGTAGATCTCGCCCGGCACACCCACCGGCACCGGCCGCAGCCGCGAATCGAGCAACCGCACGGTCAGGCCCGGCAGGGCGCCTCCGATCACCCCGGCCGGACCGGTGAGCGCGTCGATCGGCCGGAACGACACATGCACCGTCGTCTCGGTGATGCCGTACATATTGATCAACCGCGGTGTGTGCGGATACCGCGCGAACCAGTCCCGCAGCCGCGCCGGCTCCAGCGCTTCGCCGCCGAAGATCACACAGCGCAGCCGGTAGTCGGCCGGAACGTCGGCCAGATCCGCGCTCATCAGCTGGTAGAACGCCGAGGGCGTCTGGTTGAGGACCGTCACGCCCTCGTCGATCAGCAGCTCCCGGAATTGCTGCGGCGACCGGGAGGTGAAGTAGTCGACGACGACGATCCGGCCGCCGTGCAGCAGCGCACCCCACAGTTCCCACACCGAGAAGTCGAAGGCGTAGGAGTGGAACAGCGTCCACACATCGGAGTGGTCGAAACCGAATCGCTCGCGGGAATTGTCCAGCAGCCGAATCACATTGGCGTGCGGAACCTGCACGCCCTTGGGTCGGCCGGTGGAACCGGAGGTGTAGATGACGTAGGCGGTGTTGTCCGGGCGTAGCGGCGAGCGGCGGTCCGCATCGGTGATCGGCGCGGTGTCCAGCTCCTGCCAGGACACGGTGTCCAGGTCGATTACCGGGCCGTCGAACCAGCCGCGGGCCGGGCCGTCCGCACCGGTGACCGCGCACACCGGCCGGGCGTCGGCGAGGATGTATTCGATCCGGTCGGCGGGGTAATCCGGATCGATCGGCAGATAGCCGGCGCCGGATTCGACGACCGCGAGCAGTGCGACGATCAGGTCGGCCGAGCGTGGCAGCGCCACGGCGACCAGTGTTTCCGGACCGGCGCCGGCCGCGATCAGGCGCCGGGCGAGGCCGTGGGCCCGGTCCTCGAGCTCGCCGTAGGTGAGGGTCGCGTCGCCGGCCCGCACCGCGACGGCCGTTCGGTCCGCCCGCGCGGCCGCCGCGAACCGCGCTGCGATGGTGGTCGTTTCGGCACAGTCGACGCCGCTGACAGACCATTCGTACAGCGCGCGATGCTGTTCCTCGGCGCTGAGCAACTGGATGTCGCCGACCACGACGGTGTGGTCGTGGCTGACCGCGGCCAGCACCTGCTCGAAGCGCCGGGCCAGCTCCGCGATCGTCGCCGCGTCGAAAAGATCGGTGGCATAGGTGATCTCGACCGACATCCCGCCCGCACGACCGTCGTCGTCGATGGACTCGACCAGCGTGAACTGCAGGTCGAACGCAACGGCGGCCGCGTCCACCGCTTCGGGCGTGACGTGCAGCCCCGGCAGCTCGACCTCGGGCAGGGTGAAGTTCTGGAAGGTCAGCGCCACCTGGAACAGCGGGTGACGGCTCGCGGTGCGGGCCGGCGCCAGCATCTCCACCACCTGCTCGAACGGCACGTCGACCTGCGACAGAGCCGAAATATCCTGCGCGCGAACGGTATCGAGCACAGTGTGGAAGTGCTCGCGACTGTCGATCTCGCTGCGCAACACGATGGTGTTGACGAACATGCCGACCATCGGGTCCAGCGCGGCCTCGCCGCGCCCGGCCACCGGGGTGCCGATCGCGATATCGGAGGTGCCCGACATGCGCGACAGCAGCACCGCCAGCGCGGCATGCACCGTGCTGAACAGGGTGGTCTCGTGTTTGCGGGCCAGTTCGCCCAGTTCGCTGTGCAGATCGGAGTCGATCTGGAAGCGGTGGCTGCCACCGCGGTACGACGGTGTCGCGGGACGCGGACGATCGGTGGGCAGTTCCAGCTGTTCCGGCAGCCCGGCCAGGCGGGTGCGCCAGAATTCGCGCTGGCGGGACAGTTCGGATTCCGGATCGGCCGGATCGCCGAGGACTTCCGCCTGCCACAGCGTGTAGTCGCGGTAGCGCACCGGCAGGTCCTGCCAGCCGGGCGCGCGCCCGTCGCGGCGCGCGGCGTACGCGGCCGTCACATCCGCGGCCAAGGGACCCAGGGAAAGGCCGTCCGCGCAGATGTGATGCAGGACCAGCAGCAGTACGTGATGATCAGCGGACAGCGCGAAAAGCTCGGCGCGCAAGCCGGTTTCGATGGTGAGGTCGAATTCGGTGGCGCAGATCCCGGCGATGCGCTCGGCCAGCGTCTGCTCGCTCACCGCGGCCACGCGCAACGCCGGGACGTGCGCCGCGGCGGGCTCGACGACCTGCACCGGCCCGTCCGCGGTATCGGGGTAGCGGGTGCGCAACGTCTCGTGCCGCTCCACCACATCGGCCAGGGCCGCGCGCAGGGCGTCGATATCCAGTTCTCCGCGCAACCGCAGCGCCAGTGGGATGACGTCGACCGCGGCGGCCGCCCGCTCGTCGGCGCGGAAGCGGTTGAGGAACCAGATCCGCCGCTGCGCCGCCGAGAGCGGCACCTGCTCCGGCAGCGTGCGCGCGGTCAGCGGCGCGCGCGCACCGGTGCCGGCCAGCAGCTCGGCCCGCATCGCCAGCTCGGTCACCGTGGTGGCCTCGAACAGCAGACGAACCGGCAGCTGCGTGTCCAGAGCGGCGCCGATGCGGGCCAGCACCTGGGTGGCGAGCAGCGAATTGCCGCCGAGGTCGAAGAAGTCGTCGTCGCGCCCTACGCGCTCGGCGCCCAGCACCTCCGCGAAGACCTCGGCGACCACGGCTTCGGCCGCCGTCGCCGGCGCGTGATATTCGCGCGCCTGCCAGACCGGATCGGGCAGGGCGCCGCGGTCCAGCTTGCCCGAGCCGTTGAGCGGGAACGCGTCGAGTACAACGTAGGCCGCGGGGAGCATATAGGCCGGTAGTCGCTGCGCCAGTGCGGCTTTCACCGCGTCGATATCGATGCCCGCGCCGTCGGCGGGCAGCAGATACGCGACCAACCGGTCACCGGTCTGCGGATCGTGGCGAACGATCACCACGGCCTGTGCGATCTCGGGCACGGCGGTGAGCGCCGCTTCGATCTCGCCCAATTCGATGCGCAGGCCGCGCACCTTGACCTGAAAGTCGGTGCGGCCCAGATACTCCAGTTCACCACGCGGGTTCCACGCCACCAGATCGCCGGTGCGGTAGAGCCGCTCCCCGGTACCGAACGGATCGGCCACGAACCGTTCGGCGGTGATGTCGGGGCGGCCGACGTACCCTTCGGCCAGCTGCGTGCCGGCCAGGTACAGCTCACCGGCGACGCCCACCGGCACCGGCCGCAGCCGCGCGTCCAGCACGTACAGCCGGGTGTTGAACACCGGGCGGCCGATCGGCACGGTCGCGTTGTCGGTGTCGACGACCTCGTGGCGAGTGACGTCGACCGCGGCCTCGGTCGGCCCGTAGAGGTTGTGCAGTCGCGCACCGGTGACCGCCCGCAGGCGCTGCGCGACCTCCGCGGGTAGCGCCTCACCGGAGGCGAATACCGTCCGCAGCGAACCCGGCCGCGCGTGCGCGAGGAACACCGCGAGCATCGAGGGCACGAAATGCGCCACCGAAACGTGTTCGGCGCGAATCAGTTCGGCGAGGTAGGCGGGGTCGCGATGGCCGTCGGGCCGGGCCACCACGAGCCGGGCGCCGACCTGCAACGGCCAGAAGAACTCCCACACCGACACGTCGAAGGTCGCCGGAGTCTTCTGCAGTACGACGTCGGCGGCGGCCAGTTCGTACTCGGTCTGCATCCATACCAGCCGGTTCACGATCGCCCGGTGGCTCACCGCCACACCCTTGGGTTTGCCCGTAGAGCCCGAGGTGAAGATGACATAGGCGGGATGGCCCGGCCGCAGCGGTCGCAGCCGGTCGGCGTCGGTGAGCGGCGCCGACGAGTAGTCGCCGGTGTCGAACAGGTCGATATCGAGGACGGCGCAGTGACTGACCAGACCGCTCGTATCGAGATCGAGCCCATCGGTGGAGCGGGTCAGCACGCACACCGGCCGCGCGGTGCGCAGTACGTCACCGATGCGCCGGGCGGGATGATCGGGGTCGAGCGGTACGTAGGCGGCGCCCGCGGCGACCACCGCGTACATGGCGACCACCAGGTCGTCGCCGCGGCGGATGCCCAGGGCCACCGTGCGGCCGGGGCCGACGCCGATCGAAACCAGCAGCCGCGCCAGTCGATTCACCCGCGCCGAGAAGCCGGCATAGGTCCATTCGGCGCCCTCGAAGCGCAGGGCGACGGCATTCGGGCTGCGCCGCGCCTGCTCGGCGAACAGGTCGGCCAGTGTGGTCGCCGGCACCTCGTGGGCGGTGTCGTTCCATGCGCCGAGGATCTCTTCGCGCTCGGCGGCCGACATCGGTTCGATATCGCCGATGGGCCGTTCCGGCTGTGCGAGGAGGGCTTCCAGTACCAGGCGGAACCGGCGCGCGAATCCCGCGACGGTCGGCTCATCGAACAGGTCCGTCGCATATTCGAAGACCGCCGCCAGGCTGCCGTCGGCCGCTTCCTCGGCCGTCAGGTGCAGGTCGAATTTGGCAGTGCCGGAATCGAGTTCGAGCGTCGTCGCGCTCAGCCCCGGCAGTCGCGGTTCACCGGCGGCGGCCTGGCGCAGATCCAGCATCACCTGGAACAGCGGGTGCCGGGCCGCCGAGCGCATCGGATTCAGCACCTCGACCAGACGCTCGAACGGAACGTCGCGGTGGGCGAAGGCGCGCAGGTCGCCCTCGCGCACGGCGTCGAGCAGTGCGGTGAACGAGGACTCGGGCGCGACGTCGGCGCGCAGCACCAGCGTATTGACGAACATGCCGACCAGATCGTCGAGCGCGGCCTCACCCCGGCCGGCGATCGGCGTACCGATCGCGATATCGCGCTGCCCGGACAGTTTCGCCAGCACCACCGCGAAGGCGGCGTGCAGCGCCATGAAGAAGGTGGCGCCGGTCCGCTCGGCCCGCTCACGCAGCGCGGAGACGGTCTCGGCCGGCACCGCGAAGCGGTATCGGGCGCCGCGGCCCGTCGCCGTCGCCGGCCGCGGCCGATCACCCGGCAGGGCCAGCACGTCGGGCAGGCCCGCCAGTTCGCCTGCCCAGAACCGGATCTGCTCGGCGATGGGCGAATTCGGATCGTCCTCGGAGCCGAGCACGGCCCGCTGCCAGAGCGCGAAGTCGGCGTACTGCACGGGCAGCGGCAGCCACTGCGGCGCCCGGCCGGCCGTGCGCGCGGCATAGGCCTGCATCAGATCCCGCGTCAGCGGCGCGATCGACCAGCCGTCCGCGGCGATGTGGTGAATGGAGACGACGAGCACGTGCACATCGGCGGCGCTACGCAGCAGCACCGTCCGGATCGGCGCCTGGTCGCGCACCGCGAAGGCGACGGCCGCCTCGGCCCGCAGGCGCTGCGCCAACTCGTCCTCGGGCACCGGCTGGGGCGCCAGGTCGATCACCACGTCCGCCGGGTCGAGTATCTGCTGGAAAGGCACGCCGTCGACGGCGGGATACCGGGTACGCAAGGCCTCGTGCCGCGCCAGCACATCGCGCACCGCGGCGGCGAGAGCGGTGACGTCCAGCTCGCCCCGCAGCCGGATGGCGGTGGTCAGATTGTCGACCGCCGATTCGGTGTCGAACTGGTTGCGGAACCACATCCGCTGCTGCGCGTAGGACAGCGGCAGCCGCTCCGGCCGCGGTCCGGCGGTCAACGCGCGATGCCGGCGAGGAGATGAATCCCGCAGTCGCCGGGCAAGATTCGCGACCACCGGGTTCTCGAACAGCAGGCGCACCGCGACCTCGCGGTCCAGCGCCTCGGCCAGCCGGGCCGACACCTGGGTCGCCACCAGCGAATTGCCGCCGAGGGCGAAGAAGTCGTCGTCGAGCCCGACCTGTTCGGCACCCAGCACAGCGGCGAAGACCGCCGCCACGGCCTTCTCCTCGGCGCTCTCCGGCGCACGGAACCGTTCGGTGGCCAGTACCGGATCGGGAAGGGCGGCGCGATCGAGTTTGCCGGAGGCCGTCAGTGGCATGGCCGCCAGCGCGACGTAGGCGCTGGGCACCATGTACGACGGCAGCCGATCCCGCAGCCGGCTTTCGGCGAGGGTCCGCGGATCGCCGTCGCACACCGCATAGGCCACCAGCAGATCGCCGGCCCGATGCCGGTACACCCGCACCGCTGCCGCCTCGATGCCGGGCGTGGCCAGCAGCGCCGCCTCGATCTCGCCCAGTTCGATGCGCTGGCCCCGCACCTTCACCTGGAAGTCGCTGCGCCCCAGATATTCCAGATCCCCGTTGCGGAGGCGGCGCACGAGGTCACCGGTGCGGTACATGCGAGCACCCGCGGGGCCGAACGGATCGGCCACGAATCGCTGCGCGGTCGCGCCGGTCCGGCGCTGGTACCCCCGGGCGACCTGCGCACCGGACAGGTACAGCTCGCCGATCACCAGATCGGGAACGGGCTGCAGCTGCCGGTCGAGCACCAGAATGTGACTGTCGCGCACCGGCTTACCGATCGGCGCGGGCCCGATGCGGTCCGGCGCAACCGGCGCGTGGGTGGCGTGCACGGTGAATTCCGTGGGTCCGTACAGATTGTGCACGGCGGCATCGCTCACCGCGGCGAACGCCCGCACGGCCTCTCCGTTGAGGGCCTCGCCGGCGACGAGAACACACCGCAGCGTGCGGATATCGGCCGGTGTCACGGTGTTCGCGAAAGTCGCCAGCAGCGACGGTACGAACGAGATCATGGTCACGGCGTGCCGGGCGATGGTCGCGGCCAGATACGCGGTGTCGCGATGCCCGTCCGGTGTGGCGACCACCAGCCGCGCTCCGCTGCCGAGCGGCGCGAACAGCTCCCATACCGAGACGTCGAAGGTCGCCGGGGTCTTGAACAGCACCACGTCCCGCTCACCGATCCCGTACTCAGCGGCGATCCAGGCGATCTGGTTGTCGAGCGAACCGCGCTGGACGGCAACGCCTTTCGGCGTTCCGGTGGAGCCGGAGGTGAAGATGACGTACGCGGTGTCGGCCGAACGCACCGGGGCGAGCCGGTCGGCGTCGGTGAGCGGGCGATCGGACAGGCCGTCGAGCTCGAGCGCATCGATCGCGATCCGCGGAATGGCCAGATCGGGCGCATCCCCGGCGGTCAGCATGCATACCGGCGCGGCGGTCTCGGCCACCTGCCGCAACCGGGCCGTCGGCTGATCCGGGTCGACCGGTACGTACGCCCCGCCGGCGGCCAGCACGGCGTAGGCGGCGATCACCAACTCGGCCGACCGGCGCATCCCCAGGACGACCAGCGATTCCGGGCCGACGCCCGCGCCGACGAGATGGCGGGCCAGGCGGTTGATCCGCGCCGACAGCTCGGCGTACGTGTATTGCCGCTCGCCGTCGACCACGGCCACCGCATCGGGCCGCAGGAGGGCCTGCCGCTCGAACGCGGTGAGCACGTCCGGAGCCGTTCCCCCCGCGCCGCGGCGGCCGGCGTCGATCGTGCGCCGCAACTCGGCGGCGTCGAGCAGCGGCAGCCGACCCACCGCACGAGTGGGCTCGGCGACCACATGGACGAGCAGTTGCCGCCACCACCGCGCATACGCCGCGATGGTGTCCGACTCGAAAAGATCTGTGGCGTAGGTGAACTCCGCCGTGATCCCCGCCGGTGCCGGACCTTCCCCGGGACCGGCACCGGCGAAGCTTTCGGTGACCGTCAGTTGAAGGTCGAACTTGGTCACCGCCGTGTCCAGGGTACTCGTCCGCACGGACAATCCGGGTAACTCGACGGCGATGTCCTGAGTGTCGGCCACACCCAGCATCACCTGGAACAACGGGTGGCGGGCCTGCGAACGGACCGGGTTCAGCGCCTCCACCAACTGTTCGAACGGCAGATCGGCGTGGGCGAAGGCGCCCAGGTCCGCCGCCCGGACCCGTTGCAGCAGAGCGGTGAACGGTTCGTCGGCCGCCACTCGCGTGCGCAGCACCAGCGTGTTGACGAACATGCCGATCAGATCGTCGAGTTCGCGGTGGCCGCGCCCGGCGACCGGGGTACCGATCACGATATCGTCGCCGCCCGAGATCCGCGCGAGCAGCGCGGCCAGCGCGCCGTGCAGCACCATGAAGGTCGAAACACCTTGGGCACGGGCGAGTTCGGAGATCGCCGCGTGCAGGTCCGCGGGTAGGTCGAAGCGATAGGTGGCGCCCCGGCCGGCGGCCACCGCGGGCCGCGGCCGATCGGCGGGCAGGTCCAGCTGGTCGGGAATTCCCGCCAGCGTGTGCGCCCAGTAGCCGAGCTGCCGGGCGGCCAGGGATTCGGGATCTTCGGGGACGCCGAGCCGATCCCGTTGCCACAGCGCGTAATCGGCGTACTGCACCGCCGGCAACGCCTCGGGGGCGTCGATACCCGACCGGCGGCGGGTATAGGCGGCGGCCACATCCCGCGCCAGCACCGGCAGCGAGAGTCCGTCGGCGGCGATGTGGTGCAGCACGATCGCCAGCGCGACATCATCGGCGGCCAGTTCGTAAATCGTCGCTCGCAACGGGATTTCGGCGGTCAGGTCGAAGCCGCGTGCCGCCAGCCGCGTCAACTCGGCGTCGAGGCCTTCCGCCGCAACGGTTTCCACCGCGAAGGACTCCGGCCCCACCTGCCCGGCGGGGAGAATATGCTGCCGGGCCACGAGCTCGTCGTCCGCCGGAAAGACGGTGCGCAACACCTCGTGGCGGGCCACCACATCGGCCAGGGCCGCGCGCAGGGCCTCGGTGTCCACCGCGCCGGTCATCCGGACCACGAACGGCATGTTGTAGCCGGCGCTGTCCTCCTCGAACCGGTTGAGGAACCAGATGCGCTGCTGCGCGGGCGAGAGCGGCAGCACCCGCGGTCGCGGCCCGGCGACCGGCCCGGCGCTCTCGTGCATGTCCTCGGTTTCGAAGGCGCGGTCGATCAGCTCGGCCAGCGCCTCGACCGTGGTGGCCTCGAACAGTTCCCGCACGGTCAGCGCGCAGCCGAGATCGGCGTTCAATCGCGCCGCCACCTGCGTCGCGACCAGCGAATTACCGCCCAGGGCGAAGAAGTCGTCGTCGAGTCCGATGCGCTCACGACCGAGCACCTCACCGAACACCTCGGCGACCGCCCGCTCCGAGACCGACTGCGGCCGGCGGTACTGTCCGGCCGTCCGCTCGGGCGCGGGAAGCGCGGCCCGATCGAGTTTGCCGGAGGCGTTGACCGGCAGCGACGCCAGCTTCACATACGCCGCCGGCACCATATATCCGGGCAACTCGCGCGCGGCCGCGCCGCGCACGCGCGCCACGTCGACCGCGCCGGCGGTGGTCTCGACCAGATAGGCCACCAGTTGCGCACCCGTGCCGGCATCGTCGCGCACCACGACCACCGCGCGCGCGACCCCCGGCACCGCGCCGAGCACCGCTTCGATCTCGCCGAGTTCGATCCGCAGCCCGCGCAGTTTGACCTGAAAATCGGTGCGGCCCAGATACTCGAGCTCACCGTCGGCCGTCCAGCGGACCAGATCCCCGGTGCGATACATCCGCGCCCCGGGGCCGGCCTCCGTCTCACTGTCCGCGAACGGATCGGCGACGAACCGTTCGGCGGTCAGCTCCGGCCTCCCGACGTAGCCCCGGGCGAGCTGAACCCCCGACAGATACAGCTCACCCGGAACGCCGACGGGCACCGGCTGCAATCGTGCGTCGAGCACGTACAGCCGGGTGTTGAAGACCGGTGCGCCGATCGGCACACCGGTGGTATCGAGCGGACCCACCTGATGCGCGGTGACATCGACCGCTGCCTCGGTGGGTCCGTACAGATTGTGCAGCCGCGCGCGCGGCGCCGCGGCCCGCAGTCGCTGCGCCAGCGGTCCGGGCAACGCCTCACCGGACGCGAACACCGCACGCAGCGAACTCAATTCGGAGGCATCGATCACGCCGCCGAGGAAGGCCGCCAGCATCGAAGGCACGAAATGCGCGATGGTGACACCGAATTCGGCGATCACCGCGCGCAGGTAGGCCGGGTCGCGATGCCCGTCGGGCGTCGCCAGCACCAGGCTCGCGCCGACCTGCAACGGCCAGAAGAACTCCCACACCGACACGTCGAACGTGGCGGGGGTCTTCTGCAGGACGACGTCCGCGGCGGTGAGCCGGTAGGCACTCTGCATCCAGACCAGCCGGTTGACGATCGCGGCGTGGGTGACCGCGACGCCCTTCGGCCGCCCGGTGGAACCGGAGGTGAAGATGACGTACGCGGGATGCTGCGGCCGCAGCGGCGAGATCCGCTCGGCATCGGTCACCGGTCCCTCGGACAGCGCCGACAGGTCCAGTTCGTCGATGTCGATCCACCGGGTGTCACCGTCGCCGTGATCGCCGGCGGTGGTCAGCACGCAGACCGGCTTCGCGGTCTCGAGCACGTAGCCGATGCGTTCGGCGGGATGGTCGGGGTCCAGCGGCACATACGCCGCACCCGCCGCCAGCACCGCGTACATCGCGACCACGAGCTCCGGGGAACGCCGAATATGCAGTGCCACCGTGGTTTCCGGTCCGGCGCCGCGCGCGATCAGATACCGCGCGAGCCGGTTGACCTCGGCCGCGAACCCGGCGTAGCCGAGGGTCCGCGATCCGCGCAGCGCGACGGCCTCCGGGGTCCGCGCCGCCTGGCGCTCGAACATCGACACCAGGGTCGCGTCCGCACCGGCCAGCGCGGCGATATCCACCTCGGTGGCATTCCAGATCCGGAGGCTGACCTCGCGCTCCAGATCGGTCGTGACCGCCACCGACGACAACGGCCGCTCGGGATCGAGGTCGACCAGTCGCTCCAGGAACCGCACGAAGCGGGCGTGATGGCGGGCGATGTCGTCGGCGCGGTACAGATTCGGGTTGGCCTCGAAGTCGACGTGCACCCGGTCGCTGTCGCCGTAGTAGACGTTGAGGCTCATATCTTCGACCGGCCCGGTCGAGAGCACGTGGTAGCGGCCGGTGGTATCGCCCAGGGTCAGGTCGCTGCGGAACAGCATGATGTTGGCCAGTGGCCCGAACAGCGCGCGGCGGGTGGCCAAGCCTTCCATGCCGGCGTCGCGGCGGATGTCCTCGTGCCGGTAGCGCTGATGCCGCAGGGCCCCGGCGACCTCGACCCGGGTCTGCTGCAACAGCTGCGCCCAGGTGGCCTGCCCGACCTGCAACCGCAGCGGGACGATATTGGAGAGCATGCCGGCCGAGCGCCGCATCACGGCCGTCGTGCGGGCGGTCACCGGCAGGCTCAGCACCGCCTCGTCGCGTCCGGTCAGCCGGGCCAGATAGGCCGCGAAGGCCGCGAGCAACACCACGGCCGCACTCGAATCATGCGCTGCCGCAAGGTCGTTCATCCGGGTGGCGATCTTGTCCGGCAGCCGGCGGCCGTAGACCAGGTTTCCGGCCGCGCGGGGTGCGCTGCGGCCGTTGAGCGTGGTCGCGCCGTCCAGATCGCGGACCCGCTCGCCCCAGTACCCGCGATCGGAGCCGAACCGGGTGCTGTCGCGGTAGCCGCGTTCACCCTCGACCAGCGATTCGAGGCTGCCGGCCTTGGCCGGCTCGGGTTCGATGCCGCGCAGTTCGGCGGTGTAGCGCTCGGCGACGCGCACGGTGTTGGTCAGGGCGCCGAATCCGTCGAGAACGATGTGGTGGGCGCGCAGATACCAGAACCAGCGTCGCTCACCGACCCGCAGTACGGCGCCGGCGAACAGCCGGTCCGTCAGCAGATCCACCGGCCGCGTGTAGTCCGCGCGCATCCAGTCGTGGGCCGCCGCGACCGGATCGGGGGCGTCGCGCAGATCGACCGGCACGATGTCGACGGGAAGCCGCGGGTCCACGCACTGGTACGGCTCGCCGTCGATTTCGCCGAGCCGCACCACCGTGGACCCGAACTCCCGGGCCGCCTCGACCGAGACCTTTTGCAGCACTTCGACATCGAGGTCGCCGTGCACGTCGACGTACTGGGCGATGTTGATCGGAGTCCGCGGATCGAGCAGCTGGGCGTACCAGACGCCGAGCTGCGCCGGCGTCAACGGGAACGGCGACGGATCCGACGTGATCTCGGCGCCGTGACCTTCACCCGGACCGAACCCGCTCAACTCCGAACTCTGCACCAGAGCCTCCTCGTTTGACGAAATACCCAGCGACCGAACGATTTTCGGGCAGCACGAAATAAGCCCCGGGCACCGCGCGACGACGCGGACCCTGGCTTTGCCACGGATGGTTCGGCGAATACACCTCACGCGATCGCGAAGGTGTGAAAGAGCGAAATGGTTTGTGTCTCAGTAATTTCGGTGAACCGGTGCGGTCACCAACTCATCCTCGAACTCGACTTCCTCCAACATCGCGGCCCCGAGCTCCCGCGGCCTCATCTCCTGCATCGGCCGGTGGCGACTCGCGCCACCGTTCATGCAGCGAACACTAGGCCGAAGACTAATAAAAAGGAATCAGTTCCTTCAAAAAAACTCGGACTAGCGTCCAATTCGGTCGATCTCGGGGCAGAGATGTGCCCGAAACCACACTGTGACCTGTTTGTGTGAGTCAGGACACTTTCAGACGCGGAGCCTACGAGCCGAAACGTTGCATCTGCGTTGCATCGGCGCCCATCCGCCGGTCGAGTACCCGAATTTTGGCCTCGATCTGGGCATACAGGGCGGAATCGCGGTCGGCGGTGGCTCGATAGGCCACCCATGCGGCGGCATCGTCACGCCCCTCGGCTCCCGAGGTCCAACGGCTCAGCACGGCCGCGTCACCGGAACGTAACACTGCGGTCCGTAGCCGCACCCGCAATTCATCGCGAATGTCTATAACTCCGGGAGCGGTCGAACGGGGCAGCACCGGTCCGGTGTAATGGCGGACCGCACTGTGGACATCACCGGAGTCCAGTGCCGCGCGCAGCGCCTCCACATCCGTGGACACCGGCACCCGCAACCGATACGGCCGCGAGCCGAAGACGTCCGGGCCGACCACCGAGCGCAGCCGCGACATGGCGGCGCGGATGGTGGCGTTGTCGAGGTCGGTGTCGTCGAGCAGCAACGCCAGATGATCGGCGGACAGACCTTCGGCATGTTCGGCCAGCAGCAGCAGGATCTCGGCATGCCGCTGCGACAACGCGATGCGCTCGCCGTCGACCGACAACTGCGGCTGGCCCAGCCCCAGCACCTCCAGCGCCAGTCGGCCGGCGGTCCGCGGCGGCGTCGAATGACCCACGGGCGCACGGCGATCCGCGCCTCGTTGTTCGGTGCGCACGGCCGCGAGCACCAGATCCATTTCCGCCGCGGTCGCGGCCGCCTTCACCAATGCCAGAATCTCCGGGCGCGCGACGCGCACGCCGCCGGCGATCATCAGCACGCCGACCAACCGGCCGTCCGGATCGTGGACGGGCGCGGCCGCCCCGGTGAGCTGATGCATCCGGTGCAGAAAGTGTTCGGGCCCGTGGATCCAGGTGGCGCGCCCGGTGCGGACCACCAGTCCGACCGCGTTCGTGCCGATGCGGCGTTCGGACAGATCGTCGCCCTCGCGCAGGCCGACCTCGGCGGCGGCCTCGACCCGGTCGGGATTGCCGTGCACCGACAGCACCCGGCCGAACTGGTCAGCGACGACCACGATCAGGCCGATGCCGGTGGCGTCCTGCAGCAGCAACTTGTCGACCAGTGGCATCACCGCGGCAATCGGATGGTTGTCGCGGTAGCGCTGCAGATCGGCACCTCGCAGACCGCGGCCGTCGAGTACGTCCATGGGGTCGACCCCGCCGCGCAGACTGCGCAGCCAAGACTCCAGAACCAGCGGACGCAGCAATCCGGGCAGCTGATTGAGCTGATCACCCCCGACGCTGAGGTAACCGTGGGCCTGAGCGGCATAGGCTTCCAGCGCACCGAGCTGTGTCCCGGGCTCGACCCTGCCCTCGGGACGGTTATCGCCTGTGAGATTGCTGACCATTTGCCTTTCTTTCCCGTCCCACACTGTACCGGCGGGTCAGGAAGGGCATGGGCGAAGCATACGGTTTGTCCGACAGGTCACACCAGTATCGGATCGCGGCGAAATGTGAGGTAGACGGCATATCGGGGCCAACTGTGACCCCGGCCATCAATGCCGCGGAACGGCCGGGCGCAGCGCGGCCACGTTGCGAGCACGCAGCGCACCCGACCAGAGGCCGGTCCCGTAGGCGAGGTCGTCGAGCCGCTTGCACATCAGATACCGCACCGGATCCAGGCCGCCGGCATCGCGGTGGGTGAACCAGTCGGCCAGTCCGTCGGCGATCGCCAGCGCGACCGCGAGCCGGCGGATGCGCCGGGAGGCGATCATCGCCAGCACGGTCACCGGCCAGTAGTGCCGGCACAGCGCCGAGACGATCCGCCACACCCCGGCGGAGAATCCGCGGGCCAGATGGATGGCCGCCACCCGCGTCGGATTGTCGAGTTCGGCGAACACCCGCCGCAGCCGGATCAGCGCGGCGAGCAGCGTGGCGAGTCCGCCCAGGATTCCGGCCCGCGAGGCGGTGGCAAGCAGCGCGGTCGCGGCGACGGTCCAGAACGGCACCGACAGCGGGGCGACCATCCCGGCGTGGCGCCTGGCCAGCGGCGCCGCGGCGGCGCCGTGAGAAACCTTGCGCCCGAACCACTTTCCGAACGAGGCCGGTTGATCGCAGGCGACGTGCGCGGCGGGCTCGTAGCGCAACCGCCAGCCGGCGCGCTCGAGTCGCCAGCACAGATCTATATCGGCGGCCGAGCGCATCTGCTCGTCGAATCCGCCCTCGGCCAGCAGGGCGTGCCGCCGCACCAGCAGGGCCGCGCCCGGCGCGTACGACACCGAGCCGCGCGAACTGACCGCGGTTTCCCGGCGGCCGAAATCCAGGGACGACCGCGCGCTCTCGTAGCGGCCCAGCACACTGGCATCCGGCTCGCGCGCCACGATGCGGGGCGCGACCAAAGCGACCTCGGGATCGCTGAAATGGCCGAGCATGACCTCCAGCCAGCCCGCGCGGGGCACCACATCGGAATCCAGGAATGCGACGAATTCCGTTGTCGCCGCCCGCAGTCCGGCATTGCGCGCGGCGACCACGCCCTGGCGTACATCGTGGCGGAGCACGGTGACGCGGCAACGCCCACCGGTGCGCGGAATCCGAACCGGCCGGTCCGAACCGTCGTCCACGACCACCACGCTGTGCCCGCGCAAGGTCGAGAGCAGCCGCTGCAATCCGGCGGCGTCGTTGCAATGCGGCACCACGACCGTGACCTCCTCGGGGGAAGGAAGCAGGCGCGGACGCGGGTTGGCCACCCCGGAGTCGAGCAGCCGTCTGGCAACCACCGCGGACTGGGGATCCGTCACTTCGAGATACCCGTCACCGATCAGGGCGGCCGCTTCCGGAGCAAGTTTCAGCAACCTCGTCGGCGAGCCACCGACCAAGAGCCGTCCACCGGAATAGGTGCGCACCCGAGGATCGATTCGCACCCCGAACCCGTTGGGCAGTCGATCATGGCGCATTCCAAGAATGCTATGCGCTAACCGCCCTCCGGGCATCCCGTGTCGAAAAAAACGGACCGAATTCGATACGAATCCGGCGGCAACCCACCGGCTCCGGCGTTGCGTGTGTGTCAATGACCATCGACGCTATCTGGCTATCGCACGGCAACATTCACTTCATGATCAACGAGATTCCGCGTGGGACGCGATAGTTCATCTCCGGCTACTACCGCATGAGATGCGGCGTCGCCGCGTGCGCCGATCTCCTCCACGTACCGGGCCGCGACCACGAACGCGCACTCTAGACTGCGGAAGGCAAGCACATTGAACAGCAGATGACGGGTGGCCGTCGGGCGGGCTGCGCAGGTCTAGAGGTGGCATGGGAGTCGGACGGATGCAGACGAGCGGGGGCGGCAACACACTCTCGGAAGCCGAGATAGTCGAGGCCGCATTGCGTGTGGTGCGCGCCGACGGCGTGGAGAAGCTGTCGATGCGCCGGCTCTCCCGCGAACTAGGCGTCTCGCCGATGGCGCCCTACTACTACGTCGCCGACAAGCGCGAACTGCTGGATCTGGTGGCCAGCGCGGCCCTGACCGGCGTGCGGACCCCACCGCCGGAATTCGGCACCTGGCAGCAGCGCCTGCGCGAACTCATCGATCAGATCGACGAGAAGCTGCGCAAACATCCGGGCCTCGGCGATGTGCTGATCGAACAGACGCTGGGCAAACAGCTCGATCTGATCGCCGCTGTGATGGAAATCCTGTCCGATGCGGGCTTCGACGATCGCAATGTGCTCGCCGCCTATGCCACCATTCACACGTATCTGTTCGGCCGCGCCCGGGTCAATCCGCGGGACCGATCCGCGCTGGTCGACATGCCGCTTCCCGAAGCCGTCGAGCGGGCCGTCAAGCACATGGGCGATCTGCGCGGCAAATACTCCTACGACTTCGGTATGGATGTGCTGATCGCGGGGCTCGAGGCCCAGCTTGTCCGGCAGCGGGACGGCCACGTATCATAAATTAGAACACGTTCTAGTTTGCCCGCTCCAGTGCCCGGCCCCGAGAGGACACCATGACCACCGCCGATCCCGTCGTACCGCACAGCTCACGATCGGCCGTGCTGCGGGTCGCCGCTGTCGTCAACGAGACGGCCGACGCCTGTTCGCTGGTCTTCGACGTGCCCGAAGAACTGCGCGAGCGCTTCGCCTACCAGCCCGGCCAGTTCCTGACGCTGCGCATCCCGAGCGAGCGCACCGGTTCGGTCGCGCGCTGCTATTCGCTGGCCAGCTCGCCGCACACCGATGTGCAGCCGAAGGTCACCGTGAAGCGCACGGTCGACGGATACGCGTCGAACTGGGTGTGCGACAACGTCCAAGCCGGTGACGAGATCGAGGTGCTGCCGCCTTCCGGCGTCTTCACGCCGAAGGATCTGGACGAGGATCTGCTGCTGTTCGCCGCCGGCAGCGGTGTCACCCCGGTGATGTCGATCCTGAAATCGGCGCTCGCCCGCGGCACCGGCCGGATCGTGCTGGTCTACGCCAACCGCGATCCGGAATCGGTCATCTTCGCCGACGAACTGCGCGAACTCGCCGACAAGAATCCGCAGCGGCTCGTGGTGGTGCACTGGCTGGAGACGCTGCAGGGCCTGCCCACCGCCGACGGACTGGCCGCGCTGTGCACCCCGTACACCGGTTTCCGCGCCTTCATGTGCGGGCCGAAGGCGTTCATGGACCGGGTGCACGACGCCCTGGCCCAGCTGGAGGTGCCGCGCAACCGCACCCACGCCGAGGTCTTCAATTCGCTGTCCGGCGATCCGTTCGCCGCCGGCGCCCCGGTCGAGGTCAGCGAGGAGGACGCCGCCGACGCGGCCACCGTGGAGGTCGAACTCGACGGCGAGACCCATTCCATGCAGTGGCCGCGGCGTCAGACCCTGGTCGACATCATGCTCGCCAAGGGCCTGGACGTGCCGTACTCCTGCCAGGAGGGCGAATGCGGATCCTGCGCCTGCACCGTGCTGGAAGGCAAAGTGGAGATGGACAATTCGGAGATTCTCGATCCGGAGGACATCGAAGCCGGGTACATCCTCGGGTGCCAGGCGCATCCGGTCACCGATCATCTGAAGATCCAGTTCTGAGGACCGCCGCTGCCGCAGCCGACCGGTAGGCCCTGCGCGGCAGGGGAATCCGCCGCGGTGCACGGCCGCGGTATCGGCACGGCGGCGGCGCCGGGTGGTGGGCGAGCCGGCTTACGGCGCTTGCCGTTGCGCCCGATAGGCCGCGCGCGTCTCGGGTTCCAGATGTTCGGTGGCGTAACTCAGTGCCGTGCGGCCCATATCGTGGGCACGGCGGTCCAGGAATTCGGTGAGCAGGGCGCGGTCCACCCGTTTGCCGACTTCCCGCAACATCCATCCGACCGCCTTCTGAATCAGGTCGCGTCGATCGTCGAGCAGCCGTTCGCACAGTGCGAACGTGGTCGAGGCGTCGCCGGCCTTGATGAATGCGAAGGTCGTCAGCAATGCGACCCGTCGTTCCCACAGCGATTCCGACCGCGCCAGTTCGTCGAGCAGATCGCGCGGCCGTTCCAGTAACCACGGGCCGAGGATGTTCTCGGCCGATACGTCGACCAGATCCCAATTGTTCACGCGCCCGCCGCGCACCGCCGCGAGATACATCTCGACGATTTCCTGTTGCGCGGCAACGTCGTACGTGCGCGGTTTCCCCGCCTTCGCCATGGCATTGTTCGCGATCACCAAGGCGGCGAGCCGATGTTCGTGCACCGGACTCCGCAAAAGCTCAGCTATCTCCGAAACGGGCAGTGCGAAAAATTGTTTCGCGACCTTGCGGGTCTGCGGCACGGGGACTCCGAGGAAGACGTCGCCCTCGCCGTAGTCCCCGGGCCCGGTTTTGAAGAACCGCCGCAACTCGAGGGCGCGGCCGGGATCACCCAGCTCGTCCATGGCACGCGCGACATCGGCGGCGGTCGGTGCGGAGTTCATGCCCGCACTCCGCCGACACCGCCCGACGCCGAGTGCCGATCCTCCGGATGATGCGCAACGATCATGTACGGCAGTATCACTCACCCCTCACCCGATTCCCGACGACAACGCGTCCGGCCGCAGCCGGACACGTGCCGTTGCGGATCTAATTGGCGAAGGTGCGCTCCCCCCGCACCGGAGCGTGCGCGGACACCGCTCCCGCGGGAATGACGATGCGCCAACTCGGTTGTTTCCGAACCGGAAACGGCGGGAGTTCGGCGGCGCTCGGTGCGGGCTCGTGCCGCTCCGCGGTGATATCCCCGAATTCGACAACGGGCGCCGGGGGTGTCGCCGGTGCGGGCGGCGCCGGGTGCGGTGCTGCCGGAGCCGAAAGGGGTGCGGTCGGTACCGGCTGCGATGCCGCCGGCGCCAGCCGGGATGCGGCCGGAACCGGTTGCGGTGCCATCGGCATCGGATTGGGGGCGGTCGGCACCAGCTGGGATGCGATCGGCGCCGGATGGAGCGCGGCCGGCGCCACATGAGGTGCGGTCGGTACCGGCTGCGGTGCGGTCGTCGCGGGCGACACCCGTTGCGGTGCTGCCGGCGCCACATGAGGTGCGGTCGGTGTCGTGGGCGACGCGGTCGGTGTCGAGGGGTGTGCGGCTGCGACCGATCGCGTCGTCGGCCGGGCAGCCGTGCGCACAATCGGATTGTCGCGCAGATGATTCGTCAGTACACAGGCCGCGGCCCCGAAGGCGGTGATTCCGGCGAGCATTGCGGCGAAATCGAGATGGGCCCCCGCCAGTTGATGCGCGGCATGCGCCCCACCGAAGAGACCGCGGAGGATGCCGGAGAAACTGCTGTCGTCCGCGACCGCCGCGCGCATCTCGGATTCCTTGTTGTCGAGGTACAGCACATCCGCGAGGACGAACACCGCCACACCGGTCCCCGCCACCGCGGCCGCGGCGGAGAAGATCGACGCGCGGGTGCGCAGATAGGCCACCGCGGCGAAGATCGTCGCGAGCACCGCGACACAGGTCAGCACCGCCCACGTGCCGCTGATATCGGTATCGCGCAGACCGGCACCTGCCCAGTCCTGCTGGGACACGGTCGTACCGGTCAGCCTGCCGAAGGCATCCGACCGGATCGCGCCGCCCGGTCCGGAGGCCGACAACCAGGGCTGGAACAACAGGACGAGAGTCGCGGCGCTCAACACGGCCCCGCACAGGTATCCCCAGCTCGGACGGCGACCACCCGGTGGCGTCGGTAGTGAGCCGGACGATTCGAGGTCGCCGGTTCCGGGATGAACATCGCTCCAAGGCGTTCGGGTAGCCATAACTCCGGTTCTGTCTGTTACCGATGCGCCGGCTTCGTGGCGGCCGGCCCGGTAGGGGTGGGTGCGGAAATGCGTCGACGACCGCGCTGTACGTCTGCGAAAATCACGGTAGAACCGCGCCGGATAACGGGCCACCGGACCTCCCACGGCTGACTGGGGCGCAGGTCACAGCCCTTTTCCGACGCTCCGGCCGGAGGTGCTGAAAGAGATTGTCCCGGAACAGATTTCGATCGGCGGCACCGAATCCGGTAGCGGCCGGCCCGCGGGAAGCGCGGGCGCGAACGTGACCGGGTCGACACCGGCTACGCCGAGTGCCCCCGCGAAACTAGGCGGTCGGGCACGCGGTGTCGACCGCTCCGAGCGCTCGGCCGGATTCGAAGGCCGCCGCACTCGCGGGCAGTTCACCGGCACGGCCGCTGTTGTAGACCGTCACCGTGCCGGCGCCGGCGGTCGGCCGGCCCAGGGCGTCGATGCGCCGAAGTGTCTGGCCCGCAACGGCTTCCGCGCTGTCGAACAGACGGACGCCCGAGGGCAGCGCGGCCACGATGGAATCGAGGACCAGCGGGTAGTGGGTGCAGCCGAGGACGACCGCCTCGGTGCCGGCGGGAGTCTGCTCGGCGGCGCGGGCGATGGCGTGCTCGACGGCCGGGAGATCTCCGCGGTCGATCGCGTCGGCGAGGCCGTGGCATGCCACACCGGTCACATCGGCGTCACCGCCGAAGCGAGCGATGAGATCGGCCTGGTAGCGGCTCGCGGTCGTGGCCGCGGTCGCCCACACCGCGACCGAGGCACACGCGGCGGCCGCCGGTTTGATCGCGGGGACGGTGCCGATCACCGGCACGTCGGGCCCGACCTCGGCACGCACCTGTTCGAGTGCGGTGACGCTGGCGGTATTGCACGGCAGCACAATGGCCTCCGCGCCGAGCCGCAACGATCGGCGGGCCGCATCCAGCACCCGATCGATCACCCACTGCTCGGGTTTCGGCCCCCACGGCGCACCATCGGGATCCAGTTGCAGCAGCAGATCGAGGTCGGGACGCAACTTGCGCAGCCACGCCCCCGTCGGCAACAACCCCAGTCCCGAATCGATGAGCGCAACGATCACCCAGCCACTGTATTAGCGTCGCCACGAACCCTTACGCCCGACCGGGGTATCGGCCGGACCTGTTCCGCGCGCCGCTGGCGTGCCGCCGCACCGACCGATCCGGGCGGCCCGGCCCGGCGCGGGCGTTCAGCTCGCGGGTGCGGCGGACCTGGCGTTGGCTGCGAGTTCGGCGCGCATCTTCATCACCTGCGCGGTGCGACCGCCGCCGACCACGGCGGTCAGGACTCCGCCGTCGAAGTAGTGCGCCAGGAATTTGCGGCCGTCGTCCTCGACGATCCGGATCTCGTCGGCGCCCGCCGGGGTGCCGAGGACCTGGATCTTCAGGTCGTACTGGTCACTCCACACGTACGGCACCCGGGCGGCCGTGGGAACGTCGCCGCCGAGCAGCGCGGTCACCAGCAGCCGTGCCTGCTCACCGGCGTTGGTCCAGTGCTCCACCCGCTTGTGCCGGCCGTTGTCGTGGCGCCACGCGGCGACATCGCCGACCGCCCACACACCCTCGACCGAGGTGCGGCCCACCTCGTCGGCGAGGACACCCCCGCCCACCTGCGGTTCCGCCAGAGGGATGCCGGATCCGGCCAGCCATTCGGTGATCGGCGCGGAGCCGACACCGATGACCACCAGATCGGCGGTGACCGTAGTGCCGTCGGTGAGGGTGGCCCCGGTGACCGCGCCGTCTTCGACCTGCAACGAGCTCAGTCCGACGCCGCAGCGCAGGTCCACCCCTTCGTCGCGGTGCATGCGCCCGACCAGGCGGCCGACCGCCTCGCCCAGGGCGGCGGCCAGCGGAGTGGGCTGTGGTTCCACCAGCACCACGTCGACGCCGCGGGAACGGAAGCTCGCCGCCAGCTCGCAGCCGATGAATCCGGCGCCGACCACCAGCGCCCGCCGCGCGGTGGCCAGTCCGTCGCGCAGCGCGGCCGCATCCTCGTGCCGCCGCAGGACGTGGACACCGGCGGCCTCGGGCAGACCCGGAATCCGCTTGGGGCGCAGGCCTGTTGCGATGATCAGCTGTCCGTACTCGAGCACGGAGCCGTCGTCGAAGGTCACGGTGCGCGCCGCGGTGTCGACTCCGGTCGCGGCCAGGCCCAGTCGCAGCTCGATGTTCTTCTCGGCGAAGAATTCGGCGGGGCGCAGCGTCGTATCCTCGGTCTCGCCGCGCACGAACTGCTTGGACAACGGCGGCCGATCGTAGGGCAAGCGCTGTTCGTCACCGACGAGGATCACTCCGCCCTCGTATCCGGCGCGGCGCAATTCCTCCGCGGTGCGCAGGCCGGCCAGACCGGCGCCGACGATCACGATCGGGGCTGTCATCGTTGCGCTCCTGGCTCGGTTCCCACTGCTGGCACGTATTGCTGCACCAATCCACCATAAACTAGAACACGTTCTAGATTGCGGTGACGGGCGCCATATCCGACATGTGTGCAGGAATTTTCCGGAATAAGTATTGATCGGGCGGTCAATCAGAGTTATACCGAGATCAGAACACAATTCCGCCCCCCGAGGAGGCCCCCATGCTCACCGAAAACCGCACCCTGAGTTCCGTGGCCGTGGCACTGGGCGTCTACACCGCCCTGTCCCCCATCTGGACCGACCACAGCAACCGCGCCATGTGGACCCTGATCGTGCTCGGAGTGCTGATCGCCCTGGCCGGCCTGGTCCAGTTCACCCGTCCGGGCATCGCCGGAACCGATTACGCGATGGGCCTGTTCGGCGTCCTGCTGTTCATCTCGCCGTGGGTGATGAACTTCAGCTCCTTCAGCGCGGCGTCGTGGACCGCGTGGATCGTCGGCGTACTGACCGTCGCGGTCGCCCTGGCCGCCCTTCCGCAGGTATCGGCACGGATGCATACTGCTCACTGATGCAGATGCCCAAACCCCGTCGAGCGGGGCGTCGCCGCAGCAGCAAGGTCGACGGCGACGCCCGCGCCCTGATTCTGGATGCCGCCGAAAGCCTGTTCGCGGCACACGGATTCGACGCGACCGCGACGGCTGCGATAGCCACTGCGGCCGGCGTTCCGAAGGGGCTGGTCTTCTATTACTTCCCCACCAAGGACTCGATCCTCTCGGCGCTGATGGCCGAGCGAGTTCCCGCGCATCCGATCGACGACATCGCCACGGTGGTCCGGCCCGGCGATCCGGCGACCAGCCTGGTGAACCTCGACGCGGCGCTGAATCTGCGCGACCACCATTCCTCGGTGCTGCGCGTGATCATGTGGCGCGAGGCCGATACGCATCCGGATGTGCGAAAACAGGTGCGCCGCATGCGCGATCAGCTGCTCGACGTCACCGCCCGGGTATTGCAGGCGAGTGCGCCCGGGCAGGTACAACCCGGAACCCTGCGCGCCTGCGCGGCCGCCTGGGTGTCGGCCATGCTCACCATCGCGAGCACCGACCGGTTGCACGCACTGGACGGATTGACACTCGCGGGCGCCGAGGAGATCACGAACCTCTCCCGGGTCGTCGCGGCCGGCATGACCAGCCTGGGCTGAGCCGGCGCCGCCGGTTCAGCGAACCGGCAGCAGACCATCGACCAGCGCGCGCAATCCTTGCTCGTAGGTGTCGGCCGCGGTGAGCGCGCTCCACCGGTCGGCCACGGCCGCCAGGCGCGGAAGTTCGCCGGCATCGATATCGGCGAAGACGCGCTCCCGGAACACCGGCCGGTCGTCGTCGCGACGCCGGCGAGCCGCGGCCCGAATCAGAATTTCCCCGGCGGTGTAGTACCAGATCGTCCGATAGGCGTGCACCGCCCGCTCGGCATCCAGCCCGGCGTCCATCGCCGCGTCCAGGATCGTCTCGGGATACCAGAGCGCGGCCGGTGAGAGCAGGTCGTCGGCGGTGAGCACCTCGGTGATCCACGGAACCGGGGCCAGGATGTCGTGCATCGCGCGGGCCGCGACGATCAGGCGTTCCCAGGGGTCGTCCGGCAGTGGCGGATGGACCGCACCCGTCGCCACGTCGTCGAGCAGAAGCAGCAGCAGCGCGTCCTTGTCCGGTACGTGGTGATAGAGCGCCATCGGCGTCGCGCCGAGTTCGGTGGCCAGGCGCCGCATGGTCAGCGCCTGCACGCCGTGGGTCTCGATCAGCTCGCGCGCGGCGGCCACGATCTGCGCGCGGGACAACCGCGGCGGACGTCCGGTTCGGGTGCTCACCCGGCCATCTTGACACGAGGTCTCGACAGCGAGCATCGCGGTCGGTTACTTTTTATACATGTATAGAAAATACACACCGGGCGCCGCTCCGGCATTGATCACGGTGGCGCAGTGGATGATCGCGCTGGATATGGCGGTGGTGAACGTGGCCCTGCCCGCCGTTCGCCGCGAGCTCGGCTTCGCACCCGCACCGACTCCGGTCGCGGCCGAATGAAAGGCACCACCATGCACCTCGCACCTGTCGACCTGTTCGCCCGCGGCATCCGAATGCTGCCCGACGGCCGGGTGTTCGACGAACAACGCCGTATGTCCGGAGATATGGAGGGGTGGACGCTGGCGACTTTCCGGGTGGCCACCGACGCCGACGTCCACGGTGACCACTGGGAAATACATCCGAGCGGAGAGGAGTTGGTGGCGGTGCTCTCGGGCGGAATCCGGATGTATCTGCGTGAGCCCGGCGACGCGGCGGGACCGGTATCGCTGCGCGCCGGACAGGCGTTCATCGTGCCGCGGGGGCGTTGGCATCGGATCGAGGTGGACGAGCCGAGTGAACTGATGTCGCTCACCCTGCGCCGCGGCACCGAACTCGCAAAACGGACGGATTGAGCTGCGGCGCAAGGACGGCGGGAACCGTCGCACACCCCCGCGAACTCGCACCCCGAAACGTGAGCGATAAGAATGGAGTGTATGACGGATCCCGCCAATGCCCGTTTCGGAGAACCCCATACTGCACGAGAGGGGCACCGACTGACCCGCTCCGAGGAGGAGCCGGGTCAGCCGACGGGTGGCAGCGGTCCCGCGCACGGCGGTGCCGAGAAGTTCGGACTGCGCTGGGACAGCGCCGAATTCGGTGATTCCGGATCGGTTGAGAGCGTCTTCGGCCCGCCCCCGGTCGCCTCGCCCACCGATGTCCCGTCCTTTTCACCCGACTACCTCGCCGGCACCGCGGTTCCGGCACCTCCCGCCGCACCGCCGCTGCCGGTCCGCGACACATCGGCCCGCACGAACATCCCTCCGCTCGCCACCCGAGAACCCGCGCAGCGCAGCATGTTCGCCTCACCGTTCGATGCGGATTACGAGAAGGGTGCGGCGCAGTCGCAGAACAATCCTGCGGCCGACGACGAATCCGCTCCCACCTCCAGTTTCGCGGTGAGCGCGGCGGAGACGCCGCCGGTCGATCCGAGATCGGGTGTCCTGGGATCATCCACGGCTCCTGGCGACAACGAGAACTCGACGCCGGAAAAGGCAAGCTGGGAAACCGAACTCGATGCCGGATCCCAGGATCCGGAGGACACCGTCCGCCGCATCGCGGAGAGCCTGGGCATCGACCCCGGGCGGCAGAGTCGCGCCCGTACCGCCGAAACCGAGCCCGCCGAGCCGCCGGAACCGCGGCGATCCGATCCGGTCGAATCCGGCGCCCCGTCGACCGCATCCGTCCCGGCTCCGCCGAAACTCCCGATGCGGCTTCCCACTCCCGCCCACGGCATCGCCCGGACCGAACCGGCCGGTGCCGGAACGGGTCTCGCCGCCGACGCGACACCGGCGAGCACCGCCCCGCGCCCGGACACTCCCCGCCGGCCCATTCCCCGTGCGGCTCGGCGGGCACGCGGCGACGAGCAGCCCGCCGCGAACACCCCCGCGGCCCGGCTGCCCGGCGACATCGCGGCAACCGAATCGGCAACCGGTGAGCAGCACACCACCGCGGTGACCGAACCGGCAACTGCCGGGGACGAGCCGCCCGCAGCCACCTCCGGGAGCGAGAGTGAATCCCGCAGCGCGACAGCGGAAGGTGCGGACCGCACGGCGATCGGTCACGCGACATCGGCCGGCGGCGACGCCGATCCCACACGGCTCGCCGCGACACCACTGACCGACCGGTCGCCCGACGATGCCCTCCGGCCCACCGCGACCACCGAATCGGCGGCCGGGAGCGAGCACACACCACACCCCATTACGCGGGCCGAATCCGTCGCCGAGAGCGCCCAGGCCGCCGAACACACCGTCGCCGAGGCGAATACGGGCGCAGCGGAGGACGACAAGGACGAGAGGGCGACCCCCGCGGCGCGGCTGCCGCACCGGCATTCGAACGAGCCGGCACACTCCCACCGCGCGGAGTCGACGCCCCCGGCCCACTCCGATCCGGCCGACCGAACGGACGAAGCCGGCTCCGGAGATCCGGAATCGTGGCAGAACACCGACATGCTCCCGGCGATCCGCGGCCACGCGGACAACGGCCACGCCGCTTCCCACCAGCTTCCCTCCCGCAACGGGACGGCGGTGGGCCTGCGCTCGGCCCCGACGAGTACCCTCGCCGAACAGTCCGATACCGACATCCTGCGACGACGCGCCGCGGAAGTCCGGGTGGCGGAGTCCGTTCCGACCAGCCGGCACCGGTCGCTCGCAGCGGAAACCCGAGCCGACGACCCCGCGACCGAGGCCCCGGAAGACGGTGCGACACAGCCGGATTCGGCGATCGGCGCCGCCCACATCGAATCGTCCACCAGTGCCGCCGGTACCGGTGGTCGCCGAAATCGTCGTGCCACCGGTGATCAGCACTCCGGTGACACACCGGACGACATCGCTTCGCGCACCGGCCTGCCCCCCACCTCCCGCCGCGCGGCCCGCCGCCGGGCCGAGACCACCGGCGAACCCCCGGCCATCGACGTCGGCCTGGTGATGCAGTTACTGCTGGCCAGCCACACCCTGGAAAATGTGGCCCGCAACGCCGAAGCCGGCGATGTCGACCTCAACGGCCTCATCACCGCCGCCCACCGAACCCGCACCGCCGCAGTCGAACTCGTCACCACCTGGTTCGGCGGCGCCGACCAGATGCGCGAATTCGCCGAAGCGCTCCTGGCGGCGACCGAGAACTGATCCAGCGACGCGAAAAGGGCCGCTCCCCGAGGGGAACGGCCCTTTTCATGCTGTCACATGTCGTGACGGCCGATCACAAAGTCACTTGATGACCTTGGTGACGCGGCCGGCGCCGACGGTGCGGCCACCCTCGCGGATCGCGAAGCGCAGGCCCTCTTCCATGGCGACCGGCTGGATCAGCTTGACGCTCATCTCGGTGTTGTCGCCCGGCATGACCATCTCGGTGCCCTCGGGGAGGGTCACGACGCCGGTCACGTCGGTGGTGCGGAAGTAGAACTGCGGGCGGTAGTTGTTGAAGAACGGGGTGTGGCGGCCGCCCTCGTCCTTCGACAGGATGTACGCCTGGCCCTCGAACTCGGTGTGCGGGGTGGTGGTACCCGGCTTGATGACGACCTGACCACGCTCGACATCTTCGCGCTTGATACCACGCACCAGCAGACCGACGTTGTCACCGGCCTGGCCCTGGTCCAGCAGCTTGCGGAACATCTCGATGCCGGTGATGGTGGTCTTGGTGGTCTTCTCGCGGATACCCACGATCTCGACCTCTTCGTTGACGTTGATCACGCCACGCTCGACACGACCGGTGACCACGGTGCCACGACCGGTGATGGTGAAGACGTCCTCGATCGGCATCAGGAACGGCTTGTCGGTCTCACGGACCGGGTCCGGGATGGACTCGTCGACGGCGTTCATCAGCTCGACGATCGACTCGACCCACTTCTCGTCACCCTCGAGGGCCTTCAGGCCGGAGACGCGGACGACCGGAGCCTCCTCGTCGAACTCCTGGGCGGCCAGCAGCTCGCGGACCTCCATCTCGACGAGCTCGAGGATCTCCTCGTCGTCGACCATGTCCGACTTGTTCAGCGCGACCAGGATGTAGGGCACGCCGACCTGACGGGCGAGCAGCACGTGCTCACGGGTCTGCGGCATCGGGCCGTCGGTGGCGGCCACGACCAGGATGGCGCCGTCCATCTGGGCCGCACCGGTGATCATGTTCTTGATGTAGTCGGCGTGACCGGGGGCGTCGACGTGCGCGTAGTGACGCTTCTCGGTCTGGTACTCGACGTGGGAGATGTTGATCGTGATACCACGAGCCTTCTCCTCCGGAGCCTTGTCGATCTGGTCGAACGCGAAGCTCTGGTTCAGGTCCGGGTACTTGTCGGCCAGCACCTTGGTGATGGCGGCAGTCAACGTGGTCTTGCCGTGGTCGACGTGACCGATGGTGCCGATGTTGACGTGGGGCTTCGTCCGCTCGAACTTCGCCTTCGCCACTGTTGTCCTCCTGGACTAGTTAGTGCGTGCTTTTGTGCAGCAGTGCGGTTTGTATTTACAGGGGGTCGTACGCGACCGATACGGGGCGGATTCTCGCAAATCCGCCCCGACTGCGATTACTCGCCGGTCGCCTTGGCGATGATCTCCTTCGCCACGTTGGCCGGAACCTCCGCGTACGAATCGAACACCATGGAGTAGTTCGCCCGGCCCTGGGTCTTCGACCGCAGGTCACCGATGTAACCGAACATCTCCGAGAGCGGAACCAGCGCCTTGACGACACGGGCACCACTGCGTTCCTCCATGGCCTGGATCTGGCCACGGCGGGAGTTCAGGTCGCCGATCACATCGCCCATGTAGTCCTCGGGCGTGATGACCTCGACCGCCATGAGCGGCTCGAGGATCACCGGACCGGCCTTACGGGCCGCTTCCTTCAGCGCCATCGAACCCGCGATCTTGAACGCCATTTCCGAGGAGTCGACCTCGTGGTAGGCGCCGTCGAGCAGGGTGGCCTTCAGGTTGACCAGCGGGTAACCGGCGAGGACACCGTACTGCATGGAGTCCTGGATGCCGGCGTCCACCGACGGGATGTACTCGCGCGGAACGCGGCCACCGGTGACCTTGTTCTCGAACTCGTAGGTCGCGCCGTCCTCGCCGGTGAAGGGCTCCAGGCCGATGATGACGCGGGCGAACTGGCCCGAACCACCGGTCTGCTTCTTGTGCGTGTACTCGAGCTTCTCGACCGGCTTGGTGATCGTCTCGCGGTACGCGACCTGCGGCTTACCGACGTTCGCCTCGACCTTGAACTCGCGCTTCATCCGGTCGACGAGGATGTCGAGGTGAAGCTCGCCCATACCGCCGATGACGGTCTGGCCGGTTTCGGCATCCAGCTTCACGGAGAAGGTCGGGTCCTCTTCGGCCAGCTTCTGGATCGCGGTGCCCAGCTTCTCCTGGTCGGACTTGGTCTTGGGCTCGATCGAGACCTCGATGACCGGGTCCGGGAAGGTCATGGACTCCAGCACGATCTGGTTCTGCGGATCGCACAGGGTGTCACCCGTGGTGGTGTCCTTCAGGCCGATGACCGCGTAGATGTGGCCGGCGGAAACCTGCGGGACCGGGTTCTCCTTGTTGGAGTGCATCTGGAACAGCTTGCCCAGACGCTCCTTCTTGCCCTTGGTCGCGTTGATGACCTGGGCGCCGGAGTCGACCTTGCCCGAGTAGACGCGGACGTAGGTCAGCTTGCCGAAGAACGGGTGCACGGCGATCTTGAACGCCAGCGCGGCGAACGGCTCGTCGGCGCTCGGCTTACGAGTGATGATCTCGTCTTCCTTGCCGGGCACGTGACCCTGCACGTTCTCGACGTCCAGCGGCGAGGGCAGGTAGTCCACGACGGCGTCGAGCATGGGCTGCACGCCCTTGTTCTTGAACGCCGAACCACACAGCACCGGGTACAGCTCCGAGGCGACGGTCAGCTTCCGGATGGCGCCCTTGATCTCGTCGATCGTGAGCTCCTCGCCACCGAAGAACTTCTCCAGCAGCGCCTCGTCCGACTCGGCGACGGTCTCGAGCAGCTCCTGGCGGTACTGCTCGGCCTTCTCCTTCAGGTCGGCCGGGATCTCGGTGACCTCGTACTTCTCACCGAGCTTGGTCTCGCCGGTCCACACCTTGGCGTTCATCTCGACCAGGTCGACGATGCCCTCGAAGGTGTCCTCCGCGCCGATCGGCAGCTGGATGACGAGCGGCTTCGCACCGAGACGGTCCTTGATGGTCTGCACGGTGAAGTAGAAGTCCGCGCCCAGCTTGTCCATCTTGTTGACGAAGCAGATACGCGGCACGTCGTACTTGTCGGCCTGACGCCACACCTGCTCCGACTGCGGCTCGACGCCCTCTTTACCGTCGAACACCGCGACGGCGCCGTCGAGCACACGCAGCGAACGCTCCACCTCGACGGTGAAGTCGACGTGGCCGGGGGTGTCGATGATGTTGATCTGGTTCTGGTTCCAGAAACACGTCACCGCCGCCGAGGTGATGGTGATGCCGCGTTCCTGCTCCTGCTCCATCCAGTCGGTGGTCGACGCACCGTCGTGGGTCTCACCGATCTTGTAGTTCACACCGGTGTAGAACAGGATTCGTTCGGTAGTGGTCGTCTTGCCGGCATCGATGTGAGCCATGATGCCGATGTTGCGGACCTTGTTGAGGTCGGTGAGCACGTCCTGTGCCACGGAAATCTTCCCCGCTCTGCTCTGTTAGCGATCAGCTAGTTGGGATTTTCGGGAACGGCCCGGGCGGTTCCGCTTCGATGCGGGCCCCTGGCCATCACTATGTCAACGTCGGGTGCGGCTGATTGGTGCCCTGCTGAGCACGTGCCGCACCCGACTGTGACTCGCCTCCCGGCGCCGTTCCTTCACCGGCGGACCGGGTGACCAATCACCAGCGGTAGTGCGCGAACGCCCGGTTGGACTCGGCCATCTTGTGGGTGTCCTCGCGACGCTTCACCGAAGCGCCCAGACCGTTGCTCGCATCCAGCAGCTCGTTGGCCAGACGCTCGATCATGGTCTTCTCACGACGCGCGCGCGAGTAGTTGACCAGCCAGCGCAGCGCCAGGGTGTTGGCGCGCCCCGGACGAACCTCGACCGGGACCTGGTAGGTGGCGCCACCGACACGACGCGGCTTCACCTCGAGGGCGGGCTTCACGTTGTCGAGCGCACGCTTGAGGGTGACGACCGGATCGGTGCCGGTCTTCTCGCGCGCCTGCTCGAGGGCACCGTAGACGATGCGCTCGGCGGTCGACTTCTTGCCGTCCAGCAGGATCTTGTTGACCAGCTGAGTGACCAGCGGCGATCCGTAGACCGGATCGTTGATCAGCGGACGCTTGGGTGCGGGGCCCTTGCGTGGCATATCAGCTCTTCTCCTTCTTGGCGCCGTAGCGGCTGCGGGCCTGCTTGCGGTTCTTCACACCCTGGGTGTCGAGCGAGCCGCGGATGATCTTGTAGCGCACACCGGGGAGGTCCTTCACACGACCACCGCGAACGAGCACCATCGAGTGCTCCTGCAGGTTGTGACCCTCGCCCGGGATGTAAGCCGTGACCTCGACCGCGCTGGTCAGGCGAACACGCGCAACCTTACGCAGCGCGGAGTTCGGCTTCTTCGGGGTCGTGGTGTACACGCGGGTGCACACGCCACGACGCTGCGGGCTCCCCTTCAGGGCCGCAGTCTTGGTCTTGGCGACCTTGTCGCGACGACCCTTGCGGACCAGCTGGTTGATGGTTGGCATATACCGGCTTTCCTTATTCAGTAACCAGGTGTCTGGAACTCTTCGATGTCTGTTTGTCGGCGGTGCTGCCCGATTCCCCGGAGTTCACACCGACGTCATAGAGCTGTCACCACTTGCCCGGATCGCGTTTCCACGCGTCCCGAGGTCGGGCGTGTCGCGCGCAGTACATGCCTACTTTTCCGGGCACGCTGAAACGGTCGGCCGCTCTCGCTGGCTTACGTTCTACGCACAAACCTGCCCGCACGCTTCCGGGCACAGCGATCCACGATACCCGTCGGCGCGGCGGGGGGCAAAAGTGGGGTCCGCAGGCCCCGGCCCACCACCGACTATGCGTTTTCACTATCTCTCGAGGCCACCCGCGCGGCGCGGCCGGGGTGGCGAGGCGACGATCGCCCGGGACCCGGTCCTGCGACACCGCGCGAAGACCCCGGGCGCCGAACGACATTCGCTCAGCGCGCCAGGTTCAAGGTCAACTCCGCCAGCTTCTTCGCCCCGGCACACGGATCCGGATGACCACCCGGCCGGTAGTTCACCCACCAGCCGATGATCCCGGTGTCCGCGGCCGGCGCCATCACACCGCACGAATCCGGATCGCCCGGCCGCTGGACCTGCAGCGAGCGCCGGCCCTGCACGTTCACATCGGTGGTGGTGTAGCCGAGCCGATCGTTGTTGGCCTTCTCGTTCGGCAGCGAACCCATCTCGTACCAGTTCAGCGTGGCCATACCGTCGCCGCCGGGCGTACCCGACAGATCCCACATGCACACCGCGCCGTTGAACGAACCCTGTGCGTCCTGGGCACCGGTCGCCTTGGCGATGTCGTCCTGTTTGACGACCTCGCATTCGCGCAGCAACTTGTCGAAGTTCATGTTCACGCCGCCGCCGCTACCCGCCGGCAACGCGGTTCCCGAGACCGTGCGACCGCAGCCGCCTACCGTCAGCCCGACCGCGAGTGCGAGGACCGCGATCCCGCCCGCACGCACGCCGCGCCGGACGCGGCCCTGATCACGCATGCCGTTGCTCATTTCAGCCGCCCTCACTTCAGCCGCTGCACGGTCAGTTCGGCCAGTTTGCGGTTCTTGTCGCACGGTGTCGTCGACACCTGCCCGAATGCGCCGGCCGAGGTCGACCATTCGAAGAAGTCGTCGCCCAGCTGCACCGCGAAGTCACAGATGGTGCCGTCCGGGCTCGCATCCTGGAAACCCTGATGCCCGCCGACCTCGATCGACTCCGGATTGCGGCCCTGCGCGGTCACCCACGCCTTCTCCCGTCCGATCGGACTGCCCCGATACGACGCGAACGTCACGCTGGGACCGCCGATTCCGCCGGCCTGCCAATTGCAGCCGACCGAATTCTTGAACACCTGCGAGATCTGACCGAGCCCACCCAGATTCCGGACCTCGTCATCGGTGACATGCCCGCACTCCCCCGCGAACGGACCCAGCGCCGCCACCTTCGCGGGCGGACGAACCGACGGGGAATCACTGTCGGACTTGTCGCCCGAACCGCAGCCCGCCAGCAGTGCCGCGAGAGCCGTCCCGGTGACAATCGCCGCCGTCAATCGCATGATGGGCACTCTACTGGTTTCGGCGTCCTGGGCTCGGGTGTCGCGTAGCACAGGGCCACCACCTCAGTCTGCGGTCGGGTCGGCCAGGCCGTGGCGGTAGCCGTAGCGGACGGCGTCGGCACGGTTGCGGGCGCCGATCTTGGCGAAGGCGTTGTTGATGTGAGTTTTCACCGTCGCCGGCGAGACGAACAGGTGGGCGGCTATTTCGGCGTTGCTCAGTCCACGCGTGATCAGCGAGACGACCTCCGCCTCGCGAGCGGTGAGGCCGTCGGGATTCGGCGTACCGGCGGCGGGCGCGCTCGGCGCCGGCCGGTCCCGTGCTCCGATCAGGGCGTCCACCAGCCGCTGGGACACCGTGGCGTCGAAGGTGGACTGCCCGGCCGCCGCTGCACGGATGGCGGCGACGATCTCCGCCCGGCCGGCGTCCTTGGTGAGGTAGCCGCGCGCGCCCGCACGCAGCGCGCTCACGATCGAGGCGTCGTCGGCGTAGGTGGTCAGTACCAGTACCGCGGTCCCGGGATGGCCGCCCGCGATCCGGCGGGTCGCCTCGACGCCGTCGAGTACGGGCATCCGCAGATCCATGAGCACCACGTCCGGATCGGTCTCCGCCACCGCTCGCAGTGCCTGTTCCCCGTCCCCCGCGGCGCCGACCACGATCACCTCGTCGACCAGTCCCAGCAGTGCGACCAGACCCTCACGCATCACCTGCTGGTCGTCGACCACCAGCACCCGGAGCGGTTCCTGTCCCTCACTCAATCGGAACCTCCGCTGTCACAACCCATTCGCCGTCGGCCGCACCGGACGACAGCGTGCCCCCGGCCAATGCGATCCGCTCACGCATCCCGGTCAGACCGTACCCGCCGCCGGGCAGCGGCTCGCGATTCGTCTGCTCCGCGAACGCGTTTCGCACCGACAGTCGCACCTCGTCGGCCGCGAACTCGAGCGCGACCCGCACCGGCCGGCCCGGTGCGTGCTTGGCGGCATTCGTCAGGGCCTCGCGCAGGGTGCGCAGCAGCGATACCGCGGCACCCGAATCCACCGGCCGGGCGGGGCCGTCGCAGCGCAGTTCCACCGTCATCCGGTGATCGCGCCGATAACTCTCGACCAGTTCACGCACGGCATCGGGCAGCGGTGGCATGTCGCCGCGCAGCGCGGCCACCGCACCGCGCGCCTCGATCAATCCGTCGCGGGCCAGCCGGTGCGAGCGCCGTACATGCGCCAATGCGCCCGGTATATCGCCCCTTTCGTCGAGCAGCAGCTCCGCGACCTCCAACTGCATACCCAGTGCTCCCAGCGAATGTGCCAGTACATCGTGCAATTCCCGCGCGATCCGGGCACGTTCGTCCAGCGCGGCCGCCCGGGCCTGTTCGTCCTGTGCGCGCCGCGTCTGTTCGAGCAGCAGCTGGGTCTGGCGTACGCGCAGTCGATGCTGTCGGCGATACAAACCGAGCAGCAGCAGTATGACGAGCACGCCGACATAGGTCAGCAGGTCGCCGAGGCTCTTCCCGGCCGCCGCACAACCGGCGATCAGAACCGCGACCTGTGCCGCGAAGCCGAGCAGGATGATTCGCGTAGCGGACCGGAACTGCTGGGCGAGCACACTGGCCGCCGCGCACAGCATGATGAACGCGGAAATGTCCGGGGCCGCTCCGACGACCGCCGCGCTCGACAAGGCGCACCAGGTCAACGCCAGGGTGGCCATCCGGGGATACCGGGATTCGACCACCGCGAACACGAGCCACCCGGCATAGGCGGCCACCAGCACCGCCCACAGCCACGCCGCCGGCGCTCCCCGGTGGTTGAACACCAGATTGGCCGCGAGCAGCGTCGCGCCGATCGAACGCATCAACGGGCTGGCGTCGGGATCGTTGCCGATCAGCCTTCGCCCGAACTCCCGCAGCCCCTCTCGCATAACCCTCCTGGTGGCATGTCGTGCCCGCACCACGACGGTAGGCGCGGTCGACTCGTTGCCGGAACGACCGCCGGGCCGAGATTCGGCCCGCCGGCTCCACCCGTGGGTGGAGATCCCGTGGTCCATCTCCCGGCCGAGGCGCACACATGCGCGAAATCCCTAGCGTGTCAACGACATAGCGCCAGTACTCGCAGGGGAGATTCCGATGACCGACACCGCCGCATTCACCGCCGCCGACACCGGGAGCGAACCACGCCGGCTGTGGCGGGTGCTCGGACTCGCGGCCGATATCGGCCTGTCGCCCGCGACCTACTATCTGCTGCTCGCGGCCGGGTTCACCAGCTATCGAGCGCTGGTGGGTTCGACAATCGTCGCGGGCGGGTGGGCGCTCGCTGTCGCGGCGGCGCGCCGCAAGGCCGACGGCATCGCCGTGTTCGTCTTCCTGCTCAACGTATTGGGCCTCGTGCTGGCCGTACTCGGTGGTGACGAGCGAATGATGCTGGCCAAGGACCCGATCACCTCCGCCGTGATCAGTGTGCTGCTGGCGGGCAGCTGCCTGCTGGGCCGGCCGGCGATGTTCGCGATCTCGCAGCGCATGCACGCGCTCGGGCCGGATTCCGCCGTCCGCTGGGACACATTGTGGCACAACGACTCCGTCGTCCGCCGCGCGTTCACGATCGCCACGGCGGTGTGGAGCGCCGGACTCGCGGTCGATGCGGTGGTGCGACTCCTGGTGATCTATTGCCTGCCGGTGCCGGCAGCGGTAGCGCTGATGAACCCGGTGCAGTGGACGATCATCGCCGCGCTGGCCCTCTACACCGTGCGGTCACGACGGCGCCTCGACATCAAGGCGCGTTTGCGCGCACTGCCCGACGCCGGGTGAGGACGCGCGCCCGGTCACAGATTCCCGCGCGCGTGCTGTTCCCTCTCGATCGCCTGGAACAGGGCCTTGAAGTTGCCCTTTCCGAAGCCCAGCGAGCCGTGCCGCTCGATCAATTCGAAGAACACGGTGGGGCGGTCGGTGAGGGGCTTGCAGAAGATCTGGAGCAGGTATCCGTCCTCGTCGCGGTCGACCAGGATGCCGCGCGATCGCAGTTGTCGTACGGGGACGCGGACGTGGCCGATGCGGGCGCGCAGATCGGGATCGTCGTAATAGGCGTCCGGGGTGTCGAGGAATTCGATGCCCTCCCGGCGCAGGGCGTCGACGGTGCTCAGGATGTCGCCGGTGGCCAGCGCGATGTGCTGGACGCCCGGGCCGCCGTAGAACTCCAGATACTCGTCGATCTGTGAGCGTTTGCGCCCGGCCGCCGGTTCGTTCAACGGAAACTTCACCCGGTGGTTGCCATTGGCCACGACCTTGCTCATCAAGGCCGAGTATTCGGTGGCGATATCGTCGCCGACGAATTCGGCCATATCGGTGAAGCCCATGACGCGCCGATAGAACCGCACCCACTCGTCCATCCGCCCGAGTTCCACATTGCCCACGACGTGATCCACGGCCTGGAACAGCCGATGCGGCGACCGCGGCTGATAATTCGAACGGCGCGCGATATATCCCGGCAGATACGGACCGTGATAGCGCGACCGGTCGACGAGGGTGTGGCGGGTTTCGCCGTAGGTGGCCAGGGCAGCCGTGCGGACCGTGCCGAATTCATCCGACGCGTCGCGCGGCTCGGCCAGGATCCGCGCGCCGTGACGCCGGGCGTGGGCGATGCAGCGGTCCACATCGGGCACCTCGAGCGCGATATCGACGATGCCGTCACCGTGCCGGTCGTGGTGGGCGACCAGCGGACTGGCCGGATCCACCGCACCGCACACCACGAATCGCGCACTGCCGCTGCGCAAGACGTAGGACTTGTGATCGCGGTTGCCGGTCTCGGGTCCGGAATAGGCCTCCAGCGCCATCCCGAAGGCCTGCAGATAGTGCGTGAACTGGGTCGCGTTGCCGACCACCCACACCAGTGCGTCCCATCCGAGGACGGGAAACGGATCCGCACCGGGATCGTGGTCGACCAGACCGACGAGCCGGCGCAGCTCCGCATCGCTCGCCACCGCGGGCCGGGTGTCGCGGGAGATGTCCTCGATCGTCATGCATCCAGATAATCTCCGAGCGGAGGTGCTGGGCAATATCGAGGATTTCGGGTAGACACCCTGGCGTAATTGGTCACCATATGCCGCCGAGTGCTGGACAATTTGAATAGCTGCACCCGGGCCTCGTCCGGTGGCGCGGCGCCGGACCGAATACAGGAGACGACGATGACGCGCACCCCCGCCAAACTGGACGAACTGGATCTGGCGATCCTCACCGCCATGCACGAGTACCAGAAGGCGGGCGTACTCGAGCTGTCGCGACGCACCCGGGTGGCGCGGGCGACCGTCCAGTCGCGCATCGCGCGCATGGAGGAGGCCGGGGTCATCGCCTCCTACGATCCGCGGGTCGACGTCACCGCCGCCGGATTCGACGTGCAGGCTTTCGTGAGTCTGGAGATCGCGCAGGGCGCACTGGACGCGGTGACCACCGATCTGGACGCCATCCCCGGCGTGCTCGAGGCCTACGCGACCACCGGTTCCAGCGATGTCCTGTGCCGCATCGGCGCCGATTCGCATTCGGGCCTGCAGGCGGTGCTGCTGAGTATCGACCGCAGCGCCGCGGTGGTGCGCTCGCACAGCGTGATCGTGCTGTCCACGGTGGTCGCACATCGCACGCTGCCGCTGCTGCGCACGCTCACTCCGGCGGGGAGGAGCAAGGCTCCGGCATACCGGAATTCGACGCCCTGAGCGCGCGCCTACTTCCCGGTTCTGAGATTCGCTCCGGGCGCGAGGATTTCGACCTCCGGCCGCAGGCTCGGTTCCAGAAAACCCAGCAGATTCCGGGCCTCCGCTTCGACCTCGGCCGCTTCCCGCGCCGACCATTCCCGGTTCGGTGCGATGCGCAACCGCGCCGCCGACTTGCCGGCGAAGATTTTGTAGATGCCGGCCAGAAATCCGTCGATGAGCACCGGACACACCTGGGCGGCCATATGTTGCAGGGGCAGCGGGGCATTCCCGGGAATGATCCGGCTGCGATCCCGGTGCGACAGCAGCACATTGTCGTACCACCCCAGCAGCCGGACGGGTGCGGGCAGATCGGGATCGGCGAGTTCGGCGTCGGCGGCGTCGTAGAGAACGCGGCCGCGCTCGTCGGTGTAGGTGCGCACGCGCTCGCCCAGCCCGGCCAGTATTTCCCTGATTCCGAGCAGCCGCGACCAGGTCTGCACATCCGTCGTGGACGCGGGACCGAAGGCACGCAGATAGCGAAGGACCAACTCCTGCACCGGATATGCGTCATCGAGCGGTACGTCCAGCCACGGTTCGATGCGCGACCACACCGGCCGGCTGTTGTTCCGCCACAGGCCGCGCGGCGGGGTCTGCAGCACCGGGAGCTGGTAGAGCCAGGTCTGGGTCACGGCCGTGGGGTCGCGGTCGGGATAATTCTCGACGGCACGGGCCCGCAGATCCGCCGACGACATCGGCTCCGCTCCCAGCACCTTCTCGCCCCGGGTGCGTACCTCCTCCGGATCAAGCCCGACCATCGCGCCGTAGAAGAAGCCCTTGCGGAACGGGATCTTCTCCAGCTCCGGCTGGATGTGCGGCGCGATGCGCACCGCATCGGCCGCCGTCACCAGGTGAATCGTGGCGCGCATCAAGGTGATTCGCACCAGCGAGCGGTTCTCGAGGCCGGCCGAGACCGTCGCCGGATCGAAGTCGCTGATCCGGCTCCACAATCCGACGTAGGGCGGCGTCACATCCTGGGCCTGCAGCCCGACCAGATGTTCACACAGCTGCGGGACCGGCACCGGGGACCGCTGGAGCAGGTGCTGCCGGGCCAGCAGGGTGCGATTCAGAATCCGGTCGGACAGTTCCATGATGCGCACACCCTACGGCCCGGCACCGACATCCGGCGTGTACCGAACGAAGACCCGCTCAGCGGACGGTGACGACGACTTTGCCCTTCGCCGAACGGTTGTCGAGCGCGGCCACCGCGGCCGCCGTCTCCGTCAGCGGGTACAGCACGGGCTGCGGCGCCGCGATCTTGCCCGATTCCAGCAGCGGCGCCACCTCGTCCCACTGCTCCTGCAGATACCCCGGGTGGGTCATCACCCATTCGCCCCAGGCGGCGCCGACCACCTCGACGTTTTTGAGCAGCAGGCGATTCACCTTCACGGTGGGAATCTCGCCCGCGGTGAAGCCGACCACGAGCAACCGGCCGGCCGGAGCCAGCGAGCGAATGCTGTCGGTGAACCGGTCGCCGCCGACCGGATCCAGCACGATGTCGACGCCGCGTCCGCCGGTCAATTCCTTCACCGCGGCCAGCCAGCCGTCGGTGAGTACCACATCGGAGGCGCCGTTGGCCCGCGCGACCTCGGCCTTCTCCTCGGTACTCACCACGGCGATCACCCGGCCCGCGCCCAGCGCCTTCGCCATGCGCAGGGTGGAGGTGCCGATGCCGCCGGCGGCGCCGTGCACGAGCACGGTCTCGCCCTCGGCCAGCCGGCCCCGGTTGCGCAGGCAGAAGTGCACGGTCAGATCGTTGAACAGAATTCCCGCACCCGCTTCGAGGGAAATGTTGTCCGGCAGCCGGAACACCATCTCCTTGGCGGTCACCGCGGTTTCTGCGACCGCGTTACCCAGCATGGTCAGCGCCACCACCCGGTCGCCCGCCTTCACGCGCGCATCCTCGGGCGCCGAGCGCACGATCCCGGCCACCTCGCCGCCGACCACGAACGGCAGTTCGGGTTTCATCTGGTAGAGCCCCCGGGTCATCAGCACATCCGGGAACGCCACCCCCGCGGCATGGACGTCGATCACCACGCCACCGGGGAATTCCGCCGGTTCGGGGATGTCCACGACCTCGATGGATTCGGGCCCCTCGAGCTTGCTCACCTGGGCTGCGCGCATGAAACGACCTCTCTGTCCGCGGCTGCTTTCCAACAAGTTAACCGGTCTTCGCGCAGCCCTGTCCACAGGTCCCCGATTTGCTACGCTTGGGCCCGCTGAACTGAGCGAAGAGGGGGATTTCTCATGGCCGGTCCCAACGATCCACCCGCGAACGCGATGAAGATCGATCCCGCGGCCCTGCAAAGTTTCGCGAAGACCCTGCGCGACGAGTCCGACGCCATCGGCAAACTCGACTCCGGACTGGCCGACGCGGCCGCCGCACTCCCGGGCACCGGCTGGGACGCGGCCTGCACCGGCGCCAAGGATTCGGTAGAGAACGCGTTGAAGCGAATCGGTTCGCGCGTAACGCATATCGCCGACACCGTCGAACAGGCCGGCAAGGTCATCATCGATACCGACCAGCAGCTGCGCGACGATCTGAACAAGATCGGCATCCGCGCATGAGCGGCGCGGCATTGACCATCGGCGATGTCGAAAAGTGGGACCCTGACAAACTGAATACTGCCGCGACCGCCGTCGGCAAACTATCCGGTGACCTCGATCAGGCCGTCATCACCGCCGTGAACAGCACGCAGAAACTGGGTCAGGACCAGAAATGGGGCGGCGGCGCCGCGCAGGCCGCGGACGGCCGGATGCAGGTGGAGAAAGGCCGCGCCTCGACCGTGAGCCAGGCGATCCTGGGCTTGCAGACGGCGCTGAACCAACAGGTGGAGAACCTGAAGAACGCCAAGATCGCCGTGCTCCAGATGCGCGACCAGGCGACCTTCGTGCCCGCCCCCAGCCTCATGCCCGCATTCGAAGTCAATCCCGACGGCACGGTGAACCCGCAGAAGCGGCTCGACTGGCTCGACCAGCACCGCGACAAACTCAACGACATCGAGTACACGGCGAAGACCACCGAGATCAAGACCGACGCCGCCACGCACGAGTGGGCGATCGTCAACGCCCTGAAAAATGCGCAGACAGTGGCGGATTCGGCAATTACCGCCCTCAACGGCGCCAAGGCCCCGGTCGATGCCGCGTTCGCAGGACTCGGCGACCCGGTCACCGGCGCGGGCGCCGCACCTCCGGCGCCACCCGCTCCCACCGCACCCGCCGCTGCGGCGCCGCCCGCCGCCCCGACCGCCACACCGGTCGCGCGCCATTCGGGCAACCCGGCGTCCTCCAGCCTGATGGGCAACTCCCACCACGGCGGCGGCACCAGCTCCTACAGCGGCGGCGGCACCAGCTCCTACAGCGGCGGCAGCTACGGCGGCGGCAGCTACAACGGCCCGACCAGCGGCCCGCCGCCGACCGCACATCCCTCCGGTGATGTGCAGCAGTGGATCGCCCAGGCCAAGCAGATCCTGATCGAGATGGGTTATCCCCCGGAATCAATCGACGAGAACGCCATCGCGCTCATCATCGAGCACGAATCCGGCGGCGATCCCAACGCGATCAACAACTGGGACAGCAATGCGGCGGCCGGTCATCCATCGAAGGGTCTGATGCAGTGCATCGACAGCACCTTCAACGCCCACGCCGCCCCGGGCCACACCGACATCTGGAATCCGGTCGACAACATCGTGGCCGCCACGCGCTACTCGATCGACCGCTACGGTTCGCTCGACAACGTGCCGGGCGTTTCCGCGGTCTCCGGTGGTGGTGGCTACGTCGGCTACTGATCGGCGGCCGGAACGCCGGTGGCCGCGACACAACTGGACATTTGCTACGTGTGAGTAGAGCCATCTCGGCGTAACAGTGTGACCTGCGCCCCGTAAAGTCATGTCACAAGAAGCACCGCATGAAGTACGCGGCACACCGTGCAGCGCGAGGAGCACCAGTGTCACTCGATCAGCCACTCGCCCCGCTTCCCCAGGAGGGCATGGGCTTCGCCTCGGCGTGGCCCATCCGGGCTGGCGATGTAGATCCCTACAGCCGGCTGCGGCTCGACGCCGTGGCTCGATATTTGCAAGACATCGCGTGGGAAGAGTTGCACAGCACGTTCTTCCACCGCACCGACCCGGCGTGGATCGTACGCCGCACCGTCATCGACGTGGTGCGTCCGATCGTCTGGCCGGATCGGGTGCAGTTGCGGCGCTGGTGTTCGGCGATGTCGACCCGGTGGACGAATATGCGGGTGCGGATCACCAGCGACAGCGGCGGCCTGATCGAGACCGAGGGCTTCTGGATCAATATCAACGAGTCGACGAATATGCCGACCCGGATCAGCGACCAGGGATTGGCGCATCTGGCCCGGACCACCGACGAACATCGGCTGCGCTGGCGGCCGTGGCTGACCGATGCGGTGCCGCCGGAGTCGGACACCGATCTGACGTTCCCGGTGCGCGCGACCGATATCGACCAGTTCAACCACGTCAACAACGCCATGTACTGGCAGGCGGTCGAGCATTTCCTGGTGGACTATCCGAAGCTGGTGGCCGGGCCGCATCGCGCGGTGATCGAATATGTGGCGCCGGTGCTGGCCCGTCAGCACATCAGCGTGCGCAGCCGCTACGAGCCCGGTGACCGCAACGGCCAGCCGGTGCTGCGGCTGTGGTTCATGGTCGGTGGCACCATCACCACCACCGTGCGGATCGGCGCGTTACCGACCTGAGTGTGGATAGCGGAGAGTTCGCGAAGGAGCCCCGCCGAGGTCCGGACCCTCCCCGCGGGGAGGGTCCGGAAGCACCGGTGTTCAGCCGCGCGCGGCTTTGAGCAGATCTTCGATGGTGGTGAACTTGACCCGCGGCCGGCCGCCGGACTTGCCGGCACTCTTCTCGGCCGCGTCGATGGCCTTCCAGCCCTCCCGGCCGACGGCGTCGGGCTGGCGCTGCGCGAGCAGGGCTTCGAGCGCGGCCCGATCACCTTGCGGGGCAGCCAGTTTGCCGGAGGTGAAATCCTCGAGCAGCTGTTCCACGGTTTCGGTGGCATCCACGCGATTGGAACCGATCACGCCGCGCGGACCGCGCTTGATCCAGCCCGAGACGTAGACGCCGGTGACGTGCGCGCCGTCGGCGACGACGCGGCCGTGCTCGTTGGGCACGATCCCGGCGCGCTCGTCGAACGGCAGATCCGCGATCGGAACGCCGCGATAGCCGATGGACCGCAACACCATCGACGCCGGCAGCGTCTCGGTGCGATCCGACGCCCGCGCCACGACGCGGCCGTCCTCGCTGACGAGTTCGTTGTGCACGAACTCGAGCTCCTCGACGTGCCCCTCGCCGCGGATCTCGGTCGGTGAGGCCAGGTAGCGGAACACGATGCGCTTGTTGTCCGGGTTCGGGGCCTTCGCCGCGTACTCCTGCGCCAGTTCGTACTTCAGGCGCAGCGAGGGCTCGATCTCGGGATCGTCGAGCAACGCCTGGCTGGCCGGATCCAGCTCCAGCTCGGCGGGGTCGATGATCACATCGACGCCCTTCAGATGTCCCAGCGCAAGGAACTCCGCCGAGGTGTAGGCGGCCTGCAGCGGGCCACGCCGGCCCAGGACCACGACCTCACGGATATTGCTCGAGCGCAGCGCGTCCAGGGCGTGGTCGGCGATATCGGTCTTGGCCAGCTCCTCCGGCGACAGCGTCAGCACGCGTGCGACGTCGAGGGCGACGTTGCCGTTACCGACGATCACCACACGCTCACCGGACAGATCGAAGCTGCGCTCGGCGTAGTCGGGGTGCCCGTTGTACCAGGCCACGAACTCGGTCGCCGAATGGCTGCCGGGCAGATCCTCACCGGGCACGTCCAGGCGGCGGTCGGTGGAGGCGCCGACGGCGTAGATCACCGCGTGGTGATGGGCCTGCAGTTCCTCGTGCGAGATGTGTTTGCCCACCTCGACATTGAGCCGGTACTGCAGGGTGTCACGCCGGAACGCGCTCTCGAACATGGCAGACACCGACTTGGTCCCCGGATGATCCGGGGCCACACCGGCGCGCACCAGACCCCACGGGGTGGGCAGCCGGTCGAACATCTCGACCTCGACATCGGCGCGGCGCAGCAGCTCGTCGGCGGCATAGCAGGCCGCCGGCCCGGCGCCCACGATCGCCACCCGCAGCGTGCCCAGTTCCTTGGGCGGGCGCGCCGGGGTCACCAGCGGGTCGAAATTCGACTCCAGCGGGTGGCGCTGGAAGTAGGCGGCGTTGATATCGCGGAAACGAGCCAGCGACGCCGTCAGATCGTCCTCGGAGAAGATGGCCTCCACCGGGCAGGCATCCACACACGCACCACAGTCGATACAGGTGTCGGGGTCGATGTACAGCTGCTCGGTCGTCGCGAACTCGGGTTGCTCCGGAGTGGGACGAATGCAATCGACCGGGCACTCGGGAACGCAGCTGGCGTCGTTGCAACAACGCTGCGTGATCACGTAGGCCATATCTCGCAGATCCTCGAAACATCATGGGACGTCCCCACCCGGGTTTGGACAGGGCGTGCATCGCACCGGTTGCCTTCGGCCCCCGTTGTGACACTACCTTCAGTGTGCCTCGAGAGTGAGTTACATCTCTCATCAGGTAGCGATTTAGATAACACCGTTTACTTTCTACGGCGCTACGGTATTGCTCATGGCGCGGACGCTGATCCTGATGCGACACGGTAAATCCGCATATCCGCCGGGTGTCGACGACCACGATCGGCCGCTGGCGCCCCGGGGGCGGCGCGAGGCCGCGCTGGCCGGAACCTGGCTGCGCGAGACCCAGCCGGCGATCGACGCGGTGTGCTGTTCGGACGCGGTCCGGACCCGCGAAACGCTCGCCGCGACCGGTATCGACGCGCCGGTCGTCTACGAGCATTCGATCTACGAGGCCACGCCGCACACGCTGATCGAATTGATCCAGTTGACCGGCGACGAGGTGGAGACGCTGCTGCTGATCGGCCACTCGCCGGGGATGCCGTGGACGGCGTGGGAGCTGGCGGCCAATCGCGCCTCGTTGCCGGCGGAGGAGCTCAGCCGCAAATTCCCGACCTCCGCACTGGCGGTGCTGGAATTCGACCGGCCGTGGTCACGCGCGGACCCGGGCACCGGCGAATTGGTCCGGTTCCACGTGCCGCGCTGACGCGCTGGTGTCGAAAAGGCTTGTCAGCGTAGGAATTTGCCGCGCACGACGACGACCGCGCCGAGCAGCACGAGCACCAGCAACGCGACGAACCAGTTCGTCAGCGCCCAGACGACGCCCAGTACGACGATCACCGGGACCGCCGCGACGAGGGCGATGAACGGGCTTTCTTTGACCGTCTCCAGCGCCGACCGCGCCCGGACCCGATCGATTTCCTTGGCCATGCACTCAGAGTAGGCGCTCGGCGCTGGTTGCGCCCGAATTGTCCGGCAACCCGGATTGTCGGTGGTCGATGAGATGCTCCTCACATGGATTGGAAAATCGAACTCGTCGCCATCCCGGTCACCGACGTCGACCGGGCGAAGGACTTCTACACGCGCATCGGATTCAACGCCGACCACGACGCCAGCCCGACCGAGGACATCCGGTTCGTGCAGCTGACTCCGCCGGGTTCGGGGTGCTCGATCTGCATCGGCACGGGCATCACCGACGCCGCGCCGGGCAGCGTGGTCGGTATGCAGATGGTGGTGTCCAGCGCCGAGGAGGCCTATCGACAACTGGTGGCCGCCGGCGTGGAGGCCACGCCGGTCAAGGACGAGGGCTGGGGCCTGTTCACCTATTTCGCCGATCCCGACGGCAACAAGTGGGCCGTGCAGGAACTGCCGCAGCGGGGTTGAGCCACCGAGTCGAGCCCGGGCGGTGTGTTCCGATGCGCTCGGGCTTGCATGGAGTGCACTCCAGGTGGGTACTGTCGAAGCGCAGATCCGGCGCAGCCGGTGCGGGTCGGGACGCGGCTCAGGAAGGCGAGGGGCGATGACGGCAACCACGGCGAATCCGCTCGAGCACACCGAGGATTACGAGCGCCCGAAGTATTCGATCGGCGATGTCGCGGAGCGGTCCGGTCTCACCCGCGACACGCTGCGCTGGTACGAGCGAATCGGCCTGATGGACTACATCGGCCGCGATTCCAGCGGCAAGCGCCGGTTCAGCGATCGGGACCTGAGCTGGCTGCACCTGATCGGCTGTCTGCGCACCACCGGGATGTCGGTCGCCGATATGGTCCACTACGCCGAACTGGTGCGCGCCGGTGACGAGACCACCCCGGAGCGGCTGGAGATGTTCCGCAAGACCCGCGAGGGGGTGCTCGCCCAGATCGAGGACCTGCACAGCACACTCGCCGTGCTGGACCGCAAGATCGGCCTCTACGAGGGCAGAGTTGCTGCCATGCAAGACATCTGAACCCGCGTGACGTCGCATACATCCCGCGCAAGGTGACGCAGCGCACGGTTAGGATGCCTCCGCTATGCAAACCCCCGCTGCCGATGCCCGCATCTGGATCGACAAACAGAGTCCCGAGCCCTTCCGCGCGCTCAACAGCGTCGCACTGGCCGTCCGCAACGCCGCCGCGGCCGCCGGTCTCGACCGCTCCCTGGTCGAGCTGGTCAACGTGCGCGTCTCGCAGATCAACGGATGCGCGTACTGCCTGGATCTGCACTCCCAGGCAGCGCTGAAGGCAGGCGTGACCCGACAGCAACTCGACGTGTTGCCGGCCTGGCGGCGTACCGAGTTGTTCACCCCGTCCGAATGCGCCGCCCTCGCACTCGCCGAGACGACCACCACGTTGCCCGATGAGGACACCCTGCAACGTGTGTACGCCCATGCGCGGCAACAGCTGTCGGACGAACAGGTTTCGGTGATCGTCTGGGTCGCGACGACCATCGGCGCGTTCAATCGCGTGTCGATCATGAGCAGGCATCCGGTGCGGGAACGGAAGGAGTAACCCGATGATCGATCAGGCCGCGACCGCAGCAGTCGTCCGCAACGACGCGCAGCACCGCTACGAGGTGTGGTACGGCGACAAACTCGCCGGATTCGCCGAATATCGCGACAACGGCGAGGACACCACCTTCATCCACACCGAGGTGGATTCGGAGTTCAGCGGGAAGGGCCTGGCCGGCACGCTGGCGCAGCACGCGATCGTGGACACGATCGACCGCGGCCGTGCGATCGTGCCCCGCTGCTCGTTCATCAAGAGCTGGCTCGACAAGCACCCGGACTACGATGCTCACGTAGTGGGCAAAGGCATTCAGCGGTAACCGCGCCCGACATCAGCGGTGACCCCGGACCGGAGGTGGCCGATGAGCGATCTCGAGGCGGATCCCGCCGAGGCGCTGTGCGAATCGTCGCCGGCGCCCGGCCCGCGGGCGGATTTCTATCCGGCGCGGGAGGTGCCACTGGGCGGCGTACGCGGCGTCACGGTGATGCGGGTGCTGCCCCAGCGCGATCTGCCGACGGTCGGGGCCTGGTGTTTCCTCGACCACTTCGGTTCGACCGAGACCTCGCATCGGCTGCCGCCGGATATCGATCCCCATCCGCATATCGGATTGCAGACGGTGACCTGGCCGTTCGACGGCCGGATCCGTCATCGCGACAGTGTCGGATCCGATGTGGAGATCGAACCCGGCCAGCTGAATCTGATGACCTCCGGACGCGGTATCGCGCATTCGGAGTACACCGTGCCCGGTGCGCCCGCCGGGCAGGGGCTGCAGTTCTGGATCGCCCTGCCGGACGCGCACCGCGATATCGCCCCGCACTTCGAGCAGCATCGCGAGCTGCCCGTGCTGGCCCGTCCGGGACTGCGGGCGACCGTGCTGATCGGCTCGCTCGGGGATGTGCGCTCCCCGGCGATCACCTACTCCCCGATCGTCGGCGCGGACATCACCGTCGGCCCGGGCGCGGACGCACATCTGCCGCTGACACCCGGATTCGAGCATGCGGTACTCGTGATGTCGGGCGAGGTGCGCATCGACGACGTACTCGCCGAGCCCGGTCCGCTGCTGTATCTGGGCAGCGACCGCGCCGAACTGCGGCTGCGCAGCGCATCCGGTGCGCGGGTGGTGCTGATCGGCGGCGAGCCCTTCGGCGAGGATCTGGTGATGTGGTGGAATTTCGTCGGCCGCAGCCACGACGAGATCGACGCCGCCCGCACCGCATGGGAGAAGCACGACACCGAACGCTTCGGCGACGTCGCGGGACATACTCCACAGCAACGCATTCCGGCGCCGCCGCTGCCCAACCTGCGGTTGCGACCGCGCACCCGCCGCACGTTCCCGCCCCGCTGATCAGCTCCGATCGAAAACCGTGCTGCCCGAATCGGTCTCGTCGGTCATGGTCTGGGTTCCGATGACGCGCAACAGTTCCAGCCGCTCCTTGGCGTCGGTACCGGGGCGCGGATAGTAGACCAGCAGATGCTGGGCGGCATTCGGCGTCACCAGCGTTTCGCAGACCAGGTCGAGCAGCCCTACCTGCGGGTGCCGGATCCGCTTGGCATCGCTGCTCCGGACCGCCACCTCGTGCGCCGACCACAGCCGTTCGAATTCGGGACTGACCGCCCGCAGCTCGGTCACCAGTTCCGTCACGTCGGGGTCGCCCGCCCGCCGCGCGGCGGTCGCCCGGAGATCGGCGACGTGCCGACGGGTCAGCCGGTCCCAGTCGGCGTCGGGGAACGTCTCCCGGCCGGCCGTATCGGTGAACCAGCGCCACAGCAGGTAGCGATCCATGCCGGTGAAGCGGGTGTGGTCACCCATCATGTTGATGTGCATGCGGTTCTGCGTGAGGATCTCGCCGAGATCCGACACCACGCAGGCGGGCGTGTCCTCCAGCTTGTCCAGCAGGTAGAGCAGCCCGGGTCCGACGTGCCGGTCGCCGCCGCCACGATGGGGCGCCGCATGTCCGCACAGGTGGTAGAGATGGTCGCGCTCGTCGTCGGTGAGCCGCAGCGCGCGGGCGAGTGCACCGAGAACCTGCACCGAGGGCCGCGGGCCCCGCGACTGTTCGAGACGGGTGTAGTAGTCGGTGGACATCCCGGCGAGCAGGGCGACCTCGTCGCGACGCAGGCCGGGAGTCCGGCGGCGGGTACCGGGCAGCAGTCCCACATCGGCGGGCTGTAGTTGTTCGCGCCGGCGCCGCAGGAAATCTGCCAGTTCATCGCGATCCATCACTCCACTCTGCCCCGGCGCGGCGGCCGCAGCCAGGGATCGCCGATCCCCCGATAAACGATCTCTGCCGAAGGCGGCGGATCGAGGCGCAGGATTCGAGCATGACTATCGAGCAGACACAACTGGGCGCGACGGGCCCGAAGGTCGGACGCATCGGTCTCGGCGCGATGGGTATGTCGGGCGCCTACGGGACATCCGACGAGACCGAATCCATCGCCACCATCCACGCCGCCCTCGACTCCGGCGCCACCCTCGTCGACACCGGCGATTTCTACGGCGCCGGACACAACGAAATGCTGATCCACCGGGCCCTCGCCCAGCGCCCGCGCGAGGACTACCAGCTGAGCGTGAAATTCGGCGCCCTGCGCGGTCCGGACGGCAGCTTCGGCGGCGTCGACACGCGCCCCGAGGCGATGCGCAACTTCCTGCACTATTCGCTGCAGCGACTGGGAGTGGATTACGTCGACATCTACCGTCCCGCACGGCTGGATCCGGCGGTTCCGATCGAGGACACCGTGGGCGCGATCGCGGAGATGGTGCAGGCCGGCTATGTGCGCCACATCGGACTGTCCGAGGTCGGCGCGCAGACCCTGCGGCGTGCGGCGGCAGTGGCGCCGATCGTCGATCTGCAGATCGAGTACGCCCTCATCACCCGGGGCATCGAGCGCGAAATCCTGCCCACGGCACGGGAACTCGGCATCGGGATCACCGCCTACGGCGTGCTCTCGCGCGGCTTGCTGAGCGACTCCCTGCGCGCGAACCAGATCTTCGCCCCCGATGATTTCCGCGCTCACAGCCCGCGATTCCAGGGCGAGAACCTCACCACCAATCTCCGGCTGGTCTCCGCGCTGGCGGAGATCGGCGACCGGCACGGCGTGAGCGTGGCACAGCTGGCGATCGCCTGGGTCCTGACCCGGGGCGCCGATATCGTTCCACTGATCGGCGCGCGGCGGGTGGACCGCTGGACCGAAGCGGTTGCCGCACTGGATATTCGGCTCTCCCAGTCGGAGCTCGCCGCGATCGAGGCGGCGGCGCCCGCCGAGGCGGTCGCCGGTGACCGCTACGCCGCCCCGCAGATGGCCATGCTGGACAGCGAGCGCTGAATCTCCTTCGCCGCCCGCGTATTCGCGGCGCGGCTACTTGCGGCGCGGCCGGATCACCGCGGTGAACGTGGCCGCGGCGACCGACTTGCCGGTGCTGTCGGTGATGTCGACCGGCATCGCCAGTTCCACCGGCTGCTGCGCGGCGATATCGGCGCGGGCCTGTTCCAGTTCCGCCGCGGTCAACTCCGAAGCGGCGCGGAACGGGCCCGCCTCCCCCTTGGCCCGGGCCAGATATTCGATCCGGCCGTCGCGCGCGACGATGAACGTCTCGCCCATCAGGTCGACGATGCCGGAAATGGAAGCGCCCATCGCGGCCGTCTCCGCGAGGCCGAACAGGATCGCGGCATGTACGTCGCCGTTGTGATTGAGGTGTTCCGGCTTCGGCGCCATGCTCACCACGTTGCGGCCGGGCAGATATTCCACCCCTTCCACCCCCGCGAACTGGATGAATCCCAGCTTCTGAAATCCCGCCATCACCAACTCGCCCATGGCAGCGTGGTCCATTGCGTCTCCCGTCGCACCCAGAATTGAAACGTGTTCCACTTTTTTACTCTGTACGAGGAAACCTGTCCACAGCACGCCGCCACACCGGCCCGAAAGGCGTGTCCGAAAAATCCGAAAAGAAGGTTGTTCAGATTCGCCGGATTTTGGTTAAGCTTCATCCCACTGCGCTGAGCACGGCAGGACAACCAACCGGGTCCGCGGACCCATGATGCACGAGGAAGCAGTTCATGAACGCCTTTATCGCCCTGATCGACTCCAACTCCGCCGGCACAGTGAACTCGAACAGCGTCTTCACCAACATCATGAACCTGTTCGTGACGGGGTCGGCGGGGTCCGCCACCCAGGGCGGCGGCATCTTCCACTGAGCCGCGCTCCGCAACCTTCGGCCCGCCCCCGACCCCATGCACGGAGGCGGGCCGTCGGCATTCCGGCGGACGACCGGGATGTTCAGGCGCGCAGCTGACCGGGAGTGGTGTGGAAGCGGCGGCGGAACGCCTTGGTGAAACTACTGGCCGAACCGAATCCCAGATCCGCGCCGATATCGGCGACGCTGCGCTGCCGGTAGGCCGGATTCCGCAGGCGGTCGCGGGCGATCTGCAGCCGCTGCTCCCGGATGACCTCGCTCGGCGTGGTGCCGGCCTGACTGAAGGCGAGTTGCAGCTGGCGCAGCGACCAGCCGAGGGCCGCCGCGACGCGTGCGCCGGTGAGTTCCGGATCGCCCGCATGCGTGCGGATGTAGCGCCGGGCACTCACCTCCAGCTGTGCCAGCTGGGCGGGCGCACTCGGCGGTTCCCCGAGAATCTGCATACACAGCAGATCCACCAATTGTTCTGCGACCGTGTCGAATTGGTGGTCGGTGAGCGCGGCGCGCTCGGTGTACAGGGTGCCGGCCACCGCTCCGGCGACGCCGCCGATCCCGGTGCTGAGATTCAGCGGCCGCGGCGGCGGCTCCCGGCGGTTCAGACGATGGCGGATGTCCTCGCGCGCGATCGTGACGATGAGCCCGTGCGAGCCCTCACACATCGACATCTCGAAGGGTTCGTCGGTGGAGACCAGGCACCCACTGCCGGGCGGCAACGAACCGGTGTCGTCGCCGTGGCGGAAGGCCAGGGTCCCGGTGATCGGTACGAGCAGACGATAGTCGTGGTCGGGATCGGCGCGAATGAGCCGCGGACTCCGGAAATAGGTGACGGCATCGGATTCCCAGCCGACGAGTTGATACGACTCGGTACGGCGCAGCGAGGTCCGGCCGTGAAAGTCTCCGGAAGCCGGGAACCGGTAGCCCAGCGCGCACTGGTACGAGCTGATCAGATGAGCCCAGTAATCGACCCGCTCGTGCGGCTCGATCGCACTCGTCGTCTCCGATTCGGCAGTGGTCATCGTGGATATCATCGCCGGTTTTCCGATTCTGCGCACGCGAACAATGGCCGTGCGTTTCAGGACACGTGGGCACGCCCCGGCGCTCGCTACCGTGCCGGAGAGCTGATATCCGGAATCGGGCTGTACAACGGCGGAATACGGGTCCGGATCAGCGCGGAATGGATGAGGATCAGGAGGTTTTTCATGCGCAGGATCGTGGTCGGGGACGACGGCGCCGGACAGGGCACAGTACTTTCCGACGAGAAGGTCGAGCCGCTGACGCTGGCATTGTTGCCGGGGGCGCAACTGCATCGGATGTGGGAGGTCGACGAGCTGCCCACACTTCCCGTCGACCGGATGCCATCCGATGTCGACACCAGCTACTTTCCCGGCCCGGGCGGAGTGCGCTTCGGATTCATCTCCGTCCCACCGGGTTTGAGTTACGAGCCCGACGCCGAGCTTTCCGAGGCCGAGATGGCGGCGGTGGCGGCCGAGGCGGAGCAGAAGCTGCCGGGCATGATGGCGGCCTTCGACCCGGCTCGTCCCGGCGTGCACGCCACCGAGAGCGTCGACTTCGTGGTGGTGCTCAGCGGAGAGGGCCGCCTGCGGATCGGCGACGGTGAGGATGTGGCACTGCGACCGGGCGATTGTGTTGTGCAGCACGGCGCCCCGCATGCCTGGTTCAACGACGGCACCGAGCCGTTCGTGTTCTGCTACACCCTCTGCGGCGTCGAGCGGACCACGCCGGCCGCACCGTGAGGCGAACGCGACGATGAGAATTTCCGGAAGTCGTTGGCGCAGCTTCGAATACACGCCCGTCGACGCCGGTCCGTGCGCGGTGGAACTGCCCTCCGCCGCCGTGGGCGTACCGCGGCGATTCTTCGATTGCCTGCTGGTGCGCATCGTCGTCGAACCCGGGGACTGCCCCATCAGCGGTGACGCCGTGCGCGCGGTCCGGCAACTGTGCGCCGACAGCGACGCATCCTTCGTCGTCCTCGCCGGCAGTCCGTTCTGCGTGGCGGGCGGCAGTCGTTTCACCTTCGCCTCCGATCAGGCCGACGTGCTGACCCACCTCGCCGACACCCTGGACGTGCTGGCCGAGTTCACCGATCGCTTGGAGGAACACGGCGAACGCGCCCACGCGATTCCGTTCGGCTGGAACGTCGCGTGCCGGATGGAGATGCCGGCGCGGCCGTGGACGTCGACGCTGACGCTGCGCGCACCGGCCCCGCCGCTGCGCTTCGACGGATTCGCACCCGCACCCCGCGGCCGGCCGCATTGCCCGCACGCCCTCGTGTCGGCGCATTCGCGCACCTTCCGGCGGTGAGGTCGAGCCACCGCTCGTGAAATCCACCGCTCTTGACCTTCAGGTCGGCTGAAGCTTCATGATGGGGCGGTGGCGGAATCCGGAATGGTGACGATCGGAGCGTTCGCGCGGGCCAGCGGGCTCACGGCGAGCGCACTGCGGTTCTACGCCGATTCCGGACTGCTACCGCCCGCGATCGTGGATCCGGTGTCGGGATATCGGTATTACGCCGACGACCAGCTGGAACGGGCGGTGGCGATCCGCGGTTTGCGCGAGATCGGCATGCCGCTGGACACCATCGCGGCGGTGCTGGCGGCCGAGGGCGAGAGCGCGGGACAGCTCATCGACGAGCACGTCGCCGGGCTGGAAGAGCAGGTGCGGCGCGCTCGGGGACGGGCAGCCGAGATCAAGGCGACGCTCGGCACCGGGCGCGGGTGGGCGGTCGCGACGGTCAGCGGTCCCGTCTTCGCGACGGCGGTCGAGCAAATACTCGCCGCGACCGTGCACGAGCCGGAGCATCCCGTCCTGAGCGGTGTCCACGTCGAGGTCTCGGCGGAGGCGCTGACGCTCACGGCCACCGACCGCTACCGGCTCGCCACCCGCACCCTCGTCCCCGAGCGGCCGAGTTCGACCGAGTGGGCCGCGACCGTCGACGGTGACGATCTGCGGCTGGCCGTGCCGCGGATCCGCCGCCACCACCAGGTCCGGCTGGATGCCGGACCACATTCGGTCCGGTTCCGGGCCGGTGAGTCGCCGGCCGGCACGTGCCGCATCCTGCCGGGGCCGTTTCCCGACCACCGCATGCTGCTGGGTTCCATCGACACCGCCCGCACGCGCGTCGTGACGCCGAGGGACGCACTCGTCCGGGCGGTGGAATCGCTACGCGCACGCCAGATCCGGCTGTGCGTCCGCACCGGGGCGATCGCACTCACCGGAGCCGGTTCCGATGCGGCCGAACAGATTTCGGCCGCGGTCACCGGACCGGATGTCGAGCTCACCTTCGACATCACCACCCTCTACCCGGCGATCGGCGCGGCCATCGGCCCGGACGTGATGATCGACATCGCCGGTCCGAAGCAGCCCGTCGTCATCCGATCCGCGGACGACGGCGACCTCACCACCCTGGCGATGCCCGTCGCCCCTGCCCATTTCGAGGAATCATGACCGACACCGTTGCCCACGACCCCACCATGGCAGCCATCGGCGCGGCCGTGGAACGCGGTCGGCAGGGCGAAACCGACTCCGCCCGGAGGCAACTCGCCGAACTGTGGGAGACGATCGGACCGGTGGGCGATCCGCTGCACCGCTGCACCCTCGCCCACTACCTGGCCGACCTCCACACCGATCCGGCCCAGGCACTGGTGTGGGACATACGGGCCCTCGACGCGGCCGACGCCCTCACCGAGGCGCGGGTGCAGAGCCATCACGCGAGTCTGCACGTCGCCGGGTTCTACCCCTCGCTGCATCTGAACCTCGCCGACAACTACCGGCTGCTGGGTTCGTTCGACGCCGCCGCGGAGCACATCGCCGCGGCGCGCGACCATGCCGGCGCGCTGGCCGACGACGGCTACGGCCGGCTCATCCGCACGGCGATCGACGAGGTCGGCGCGGCGATCGATCGACGATCGACCCGGCGCCGCGATTCCGCGCCGTCGCCGTCGTGACCGAAAGCCGCGGGGCCGCAGTCACTATCCGCCGACGACCACCGGTACCAGTTGTTCGTCATCGGTCCACGCGCCGTGGTGGCCGAGCAGTGTCGATTCGACAGGTTCGCGACCGGGACAGACGAGCACGCTGCGGTCGCGTGCCACGGCGATGATGTCGCCGATCCGTTCGGCGATCGCCGGACCGGGCGGAGTGGGCCCGAACCAGTGCTCGGCCAGCGCCTGTTCGCGGCTCACCACCCGTGCGTGCCCGGCCAGTTCCTCGGTCCACGCGGCCAGCACATCGGGCAGCGCGCCGGGACGTTCCAGGTAGACGTGCCGCGCCCGGGCCTCCCCGCCGATCAATCGCACCTCGCGATGCAGGTCGGCGCGTGCGTCCAGATCGACGACCTCGCCCGCGCGAATCATGCCGTGATCTCCGGTGACGATCAGCGTGCACGTCGCGGGCAGTTCGGTGAGCAGATCCGCCACGCACGCATCGATCCGGGCCAGTTCCGCCAGCCATTGCGCCGATCCCGGACCGTACAGGTGTCCGTTCGCGTCCAGCTCCGGATAGTAGGCGTAGGCGAATCGGGACCCGGAGCCGGAACCGGCTGCGACGGAAAGGATTCCGTCCCGGACGCCGTCCAGGTCGTCGGCCGGGTGCAGTGTGCCCGGGGCGCGGAAGACGGCTCGCGTCAGACCGGATCCGCCCTGATATCCGGGAACGACGTAGTGCACGTCGACGCCGTGCGCGGCGAGGTCCTGAACCCGGCTGCGGGCCGGCTGTATCTGCTCGGGCGGGTACTGCTCGCGGGCATCCGGACCGGTCGCGCTGTCCAGACGCCAGCGCAGCGCGTTGAGCAGTCGCGGACCCGCGGCCGCGGGCACGGCGAAGCTGTAGCCGATGATGCCGTGGGTCGCGCACGGTGCGCCGACCGCAAGGCTCGCGAGCCCGGCCGCGGTCGTGGCCGGGAATCCGGTGGCCACGGTGGTTGCCACGTGTGCGGCCAGCGTCGGCGCGGTGTCGCGGTGGCGGGCGAGCAGTTCTGCGCCCAACCCGTCGACCAGCAGCACCACGACATCGCGGTTCGGCCGCAGACCCAGCGGATTGTGCACATCCATCCCCAGGGCGGCGGCCACCGAGGGCAGAACGTCGGCGAGTGAGTAACGCATCACCGCCCATGGTGCCGCATCGATTCCGCTGCGACGAGCCGATTTCGAGCCCAGCCGCGGCGGCTCCGGTTTCCCGCTCAAGCGAGAGGTTCGCGCAGTTCCCGGACGACGATGGCATTGCCGCCCCGTTGTTTCGCCCGATACATGGCGGTGTCCGCGAAGCCGAGAAGCCGCTCGGGCGAGACACCGTCATCGGTCCCCGCACCGAGGTCGACGACCACCACGCCGATGCTGGCGGTGACCGCGGCCCCATCGCTCGAATTCTCGACCTCCCGCCGCAGCCGCTCGGCCATCGCCCGCGCGGCCCCGGCGTCCAGCGGACCGACGATCGTGAACTCCTCACCACCGGTGCGCGCGATGGTGGCAGCGGGGTCGGCGGCGTCGCGCAACCGTGCCGCGATTCTGGCCAGCACCCGGTCGCCCTCCTGATGCCCGAAGGTGTCGTTGACCTCCTTGAATCGATCCAGGTCGATGACCATCGCGCAGATCGGCGCGCCGGGGGCGAACACTCTCGGTAGGTGGTAATCGAGGCCGCGCCGGTTCAGCAGGGTTGTCAGCGGATCCGACAACGCGTTCGTGCGCAGCACCCAATAGAAGAACTGCAGCGTGGGCAGCACGAAAACGACGGCGAGGACCATGATCAGCGCGGTGGCCATCGCCAGGGGGACATCGCGATCGGAGTCGGAAGAGATCATCATTCGTCCCGTGACCAGCAGCACCGAGAACAGCGACCACCCCGCATGCACGGCGAGAGCCTTGGCGCTGTGGAAGAGCGCGAGATAGCCACCGGTCAGGATGAGGGTGGTCGCGTTGATCATCGCCACGCTGCCGGAGACCAGCAGGCTGCAGCTCGTGATGGCGATATCCGCGACCGCTATCAACGCCAGTGACACCGAGGCGGTCGGCCAGGGCAGGAGGTACCAGCGCAGGGCCGCCAACAGCGCCACCACGGCGAACAGGCCGATAATCGCCCGGCCGGGTGCGCTCTGCGGGCCTTCGGACGACAGCAGGAGCATGAGGGCGACGAAGCACAGGCCCAGGCCGGATGTGCCGATCGAGAATTTCAGCAGGCCCAGTGCCCTCTGGTTCCGGAGCGTGCTCAGCAACCAGCGATAGTCGATGGGTTCTCGCCACCACATCCGCACGGCACGCAGTCCGCCGGAGTTCAGCGCGTCGGCGACACGTGTCCGCGCGGACACGCCCCTGCTGCGGCGAGGCTCGACGCCGACCGGCTCGGGTGCAGCCATCCGACAACGTTAGGACCGTGTCGGCCGCCCTGTGAAGTGCCGCAGGACCAGCGATCGATGGCCGTAATGCCCTCCTCCGCCCAAACCCCGAACGAGCCCGGATCGGTGCCGGATCAGTTCCTGATTTCCCGGATGAACACCCGGCCGTCACGGGTGGTGGTGATGGCGGTGTAGGCGCGATAGAGGAAACCGCGGTCGGGGCGGCGTTCGAACACCTGCACCCGGTAGCGGTCCGGGACATCGCCACCGGTCACGTGCACGCAATGCTGAGTGCCGACGGGGACCTGGTCGATCTGCCGCTGCAGGGTTTCGGCGGAGGGGACTGCGGTCGAATCTGGAGCGACGTATTCCCTTGCCGCCGAACCACTTCGGGTGTCGTACCGCGCGTATTCGTAGCCCAGCAGCGCATCCGGGCCGGATGCGCTGCCGCCGGGCGCGTCGTCGTTGACGTCGATCGTGGTCCGGGTGGCGTAGCACCACGGAACGCTGTCCGGCGCTTCGGGTTTCGCATCCGTGCTGGCCATCACATCCGGCGTGGCGACACCCATCGGCAGCTGCGGCCACCAGCGATCGTAGATCTCCAGCGCCGCATGCTTGGTCCAGCGCAGCCCGAGGACGAATCGGGAACGCTGCGCATCCTGGGGGAACAACGTGTACAGGTCCTGCGCCCCGGTCGAATCCGGCGTCGGCAACACCACATCCAGCGGATCCGCGAAGCCCGGATGCTTCGCCAGCAGGTCCCCACTGTGTTTACTGGCGTCTGCGGCGAATTCGACTGCGGCGTCTCTGTTTTCGAGATCGACGATCTCCACGCGCAGATCCCGATCCGGATTCTCGCACGCGACGGCCGCTCGCTCTCCCGTCGTCGCATCGACCGCGCACCGGGTCCCCTGCCATCCGGTCTCCCCGGGCCGAACGGACAACAGCTGCGGGAAACTGTCCACGATCAGCTGATGTTTCGCGTCCCAGCCGACAGGAGTCGAACCTCGGCCCGACAATTTCCCGATCGCCAGCCCCGCCCCGGCCACGAGGACCACGACCACGGCGAGGGCCGCGCCCCGCCGGATCCACTTCCTCGGCCGCGCCGCCCCGACGCGAACCGCCGGCGAAAGGGACACCGGCGAAGGGATCGACGGCTCGCCCTGCGTCGGTCTATGCCGCTGCCACGGCGCGTCGAATGCCTGCCGCATCGGAAATCCCGCCTGCGTGACTGCCGCCGCCCCTTCCTCCTCGGCATGGGCCGGGGCGCGATACACATCGATCACTGAACCAGATCCTTTGCCATGCAGGGCTTTTCGCAAATCAGTCGCGAATTCCCCACAGCTGCCGTATCGCTCGCCCGGGTGTTTCGCCATCCCCCGCACGAGCACCGCGTCGAGCGCCGGCGGCAGGTCCGATCGCACCGCGGTCAGCCGGGGAATCGGTTTGGTGACGTGCCCGGCGACCACCTGCCCGGGATTGGTTCCGGCATAGGGCGGCCGGCCGCACAACAGGGCGAACAGGGTGCAGGCCAGGGAATACTGGTCGCACCGATGGTCGAGCGGTTCGCCGGAGAGCTGTTCCGGGGAGGCGTAGGCGAGAGTGGCGGTGAGGGTGCCGGTCACCGTGAGTTCGGTGTCGGCGTCCTGTAATCGGGCGATACCGAAATCGGTGAGGACCGCCCGTTCGGCGCGACCGGCCTCGGGTGTCTCGAGCAGGATGTTCGCCGGTTTGATGTCGCGGTGCAATACCGCCTTGCTGTGCGCGTAGTCCAGTGCCGCAGCGGTTTCGGTGACGATGCGCAACACCCGCTCGGTGGTGAGAGCCCGCTGGTCCAGCCGCGCCGCATCGGTACCGTGCACATACTGCATGGATATCCACAGGTGTCCGGCATCGGCGCCGCGGTCGTAGACTCGCACGATGCCCGGATGTTCCAGGCGGGCAACGATATCGGCTTCCTGATCGAACCGGCGACGACGCTCGTGATCGGCGGAGACCTCCCGGTCGAGCAGTTTCAGTGCCACCCGGCGCGGCAGCCGGGGGTGGCGGGCGAGATAGACCGTTCCCATTCCGCCACGGCCGAGGACGCCCTCGATGAGGTAACCGGCGAACGTCTCGCCGATCGCGAGTGCGGCCACGGTCCCCCTTCTGGTCGAGCCCACCGAGGCGTCAGCAGCTTACCGGACGAATCCGGCGCCTTCGCGGGACAGTTCCGCCGCCCGTGCCGGGCGGATCCGCCGGCCCTCGCCGGGCGGTGGCCTCCTCCGATACCGTGGATGTCCAGCGTCGCGTATGTCGATGAAGGTGGTGAGATCGCAATGTTCGACCCGTTGGCCGATATCGACCGGGCCCTCGCCGACCGGGCCGGATGGACGTGGTTCGACGACCACCTGCTGTACACCTGCGGGGTGCTCGATCTGCTGCGCCGCGAGGAGTTGGCGCGGATGCCCGTCAAGTCGACCCGGATTCGGATCGACCCGGGCGAGGTCTGTATCGCGGAAGGCCCGGCGACCTGGTCGTTCTGGCGGGCGCCCGGGGACGGCAGCTGGACCCGCAACAACGTCTACGTCGCGGGCAGCGCCTCCTTCGTCGCGGCCGCGCAACTGGGGAACGCGCTGGTGAATCAGGCCCGGCGCCAGCGTGCGGAGGCCGCGTCGCAACCGCGCTGGATCGCCGAACGCCCCGGTTCGGTGATGATCTCCGACCGCCGCATCCACCTCACCAACCCCGACTACTCCTTCCGGATCCGGTGGGCATCGCTGGAGACGATCGACCTGACCGCCGCCGATCAGGTGGTCGCGCGCTACGTCGACCGCAATCGGACCTTCCACCAGTGGCAGGTCCGAACGCCTTGGGCCGTATTGATATTCGTCGTCGCCGCCCATCTGCACTTTCCCAATCATCCACTGCTGCTGTCCGGAAATTGGCTACCGGCGGGTTTCGAGGACAAATGCCATCTCGCGGGGAAGAAATGCCCACCGGTCCGAGAACGCTGACCTCGCCCGCCGGAACCCCTCGTCCCGCTCGTGGTGAGGGTTGCTGGGCAATGTCGGCGCCGCGTGGCACCATCGCGTTGTGAGCAGCACACCTGCCCCCGACCCGCGCCTGCGCGATCTCGCCAGGCTGCGCAAGGTCCGCGACCGCATCGACCGGGAATATGCGAAACCCCTGGATGTGGAGGCCCTCGCGCGCGATGTGCACATGTCCGCGGGGCATCTGAGCCGGCAGTTCCGCCTCGCCTACGGGGAGTCGCCGTACGGATATCTCATGACACGGCGAATCGAACGCGCGATGGCGCTGCTGCGCCGGGGTGACCTCAGCGTGACGGAAGTGTGCTTCGAGGTCGGCTGCCAATCGCTGGGCACCTTCAGTACCCGCTTCACCGAACTGGTCGGAGTGCCGCCGAGCGTCTACCGGCGCGAGGCCGCCGACGCCACCCTGGGCATGCCGTCGTGTGTCGCGAAACAGGTGACCAGACCGATCAGGAATCGAGAAGCGCAGGCTACCGAATAGGAATTAGCGTGAGCGACATGGACATCACCATTCACGACACCTTCCTCCCGCAAGACGATCCGGAGGCCGCGCTGACGTTCTACCGCGACACGCTCGGCTTCGAGGTGCGCAACGACGTCGGCTTCAAGGGCATGCACTGGATCACGGTCGGCCCCGCCGGACAGCCGGACATCTCGATCGTGCTCTACCCGCCGAACGCCACCCCCGGCGTCACGGAAGAAGAGCAGCGCACCATCTCCGAGATGATGGCCAAGGGCACCTTCGCCAGCCTCAACCTGGCGACCAAGAACGTCGACGAGGTGTTCGAGCGGCTGCAGGCGAACGGGGCCGAGGTCGTGCAGGAGCCGACCGATCAGCCCTACGGACTGCGCGACTGCGCGTTCCGCGATCCCTCGGGCAATCTGCTGCGGATCCAACAGGCCTCCTGAGCCGACCCCGACAACCGAGCCGGCCGGCGGACCAGGCCGCCCACCCGAAATTGGAGAAACCATGAGCAAGGCCTCGACGCCGGACCGGCACGTTGCCGACACCCACGACCTGATCCGCGTAGACGGTGCGCGGGTCAACAACCTCAAAGACATCAGCGTCGAAATTCCCAAGCGTCGCCTGACCGTCTTCACCGGCGTCTCGGGATCGGGGAAGAGTTCGCTGGTCTTCGGCACCATCGCCGCGGAATCGCAGCGGATGATCAACGAGACCTACAGCGCCTTCGTCCAAGGCTTCATGCCGACGCTGTCGCGGCCTGAGGTCGACTTCCTGGACGGCCTCACCACCGCGATCTCGGTCGACCAGGAGCGGATGGGCGCCAACCCCCGCTCCACGGTCGGCACCGCCACCGACGCCAACGCGATGTTGCGCATCCTGTTCAGCCGCCTCGCCCAGCCGCAGATCGGCTCGCCGAACGCCTATTCGTTCAATGTGCCCTCGGTGACCGCCAGCGGTGCGATCACCGTCGAGCGTGGCGGTAAGACCAAGGCCGAAAAGGCGACCTTCCACCGGCTCGGCGGTATGTGCCCGCGCTGTGAGGGCATGGGCTCGGTCACCGATTTCGACCTGACCGCCCTCTACGACGAGAGCCTGTCGCTCAACGAGGGTGCGCTCACCATCCCCGGCTACAGCATGGACGGCTGGTTCGGCCGCATCTACCGCGGTTGCGGGCTGTTCGACCCCGACAAGCCGATCCGCAAGTACAACAAGCGCGAACTGCACGACCTGCTCTACAAGGAGCCGACCAAGATCAAGGTCGAGGGCATCAACCTCACCTACGAGGGGCTGGTCCCGAAGATCCAGAAGTCGATGCTGTCCAAGGATGTCGATTCGCTGCAACCGCATATCCGCGCGTTCGTCGAGCGTGCGGTGACCTTCACGACCTGCCCGGAATGTGAGGGCACCCGGCTCAGCGCCGAGGCCCGGTCCTCGAAGATCGGCGACAAGAGCATCGCCGACGTCTGCCGGATGCAGATCAGCGATCTCGCCGAATGGGTGCGCGAACTCGACGAGCCGTCGGTCGCGCCGCTGCTGAAGGGTCTGCAGCACCTGCTCGACTCGTTCACCGAGATCGGCCTCGGCTACTTGTCACTGGATCGGCCAGCGGGCACGCTCTCCGGCGGTGAAGCACAGCGCACCAAGATGATTCGCCACCTCGGCTCGTCCCTGACCGATGTCACCTACGTCTTCGACGAGCCCACCATCGGCCTGCATCCGCACGATATCGAGCGAATGAACAACCTGCTGCTGCAGTTGCGCGACAAGGGCAACACGGTGTTGGTGGTGGAGCACAAGCCGGAAGCGATCGCGATCGCCGACCATATCGTCGATCTGGGTCCGGGGGCCGGAAGCCAAGGCGGCACAGTCTGCTTCGAGGGCGATCTCGAGGGTCTGCGCGCCAGCGACACGATCACCGGCCGCCATCTCGACGATCGGGCGAAACTCAAGGACGCGCCCCGGAAGTCGGCCGGCGCGTTGGAGATTCGCGGCGCCTCCACCCACAACCTGAAGGATGTCGACGTCGACATCCCGCTCGGGGTGCTGTGTGTGATCACCGGCGTGGCCGGATCCGGTAAGAGTTCGCTCATCCACGGGTCGGTCGCCGACCGCGACGATGTCGTGGTGGTCGACCAGGGCGCGATTCGCGGCTCCCGGCGTAGTAATCCGGCCACCTACACCGGACTGCTCGAGCCGATCCGCAAGGCATTCGCCAAGGCCAACGGCGTCAAGCCGGCGCTGTTCAGCGCGAACTCCGAAGGCGCGTGCCCCACCTGCAACGGCGCCGGCGTGATCTACACCGATCTGGCGATGATGGCCGGCGTCGCGACCACCTGCGAGGAATGCGACGGCAAACGCTTCCAGGCGGCGGTTCTGGACTATCACCTCGGCGGCCGCAACATCAGCGAGGTGCTGGAGATGTCGGTGGCCGAAGCCGAGGAGTTCTTCGGCGCGGGTGAGGCGAAACTTCCGGCGGCACACAAGATTCTGCAGCGCCTCGGCGATGTCGGACTCGGCTATCTGAAACTGGGCCAGCCCCTCACCACGCTGTCGGGCGGTGAACGCCAGCGCATCAAACTCGCCACCCACATGGGCGAGAAGGGCGGGATCTACGTTCTCGACGAGCCGACCACGGGCCTGCATCTCGCGGATGTGGAGAACCTGCTCGGCCTGCTCGACCGCCTCGTGGACTCGGGCAAATCGGTGATCGTCATCGAACACCACCAGGCGGTCATGGCGCATGCCGACTGGATCATCGACCTCGGTCCCGGGGCCGGCCACGACGGCGGGCGCATCGTCTTCGAGGGAACGCCGGCCGATCTGGTCGCCGATCGCTCGACGCTCACCGGCGAACACCTCGCCGCCTACGTCGGCGGGTAATTCGCGACCCACCGCGACAGCGATCGCTTCTCCGAGCGCCTGCCGGTTCCGGTCGACCGGAACCGGCAGGCCGGATGCGTCGGCGCGGGCGGCTCAATGCTGCGCCGACGCGGTCTGTGGGTCGCCCGAATCAGCGAGCGGACGGGTAGGGCGTCATGCGGTGTCCCCACCGGCGGGATCGGCGAGGCCGCGTTCGTAGGCCGCGCGGGTGGTGGAACCGCGGGTCGCGGCGACCTGATCGGGAACCAGGCGCCGGAAGGTCAGGTCGCGCAGGCGCTGCGGGAGCAGTTCGGCGAGCCGGACGAGCGGACCGATGTATCGCGGCACGGTGACCTCGAAACGAGGGTGTTCGAGGGTCCGCAGCACCGCGCGGGCGACATCGGCGGGCTGGAGCAGTTTCGCGGCGCCGGTGGCGGTTCCCGCGGCCAGTTCGGTCGCGACCACCCCCGGCATGATCACCGAGATCCGCACGCCGCTGCCGCGCAGTTCCTCGCGCACGCCGGTCAGATAGCCGAGCACCCCGTGTTTGGTCGCGGCGTAGGTCGATTCGCCGGGCGGGGACAACCGCGCGGCGGCCGAGGCGATCGTGACGATGTGGCCCTGCCCGCGCGCCCGCATGCCCGGTGCGACCAGCCGCACGCCGCGAATGACGCCGTGCAGATTGACCTCCAGCATGCGCACGGTCGCGACCTCGGGCTCCGCGTCGAACGGGCCCACCCACATCACACCGGCATTGTTGACCAGCACGTCGATCGGACCCCACAGCGATTCCACTGCGGCGACGAAGCCGCGGAAGGAGTCCGTGTCGGTGACGTCGAGCGCGAAACCGCGCACGGTACCGGACAATTCGGCCGCGGTGGCAACGGCCGCCGGTTCGTCCCGGTCGCCGATGGCAACCCGGGCACCGGCCTCGGCGAGCACGCGCGCGATCTCCCGGCCTATGCCCCGCGCCCCGCCGGTCACCGCGACGACACGACCGGCAATCGGTGAGGTCATGGATGATTCTCCATTCTGACATGCCTGCGTATCAGCAACGATGCTCTAGTGTGCCATAGGCCGGGACGTAAGGACAGGGGCATGCCGGGACGGAAGTATCAGGGACTGATGCCGGACGAGCGCCGCCTGCAGCGGCGCGCGGCGATCCTGGAGGCCGCGCTGGAGGTTTTCGGCACCACCGGGTATGCGGGCAGTTCGGTCAAACAGATCTGCCGGGCCGCACGACTCACCGAACGCTACTTCTACGAATCCTTCACCGACCGCGAAAGTTGCCTGGCCGCCCTGTATTCCGAAGTCGTGACGCGGGTGCGCGCCGCGACCGTGGCCGCGATGACCTCCGCGGGCGACGACATCGACGCCCAGACCCGCGCCGGATTGCAGACGTTCATCGGAAATCTGACCGAGGATCGGCGGCTTGCCAGGGTGGCCCTGATCGAGGCCGTCGGCGTATCCCCCGCCATGGAGGAACGCCGCCACGAGGTGCTGCGCGAATTCGCCGAGATCGTCACCGCCGCCTGGGCCGCCACCCGCGCCGAACCGCTGTCGCTCGAACAACATTCGGCCGCGGTCGCCCTCGTCGGCGGCGTCAACCATCTCCTGGTCGACTGGCTGATGGGCGGCAGCCCGCAATCCCCCGCCGCGCTCACCGACGTCTGCACCACCCTGTTCATCGCCGCCCGCCGCACCTTCGACGCGCAGGCCCGAGCCACGGAGACATCATGGCCGACGATCCCCTGATCGACTTCACGCGCGAATCGTTCAGTCACATGGGCATCAGCCACCCGATACTCAGATCGGGATCGGGCCCGGCGGTGATCGTGATGACCGAGGTCCCCGGCATCACGCCGAAGGTCGCCGAATTCGCCCGCCGGGTACGCGATCTCGGCCTGACCGCGGTGCTACCGGATATGTTCGGCACGGCCGGACGCGATCCGAACCCCGCCGCTCACGGCCTGCTGAGCAGCGCGGCCTACGGTGTCGGCGCCATGGCCCGGCTCTGCATCGGACGAGAGTTCAGCATGCTGGCCGGCCCGGGGGCCTCACCCATCACGACCTGGTTGCGCGCCCTGGGCGCCGCCGAACACCGGCGTTGCGGCGGGCCGGGCATCGGGGCCGTCGGCATGTGCCTGACCGGAGGATTCGCCCTCGCCATGGCCGCCGACGACCATCTGCTCGCGCCGGTGCTGTCGCAACCGGCCACGCCGGTGCCGGTCACGCGCCGCCGACGTGCCGAAATCGGTATCGGCACTGCGGATCTCGCGCGCATTCAGCAACGATGCGCGCAGGGCCTCGGCGTCCTCGGCCTGCGATTCCGCGGCGATCGACTGGTCCCGGAGGAACGATTCGCCTCGCTGCGCAGACAATTGGGCCCGACCTTCGTGGCAGTGGAGCTGGACCCCGAGGATGCGAATCCGGACGCGCCGACGCCGCCGCATTCGGTACTGACCGAACACCTCGTCGACACGCCCGGCCATCCGACCCGGCAGGCGCTCGACCTGGTTCTCGAGCACCTTCGCACGCGATTGCTCGATTCCCGCGACCACGCGCCCGACCGGCCCTCGCCCGACGAGCCCTAGCTCACCGGCCGACCCGGCCGATACGACAACGCCCCGCCTCGGATGACCGAGGCGGGGCGAAGTGCCTTACTACGCGGGATTACCGGTAGTCGCTGAAACCGTAGTCGTCCAGCGGGACCGCGGCACCGGTGGTGGTGCCGAAGCCCTCGGGGCTGTAGTAGGTGTCGTCGTAGGACGGCACCGCGTACGCCGCGGCACGGGCCTCTTCGGTCGGCTGCACCTGGATGTTGCGGTAGCGGTTGATACCGGTACCGGCCGGGATCAGCTTACCGATGATCACGTTCTCCTTCAGGCCGATCAGCTTGTCGGAGCGGCAGTTGATCGCCGCGTCCGTCAAGACACGAGTCGTCTCCTGGAAGGAGGCCGCCGACAGCCACGAATCGGTGGCCAGCGACGCCTTGGTGATACCCATCAGCACCGGGCGACCCGACGCGGGCTCGCCACCCTCGGCGACGACGCGGCGGTTGGACGCCTCGAACTCCGAGCGCTCCACCAGCGAACCGGGCAGGAACTCCGTCGCACCCGAGTCGATGATGGTTACGCGGCGCAGCATCTGGCGAACGATGACCTCGATGTGCTTGTCGTGGATGGACACACCCTGCGACCGGTAGACCTCCTGGACCTCGTGGACCAGGTGGATCTGCACCTGTCGCGGGCCCATCACACGCAGCACCTCGTGCGGATCGGCCGAGCCCTCCAGCAGCTGCTGGCCGACCTCGACGTGGTCGCCGTCGGCGAGCAGACGCTCGGAGCCGTCCTCGTGCTTGAACACCCGCAGACGCTGACGCTTCGACAGCTTGTCGTAGACCACCTCGTCCGAACCGTCGTCCGGGATGATGGTGATCTTGTAGAAGCGGTCGTCGTCCTCGAGCCGCACCCGGCCCGAGACCTCCGCGATCGGCGCCTTGCCCTTGGGCACACGAGCCTCGAAGAGCTCCTGCACACGGGGCAGACCGCCGGTGATGTCGTCACCCGCGACACCACCCTGGTGGAAGGTACGCATGGTCAGCTGGGTACCGGGCTCACCGATGGACTGGGCGGCGACGATACCGACGGCCTCACCGATGTCGACCAGCTTGCCGGTCGCCATCGAGCGGCCGTAGCAGGTCGCACACACGCCGGTGCCGGTGGTGCAGGTGAGCACCGAGCGGACCTTGACGTCGGTGATGCCGGCCTCGAGCAGCGCCTCGATGGCGGGGTCGCCGAGGTCGTGCCCCTTCTCGACGATGACGTTGCCGTTGGCGTCGACCGCGTCGGCGGCCAGCGTCCGGGCGTAGGTGCTGGTCTCCACGTGCGGATCGCGGATGAGCAGGCCGTCGGGCTGCTTCTCGGCGATCGCGACGAGGATGCCGCGCTCGGTGCCACAGTCCGTCTCGCGCACGATGACGTCCTGCGACACGTCCACCAGACGACGGGTCAGGTAACCCGAGTCGGCGGTACGAAGCGCGGTGTCGGCCAGACCCTTTCGCGCACCGTGGGTGTTGATGAAGTACTCCAGAACGGTCAGGCCCTCACGGAACGAGGACTTGATCGGCCGCGGAATGAACTCACCCTTCGGGTTGGTCACCAGACCCTTCATGCCCGCGAGGGTACGAGTCTGGGTGAAGTTACCCGTGGCGCCCGAATCGACGATCGTGATGATCGGGTTGTCGGCCGGGTAGTGCGCACGCAGCGCCTTACCGACCTCTTCGGTCGCTTCCTGCCAGATCTTGACCAGGGCGTTGTTGCGCTCCTGGTGGTCGAGAGCACCACGCTGGTACTTCTTCTCGATCTGGTCGGACTGCGCCTCGTAGCGCTCCATGATCTCGGCCTTCTCCGGCGGAACGAGAACGTCCGACATGGAGACGGTGACACCCGAACGCGTGGCCCAGTAGAAGCCGGCGTCCTTGAGCTTGTCGACGGTCTGCGCGACCACGATCATCGGGTAGCGCTCGGCGAGATCGTTGATGATCGTCGCCTGCCGCTTCTTCGGCATCTGCTCGTTGATGAACGCGTAGTCCGCCGGCAGCAGCTCGTTGAAGATGACCCGGCCCAGGGTGGTCTCGCACAGCCACGCGTCGCCGCGCTGCCAGCCCTCGGGGAACAGCTCCGCCTCGATGTCCTTCGGCGGGCGCTGATCGGTCAGGCGCACCTTGATCAGCGAGCGAACCGTCAGCTCGCCGCGGTCGACGGCCATCTGGGCCTCGGCCGGCGACGCGTAGACGCCCTGCTCGGGAGCATCCGCGGTGGCAGGCCGGTACTCGCCTTTGGCGCCCTCTTCCAGGCGGGTCAGGTAGTACAGACCGGTCACCATGTCCAGACGCGGCATGGCCAGCGGGCGGCCGGACGCCGGGGACAGGATGTTGTTCGACGACAGCATCAGGATGCGGGCCTCGGCCTGCGCCTCCGCCGACAGCGGCAGGTGCACGGCCATCTGGTCACCGTCGAAGTCGGCGTTGAAGGCCTCACAGACCAGCGGGTGCAGCTGGATGGCCTTACCTTCGACCAGCAGCGGCTCGAAGGCCTGGATACCCAGGCGGTGCAGCGTGGGCGCACGGTTCAGCATGACCGGGTGCTCGGCGATGACCTCTTCGAGGACGTCCCACACCTGGGCACGCTGCCGCTCGACCATCCGCTTGGCGGACTTGATGTTCTGCGCGTGGTTCAGGTCGACCAGACGCTTCATCACGAACGGCTTGAACAGCTCCAGCGCCATCAGCTTGGGCAGACCACACTGGTGCAGCTTCAGCTGCGGACCGACGACGATGACCGAACGGCCGGAGTAGTCGACGCGCTTACCGAGCAGGTTCTGACGGAAACGACCCTGCTTACCCTTGAGCAGATCGCTCAGGGACTTCAGCGGGCGGTTACCGGGCCCGGTCACCGGGCGACCGCGACGGCCGTTGTCGAACAGCGCGTCCACGGACTCCTGCAGCATCCGCTTCTCGTTGTTGACGATGATCTCGGGGGCGCCGAGGTCGATCAGTCGCTTGAGGCGGTTGTTGCGGTTGATCACGCGGCGGTACAGGTCGTTCAGGTCGGAGGTGGCGAAGCGGCCACCGTCGAGCTGAACCATCGGGCGCAGCTCCGGCGGGATCACCGGAACGGCGTCGAGGACCATGCCCATCGGCGAGTTGCCGTTGGCCTGGAAGGCCGCGACGACCTTCAGGCGCTTGAGCGCGCGCAGCTTCTTCTGGCCCTTACCGGTGCGAATGGTTTCGCGCAGGTTCTCGGCCTCGGCGTCGATGTCGAAGTTCTCCATCAGCTTCTGGATGGCTTCGGCACCCATCGCGCCGGTGAAGTACTCGCCGTAGCGGTCCTGCAGCTCGCGGTAGAGGACCTCGTCCACGATCAGCTGCTTGGGAGCCAGCTTGGTGAAGGTGGTCCAGATCTCGTCGAGCCGGTCCAGCTCGCGCTGGGCACGGTCGCGCAGCTGGCGCATCTCGCGCTCGCCGCCGTCCTTGACCTTGCGGCGGACGTCGGACTTGGCACCCTCGGCCTCGAGCTCGGCCAGGTCGGCCTCGAGCTTCTGGGCGCGGGCCTCCAGGTCGGCATCGCGCTGGTCGGCAATCGCCTTCTTCTCGACCTCCATCTCCGCCTCGAGCGTGGACAGCTCGTTGTGGCGCAGATCCTCGTCGACGGTGGTGATGACGTAGGCGGCGAAGTAGATGATCTTCTCGAGATCCTTCGGCGCCAGGTCCAGCAGGTAACCGAGGCGGCTCGGCACACCCTTGAAGTACCAGATGTGGGTGACCGGCGCGGCCAGCTCGATGTGGCCCATCCGCTCACGACGCACCTTGGCGCGAGTCACCTCGACGCCACAGCGCTCACAGATGATGCCCTTGAAGCGGACGCGCTTGTACTTGCCGCAGTAGCATTCCCAGTCCCGGGTGGGACCGAAGATCTTCTCGCAGAACAAGCCGTCCTTCTCCGGCTTGAGCGTGCGGTAGTTGATGGTCTCCGGCTTCTTGACCTCACCGTAGGACCAGTTGCGAATGTCTTCGGCGGTCGCCAGGCCGATCCGGAGTTCATCGAAGAAGTTGACGTCTAGCACGTAACTTCCTTTCCCCTGTTCGGGTTCAGTATCGAGCAAAGTTCGCTAGTTCGTCCGCCGTGGCGGACCACTTCCGCGGAGCGGGAAACTATGCCCCGGCGCCCAATGCGGGCGCCGGGACCGATCGGCTACTGCGCGAGGTCGTCGACCGTCGCAGCTTCGTTGCGGGACAGGTTGATGCCGAGGTTGGCCGCGGCACGCTCGAGGTCCTCGTCGTCACCGTCGCGCATCTCGATCGCCGCGCCGTCGGA